>NZ_VFUZ01000014.1 GCF_006658505.1 Mesorhizobium sp. B2-4-15
GATGGTGGCGTCGACCATGGCGTATTCCATGTCCGGCTGGTCCGAGCAAGCGTCAAAAAGCCTTATGAAAACATCGGCTTTGACCCAATCGCGGTATCGCTTGAAGACGGTATTCCAGTTTCCGAACAGGGCCGGCAGATCGCGCCACGGGCTTCCCGTCCGCACAATCCAAAGCACGGCTTCGATGAAGCGGCGATTATCGCTCCCGCTTCGTCCAGGGTCCGTCGGCTTACCCAGACAATGCGGTTCCATCTTCGCCCATTGGGCGTCCGTCAGCACGAATCGTTCCATCCGAAGCTTGAATCACGATCAAGCCCAAAGTGGAATCCCGAATCTCAACAAGCCTTAGCGTGCCGCGCACGAAAGGGGCAGCGCATGACCTTTGGCCACACGGTTCGGGTGATCACTATCCCGCTGCTTCTCGTTGCCGCGGGCTGTGTGCCGCAAGATGGCGCACCGAAGGCGGCATCGGCCGCGGTCCCGCCTGCTCTGGCTCAGCAGTCCGCCGCACCCGCGGTGCCCTTGGCGCCGGCAACCTCGGCACCCGCAACCAAGATCACCACCGACCTTACCGTGCCGCGATCAAGCACCGGCACGGCCACCTATAGATGCGGCAACGGCGACATGATCACCATCCAGAGTCTCGGCACGTCGCTTCGCGCGGTAGGGCGGGATGGCGTGGCCGAGGAGTTTGCAGCGTCACCCGCCAACCAGACCAGCCGCTACCAGGCGGCGACGCATGACGCAATCGTGATCGACGGACGCGAAGCGCTGGTCATGAAGAAGGGGTCGACACCACAGACCTGCAAGCGATAAGCCGGCGCGAATCGCAGCTATATACCGCAGTGCAGCGACGCTGCGCCGGCTTCGAATCGCGCGCTAATCGATTGAAGCGGAAGCGACCCAGTTAGTCAGACTAAATTACGTTTTCGAAACGGTTTTCTGGCTTTGACGCGGTGCAAAAAGAGCATTAGAAACCGGCTGTCCGAAGTCGCAACCGGAAGCGGCAACGCCGCATTTCCACCTGGGGCTCCAGAGACGCCGAACTGGGGGAGCCATGAGCAAATCACCCGCCACCCGCGCGAATATCAGACGTGAACGGCCGCTTTCGCCGCACCTGAGCGTGTACCGGCCGCCGATCACCATGACGATGTCGATCATCCATCGCATCACCGGCGGTGCGCTCTATTTCGGCACCCTGCTTGTCGCCGCCTGGCTGACGGCGGCGGCAAGTTCGCAGGGCGCCTTCGACTGGATCAACTGGGCGTTTGGCACCTGGCTCGGCCGGCTCATCCTGTTCGGCTACACCTGGGCATTGATGCATCACATGCTGGGCGGCGTGCGCCACCTGGTCTGGGACACCGGCGCCGGCCTTGAAAAGCATACGGCCTCCAGGATCGCCTGGGCGACGCTCGCCGGCTCGATCCTGCTCACGCTGCTGATCTGGATCGTCGGCTATATGGCGCGGGGGGCCTGATCATGAGCGGCAACAACACCGATATGCGCACGCCGCTGGCGAAAGTCCGCGGCCTGGGTTCCGCCCACGAAGGCACCGGGCATTTCTGGCGCCAGCGGCTGACGGCCATCGCCAATATCCCGCTGACCCTGTTCTTCGTCGGCTTCCTGATCGCGCTCAACGGCGCCGGTTACGCGGAGGTGCGCGCGGCACTCGCCAATCCGTTCGTAGCCTTGGTGCTGGCCCTGGTGCTGATCTCTCCGCTTTATCATATGCGGATCGGCATGCAGGTCATCATCGAGGACTATGTGCATGGCGAAGGCATGAAGCTGGCGCTGATCGCGCTCAATACATTTTTCACAGTAGCGGTTGGCGTCGCCTCGCTCTTCGCCCTGCTCAAACTGGCATTCGGAGGCTGAGTTGGCCAAGGACGCGAAATCAGCCAACACGGCGGGCTATACCTTTGTCGACCACAAGTTCGACCTGGTGGTCGTCGGCGCCGGAGGTGCCGGCCTGCGCGCCACGCTCGGCATGGCCGAGCAGGGCCTGCGCACGGCCTGCATCACCAAGGTGTTCCCGACCCGCTCGCACACTGTCGCAGCGCAAGGCGGCATTGCTGCATCGCTCTCCAATATGGGTCCCGATTCCTGGCAGTGGCACATGTACGACACCGTCAAGGGGTCGGACTGGCTGGGCGATGTCGACGCCATGGAATATCTCGTGCGCGAAGCACCGGCCGCAGTCTACGAACTCGAGCATTACGGCGTGCCGTTCTCGCGCACCGAAGAGGGCAAGATCTACCAGCGGCCGTTCGGCGGCCACATGATGAATTACGGCGAAGGGCCGCCGGTGCAGCGCACTTGCGCCGCCGCCGACCGCACCGGCCACGCGATCCTGCATACGCTCTACGGTCAGTCGCTGAAGCACAACGCGCAGTTCTTCATCGAGTATTTCGCCCTCGACCTGATCATGGAGCCGGACGGCACCTGCACTGGTGTCGTCGCCTGGAACCTCGATGACGGCACCATCCACCGCTTCTCGGCCAAGATGGTGGTGCTGGCGACCGGCGGCTATGGCCGCGCCTATTTCTCGGCAACCTCGGCGCACACCTGCACCGGCGACGGCGGCGGCATGGCGGCGCGCGCCGGCTTCCCGCTGCAGGACATGGAATTCGTGCAGTTCCACCCGACGGGAATCTACGGCGCCGGCTGCCTGATCACCGAAGGCGCGCGCGGCGAGGGCGGCTATCTCGTCAATTCCGAGGGCGAACGCTTCATGGAGCGCTACGCGCCCTCGGCCAAGGACCTGGCCTCGCGCGACGTCGTCTCGCGCTGCATGACGCTGGAAATCCGCGAAGGCCGTGGCGTCGGCAAGAAGAAGGACCACATCTTCCTGCATCTCGACCACCTCGATCCGGCGGTGCTGCATGAGCGGCTGCCCGGCATTTCGGAATCGGCCAAGATCTTCGCAGGCGTCGACCTGACCAAGGAGCCGATCCCGGTGCTGCCGACGGTGCACTACAATATGGGCGGCGTGCCGACCAATTACTGGGGCGAGGTGCTGAACCCGACGGCCTTCAATCCTGACCAGGTGTCGCCCGGCCTGATGGCGGTCGGCGAGGCCGGCTGCGCCTCCGTGCACGGCGCCAACCGGCTGGGCTCGAACTCGCTGATCGATCTGGTCGTGTTCGGCCGTGCCGCGGCGATCCGCGCCGGCCAGGTCATCGACCGCAAGTCGGCCATCCCTTCGCCCAACGAAGCCTCGGTCGAAAAGATCGTGGACCGCTTCGACAAACTGCGCCACGCCAATGGCTCGACGCCGACGGCGGTGCTGCGCGAGAAGATGCAGAAGGCGATGCAGGAAGACGCCGCCGTGTTCCGCACGCAGGAATCGCTGGAGAACGGCTGCAAGCGCATTTCGGAAATCTGGGGCGAGCTCAAGGACATCAAGGTCTTCGACCGCTCGATGATCTGGAACTCCGACCTTGTCGAGACGCTGGAACTGGAAAACCTGATGGCCAACGCCATCACCACGGTCTACAGCGCCGAGGCGCGCAAGGAGAGCCGTGGCGCCCATGCTCGTGAGGACTTTTCGGCGCGCGACGATGCCAACTGGCGCAAGCATACGCTGGCGCGCGTCGCCGAAGACGGCACGGTGACGCTCAGCTACCGCCCGGTGCATACCGAGCCGCTGCTGGCCGAAAAGGACGGCGGCATCAGCCTCGCCAAGATCGCGCCGAAGGCCAGGGTGTACTGATGGCGCTGGCGGCGACGGGATATTCGGGCACGCCTCTTCCGGCCAAGCTCGGCCTGAAGGACGGCATGATCGCCGCCTTCATTGCGCTGCCGCCTGAACTCGACGAGCTAGCCGAAGCCGTGGACTTCGCCGAAGTCGACCGGCTGGCCGACTGGTCCGGTATTTCCGGGACGACCCTGAAATACGACGCCGTCCATGCCTTCAGCCGCCAACGGGCAGAGATCGAAGATCGTCTTGGCGATATCGAGGCGGCGATCAAGCGCGACGGCATGGTCTGGGTCTCCTGGCCGAAGAAGGCATCGAAAGTGGCGACCGATGTCACCGAGGGGGTCGTCCGCGCCGAGGCGCTGAAGCTCGGCCTTGTCGACGTGAAAGTCGCCGCCGTGAATGAAATCTGGTCCGGGCTGAAGCTCGTCATCCGAAAGGACCTGAGGTAATGGTCGAACTGACGCTCCCCAAGAATTCGAAGATACAGCAGGGCAAGACCTGGCCGAAGCCGGAAGGCGCCACCAATCTCAGGGAATACCGCATCTACCGCTGGTCGCCGGACGATGACGAGAACCCGCGCATGGACACCTATTTCGTCGACATGGACGATTGCGGGCCGATGGTGCTCGACGCGCTGCTCTGGATCAAGAACAAGATCGATCCGACGCTGACCTTGCGCCGGTCCTGCCGCGAAGGCATTTGCGGCTCCTGCGCCATGAACATCGACGGCTCCAACACGCTCGCCTGCACCAAGGGCAGCGACGACATATCCGGCGCCGTCAAGGTCTATCCGCTGCCGCATATGCAGGTGGTGAAGGACCTGGTGCCGGACCTCACCAATTTCTATGCCCAGCACGCCTCGATCGAACCGTGGCTGAAAACGGTGTCGCCGCAGCCGGCCAAGGAATGGCTGCAGAGCCACGAGGATCGCGAGAAGCTCGACGGGCTCTACGAATGTATCCTGTGCGCCTGCTGCTCGACCTCATGCCCGAGTTACTGGTGGAACGGCGACCGCTATCTCGGCCCGGCGACCTTGCTGCAGGCCTATCGCTGGCTGATCGACAGCCGCGACGAGGCCAAGGGCGAACGGCTCGACAATCTGGAAGACCCGTTCCGCCTCTACCGCTGCCACACCATCATGAATTGCGCCCAGACCTGCCCGAAGGGCCTCAACCCGGCCAAGGCGATCGCCGAAATCAAGAAGATGATGGTGGAGAGACGGGTTTAGCAGGCCCCAAGGCGATCCCGTCACTGATCGAAGACTTGGTTGCCTGATCGACACGTCGGATACACTGATGTTCAATGTGGCGCATGCCGCCACTGGCCGAAGACCGCGTACGCCAGTATGACACTGATACAGCGGACGCCTGGGCCGAATGCTTGTGCGGCTGCGCCGCAGTTCCGCCTTGCTCCGCCTGCTTTTGTTGCTTAGGCCCGCAGACCGCGCATGAATTGCTGGCGCGCCGAACGCCATCATCATTGTTTCAAACATGTCGCTCGCCAGAACCGGGGACACTTTTTCGGCGGCACATATTAGCAGTAATGAAAGTAATTGACTGCTGAATGCGCGAAGCTGCGCAGCGTTGTCTTAGTATAGTTTTAAGTAATACTCGGTATCCAATTTCGAGCTCCTCGCTCGAGTGCAAAGTGATGCGCGGCTTCATCACAAGTCGTTACTGGATAGTTGGACCATTGATCTCCACGGCGACAGTGGGGTCGCTCACCTGGCTTGTGTCGCGGATCTATTTTCAGGAGAGCGGGCAGATCGCGGCTCTCGGCCTGGGGGTCTTGATAGCACTTCTCTTGCTGGATCGCTTCCAGGACAACAAGGCGGATCAGCAAGAAAGCAAGTGGTTCAGGCTCTATTTCTCGCTCTTCCCCTGCCTTTTATTCCTTGTCTATGTCTATCTCGAAAGTGCCTTCGGCTATTTTGACTGGGGTGCGATGCTGATGCATGCCGATGCCGGCATGCTGACCCCCGGTGTGGTGTATGAATATCTGCTGCATACCGGCGGCACGATACTGGTCATTGTGGTCGTCCTTTTCGGTCTTGGCGCACTCAAGGCACGCGGCACGCTGACCAGAGGATTGGATGTCGCCCTGATGGCGTTCTTCCTGGCGGCAAACCCGATGCTGACGCGTCCGATCTCGGCAGCGATCCATCCCAACCCGCTGCATGATTTCCTGTCCAAGCGGTTCGTCGACATCACCTCCTTGACAAAGCCGCTGGCTGAAACAGCGTCCGCGACCGCCGCGCCAAGGAACCTAATTCATATTTTCATCGAGAGCGCCGAGCGCACCTATATGAACGAGGCGGAGTTCGGCGACGTTATGGACCCACTGCTCGAATTCGACCGGCATGGCCTTTCGGCAACCAACATGGTGCAGCTTGCCTACACCAACAATTCCATCTCAGGGATGGTCGCTGCGAACTGTGGAACGCCGCTGCTGATAACATTTTTCACAACGCGCCAGTATCTGGAGGAGAATTCGCAATTCCTGCCGGGCCTGACCTGCCTGGGCGATGTCCTGAAAGCACGGGGCTATCAGCAGAACTTTGTTACCGGTTGGCCACTCAGCTTCACCGGGCAGGGAACATTTTATTCCACCCACGGCTACTCGTCGCTTTTCGGAGGGCCCGAAGTGGTGGCCGCCGTCAACGGGCGCGGCAACTCTTTCGGCGCCGACGACGCCGAAGTGTTGGATCTGAGCATCGACATTCTGCGGCGCGCGAAGCGGGACGGCAAACCGTTCTCGTTGACGATCGCCGTCAGTGGCGGGCATGCGATGGATGGCTACCTGACGGACAAATGCATCGGCAAGACGGGGCTTTCTCCGCAAACGCCCAATATTCTCCATGCCGTGAAATGCACGAATATGCTCATCGCGGATTTCATTCACAAAGCCGAAGCCGAAGGCCTGATGGCGAACACCATCCTGGCGTTGCAAAGCGACCACCTTTCCGCGCCGAGCAAGGTCACGGATCGCTTGAACAGATATGAACGACGCAACTTTTTCTCCTTGTCGGGGGAAGGTATCCCTTCCAAAACGCATACCGGACTTTCGGGCACGATCGACATATTTCCCACCATTTTGGACGCGCTGCATTTGCCGCCGCCCAACGGCAAGGCTGCCTTTGGCGTGTCGCTGCTCGGGAATCGGCCGACGCTGGCCCAGGAACTTGGACAGACCCAGTTCGACAACGTAATCTATGCCGAGGATGTGCTCGTCAGATCATTCTGGCAGGTGAAACCGGCGCGGACGGCCGCGGCGCTTGGGGCTGCTGCATATTAGTGCCGACACGCGCACCGCTTCGCACCCTGTCCCGCCAATCGCCAACGACTCAAAGCGGTTCAGCGTTCGATCGAATTGTTGCCCCGCTAACTCTTTGTTTTTGCGCAATTCCGGACGGAAACCGCTACACAGTTTTCCTGGAATTGCGCTACAACGGACGCCATCGACGAAGTTGCGGATCTCCGCTCGGAAAGATGTCCGGCGGGAGAGAGGAGCACCGTCCGTCAGAGTCTGAAAGGATGCCCAATGAGCGATGACCTTCCTATCCTTTCTCCCAGCGAAGCGCGCGTGCTCGGCTGCCTGATCGAGAAGAAGGAACTGACGCCGGATGTCTATCCGCTGACGTTGAACGCGGCATTGGCCGCCGCCAACCAGAAGACGGCGCGCGAGCCGGTGATGGTCTTGGAACAAAGCGAGGTGCATCGCGCGCTGAAGCTGCTCGAGCAGAAGGGGCTGGTGCGGCAGATGTTCGGCTCGCGCGTCGAGCGCTACGAGCATCAGATGGCGCAGCGCTTCTCGCTGACCACGCCGCAGACCGCCTTGCTCGGTCTGCTCTTGTTGCGCGGACCGCAGACGGCGCATGAGCTGCTGGCACGTTCGGAACGCATGGCGCGCTTTGCCTCGTTCGAGGAGCTGCGCGACGATCTCGACCTGATGATCGGACGGCGGCCGCCATTGGTGCAGTTGCTGGAGCGTGCGCCGGGCCAACGGGAGGAGAGGTATGTGCATTTGTTGAGCGGACCGGTGGAGGCGGCAGCGGTTGCGGCGCCTTGGCAGCCGGCGATATCGTCTTCGGAGTCCGATCTCGAAGCGCGCGTGCGGGCGCTGGAGGAAGAGGTCGCGACGCTGCGGGCCAAGATAGAGGCGCTGGGCAGCTAGTTCACCGGAGGTTGGCGCGAGGCGCCCCCCTCTGCCCTGCCGGGCATCTCCCCCACGAGGGGGGAGATCAGATGTACGCCGGCTTTCGCCAATGTACGCCGGCTTTCGCCAATCGCCGACGTTGAAAGAGAAGCGCTAGCGACCGAGCTGCTAATCTCCCCCCTCGTGGGGGAGATGCCCGGCAGGGCAGAGGGGGGCGCGAAGGAACGCGATCTCGGCAAATAGAACGCAAATCACTCCAGCCTGGCGTCGAGTGACACTTTTATGGCGCCGAGCGCCTTTGAGACCGGGCATTCGGCCTTGGCCTTCTCGGCCAATTCCTTGAACTTCGCCGCATCGATGCCGGGCACCTTGCCGACCAGCGTGATCGCGCTGCCGGTGATGCCGGTGCCCGGAACCAGCGTCACCACGGCCTTGGCATCGAGTTCGTCGGCGGGCGTGCCGTTCTCGGCCAGGAAATGCGAAAGCTGCATGGCGTAGCAACCGGCGTGGGCAGCCGCGATCAGCTCTTCCGGATTGGTGCCGGATTTGCCGCTTTCATCTTCGAAGCGCGCCTTGAACGAATAGGGCGTGCCCTTGAGCGTCCCGCTCTGGCTGTCGAGCGTGCCCTTGCCCTCTTTCAGATTGCCTCTCCAGACGGCGGTTGCGGTGCGGTCCATGGTGGTCTCCTTGGCCTCGTTTGCGCTGGCCCGGCGCCAGCGTTCCTTCCAACTATAGCGCGGACGCATGGGAAGGCCATCGCGCCATCGCAGCGGAAACCGCAGCATCGGCGCCCGTGGCGAAATTTTTTCTGAAAAATGCGGGTGCGAAAATGTCGGCTTCCATCCGGTCCGGCCGTCCTGCGGGCGGCCACGAAGCTTGTGGCCGGATGGAAGGTTCACATGGACAATCTGCTTTTCGCACTTTGGCACGAGCGGGGCCGCAGGCCCGGGCGACAAGACGGCTTCTGGCTGGACCCGCCGGCGTCCGGCTTCGGCCGGCTGCTTGCGGCCGTCGCCATCATTGGGGCCGCGGCCTGCCTTCTTGACCAAGCAACGGCGGTCGAGGGTAAGGCTGACACGCCCGCCACCGCATCCTATGGTTCATCGCAGCACGGGAGCCGGAAATGAAATATGTCTGTCTGGTCTATGGTGAGGAAAAGGACCTCCATGCGCTGACCCCGGAGCGTGGGGCCAAGCTGAACGCCGATTCGCTCGCCTATGACAGGTCCCTGGACCAGGAGGGCAAGCTGATCGTCGCGCAGGCACTGCAATCGGTGCAGACCGCCACAACCGTGCGCCGCCGCAAGGGCAAGAGGCTGGTCACTGACGGACCATTCGCTGAAACCAAGGAACAATTGCTCGGCTTCGTCATGGTCGAGGCCGACAATCTCGATGAAGCGCTGGACATCGCCGCCGGGATTCCGTTGGCGGAGATCGGTACGATCGAGGTGCGGGCGATCTACGATGTACCGGGATCATAGAAGATGCCGGATGCTGATGGGACAGCACCCCCTGTGTCCTGCCGTCCGCAGAGTTTGGGAAGGAACTCGGTGAACCGGTCTTGAGCCCTGACGCCACTGCCAGCGCGGGCACGAAATTTCTTCCCCTGACGCAACTCTTGCGTGTTGAAGCAACGCGACACTTCTCCTAATCGTCGCCAGGATTTTGGGGGATTTCGGCATGCCTTTCCTGATTGCTATCCTTGGCGTGCTGGGAGCGGCGGCATTCTGGTATTACCGGATGAAGGCCATGAACGACGCCGCGCATGCAAGGCAACATCCGGCGCAAGAAGCTGCGCAAGCAGGCGGCGCTGTCGCCGCTGACGGCGATCGACGATCCAGTAGTGGCCGCCGCGACGCTGATCACATCGATCGTCTCCGAGAACGGGCCTGTCCTGCCGCAGCGCGAGGCCGTCATCCGCGAAGTCATCTCCGGCATTGCCGACAAGAAGAAGACAGACGAAGCGGTGATATACGCCAAATGGGCGGCGTCACAGATCGACGACGCCACACTCGTCATCGACAAGCTGGCGCCGTTCCTGCGCGGTCGTCTCGACCCGAACGAACGGGAAGACCTGCTCAGGATGCTGAACCGCGTCGCCCAGGGCGGCGGGCAAAGCGTCAAGGTCGCCGACCAGCGAATGTTGAGGTTGCGGCAGAAGCTTGGGTTCGAGGTGAACTGAGGGCCCGCCTTTACCTATAAGCAAGGTCACGGAACGGATCCTCGGGTCTGCACGCCCGCTTCGCTCCCGCTCCGCCCGTGGATGACGACGTCGTGTAGGCCTCGGCCAATTGCCAGGCGATCAGATCGGCTCGCCTCGCAACAGCCTCGGCGTATTAACCGACAGTCCCGATGCCTGGCGGATGAAAAACTCCTTCAGGCGCGGCATGCGCTCGACCAGGCCGAGGCCGATGTCGCGGACAGTGCGCAGCGGGGTGATGTCGTTGGAAAACAGCCGGTTCAGCACATCTGTCGTGACGCCCATCTGCACCGTATCGAAACGGCGCCACTGCTGATAGCGCTCCAGAACGTCGAGCGCGCCGATGTCCTGGCCGAGCCGGTCCGCCTCGACGATCACTTCGGCAAGTGCCGCCACGTCCTTGAAGCCCAGGTTCAGGCCCTGGCCGGCGATCGGGTGGATGCCATGGGCGGCGTCGCCGGCGAGCGCGATGCGGGGCGCTACGAAGGCGCGCGCAAGCGTGAGGCCGAGCGGCCAGGCGCGCGGCTTGTCGGCAACGCGGATTTCTCCGAGCTTCAGACCAAAACGCCGTTCGAGCTCATGCTCGAAGACGAGATCGTCACCGGACACCAGCGCCTCGGCATCGGCGGTGCGCTCGACCCAGACGATCGACGAGCGGTTGGTGCCGTCCTCGTCAGGCTTGAGCGGCAGCGTGGCAAAAGGGCCGGCAGGCAGGAAATGCTCTTCGGCGCGGCCATGGTGCGGGCGCTCATGCGCCACGGTGCAGACGATGCCGGACTGGCCGTATTCCCACTTCACCGTCTTGATGCCGGCCATGTCGCGCAGCTTCGAATTGACACCGTCGACGGCAACAAGCAGCCGCGCCGCCAGCGTGGCGCCATCGGCGAGATGCACTGATATGCCGGTGCCGTTGGTTTCGAAGCCTTGCACCGCGACGCCTTCGATGATGTCGATGCCGAGCTTTTCGGCCCTGCGGCGCAAGGCGCCGTTCAAAACCTTGTTGGCCACCATATGCGCGAAGGGCTCGCCCGGCGCGACCTCGCCGCCGAAGGTCAGGAACACCGGGCGCACCGGATCGGAACTGCGCGAATCGGTGATGATCATCTCGGTGATCGCCTGCGCCTGAGGTGCGATCTCGGCCCACACGCCAAGCTGGTCGAGCATGCGGCAGGCAGCCGCGGCAATGGCCGAGGCGCGGCCATCCCTTTGCCAGGCGCCGGCGGGTGCGGCATCGACCAGCGCCACGGCAAGGCCCGGTCGCGCTTGTTTCAGCGAGACAGCGCTGGCCAGCCCGACATAGCCGGCGCCGGCGACGAGAACATCGAGCCGGGATCTGGTCTTGGCGTCCGCCTTGCGTTCCATTGTCTTGGCTCCTTGCGCGCGCCCGGGCCTGCGCCCTTGACGGCTCGTTCTTCCTGTCGGAAACCGCCATAGCAATTTTGAGGCGAGGTCACAAAACATGACGGCGGCCATGGACGAGCTTCTGCGCATTCTCGACCTCGAGAGGCTGGAACACAATCTGTATCGTGGTCGCAGCCCCCAGGTGGAGTGGCAGCGCGTCTTCGGCGGCCAGACGATCGCCCAGGCCCTGGTGGCGGCGCAGCGGACCGTGGAGCCCGATCGCTTCGTGCATTCACTGCACGGCTATTTCATGCGGCCGGGCGACATCAAGGTGCCGATCATCTACGAGGTCGACCGCATTCGCGACGGCGGCTCCTTCACCACGCGCCGCGTGCTTGCGATCCAGCACGGACAGGCGATCTTTTCGCTGGAAGCCTCGTTCCAGGTCGACGAGAAGGGACTGGAGCATCAATTCGCGCTGCCCGACGACGTGCCGTCCCCGGAAGGACTGAAGACGCAGCGCCAGCTGCTCGAAACGGCCGACCGGGTGCCGGAAGCCGTTCGACGGTTCTGGGCACGGGAGCGGCCGCTCGAGCTGCGGCCGGTCAACCTCGAACACTATGAGAGCCGCGACAAGCTGCCGCCCCGGCAGAATGTCTGGATCCGGCTAGCCGGACCGGTTCCCGACGACCGCGCGCTGCAATCGGTGCTGCTCGCCTATCTCTCGGACATGACGCTGCTCGATACCTCGACCTTCGCGCATGGGCGCGGGCTGTTCGATCCCGACATCCAGGCGGCGAGCCTCGACCATTCGATGTGGTTCCACCGGCCGCATTCGCTCGACGGGTGGCTGCTCTATGCGCAGGACAGCCCGTCGAGCTCGGGATCGCGCGGCTTCAGCCGCGGCATGCTCTATGCGCGCGACGGCACGCTGATTGCCTCGATGGCCCAGGAAGGTTTGATCCGGCTCAAGCGTTGATCAGAAGCCGGCGAAATAGGCATTTCCAAAAAATTGCATAAATTTTAAGCATGCGGCATGCCGCGTGCTCCGGCACCTGCTGGCTGCGGCCCATCCATTTCCTTTGTTTACAACAGGTTAACATGCTGCTTCGGCACTTGGCACGGAGCTTGAATCCTTGGGGGCGCTTCTCCGGCTCCTCGGGATCGGTGCAGTCGTGCAAACGCGGGGGACCGCAACAGCAAAGGGTGAAACCTTATGAAAATCGTGATGGCAATCATCAAGCCGTTCAAGCTGGACGAGGTGCGCGAAGCGCTTACCGCCGTCGGCATCCAGGGCCTGACCGTCACCGAAGTCAAAGGCTACGGGCGTCAGAAGGGGCATACGGAAATCTATCGCGGGGCGGAATACGCGGTCAGCTTCCTGCCGAAGATCAAGATCGAGGTCGCGGTCAGCGCCGACATGGCCGACAAGGCCGTCGAGGCCATCACCGCAGCCGCCAAGACCGGCCAGATCGGCGACGGCAAAATCTTTGTTTTCGGCATCGACCAGGCGGTACGCATCCGCACCGGCGAAACAGACAGCGACGCACTTTAAGCGGCGGACACGTATTCCAATGGAGAGTTCAATGAACATGCCTTCCACCTTGAAGAAGACGGGACGCGCCGCCCTTTTGGGCTCGCTCGCTCTCGCAGCATTGGGCACGGTCGCCGCCTTCGCGCAGGAAGCCGCCCCCGCCGCCGCGGCGGCCACGCCGGCCGCCGCCCCGACCCCGGTGCTCGACACCGGCAACACCGCCTGGATGCTGACCTCGACGGCGCTGGTGCTGATGATGACCATTCCGGGCCTGGCGCTGTTCTACGGCGGCATGGTGCGCAAGAAGAACGTGCTCGCCACGATCATGCAAAGCTTCGCCGTCACCTGCCTGGTGACGGTGCTTTGGTTCATGTTCGGCTACTCGCTGGCCTTCTCCGACGGTGGCGGCATGAATGCCTATCTCGGCGGTTTCTCGAAGTTCTTCCATCACGGCATCACCACCGCGACGCTGTGGGCGCCGGGTGTGGCCAACATCCCCGAATTCGTCTTCTCGATGTTTCAGATGACGTTCGCCATCATCACGCCGGCGCTGATCGCCGGCGCCTTCGCCGAGCGCATGAAGTTCTCGGCGTTGCTGATCTTCATGGCGCTGTGGCTGGTGTTCGTCTACGCGCCGATCGCGCATTGGGTGTGGGGCGGCGGCTTCCTTGGCACGGCGGGCGTGCTCGACTTTGCCGGCGGCACGGTGGTCCACATCAACGCCGGTGTCGCGGGCCTGGTCTGCGCACTGGTGCTCGGCAAGCGTGAAGGCTACGGCACCACCAACATGGCGCCGCACAATCTGGTCTATTCGGTGATCGGCGCTTCACTGCTGTGGGTGGGCTGGTTCGGCTTCAACGCCGGCTCGGAACTGGCGGCGGACGGGCTTGCCGGTGCGGCCATGATGAACACGCAGGTCGCGACCGCGGCGGCGGCGCTTGCCTGGATGTTCGCCGAATGGATCATCGCCAAGAAGCCATCGGTGCTCGGCATCGTCTCGGGTGCCGTCGCCGGCCTCGTCGCGGTGACGCCCGCTTCCGGCTTCGTCAACCCGACGGGCGCCTTCATCGTCGGCATCGTCGCAGGCGTCGTCTGCTACATCTCGGCGGTCAAGGTGAAGCATATGTTCGGCTATGACGACTCGCTCGACGCCTTCGGCGTGCATGGCGTTGGCGGTATCGTGGGTGCGCTGCTCACCGGCGCGCTCGCCGATCCGGCCATCAACGCGCTCGGCAAGGGCGCGTCGGTCGCCACCCAACTCTATGGCATCGTCTTCACCATTCTGTGGACGGCGGTCGTCACCTTCGTGATCCTCTACATCGTCAAGGCGCTCGTCGGCCTGCGTCCATCGAGCCAGGAAGAAGTCGAAGGCCTCGACGTCACCCAGCACGGCGAAGTGGTGCCGTAAGGCCACCCTCGCCAAAGGGCCGGCGGATCCTCCTCCCGCCGGCCCATATCTCCGCGCATTTCCGGGCGATGAAGCGCTGCATGCGTTTCCCGGAATTGCTTGAAAAGAATCCCGTCGTGACGCTCCCGCAAGGAGCTCACGCCTTGAGGCCCGGATCGCATCCGGGCCTCCTTTTTGAGAAATTCGTTCCGGCCGCGCCTGGATTCGCGCAATCACGTTGGCGTGAGAAAGATTTTTGAAAGAAACATCCACTGCTTTGGCCCGAACTGTGGAGGCGATCGTCGTCCTGGCGTTCGTCTGTACAACGCAGGGAAGGAATTTTTCATGAACCTCAAGAATATCTGCCTCGGGGCACTGGCGCTTTCCATGATCAGCGGCGTGGCTTTGGCTGGCGGCGCTCTCGACAGCCCAGTCGACATGTCGCCTTTCTTTACCGATTCCAGCATGAAAACCATGAAGCCCATGGAAGAATTCAAGGCGGCCTTCATGGCCATGCCGAAGGAAAAGCAGGACGCCATGATGAAGGAGTGCAACGACGCGGCGATGAGCAAGCCGCATGCCGAGTTCTGCGCCAATGTGCGCGCCCTTGGCGGCGCCAGCAAGTAACGCGCTGCCTGATCCACCCGATCGGATGGCGGGCCAGGGCGCCCGCCATTTTCTGGGTGCTGGGCCCAGAAGTTCTCTGTAGCAGAGGGGTAACCATCGGCGGCCTTATAGTTAATGCGCCCTTAACCTTCCCACGCATAGTCTGGTCCTCGAATCTGCCGGAGTGCGTCATGCGCTCGGGCCAGGCAATCACTGACGGGGAAGAGCATGCGTTCAGGGGCTTCAGCACCGCTCGCGCTGACCGATACGGGGCACGGCATCCACGCTTTCGCGCGGCGCCAGGTCGGCCGGCTTGTCGGCGCCGGCCTGTTCCTGGCTGTGGCCTTCGGGGTCGCCAGCCTCGCCACCTGGAATGTTGCCGATCCAAGCTTCTCGCACGCCACGAACAACACCGTCACCAACGCCATGGGCTATGCCGGCGCGGTGTTCTCCGACCTTGCCATGCAGTTCTTTGGCCTCGCCGCGGTTGCGGCGCTGGTCCCGGCGGTGATCTGGGGATACCTCTTGTTTTCGGCGCGCGGTGTCGACAGGCTGCCCAAGCGCGGGCTGTTCTGGTTCGGTTTCGCGCTGCTCGCCGCCGCGATCGCCGGCTGCATCGTTCCACCCAAGACCTGGCCGCTGCCCACCGGCCTCGGCGGCGTGTTCGGCGACATGGTGCTCAAGATCCCCGGCGTTCTTATCGGCGGTTATCCGACCGGGCTGATCGCCAGCGTGCTCGCCGTGTTGCTGGCAGCGCCGGCGCTCTGGCTGTTCGCCTATGGCTCGGCGCTGATCGGGCGCAAGAACGGCTTTGCCGTCATGGAGGAGCCGGCGGCCGCCGATCCGCGCGAGGATGAGCTTCTGTTCGACAATGACGAGGATGAAGGCGACGAGGGCATACTGGCGCTCGGCGCCATCACCCATTGGTGGCTTTCATTCCGCGCGTGGATGCACCGGCGCGCGATGCGCCGGAGGCAGGAGCGGGACGAATACGAGCCTGAGATGCAGCCGCGCGCCAGCGCCTGGCGCCGCGCCGCCGAACGGGTCGAATCGGCCGAGTTCGCCGAGCAGCGGATGAGCCAGGATGGCCGCGCCCGCGTCGAGCCCGAATTCTTCGCCGCCATGGTCAACGACCGCAGCGTTTCCGTCGATCCGGACGATGATGACGTCTTCGGCCGCGGCGAAGACATGGATTTCGACGACGAGCCTGTCGCCCGGCGCGGTGCGGCCCCCACGGCCAAGGTGCAGCAGTTCCGTTCCGATGCCGCCACCCGCGTCGAGGCGCCGGCGCCACGCCCGGCGCCCGGCGCCCGCGTCCAGCGTGAGGCGCAGACCTCGCTGATCGGCTCGGACAGGTTCGAGATGCCGTCGCTGCATTTCCTGTCGGAACCGAAGAACGTGGCGCGCGACCCGAGCCTGTCCAAGGATGCGCTGGAACAGAATGCGCGGCTGCTCGAAGGCGTGCTGGAGGATTTCGGCGTCAAGGGCGAGATCATTGCCGTTCGCCCGGGCCCGGTCGTCACCCTCTACGAGCTCGAACCCGCGCCCGGCATCAAATCGTCGCGCGTCATCGGCCTCTCCGACGACATCGCCCGCTCGATGAGCGCGATCGCCTGCCGCGTCGCTGTCGTGCCCGGCCGCAACGCCATCGGCATCGAACTGCCGAACGCCAAGCGCGAGACGGTCTACTTGCGCGAGATCATGGCCAGCCGCGATTTCGAGACGACCAAGGCCAAGCTGGCTCTGGCGCTGGGCAAGACCATCAATGGCGAGGCGGTCATCGTCGATATCGCCAAGATGCCGCATGTGCTGGTCGCCGGCACCACCGGCTCGGGCAAGTCGGTTGCCATCAACACCATGATCCTGTCGCTGCTCTACCGGCTCACCCCGCAGGAATGCCGGCTGATCATGATCGATCCGAAGATGCTCGAACTCTCCGTCTATGACGGCATCCCGCATCTTCTGACGCCCGTCGTCACCGATCCCAAGAAGGCGGTGGTGGCGCTGAAATGGACCGTGCGGGAGATGGAGGACCGCTACCGCAAGATGTCCAAGGTCGGCGTGCGCAACATCGACGGTTTTAACGCACGCGTCAGCCAAGCCGAGAAGAAGGGCGAGAAGATTTCACGCACGGTGCAGACCGGCTTCGACCGCCAGACCGGCGAGGCGATCTACGAGACGGAGGATCTCGATCTCGAGCCGATGCCCTATATCGTCGTCATCATCGACGAAATGGCCGACCTGATGATGGTCGCCGGCAAGGACATCGAGGGCGCGGTGCAGCGCCTGGCGCAGATGGCGCGTGCCGCCGGCATCCACGTCATCATGGCCACGCAACGCCCCTCGGTCGACGTCATCACCGGCACCATCAAGGCCAATTTCCCGACCCGCATCTCCTTCCAGGTGACGTCGAAGATCGACAGCCGCACCATTCTTGGCGAGCAGGGCGCCGAGCAGCTGCTCGGCATGGGCGACATGCTCTACATGGCCGGCGGCGGCCGCATCCAGCGCGTGCACGGACCCTTCGTCTCCGACGACGAGGTCGAGAAGATCGTCGGGCACCTGAAGCTGCAGGGCGTGCCGGAATATCTCGACGCCATCACGGAGGACGACGGCGAAGATGACGACGAGTCGTCCGGCAAGGGCGGTTCCGGCGGCGGGGGCGGCGGCAATTTCGAGGATTCCGACGATCCCTACGATCAGGCTGTCGCGGTGGTGTTGCGCGACGGCAAGGCGTCCACCAGCTACATCCAGCGCCGGCTCGGCATCGGCTACAACCGCGCCGCCTCGATCATCGAGAAGATGGAGAAGGAAGGCATTGTCGGCCCGGCCAACCACGCGGGAAAACGCGAAATCCTGGTACCGACCGAAGAGGATAAGTTCTGACGTAGGGGCCACGGCAACTTTGAACCCTCTGGCGCGTTCAAGCGACTGGGCAGCGTTCGTCCCGCCAAACTTCAGCCCAACTGGGGGTCCAGGACAGCGATCAAATCAGCCAATCAGATGAGAGTGACCGATATGAAAAATGATCTTTCAGCGCTCAGCGACCTTGCCACGACCCGACGCCGGCTGCTTGGCCTTGGACTGGTGTTCGCGGGTGCCGCAGCCCTCAATGTGGTGCCTGGATTCGAGTTGCTGGCGTCCGCACAGGCCGCAGTACCGCCGGCCGCGCAGAAAATCGCCGACCATTTTTCCGCGGTCAAATCGATGAGCGGCGAATTCGTCCAGTTCGGCCCAAAGGGCGAGCAGACCGGCGGCAAGTTCTTCCTGGAACGGCCGGGCAAGATCCGCTTCAACTATGATGGGTCGTCCAATTTCCGGGTGATCTCCGACGGCAAGTCGGTGGTCATCCTCAACAAGAAGCTGAACACGTCAGACCTTTATCCGCTATCGAAGACGCCGCTGAAGCTGCTGCTCGATGACCGGATCGACCTGTCGGGCGACCGTGTCAAGAGCGTCAAGGAAGAGGACGACCTGACCACCATCCAGCTCGCCGACAAGTCGGTGTTCGGCAATGCGCGGATCACCATGATGTTCGACCCGAAAACCTATGACCTGCGCCAGTGGACGATTACCGATGCGCAAGGCAAGGACACGACGGTGATGATCTTCAACACCAAGGAAGGGGTCAGTTTCGCCCCCGACACCTTCGCCATCGACTATACGGCGAACCGCGAACTGAATACGAAGACCAGGTAATCCGCAATCTCTGCGGAAAGCTTTTGAACGCCGGCGCCGCCCTCATCTGGCTGCCACCATCTCTCCCGTAAACGGGGAGAATGGCACTGTTGCCGACGGTTTCGCTAAATTGCCAGCGTTGACAGAAAGATGCCGAGGTCGCGGCCAGCCTCTTTCTCGCCGTTCACGGGAAGAAATGCCCGGCAGCAATGAGGGGCCGCGCTGGCCTCTGACATTATTGCAGTACTTGTCTTTGTGACGCGCGGCTGGCAGTAGTTCGATCTTTATCGGACCCGCCGCATGCCCTTTTCCATCGCCACCTGGAACATCAACTCTGTTCGCCTGCGCATGCCGATCGTCGAGCGCCTGCTCGATGAATACGCGCCCGATGTGCTCTGCCTGCAGGAGACGAAAGTTCCCGATGAACTGTTTCCCGAAAAGTCCTTTCGCAGGCTCGGCTACCAGCACATCGCCTTCCATGGCCAGAAGGGCTATCATGGTGTTGCGACGGTGGCGCGGCGGCCGATCGAGGTGGTCGAGAAGCGCCGCTTCTGCGAGATCGAGGACAGCCGGCATCTGTCGGTGACGGTGCGGGCCGGCGGCAAAGCGATCCTGCTGCACAATTTCTACGTTCCGGCGGGCGGCGACGAACCAGACCCGGAGATCAACAAGAAGTTCAGGCACAAGCTCGATTTCGTCGCCGAGATGAACGCCATCCGCGCCGAGCACAATGAGGTGTCGGGCTCGATCCTGGTCGGCGATCTCAACATCGCGCCGCTCGAACACGATGTCTGGTCGCACAAGCAACTGCTCAACGTGGTCAGCCACACGCCGGTCGAGACCGAAAGCTTCGAAGCGATGCGGCTGGCCGGCAACTGGGTCGACCTCATGCGGCTCAATGTGCCGCTCGAACAGAAGCTCTACACCTGGTGGAGTTATCGCGCGCAGGACTGGGAGCTTTCCAATCGCGGCCGGAGGCTCGACCATGTCTGGTCGTCGCCAAACCTGGTCTCCGATTTCACCGGCTACGAGATCCTGCGCGCGGCGCGCGGCTGGGATCGGCCGTCGGACCATGTGCCGGTGATCGCGCGCTTCGATCTGGATTGACCTGCCGAAGACAGCGATCCTCCACGCCCCCCTGCGCTCTGGCTTAATAGGATTTTATATTTGCCACGCCTTCACTCGCCGGTAAATCGCGGCGCCAGTTGCTCGATGCGGCGGATCATGGCCTGAAAATCCTCCAGGATGCGCTGGTGAAGCTTCACCGCCACTTCCGGATATTCCTCCAGGATGCGGCGGAACATCTTGCGGCTGAGCCGGATCACTTCCGAGTCGATTTCGGCCGACGCGCTGGTCAGCCGGTTGGTGTCGGCGATCAATGCCAGTTCGCTGAGCATCGTGCCGGGGCCGACTGTGCCTAGCGGGATGCGCTCGCCACCATTCTGCTCGCGATAGAGCACGATACGCCCGCTGACGACGACGTAGGCCGAGTCGGCCACGTCTTCCTCGCGATAGAGCTTGTGGTCGGCCTGCAAGAAAGTGGTTTCGGCGCCGAAGGCGAGCAGGCGCAACTGTTCCTGCGTGAAGCCTTCGAAAAGCCTCACGGCGGACAGGATGCGGATGTCGTCATCCAGCGCCATCTAGCTGTGTCCCCGAACGGTCAGTCCAGTCCTCCTTTGCGGTACGATCCAGAATCCCCCTCCAACCGGATCGTATCCGAAAGCGGCCCCGCCCAGACCGCCTATTGGATAGTAAAATGTTTAAGGAACCAGCTTGTAGCCGCCGCTTTCTGTCACAAGAATTTCGGCATTGGAAGGATCGCGCTCGATCTTCTGGCGCAAGCGGTAGACATGGGTTTCCAGCGTGTGCGTGGTGACGCCGGAATTGTATCCCCACACTTCCTCCAGCAGCACGTCGCGCGTCACCACCTTCTGGTCGGCGCGGTAAAGATATTTGATGATCGAGGCCTCCTTTTCCGTCAGCCGCACCTTGCCGCCGCGCGGGTCGATGAGCAGTTTCTGGCTGGGCTTGAAGGTGTAGGGGCCGACCGAGAAGGTGGCATCCTCGCTCTGCTCATGCTGGCGCAGCTGCGCACGGATGCGCGCCAAAAGCACCGCGAAACGGAACGGCTTGGTCACATAGTCGTTGGCACCGGCCTCAAGACCGAGAATGGTGTCCGAATCGGTGTCATGGCCGGTCAGCATGATGATGGGCGCCTTGTAGCCGCCCTTGCGCAGGATCTTCACCGCCTCGCGGCCATCCATGTCGGGCAGGCCGACATCCATGATGAGCAGGTCGACGAGGCCACCGCGGGCCGCGGTGACGCCTTTTGCCGCAGTCGATTCCTGCAGCACGTCGAATTCCTCGTAGAGGGACAATTGCTCGACCAGTGTGCCGCGCAGGTCGTCATCGTCGTCGACGATCAGGATGGTGCGTGAAGTCATGGATCAATCCGTTGTTTTGAAAAGAAAATTCAGTTGACCGCTGCCTGTTTATGCGGAAGCTGACCGGCACAACAGCCGATCACAGTGATTTGTTCCGTGGCACGATCATACAAGAAAAAACGCGCGCGCAATGCAGCCGGCGCAATTTTGCCGAAAGGGCTGCGTGTGCTGACCGTGCGGCCAAGGCCCGGTCACCCAACTCAGGGCCTGCTGCAGGCCGGAAAAACGGTGTTTGCGTGCGCATTGGGGCGCGGCGGCATCTCGGCCGACAAGCGCGAAGGCGATGGCGCCACGCCGCTTGGCTCGATGCGCATCCTGGCGGGCTATTTCCGGGGAGATCAGTTTGCCGCCGGCCGCAGAACCCGCCTGGCGATGGCGCCGATCGGCCCCGATCTCGGCTGGTGCGAGGTATCGGACGACCGCAACTACAACCGTCCGGTCAGGATCCCCTATGGCGCCAGCCACGAACGCATGCGGCGTGACGACCGGCTCTATGACGCCTGCCTTGTGCTCGACTGGAACATCGCGCCGCGCCGCAGGGGACGCGGCAGCGCCATCTTCTTCCACCTGGCACGCCCCGGTTTCACGCCGACGGAAGGCTGCGTCGCCGTCACCGCGCGCACGATGGCGCGCCTGCTGCCGCTGCTGTCGGATCGTACGGTGATGCGGGTGGTGAGGTAGGCAGTAGGCAGTAGGCAGTAGGGGACTGTCTTTCTGATGCCCACGCCCTACTGCCTATTCCCTTATCTTCTTGGCTGCTGCCAGCCGATGTCGAGAAGGCCTAGCCGGCCGATCTCGCGGTCCATGGCCCGGACGATGTCCTTGCGGGCAGCGCCGATGTCGCGCAACTGGCGGTCGGACAGGTTCTCGACATTCTGGTGCGGAAGGCTGACCGCGACCCTTGCCTGACGCAGCCAGTCACGGACCGACGATAGCCAGCCCGGCCGGGGGGCATAGGCAGGATGGAGAGCGATGTGAGACATGATATGATCCGTTCTTTCCGGGCTTCAAATCTGGCTTGACAGTGTTCCGATGTTCACATCATGCCCGATTGAAATCCTAGGAGGAAACGAGTAGTTTTTTCCCGATTATCAAGTTTTCTTTGAGGATGGCGGGGGTGTTATGGGCCGCTTCGCGGAGGTCACGCGCTGATGGCGGTCCTGCTGCCGGGGACGCGGGCGCTGAGGACGCTGGAGGCGGCGGCCCGCCACCTCAATTTCACACGCGCCGCCGACGAGCTCGGCCTGACGCCGGCCGCCGTCAGCCATCAGATCAAGGAAATCGAGGATCAGCTTGGCATCGTGCTTTTCACGCGCACCAGCCGCACCATCCGGCTGACGGAGGCGGGCACGATGCTGTTCGAAGCCGCGACCGATGCGCTCGACCTGCTCGGCAGGGCCGCCATGCGGGCGCGCAAGATGGCGCGTGGAACGGAATTCCTGAAGGTGACGCTGGACGCGCAGTTCGCGGCGAAATGGCTGATGCGGCGCGTCGAGGATTTCCGCAAGCAGAGGCCGGGCATCGAGCTCAGGTTCGACATCGCCTACGGGCTGCGCGATTTCGATCTCGACGATGTCGACGTCGGCATCCGCTTCGGGGCCGGCAAATATCCGGGGCTTTGCGCGCACCGCCTGTTCGACAACATCATCATTCCGGTATGCAGTCCGGGCCTTTTGGCGTCAGGGCCGCCCTTGCGCGAGCCGCGCGATCTCTTCCAGCACACGCTTGCCCATATCGAATGGGCACGGCAGGGCGTGACATGGCCGAACTGGCGCATGTGGATGGCGGCGGCCGGCATCAACGACTTCGATGACAGCCGCACCGTGGTCTTCGGCACCTCCACGGACGCCGTCCAGGCGGCGCTCGACGGCAATGCCGTCGCGCTCGCCGATTTCGCCATGGTGGCAAACGACCTCTCCGAAGGCCGGTTGGTGCGGCCTTTCGAGCTGAGCATCAAGGTTGCCCCCGAATACGCCTATTTCCTGGTCTATCCCAAGGCGACGGCCGACGATCCGCGCATCGTCGCCTTCCGCGAGTGGATCCTCGAGGAAGTGGCCAGGACGCGCGCCACGGACAAAGCCTATTAGGCCGGCCGCGCCAGCGTTTCGCTCAGGACCGGGCGTTGTGGCCGAAGATCATGCGGGTGTATTTTTTCCAGTTCCACTGCAACTTCTTGTACAGAAGCGGGTGCGGCTTGCCGGCAACGGAGGTGTGGAAGGTGCCGTTTTCGCTGCCCTGTTCGGCGATCGGCCGTTCAAACCACAACATCTCCACTGCCAGTTCTTCGTCCATCCGTTCGATCTGGTGGTCGATACCCGTGGAGATCTTGTTGCGGGCGATCCAGGCGCAACGGGCTTCGGCGACCGGGCGGGTGATGAGGTAGGAATCGGCGCATCTGGCATGCAGTGCGGGATAGAGTCTTTGACCCCTGCGCAATTTCCAGCTCGGCGTGTAATAGTTGCTGCCATTGCCGAGGTAGATGACGGCCTTGCGCGCGGGGTCGCCGAGCTCGGCGAGCCCCTGCCGGAATTTGGCGACGAAGCCACGGGCAAGGAAGACGTCATCCTCGAACACCAGGCAATAGGGCAGGTCGGTCTCGAGGAAATCGCGCCAGATGCCGACATGCTTCAGCGCCAGCGAGACGGCGGCCGGGTGGGTAAAGGTTGGAGCGATCAACTCGTCGCGAATCTCAGGGGTGATGTCTGGCCGGTCCCAGTCGGTGTAGAAATAGACGGGCACGCCGCGCCGCTCGAACTCACGGACAATGTGCCGGCGCCGATCATCATAGCCCTGCTTGACGTGGCAGATCCGGGTGAACACCAGGTCGCGTGGAAATCCGGATTCGTCTGCCATCGTCAATACACCGTCTCAGCTTGCCGTGGCGCCGAACCAGCCGACCACAGCGCCGACGATCAACAGCACGCCGAGCCAGTGACCGCCATCGATGAGGGTCAGGTCCCAGCCGAAATTCTCGTAGCGATGGTTGACCGAAAGCGTCGTGGCGACAAAACCCAGCCAAAGCACGAAACCGAAGACAAGGCCGGCCAGCAGTGTCGGCTCGCCCCCGGTCATCGCTCCGACAACCAGCGCCATGATGTAGGCCATGACCAGTTCGGCGATGAAGCTGATGACGAAGGGCAGCGGCGATCTCTTCATCGTCGCCGGGTCGAGTTTGGCGGCCTTCAGCCAGGGCTTGCTCAAAGCCATGTACCAGGCTGCGCCGAACAGCCATGCGACGATGGCGGCGGCAATCACCGCCAGCCAGTTCACTGCGGAAAAATCCATAACTTGCCCCCTCCGATTCGGATTTATGGAAGCGCCTGTTCGGCGACGGCGTCAAGCAAGTCGCCAGACCGTCGTGCGCTTGATCTCCGCGTCCTCGAGCGCCCGCGTCACCGGAACCTCGTAGACACCGAGCGGCTCCAGTCCCGATGGTGGCAGATAGGACCGCCCGGGATCGCCGACCAGAATCTGGGCGCCACGCTGTTTGAGCGCCGAAAACCAAGGCATCAGCCGGTCGGCGAAAGGCTTGTCGTAGAAGACGTCGCCGGCCAGCACGACGTCCCAACCCATATCGGCGCCGATGCAGTCGGTGCCGAGGAATTCGATTTCGACGCCATTGGCCTGTGCATTGAGGCGGACCGCGGTCCCGCTGAACGGATCGATGTCGGCGGCGGTTACCCCGGCCGCGCCCGCCTTGGCGGCGGCGATGGCGACGAGGCCTGATCCCGAGGCGAAGTCGAGCACGCGTTTGCCCCGCACGGTGGCCGGATTGTCGATGACATAGCGGGCGAGGCCCTGGCCGCCGGCCCAGGCAAAGGCCCAGAAGGGTGGCGGCAGGCCGATCTCGACCAGCTCGTCCTCGGTTCGCTGCCACAGTCCGTGTGCTTCATCGGCAAGATAAAGCTGGATCTCGGGTACGTGCGGCGGCGCCATCAGCGCGGTGTTGTCGAGGATGAATTGCCTGGCGCTGTCCGGGGTAAGCGCCGTCACGGAGCAGGTGCCAGCCCACCCATGCGGCAGACTTCCTTCCATTCGGCCGTGGTCACCGGCTGCACGGAGCCGTCCAAGCCGCACCAGTGCCATGTCGGCAAGCTTCGGATTGGCCTTGATCTCCGCCAGCGTCGGCGGGGTCGGCACGTCCTTGAAGGCGCGGATGTCGACGCACTCCCAGCGCGGGTCGTCCGATGTGGTGTCGGGGTGGGCCAGCGCGCAGACCTCGGCGATGCCGACGACGTTGAGCCCTTCATTGGAGTGGTAGAAGAAGCCGAGATCGCCGATCTGCATGGCCTTCATGTTGTTGCGGGCGGCGTAGTTGCGCACGCCGTCCCATTGTGTGCCGGCCTTGCCCTTGGCCTTCAGTGCCTCGAAGGAGAAAACCGAGGGCTCGGACTTGAACAGCCAGTAGTTCATCTCAGGGGTTCCTTACCGTTGTCGCAGTATATCACTATGGCGTCGGTGCTGCCCCGCACCCTGCCCGATGAGGGTTGCGCGACCGAACGGTCATTCGCTCGCAGGCTTCATGAAGACCCAGTTCCACGCGCGGATCTCGACGCTTTCGAACAGGCCGGCCTTGGCATAGGGGTCGGCTGCCGCGAGGGCTTGCGCGCCGGCCATATCAGGCGCTTCGATCATCACCAAGCTGCCGTCCGGCTTGCCGTCGAAGTCGAGGAAGGGGCCCGCAAAGGCGAGCCTCCCTTCGCTGATCAGGCCTTCCAGAAACGCCGCGTGCGCCGGCCTTGTATCGACGCGCAGCTGCAGGCTGCCGGGCTTGTCCTTGCAAATCAACGCAAACAGCATGGTTTCTAACTCCGGATGGTTCAGTCGTTGGTTTCGGTTTTCAGCGGCCGTGTCATCAGCGCCGTCACGGCCTGGTCTATGGTCACCTTGCCGTCCAGTATTGCGGCGACGGCGGAAATGATCGGCGCGTCGATGCCACGCTCGGCGGCGATGCGGGCGGCGATCGCCGCCGTCGGCACGCCCTCGGCCAACGGCAATCCGGAAAGCGCCTTGCCTTGCCCAAGCGCCAGCCCATAGGCGAAATTGCGCGATTGCGCCGACGAGCAGGTGAGCAGCAGGTCGCCAAGGCCGGAAAGCCCCATCAAGGTCTCGGGCCTGGCGCCGAAGGCGGCACCGATGCGGCGCAGTTCGACGAAGCCGCGCGTCACCATGGCGGCCTGGGCGCTGGCGCCGAGTCCGGCCCCGGTCACCGCGCCGGCGGCAATGGCGAAGACATTCTTCAAGGCGCCGCCGATCTCGACGCCGATCAGGTCGCTGCTCGAATAGCAGCGCAGGTTCTCGGCGGAAAAGCGGGCGGCAAGGTCGGCGGCCAGCATCTCGTCACGGGCGGCCACAACCACCGCTGTCGGCAGGCCACGCGCGACATCGGTTGCGAAGCTCGGGCCGGACAGGGCCGCGACGGGATTTTTCGGCAGGATTTCTTCGACAATTGCCGACAGCAGGGCGCCAGTGTCACGCTCGATGCCCTTGGCGCAGAGCACAAGCGGGATGCCGGCCGGCATATGATCTCTCGCCGCCGCCAGCGTTGCCCGCAACGATTGCGCCGGGGTCACCGCCAGCACGCAATCGGCGCCGGCGAGCGCTGCCTCGATATCGCTCGTCGCCTCGATGCCGGGCGCGATGGCTATGCCGGGCAGATAGCGCGGGTTCTCGCCACGGCCGATCGCCGCCACGGTTTGCTGGTCGCGCGCGTACAAGCGCACCGAATGGCCGGCGCGCAGCATGGCCAGCGCCAGCGCCGTACCCCAGGCACCGCCGCCAAGCACGGTGACACGCCATCCGCTTTTGCCGGGATTACTTGTCGCTTGACTATCTATCGCTTGGCCGCTCATTGCCTCACCAGTCATGCCTTGGCTCCGCGCCGGCCGGAACCGACCATCGGCGCCGAGATGCTGTCCAGCGGCCAGCGCGAGCGCGGCACGAAATCGAAGCCGTTCTCCTGCGCCAGGCCTTCGCGCAGCCGTTCGATGCCGGCCCAGGCAATCATCGCCGCATTGTCAGTGCAAAGCTTCAGCGGCGGCGCGACGAAGGTGAAACCGGCCTCCGCGCAAAGCCGCTGCAGCGTCGCCTTGATCGTGCGGTTGGCGGCGACGCCGCCGGCAACAACCAATGCGGGCTGCTTGGTGCCGGGAAACGTTTCGCCGAACCGCTTCAGCGCGCGAGAAACGCGGTCGGCCAGCGCATCGGCGACCGCCGCCTGGAACGAGGCGCAGATGTCGGCGACATCCCGATCGCTGAGCGGCTCGATCGCCGTCGCGGCCTGACGCACGGCGGTCTTCAGCCCGGAGAAGGAAAAGTCGGGCTGTGCCGAGCCCTTCATCGGACGGGGGAAGGCAAAGCGTGTCGCGTCGCCCGATACCGCCGCCTTCTCGACATTCGGCCCACCGGGATAGGGCAGGCCGAGCATCTTGGCCGTCTTGTCGAAGGCTTCGCCGAGCGCATCGTCGATGGTGGTGGCCCAGCGCTGGTAGTCGCCGACGCCGCGCACGGCCAGGATCTGCGTGTGGCCGCCGGAGACGAGCAGCAGCAGGTAGGGAAACTCGAGCCCGTCGGTCAGCCGAGCCGTCAAGGCATGGCCTTCGAGGTGATTGATGGCGATCAGCGGCTTGCCAGCCGCCGCGGCGATAGCCTTGGCCGTCATCAGCCCGACGATCAGGCCGCCGACCAGGCCGGGGCCAGCGGTGGCGGCGACCGCATCGATATCGGCAAGGGCCGTGCCCGAATCGGCAAGGGCGGCCTCGACGATGCCGTCCAGCGCCTCGACATGGGCGCGCGCGGCGATCTCGGGCACGACACCGCCAAAGGCGGCATGTTCCTCGATCTGGCTGAGAACGACGTTGGAGAGGATTTTCGGCGCGCCGCCGCCCTCCAGCGCCACGACGCTGGCGGCGGTCTCGTCGCAACTCGTCTCAATGCCCAGAACGCGGATCAATTCGTCGCTGTCTCCAGAGATTGTATGTCCGGACGTTCCTCGTTAGGAGAGTGCCCGGAAACGCAAAGCCAGCCGGGGGTTATCACGGACCGCGCGCCATGCAAACAATCTTGAAAATCGGAACACGCGGCAGCCCGCTGGCCCTGGCGCAGGCGCATGAGACACAGGCACGGCTGATGGCCGCGCATGGCCTGCCGGCGGAGGCCTTCGAGGTCGTCGTCATCTCGACCAGCGGCGACCGCATCCAGGACCGGCCACTGTCGGAAGCCGGCGGCAAGGGGCTGTTCACCAAGGAGATCGAGGAGGCACTGCTCGCCGGCGCGATCGACATCGCCGTGCATTCGTCGAAGGACATGCCGACGCAACTGCCCGATGGCCTTGAGCTCTCCGCCTTCCTGCCGCGCGAGGATGCGCGCGATGCCTTTGTTGGCAAGGCGGCGAAGACGATTGCCGAGCTGCCACGCGGCGCGACAGTCGGCTCGTCGTCGCTCAGGCGGCAGGCGCTGATCCGCCGCATGCGGCCGGATCTCGACGTGGCGATGTTCCGCGGCAATGTGCAGACGCGGCTGCGCAAGCTGGACGAGGGGATCGCCGCCGGCACCATCCTCGCCTATGCCGGGCTGAAGCGGCTCGGCCTCGACCATCTTATCACCGACCTGATGCCGCTCGACATCTTTCCTCCGGCGCCGGGCCAGGGCGCGATCGGCGTCGAGACGCGCATCGGCGACCGCGAGGTCGAGAAGATGCTGCTGGCCATCCATGACGTGCCGACCGGACAGGCACTCGCTTGCGAGCGCGCCTTCCTGGCGGCGCTCGACGGCTCCTGCCGCACGCCGATCGCCGGCTACGCGGCGATCGTGGCCGGGACGCTCTCGTTTTCCGGGTTGATCATTTCGCCCGATGGTACCCAGTCGCACACGGTCGAACTGCAGGGGCCGGCACAGGACGCCGTCCGCATAGGCGATGAGGCGGCGCGGACGGTGCGGGCCAAGGCCGGCGAAAAGTTCTTCGACGGCTGGCTCTGAAAATGCTTCGCGTCCTGGTGACCAGACCTGAGCCGGGCGCATCGCGCACGGCGCGGCGGCTTCAGGATAAAGGTTTTCAGCCGGTTCTCCTGCCCCTGACCGAAACGGTGGCTTTGTCTGCCGATGCCCGGCTGGTTGCAGATGACGCCGTCGCTGTTGCCGTCACCAGCGCCAATGCGGTGCGCCATGCCTCAAACGAGATAATCGCGGCGTTGGCTGCTTTGCCTTGTCACGCCGTTGGTGCCAGAACCGCCGAAGCGGCGCGCAAAATGGGACTTTTGCCGGTCGTCGAGGGTTCCGGCGATGCCGAGGCGCTTGCCGGCGGCATTGTGGCGGCGTTTGCCGGCAAGACCGTCGTCTATCTCTGCGGACGCGTGCGGTTTCCGATGTTCGAACAGCGGCTGGAGGCGGCTGGAGTCCGGGTTCGCGCGGTCGAAACATACGACACCCTTCCGGTGCCGTATTCGGACGAGACCGTCCTTGCGCGGCTGTCCAGCGGGCCGGTCGATGCGGTGCTGCTATATTCCGCCAAGGCGGCTGTCGCGTTGCAGGCCCTGGTCAAACGCCCCGCCTTGAAACGACTGTTTGAAAATACAAGGATTTTCGTACTTTCCGCGCGCATCGCCGCTGCCTTCGACGACAGCGCCAGCAAAGCAATTCGTATTGCCGCACGGCCCGACGAGGAGGCGTTGCTGGCGCTTTTGACGGAGCAGGCGTGACCGCGTCATCACACCGCCCCTTTTCACCGCTTGGTGATGTGCTAGACCCTTTCTGAACCATCACGCGCCGCCAGGCGTTGAGACGAAGCGAATTTTGCGGAGCCCAGGCATGGTCAAGACGCCGAAGATGCGACACTCGAAAAGCCGCCGCGAGCCGGTGACCATCGATCTCGAGCCCGGCGCCGTGTCCCGCATCGTCGACGAGGATGCCGCCAACGACGCGGCCCAGACCGACGAGGCGAAGGCCGAGGAAGCCGCGAACGCCTCGCAGCCGGAGGCTTCGGAAGAGCCGGTGCATGCCGACCAGACCGATCTCGAACCCTGGGAGCATGCCGACGCCACGGGGCAGGCTGGAGCGGATGCGCCGGCAAATGCGAGGACCAAAGCCGCGGAACCGGAGATGCCTTATCCCGGTTCGGAGGCGCCGCCCGCCAAGCCTTTCGATTACGGCTTTGAGGACGCAGGCACGAAGGCCGGCGAGACCAAGGCGGCTGCCGGAAAAAGCGAGGCAAGGAGCGAACCGATGGCGGCACAGCCGAAGCGTGGCGGCGTCAACGGCATCGCCGCCGGCATTATCGGGGGTGTCATCGCACTGGTCGGCGCCGGCGGCCTGCAGTTCGCCGGCCTGCTCGGCGCACCGGGTTCCGGCGCCGGTGTTTCACTCGACGGGGTCAATGGCCAGATCGCCTCGCTGAAGTCTGAAATCGCCGGCATGAAGGAAGCGGGCGGCGGCGACGCCTCGGCCAAGGTTGACGGCCTGTCGGCCGCACTCGATCAGGTCAAGAGCGATGTCGCGACGTTGAAATCGACGGTCGCACAGGGCGGCGCGGGTGACAGCGCCGGGCTTGCCGCACTCGGCGACAAGGTCAAGCAGATCGAAACGGCGGTCACCGCCCTTGGCAAGGCCGGCAATGCGCCGGTCGATCTCGGCCCGCTCAACGAAAAGGTGGCGGGTCTCGAGGCACTGGTGAAGTCGACCGACGAGGCGACGAAGGCGCAGGACGGCCGGCTGACCGCGCTGGAGCAATCGGTATCGCAGCTTTCCGGCAAGGTCGAGGCGCAGGCCGGACAGCCGAAGATCGCGCTCGCCATCGCCGCCTCGGCGCTGAAGGCAGCGCTCGACCGTGGCGCGCCGTTCTCGGCCGAACTCGATACGCTGGCCGCGATTTCGCCCAACGCGCCGGAGCTCGCGACCTTGCGGCCCTATGCCGAAAAGGGGGTTCCGACCCGCACCGAGATCGCCTCGCGGATGGACGCCGCGGCCAATGCCATGGTCGCCGCCGCGACGCCTGTCGACCAGAATGCCGGCTTCCTGCAGAACCTGATGTCGAGCGCCGAATCGCTGGTCAAGGTCCGGCCGATCGGTGCCGTCGAAGGGCCTGGCGTGCCGGAAACCGTGGCCCGCATGGAAGTGGCGGTCAATCAAGGCGACTATGCCAAGGCGCTCCGCGAATACGACACGCTGCCGGAAGCCGCGAAGGCCGCCGGCGCCGACTTCGCCGGCAAACTGAAGGCGCGCATCGAGGTCGAAGCCCAGGTCGACGCGCTGATCTCCGGCGCGATGAAGGCATGAGGGCAACACGATGATCCGCCTGCTCGCCTTCCTCATCGTCGTTTTCGCGCTCGGGCTGGGCTTTGCCTGGCTGGCCGACCGGCCGGGCGACATGGTCGTCACCTTCAACGGCTACCAGTACCAGGTCAGCCTGATGGTGGCGGCGGTGGCCGTCGTCGCTGTCGTCGCCGCGGTGATGATCCTGTGGTGGCTGATCAGGTCGTTGTGGAACAGCCCTTACACCATCTCGCGCTATTTCCGCGTGCGCCGCCGCGACCGTGGCTATCAGGCGCTGTCGACCGGCATGATCGCCGCCGGCGCCGGCGACGGCGCGCTCGCCCGCAAGAAGACCAAGGAAGCGGCCAAGCTGATCCGCTCCGACCAAGAGCCGCTGATCCATCTGCTCGAGGCGCAGGCATCGCTGCTCGAGGGCGACCATGAAGGCGCGCGGCAGAAATTCGAGAGCATGCTCGACGATCCCGAAATGCGTCTGCTCGGGCTGCGTGGCCTCTATCTCGAAGCTGAACGGCTGGGCGACCGCAACGCCGCCCGGCACTATGCCGGCCGTGCCGCGGCGATGGCGCCGCAGCTGGCCTGGGCGGCTGAATCGACACTGGAGGAGCTGACCGCGCGCGGCGACTGGGACGGCGCCCTGAAACTGGTGGAGGCGCAGAAGGCGACGCGGCAGATCGAACGCGACGCCGCCAGCCGCCGCCGCGCCGTGCTGTTGACCGCCAAGGCGCAATCGCTTGCCGACAGCGATCCCGCCGCCGCCCGGACAGCGGCAATCGAGGCCAACAGACTGCGGCCGGATTTCACGCCTGCCGCCGTCGCCGCCGCCGCGGCGCTGTTCAAGCAGAACGACGTGCGCAAGGGATCCAAGATCCTGGAAACGGCCTGGCGGGCCGAGCCGCATCCCGAGATCGCTGAGCTCTACACCCATGCGCGGCCGGGTGACGCCGTGCTCGACCGGCTCAACCGGGCCAGGAAACTGCAGGAGATGAAGAAGAACCACGCCGAATCGTCGATGACGGTGGCGCGCGCGGCACTCGATGCGCAGGATTTCGCCACCGCCCGCCGCGAGGCCGAGGCCGCGATCCGGATGGATCGCCGCGAGGGCGCCTATCTGCTCCTCGCCGATATCGAGGAAGCCGAGACCGGTGACCAGGGCAAGGTCAGGCAGCTGCTCTCCAAGGCAGTGCGGGCGCCGCGCGACCCGGCCTGGGTGGCGGACGGCGTGGTTTCGGAACGCTGGGCGCCGGTATCGCCCATCACCGGCCGGCTCGACGCCTTCGAGTGGCGCGCCCCGATGGAGCGCCTCGGCCGGCTGATCGACAGCCACCACGACGCGGCGGATGTCGCGGTCGCGGCAATCGAGGCGCCAGCCAAACCGGTGCCGGAAAAGCCGATCGACGTCATCGATCATGGCGTCCAGGCCAACGAGGCGACAAGCAAGGAAACCGAAAGCCGAGACGACCATGTCACCCCTGTCACCGCGGCGGCGTTCGCGGCGGTGCCGGCCGGTGCCGAGGCCGTCGAGCCGGCGGAAGAGCTGACGCGGTTGCCGGACGATCCGGGCGTCGATCCGGACGACGAGGCGGGAAAGTCACCGCGCCGTTTCCGGCTGTTTTGATCTGGGCCAATCATCTGGTCATTTGGGAATGGATTGATGTTCGAGCGCGTGCTGTCGTTTCTCAAGGAATTGCCGACCGGCGCCGGGGTCCGCCCGAGCGCGGATGATCCGCGCGTTGCCGCCTCGGCGCTGCTCTATCATGTCATGAATGCCGACGGCGTGCGCCAGGACGTCGAGTGGGAGCGCTTCAAGGCGGTGCTGGCGCAGACCTATTCGATCAGCGGCGCCGAACTCGAAGCACTCGCCGCCGCCGGCGAACGCGCCGACAATGAGGCGATCGATCTCTATGCCTTCACCAGTGTGCTCAAGCGGCATCTCGACGCCGAGGGACGCAAGGCGTTCATCGGCCTGATGTGGGAGATCGTCTATGCCGATGGCGAACTGCACGAGCTCGAGGACAATACAGTCTGGCGCGTCGCCGAGCTGATCGGCGTCGAGCGCCACGACCGGATCGAGACGCGCCGCAAGGCGGCGGCGCAGGCGCCGGGCGCCCGTGGGACGTCGAGCGACGAATAGACGGGATTTCGCCTGCCGATGCCGCGCACAACGAGGTCGAAGCCAAGAATCCTGATCGTGCTGCATCAGGAGAATTCGAGCCCCGGACGCGTCGGCCATATGCTGCTCGAAGAGGGCTTTGACCTCGACATCCGTCGTCCGCCGCTGGGCGATGTTCTGCCGGAAACGTTGGACCACCATGCCGGCACCGTGGTGTTCGGCGGGCCGATGAGCGCCAATGACGAGGACGAGTTCGTCCGCCGCGAAACCAGTTGGCTCGAAGTCCCGCTCAGGGAAAACCGGCCGCTGCTCGGCATCTGCCTTGGCGCGCAGATGCTGGTCAATCATCTCGGCGGCAAGGTCGAGGGTCACGGCGAAGGGCTGGTCGAGATCGGCTGGTATCCGCTCACGGCCACCGAGGCTGGCAAGAGGCTGATGCACTGGCCCGAAATGGTCTACCAGTTCCATCGCGAAGGCTTTTCGCTGCCCAGGGACGCGACGTTGCTGGCGACGGCGGAAACCTATCCCAACCAGGCCTTCCGCTATGGCGACAATGCCTGGGGCATCCAGTTCCACGGCGAACTCACGAGGGTGATGATGCAGCGCTGGGTGGTGCGCGGCGCGCACCGCTTCGAGCTGCCAGGCGCGCAGCCCGGCCGCGACCATCTCGGCGGCCGCCTGATCTGGGACATCCATTTGAAGCGCTGGCTGGACGAGTTCTTGCGGATGGTGTTCGGCAAGCCCGAGGTGCCGTAACTTACGAGGTCGCGCTTCAGTTTCGTCCGTTGAGGTGACGAACCTTGCGCAGCTGAGGGAACAGGTAGGCCCACAGGCCGGCAACGGCGATGGCGCCGACGCCGCCGATCACGACTGCCGGAACGGTGCCGATCAGCGCCGCCATCGTGCCGGCACGGAATTCCCCGAGCTCGTTGGAAGCACCGACGAAAACCTGGTTGACGGCGTTGACGCGCCCGCGCACCGCATCCGGCGTCCACAGCTGGATCAGCGTTTCCCTGATGTAGACGCTGAACATGTCGGTGGCGCCGAGGAAGGCAAGCGCCACGATCGACAGCCATGTGAGAGTCGACAGGCCAAACAGCACGGTGAAGGCACCGAACGCCGCCACGAAGCCGAGCATGATGAGGCCGGCATGGTTGCGGATCGGGTGTCCGGCCAGCCACACCGCGACGCAAATGGCCCCAATGCCCGGCGCGGAACGCAGCAACCCGAGCCCCCAGGGGCCAAGTTCCAGAATGTCGCGGGCATAGACCGGCAGCAGTGCCGAGGCGCCGGACAGAAGCACGGCAAAAAGGTCGAGCGAGATGGCGCCGAGCACGATCTTCTCGCCCCATATATAGCGAAAGCCGGCAAACAATGTCTGCACGGTCGGCTTGTCGGTCGACGTCTGCTGGGCGGGCTTCGGGATGGTGAAGATGAGCAACGCCGCGGCGAGCATCAGGATCGCCGCCGTGGCGTAAGCCACTTCTGCCGATACGCCATAGAGCAGGCCGCCGGCAACCGGACCGATGATGGTCGCCGTCTGCCAGGCGGACGAATTCCAGGCGATCGCGTTGGCGAAATCCTCCTGCGGCACGAGATTGGCGAACAGCGACGACGATGCCGGTCCATAGAAGGCGCGGGCAATTCCGAACACGACGAGCACGGCGAAGATCGGCAATGGGCTGGTAAGGACGTCCAGCGTCAGGAACAGCAGAGCCAATGCGCAACCAGCCTCGATCAGCGTCGACAGCGTCATGATCAGCCGACGGCCGAAGCGGTCGGCGACGACGCCAGTGACCAGCACCAAAAGCAGTGACGGCAGGAACTGGACAATGCCGACGATGCCGAGGTCGAATGGATCGCGCGTCAGGTCATAAATCTGCCAGCCAACGGCGACGGATACGATCATGGTCGCGAAGGTGGTGAGGAAGCGTGCCGTCCAGTAGCTGAGGAACGGACGGTGGCGGAACGCGGCGTAGCGCTGGTCCGGCGAAATTTGTGCGGCAGTCATGAATGGAGCCCCGTTGCGATGGCACTGGAGCGACGTGCGTCCAATCGAACGCACAAAGTACACCCCAGCACTGTTGGTTTTCGCATCGTGCTTTTCCGAAAATCGGAACCGATTTTCGCGCCGATGCGATGCCGGCGGGGCACTTCCACGACGGGCGCTGGTCCGACCAATGGAACTTCTAGCAAAGTTCGCGGCGGGATGTGCTTCAAAATTTCTATGCTATCAAGAAATTTCAACCGATCAGCCCGACTGCACGTGAAGGTTACTGCCGTAGCGCCGCCGAAATGGCATCGAGCCCGCCTCGCAACTCGGCCTCCGCGGGCCAGCCGAAGCCGACGCGGAAGAAGCGCTTCGGCATTTCGAACCAGTGACCGGGCCCGACATAGGTGCCTTGGTTTTCCAGCAGCTTCACATAGAACCGGTCGAGGTCGAAGTCGGGCTCGACATCGAGGCGCGGGAAGCCGACGACGCCGCCCTCTGGCCGCACCCAGTCGACCAGCGGTTCGCGATCGATCCAGGCCTGGACGATGTCGCGCCGCTTCGCCATTTCGGGCAGCAGCGTCGCTAGCAAGGTATCGCGCCGCTCCAGCATGCCACGCGCAATGGCTTCGTCGATGACGCTGCCGCAGATGCCGATCTGCTCCTTGGCGGCGAGGAACGTCTCCTGAAGTGCCGCATCCCTGGTGACCAGCCAGCCGATGCGGATGCCGGGAATGCCGAAGGCCTTGGAAAGCGAGGAGACGCTGATGGCGCGCGGGCTGAGCGAGGCCGCCGAAGGCAAGCGCCTGCCATAGGACAGGTCGCGATAGGTCTCGTCGACCAGCAGATGACAATTGCGGCTCTCCGCGAGCCCAATCAGCGCGTCGAGGTCGGGGCGCGACATCATCGTCCCGGTCGGGTTGTGCGGGCAGGTGACGCTGATCAGCCGGGTGTTCGGCCGTATCGCCGCCCGGATGGCTTCGACATCGATGGCAAAGCCGTCCTCGAAGGCCAGGTCGACAAAGCTGATGGCGCAGCCGATCGCCCGTGGGGTTTCAATGTTGGTGGCATAGTTGGGCCTGATGACGACGAGGTGGTCGCTGGCCGACAAAAGCGAAGTCGAGATTATGAAAAGCGCACCGGCGGCCCCGGCGGTGACCAGCACGTCATCGGGCGAGATGCCGGCATCCTGCGCCGCGATCAGGCCACGCAATTGCTTGTCGCCGCGATGCTCGCCGTAGAAAAGCGTCAGGTCGGGCAGCGACAGGCCGATGTCGGAGAGCTTCTGGTCGGCGATCGAGCTTTCGGAGAGATTGTAGCGGATACGGTCATAGCCGTACTCCTCCGGCGCCTCTTTCTCGATCACCATCCTGGTGTAGTTCATGGCTTTCCCCAGATCATCTTGTCTGATGTATCCAAGCCACAAAAATCGGAAGCCTGCCAAGGCGGTTTCGCCGGCAGGCTTCTGTTCCAGTCTTCCTAAATATTGGCTCAGGGCTGAATTGCTCAGGCCGAAATCTTGGCCTTCCGGCCCTTCGCCTTGGCGGGTGCCGGCGCGACGGCCTTGCGACCGAGGCCGATCGACTTCGCCAATTGCGAGCGCGAGGCCGCGTAGTTGGGAGCGACCATCGGATAGTCCGCCGGCAGGCCCCATTTGGCGCGGTAGGCATCCGGCGTCAGCCCAAAATGCACGCCCAGATGACGCTTCAACGATTTGAACTTCTTGCCGTCTTCAAGGCAGATGATGAAATCCGGCGTCACCGACTTCCTGGGATTGACCGCGGGGACCAGCGGCGCGGCGACGGGAGCGACCGGCTTGCTCAGTCCACCGATGGAGGCGGCGACGCTGGCGATCAGGTCGGCCAGGCCGGAGGCGGGCAGGCGATTCTTCTCGACGTAAGCGGACACAATATGGGCGGTGAGCTCGAGAAGGTCGATGTCCTTGCGAGCGTCGTTGCTATCGTCGTTCAATCTTTCCTCCGTCTATGGCGCACGGCCTCGAAAATCGGGATCGGTTTCGAAAGGACGAGGCACAAAATCAAAAATGCCGAATCGTCTTTGGTGTATCCGTGGGAGCACGCCGGCAGTGGGGCGGAATTCCTAGTCGGCAAATCTGCCCAACGCAATGATTTAGCGCGGCATCACACGTTATTTTGAACAACTATACTAAACTGTAATAATATCAGATGATCAAGGCCTTGTCTCGCCATAGACGAAAGCCGCCTTCGAAGGCCCGTGTGTTGTCGCCGCGCCTGCTGTTGGCGGGCAGTTGGTCGAGCATGTCGACATTGCCGCCACCGATGACGATATAGTCGGGCTGCATGGCTGCGCGGAGCCGGTCGACGATGTCGAAGACGTAGCCGCGCCACTTCTTCTTGCCGCGCTTTTGCAGGCCGCGCTCGCCGACATAGTCCTCGAAACTGCCACCCTTCCTGTAGGGAAGATGAGCGAGTTCCATCGGCTGGGCGACGTTGTCGAGGATCATCGCCGCACCGAGGCCGGTCCCGAGACCGAGAAACAGCATCCGGCCGCCCTCATAGCTGCCGATGGCCTGCATCAGCGCGTCGTTGACCACCTTGACCGGCTTGCCGAACTGCGCGGCGAAGTCGAAGCCGGCCCAGCCCTTGCCGAGATTCATGGGATCACGCGTCGGCTTATCGTGACGCACCGGACCGGGATAGCCCATCGATACCACGTCGTAGGCCAGGCCCTCGGCCAATTTTCTCACCGTTTCGATCATCTGCTGTGGTGTCAGGCCCGGGCCGGAATCGGCCCGGCGCTCCGCACCACCGGCGCTGGTCAGGATCTTGACGTGCGAGCCCCCGATGTCGATCGCCAGCACGACCTTGTCCGTGCCCGATGCTGCTTGCTTCACCGCCTTGGCCATCGTGTCCCCCACTCACGCCACCGGGTCGATCCAGCCATTGGGCGGCCCGAAGCCGGCCATGGCGTCCGCCGGCCCCCAGCTCTTCGGCTCGTAAAGATGCGGCGGCGTGGTGTCGCCCAGCACCGGACCGACGATGCGCCAGGCAAGCTCGGCCGCGTCCTGGCGGGTGAAGAGCTGGCCGTTGCCGTTCATGGCGTCCCCGATCAGCCGTTCGTAGGGAGGCATGTCGCCCTTGCTGTCGTCGAGCGCCGTCAACTCGACCTGCTCGCCGATCATGTCGTCGCCGGAAGCCTTGCGCTGGGCGCCGATGGCGATCATCACCTGCGGGTCGATGCGGAAGCGCACGTAATTCTGGTCGGCGGGCTTGATCGGATCGAAAACGTCGAGCGGCGGCCGCTTCAGCCGCACCACCACCTCGGTGACATGCACCGGCATGTTCTTGCCGGCGCGGATGAAGAACGGCACGTCCTGCCAGCGCCAGGTGTCGACGAAGAATCGCACCGCCGCGAATGTCTCGACCGGCGAGTTCGGCTTGACGCCGGGCTCGGCAAGATAACCCTTGAACTGGCCGCGCACGACATCGTCCCTGGTCAAGGTCCGGATCGCCCGCAGCACCTGCACTTTCTCGTCGATGAGGTCGTCGGCGGAGCGGCCGACCGGCGGCTCCATGGCCAGCAGCAGCAGGATGTTGAGCAGATGGTTCTCTATGACGTCGCGGATGGCACCGACATCGTCATAGAAGCGGCCCCGCCCCTCGACGCCGAAATCCTCGGCCATGGTGATCTGCACGCTCTCGACGAAATTGCGGTTCCAGATCGGCTCGAGCAGGGAATTGGCGAAGCGGAAATAGAGCAGGTTCTGGATCGCTTCCTTGCCGAGATAATGGTCGATGCGGAAGATCGACTGTTCGTCGAACACAAGGTGGAGCACCCGGTTCAGCCAGCGCGCCGACTGCAAATCGTGGCCGAACGGCTTTTCCACCATCAGGCGGGCGCCATGCGCGGTGCCGGATTGTTCAAGCCCTTGCACGACAATCTCGAACATCGTCGGCGGAACGGCCATGTAGTGCAGCGGCCGCTGGGCGCTGCCGAGCGCGCTCTTCAGTTTCTCGAACGTAGCGGGATCGCGATAATCGCCGCTGACATAGCGCAGCAGCGAAGCGAATTTGGCGAACACCTTCTCGTCGATCTTGCCCAGCGTGTTGACGATGCCGTCGCGGGCGCGGTCCTGCAACTGCTTCAAGTCCCAGGCGTCGAAGGCAACGCCGATCACCGGCTCCGTGAGCGTGCCCTTGGCGACCATCTGGTAAAGGGCTGGAAATATCTTCTTGTGGGCGAGGTCGCCGGTCGCCCCGAAAAGCACCAGCGTATCGGATCGTTCCTGGCTCATGCGTGCGTCTCCCGCTTTGGCGTCACTTGCCGGCCTTCGGCTTCTCGACGTGGCCGCCGAACGCGTAGCGCATGGCTGACAACAGCTTGTCGGCGAATTCGGATTCGCCCTGCGAGGAGAAGCGGTCGAACAGCGCCGAGGACAGAACGGGCGCCGGCACCCCGGTGTCGATCGCCGCCTTCAGCGTCCAGCGGCCTTCGCCGGAATCCGAGACCCGGCCGCCGAACTGCGCCAGCGCCGGGTCGCTCTTCAGCGCGCCGGCGGTGAGGTCGAGCAGCCAGGAGCCGATGACGCTGCCATGCCGCCAGACCTCGGCCACCTGGGGAAGGTCGATGTCGAACTGATAGTATTGCGGGCTTTCCAGCGGGCTGGTCTCGGCGTCCGCGGTGCGTTGCCTTTTGCCGGCGTTGGCCGATTTCAGGATGTTCATGCCTTCGGCATAGGCGGCCATGACGCCATATTCGATGCCGTTGTGCACCATCTTGACGAAGTGGCCGGCCCCGCTCGGCCCGCAATGCAGATAGCCGAAGGGCGCTGTGCCGGCATCCTTGGGCGGATTGGAACCGGCATCGGCGCCCGGCGCCAGCGTGGCAAAGACCGAATCCAAGTGCTGCACCGCCACGTCGGGACCGCCGATCATCAGGCAGTAGCCGCGATCCAGGCCCCAGACGCCGCCGCTGGTGCCGACATCGACGAGATGGATACCCTTGGGGGCGAGTTTCGCGGCCTGGTCGACGGCGTCGTGATAGTAGGAATTGCCGCCGTCGATGACGATGTCGCCGGGCTCCATCAGGGCCGCGACCTGATCGATGATCCTGCCGGTGATCGCTGCCGGCAGCATCAGCCACACACAGCGCGGCTTGGCGAGCTTGCCGACGAATTCCGCCAGGGAGGCCGCTCCCAAGGCGCCGTCGGCCACCAGGGCGGCGACGCTGGCCGGGTTGATGTCGTAGACGATGCATTCATGGCCGTCGCGCATCAGGCGCCGGACCATGTTGGCGCCCATCCGGCCCAGTCCCATCATTCCGATCTGCATGGTTTTCGTCCCTGTTTCTTGGAGGATTTGCTGGATTTATCGAGGAAGGGTCTATTGGCTGCCCTGAGCGCCTGACATGATGGAGAAGTCGACATTCTCCCAATCGCCGGTCCCGGGCCAGAAAAAAGTGAAGATCAGCGTGCTGCCGTTGGGGAGGCTTGCCGTGGGCAGATCGACAAGATGGATGCCGAAAGCATTTTCCGCTGTCTGGCTGTCACGAGCGGTTGCCCAATTGTCGGTGCTCCAGCGGACGGTCGCGGCTGCCAGCAATTCGACGCGCAGCGTCTTGCCGGCGGGCAGCGTGCGGATCTTGTTGTTGAAGCGCCAGGTCCGGAACGGCGATACGGTCTTGTCCCCGATGTAGCGCTTCACGCCTTGCGGCGGCATGTCGAAGACCGCCCCGTCGCGCAGCGAGCGCAGAAGCTTGATGTGCTCGGAATGCGCCCAGACCAGGGGCATGGCGCTGCCCGAGGGGCCACCATGCACCAGTTCGCGTTCAACCAGGTCGGTGCCGTCCCAGACCTGCTCCGGCAACAAGCCGCCTGGCCCGGCCGATCGTTCCATTGCCGCCAGCAAGTCGACCGCATTGTCCTTACGCCCTGCCGCCAACTCATAATGGGCGCGTTCGCCGGCCAAAAGCGGCCACGGGCGGCCCTGGCCAGTGCCGTCGAAGGGCGCGCCATCTTCGTGCTCGCCATAGCCGTCGCCGGTGTAGCGGTACCAGAGCGGCCCTTGCGGCAGCTCGCAGCGCAATCGCACGTCGATGACCTTGACCGTGTCGACGATGCGGGGATCGTCGGCGGCCCTCAGGCCAAAGCGCACCAACGCCAGCGCGTCCGGGCTGACGATTTCCTGGGCGGGCCTGTCGGTGTCGCCCGGCGGCCGGTTCTTGATCGGCACATAGCCGTCCTTCGGCGAACCGGCATCGGCGCTGTCGGGCGGTGCGATGCGGACGTAGTAGCCTTCGACGCCGACCGCCTTGCAGATGGCCGTGGCGGTGACATAGGTCCAGCGCTCGACCTGATCGTTCCAGCCATCGGCGGTCTCGCGCAGATAGGCGGCGGCCGCCTTCTCGCCGCAGGCATCGAGCAGGTCGGCGCCAGCAAGCAGGGCGGCGATCTCGACGGCCAGCGTGAACGGGCTGTAGCCGGCGTCCTCTTCCCAGCGATCCTCGCCGGTGACCGGTCCGTTGCGCACGACGTAAGAGGCGGCGCTTTCGATCATCGGCAGGAAGGTTTTCAGCCTGGCGCGCGGCAAATGGCCGGCGCGATGCAAGGCGTCGGCGAGCAGCAGCGGAAAGGCGCATTCATCCATCTGGATGCCGGGCCAGTAGGCCGACCCGTCGAGCCAGGCATTTTGCGGCCAGTGGCCGTCGGGCTGTTGGATGGAGCGGAGATAGCCGAGGATCTGCAACGCCGAAGCGGCATCGCCGGCGGCAAGGAAGCCGCCCGCCGTTTCGACCAGATCGCGCGGCCAGACCAGATGGTAGCCGCCAAGATCGTCATCGCCCTTGTTGAAGCCCCAGGGGATGGACAGGCTGGCGACCGCCGCACCCGGTATGGCGATCGAGCGGTGCGTTGCCAGGACAGCGGTGGAGACCCGATAGCTGTTGACCTCGCCATGCCAGTCCAGTGGCAACAACCCCGATTGCCATTTACGCCACCTCTCGACGTAGGATTTCGCCGCGGGCTCAAAGCCTCGCTTCAGGCTGGCGAAGGCATTTTCGGCGGCCTCTTCGGGTGTTGCGCCAAATCCCAGTGCCAGCACGGCCTTTGTCCTGGCAGCGGTGAAACCGATCTCGCCGGTCAGCGCGACATTGCCGTCCTCGGCGCGCTGGCAGGCCGGATCGAGTGCGCCGGTGTTGTGAAGCTGCTGCCAGCCGTCGGAGAAGCCGACATAACCGGCCGAACAGTCTCGCCACGACAGCGACGAGGCCAGCGCCTGGCAGGCGCCACGTCCCGTGGCGAACAGCACGGGCTTTCCCTCATGGTTGCCGACCCAGGCGGTGTTGCCCATGCCGGCATTGACCAGATGCGGCGCCAGGAGCGCGTAGACCCGGTAGTCGGCGACAGCGCCCTTGAGCGGGGTGAAGGTGATCTCTTGCAACAAGGTCGGGCGGGTCGGATCGGCAAGGATGCGCTTCTCGATCCGGCAGGCGCCGTCGTCAGCCGTGTTGACCAGCCTGTAGGCGGGCACGCCGGCCTCGAACGGTTCGATGGCGTGCGTGGCGTCGCGCTTTTCTTCACAGAAATAGCCGCCGGGGCGAGTGACGATCAGGCCAAGGTCGCGCGTGCAGGCGCTGTCGAGGCGCGGATAGTAGATCTCGTTCAGGATGCCGTGGCTGATGGTGAACCAGACCTGGCTGTGCCGGGAAAGCGCCGACCCGACACCGCTCTTGGCGCTGGACGTCCAGCGCGCCGGGATACCCGGTGCGCCCGGGGGGACGGTCGGCGTCATGCTTTCACCCTCATGCACGCAGGACTAGCCATCCGCCGAAGCCTTTTCAACCGCCGCACCGCAAGTTGATCGCCAGTCAGCTACCGATCGCAGTTGACAAGCGCGCCCAACTGCATTTGTCTGACAATAGATAAAAAACAGGAACGCAGGCACGACGTCATCGAAATCAGCCACGACCACAAACCTTGGGAGGAGCATGACATGAAGAAACTGTTCGTCTTGGGCACCCTGGCAGCGGTGCTCGCAGCCGGTACGGCTTTGGCCGATACCAGCGGCAAGAAAATCGCATTCTCCAACAACTATGCCGGCAATTCGTGGCGGCAGGCGATGCTCGACAGCTATGGCATCGTCACCAAGAAGGCGGTGGACGACAAGATCGTCGCCGCCGCCGATGTCTTCACCACCGCCGACAAGGAAGTGCCGACGCAGGCAGCGCAGGTGCAGAACCTGATCCTGCAAGGCTATGACGCCATCGTCATCAACGCCGCCTCGCCGGACGCGCTCAACGGCGCCATCAAGCAGGCCTGCGATGCCGGCATCGTGGTCGTCTCCTTCGATGGTATCGTCACCGAACCCTGCGCCTACCGCGTCGTCGTCGACTTCAAGGACATGGGCAAGCAGGAAGTCGAGCACATGGCCAAGTTCCAGCCGAAGGGCGGCAACCTGCTTGAAATCCGTGGCCTTGCCGGCACTTCGATCGATGATGCCATCCACGCCGGCATCCTCGAAGGTGTCGCCGCCCATCCCGAATTCAAGATCGTTGGTTCGGTCACCGGCGACTGGGACCAGACCACCGCCCAGAAGGCGGTGGCGACCGTCCTGCCGTCGCTGCCCGACGTCGTCGGCATCGTCGACCAGGGCGGCGACGGCTACGGCGCCGCACAGGCCTTCGCCGCGGCCGGCAAGCCGCGCCCGACCATCATCATGGGCAACAGGCAGGACGAGCTGAAGTGGTGGAAGGAGCAGAAGGACAAGGACGGCTACAAAACCTGGTCGGCATCCATCGCGCCCGGCGTGTCGTCGCTCGCCTTCTGGGTGGCACAACAGGTGCTCGACGGCCGCAAGGACATTCCGCACGACCTTCTGGTGCCGTATCTGGCCTTCACCCAGGACGACTTCGAGGCAGCCTTGCCGAAAATCAAGGAGGGCGGCGTCGCCACCCACGAATACAGCCAGGAAGATGCCATCGCGGCCATCAAGGCCAACATCAAATAAATCGCGGCAGCGTTGCCGTCCGTATCGCCAAGCGGATATCGTTGAGCATGGCCGAAAGCAACGCTGACATCATCAGATTGAACGGCGCCGAAAAACATTTCGGCGCCGCCAATAGTGACATCGTAAGACTTGACGGTGCCGAAAAGCATTTCGGCGCCGTCAGGGCGCTCAGCGGGGTGGATTTCCATGTCGGCCCTGGCGAGTGCGTCGGCCTTGTCGGCCACAACGGCGCCGGCAAGTCGACCTTGATGCACATGGTGGCCGGCACCTCGACGCCCGACAGCGGCAGGATCGGGGTGCATGGCGGCATCGAGGAGAACTACTCGGTGTCGAGGGCACAGCAGCTCGGCATACGCTGCGTGTTCCAGGAACTGTCGCTGTGCCCCAATCTCGACGTCGCCGAAAACACGCGCATCAACCACGCCTCACTCGCCGGCTTCGGCTGGCGCCGCAGGGCGGCGGAGCTGATCGCCGGCAAGCTCGACGAGATCTTTCCCGGCCACGGCATCTCCGCATCCGACATTGTCGGCGACCTTTCGATCGGCCGGCGCCAGATGGTCGAGGTGGCGCGCGCCTTCACGGTCACGCAGGACCGGCTCGACCTCGTCATCCTCGACGAGCCGACGTCGTCTCTCGACGCACATACCGCTGGCCAACTTCTGGCCTTCGTGCGCCGCTTCGTTGCCAGCGGCAAAAGCTGCATTCTCATCTCGCACGTGCTGGGCGAGGTATTGAGAAATGCCGACCGCATCGTGGTGATGCGCGACGGCAAGGTGGTGGCGTCGGCAGCCGCGGGTGCCTTCGACCGCGACCGGCTTGTGACGGTGATGGGCGGGGCGGAAGCACGCCAGAAGATGGCAGCCGAAATGGCCGCCAAGTCAGGGGCCGGTCCGCTGCGGGTTCGGGCGCGTCCCGCCGTGCAGAAGGACGGCGTTGACCTTGTCGCCCGCGCCGGCGAGATCATCGGCCTTGCCGGGCTGGCTGGCCACGGCCAGACCGACCTGCTGCTGGCGATCTTCAATGCCGCGTCACGCGCCAGGGCAGGCGTAGAGGTAACGGCGCCAGTGGCGCTGGTCGCCGGCGATCGCCAGTCGGACGGCATTTTCCCGCAATGGTCGATCGCGCAGAACATCGGCATCCGCTCGCTGGCCCGCCTGCGCAACGGGCTGCTGATCTCGGCGCGACGCGAGGCCGAGCTCGCCGCCTTGTGGCAGAAGAAGATCGGCATCCGCACGCCCGATATGAACAACAACATATTTTCTCTCTCTGGCGGCAACCAGCAGAAGGCGCTGTTCGCTCGCGCGCTGGGTTCCGATGCCGGGATCGTGCTGATGGACGATCCGATGCGCGGCGTCGATGTCGGCACCAAGCTCGAAGTCTACGATCTGGTGCGCGAGGAGGCCCGGCGCGGCCGCACCTTCCTTTGGTACACAACGGAAACCGAAGAGCTCGACAATTGCGACCACATCTATGTCTTCAAGAACGGCCGCATCGTCGCCGATCTCACGCGCCACGAACTGAGCGAAGAAAAGATCATCCAGTCCTCCTTCGGCGACGCGGCCTGAGATGACGGCGGCAACTGTGGAAACCGGTCTCAAACCATCCGCGGCGCGCGGGAGCGCGGCACGTGCCCGACTGCTGCGCGGGCTTCTGCCAGCGCTGTCGCTGGTGCTTGTGCTGCTCGCCATCGCCTGGCTCAACCCGCGTGCGATCAGCTATTTCGGCTTCAGCCTGATGCTGAACCTGGCGATCCCGATCGCACTGGCGACGATCGCGCAGATGTTCGTCATAGCCGGCAACGAGCTCGACCTGTCGATCGGCACCTTCGTCGGGTTCGTCGGCTGCGTCACCGCGACCTGGCTGAAGGACGCGCCGCTGATAGGTATCGCCATCCTGCTCGGATCGATCGGCATCTATGCGCTGCTCGGCGCGCTGATCCATCTGCGCAACCTGCCGTCGATCGTGGTGACGCTGGGCATGAGCTTTGTATGGCAGGGGCTTGCCATCCTTGTCCTGCCCAAACCAGGCGGAAAGGCGCCGGACTGGCTGCTGGCGATCCTGTCCTTCAAACCGCCCTTCGTTCCCTTCCCGATCATGGCCGCGCTGCTGATCGGGCTCATCGTTCATTTGAGCCTGATGCGCACGTCATATGGCGTCATCCTGCGTGGCTCCGGCGGCAATGCGGCAGCCCTTCGGCGCGCCGGCTGGTCGCTGCTCAAGACCAAGGTCGTGCTGTTTGCGCTCGCCGGCGTGTTCGGCGTGCTTTCCGGCATGGCGCTGATCGGCATCACCACCTCGGCCGATGCCAATATCGGCAATGGCTACACGCTGCTTTCGATAGCCGGCGTCATCCTCGGCGGCGGCGAATTCGTCGGCGGTCGCGTTTCGCCGATCGGTGCCGTGATCGGTGCGTTGACGCTGGCATTGGCGGCGTCACCGCTGCTCACCTTCATGCACATCCCGCCAGACTGGCAGGTGGCCGCCAACGGCGCCATCCTGATCATCGTGCTGGCGGCGCGGGTGCTGATCAGCCGTAGGGAAAGGTGAGCGATGACATCGGTGAAATCGCTGGCCGCCAAGCCCTGGATCTGGTCCTTTCTCGCCGCGCTGCTGGTGTGGCTTGCGACGATCGTCTTCACCGGCGGCCATGGCGCCGGCGGCATGGTCACGGCAGCCCTTTCGCTTGCCGTGTTCACGGTCATCGTCGGCATTGGCCAGATGTTCGTCATCACACTCGGCCCGGGCAATGTCGACCTGTCGCTGCCGGCCAATATCGGCCTTGCCAGTGCTGTCGCCATGAAGGTGATGGGCGGCAGCGATTCCATGATCGCTGCCGGGCTGCTGGCTGCGCTTGCCTGCGGCGCCGCGATCGGCGCCGTCAACTATCTGCTGATCTGGGCGCTGCGCATCCCGCCGATCATCGCCACGCTGTCGGCCAGCTTCATCATACAATCGGTCGACATCAGCTATGGGCGCGGGCTGCAGATCAAGCCGCCGCCAGGCTTCGCCGATTTCACCAATTGGCAAATATCAGGCATTCCGGTGCTGGCGATGCTGACCGTGCTGTTCACCATCGGGGCCGGCATAGCCTTGCAGCGCATGATCTATGGCCGATCGGTGCTGGCGATCGGGCAGAACATCCGCGCCGCCTGGCTGGCCGGCGTCAATGTCGGCCGCATCCGCTTTCTTACCTACACGCTTTCGGGCGCGCTCGGTGGCCTCGATGGCGCATTGCTCGCCGGCTATTTCCGGGGCGCCAATGTCGATATCGGCAATGAGTACCTGCTCGCCTCGATCGCCGTCGTCGTCATCGGCGGCACGTCGGTCGCCGGCGGCAAGGCCAATGTGCCCGGCGTCTGGGGCGCGGCACTTTTCCTGGTGCTGCTGCTCACCATGCTCAACACGTTCGGCGTGAGTGCCGGCGTGCGGCTGCTGCTGACGGGGCTGATCATTGTCGGGGTGATAACGGCGGCGGGTGGCGAGAAGGCGGTGCGCTGAAGATTCAGGTGAGGCCGGCCTGCAAATGGCGGCCTCCTGCGCTTCCGGTGCTCACGTACTTCAAGTACGCTCCGCTCCGGTTCTCGGACTCCACCATTTTCGACTCGGCCTGACCTGAATATCAGCGGAATTCGCCAAGCAGCCTGCATCAGCCCTGGCCAACCTGTAAATGCCGCGCCAGCATCAGCCGCAATTCCTCCAGCACGCCATCGCGCAACCGTTTCTCGCCGATCAGTGCCAGCGGGATGCGCATCAGCTGCGGCACGATTACGGCCAGCCGCTCGGCCTGGCCTAAGGGGAGCGGCGGTTCGGCCTGCGCGAACAGGGCGGCGATCTGCTCACGTCGGCGGGCCCGCATCTTGCGCCGCCAGCCTTCGTCGCCGGGCAGGTCGAGCAGGGCGGAATAGGCCGGATGCGTGGCGAGAAAATCGCCGAGCAATTCGAACAGCGCATCGGCGATGGCAGCCGGCGGCTGGCCCCTGGCGCGTTCCTGCAAGGTGTCAAGCTGCGTGGACAGACCTTCCGCGTTCTCGGCCAGAATGGCTTGCGCCAGGGCCTCCTTGGTCGGGAAGAACAGATAGAGCGTGCCGATGGCAGCACCCGCCCGCGCGGCGATCTCGGTCATCGTCGTGGCGTCGAAACCTTTCTCGACGAACAGCGCTGCCCCGCTCGCCATGAGCGCCGCGACCCGTTCGCGCCCTCTTTTTCGCTGCGGTGCACGCGGATTCGCCACCGAAAGCGCGTCGCGTCTAACCGAATTCATGCGACGCGCCTTCGGTCTTTGTTTTCATGCATGTCGTTATCCCAAAACCGAGCTCACTTTTGAGCGACATGCGTAAGGCTCTTGCAATTTCCGAGGCCATCCTCATATTTCCAAACCTGAGACTACCCTCATATATGGCGCTGGCGGCGACCGCGCCAGCAACTTCGAGAGTTATTACCACCATGAATACCGCCGTTGACAGCCGCCCGCAGAGCCACAAATGGATGGTTCTGAGCAACACCACGCTCGGCATGCTGGCCGCCGCCATCAACGGGTCGATTCTGCTGATCAGCCTGCCGGCGGTGTTTCGCGGCATCGGCCTCAAGGCGCTCGACCCGGGCAACATCAACTACCTGTTGTGGGCGATCATCGGCTACATGATCGCCACGGCTGTGCTCGTCGTCGCCTTCGGACGCCTCGGCGACCAGTTCGGCCGGGCGAGGATGTACAATCTCGGCTTCGCCATCTTCACCGCCGCCTCGACCTGCTGCCCGGCCAAGGCGACTTTGCCGCAGTGTACCTGATATCGGTGCGCATCATCCAGGGCATCGGCGGCGCGCTGATCATGGCCAACTCCACGGCGCTGCTCACCGATGCCTTTCCGGAAAACGAACGCGGCTTCGCGCTCGGCATCAATGTGGTGGCGGCCATTGGCGGCCAGTTCGTCGGCCTGCTGATCGGCGGCCTTCTGGCCGACACGGACTGGCGGCTGGTGTTCTGGATCAACGTGCCGTTCGGCCTCGTCGGAACGATCTGGGCGTACATGAAGCTGCACGACGCGCCGAACCGCTCGACGCATACGATCGACTGGCTCGGCAATATCAGCTTCGGCCTCGGCCTGGTGCTCATCCTCACCGCTATCACCTATGGGCTGCAACCCTATGGCGACCAGGTAATGGCGTGGACCAGCCCGAAGGTGCTTGTCCTGTTTGCCATCGGCTTGATCTCGCTGATCGCCTTCATCTTCATCGAGCAGCGTGTGACGAAGCCCATGCTCGACCTGAAGCTGTTCCGCATTCCAGGCTTCGCCTATGGCAACATCGCCAATCTCGCCTCGGGCATCGCGCGCGGCGGGCTGCAATTCATGCTGATCGTCTGGCTGCAAGGCATCTGGCTGCCGCTGCACGGCTATTCCTTCGAGGAGACGCCGCTGTGGTCGGCGATCTTCATGCTGCCGCTGACGGTCGGCTTCCTCATCGCCGGCCCGGTGTCCGGCTATTTCTCCGACCGGGTCGGCGGCGTGCCCTTCGCGGTCGGCGGCATGGTCGTGGGCGCTGGCAGTTTTATCGCGTTGATGGCCTTGCCTGCCGACTTCTCCTATACGGCGTTTGCCGCGCTCCTGTTCCTCAACGGCCTCGGCTCAGGCCTGTTCGTGGCGCCGAACTCGACGCAGATCATGAATTCCGTGCCGGCGCGGGAACGTGGCCAGGCGTCAGGCATGCGTGCCACCACCACCAATGCCGGGCAAGTGCTGTCGATCGGCCTGTTCTTCAGCCTGATGATCCTGGGCCTTGCCGCAAGCCTGCCGCAGAGCATGGAAGCCGGCCTTCTGGCGCAGCATGTGCCGGAGGCGGTCGCGCACCAGATCGCCAACATGCCGCCGGTGGCCAGCCTGTTCGCCGCTTTCCTGGGCTACAATCCGATGGGCGAGCTGATCCCGGCCGATGTGCTGCATGCGCTGCCGCAGCAGAGCATCGACACGCTGACCGGCCATGCCTTTTTCCCCGAGCTGATGTCGGGGCCGTTCAAGCATGGACTGGTCTTCGCCTTCACCTTCTCGGCGATCCTCTATCTGGTCGCGGCTTTTGCCTCCTGGCGCGGCGGGCGCACCGCCAGCGACGCAATGCCGGAGATGATGGCAACGGAGGCCGCCGGCCGGCACTAATCGTTGTGCCAGACTGGAGGCCGGTTCCCATCCGCGTCATGGCGCTATAAATCCCGTTCAAGCGGCGGCCAGCCGCTCACCGTTGCTGGGAGGTTTTTGCGTGTCCGATTCCCTGAAGGTCAGCCGCGACGGCGATGTCGCCATCATCATCATCGACAACCCGCCGGTCAACGCGCTTAGTTTTCATGTCCGAGAGCCGCTGATGCAGGCGTTGGTTGCCTTGCGCGACGACGCTTCGGTTGCCGCGATCGTGCTCGCCTGCGCCGGGCGGACCTTTGTAGCCGGGGCCGACATTACCGAATTCGGCAAGCCGGTGCAGCAGCCTGACCTGCGCGCCATCGTGGCCCTGCTGGAAACCATTACCAAGCCGACGGTCGCCGCCGTTCACGGCACCGCGCTCGGCGGTGGGCTGGAACTCGCGCTCGGCTGCCATTTCCGTGTCGCCGATGCCGGGTCCAAGCTTGGCCTTCCCGAAGTGAAGCTCGGCCTGCTGCCGGGCGGCGGCGGCACGGTGCGGCTGCCACGGCTGGTCGGGGCATTGAAGGCTCTGAAGATGGTCGTTTCAGGCACGCCGATCGGAGCTGATGAAGCGCACGCTGCAGGGCTGGTTGATGCCGTCTTCGAAGGCGATCTGACCACGCACGCGGTGAATTTCGCCCGGGAGATCGCACGCAAGGGTGGTCCCTTCACGTCGGTGCGCGATCGCGACGACCTGCTGAGGGAGACCGACCTGGCGACGTTCGATACCGAGGCGGCGAACCTTGCCGGGAAGGCGCGGGGACTGGAAGCGCCGATCGCCTGCGCGGAGGCGGTGCGCAACGCCGTCACGCTGCCCTTCGACGAAGCGCTTGCGGCGGAGCGGGCACTGTTCGTGAAGCTGGTCGCCAGCGACCAGTCGCGGGCGCAGCGCCATCTGTTCTTCGCCGAACGCGAGGCGGCAAAGCTTCCGGGCAAGGATATCGTCAAGCGCAGGATTGCCCGCGTCGGTGTCATCGGCGCCGGCACGATGGGCGGCGGCATCGCCATGGCCTTCGCCAATGGCGGCTTTCCCGTCACCTTGCTGGAAGCCAGTCATGAAGCCTTGCAGCGCGGGCTGGGCACGATCGAGAAAAATTACACCGTCTCCGTCTCGCGTGGTTCGCTGAGTGAAGAGGCCAAGCGGCAGCGCCTCACCCAGTTCAAGGGCTCCACCGACTACGCCGATCTTGCCGATTGCGACCTGATCATCGAGGCGGCGTTCGAAGACATGGCGGTCAAGAAAGAAATCTTCGGCAAGCTCGACGCTGTGGCCAAGGCGGGCGCGATTCTCGCCACCAACACCTCCTATCTCGACATCAACGAAATCGCCGCGTCGACCTCTCGCCCGCAAGATGTGCTCGGCCTGCATTTCTTTTCGCCAGCCAATGTCATGAAGCTGCTGGAAATCGTGCGGGCGGAAAAGACCGCGCCAGATGCGCTAACGACGGTCGTCGATCTGGCACGGCGGATCGGCAAGGTGGCTGTCGTCGTCGGCGTCTGCCATGGTTTCGTCGGCAACCGCATGCTGGCCGCGCGTGGCTCGGAATCCGAAGCGCTGCTGCTGGAGGGCGCGACGCCCAGCCAGATCGACAAGGCCTTCACCGATTTCGGCTGGCCCATGGGGCCGTTCCAGATGGGCGATCTCGCTGGCCTCGACATTGGCTGGCGCAACCGCAAGGCCCGCGGCCAGACGGCCGTGATCGCCGACACGCTGTGCGAACAGGGCCGTTTCGGCCAGAAGACCGGCCGTGGCTTCTACCTCTACGAGGCGGGCGCACGGGCGGGCGTTGCTGATCCCGAAGTGGAAGCGTTGATCCGAGGCAAGGCGGCCGAGCGAGGCATCGCGCCGCGCGCGATCGGCGCCGAGGAAATCATCGAGCGCACGCTCTATCCCCTGGTCAACGAGGGCGCGAAGATTCTGGAGGAAGGGATCGCTGCCCGTGCGTCCGACATCGATGTCGTCTGGGTCAACGGCTACGGCTTTCCCGTCGGCAAGGGCGGCCCGATGTTCTGGGCCGGGCTTGAAGGGCCGGCGCGGATCGTCGAAAGGCTTGAGTACTGGCACCAGCGGACCGGCAGGCCAGTTTTCAAGCCTGCGCCGCTGCTGAAGCGAATGGCCGAAACCGGCTCCTGGGACGGCGGCGCGGCGGGCTGAGTTCGTCGCCAGCTATTTTGCATCGCCGCCTCGCTCTCCGCGACGGCCTATTGTTTCCGTCTCGCGCGCTTTGATCGAGGCGATCCAGGCGTAAAAGGAGACTTATTTACGGTCGGCAGGATTTCCGAACGCGGGATCGCGTGGCCGCGAATAGGTATCGATACGCGGCAGGTCGTCCGAGAATTCCACCCAAGGCAGTCTCAGGCGCCAATAGGCGTGCGCTTGCGGACTGAACCGCTCCGGATGGTCGAAAAAGCCTATCGTGACGTAGACTTCGTCGCTCAGCCCTTCGTCGCGATAGGCGATCGAGGAGCCGCAATCTCCGCAGAATGTTCGCACAATGCCCTTGGTCTTGGAGAATTCCTTCGGCCGGCCACGGGTCAGCCGCACCTGATGCGGGCGGTAGCCGACCCAGACGGTCAATGGGCCGCCGATTGCCCGGCGGCAGTCGTCGTCATGGTCGGAGCAGACCCAGAACGGCTCGCCTTGCATCTCGGCGGCAATTGCCCCGCAAAAACAGGCGCCGGTTTCAATCCTGCCGTCCATCTCGTCGCTCCGATTGTAAGACCGCCAGCCCCCGTGTCGACCAACGGAACAACCATCCGCGTGGGCCGAGGTTCCTCCTGCCAGCCCTTAGAAAGGAAAAACCGGTGTGGCCTGGACGTGCTTGCGGCCGCCGGTCTCGCAGGGGCAGCTGTCGGGAAGGGATGCCACCAGACGATCCGGAGGCATAAGCTATGAGTTCCGCCTGCTCATCGAGCCGGCGGCGATCCTGACGCCCGGCTTCCGGCTGGGCGGGACGCGGGCCGTGGCGTTGCGCCAGGGTGTGGAGGCGCTGGCCGCGTTGCCGGACGCCGCGTTCGACGCGCGCCAATTCCAGCGACTGGACATCGATTTTAACGGCATGATCGCCGAGGGCTGTGCCAATCGTTTCCTCACCGATGCGCTGTCGGATCCTCTAAGGTTGCGCCGGTTGCCGGGCATTTGTCCCGGGGTCAATGTGTTCCGCCTGAAGCAATCTTTGCGCGAACACCTGAACATACTCGACCATCTCGAAAACCGGCAGTATGAGGTGGCTGCCGATCTGCTTCGTATCCACCTGCGGCTCTCCCGCAGCCAGCGACCGCAAGCGGCCAGCCGCGGCGCCCCCGCGCTGTTTGGCATGATCAGCCGGCCCGATTGAAGAGGAAATAATTGACGCGTAAAGCCAGCCCGACCATCGCGCTGTTTCCCGAATCCAGTTTCGGCGCGGCGTTGAATTGCGTCGGCATTGCGCAGTCGTTACGCGCGCGGGGCGCGCGCTTTTGCGAGGCGCTGCGCTTCGGCGCGCCGTCGCTGATCATACCCTATTGCTGGGACGGCCACGACAATGCGCAGCGCGCCGGAGAGACCGGCGTCGGCGACCATATCGGCCGTGACGGCTGGACAGAAGGAGTATTGGAGAGAGCCATTCTCGGCCTGCTGGCCGACGATGCCATGCGCGCCCGCCTGAGGGACAATGCAGCCCGGATGGCGCTGGAACCCGGAACGGACGTGGCCGCGCAAGCCATACTCTCTCTGATACGGAATTAAACGAAATGCTTGATAAGAACACCGACACCTCGCTCTCCAGCGGCAACGACCCCAGGGCCTGGCTGGCGCAGCACGGCATCAATGAAGTCGAATGCCTGGTGCCCGACATGAACGGTGTGCTGCGCGGCAAGGCGCTGCCGACGGCGAAATTCCTGAAGGCGCTGGAAGACCGCGCGCTCTATCTGCCGAGCAGCGCCTTCCTGGTCAGCATCGACGGCCGCTATTCCGGCTCGATCGACGAGGGTTTCGCCTATTCGGACCCGGACATGCGCATGGTGCCCGATGTCTCGACGCTGTGCCTGGCGCCCGGCGCCGGGCCTGGCAAGGCCTATGTCTTTGCCGATGCCTTCCACATGGATGGCAGGCCATGGATGGCCTCGCCGCGCCATGTGCTCAGGGCCGTGCTCGATCTCTACCGGCAGCGCGGCTGGCGGGCCGTCGTGGCGCCGGAGCTTGAATTCTACCTCACCGCGCCCAATCCCGATCCGGACAGACCGCTGACCGCGCCGGTCGGCGCCAATGGCCGCGCCGAGGGCGTGCAGCACCCCTATGACATGGCGGCGCTCGAGGAGTTCGAGCCGGTGATCCGGCGCGTCTATGATCATGCCGCGGCCGCCGGGCTGCCGCTCGACACGCTGATCCATGAATCGGGCACGGCGCAGCTGGAGATCAACCTGCTGCATGGCGACGCGCTGCCGCTGGCCGACCAGGTGCTGCTGTTCAAGCGATTGACGCGCCAGGCGGCACAGCAATGCGGCATGCACGCCACCTTCATGGCCAAGCCGATCGCGGCGCAGGCGGGAAGCTCGATGCACCTGCACATGTCCATCGTCGACGAGGCTGGCAACGCGCTGTTCGCCGGCACCGATGACGCCGACACCGGAATGTTCGGACACTTCATCGGCGGGTTGCAGAAGTATGTCCCCGAAATCATGCCGCTGTTCGCGCCGAACGTGAATTCGTATCGTCGCATCCGGCCGAACCATAGCGCGCCGGCCAACATCGAGTGGTCGCATGACAATCGCTCCTGCGGCCTGCGCGTGCCCGCCGGTGGCCGTGCCGCGCGGCGAGTCGAGAATCGCCTGCCGGGCGCGGATTGTAATCCCTATCTGGCGATCGCCGGTTCGCTGCTCGCCGGCTATCTCGGCGTCGAACAGAAACTGGCGCGCTCGGCCGAGGCGTCGGGCAATGCGTACAAGATCAAAAGCACGCTGCCGAAGACGATGGAGGAGGCGCTCGACCGCTTCACCGCTTGCGAGCCGGTGCGGGCGCTGCTCGGCGAGGATTTCTTTCAGACCTATCTGCGCGTCAAGAGCGTCGAGCTCGACCTGTTCCAGAGCGTGGTGACGAGCTGGGAACGCGACCACCTGCTGTTGAAGGTGTGACCATGGCATCTTCGACGGGTTTCAATTCGGGCCTCGATATCGGCAAATCCTACTATGTCGCCACCGCCAATCCGGCGCCGGACCATTCGCCGCTCGTGGGCGATGTCGACGCCGACCTGGTGGTCGTTGGCGGTGGCTGCACGGGCCTGTCCGCCGCCCTGCACGCCGCCGAGCGCAGCCTGAAGGTGGTGCTGCTCGAAGGCGGCAAGATCGGCTGGGGGGCGTCGGGACGCAATGGCGGCCAGATGATCCCCGGTTTGCGCAAGGGCGCCAAGGGCCTGGTCAAGCTCTACGGGCCCGAGCGGGCGAAGGTGCTGTTCGACCTCGCTTTCGAGGCGCGCGGGCTGGTGCTCGACATCATCGAGCGCCACGCCATCGATTGCGACCTGAGGCTGACCGGTCATCTGGTCGGCGCGGTCAACGGCTCCGACCTCAGGGACCTGGAGGAGGAGGCCAGCTGCCTCGAAAGCGTAATGAAATTCCGCGACGTCGAGATATTGTCGGCAGCGGAAGCCCGGGCCAAGGTCGACACGCCCTATCATGGCGCGATGTACGAGCCGCTTGGCGGGCACATGCATCCGCTGAACTACACGTTGGGCCTCGCCCGCGCGGCGGTCGCAGCCGGTGTCACCATCCACGAGAATTCGGTGGCCACGCGGCTGGAGCGCGAGCCTTCCATACGGGTCTCGACAGCAAAGGGATCGGTACGCGCAAGACATGTCGTGCTGGCGGGCGACGCCTTGCTCCACGGACTGGAGCCGCGCGTCAACAGCCGTATCATGCCTGTCGGAAACTACATCGTCGCCACCGAGCCGCTGGAAGGCAAGCGCAACGTCATCCCGGCCAATGTCGCGGTGTCCGACACGCGCTTCGTCGTCAACTATTACCGCATGTCGGCGGACGGCCGCCTGCTGTTCGGCGGCGGCGAGCGCTACACGCCGTCACCGCCGGCCGACATTGCCGGCTTCGTGCGGCCGCACATGGAAGGCACCTTTCCGCAGCTCAAGGGCTGCCGCATCGATCATGCCTGGGGCGGGCTGGTGTCGGTGACGACGTCGCGCCTGCCGCATGTCGGTCACTATGGCGAGGTCTATTTCGCCCATGGCTATTCCGGCAAGGGCGTCATCCTGTCGACGCTGTCGGGCAAGCTCTTGGCCGAAGCGATCACCGGCGACGCCTCGCGGCTCGACCTGTTTTCGGCGCTCACGCCGATGCCGTTCCCGGGCGGCACGGCGCTGCGCGGCCCGCTCTATGTTCTGGGGATGTTGTGGTACGCGATGCGGGATAGAATCAAGCATTGAAGGGTTGCGTTAGTTTCGCGTCGTGAAACCGTTCAGGCGCCATCAATTATCGATGTTGGCGCCGCCCCTCACCTGCCTGCCGGTATCCTCTCCCCGTATAGGGACGGGGAGAGGGGCGCTGTCCCTATGATTTCGCCAATCGCTGGCGTTGCGGCCAGCTACTTTCTCCCCGTTCTACGGGGAGAAATGCCCGGCAGGGCAATGAGGGGCGGCGCCGACATCGAAGATTGGCATTCCGCACCATTGAAATGCCGATCCGCGGAAGCCTTTAGACGACAAAGAAATCCTCGATGCGCTGCCTGGCCCCAAGCAGCGCGGGCAGGATTTCCCGTTCCATCTCGGCAACCGAGAACCGCGCCGACTGCGTCGACACATTGATGGCCGCGACCGTGTTTCCCGAGCGGTCGCGGATCGGCACGGCGATGGAGCGCAGGCCGAGTTCCAGCTCCTCGTCGACGATGGCGAAGCCGTCCTTCCTCGCTTGGCCGATAGCCTTCGCCAGCAGGGGCCTGTCGGTGATCGTCTTGGCCGTTCTTCTCTCGATCGACGCGCGGCTGAGAAAGGTGTCCAATTCTTCAGGCGTCAGCCCGGCGAGCAGCATGCGGCCCATCGAGGTGCAATAGGCCGGCAGCCTGGTGCCGACATCCAGCGAGACGCTGAGGATGCGGCGGCCAGGAATACGGGCGACGTAGACGACATCCTCGCCCGAGAGGATCGCCGCCGAACAGGCCTCGTTCAACTGCGCCGCCACCGCGCGCATGATGGGGGCCGCGAAGCTCCACAGCGAGGCGCCGCCGAGCCATGTGCGGGCGACGGTCAGCAGACGTGGCGACAGCGAAAACACACGGCCGGCCTGTGTGGCATAACCGGTCGCGACCAAGGTCAGCAGGAATCGCCTGGCGCCAGCCCGGGTCAGGCCGGCTTCCTCCGCCATTTCGGTCAGCGTCATGCCCGAAGGGTGGCGGGCGAGGATCTCCATGACGGCGAGTCCGCGCTCAAGCGAGCCGACGTGATCACGGGAAACAGCCCCTTCGTTCATCTGACCTCCATACCAAAGGCTACCGTCGCCCGGATTGACTCGGGGTGCAGGTCAGCCTAGAAAATATCACATACAATACATATGTTCGCAATACGAACTTTATTGGATTGGAACCCTGGCGATGGTCAAGTTCCTGCCGCTCAAAAAGGCGGTGGCCGAGAACCTCAATAATGGTGATTCCGTCGCCTTCGAAGGCTTCACCCATCTGATCCCGACGGCGGCGGCGCATGAGGCCATCCGCCAGGGGTTTCGCGACCTGACCCTGATCCGCATGACGCCGGACCTGATCTACGACCAGATGATCGGCATGGGCATGGCGAAGAAAATCATCTTTTCCTATGTCGGCAACCCCGGCGTCGGCCTGCTGCGGCGTGCCCGCGATTCGATCGAGAACGGCTTCCCCAGGTCGATCGAGATCGAGGAACACAGCCATGCCGGCATGGCCAACGCCTATGAGGCAGGGGCGGCCGGCCTGCCCTGCGCGGTGTTTCGCGGCTATCGCGGCGCCGGGCTGGCCGATGTCAATCCGAACATCAAATCGGTCACCTGTCCGTTCACTGGCGAGGTGCTGGCGGCTGTTCCCTCGATCCGGCCCGATGTCACCTTCATCCATGCACAGAAGGCCGACCGCAAAGGCAATGTGCTGGTCGAGGGCATCATCGGTATTCAGAAGGAAGCGGTGCTGGCGGCCAGGCGGGCCGTGGTGACGGTGGAGGAAGTGGTCGACAATTTCGACGATCTGCACCCCAATTTGACGGTGCTGCCGCGCTGGACGATCACGGCGATCTCGGTCGTGCCCGGTGGCTCTCACCCCTCCTACGCACATGGCTATTATGCGCGCGACAATGCCGCCTATCTCGAATGGGACGAAATCGCCGCTGACCGTGGCAAGTTCCAGGCGTGGATGCAGGCGAATGTCATCGGCAAGAGCGCCGGTGATTTCGCGGCCCGCGTCGAACATCTGAGGAAAGCGGCATGAGCGGGAATGCATTGGGTTTCACCCCCAACGAGATGATGACGATCGCCGCCAGCCGCGCGTTGAAGAACGACGATGTCTGCTTCGTCGGCATCGGTGCGCCCTCCGCCGCTTGCAACGTGGCGAGGCTGACGCATGCACCCGACATCACGCTGATCTATGAGAGCGGCACGATCGGCACCGCTCCGCAAGTGCTGCCGCTGTCGATCGGCGATGGCGAACTGTCCGAAACCGCGGTCACCACCGTCGCGGTGCCGGAAATGTTCCGCTACTGGCTGCAGGGTGGCCGCATCTCGATCGGTTTCCTCGGGGCTGCCCAACTCGATAAGTTCGGCAACATCAACACCACCGTCATCGGCGACTATTTCCACCCCAAGACCCGGCTTCCCGGCGGCGGCGGTGCACCCGAGATCGCGACCTCGTCGAAGGAGATCTACATCACCATGGCGCAGAGCAAGCGCGGCATGGTCGAAAAGATCGACTTCTTCACCTCCTTCGGCCATGGCGAGGGCGGCGACCATCGCAAGCGGCTCGGCATCGACACCGCTGGGCCGACCTTGCTGATCACCGACCTTGCCATCTGGAAGCCGGACCCGGTGACCAAGGAGTTCACCGTTGTGTCGCTGCATCCTGGCGTCACTCGCCAGCAGGTGCAGGACACCTGTGGCTGGGTGGTTAAGTTCGCCGAGGCGCTTGACGAGACGCCGGCGCCAAGCGAACTCGAACTCAATACATTGCGCGACCTGCAGGCCCGCACCAAGGCGGCGCATGAGGGGACCGGAAAAGCAAAGGCTGCATGACATGGCCGAGGCCTATATCTGTGACTACATCCGCACACCGATCGGCCGCTTCGGCGGTTCCTTGTCCTCGGTGCGTGCCGACGATCTCGGCGCTATCCCGCTGAAGGCATTGGCCGAGCGCAATACCGGCATCGATTGGCAAGCGGTCGACGATCTCGTCTATGGCTGCGCCAACCAGGCGGGCGAGGACAACCGCAACGTGGCACGCATGGCGCTGCTGCTGGCCGGTCTGCCGAAGGAAATCCCGGGCTCGACCGTCAATCGCCTGTGCGGCTCCGGCATGGATGCGCTGACCATCGCGGCGCGCGCCATCAAGGCCGGCGAGGCGGAGTTGATGATCGCCGGCGGCGTCGAGTCGATGAGCCGCGCGCCCTTCGTCATGCCCAAGGCCGACGCGGCGTTCTCGCGCAATGCCGAGATCCACGACACCACCATCGGTTGGCGCTTCGTCAATCCGCTGATGAAGAAGCAGTATGGCGTCGATTCGATGCCCGAGACGGGCGAGAACGTCGCCGAGGATTTTGCCGTCTCGCGCGCGGATCAGGATGCCTTCGCCGTGCGCAGCCAGGACAAGGCCGTCGCCGCGCAGGCCAATGGCCGGCTGGCCAGGGAAATCACGCCGGTGACAATCCCGCAGCGCAAGGGCGATGCGATTGTCGTCTCGAAGGACGAGCATCCCCGCGCCGGAACGACGATCGAGGCGTTGGCCAAATTGCCCACACCATTCCGGCAAGGCGGCACGGTGACGGCCGGCAACGCGTCGGGTGTCAATGACGGGGCGGCGGCATTGGTCGTTGCCTCGGAAGCGGCGGCGAAGAAATATGGCCTGGCGCCGATCGCCCGCATTCTGGGCGGCGCCGCCGCCGGCGTCGCGCCGCGCATCATGGGCATCGGCCCGGCACCGGCGACGCAGAAACTATGCGCGCGGCTTGGCCTGACGCCACAACAGTTCGATGTCATCGAGCTTAACGAAGCCTTTGCCTCGCAAGGCATCGCCGTGCTGCGCCAACTCGGCATCGCCGAGGATGCCGGGCACGTCAACCCGAATGGCGGCGCCATCGCGCTCGGCCATCCGCTTGGGATGTCGGGCGCCCGCATATCCGGCACGGCGGCGCTGGAGCTTCGTGAGCGTGGCGGCCGTTACGCACTCGCCACCATGTGCATCGGCGTCGGCCAGGGCATCGCCATCGCGCTCGAACGGGTCTGATCGGCACATTTCCGGCCAGGCCAGCAGAGCGCTTGGGTCGGGTCCGTCAAATTTGACCATGTGGACAATAGTCCGGACCCGTTCCATAGTTCCCCGTCTGATTTTTAGAACAGCCGGCTCGACACGGCTGTCGACAGAGGGGACTGCAATGGAAAACCGGAAAAACAAATCCTATTCGGCACGCGAGGGTTTTTCGCGGCGCAACGTGCTGGAGCTGGGCGCGCTTGGTCTGGCAGCGGCGATGCTGCCGGGCGCGGCTTTCGCCAAGGACAAGAAGCTGAAGGTGGCGGCGATCTTCGCCACGCCCATCGAGGAACCATGGGACAACCAGATCCATGTCGCCCTGCAGAAGGCCGAGAAGGAACTGGGCATCGAATACAAATGGTCGGAGAAGGTGCAGACCGCCGATTTCAGCCGCGTCATGCGCGAATATGCGCAAGGCGGATACGAACTGGTGCTGGGCGATGCCTTCGCCGCCGAGCGCGAATCGCGCCGCACGGCCAAGCAGTTTCCCAAAACCGCGTTCCTGTTCGGCTCCGGCGCAGGCCCTGCCGAGCCCAATTTCGGTGTGTTCGACAACTGGATCCATGAGCCGGCCTATCTCTCCGGCATGATCGCCGGCAAGATGTCGAAGTCGGGCACGGTCGGCGCCGTCGCGGCGATGGGCATTCCGGAAGTGAACCGGCTGGTCAACGCCTTTTTCGCCGGCGCCAAGGAGGTCAATCCGAACGTCAAGAAGAAGGTCGCCTTCATCGGCTCCTTCTTCGATCCGCCCAAGGCCAAGGAGGCGGCGGTCGCACAGATCGATGCCGGCGCCGATGTCATCTATGCCGAACGATTCGGCGTCATCGAAGCGGCGGTGGAGAAGAAGGTGTTCGCCATCTCCAACATGTCCGACCAGTCGAGCCTCGGTCCCGATACGGTCATCACCGGCCCGGTCTGGGACATGTATCCGACGGTCGAGCAGGCGATCAAGCTGGTCAAGGCCGGGGTCTATACGGCGCAGGATTATGGCGATTTCTCGCGCATGGCCAAGGGCGGCTCGTATCTGGCGCCCTTCCACAAGTTCGACAAGACGCTGCCCGCCGACGTCAAGGATCTGGTCGAGAAGAAGAAGGCCGAGATCCTGGAAGGCAATTTCCGCGTCGATGTGGACGAGAACACACCGGTTTCGGATTGATATTTCACCCTCCCCCTTGTGGGGAGGGTCGATCCGCGAAGCGGATCGGGGTGGGGGTCTCGTAGGGCGCACCCCCACCCCGTCTCGCGATCTTCGCTACGCTGCGATCGCAAGCCGACCCTCCCCACAAGGGGGAGGGTGAAGAGCCACGCCAAGCCATTTCAACGGAAGAAAACCTTGCCTGCCCCACTCATCGAAATGCGCGGCATCACCAAGAGCTTCGGCGCGGTGAAGGCGAACGAGGCTGTCGATCTCAGCGTCGCGCCGGGCGAAATCCTTGGGCTGCTGGGCGAGAACGGCGCCGGCAAAACGACGCTGATGAATGTGCTGTTCGGCGCCTACGCGCCCGATGCCGGGGAAATCCTGATCCAGGGCCGGCCGACGCGGATCACCAGTTCGGCGGACGCGCTGGCCGCGGGTATCGGCATGGTGCACCAGCATTTTCACCTCGCGCCACGGCTGACGGTGCTGGAGAACCTGCTCATAGGCATTCCCGGCAAGTCGGGACGGATCGACCGCGCCGGCGGGCTGACGCGGCTGGCCGAGATCGGCCGGCAGCATGGGCTGACGCTCGATCCCGACGTACCGGTCTCGGCGCTGTCGGTTGGCGAGCAGCAGCGGCTGGAAATCGTCAAGGCGCTGTTTCGCGGCGCCAAGCTTTTGATCCTCGACGAACCGACCGCCGTGCTGGCGCCGAGCGAGGTCGACGGGCTGTTTTCGGCGCTGCGCTCGATGGCGGCACAGGGGCTCGGCATCATCTTCATCTCGCACAAGCTCAACGAGGTGCGGGCGCTCACCCATCGCTGCACGGTGCTGCGGCATGGCCACGTCGCCGGCCGCGTCGACGATCCGGCCAACACGACGTCCGCGGCAATGGCGCAGTTGATGTGCGGCCATGAGATCGTGCCGCCGGCAAGGGGATCATCGACGCCGGGCGAACCGGTGCTCACCCTCGACGGCATCTCCACCTCGAAGCATTCGGGCACGGCGCTGCGCGGCGTATCGCTTGCCGTCCGCGCCGGTGAAATCCTCGGCATCGCCGGGGTTTCGGGCAATGGCCAGCGGGCGCTGGCGGAAGTGATCTCCGGTATGATTTCGCCCGAGGCCGGGCGGATGACCATAGCCGGCAAACAAGTGGCGCGCTTCACCCCGCGCGAGGTGCAGGCGCTCGGTCTCGGCCGCATACCGGAAGACCGCATGACAACCGGCCTGGTCACCAACCTGCCGCTCGCCGATTCCATGGTGCTGCCGCGCATCGGCACATCAGCGTTCAGCAACAAGGGCCTGCTCAAGCCCGACGCGATCCGCGCCTTCGCCGAGGCGCAGATCAAGGCTTATGACATACGCTGCCCCGGGCCGATGACGCGCGCCGGGGCGCTGTCGGGCGGCAACCTGCAGAAGGCACTGCTGGCGCGTGAACTCGCCTTCGATCCGAAAGTGCTTGTTGTCTCGCAGCCGACGCGCGGCCTCGACATCGGCGCTGCCCGCTTCATCCACGAAAAATTCCTCGACATGCGGGCCAAGGGCTGCGGCATCGTCGTGATCGGCGAGGATCTGGAGGAACTGCTGGTGCTCTGCGACCGCATCGCGGTGATGTATGAGGGCCGCATCGTCGGCACGCTTGACAGCGGCGCTGCCACCGTCGCCCGGCTTGGCCTGTTGATGACGGGCGCGGAGGGGAAGGCGTAGTGGATGGGTTTGCTTCGTTAGGTGATCGCTTGAGGCTGTTTGTCAACGTCAGCGCTGCCCCTCACCTGCCTGCCGGCATCCTCTCCCCATACAGGGACGGGGAGAGGGGCGCTCTCGTCGATGGTTTCGCCAGTCGCCCGCACTACAGAAAAAGAAGCCGACGTTGCGGTCAGCTTCCTTCTCCCCGTCCCTGTATGGGGAGAAGGTGCCGGCAGGCGGATGAGGGGCGGCGCCAACCTCCGATGGCCGTTACCGCAAGCTCGGAGGGCCATATTTGATGTTTCGCCTGGAAGCCCGCCCCTCGACGCCCGCCTGGTTCAATCTTGCGCTGCCGCTGCTGGCGATCGCCGCCACGCTTGTGCTGTGCAGCGGCCTCATCGCGCTGGCCGGGGCCGGCGTGCTCGAATCCTATGGCGTGATGTTCACGGCCTCGCTCGGTGACAGCTACGCGATCACCGAAACGCTGGTGCGCGCCGCGCCGATGATCTTCACCGGCCTGGCGGTGGCCGTCGCCTTCCGGGCCAAATTCTGGAACATCGGGGCCGAAGGGCAGTTGCTCGCCGGCGCGGTGGCCAGCTGCTTTGTCGGCGCCATCCCGATGCCGGGTCCACTCGCGATGCTGTTGATGGCGATCGCCGGCGCCGCGGCCGGCGCCGCCGTCGCGCTCATCCCGGCGACGCTGCGGGTAAGATTCAAGGTCGACGATGTCGTCAGTTCGCTGCTGCTCAACTCGGTCATCTATTACGCGCTGATGGCGCTGGTCGAGGGGCCGTGGAAGGACAGCTTCAGCGGCTATCCGATCTCGCCGCCGATCGAGGATTCGGCGAATTTCCCGGTGCTGATCGAAGGCACGCGGCTGCATCTCGGCGTTGTCGTGGCGCTGGTCGCGGCACCGTTGATCTGGTTCCTGATCGTGCGCACGACGCTGGGGTTCAGAATCAGGGTCACCGGCGAAAACCCGGAGGCCGCCCGCTATGGCGGCATCAATGTGCAGCGCGTGCTGCTGTCGACGGCGCTGCTCTCCGGCGCATTGGCGGGGCTCGCGGGCGTCGGCGAGGTCGGCGGCGTGCATTTCCAGGTGATGAGCGACATCTCGCCGGGTTACGGCTATTCCGGCATCGTGGTCGCCATGCTGGCGCGGCTCAACCCGTTGGGCGTGGTGCCGGCGGCGATTTTTCTGGCCGCCGTGATGACCGGGGCAGAGGCGATGTCGCGGGCGACCGGCGTGCCGGCCTTCCTCAGCGATGTCATCCAGGGCACCGCGTTGCTCGCCATGCTGGTGGCGCTGCTGTTCACCGCCTACCGCATCCGCCGCGTTGGGGCAGCCAAATGAGCGTGGTGCTGGAACAGATTTTTCAGGTCGGCTTCCTCGCGGCCATCATCCGCATCGCCACGCCGCTGGCCTTTGCGACGCTCGGTGAAATGTTCTCGGAACGGGCCGGCGTGCTCAATCTCGGCATCGAAGGCATCATGCTGCTTTCGGCGATGACCGGCTTCACCGCCACCAGCCTCAGCGGCAGCCTGTGGCTGGGTGTTCTGGTGGCAATGCTGAACGGCATGCTGATGGGCGCGCTGCATGCGCTGTTCACCGTGGCGCTCGGCCTCAGCCAGCATGTCTGCGGCATCGGCGTGACCCTGTTCTCTTCGGGGCTCGCTTATTTTCTCTACCGGTTGATCTTCGGGCAGCAATCGGTGCCGCCGAGCATAAAGGGTTTTCAGACGCTGCCGATCCCGGTGCTGTCCGATATTCCGGTTCTCGGGCCGGCCGTGTTCAACCAGTTCGCGCTGGTCTACATGGCCATCCTGGCCATCCCGCTGGCGGCTTTCATCCTCTACCGCACGCCCTGGGGCCTGTCCGTGCGCATGGTCGGCGAGAATCCGCGCGCCGCCGATTCCGCCGGCGTCGGCGTGATCGCCACGCGCTTCCAGGCTGTCATCCTCGGTGGCGCCTTGATGGGCCTGGCTGGTGCCTTCCTGTCGATGGCGCAGTTCAACGCCTTCACTTTCGGCGTCGTCTCCGGGCGCGGCTGGGTGGCGATCGCGCTGGTCGTGTTCGGCCGCTGGGACCCCTGGCGCTCGGCGGGCGCGGCGCTGCTGTTCGCCTTCGTCGATGCCCTGCAACTGCGCATGCAGGCAAGTGGGCTGGGGCATATCCCCTACGAAGCTTTCCTGATGCTGCCCTTCATCTTCACCATCGTCGCCATGGCGTTCATGTCGCGCAATGCTGTCGCTCCCTCGGCGTTGCTCAAGCCGTTTCGGCGGGAGGAGCGGTAGTGCGGGCTTGGCTTCCTCGCCCCGCAAAACGGGGAGAGGTGGCCGCGAAGCGGTCGGAGAGGGGCTGCGCCAACTGTCGAATGGTTGCTTTTTCAGGGCCGCGCCTTGCGCCAGCTTCTCAGTCGGTTCTGGCTTCACGCAGGGCATCCCCCGCTCCGTCTCGGGCTTCGCCCGAGCCACCTCTCCCCCACTCCCGTGGGGGCGAGGAAAAGTATCATATCGCCGTAAAGCCGTTATCGACGAACAGATGCGCTCCGTTGACGAAGCTGGACTCGTCGCTGGCGAGGTAAAGTGCTGCCTTCGCCACCTCTTCCGGCTCGCCGATGCGCCCCTGTTGCGCCGCAAGGGCTGCGTCAGAGACATCGACACCGAGCTTGCCAAGATCGGCGACCTCGCGCAGGCCGTGCGGCGTGCGGATGAAGCCGGGACAGACCGCGTTGCAGCGGATGTTGCGGTCGCGGAACTCGACGGCGATGGCGCGGGCGAACATGTGGCAGGCGCCCTTTGTGGTGTCGTAGAGCACTTCATTCGGCGTCGCTGCCACCGCCGAGATCGACGAGGTGCAGACGATCGAGCCGCCGCCCGCCGCGATCATGCCGGGCAGCACGGCGCGCGTCATCAGGAACATCGAGCGGACATTGACGGCATGCAGCCAGTCCCATTCCTGCAGCGTCGTCTCCAGGAACGGCTTGATGACGATGGTGCCGGCATGGTTGAACAGCACGGTGACCGGGCCGAGCTTTTCCGTCGCCCCTTTCACCGCCGCCTCGACCTGTCCTTCGTCGGAAACGTCGGCGATAAAGTGCTCGGCGGTGTGGCCGCGCGCCCGGATCGCCGCCGCCGTCGTCGCTGCCGCTTCGCCGTTGCGGTCGATGATCGCCACCTTGGCGCCCTCGGCGGCGAACAGCTCCGAAGCCGCTCCGCCCATTCCCGTCGCGCCGCCCGAAACGATGGCGACCTTACCGGCCAGTCTCGCGCCCATTCTTCAACTCCCATGTCCCGTTGGATGATGTCTTGTTGTGCGATGCTATCCCTGATGCGCGGAGCGGCCAATGCGCGAATTGGGTCCGCAGGGACAGGGGATAGGTTCATTGAGGCTGGCGTTGCGGCGCCGATAATCCCACGTCGGAGGCCTTCCAGACCTATCAAATAAGCAAACCGTCGCCAATTTTCGGCCGAGTGTGAGAAAATTATTCTGCAGCATACCGGAAAATAGCACTCGACAAAGTCTACAAGTTTTATAGATTAATTGGTGAGACGGAGGTCGATATGTCCTATATCCAGAACGCTCAGACTGACAGTAGCGGCCAGAGGCTGGCCAATGCCCAGACCTTCCGCCCGGCCTATGCCGGTGCCTTCGCCTATGTGGTCTTTGCCCTTGCGTTCGTGTTCACCGGGGCCGTTGTCCTGGGCTTCATTCCCTGAGCGCTTTAATCGCCAGGGTTTAGCGGCCCGGCGCTTCCATGCATTCGCAGTCGATGAACCGGATTCCGGTCTGCCTTCGCGCGACCGGCGATCACCGCATCCCCGTGAGTCCAGAAATGGAGGAAATGGCAATGCCGATCGCGTTCACGCATGTTCCAGGCAAGACGGCGGAGGCCGCGGTTCCTTTCTTCTACGACTTTGCCGAGACCGCGACCAAGCTCGGGCTGATCGAGGATGGTGGTTTCCAGAAGATCGTCGTCGACGATCCGGCCGGGCTGCTGACCAACATGGATCTCGCGGCCCAGGTGCTCAATCGCACGGCGTCGCTGGAAGTGGTGCTGACCCATTGGGCGGGCGTGATCGAACCGACGGTGGCGGCCCGCCAATTGGCATCGATCGACAGGGAGAGCGGCGGACGGCTGGCGCTCAGGATGATCAGCGAGCCGTTGAACGACGACGATGCCGAGACGCGGCCGGTTGGGCATGGCGTCGTCTGGCAGCGCATCGACGAATATCTGGTGCTCCTGAAGCGGCTGTGGTCGAATGACCTGCCCTTCGACCACGAAGGCGCTTTCTACAGCATCGAGGGCGGCTACGTGCCGCGCAAGGGACCTCATGGCGTCGACCATGTCATCCGCATGGGCGGGCAATCGGGAACGGCGCTGAAAGCGGCCGGCCGGCATGCCGATGTCTTCGAACTGTCGCCGGGCTCGATCGAGGAGGTCCGGCACCTGATGGAACGGGTGCGCGGGGCCGCCGCCGAACATGGCCGGGCCGGCAGGCTGCGTTTCGCGCTTCCGGTCAGGATTCACTGGGGTAGCTCGCTCGCGGGTCATCGAGCGGCCGACCTTTCCGGGCCGCCGGCCCAGGCCGCCCTGTCGCTGCTTGCCTATGCCGGGCTCGGCATCGATGAATTCATGATCATCGGTGTCGACACGCCGCGTGAGATCGCGACAGTCGGCCGGGAGACGATCGCCCTGCTCCGCAACTCGCTGGCACGCCGCGAAGCCAGCGAATTCCAGCCTGGCGCTTACGCGCCGCACATGGGGCTGGAGACGCGGGCGGCGGGCTGAAGCCTTTTTAATCCCCAAGTGTCCCGCGCCTGTCGCCGAGCCGCGACAGGCCGTCGATGACGGCTCTTGAATCAGCCAGAACGCCGAAGACGCCGTCCTCCACCGTCACCATGTGAAGCGCCGCCTCGTGGGCTCTCTGGTCGCCGCTCGCACAGGCGTCCGAGATCGTCAGGCACTGAAAATTGCGGTCGCAGGCTTCGCGCAGCGTGGTGTGGACGCAGACATCGGTCGTGCAGCCGGAAAACATCAGATGCGTGATGCCTCGGGCACGCAGCACAAGCTCGAAATCCGTATAGGTGAAGGCGCTGTTGCAGGTCTTGTCGACGATGATGTCGTGCGGCCCGACATCGATCTCCGGAACGATCTGGAAACCCTGGCCCGAGCGCAAAAGGACGTCCGTGCCGTCCAGACCGGCGCGCTTGCGGCGCCATTTCTCGTAAGACGTCATGTCGGCCATGTCGGCACGATAGCCCTGCCTTGTGTGGATGACCGTGACGCCGGCGGCGCGGGCCGCGCCGATCAGCCGGTTCACGGCCGGCAGGATGGCCCGCAGCGGCGAGGGGTCGTATCCCTTTCTGGCGAAGTAGCCCGCCGTCGAGAGAAAGTCCTGCTGCAGGTCGATGACGACCAGCGCTGTGTTTTCGGCCACCAGCCTGCCGTCATAGGGGTAGTCGAAGGGCGTTGCCTTGATCATCCGGAGCTCCCTGTTGCCCGAGTCACTCTAGCGATTCTCCACCAGGGCGGCGAGGCGCGGATACGGGTGTGTGGTGCCGATGACGCGATCGGCGCCCTTGGACACACATCGTCATGACCGGTTGAGTGTTGCAGTCATCTTAAATGTTGACTAGTAAAGTCATGTTTCTTAGTCAATCGGCATCCGCCTGCCGCTGCACGGAGCGGAAGGCCGCTGTGAGAACAAGGAAGAACCTTTGTCCAGACATGGTATGTTGGCGGCGTTGGTCGCATCGGTGATCCTGTCGGGCGGCAACGCCACGGCCCAGCAACAGCCGGCCGGCACCGCCTCCGTGGTCGAGGCACCTGCGACGCCTTCGGGCGGGGTGCCCGCTGCTCCAGCCGCATCAGCAACCGCCGCGCCGGCGGCTGCCGCACCTTCGGGGGCGATGGAACCCAGCCTGCCGCACGACCTGTCGCCATGGGGCATGTTCATGGCCGCCGACATCATCGTGAAGGCGGTGATGAGCGGACTGGCCTTCGCGTCCCTTGTCACCTGGACGATATGGCTGGCCAAATCGCTGGAGATTTTCGGCGGCAAACTGCGCATCCGCCGCGCCGTTCGGGCGATCGGCGATGCCGCCACCTTGAAGCAGGCGAGCCGCGCGCTGGACCGCAGCGGCGGCCCTGGCGTCCTTCTTGTGCGGGCGGCGGAGGAAGAGACAGCCCTTTCGGCCGCTGCGCTCGATCAGGTCGGCGGTGACGGTCTGAAGGAAAGGGTCACCTCGCGCCTCTCGCGCATCGAGGCGGCGGTCTCGCGGCGCATGTCGCGCGGCACCGGCGTGCTGGCAACGATCGGTTCGACGGCCCCTTTCGTCGGCCTGTTCGGCACCGTCTGGGGCATCATGAACGCCTTCATCGGCATCTCGCAGGCGCAGACCAGCAATCTCGCCGTGGTCGCGCCGGGTATCGCCGAAGCGCTGCTGGCCACCGCGATGGGGCTCGTCGCCGCCATACCGGCCGTCGTCATCTACAACATGTTCGCGCGCTCGATAGCCGGCTACCGGCAGATCCTCGCCGACGCCTCGGCGGGAGTCGAGCGGCTGGTCAGCCGTGATCTGGATTTCCGCACGGTGGCGCCGGCAAAGGCCTTGGCGGCGGAGTAGCGGAGCGGCGCCATGGGAAGCAGAATCCGCCGGACCATGGACGACGATCTCGAGGAAAGCCACGAGATCAACGTCACGCCTTTCATCGATGTCATCCTGGTGCTGCTGATCATCTTCATGGTCGCCGCTCCGCTGGCGACGGTGGACGTCAATGTCGATCTGCCGGGCTCGACCGCCAGGCCCGCGCCGCGGACTGAGACGCCACTGTTCCTGACATTGAAGGAGGATCTCACCCTGGCGATCGGCAACGATAGCGTGCCACGCCAGGACTTCGCCGCGTTCCTGGACGGCAGGACCAAGGGCGACAAGCAAACGCGCATCTTCCTGCGCGCCGACAAGGCGGTCGGCTATGGCGATCTGATGGAGGTGATGAACCTTTTGCGCGGCGCCGGCTATCTGAAGATCGCGCTGGTCGGTCTGGAGACGGCGCCCGGGGCCGATGCGCAGGCATACGCTCCGTCTGGAACGGCCGCGCCATGACACGCCCTGCCGCCTCGCCCGCGATGGCGCTGTCGCGCTTCGGTTGGCGCGATCTCGGCTTGTGGGCGGGAGCGGCGGCGCTGGTGCTGGGAGCCCATGTCGCGGTCGCCTATGTGCTACAAAGCTTGAGTCCGATCGAGACGGACGGCGGGCCGCCGCCGGCCGCGGTGATTGAAATGGCGCCGATGGCGATGACGCCGGCGGTGCCCGAACAAGCCGCGATACTAGATGCGGCGATATCCGACCCGGCCGAGCCGACACCGAGGACGGATCCGGATCCCCAGGAGCAGGTCGACAGGGCGGAGCCGGTTGTCGCGCGGTCGGAAGCCACGCCACCCGCCGATGCCGAACCTGTCCAGGCCGAGATGGCAGAGCGGGTCGATGAGACACCGCCGGATGAGATCATCCCGGATATCGTCGAGGCCGTCGCACCCGACTTGGTCATTCCGCTGCCGCAGCCAAAGCCCGTGGAAGCGCCCAAGGAAAAGAAACCGGTCGAAGCCAAGGCGAATAAGCCGGTCGAAAAGCCCAAGCCACGGCCGAAGAAGGCACAGGCCGAGCCGGCAAAGACGGTTGCCACCGCAAGCGCGGAGACAAAGCCCTCAGCCAAGGCGGCCGCGCCGAAATCGACAGCCGGGGTTTCAGGTACCGGTCCGGCCAAGTGGGAGTCCCGGCTGACGGCATGGATCAACCGGCACAAGCGCTACCCAGGCGCCGCGAAATCCAGGCGCTCGCAGGGCAATACAAGTGTGGCGTTCACGGTGGATGCCTCGGGGCAGGTGATATCGGCGCGCGTGGTCCGTTCTTCGGGCGATCCTGAGCTCGATCGCGCCGCGCTCGCCGTGCTGCGGGGCGCCACGGTGCCGGCGCCGCCGGCGGAACTGGGCCCGCGCGTCAGCCGCACGGCGCCCTTCGTGTTCAGTTTGCGCGACTAGAGAAATTCCAGGAAGGCGTGCAGTGGTTTCCGCCCGGAATTGCCTCAAAGCAAGACGAGTGGAGTTGCTCGGCTCATCGCCTGGCACAGCGCTTCAACCTGTTCCAGGTAGAAGCGGCATTTCGAGCGCAAGATCCCGAGGTTGGCATCGTTGGCGCCTTTGATGTCGATGGTTTGCATCATGAAATCGAAATGGGCATGAAAGGCGTCTACCGCGCCCCAGAGGCTGTCGGCCTGCCAGCTGTCGGCCATGGCCATGGAAATCAACTGCCGGGCCTCGACGCGCGCCGAGTCCGGCAATGCCGGCCGGGCTGCGATCAGGGCATGGAGCCGGCCGAAGATGCTTTCCCTGGCGTCGACGGTCCGGATGGTTGCAAGCATGTTCATCTGCGGGTTCCCCTCAAATCTCTGCGCATGAATGTTCATTTTGCGGGCTGCCAGCGATCAAGGCGGCGATCATTGCCGGATCCGATCGCCGGCCTCCGATGTTGGCAGCCTCGGCGTCGGCCTGCTCGAACCAGTAGACCAGGCCGTCGCGGTCTGGGTCGGCGGCGGCTTTTTCCAGGAGCAGGCCTTGCAGCGCACAGTGTCCCCCGCCGGTTCGGCGGCAAGCCCGCCGGCGCGCACAGGACTGACGGCTGCATCCGCTACGCTCTCCACGGCTGAGCGTGGTCCATTGCCTGCGCCTTTGGATGCATCGGATTGCCGCTGAGTTGCGCATGCCTTGCCGGCCGGGCGCCGCGCAGAACATCGAATGCTTCGGCATAGGCCATGCCAAGCAAATAGGAGATCATGGGGAAACGGCCTGCTTCGGCCATCTGCACGAGCTCATTGGTCATCGACGCGATATATTGAAGACTATCGATCTCTGACTGACGTAAGGACTGATTGGCCACGTGCTACTCCTGTATCTGATGGAACTCAGGGAACGCATTACCCGCTACACTGGACATACCGAGGCGGCTAATTGATGGACTGACCCGCCGCATGCCGGCTTGATTCCGGGGTCGAGAGGGTCAACGCATAGATGGGCGCGTCGGTGAGGCGGTCGAGGCCGAGAAGGCGCTTGATCGCCGAGTGGCTGAGAGCTGCCGTGGGACACGCCGACAGACCATGCTGGGTCGCCGCCAGCATCATGTTCTGGCCGATATGGCCAGCCTCGATCAGGACGACGCGGTAGGCGTTGGCATCCTCATATTTCCACATGGTGCGGTCGAACCTGGCGCACAGCAGGACCAGGCACGGCATGGTATCGGCCCATTCCTGCCCGCCGACCAGTTCCGAGATCTTCGGCAGATGGTTGGCCGAGATCCTGCCGAGGTCGTGATCGGCGGCGGAATAGTGATAGACACCCGGCTCGAGACCCTCGACGCCAACCACAACCACATAGGCCTCATAGGGATTGCGCGCGCCGCCCGAGGGGGTCATGCCCAGAGGCAGGGCGCCGACGCAGTTGTTGGTTTCGCCGGTTATGCCCATGCCCGCGAACAGGCAGTCGGAGAGCTGCCGCGCGGTGATGGTGGGCGCGGCCGCGGCGCGGTTGGTGCGGCGACGCGCCATCAGGGTCAGGAGTTCGTTGTCGTCCAGTGCGTTCGGCAGCCGAATGGCGCCCGTGGCATTTTTCAGCAGAAGGTCGGGCTGGGCGACATGACCGGCGCGTTCGATCTGCCGTGCCTCGGCCTGTTCGATGGTTATGAACTCGCTGTCCTGGACGCAGAAATGCATCAGCGCGGTCGGGATGCCCCAGTTCCACTGCCCGGAGAACTGCGTCTCCCGTTCGGCCAGCGGCGAGCCGGCGGTGACCAGGGCGGAAAAATCCAGCAATTGCGGGACGACGGCATCAAGGTCGGATTTCGACCATCCACGGGCGCGCGCGATCTCCGCGGCAGAGGCCCATTCGTCCCAGGATGTGAGAAGACCAACCACCGCGGGGCTGCATTCGAAGACGCTTCGGGTCAGGAAATTGCAGGCCGTGACCTTGTTGGTCCCGGGGTAGAACACAAGTGTTTTTGAGGAGCGCATTTTCATGATGCTGAATGCCGTTTTTGAAAGCAAGGCGCCGACAGGGCGGACAGCCCGTCGGCGCCGAACGACTTCAGCGCTTGTTGTAGTGCATGCCCTGCGAGAAGAAGACGGTCTGCGTGCCTGCGGCAACCGTCAGCTTCGGGGCGTTGTTTACTTTCTTGGCCATTTTCGTCCCTTTCCCGACCCCCCAATGGGATCTGTTAAAAGATCCCCCATAGCGGGATCCGCGAGAAGAAAGGTAAGTTCGGAGAGTTAACGGTGTGTTAAAATTACAGTAAAGCTAGCGTGATCCAAAATATCTTTCTTTCCAAGAAAGTCTAAAAAATCGATTTTACTCAGATACCGAGTAGGCAATCGTGGGCATACGCTTTTTCGGGATATTCTTGTTCTTATTCAGCGTAACCATCCGCTTGTCCGCCTAGTCTAGCCCAACCCGTCCTGGGTCAGGCTGACCACGAGCTGATCGATGCCCGGATCGTCAAGCCTGACGACGTGCGCCTTGCGGATCGCATGCCTTGACCGGATGTCGGACATATCTTGCCGCATGATGACCGATACGAATGCCGGGCCGGCCTCGGTCAGAAGCATGGCCTTGCCGACGAGCACTGGTTCCGAGATTGGAGCCCATTGCACGGAGATCAGCGATGGCTCGCCGGTCTGGCGACGGTTGACGCCGCTGAAGTAGATCCAGTTCAGGCGCGAGATCGCCACGCCGTAGTGGTTGCCGCGCGCCCGCGCCCATGTCGAGCCACGGCGCTCCGACCATCCGGTGACCCTGCGGAATGTGACCAACTCGGCCTCGCGACGCACGAACGTCACCGACCGCATCAGGAGGTCGGGACGGGCCGGGATCGAAAAATAGGTGAAATAGGTGCCACCCGCGATCGACGGGGCGGGAGGGCGCATCATCTGGTTGAACAGGCTTTCGGAGATCGGTGGCAGGCCGGCAACCGCAGGCTCGGGCATGCCGGGGTCCTGGTACAGTTCGGCTTCGTGGATGCGGAAATAGTCGCAGATCAGCTTGGCCGTGGCCTTGTTCGGAATAGTCTGGCCCTGCAGGTAGCGTTCGAACTGCGTGCGGTTGATCCCCAATTCACGGCATACCGCGCTGACGGAGGCATGGTCCTTGCAGAGTCGTCTGAGATTTGCAGCGAGATTCTCGCGAATGGACACGTCTTTGCTTTCGCAGGCGAATTCTTCATTTCGACTCGAAATCCATATAGCGCCTTCGGTCGCCCCCGCCGAAACGCCCAGTCACAACGCACAGAAAAAACTGATTTGGTAACGCCAGTCTAATGGGGCGGCTTCCAAAAAAAATAGCGCTGATCCGAGAGCGACCATCGCCATAAGTCCAATTGACAATTGTCTTGCCCCGGAAATCCCGCGAAATCGCGTATGGCCTTTTTTGGGGGGAGCATTGACGCCGCGCGTCGCAACGGATGCCGTCCGCGCCTTGCGGCAAAAAGCGGACAATCGACTATTCCGCTGGTGGAGCTGAGGAGGATCGAACTCCTGACCTCGTCATTGCGAACGACGCGCTCTCCCAGCTGAGCTACAGCCCCGTCCAGCGGATGGCGCATTTATCGGGCACGGCGGATTTCTGTCAAGGCGGCGTTTTGCCGAAATCCTTCCCGCCTGCCATGGCAGCCGGCGGCCCTTGCCGGTTTCGCAAGCAATGGCTACATGTCGGCAACAATTGGAGACCGGCATGCTCGCCCTCATTCAAACCATCGTCATGGCGCTCGACCTCTATTGGTGGGTCATCATCGCCTCGGCGATCTTTTCCTGGCTCTATGCCTTCAACGTCGTCAACTCGCGCAACCAGTTCGTCGGCAGCATCGGCAACATGCTCTACCGGCTGACCGAGCCGGCGCTGCGGCCGATCCGCCGGTTCATGCCCGACCTTGGCGGCATCGACATCTCGCCGATCATCCTGCTGCTGATCCTGTTCTTCGTCAGGCAGTTCATTCTCACCACGGTGGCGCCGCTGCTGCTGTGAACGCGCCGTTCCGCATCCGCGAAACCGGTATCGAGCTGTTTGTCCGGCTGACGCCGAAATCTTCCGTGGACAGGTTGGAAGGCGTCGAAACATCGGCGGACGGACGCAGCCATTTTAAGGCGCGGGTCCGCGCCGTGCCGGAAAACGGTGCGGCCAATCAAGCGCTGGAGAAGCTGGTCGCCAGGGCGCTGGGGGTGCCGGGATCGGCCGTTTCAGTCGTTGCAGGCGGCACGGCCCGGCTCAAGACGCTGCGCGTTGTCGGCGAACCGGCGACGCTGGCCAAGAGCGTCGCGATGTTCGGCGCATAGGTCTCCTTGCCGCACGACCTTCGGAGTCAATCGCCCAGCGGCAGCCTGGGGTCGTCGACCTTCAGCGTGTTTACGCTCTGCTTGATGCGGCGCAGGTTCTCCAGCACCTTCGGGCCGCGCGTCTCGGCCACCGATGTCACGATCATGTCGACGATCGCCAGCAGGGCGTAGCGCGACGATGTCGGCTTGTAGATGTTGCCATCCTCAAGCGGCTGCAGATGGATGACCGTATCGGCGACCTTGGCCAGCGCCGAGTCAGGGGCGGTGACGGCCACTGTCGTGGCGCCATATTGCTGGGCGACCTGCACAGCCTCGATGACCGAGCGCGCATAGCCGGATACCGAAAAAGCGACCAGAGTGGTCTCGGGCGTGGCAACGGCGGCATACATGCGCTGCAACTGGCCATCGATCTGCGCCAGCACCGGCAAGCCGAGCCTGAACAGCCGGTTCTGCATCTCGGTCGCCATCATCGAGGAGATGCCGCCGGAGCCGATGCACAGAACATTGCCCGAAATCGCCAACCGCTCGGCGACCGCGACCAGCGTCGTCATGTCGAGATTCTCGCTGGCGCGCTGGATGGCCGAGATCGCCGCTTCGGTGATGGCGGAGGCGATGCGCTGCTCGCGGGCATCGCGGCTCAGTGGCTCCGGCGACAGGTACTGGCCGCCGATGGCGATGGCCTGCGCCAGATAGAACTTGAAGTCGCGCAGGCCCTCGCAACCGAGATTGCGGCAGAAGCGCGTGACCGTCGGTTCGCTGACGCCGACGCGTGAGGCGATCTCCGAGATCGCCGCCTTGGAGGCGAAGTCGAGATCGGAGAGCACGAGGCCGGCCAGGCGGCGATCCGACTTGGTGCCGTCCTGCGACATCAGCTGCAGCCGCGTGATGATGTCGGCCGGCGTCTTCATGCTTGTGCCTTCATCGTCATCCCGGTGTTTTCACAGCGGCAGGCCGGTTGCCTTGTCGAACAGATGGATGTTGCCTGGATCGACCGAGACCGGAAGCAGGTCGCCCGGCCTGATCGGCACCCTGTCACGGAACACGGCGCGCACCGTGTCGGCGCCAATGGCGCCATAGACGTGGGTCTCGGAGCCGGTCGGCTCGACGACATCCACCTTGAGTCCCATGGCGTCGGCGGCTTCGCCGATGATGAAATGCTCGGGCCGGATTCCGGCCTCCACCACGCTTCCCGCAGGCACCGGCTTACCGGCAAGCGCAAGCCGGCCGCCGCCAACCGACTCGAACCAGGTCTTCTCAGGCGTCATCCTGAGAGCCCCGGAGACAAAGCTCATCGACGGCGAGCCGAGAAAGCCGGCAACGAACTTGTTGGCCGGCCTGTCATAGAGTTCGAGCGGTGCTCCGACCTGCTGGATCCTGCCGCGGTCCATCACGACGATGCGGTCGGCCATGGTCATGGCCTCGATCTGGTCGTGGGTGACATAGACGATCGTCGATTTCAGCCGCTGGTGCAGCGCCTTGATCTCGGTACGCATCTGCACGCGCAACTGCGCGTCGAGATTGGAGAGCGGCTCGTCGAACAGGAACACCGAGGGTTCGCGCACGATGGCGCGGCCCATGGCGACGCGCTGACGCTGCCCGCCCGACAGTTGCCGGGGATAGCGGTCGAGATAGGAGAACAGGTTGAGGACGCCGGATGCCTTCTTCACCTTGTCGTCGATGGCCGCGCGGCTCTCGCCACGGATCTTCGGGCCGAAGCCGATATTGTCGGAGGCCTTCAGGTGCGGGAACAGCGCATAGGACTGGAACACCATGGCGATGTTGCGTTGCTGCGGCGGCAGGTCGTTGGCGCGTGTGCCGCCGATCAGCAGATCCCCCGAGTTGATCGTCTCCAGGCCCGCCAGCATGCGCAGCAGGGTCGACTTGCCGCAGCCCGACGGGCCGACCAGCACGACGAACTCGCCGCTTTTTATATCGAGGTTGATGTCCTCGAGAATCCTGTGCTGGCCGAAGGATTTCGACAGGTTGCGAAACAGGACGTCGGTCATGGTCACGCTCCCAATATGTCGTCGATGAACGGCAGGCAACCGGCGGTCAGCCCGGCATCGACGGGCATCACCACGCCTGTTACGCCCGAGGCGCGGTCGGAGGCAAGGAAAGCCACCGCTTCGGCGACTTCCTGTGCGTTGACGATGCGGCCGAGCGGATAGAGCCGCTTGAGCTTGCCGAGGATTTCCGGATCCTTGGCCAGGCGATGGTCCCAGGCGGCGGTGCGGATCGACCCTGGGCAGACGACATTGGCGCGCACGCCGCTGCGGCCAAGCTCGACGGCGATCGATTTGGCATAGGCGTTGATGCCGGCCTTGGCGGCGGCATAGGCGGGATTGCCGAAATGCGCGATGGCATTGACGGAGGAGATGAAGACGACGCTGCCCGATCCGCGCGCGGCCATTGCCTTGGCGATAGGGTCGGCGAAGGTCATCACCCCGGTCAAATTGAGGTCGAGCTCATGCTCGATCCTTTCCGCCGTCAGCGCGGCAAGCGTCTCGGCGCGCGTCCAGCCGGCATTGTTGATCAGGATATCGGGTACGCCGTCCCTGTCGAGCACGGCGGTGATCGCCTTCTCCAGGGACGAGCGGTCAAGAAGGTTGAAGACATGGCGCGAGGCAAGGTGCGGGCTTTTCAGCGCCTCCTCGGATTGGTCGCAGCCGACCACCCGCGCGCCCCTTCCGGCCAGCAGTGCGACGATCGCCGAGCCAAGGCCGCCGCCGGCACCCGTGACGACGACAGTACGGCCCTCGAATTCGGCTTTCGAAACCACGGCGCTTGTTCCTCCCGCAGATCAGGCAGATGCCGGCAGGCTAATGAATGGAATGTAATTAAGCAACATAATAATCCGCTTGCATGCGGGAAATTCATCGATAATGTAGGAAAGTCACATAAATCTTGTGCCAGCCATCGGCGCAAGGAGCGCAAAAAAGCGCGGAACAAATGGGAGAGATCGGATGAGCCTTGCCAAATGGACTGTCGGCCTGATGGCCGGAATGAGCATGCTGGCCTTCGCGGCGCAGGCGAATGCGGGTGAAGTGCGCGTCACCGTCGCCGAGTACAGTGCCAAGACCGGGCCTTATTTCGAGGAGGTGAAGAAGGAGTTCGAGGCGAAGAACCCCGGCATCACTGTCAAGTTCGAAGTCGTGCCGTGGGATGTCCTGCTGCAGAAGCTGACCACCGACATCACCGCCGGCACCAATGCGGATCTCTCGATCATCGGCACGCGCTGGCTGATCGACTTCGTCCAGCAGGATGTCGCCGAGCCGCTCGACAGCTACATCACGCCCGAATTCAAGGGCCGTTTCATCGAGACCTTCCTGTCGCCCTCGATCATGAATGGCAAGACCTATGGCCTGCCGATCGCAGCCTCGGCTCGGGCTATGTACTACAACAAGGAACTGTTCGAGAAGGCCGGCATCGCCAAGCCGCCGGCGACCTGGACCGAACTGCAGGACGACGCCCGCAAGATCAAGGCACTGGGTTCCGGCAGCTTCGGCTTCGGCTTGCAGGGCAAGGAAATCGAGACCGACGTCTATTACTACTATGCGATGTGGTCGCAGGGCACCGAGATCCTCAACAAGGACGGCACATCCGGCCTGAGCACGCCGGGCGCGCTTGCAGCAGCCAAGCTCTATAAGTCGATGATCGATGAGGGGCTGACCGAGCCCGGCGTCACCTCCAACAACCGTGAAGACGTGCAGAACCTGTTCAAGCAGGGCAAGGTCGGCATGATGATCACCGCACCGTTCCTGTCCAACCAGATCAAGGAAGAGGCGCCGAAGCTGAAATACGGCGTGGCGGCCATTCCGGCCGGGCCGACCGGCGCGCGCGGCACCTATGGCGTCACGGATTCCATGATCATGTTCAAGAACTCCAAGAACAAGGACGAGGCCTGGAAGCTGCTCGACTTCCTGTTCACGAAGGAGCAACGCGCCAAGTTCACGCAAGGCGAAGGCTTCCTGCCGGTGAACAAGGAAGAAGCCAAGATGGACTATTATGTCAACAACGCCGATCTGGCCGCCTTCACCGCGCTGTTGCCCGACGCCCGCTTCGCGCCGGTCATTCCAGGCTGGGAAGAGATCGCCCAGATTACGTCCGACGCCATGCAGAAGATCTATCTCGGCAGCGTCGATCCCGAGACAGGCCTGAAGGGCGCGGCGGCGAAAGCCAACGCAGTGTTGAAGAAGTAGGGGCCGTGCTCAAGAAATAGGGCGTATCTCCCTGCGCCCGTGGCGCGCCCCAGACTCAGGCGGGGCGCGCCACACCCCTAGAAGAAGCATGCAATGGTTCCCAACGGAAATCGAAGGCCGACAAGGCAATCACTCCGGACAGAAGGATAAATTGCCAACATTGGCGCCGCCCCTCATTGCCCTGCCGGGCATTTCTCCCCGTATAGGGACGGGGAGAAAGGGCTTGGCCGCGATCTTGTCGTCCTCTTTGAGACGCTGGTGATTGGTCAAAGCGGCGGCGAGAGCGCCCCTCCCCGTCACTATACGGGGAGAGGATGCCGGCAGGCGGGTGAGGGGCAGCGCCGACGCCGGGAAAGAGTTCGAAACTGAGCGCCATGAAGAACAGATCAGAATTAGTCCAGCTGGCAAGCCAGCGCTGCTGATGCCTTGCAACACGGTACAAACCAGCCGATGCAAAATCGTATCTTGCCCTATCTCCTGACCTTGCCCAGCCTGTTCCTGGCGGCGGTCGTCATCTTCTGGCCGGTCTGGGACCTGATCCAGATATCGACCCATGACGTCAACCGCTTCGGGCAATTGCGCGAGTTCAGCGGCCTTGCCAATTTCTCGGCGCTGTTTGCCGATCCCGACTTCGTCGCCGCGCTGTGGCGCACCGGGCTGTGGACCGTGCTGGTGGTCGGCGGTGCGCTGCTGCTGTCCATTCCGGTGGCGATGATCCTCAACACCGATTTCCATGGTCGCGGGCTGGCCCGCGTCATCGTCATGCTGCCCTGGGCGGTGTCGCTGACCATGACGGCGGTTGTCTGGCGCTGGGCGTTGAGCGGCGAAAGCGGGATGCTCAATTCGGCGCTGATCGGGCTCGGCCTGATCGACCACAACATCCAGTGGCTTGCGAGCGCCGAAACGGCGTTTCCGATGCAGGTGCTGATCGGCATACTGGTGACGGTGCCATTCACCACGACGATCTTCCTTGGCGGCCTGTCGTCGATCCCGGACGATCTCTATGAGGCAGCGGCGCTCGAAGGAGCAACGCCAATGCAGCAGTTCCGCGAAATCACCTTTCCGCTCCTGAAGCCGTTCATCAACATCGCCATCGTGCTCAACACCATCTATGTCTTCAATTCCTTCCCGATCATCTGGGTGATGACGCAGGGCGGGCCGGCCAACTCGACCGACATCCTGGTCACCCATCTCTACAAGCTCGCCTTCCGCATCGGCAAACTCGGCGAGGCCTCGGCGGTGTCGCTGGTGATGTTCGCCATATTGCTGATCTTCACCATGATCTATGTACGGCTGGCGATGCGGGAGCAACGCGCATGACAAATAGGTTCATGACGGCCAAATTGAAGCGCACCATCATCGCCTGGCTGCTGCTGGCGCCGCTGATCGTGGTGACGATCTTTCCCTTCGCGGTGATGTTCCTGACCGCGGTCAAGCCGCGGACCGAAGTGCTGTCGCCGACATGGTGGCCGAGCGAGTTCCGGTGGTCCAACTTCTCCGACATGTGGGTGGCGACCGGTTTCGGCCAGGCGCTGGCCAATTCGCTCTATGTGTCTGTTATCGCCACGGTCGGCGCCATCCTCATCTCCGTTCCGGCCGCCTACGCCATGTCGCGCTTTCGCTTTGCCGGCTACGGTGTCTTCCGCCAGTTCCTTTTGATCTCGCAGATGATCTCGCCGATCGTGCTGGTGCTCGGCCTGTTCCGGCTTATGGCGGCCTGGGGATTGGTCGAATCGACGACGGCGCTCGGCTTCATCTACATGGCCTTCAACGTCGCTTTCACCGTCTGGATGCTGCAAAGCTATTTCGACACAATTCCGCGCGATCTCGAGGAGGCGGCCTGGATGGAAGGGGCCGGCCGCTGGCTCACCCTGCGCAAAGTATTCCTGCCGCTCTGCCTGCCGGCGATCGCGGTGACCGCCATCTTCACCTTCATCAATGCCTGGAACGAATTCGTCGTGGCACTGACCATGCTGCGCAGCCAGGAAAGCTACACGCTGCCGATCCAGGTGTTCTCGCTGGTCGCCGGCCGCTATACGATCGAGTGGCACCACGTCATGGCCGCCACGCTGCTGGCGACGCTGCCGGTGGCGATCCTGTTCATCTGGCTGCAGCGCTATCTGGTGCGCGGACTGGCGCTCGGGGCGGTCAAATAGCGTAAGTAATTGTCCACGGAGCTTTCATGCGCATCTTTACCGCCTCACTGGCGACGGAAACCAACACTTTCTCACCGGTGCCGACCGACCGGGCGTCGTTCGAGATGGCGTTCTATGCCGGACCGGGCAAGCATCCGGACACACCGACCCTGTGCTCCTCGCCGATCGTCGCCTTGCGCCGGCGCGCGGCCGCCGAAGGCCTGACCGTCATCGAAGGCACCGCCACCTGGGCGGAGCCCGGCGGCCTGGTGCAGCGCCAGACCTATGAAGCGCTGCGCGACGAAATCCTGGGACAGCTCGAGGCGGCACTGCCGGTAGACGCGGTCATCCTCGGCCTGCATGGCGCCATGGTGGCGCAAGGCCATGACGACTGCGAGGGCGACCTGCTCGAGCGCGTGCGGGCAATTGTCGGGCCTGACGTGGTGATCGCCTCCGAGTTCGATCCGCACAGCCATCTGACGCCGAAGCGCGTGGCGGCGTCCGACATCATGGCCTATTTCCTCGAATTCCCGCACACCGACTTCTACGAGCGCGGAGAGCATGTCGTCGAGCTCGGCCTTGCCGCCGCGCGCGGCGAGATCAAGCCCGTCATTTCGACCTTCGACTGCCGCATGATCCAGGTGCTGCCGACCAGCCGCGAGCCGATGCGTTCCTTCGTCGACCGCATCAAGGCGCTGCACGGCAAGGACGGCGTGCTGTCGGTGTCGGTCGTCCATGGCTTCATGGCCGCCGACGTGCCGGAAATGGGCACGCGCATTCTTGTCATCACCGACAATGACAAAGTCAGGGGCGATGCGCTGGCGGAGCGGCTGGGGCGCGAGCTCTACGCGATGCGCGAAAAGACGGCGATGACGATGCTCTCCACCGCCGAAGGTCTCGATCGGGCGCTGGCCGTTCGCGCCGAAAATCCCGGCAAGCCCGTGGTCATCGCCGACATCTGGGACAATCCCGGCGGCGGCGTTCCCGGCGACGGCACTTTTGTGCTGCGCGAGATGCTGGCGCGCGGCCTGGACAAGGTCGGTGTGGCGACGATCTGGGACCCGATCGCCGTGACCTTCTGCCTGGCGGCGGGCGAGGGCGCGGTCATCGACCTGCGCTTCGGCGGCAAGGCCGGACCTCAGGCGGGCGAGCCGATCGACGCGCGCGTCAAGGTGCTGAAGGCGGTTCCGGAGGGCTGGCAGAGTTTCGGGCCGAGCCGGGTGACCCTCGGGCCGACCGCGCTGGTCCGGATCGATGGCACCGAGGTCGACGTCATCCTCAACACCAATCGCACACAGACCTTCGAGCCGGACATTTTTTCCAACATCGGCGTCGATCCACTGAGCAAGGACATGCTCCTGATCAAGTCGACCAATCATTTCTATGCCGGCTTCGCGCCGATCGCCGCCGAGATCATCTATGTCACGGCGCCGAGTTCATACCCGAGCAATCCGGCGGTGACGGATTACAAGAAGCTGAAGCGGCCGGTGTGGCCAAGGGTGGCTGATCCTTGGGGCTGCTGATCTCCCCCCTTGAGGGGGAGATGTCGCCGAAGGCGACAGAGGGGGTCGCCCGAACTGCTGCGACGCCATGCAACGGCAAAAGGAAAGGCCAGCGCTTCACGCGCGACGACCCCCTCTGGCCGCTTCGCGGCCATCTCCCCCACGAGGGGGGAGATTGGCTGTTGCTATACGAGCCCCCGCTTGATCATCATCGCATCGGGCGAAGGCATCTTGCCGCGAAACGCGGTGTAGAGCTCTTCCGGGTCCTTCGAGCCGCCGGCGGCGTAGATGTTCTTCCGCAGCCGTTCGGCCAGCGCCGGGTTGAACGGATCGCCGGTTTCCTCGAAGGCGGCGAAGGCGTCCGCGTCGAGCACTTCCGACCACATGTAGGAATAGTAGCCGGCCGAGTAGCCGTCGCCCGAAAAGACATGGCCGAAATGCGGGGTGCGGTGGCGCATCGCGATCGTGTCGGGCATATCCAACTTTTCCAGCGTTTCGGCCTCATATCGAAGCGGTGCTTCAGGCGCGTCCGGCCTGGCGTGATACGCCATGTCCATCAGCGCCGAGGCGGTGAATTCCACTGTGGCGAAGCCGGCGCCAAAAGTGCGCGCGGCCAGCATCTTGTCGAGCAGTGCCTTCGGCATCGGCTTGCCGGTCTTCTCATGCAACGCATGCTTCTCCAGCACCGCCGGCACCGTCAGCCAGTGCTCGTAGAGCTGCGAGGGCAGTTCGACGAAATCGCGGCTGACCGAGGTGCCGGAGACCGAAGGCCAGGTGACATCGGTCAGCATGCCGTGCAGCGCGTGGCCGAATTCGTGAAACAGCGTTTTCGCCTCGTCGACCGACAGCAAGGCGGGCTCGCCCACAGGCGGCTTGGCGAAGTTCATGATGTTGTAGATCACCGGCTTCGAACCGTGGCCGAGCTTGTAACCGGACTTCAGCGCGCTCATCCAGGCGCCGGAACGCTTGGAGGGCCGCGCGAAATAGTCGGCCAGGAACAGGCCGCGCTCGCTGCCATCGGCATTCCTGACCACGAACACACGCGCGTCGGGATGCCATGCGGCAATGCCCTTCTTCTCTTCGAAGGTGATGCCGAACAACCGTGTCGCCACGTCGAAGCAGGCGTCGATGACGCGGTCGAGCTGCAGATAGGGTTTCAGTTCGGCCTCATCGAAGGCGAATTTTTCGGCGCGCAGCTTCTCCTGATAGAAGCGCCAGTCCCAGGCGGCGAATTTCTCGTTGCTGCCGGCCTCGGCGGCCAGCCGCTCCAATTCCTTCTGGTCGGCGGCGGCCTTCTGCAGCGCCTTTTCCCAGACCGGATCGAGCAGCGCATGGACCGCCTCCGGCGTCTTGGCCATCGTATCGTCGAGCTTCAGCGCGGCGAAGGAGGCATAGCCGAGCAGTTTCGCCTTTTCGGCGCGCAGCTTCAGCATGTCGCGCACCACGGACGTGTTGTCGGTGGCGCCGCCATTCTGGCCGCGCATGGTGAAGGCGCGGAAGGCGATTTCGCGCAGGTCGCGGCGTTCCGAGAAGGTCGTGAACGGCTCGTAGATCGAGCGCGACAGGGTGACGGCGTAACGGCCCTTCTGGCCGCGCATTTCGGCGGCCTCGGCCATCGCGCTCTTCAAGAAGTCCGGCAGGCCGGCAAGATCGGCCTCGTCCAGGAATAGCGCCCAGTCGCGCTCGTCGGCCAGCACGTTCTGGCCGAAATTCGTGCCGAGCGACGACAGTTCCTCATTGATTCTGGCCAGCCGTTTCTTGCCTTCGGCGTCCAGCTTCGCACCGGAGCGGACGAAACCTTTCCAGGTCTTTTCCAACACGCGCAGCGTCTCGACATCGAGCCCCAGGCTCTCGCGGCGCTGATAGAGATCGTCGATGCGGGCAAACAGTTTTTCGTTCATCGAGATCGCCGAGAAATGCCTGGACATCTTCGGCGAAATGTCGCGCTCCAGCGCCTGGATGGCCTCGTTGGTGTGGGCGCGTGCGCGGCACCAGAAGATCGACGAGACGTGATCCAGCGCCTCGCCGCCGAGTTCCAGCGCCTGAAGCGTGTTCTCGATGGTCGGCGCATCCTTGTTAGAGGCGATCGCGTCGATCTCCGCCTCATGCGCCTTCAGCGCCGCGTCGAAAGCCGGCGAAAAGTCGCCGTCGCCGATATGAGCGAAATCGGGCAGGCCAAGCGGCCCCTGCCATGCGGTCAGCGGATGAGCGGCGAGGTCGATGGCTTTCGTGGAGGACATGGAGGGTCTTTCGCTGGCGTCAAAGGGAGGGTGTCACCGATGTAGGGCGCGGCTCGTGAGCCCGCAATATGACAGTCGGCCGGTCTGCCTCAGTAGCCGTCGCAGTTTTCGGCGATTGCCGCCTGCGAGCTGGCGGTGATGCGGTTGTCTTTCACTGCGAAGGTTTCCCGCATCAGCATGTCGTTGTCGGGGAAGTCGTAGCACGCGATCACGGTGGTGACGCCGCCCTCGCTCTTCTCGATGCGGTGGCGGATCGCGGCGCCGGCAACCGCGCTCTTCCATTCGTCGATCGAGGCGATGAATTCCTGCTTGCCCTGGACGATGCCGAGGTCGTCGAGTTTGATGCGGACGTCGTCGGCGAGCAGCTCGGAAAGTTCGGTGCGGTCGGCGACCAGCAGCGCCGAATACCAACGGCTGATGATGGCGCCGTCGTCAGCGCGTGCTGCCGAAATCGCAGCCAGCAGTGCGGCCGCCGTGAGACCGACCGACCGGATGTTCGACAGCTGGCGCGCCGTCCCGTTCATTCCAGCACCGGCCGTTCGAAGTCGCCGGTCTCCTTGTTCATCGCCCAGAGTTCGCCGGTCGAAATGTCGAACCAGGCCCCGTGCAACGACAGCCGCCCCTTGCCCTCGAGGATCGAGACGCAAGGAAAGGTCCTGAGATTGGCGATGGAATAGCGGATCGAGATGCGCTCCAGCGCGGTCTGACGCTCCGTCGCCGTCATCAATGTGCTGGAGGCGACGGTTTCCGCGGCCGGCGCGATCAGGCTCATCCACTTGCCGATGAAGTCGCCGGGCGAGAGCGGCGCGGCCGTCGTGTCGAGCGCGGCACGGATGCCGCCGCAGCGGCCATGGCCCATGACGACGATGTTCTTGACCTTGAGGCTCTGCACCGCGAATTCGAGCGCCGCCGAGGTCGAATGGAACTCGCCGTCCGGCGCGTAGGGCGGCACCAGGTTGCCGACATTGCGCAACACGAAGAGTTCGCCCGGCCCGGCATCGAAGATCGCCTCGGGCGCCGCGCGCGAATCGCAGCAGGCCACGATCATCGTCTCCGGCGCCTGCCCTTCGCGCGCGAGCTCGCGATAGCGGCCGCTCTCCGTCAGGTAGCGGCCATTCATGAAATTGCGATAGCCGGCGAGGAGGTGGTCGGGAAGATGAGGCATGGGCGGCTAAGGCCTTTCCGGGTTGGAGGCGGCAGCTCGTTGCGGTCGAGAAAAGGCTCTAGCGGCAAAAGCCTGTTACGAGCAATGCAGAATTGCGCGGGCTGGCCATAAATGCCATGCGCCAAAGTCGGACGTACGCCGACACTGTCATGCCCAGATCGCGACCGGTATTCCAAAACCGTCGGCAAGCGGCGGGTCCGGAAACGGCCTGGCCTTGCCGCCGGCGATGCGGCCGGCGATCAGCATCATCACCGCCGCATCGAGGAAATCATCGGCGGCCGCTCCGCGCGGCGGCGGCTGGCCGAGGAAATCCATGTCATAGCCGTGGCGGCAGAGCAGTGCCTTGCGTTCCGCCATGCCGGGCGGATTGATGCTGCCCTTGATCTTCTTCGGCATCCTCATGGCCTGATCGCCATTCAACCGGCAGAAGGCCACTTCCGGATGCGATTCGAAGACACGGCCGCGCAAATCGGGCCGTGCGATCAGCAACGTGTCGATCTCGCGGATCTTCGAAAAAATACCAAAGGCCTGGATCGAAACGCCGCGCGGCGGATCAGAGGTAGCCTTGGCGACCTTGCTTGCCCTGATATGCGCGGCGTACCAGGCATCGATCGTGGTGAAGTCGGCGGTGTCCGCATAAAGCGCGGCGCGGGACGGGATCGAAAACACACTGGACTGGCGTGCCCCCAGCAACGGCCTGACCTGCGCCTCCGGTCCGCGCCCGCCCTTGTTCGAAAACCCGGGCAGGCCGATCGGCATGTCGACGGCGACGATCGCGTCGTCGGGAACTGCCGCAAGCAGCGCCGCGAAGCTGGCAAAGACCTTCACCGAAGGCGCCGCATCCGGATCGCGCCGCACCGCGATCCAGCCGGCCTTGCAACCGTCGGCGCCGACAAGCACGACGGTGGCCGTAGTCAAGCCCGGCGGTCCCGCCCGGGATGCGTGAGGTGGCGAAGCTGCACCATCGCCATCGGGTGCGACAGGCTCTGCGCATCGGTCTCCAGCTGCAATTCGTCGCCGCCGCGCTTGGCGGTGCGCGCCAGGATCTCGTAGACCGCCGCCGTGGTCGACTGCAGCGCCTTGATCGCCGGCTGACCGGAGAGGATGCGCGCCAGATAGACGGCCGCCGTGAGGTCGCCCAGGCCGTTCGGCGGCTTGTCGATGAGACGATGCTCGGCGAGCAGCGCCTGGTTGCCGTCGAGCAGCAGATTGCCGGTGCCGCCGGTCATCATCGACTGTGCCGAAGTGACCAGCATCGTCGATGGCCCGGCATGGAGCGCGGCCGAGATCACGGATTTCAGGTCGGGCAGCGGCGCGCCGGTCATCCATTCCAGCTCGTAGCGGTTGGGCGTGGCGATGTCGGCGATCGGCATCAGCCGGTCGCGCATGGCGGCGGCGGTGGGCTCGGGCACATAGAGGCCGCCCGAATCGCCCATCACCGGATCGCAGATATAGACTGCGCCCGGTGTCCTTGCCTTTACCGCGGCGACCAGCGAAGCGACGGCCTCGGCCTGGCCGGCCTCGCCGAGATAGCCCGACAGCACGGCGCCGACCTCGCCCAGCCATGGCGCGCGCTCAAGGTCGGCCATCAGCGCCTTGAACTGGTCGAGCGGCGGCACGATGCGCGTCGCCCGCCCGTGGCCGGGGTGCCAGGGCAGGATGACGGTCGGCACCGCCCAGACTGGAAACCCCAAGGTTTCCAGCGCAAAGACGGCGGCGCGGTTGCCGACCGAACCACGGGCGACATGACTCGAAATGACGATGACCGCACGCGGTGCGTCGGGTTTCTCGGCGCTCATTGTTTTTTGATTCCTAGCTGCCCCGGGTGAGGAAAAGCACGAGCCACACCATCAGGCCCAGCGCCAGAAGCAGGCCGAGTATCCTGCCAATGCGCGTGCCCCAGACCTCGATCGGGTCCGTGCGGTCGGCGTCGCTTGCGGCGACGTGGTCGCGCACGCCTTTCGCGGTCCGTGCCACCAGCGAGGTGCCGGCCGGATCGGTTTCCCGCCCGACGCGCTCGAGGATGCGGCGCGATTCGTTGTCGCTGTCCTGGCGTCCGGCCATGGTGATATCCTGTCTCCACGGCGACCTTATCGTGTTCGCCCCGCCAATTACAGCGGTTTGCAGCCGAGGGTAACCGTGCCGACAACCCGTCCTTGTCGGGGCCATTTTCTTGCGCGCCGATTGTGATAATGCTTCGCATACAACTTCCGTCGAAGGACCGTTCATGCTCGCCCAGCGCCTTGCTCCATCATCCATCTTCCGCACGCTTCCCGCCTTCCTGATGATGGCCATCGTGCTGCCGTTGCTGGCCGGCTGCGGCTACAACACCATCCCGACGGCGGAAGAAAACGCCAAGGCGGCCTGGAGCGAGGTGCTGAACCAGTACCAGCGGCGCGCCGATCTCATCCCCAACTTGGTGGAGACGGTCAAAGGCTACGCCGCGCATGAGAAGGACACGCTCGACGCGGTGGTCGAGGCGCGCGCCAAGGCAACGCAGATCACCGTGACGCCGGAAACGCTGAAGGACCCGGAAGCGTTCAAGAAATTCCAGGATGCCCAGGCAGGGCTGACCAGCGCGCTGTCGCGGCTGATCGCCGTGTCGGAGGCCTATCCCGACCTCAAGGCCAACCAGAATTTCCTGGCGTTGCAGGCGCAGCTCGAAGGCACGGAGAACCGCATCGCGGTAGCGCGGCGCGACTACATCCAGGCGGTCAGGGACTATAATCTGACCCTGAGGACGTTCCCGTCGGTGCTGTGGGCCACACTCTGGTTCCGCGGCAACGAGCCCTTCGCCAATTTCACCGTCGCCGAAGACAAGATGCAGCCGCCGAAGGTCGATTTCGGCACCAAGCAGGGCGGGTGAACGAGCAATTTAGCGGGTCTGGTCCGTGTCGACCTTGAGTTCCGTCACACCCCCCTCTGTCCTGCCGGACATCTCCCCCGCAAGGGGGGAGATCGGCTGTGATCACGGCTTTCGCCAATCTCCAATACTCAAGGGCGGGAGCCAGCGGCGAAACTGCCAATCTCCCCCCTTGCGGGGGAGATGTCCGGCAGGACAGAGGGGGGCGCGAAGGAACGCTTGCCTAAACACTCTTGGCCTTCTTCTCTGCCTCCTCCTTCTGCCCCTCACCGCCCTCACCGCCCTCGCAGCCGATCTCCCCGCTCTCACCGGCCGTGTCGTCGACAATGCCGGCATCATCGATGCCGGCACCAAGGCAGCGCTGACGCAGAAGCTCGCCGATTTCGAGACAAAGGGTTCCGACCAGATCGTCGTCGCCACCATCCCGAGCCTCGGCGGCGAGGAGATCGAGCCCTACGCCAACCGGCTGTTCCGCTTCTGGAAGCTTGGCCAGGCCAAAGAGAACAACGGCGTCCTGCTGCTGGTCGCGCCGAACGACCGCAAGATGCGCATCGAGGTCGGCTACGGGCTGGAAGGCACGCTGACCGACCTGCACACCAAGCTGATCATCGAGAACGATATGGTGCCAGCCTTCCGGGCAGGCGATTTCTCGGGTGGCATCAGCAAGGCCGTCGATGACATGATCATGGTGCTGGAGGGCAATCCTGAGGAACTGGAAGCGCGAGGCAAGCGCAACCAGCAGGCACCCTTCAATCCCGACAACCTGTTCTTCGCCATCTTCATCGGCATCTGGGCGATCATTTTCTTCGGCGGCATCGCGGCTTCTGTCCTGCCGCCGATCTTCGGCCAGAAGCTTGGGCCGGGCCGCTACCGCTGGCTCGGCATGACCTTCGAGCCTGGCCGGCGCTCCTCATCCGGTGGTGGCTGGTCTTCCGGAAGTTCCGGCGGTGGCTGGTCTTCGGGTGGCGGTGGCGGCGGTTTTTCGGGCGGCGGCGGTTCGTCCGGCGGCGGCGGTTCGTCAGGAGGCTGGTGAGGCAACGGCATGGCGACACGACCGATCAGCCCGCAGGATCATGAACGCATCGCCGACGCGATCCGCGTCGCCGAGGCCAGCACCGATGGCGAAATCTACTGCGTCGTGGCGCGTGCCAGCGACGGCTATTTCTCCCCCGCCGCCTTGATGGCGACACTCGGCATGCTGATCGTCAGCCTCGCCGTCGCCTATGGGCTGGAGGCATGGTGGCTCGCCATCCGCCTGCCGCATTTCGTCATCGCCGAGCTTCTGGCGCTGGCCAGCGTGCTGGCGCTGTTGTGGGCGCTGCCCGGCCTGCGCATCCATATGGTGCCACGGCGGCTGCGCTATCAGGCGGCACACGCCAACGCGCTCAAGCAGTTCCTTGCCCGCAACGTCCATCGCACCACGGCGCGCACTGGCGTGCTGATCTTCGTCTCAATCGCCGAACGCTATGCAGAGGTGGTCGCCGATTCGGGTATCGACGCAAAGGTCGGCCAGCATGTCTGGGATGGCGTCGTGCGGGATCTCACCGCGCATGCCGGCGACGACCGGCTTGCCGACGGTTTCGTCAAGGCGATCGAGCAGGTGGGGGCGGTGCTGACCGAGCACTTCCCGGTCACGCCGGACGATACCAACGAGCTCGACGACCATCTGGTCGAAATCTGAAAAGCCGTCGCGCTTCGGTTCTTGAAAACCACGTCATGCGCCTCGGCTGAATGCGTTTTCAGATGGCCTTGCCCTGTCAGCAGTGTCGGGACCGGTTGCAAGAAAGCGATCGGCGGGCCGTCCGGACTCTTTGCAATCGGGCGATGCGGGTTTATGGTTAACAAATCATGAATACGCTGACGATCGACATCCGCAAAGCCGAACCGCGCGACGCCGGCGCCATCGCCGAAGTGCATCTCGAGGCCTGGCGCGGCGCCTATAGCGGCATCATTCCGCATCGCACGCTGACATCGATGATCAACCGCCGCGGCGCCGACTGGTGGGCGAATGCGATTCGCCGCGCCGCCACCGTCCTGGTGGTCGAGGTCGGCGGCACGATCGCCGGCTATGCGACGATCGGCAAGAACCGCGCCCGGGAACTCAAGCAGCAGGGCGAGATCTACGAATTGTACCTGCGCCCGGAATATCAGGGCATCGGTCTTGGCCGGCGGCTGTTTTCGGCGGCCAGGGCACGTCTCGCCGACCATGGCCTGAAAGGCATGGTGGTGTGGGCGCTGGAAGACAACCAGAACGCGCTGGCTTTCTATGCCGGTGCCGGCGGCCGCGACATTGCCGAAGGCGTCGAGATCTTCGAGCAGAAAGCGTTGAAGAAAGTCGCTTTCGTCTGGGAGTGACTGCCCAGAGATGGTCCCGGAAGGCGAAGCCTCAGGGACGCATCCCGCGCAAAAATCACGACGCTGAAACATCTTGTGCTGATTGTTGAACGCGTCGAACGCCATCGCGTCTCACCTGACATACGTGAACACCATTCGCCGCATTGCGCCATTTTGCGCCGCCCGCTATCGGTCTCCCAACCGAGAGAGGGACAAAGCCATGCGCATCGAAGCCATAGCCACCGGAAAGAATCCGCCTGAAGACGTCAACGTCATCATCGAGGTGCCGATCGGCGGCGAGCCGATCAAGTACGAAATGGACAAGGAGGCCGGCACGCTGTTCGTCGACCGCTTCCTGCACACCTCGATGCGTTATCCCGGCAATTACGGCTTCGTGCCGCACACGCTGTCGGGCGACGGCGATCCGATCGACGTGCTGGTCTGCAACACGCGCGCACTGGTGCCGGGCTGCGTCATCAACGTGCGGCCGATCGGCGTCTTGATCATGGAAGACAATGCCGGCCAGGACGAGAAGGTCATCGCCGTGCCGTCGCCGAAGCTGACGCTGCGTTACGAGAACGTCACCGAATACACGCATTTGCCCGAAATCACCCGCCAGCAGGTGCAGCACTTCTTCGAGCACTACAAGGATCTCGAGCCCGGCAAATGGGTCAAGATCGAAGGCTGGCACGATTCCAAATACGCCAAGAAGATGATCATGGACGCGGTCGACCGCGCCAAGGCGAGCAAGTAGGCTAATTATCGACCCGGCCGAAGGGCGGCACATCGCCGATGACGGTGTGCCTGTCCTTGCCGCAGACGAAGCTGCGCGCCTTCTCGTCGGCGAGCTTGCGCGAGATGGCTGCCAAGCCCATTGTCAGCGTCTGCGCCGCCCCTCATCCGCCTACCGGCACCTTCTCCCTTATAGTGACGGGGAGAAGGGGACGTCCGCTACCCCGGCGCTCTCTTTGCAACGCCGTCGATTGGCGAAATCGATGATGAGAGGATGCCGGCAGGCGGATGAAGGGCTGCGCAGCGCCTGAAAGTCTTATTCCTTCAAGCTTGCTTCGATCAGCAGGTCGGCGTTGCGGGCGACCGATTGCGCCGGGCCGCCGAGGCCGAACAACTGGCCGCTGATATAGGCGCCCTCGATGAGCAGCAGCAGCCCGTCGCCCAGCGTATCGGCGTCTGGCGCGCCCATCGCGGCGGCCATGGCGCGCAGCCTGCGTCGCAGTTCCTGCTTGTTGTCCTCGCTTACCACGCGTGCCGGATGGCCGCGCTCGGGATATTCGACGGCCGCATTGGTCATGCCGCAGCCGCGATAGTCCGGGTTCTGCGTGCGCTTGCCGACGCGGGTGAGGAAGGCGATGATCTGCGCGCGCGGATCGCCCGGATGTGCGTCGACGGCCTCATCGAAGCGCTCCCAGAACTCAAGGTCGTATTGCCTGAGATAGGACGCGGCCAGTTCGTCCTTCGAGGGGAAGCTGCGATAGAGGCTGGGCTTGGTGACGCCGGCGCGCTTGACGATCTCGTCGACACCGATCGCTCTTATGCCGCGCCGGTAGAACAGGTCATAAGCCACGTCGAGGATCTTCTTGGCGGCTTTCGGCGGCGCCGATGCATGACCGTCGCTGATGGTCAGTTCAATATTTTTGTCGGTTTGCATCGTGGGACTCGATTGACAATGTTACCGATCGGTACGTATACATGCTCCCTTCTTGCAACGTACCGGTCAGTAACATGATAACTCAATCCCGTCCGTTTGGCCAGCGCTACGCTTTCGTCGTGGTCGGTGTCATCTTCCTCTGTCTGCTGATCGCGGCCGGCTTGCGTTCCGCGCCTTCCGTCATGATGCTGCCGCTCGAAAGCAGCTTCGGCTGGCGGCGCGACACGATCTCGCTGGCCGCCGGCGTCGGTATCCTGCTCTACGGTCTGACCGGTCCGTTCGCCGCCGCGCTGATGGAGCGGATCGGGCTGCGCCGCACGCTGCTCGCTGCCCTGGTGGTGATGTCGGCTTCGACGGCACTCAGCCTTTTGATGACCAAGCCCTGGCACCTGTTCATCACCTGGGGCGTCTTCTCCGGCATCGGCTCCGGCGCCGTCGCCAGCGTGCTCGGCGCCACCATCGTCAACCGCTGGTTCAGGACCAATCGCGGCTTGGTCATGGGGCTAATGTCGGCCTCGAGCGCCACCGGCATGCTGATTTTCCTGCCGTTGATCGCTTCCCTCGCGCAATCGGGCGGCTGGAAGCCGGTCGCAATCGCGGTCGCGGTCGCCACCGCCTGCCTCCTGCCCCTGGTCTGGCTGCTGGTGCCGGAGCGTCCGGCCTCGATCGGCATGGTTCGCTATGGCGCCGGGGCCGATGACGTGCCGCCGGTCTCGCCGGCATCGCAGGGCAACTTCCTGGCGCACACGCTCAACACGCTGCGGCGCGCCGCTGGCACGCGGGTATTTTGGTATCTGTTCGCCACCTTCTTCGTCTGCGGCTTCACCACCAACGGTCTGGTCGGTACGCATCTCATCGCCTTCTGCGGCGATATGGGCATCGGCGAGGTGCAGGCCGCCGGCCTGTTGTCGATGATGGGCATTTTCGATCTGATCGGGACGACGCTGTCCGGTTGGCTCACCGACCGGTTCGATCCGCGCAAGCTGCTCGGCGTCTATTATGCCATCCGTGGCCTATCGCTGATCTATCTGCCTTATTCCGGCTTCTCGGCGACCAGCCTGATCATCTTCGCGGTGCTCTACGGCCTCGACTGGATCGCCACCGTGCCGCCGACGCTGCGGCTCGCCAACGAAGCCTTCGGCGATCGCAGCGGGCCGATCGTGTTCGGCTGGATCGTCGCCGGCCACCAGGTCGGGGCTGCAACCGCCGCCGCCTTCGGCGGCACCATGCGCGAGTTGCAGGGCAATTACGAACTGGCCTTCCTGATCGCCGGCATGACGGCGATCGCCGCGGCGTGTCTCTCGCTTTTGATCAACACCAGCCGGCCGGCATTCGATCCCGAGCCGCAGGCGGCTTGAGCTGCCGATCTCCCCCCTTGAGGGGGGAGATGGCCGCGAAGCGGCCAGAGGGGGTCGGTCCGACTAGGCTCGACCTTGTCGCGGGCGTAAAGGGTTGGCGCTCTACGCGAGGCGACCCCCTCTGTCGCCTTCGGCGACATCTCCCCCTCGAGGGGGGAGATTGGCAGCTGTTATCAAAACTTCATGGTTTCGAAATGCGTCTGCAACACTGACGCCGGACCTTGGTGGCACCTTCAACGCCACCAGGAGACAGCCATGAACAAGCTTTCGATGACCCGCCGCGCCTTCGTCACTTCGGCCAGCGCGGCTGGTCTGCTCGGCGCCTCGGGTCTCGCATTGCCCTATTATTCCCGCGCCAGCCAGCGTCCGGCCTTCACCCATGGCGTCCAGTCCGGTGATGTCGACGCCGTCAGCGGCATGGTCTGGACCCGTACCGACCGCCCCGCGCGCGTCATGTTCGAAGTATCCACGACGGAAAGCTTCGCTAATGCGACAAAGCTGGCACCGCTCGACACCTCGCCGGCCAGCGACTATACGGTCAAGCGGCTGCTCACCGACCTCGCCTCCGACCAGGACATCTTCTACCGCATGTCGGCGGCCGATCTTTCCGACATCAATGCCGTCTCCGACCCGATCGTCGGCCGTTTCCGCACCGCGCCGTCCTCGAAGCGCGACGTGCGCTTCGCCTGGTCGGGCGATACCGCCGGCCAGGGCTGGGGCATCGACGAGACCGGCATGAAGACCTATTCCACCATCGCCAAGCATACGCCGGACTTCTTCCTGCATTCGGGCGACACCATCTATGCCGATGGCGCGATGAAGGACGAAGTCGACCTGCCCGGCGGTGGCAAGTGGAAGAATGTCGTTCTCATCGACGGCAAGCGCAAGGTGGCCGAGACGCTGGACGAATATCGCGACCAGTGGAAGTACAACATGATGGACAAGAACGTGCTGGAACTCAGCGCCATCTGCCCGACCGTCTACCAGTGGGACGACCATGAGGTGCTGAACAACTGGTCGGATTCGAAGAACCTCAGTGCCGACGATCGCTACAAGGAGAAATCCATCCACGTGCTGGCGGCCCGCGCCGCGCGCGCCTTCCACGAGATGACAACCATCCGCTACGAACCGTCGGAGCCAGGTCGCGTCTATCGCAAGATCGCCCACGGACCGCTGCTCGACGTGTTCTTCCTCGACATGCGCTCCTATCGCGGCCCCAACGGCCCCGACATGGAGGACACCATGACGCCGCAATCGCGCATGCTCGGCGAACAGCAGACGAAATGGCTGAAGCGCGAGTTGACGAACTCGAAGGCGACCTGGAAGATCATCGCCGCCGACATGCCGCTCGGCCTCGTCGTTTGGGACGACGGCACCAAGAAGGTTGGCGCCGAAGCGGTCAGCAATGGCGACAATGGCGCGCCGAAAGGCCGCGAACTCGAATTCGCCGACCTGTTGCGCTACATCAAGAACGCCGGCATCACCAACACCGTCTGGCTCACCGCCGACGTCCATTACACGGCGGTGCATTACTACAATCCGGACAAGGCGCAGTTCCAGGACTTCAACCCGTTCTGGGAGTTCGTCTCCGGTCCGATCCACGCCGGCACCTTCGGCCCGAACGATTTCGACATGACCTTCGGCCCCGAGCTGAAGTTCATCAAGGCGCCGACCGCGGAGCAGGGCCAGAACCTGCCGCCGTCAGCCGGGCTGCAGTTCTTCGGTCTGGTCGATATATCCGGCGCCACCGAGCAGCTAACGGTGCGGTTGATGGATCGTGACGACAACGAGCTTTACAAGGTCACGCTCGACCCTGTGCGGTCTGCGTGAGGCGACCTGGGACGGCTGTTGAAGCAGCCGTCAATCCGGGTAGCAGACCATAGGAATATGCGGCCAGACGGCGGCGTCGCAGTTGGCGGCGTCCTGCCTTTGCTTGAAGGCGGTGCTGACCGGGCCGGTCACCATGGGGTCAACGCCATCGGGCGCGTCGGCGAAGACCTGCTGGGCCGACGAGGTATCTGTCGGAAGAACAGGGCGTGCTTCCTTCAGCGCCGCGGCCGACTGCGCGGCGTTGGCCGCCAGCAGGACGGCAAAGGCCGCCGAAGCGACGAACGGCCAAAAACGGTTGAGTTTATCGGTCATGACGTTCGAACTGCCGGGCCCTCAAAAGGTTCCCGCCTTGGTTAACAAAACCATCTCACATGGAGATGCTTAAGATTTGATGATTATTTGGTATCGCGCTTCCTCTTTCGCAAATGCGAAAAACCCTGTATGAGCCGCGCAACCGAAAGAGGCGGCGCCTTTGGCCTGCTGCCTGCAACGCTCCCGAGACCAGAACATGAAACTCCGTAATATCGCGATCATCGCGCACGTCGACCATGGAAAGACTACCCTTGTCGACCAGCTTTTGAAGCAGTCCGGCTCTTTCCGCGACAACCAGCGCGTCGCCGAGCGCGCCATGGATTCCAACGACCTCGAAAAGGAGCGCGGCATCACCATCCTTGCCAAGGCGACCTCGGTCGACTGGAAGGATACGCGCATCAACATCGTCGACACGCCCGGCCACGCCGATTTCGGCGGCGAGGTCGAACGCATCCTGTCGATGGTGGATTCGGCCATCGTGCTGGTCGATGCCGCCGAAGGCCCGATGCCGCAAACCAAATTCGTCGTCGGCAAGGCGCTCAAGGTCGGCCTCAAGCCGATCGTCGTCATCAACAAGATCGACCGGCCGGACGCGCGCCATGTCGAGGTGGTCAACGAGGTGTTCGACCTTTTCGCCGCGCTCGACGCCACCGACGAGCAGCTCGACTTCCCGATCCTCTACGGTTCAGGCCGCGACGGCTGGGTGTCGGAAAATCCGGAAGGCCCCAAGGACCAGCAGCTCGCGCCGCTGTTCGACCTCGTCATCAAGCATGTGCCGGCGCCGACCGTTCATCCCGGCCCGTTCCGGATGATCGGGACCATCCTGGAGGCCAATCCCTTCCTTGGCCGCATCATCACCGGCCGCATCGAGAGCGGCACGCTGAAGGCCAACCAGCCGGTCAAGGTGCTGCACCATGACGGCACCCAGATCGAAACCGGCCGCATTTCCAAGATCCTCGCCTTCCGCGGCCTCGAGCGCCAGCCGATCGAGGAAGCCCAGGCGGGCGACATCGTCGCCATTGCCGGTCTGTCCAAGGGCACCGTCGCCGACACGTTCTGCGACCCCAGCGTGACCGAGGCGCTGCATGCGCAGCCGATCGATCCGCCGACGGTGACCATGTCCTTCCTCGTCAACGACAGCCCATTGGCCGGCACCGAAGGCGACAAGGTGACCAGCCGCGTCATCCGCGACCGCTTGCTGCGCGAGGCCGAAGGCAATGTCGCGCTCAAGATCGAGGAATCGCCCGACAAGGATTCGTTCTTCGTTTCCGGCCGTGGCGAATTGCAGCTCGCCGTGCTGATCGAGACGATGCGCCGCGAAGGGTTCGAGATCGCCGTGTCGCGTCCGCGCGTCGTCATGCAGATGGGCGAAAACGGCGAACTGCTGGAGCCGGTCGAGGAAGTCGTCATCGACGTCGATGAGGAGCATGCCGGCGTCGTCGTGCAGAAGATGTCGGAGCGCAAGGCCGAGATGGTCGAACTGCGCCCCTCGGGCGGCAACCGCCAGCGCATCGTCTTCCATGCGCCGACGCGTGGCCTGATCGGCTACCAGTCGGAACTTTTGACCGACACGCGCGGCACCGCCGTCATGAACCGGCTGTTCCACGCCTATGAGCCCTACAAGGGCGAGTTGCCCGGCCGTACCAATGGCGTGCTGATCTCCAACGAGCAGGGCGAATCGGTCGCCTACGCCATGTGGAACCTGGAAGACCGTGGCCCGATGGTCATCGACCCCGGCGTCAAGGTCTATCAGGGCATGATCATCGGCATCCATTCCCGCGACAACGACCTCGAAGTGAATGTGCTGAAGGGCAAGAAGCTGACCAATATCCGCGCCGCCGGCAAGGACGAGGCGGTCAAGCTGACCCCGCCGATCCGCATGACGCTGGAACGCGCGCTGGCCTGGATCCAGGACGACGAACTGGTCGAGGTGACGCCGAAGACCATCCGCCTGCGCAAGCTCTATCTCGACCCAAACGAGCGCAAGCGCTTCGAGAAGTCGGCCAAGGCGGTCGGCGCGGCGTAATTTCCGTTCCTCCATTTGAAAAGGGGTGGGCACACCAGTGCGCCGCCCCTTTTTCATTTTCATCCGAGGGCTGCCGCGATAATGGCCTGCCGATCAGGTTCGCCGGTCAGGTCGATACGCAACGTCGTTCCTTCGCGAGCCGGCTTGCGCAGGGCTTTTGCGCCGCCTGGATCGACGAGCAGCAATCGCCGCTCTTCCAGCGCCTGAAGCCTTGATCGCGAGATGCCGAGTTCGTTGGTGAGCAGGCGGTCGAGCCGGAGCGACGTCGGCATTTCCAACCCAAGCCAGAGTTCCAACGCTGTCGCGCTTTCCGTTGTCTCTCCAACCGCCCGCTTGAGCACGGCGACGTCGGGAAACTCCTCGACACGTCCCACGTTGTCGCGCAGGGCGACGACGTCGAAAGCGTGGCGCCGCGCCAGCCCCGGATCGTTGCTTTCGAGCGCCCGCAACAGCGCCGGCTCGATGTCGCGGCGGTTGCAGCGTTCGAAAATGCCGAAATTCCAGGAATTGTCACAGTCGATGCAGCGATAGATCAGCCACACGTCGATGCGCTTGCCGTTGGCGTTGACGCGGAACTTGCCGCTGCTGCGATAGGCCTTCAGGCCGCCGCAGCGATTGCAGTTGATGAGCGGTCGAGGTGCGATCCCAGGCGCGATCATCCATTGGATGCAAGTGGTAGAAGACATGCCGGTAAGCCCTTCCCGGGGGGAAGTTCTTCAGGTCGGCTCTGTCGAGATGCCCATGCGGGCGCGGCGTGGCGGTAGGCTGCGGAGATCGGAAGTCAGGTGTCGCTGGCCAAAAGCGCGCGACAGCGGTTCAGCAGTGCCAAACCGGTCTCGAACCGCCGCCCAGAGAACACATGAACATGAAACAGGCACCGCGAATGCGGCGCCATGCAGTGTGTCGGGGGAGTTGACGAGACCGGCGGTTACTGAGGCAAAGTGAAGCTCGAAATGGGTGTCGGGGCGGCTCTTCTAGCGGCGCGATGCGGGCTCGGCAAGGGGGCCCTGCGAGCCCAAGCCTTGCATGTCTGCACCTATGGCCCGCATTGTCTTGCCTTTGCCAGAGCCGCAGCTGTCGGGTTATCGTGGTTGATCGACCCTGAAACAAGCGGAAATCCTGCCATGCACCTCACCTCGCTCCTGATCTTCGCCGCTGCCTTGTTCGTTGCCGCCGGTTCGCCAGGTCCATCGATCGCGGCGCTCGTCGCACGCGTCATCTCGAAAGGATTCCGCGACGTGTTTCCGTTCCTGCTCGCCATGTGGATCGGCGAGGGCATCTGGCTGTCGCTGGCGGTGTTCGGGCTGGCTGTCGTCGCGCAGACCTTCCACCTTGCCTTCGTCATCGTGAAATGGGTCGGCGTTGCCTATCTCGCCTATCTCGCCTGGAAGATGTGGACGGCTCCGGTCGAAGCCAAGGAAGGGGAGATGCCGCGCGAGGATTCGCCCGCCAAGCTGTTCCTCGCCGGCATGGCGGTGACGCTCGGCAATCCCAAGATCATGATGTTCTACCTGGCGCTGCTGCCAACCATCATCGACCTCGCCTCGGTCAGCGTCATCGGCTGGGCCGAACTGACGGCGACCATGGCCGTGGTGCTGATCGCCATCGATCTCGCCTGGGTGCTCGCCGCCTCGCAGGCGCGCAAGCTGCTGAGGAGCAAGCGCGCCATGAAGATCGCCAACCGCGTCAGCGCCTCGACGATGGCCGGGGCCGCGGCGGCGATCGCGGCGCGGTCGTAAGCATCATCCGAACCGAAGGACCGCGTCGGCGAAAAGTGGAAATCGTCTTCTTCTGCTTCGCAGACTTTCGGCTCGGAAAGATCATGCTCAACAGAAGAAGCGTCACATCATTTCGATGATCGGCGCGATCTCGATGCTGCAGTTCGGCATGGCCAGCATCGGGCAGCCCTTGGCCTTGTCGGCGGCATCGTCGATGTCCTTGGCCTCGATGATCGAATAGCCGCCCGTCGGATTGCTGCCGCCATTGTTCTCGACCTTGCCGCCCGGCAGCACGGTCTTGGACATGCCGACCGGATTGCCGCCGTCGACCACCGCCGAGCCCAGTTTGCCGAACCAGCCATTCCAGGCGTCCATCGCGGCTTTCCGCTCGGCTTCCGTCGCCGGCATCTTGCCTGAGCCATGATAGACGTAGAGAAACTTCGCCATGTTCTTCTCCCTTGATCAGCGGCATCGAACCAGCATGCGGCCATGCCGCCCAGCGATCATCGGACCAAAAAGGCCGACACGCAATGAGAATTAGGCATGTCTAATATGTAGTCTGATGGGAACCCGGCTCGTCACCGCGCCATGGCGTGGTATTCGTCATTCGGGCGCATGTCGATCGCCGCCGCCATCCGGTTTGACATGTTGAAGAAGGCAGCCGTCGAGGCGATGTCCCAGATGTCGCGGTCGCTGAAGCCGGCCTTGCGAAGCGTGGCCCGGTCGGCCTCGACGATCTTGGCCGGTTCCTCGGTCAGCTTGACGGCGAATTCCAGCATCGCCGTCTGCTTCGGCGAGAGATCGGCGGCGCGGAAATTCATCACCATCATCTCGCCGAGCGAAGGGTCGCCGGACAACTGACGCACCGCCGCGCCATGAGCGGTCAGGCAGTAGTAACACTGGTTGATGGAGGAGACGGCGACCGCGATCATCTCACGCTCCAGCTTCGACAGGCCGGAATCGCCGAGCATCAGATCGTTGTACATGTCGGTGAAGGCGCGCAGCTTCTTGTCATCGAAGGCATAGGCCTTCAGCACGTTGGGAACCAGCCCGAGCTTCTCCTCGCATTTGGCGAAATAGGCTTTTGTCGGCTCGCTCAGTTCCCCCGTATCGAGATCAAGCGCGGTGATTTTGCCGGTCATGGTTTGTTTCTCCTCGTCGGGCGATGCCTTGCCGCCGAATTCCCAGAATTCTTGGCAAGCCGTCAAACCTTTGTCGCCAAATGGCGGTCATCTGCTACCATAGTCACAAAAGCATACGACGGGAGGCAAGAAGCGTCATGGCCAGCGTGAAATCCGCAGCTAAGTCGAAGAAGAGGGCAACGGCGGCGGCGAAGACGGAGGACAGGCCAGCCAGGCTTGCCGATTACCTGCTCGCCCGCGCGCCGGCGGAAGACATCGCCGCCTATCAAGTGGGGGACCTGGAACGCGCCGCCGACCTCGCCGGCCAGGCGGTAGCCCGTCACAAGAAAGGCGAGTGCGTCGTCGCCGTCGAGAGCGATCCGGGCGTCGCCCGAGAAGGCCGCCCGGTCACGGTCATCACGGTCGTCAATGACAACATGCCGTTCCTGTTCGACTCCATCCTTGGCGAGATCACCGAGACCGCCGGCGAGCCGACCCTGGTCACCCATCCGGTCATCACCGTGCGTCATGGCAAAGGCGGTGTCGAGGAAATCCTCGGCGACGGCAATTTCGCCAGGGACGACGGCGGCCACGACCGGCTGAGCGTCATCCACGTCCATATCCCGCGGCTGACCGCGGAGGCGGCAAACGCCTTGACCGAGCGGCTGCGCAAGATGCTCGGCCAGGTGCATGCGGCCGTCAACGACTGGAAACCGATGCTGGCCCGGCTCGATCAGGCGATCTCGGAGTTCCGCTATTCGGCTGTGCCGCTCGACAAGAAGAGCGTTGCCGAGGCGATCGCCTTCCTGGAGTGGCTGCGCGACGACAATTTCACCTTCCTCGGCATGCGCGAGTTCAAATATACCGGCGGCGAGGAAAGCGGCACGCTGGAGCGCGCCGACAAGCCCGGCCTTGGTATCCTGTCCGATCCCGACGTGCTGGTGCTCAGACGCGGCACTGAAGCGGTGACGACGACGCCTGAGATTCGCGCCTTCCTGCACGGGCCGGAGCCGCTGATCGTCACCAAGGCCAATGCCAAGTCTTCCGTGCACCGCCGCATCTATCTCGATTACATCGGCGTCAAGACCTACACCACCAAGGGGGCACTGGCGGGCGAACTGCGCATCGTCGGCCTGTTCACCTCGACCGCCTACACGCGCTCGGTGATGAAGATCCCATATCTCAGGTCCAAGGCCGAAACCATCATCGCCAAATCCGGTTTCGACCGGCACGACCATTCCGGCAAGGCGCTGATCAATGTGCTGGAGAGCTATCCGCGCGACGAATTGTTCCAGGTCCCGGTGCCGATCCTGAGGAAGCACGCCGCGGCCATCCTCGGCCTGATCGAGCGGCCGCGGGTCAGGGCGCTGGTGCGCGCCGACCAGTTCGACCGCTTCGTCTCGATCCTCGTCTTCGTGCCGCGCGACCGCTACGACAGCGTGGTGCGCGAGAAGGTCGGCGCCTATCTCAAGACCGTGTTCGAAGGCCGGCTGTCGGCCTATTACCCGGCCTTCCCGGAAGGCGGGCTGGCGCGTGTCCACTTCATCATCGGCCGCTCCGGCGGCAAGACGCCAAGAGTCGAGCAGGCGACGATCGAGGCGGCGATCCGCGACATCGTCCGTACCTGGGAGGACGCCCTTTCCGAGGCGGCGGAGGCCAGCGGCAGCGACCCGGCGTTGAAAGCCATCGCCGCAAGGCTGCCGGAAAGCTACCGCGATTCGTTCAGCGCGGCGGTGGCGCTGGTCGATGCCGGGCGCATCGCCAAGATCAGCGCCGCCAATCCGATCGCCATCGACTATTATCGCCACGGCGAGCAGAAGCCGCAGCAGGCGGCGCTGAAGATCTATCACCATGGCAGCCCGGTGGCGTTGTCGCGGCGGGTGCCGGTGTTGGAAAACATCGGCTTCCGGGTGATCAGCGAGCGTACGTTCGAGGTCGGCGACGACGCGACCGGCATGGTCTTCATCCACGACATGGAGCTGGAGAACAGCTACGGCAAGCCGATCGATCTTGCCGATGGCGGCGCGCTGTTCGAGGACGCGTTCCTGTCGGTCTGGCGCGGCGACGTCGACAATGATGGTTATAACGGCCTTGCCCAGACCGCCGGCCTGTGGTCTGAAGAAATTACCATCCTGCGCGCCTATGGCCGCTATCTGCAGCAGGTCGGCATTCCGCAAAGCCAGGATTTCATCGCTGCCGCACTCAACCGCTACCCGGAGATCGCGCGCGGCCTGCACGACCTTTTCATCGCCCGGCTTGGGCCGACGGCAGAGACGGAAGGCGCCGTGGCGGCAAAGCACCTCAAGGCCAAGATCAAGGATGCCTTGGAAGATGTGCCCAACATCGACGACGACACCATCATCCGGCGCTACCTGAATTTGGTCGAAGCCTCGCTGCGCACCAATCATTTCGTTGCCGATACGAAGCAGAAGGGTCAATCGCTGGCGATCAAGCTCGACTCGCAAGCGGTCGAGGGATTGCCGGCGCCACGGCCGTGGCGGGAGATCTTCGTCTACGGCTCCGAGGTCGAGGGGCTGCATCTGCGCTTCGGGCCGGTCGCGCGTGGCGGCCTGCGCTGGTCGGACCGCGCCCAGGACTACCGCACCGAAGTGCTTGGCCTGGTCAAGGCGCAGCAGGTCAAGAATGCCGTTATCGTGCCCGTCGGTGCCAAGGGCGGCTTCTTCCCCAAACGCCTGCCGGCGGGCGGCAGCCGCGACGCGATCTTCGAGGCCGGCACCTCGGCCTACAAGAACTTCGTCTCCAGCCTGCTGTCGATCACGGACAATATCGGGCTGGACGGTGTCATTCCGCCGGCTGGCGTGGTGCGTCGCGACCAGGACGACCCCTATTTCGTCGTCGCCGCCGACAAGGGCACGGCCACCTTCTCCGACACCGCCAATGCCATCAGCGAAAGCCATGGTTTCTGGCTGGACGATGCCTTCGCCAGCGGCGGCTCCGCCGGTTATGATCACAAGAAGATGGGCATCACCGCCAAGGGCGCCTGGGAAGCGGTCAAGCGGCATTTCCGCGAAATGAACCGCGACATCCAGACCTCGCCCTTCACCGTCGTCGGCGTCGGCGACATGTCGGGCGACGTGTTCGGCAACGGCATGTTGTTGTCGCCGAAAACGCGGCTGATCGCCGCCTTCGACCATCGCGACATCTTCATCGATCCCGATCCGGACATGGAGGCCTCGATGGCCGAGCGCCAGCGCATGTTCGCGCTGCCACGGTCGAGCTGGCAGGATTATGACAAGACCAAGCTGTCGGAAGGCGGCATCATCGTCTCGCGCAGCCAGAAGTCGATCACCTTGCCGGCCGCGGCTGCGGCGGCGATCGGCCTTGCCAAGACGACCGCCACGCCGGTCGAGATCATGACCGCCATCCTCAAGGCGCCGGTCGACCTTTTGTGGTTCGGCGGCATCGGCACCTATCTGCGGGCCTCGACCGAGACCAACGCCGATGTCGGCGACCGGGCCAACGACGCCATCCGCGTCACCGCGCTCGACGTGCGCGCCAGGGTGATCGGCGAGGGCGCCAACCTCGGCGTCACCCAGCGGGCACGAATCGAGTTCGGCATGAATGGCGGCCGCTGCAATTCCGATGCCATCGACAATTCCGGCGGCGTCAACTGTTCCGACGTCGAGGTCAACATCAAGATCGCGCTGGCATCCGCCATGCGCAAGGGATCGCTGAACCGTCCGGCACGCAACAAGCTGCTGGCCGAGATGACCGACGAGGTCGGCGGGCTGGTGCTGTCCAACAATTACGAGCAGACGCTGGCGCTTTCGATCGCGCGCAAGCGCGGCCTCGCCGACATTGCGCATCAGGCCCGGTTCATGTCCGCGCTCGAAGCGCGGGGCCTGCTCGACCGTGCCGTGGAAACGCTGCCGTCCCCGGCGGCGCTCGCCGAGCGTGAGGCACGCGGCGAGCCGCTGACCAGGGCCGAGCTCGGCGTGCTGCTCGCCTATGCCAAGATCGTTCTGTTCTCCGACATCGTCGCCAGCGACGTGCCGGACGACGCGCATTTCGACCGTGATCTGATGGGCTATTTCCCGGACCGGATGGCGAAGAAATACGCCACCGAGATCCATGGTCACAGGCTGCGCCGCGAGATCATCGCCCGTGTCGTCGCCAACGACCTCGTCAATCGCGGCGGTCCGTCCTTCGTCAACCGGTTGCAGGAGGCCACGGGCCGCACCGCCGCCGATGTGGTGCGCACCTTCGCCGTGGTGCGGGATGGCTTTGCGCTGCCGGCGCTCTACCGCGAGATCGACGCGCTCGACAACCAGATCGACGGCCAGGTGCAGCTCGATCTCTACCAGATTGTGAGCCGGCTCATCTATATGAGCAGCGGCTGGTATCTGAAGAACGATGCCGGCACGGCGCCGCTCGGCCAGCGCATCGCCGAATTGCAGGAGGCGCGCAAGGCGCTGGAACCCAAGCTCGTTCCCCTGCTGCCGGCGTTCTCGCGCGAGCGGATCGAGGAGAAGCGGCACGGGCTGTTCAAGGCCGGTGCGCCGGAAAGGCTGGCCGAGCAGCTGGCCTTGAGCGAAGTGGCGGAATTGATCCCCGACATCGCGTTGACGGCGCGCACGGCCGGCGCCGACATCGTCGCGGCCGCCAAGGCGTTCTTCGCCGTCAGCGATGCCTTCCGCATTCCGCGCGTCGAGGACGCCGCGCGCTCGATCACGCCGTCGGATTATTACGACCAACTCGCGCTGTCGCGCGCCACCGACACGATCGGCGCGGCGCGGCGCGGCATCGCGGTCGCCGCGCTCACCAGTCATGCCAAGGCGGCCGATCCGGTGGCCGCATGGCTGGAAGCCGGCGGCGAGCGGGTGGCGCGCATCCGCGAGCGGCTGCAGGCGCTGACCGAGGGCGGCGACATCACCGTGTCGCGGCTGTCGGTGGCGTCCGGGCTGATGAGCGATCTGACGGGGATGTGACGAATTCTTGCGGAGATTGGTGCCGCCCCTCATCCGGCTGCCGCCACCTTCTCCCCGTATAGTGACGGGGAGAAGCGAACCGGCTGGGAGGCCGGCGCTCATTCTGCCACGTCGAGGATTGGCGAAATCCTCGGCGACAGCGTCTTTCTCCCCGTCACCGTACGGGGAGAAGTGCCCGGCAGGGCAATGAGGGGCAGCGCGACGCTTGTCATTTGCATGAGCATCGGAAACATGCAGACATGGCGCCCGACACGGGCCGAGCGGGTGCCAGGGGAGTCAGCATGGCGGTAGAGACAATGCAGCGGGCGTCCGGGCGCGGCATCTGGGGATGGATGTTCTTCGACTGGGCGGCGCAGCCGTTCTTCACGGTCGTCACCACCTTCATCTTCGGTCCCTATTTCGTTTCGCGCATGGCTGCCGACCCCAACACCGGCCAGGCGGTCTGGGGCTACGGCATCGCCGCGGCCGGGCTGGTCATCGCCGTGCTGTCGCCAGTCCTCGGCTCGATCGCCGACCAGACCGGGCCGCGCAAGCCGTGGATCGCCTTCTTCGCCGCCATCAAGATCACCAGCCTTAGCTTGCTCTGGTTCGCCGCGCCCGGCTCGAACCTGTTCCTGATCGTGGCACTGTTCTCGCTGGCGTCGGTCGCGGCGGAATTCTCCACGGTGTTCAATGATTCGATGATGCCGCGGCTGGTGCCGAAGAGCGAGATCGGCCGCATCTCCAACACGGCCTGGGGCCTCGGCTATCTCGGCGGCATGATCGCGCTGATCTTCGTGGTGACGTGCCTGGCCGGTTCGCCCGAGACCGGCAAGACCATCATCGGCATCGCCCCGCTGTTCGGGCTCGATCCGCATCTGGGCGAAGATGCCCGCGCCACCGGGCCGCTGTCGGCCGGCTGGTATTTCCTGTTCATCCTGCCGATGTTCTTCTTCACGCCGGACGCCATCAAGGGCATCCCAATCGGGCCGGCGGTGCGCGAGGGCCTGTCGGAGCTGAAATCGACGCTGGCCGAGGTGCGCCGGCGCGGCGGCATCTTCCGCTTCCTCGTCGCACGGATGATCTATCAGGACGGCGTCAACGCGCTGCTGGCGCTCGGCGGCACGTTCGCGGCGGGCATGTTCCACTGGTCGATCACCGAGATCGGCATGTTCGGCATCATTCTCAACATCGTCGCCATTTTCGGCTGCTGGATCGCGGCGCGGCTGGACACCGCGCTCGGCTCCAAGGCGGTGGTGATGATCGCGCTGGTGATGCTGTCGGTCGCCACCATCGGTATCATCTCGACGGGGCCGGGCTTCACCTTGCTCGGCCTGATACCGCTCTCGACAACCGATTCGGGCGGCCTGTTCGGCACGGCGGCTGAAAAAGCTTATATCCTGTACGGCCTATTGATCGGCCTGGCTTTCGGACCGGTGCAGGCGTCGTCGCGTTCCTACATGGCGCGCAGCGTCACGGCGGCGGAATCCGGCCGCTATTTCGGCATTTATGCGCTGGCCGGCCGGGCGACCAGTTTCCTGGCACCGTTCCTGGTGGCGACCATCACCGCGCTCAGCGGTTCGGCGCGGCTCGGCATGGCGGTGATCATCCTGTTCCTCGGCATCGGCATGGCGATACTGGTGAGGACGCCGTATCCGGCGGATCGGCCGGCGGGGTAAGTTTACCCTCCCCCTTGTGGGGAGGGTCGATCCGCGAAGCGGAGCGGGGTGGGGGCCCACCGCTCCCCCGGCACTACGCGCCGACCCTCCCAACAAGGGGGAGGGTAACGTCACGCCACGATGACAATCACCGAGACCATCCCGAACAGCGCAATCAGCAGGTAGTCGGCGACCCGATAGAGTTGCAACGCCCGCCTGATGTCGCCGCTGTCGACGTCGCGGCGGCCGCCTTCGCCCATGAAAACGTCGTCGACCACCACGCCGCCATAGCTGCGCGGTCCGGCGAGCGCGAGTCCAAGCGCTCCGGCCATGGCCGCTTCCGGCCAGCCGGCGTTGGGCGAACGGTGCTTTTTGGCGTCGCGCCACACCGCAGTCCAGGCGTTGCGGGGATCGGCTTCCTTGACCAGGAAAGCAGCCAGCACGATCAGCAGAGCCGTCAGCCGCGACGCCGGCAGGTTGATCCAATCGTCGAAGCGCGCCGCCGCCCAGCCGAACGCCTCGTGGCGCGGGGTGCGGTGGCCGATCATTGAATCGGCGGTGTTGGCCGCCTTGTAGGCAGCACCTCCTGCTAGCCCGCCGACGCCTGTCCAGAAGGCGGGGGCGACGATGCCGTCGGAAAAATTCTCGGCCAGGCTTTCGATCGCCGCGCGGCAGACGCCGGCCCTGTCGAGCGTCTCCGGGTCACGACCGACGATTCGCGAGACGGCGACACGGCCCATGGCGAGGCCACCCGAGTCAAGCGAGTCCGCCACGGCCTCGACATGTTCATACAGGCTCTTCTGCGACAGGAAAGACGTCGCCAGAAGGGCGGCAATGATCAGTCCCAGGGGAACGAACCAGAGCAGAAGGATCTGCACGCAAAGGCCGATCACCGCCGGTACCAGCACGATGACCAGAAGCGCCCGGACGCCGCGTTGGCGACGCAGCGCGTCGGTATCAGTGGCGCGGTTGAGCCCGCGATCGAGAAAGGATATCAGGCTGCCGAACCACGTCACCGGATGACCGATGGCGCGAAACAGCCAGTCCGGATAACCCAGGACGAATTCGACGGCCAGTGACAGGAAAGCGATCAGGACTGACATGAAGCTTCTTGAAGGAGCGGTGGACCATGGTGGAAGTCTTGGCCGGGCGAGGGCGCTTTTCCCCAACGCCTTGCTGCCTTTCGTCGACCTCTCGACCGGTATCAATCCGCACTCCTACCCGCTTTTCGACTTGCCCGCCACCTCGCTGTCGCGATTGCCGGAAACAGGGCGCGGGCGTGAGCTTACAGAGATCGCGGCCAGCACCTATGGTGCGCCGTCGCCCGCAAATGTCGTCGCGGCGCCCGGCACGCAGATCCTGTTGCCGCGCGTGGCATCGCTGATCAGACCCGGCAAGGCATTGGTGCTGGGGCCGACCTATGCCGAACACGCCCGGGCGGCGGCAATCGCCGGGCACGAGGTGTCCGGGGTCAGCGATTTTGCGGCGCTCGCCGACGCCGACCTTGCCATCATCGTCAATCCCAACAACCCGGATGGGCGCGTCATCGAGCGCGACCGGCTGCTGGTGCTCGCCGCAGGATTGCGCGCCAGAGGCGGCCTGCTGGTCGTCGACGAGGCCTTCATGGATGTCGGCCCGCGCGAACACAGCCTCGCAGGCGATGTCGGCCAGGGCGGCATCGTCGTGCTGCGCTCGTTCGGTAAGTTCTTTGGCCTGGCCGGCGTGCGGCTTGGATTCGCGCTTTCCGATACGCCAACGGTGGACCTGCTGGAAACGCAATTCGGCCCATGGGCCGTCGCCGGTCCGGCGCTGGAATATGGTATCCGCGCGCTCGCCGATATCGGCTGGCAGGACGCGATGCGGATATCGCTCGCGGAGGCATCGGCGCGGCTCGACGCGCTGTTCGGCCGCTTCGGCGTGTCCGTTGCCGGTGGTACCACGCTGTTCCGCTATCTCGGTCTGGCGGATGCCGCCGGCCTGTTTTCCGCGCTTGGCGAGCACGGTATCCTGCTGCGGCATTTCTCCGACCGGCCGCATGTCCTGCGCGCAGGCCTGCCGGGGAGTGACGAAGAATGGCGGCGGCTCGAATTCGCTCTTGCCGGCTGGGCTTCGCGGCGCGACGATGGCGCCAGGGAGATCGCGCGATGATGATCCATGTCTGTTCGCTGGCAAAGGTCGAGGAAACGGTGGCGAGGACCGGTGCCGACCGCCTGCTGTCGCTGCTCGCCGCCGGAACCGAGGTGGTGCGCCCGGCCTCGATCGCCAGGGAAAACCATCTGCATCTGGTCATGCACGACATTGCTATAGCGCAGGACGGCATGACCATGCCGGGCGAGGATCACGTGCGCAACCTGCTCGATTTCGCGCGCCGGTGGGATAGGGCAAGGCCGATGGTGGTGCATTGCTATGCAGGCATCAGTCGTTCGACCGCTTCGGCCTATATCATCGCCGCCGCCCTGGCGCCGAAACGCGACGAGGCCGAATTGGCTCAGACATTGCGGACGCTATCCCCCTCGGCGACACCCAATCCGCGCCTGATTGCCGTGGCGGATGCCCTGCTTGATCGCAATGGCCGCATGATCGAGGCGATCCTGTCGATCGGCCGTGGCGCCGACGCCTTCGAGGGCACGCCTTTTGCGCTGAAGATCGACGCTCAGGAGACTATCTAAGCCACTCCGCGAGCTTTGCCTCGCGCACATCGTTGAGCAGGCTGATGAACCCGCCGGCCTGATGTTCCGCAGTCAAGCGCCCTTTTTCGGCTGTCGCGATGCTGGCGTCGCCGACCACGCCGTTCGGGTTCAGGTCGCTGGCGAGCCAGGCAAAGGCGTGGGTGCCGGTGTGGCGCAGCAGCGAGAATTCCTTCTCGGCTTTGGCGACGTTGGAAACGAAATTGTCGGCCTTGCCCATGTCGACCAGATCCGGCCGGAAATGCAGCATCAGCGACGTCTCCACGTCGCCGCCATGGATGCCGTGCCGATCCTCGAGTTCGGTGTACATGCCGGCCGGGCGGCCGAAGCGCTGCCAGCTCGTCTTCACCGCCAGCATCTTTTCGCGGACGCGCAATTCACGCGTGATGATGCCCATGATCTCCTCATTGCCGCCATGCGAATTGACGACGACGAGCTTGCGCACACCGGCGCGCGCGACCGACAGGCCAAGCTCGGTCCAGGCCTCGACCAGTGTCGTTGCCGGCAAGGTAAGCGTGCCCGGCGCGTGCAGATGCTCGTTCGACTTGCCCACCGCCTGAACCGGCAGGATGCGGATGTCGAGATCGTCGGGCAGACGCGAAATGACCGTGTCGAGCATGCCGTTCATGATCGAGGTGTCGGTCGAGACAGGCAGATGCGGCCCGTGCTGTTCGATCGCCGCAACCGGCAGCACGGCGATCGTCGTCTCGGGATCGACCGAGGCATATTCGGTGGTCCGGTAGTCACCCCACCAGACGCGTCTTTTTGTCTTGTCCATTTTGACCTCGAAGAAACTGAAGCGCGTCGGCGCCGCCCCTCACCCTTATCCTCTCCCCGTGAAGAACGGGGAGAGGAAGACGCGAACGTCGCAGCTTCTCCCTTCTCCCCGTCACTATACGGGGAGAAGGTGCCGGCAGGCGGATGAGGGGCGGCGCCAGCCTTTGATAGTTTGACTTTAGACCATCGGCCAGTCGATTCGTAGCGCGGCGCTTCTCATCCTGCCGCGATTGCCTCGACCTCGACCTTGAATTCGGGCCTGGCAAAGCCGGAAACGATCATCAGCGTCGAGGCCGGCGCCGGGTTCGAAAACAGCCGGTCGCGGACATCCATATAGGGCCGCAAATATGCGCGGTCGGTGACATAGGCATTGATTCTCACGATGTCCTGCAGTCCCAGCCCCGCCTCGCCGAGCACCGCCGCGATGTTGCGGAAGCAGAGCTCGGCCTGGGCGCCAGCGTCCTCGGGGATTTGGTCGTCCGCCGTGATGGCGACCTGGCCCGAGCACAGGACCAGCCGCTTGCCGGCCGGCACCTCGACACCGTGGCTATAGCGGGCAAAGGGCGGCTTGATCGACTTGGGGGTGAGAAACTTGAACATGGCAATCTCCGGTTTGCCGTCAGCCTGGGACGGGTTTCATTACAGCTTCAAGATGGCGGTGCACAGCTTCAAGATGGCGGTGCATGTCGCCGGTGCGATTGTGGACAGGCGTTCAAAAAATGGGCACGATGCCTCCGGTGCAGCACGACCTTTCCGGCTTTCGCAGATGGCTGTGGTGCAGGCGGGCGGGTCCCGGCGTGAGACGCCAGTGGCATGTGTCTTGCTTCTTGAATCTTTGGTGTCGAGCCTGGCGCGTGGAGCGCCGGAGCAAACAAAGGGTGGTGTCGATGTACGGAAAACAGAAGATCTCGGTGGGCGTGGTAGCCTTGCTGGCCGCCAGCACGCTGGGGGCCGCGGCGAATGAAAAAGCCACCTTCGGCACCAACTGGCTGGCCGAGCCGGAACATGGCGGATATTACCAGGCCGTGGCCGATGGCACCTATGCCGCCTGCGGCCTCGATGTCACCATCATGCAGGGCGGCCCGCAGGTCAGCGGGCGGCCGATGCTGCTGGCCGGCAAGATCGATTTTTACATGGGCGGCAATCTGCTGTCGGCCTTCGATGCCGTGCAGCAGGGCATTCCGATGCGAGTCGTGGCCGCCGACTTCCAGAAGGATCCGCAGGTCATCATGTCACACCCCGGCGAAGGGCTCGACAAATGGGAGGATCTGAAGAACGCCGACCAGTATATTCTGGGCGACGAGGGCGTGCAGACGTTCTTCCAATGGATGGTCATCGAGCTCGGCTTCGATGCCGCCAAGCGCGTGCCTTACACCTATAACACCGCTCCCTTCATCGCCAACAAGAAGTCGATCCAGCAGGGTTACGTCACTTCAGAGCCGTTCGCGGTCCAGAAGGAAGGCGGCTTCGTGCCGAACCAGTTCCTGCTGGCCGACTATGGCTGGGACACCTATTCGACGACGATCGAGGTGATGCAGGATACGATCGACAAGAAGCCGGAGGTGGTCCAGTGCTTCGTCGATGGCTCGGCCAAGGGCTGGTACAAATATCTCTACGGCGACAACAAGGCCGCCAACGACATGATCAAGAAAGACAATCCCGACATGACGGACGCGCAGATCGCTTTCTCGATCGAGCAGATGAAGAAGTTCGGTCTTGCCGATTCGGGCGACACCGAAAAGCTTGGCATCGGGGCCATGACGGATGCGCGGATCAAGAGTTTCTACGACAAGATGGTCAAGGCCAAGGTCGCACCCGGCGGCATCGACATCAAGAAGGCCTATACGTTGGCCTTCGTCAACAAGGGCGTGGGGCTCGAGCTGAAGAAATAGGCCGGGTCCCGGCATGATAAGGGAAAAGGTGGCGCAAGCGCCAGCGAATGCGTGGGACGTCGCTCCGGCATTGTTGGCGCTGCGTGGCGTCGGCAAGGTCTTTTCCAATGGCGTGACGGCGCTGAGCGATGTCGATCTGACGATCCGGGAAGGCGATTTCCTCAGCCTGCTCGGCCCGTCAGGCTGCGGCAAATCGACGGCGCTGCGGCTGATCGCCGGCCTGTCGACGCCGACCTCGGGCACGCTCGATTGGCGTGGCGGCGGTTCGCTCGATCGCGCCAACATCGGCTTCGTCTTCCAGGAGCCGACCCTGCTCCCCTGGGCCAGCGTCTTCGACAATGTCTGGCTGCCGCTCAGGCTGAAAGGCATGTCCCGCGCCAAGGCCGCTCCGGCGATAACGGAGATGCTGGCACGGGTTCACCTGACTGGCTTCGAGGATGCGGTGCCGCGCGAGCTCTCCGGCGGCATGAAGATGCGCGTGTCGATCGCGCGCGCCATGGTGACCAGGCCGCGCGTGCTGTTGATGGACGAGCCTTTCGCCGCGCTCGACGAGATCACCCGCTTCAAGCTCAACAACGACCTGCTGGAACTGTGGCAGGACGAGCGCTTCACCGTCGTCTTCGTCACCCACAGCGTCTTCGAGAGCGTGTTTCTCTCCAATCGGGTGGTCGTCATGGCGGCGCGACCGGGCAGGGTCTTCGAAGAACTTGCGATCGAGGCATCCTATCCGCGCGATGAGGTATTTCGCACCTCGCCGGACTATGCATCCCTTTGCCGGCAAGCCTCCGACGTGCTGGTCAATGCCATCAATTCAACAGCGGGCTCGCACCATGACGGCCATTGAGGAGCGGGTGCTCAAGCTCGACCCGGAGGAAACGCGCCGGGTGCGCCAGGAGCGGCTCGAGCGGATCGGCCGCTGGGTGCTGCCGCTGGCGATCATGATCCTGGCCATCTGGCTGTGGGATCGCGTCTGCGTGTGGAACACGATCCCGCAATATATCCTGCCGCGTCCCGGCATGGTGCTGTGGACGCTCTACAACGATGCCGGCCTGCTGTTCTCGGCACTGCTGGTCACCTTGCGCATCACCTTCCTCAGCCTGCTTTTGGCCGTTGTTGGCGGCGTCGGGCTGGCGGTCCTGTTCGCGCAATCGAAATGGGTGGAGATGTCGTTCTTTCCGTTCGCCATCGTGCTGCAGGTGACGCCGATCGTGGCGATCTTCCCGCTGATCAACATCTATGTCGACAACCAGACGACCAAGCTTCTGCTGTGCGCCTGGATCGTCGCCTTCTTCCCGATCCTGTCCAACACCACGCTCGGCCTCAACTCGGTCGACCGTAATCTGCGCGACTTGTTCAAGCTCAACGGCGCGACGCGTTGGCAGCAGCTGCGCTATCTCAGGCTGCCGGCGGCGATGCCGTATTTCCTCGGTGGGCTGAAGATCGCCGGCGGCCTGTCGCTGATCGGCGCCGTGGTGGCCGAGTTCGTCGCTGGCGCCACCGGCCAGTCGTCGGGGCTTGCCTCGCGCATCATCGAGGCCGGCTACCGGCTCAACGCGCCGCGACTGTTCGCGGCGCTGTTTCTGATTTCGTTGACGGGAATCCTGATCTTCCTGGTGCTGTCGCTGATCTCGCATCTCATTTTGCGGCGCTGGCATGAAAGCGCGCTCAAGCAGGAGCGGTAACGTTGTTGTATTTTGCTTGCTGTGGCGGCTGCTCGCTTATTCCAATGTCGGCGCTGCCCCTCACCCTTACCCTCTCCCTGTATAGGGACGGGGAGAGGGGGGCGTCAGCGCGGGAGCTTCTCCCTTCTCCCCGTCCCTATACGGGGAGAAGGTGCCGGCAGGCGGATGAGGGGCAGCGATGACCTCGGCGACTATCCCAGAATCGAGCCAGTTCGTACTCGCCAACGCCCGACTTCATGCGTCCCTGACACCAGGCCTTGCCGCTGCCTTCGACAGCGATGGCTTTACGCTTGCCGACATCACCGTCGCCGACGGCAGGATTTCCAGCATCGCCGCGCGTGGCCGCGCAACGACGCCGGCTGGTGCCATCGATCTTGCCGGCCGTATCGTGCTGCCCTGTTTCGTCGACTGCCATACCCATATCGACAAGGGCCATATCTGGCCGCGAAAACCCAATCCCGACGGCACCTTCATGGGCGCGCTGAATGCCACCGGCGCCGATCGCGCTGCCCGCTGGAGTGCGCAGGATGTTGCGCGGCGCATGGATTTCTCGCTGCGCTCGGCCTACGCGCATGGCACCAGGGCGCTGCGCACCCATCTCGACAGCGTCGCGCCGCAGGAGGAGATCTCCTGGCCGGTGTTTGAGACGATGCGTGAGACATGGCGCGGCCGCATCGAATTGCAGGGCGCCTGCCTGCTCGGCATCGAGGGCGTGCGCGATAGGAAATGGTTCGACAGGCTGGCGAAACGGGTTGCCGCCGCCAAGGGCGTGCTCGGCGTCGTCACCTATATGGTGCCGGATCTGGAAGAGCTGCTCGACCATGTCTTCGCGCAGGCGATCAAGCACGGGCTCGATCTCGATTTCCATGCCGACGAGACCGACGACATCGCGGCCATCTCGCTGAAGAAGATCGCCGAGGCCGCACTCTGGAACGGTTTCGAGGGCAAGATCCTCGTCGGCCATTGCTGCTCACTGGCGCGTCAGCCCGACCTCGAAGTGATGGACACGCTGGACAAGGTGGCGAAGGCCGGGTTGGCGGTGGTGTCGCTGCCGATGTGCAATCTCTATCTGCAGGACCGGCGGACCGACCACACGACCCCACGCTGGCGTGGCGTGACGCTGCTGCACGAGATGAGGGCGAGGGGCATTCCGGTCGCGGTGGCTTCCGACAACACGCGCGATCCCTTCTATGCCTATGGCGATCTCGATATGCTGGAGGTCTACCGCATGGCGACACGCATCCTGCATTTCGACCATCCGGTCGCCGATTGGCCGCAAGCGGTCACCGCGACGCCGGCGAGCGTGATGCGGCTCGATGGTTTCGGCACGCTTGCCGTCGGCGGCGATGCCGATTTCATCCTGTTCAAAGGCCGGAGCTGGACGGAATTGCTGTCGCGGCCCGAATCGGATCGCATCGTCGTGCGCGCCGGGCGCGCGATCGACCGGCAATTGCCCGACTATGCCGAACTCGACGAACTGATGGTGGAATGATGGACGTTTCGGCGCTCAAACGTGATCTCGACGGGATAAAACTCGACGATAATCCGGCCATCGTCCAGCAGAAGAGCCGCGACTTCTACTGGTACAGTCCAGTCCTGAAACAGCAGCTCGACCATGTCACCGGCGACCTGATCGTGACGCCGAAGAACGAGACCGAACTGATCCGTGTGCTTGCCGCCTGTCACCGGCATGGCGTGCCGGTGACGCCGCGCGGCAGCGGCACCGGCAATTATGGGCAGGCGATGCCGCTTTCGGGAGGCGTGGTGCTCAACCTCGCCGAAATGAACGAGATCAAGTCGATCGGCCCGGGCCGCGTGGTGACCGGGCCAGGTGCGGTGCTGGCCGACATCGACAAGGCAACGCGCGCGCATTCCGGGCAGGAGCTGCGGCTGTCGCCGTCCACCTACAACACCGCCTCGATCGGCGGTTTCATCGCCGGCGGTTCGGGCGGCGTCGGCTCGATCAATTTCGGCGGCTTGCGCGATTTCGGCAATGTGCTGCGCCTGCGCGTGGTGACGATGGAGGCGGAGCCCAAAGTGCTCGAACTCACCGGCGAGGACCTGCACAAGGTGACCCACGCCTATGGCACGAACGGTATCATCACCGAAGTCGAGATGCCGCTGACCGCGGCCTATGAGTGGGTCGATGTCATCGTCGGCTTCGACACCTTCATGGGTGCGGCGCGCTACGGCAACGCGCTCGCCCGCCAGGATGGCATCCTGACCAAGCTGATCACGCCGATATCAGCGCCCGTGCCGCAGCTCTATTTCAAACGGCACCAGAAGTTTTTCAGGGAAGGGCAAAGCATCTGCGTCGCGATGGTGGCGCGGCATGGGCTCGATGCCTTCCTTGCCTTCACCCGGCGGGCCGGCGGTGACGTGATCTTCAACGCCGCCGTCGCAACGCCGGACGAGAAGAAGGGCCTGCCGCCGGCCTATGAGCTGGCCTGGAACCATACGACGCTGAGGGCGCTGCGGGTCGATCCCGACATCACCTATCTGCAGTCGCTCTATCCCTTTCCCAACCAGCTGGCGCTGGTCGAGAAGATGGACGCGATGTTTCCAGGCGAAGTCTTTTCGCATCTCGAATTCGTGCGGCTGGACGGCAACATCACCTGTTTCGGCTTGCCGCTGGTCAAGTTCACCACCGAGGCGCGGCTCGACGAGGTCGTCCGGCTGCATGAGGAGAATGGCTGCCCGATCTTCAACCCGCATCGCTATACGCTGGAGGAGGGCGGGATGAAGCAGACGGATGCGGTGCAGCTGGCCTTCAAGCGCGAGACCGATCCGCAAGGCCTGCTCAACCCCGGCAAGATGATCGCCTGGGAAAATCCGGACTACGACTATCGTTCGGGCCGGACTTTTTTGTTCAAGGGGCTGCAAAAGGCCGATTGATGAACATCCTCGTCCTCTTTGCCCATCCGGTCGAGACCAGCTTCAATGCCGGCCTGCACCGTATGATCGTCGAGCGGCTGAGGGCGGCGGGCCATTCGGTCGATGACTGTGACCTCTACGCCGAGGATTTCGACCCGAGGCTGACCCGCAAGGAGAGGCTGGACTATCACAACCAGCGCGCTCCCGGGGAGGCTGTTGCGCCCTATGTCGAGCGCCTGTTGCGGGCCGATGCGCTGGTGCTTTCCTATCCGGTCTGGAATTATGGCTTCCCGGCGATGCTGAAGGGCTTTTTCGATCGCGTGTTTCTGCCAGGCGTGTCGTTCAAGTTGGTCGATGGCAAGGTGCAGCCTTCGCTGCACAACATCAAGAAGGTCGCCGCTGTCACCACCTATGGCGGCAGCCGGGTTCGCGCCATCTTGATGGGCGATCCGCCGCGCAAGCTGATCAAGCGCATGCTGCGCGCCACGGTAAAGCCCGGCGCGCCCGTGACTTACCTCGCGCACTACGCAATGAACCTGTCGACCGACCAGACGCGGAAGGCCTTCATGACAAAGGTCGCGGCGCGCATGGATGCGTTCTGATGCGGGTCCTCGTCGTCTACTGCCATCCGGTGCCGGAAAGTTTTTGTGCCGCAATCCGCGACACCGCCATGGACGTTCTGAGGCGAAGAGGCTGGGACGTGCGGCTGCTCGATCTCTACGCGGAGAAGTTCGACCCGGTGATGGGCTGCGAGGAGCGGCGCACCTACAATGAGCGGGCGCCGCAAGATCCGGCGCTGAAGCCGCATTTCGAACTGCTCAACTGGGCGGAGGCGATCCTGTTCGTCTATCCGACCTGGTGGTACGGGCTGCCGGCTATGCTGAAGGGTTGGCTCGACCGGGTGTGGGCCACCGACATCGCCTTCAAGCTGGCAGGCAAGGGAGGGATCAAGTCGCTGATGACGCATGTCACCAAGGTCGGCGTTATCACCACCTGCGGCGCGCCGACCTGGTGGAGCGTCGTCGTCGGCCAACCGGGGCGCAAAACCCTGCTGCGCGGCATGCGGGCGCTCTGTGCGACGCGCTGCCGGACATTCTTCCTGGCACACTATCTGATGGATGCCTCGACGCCACGGACACGGGCGGCGTTCCTGGCGAAGGTGCGGGCGAAGCTGGAAAGGTTTTGAGCGCAGGACTTCCCTTCTCCCCTTGTGGAGAAGGTGGCCGAGCGAAGCTCAGTCGGATGAGGGGTGCTCCAGGGAACACCAGCGTCTCATTCCTTCCAACACCCCTCAACCGTCTCGGCGCCATGCGCCGATCCACCTTCTCCCACAAGGGGAGAAGGGAGAAGTGGCCCGCTACATCTTCACCCTTTCCGCCTTCGGATCATACATCGGCTTCAGCGACGCTTCCGCCGCGAAACGTTCGCCGGCGATCTCGATCTCGTAGGTCGAGGCCAGCACATCCGCCTCGCTTTCGCCCTGGCAAGGCACATAACCCAACCCGATCGCACCGCCGAGATGGTGGCCGTAATTGCCCGATGTGACCGGGCCGACGATCTTGCCGTCGCGCAGTATCGCTTCATTGTGGAAGAGCAGCGGCTGCGGGTCTTTCAGGCGGAACTGCACCAGCCGGCGGGCCAATCCGGCTTCCTTCTTCTTCAGCACAGCATCGCGGCCGATGAAGTCGCCCTTAGCCGTCTTCACCGCGAAGCCGAGGCCTGCTTCCAGCACATTGTCCTCGTCGGTGATGTCGTGGCCGAAATGGCGGAAGGCCTTTTCGATGCGGCAGGAATCCAGCGTGTGCAGCCCGCAGAGTTTCAGCCCGACATCGGCGCCCGCCTCCTCGATCGCCTCGAAGACATGGGCCGCCTGGTCGGTCGAGACATAGAGTTCCCAGCCGAGCTCGCCGACATAGGTGACGCGGTGGGCGCGGGCGAGACCCATGCCGATCTCGATCTCCTGGAAGGTGCCGAAAGGATGGGCTTCGTTGGAGAAATTGTTCGGGCTGACCTTCTGGATCAGCTTTCGCGCATCCGGGCCCATCACGCAGAGCACGCTTTCAGCGGCGGTTACATCGGTGATGACCACGAAGGCCTCACCGATATGCCGGCGCAGCCAGGCCAGATCGCGCTGCAGCGTGGCGCCGGGGACGACGAGGAAGTAGGCCGTATCCGACAGGCGCGAGACGGTGAGGTCGCTTTCGATCCCGCCACGCTGGTTGAGCATCTGCGTGTAGACGATCTTGCCCGGCGCAACGTCCATGTCGTTGGCGCACAGTTTCTGCAGGAAGGAGCAGGCGTCGCGGCCCTCGACGCGGATCTTGCCGAACGAGGTCATGTCGAACAGGCCGACCTTGTTACGAACCGCCAGATGTTCTTCGCGCTGGTTGTCGAACCAGTTCTGCCGCTTCCAGGAATAGCGGTATTCGCGCTCCTGTCCCTCCCGGGCGAACCAGTTGGCACGCTCCCAGCCGGCGACCTCGCCGAACACGGCGCCCCGTGCCTTCAGATGCTCATGCAAGGGCGAGCGGCGCACACCGCGCGACGTCGCCATCTGGCGGTAGGGGAAATGGTCGGCGTAGAGCAGGCCGAGCGTTTCGGAAACGCGCTCCTTGAGATAGCGGCGGTTCCTCTGGAACGGCTGGGTGCGGCGGATATCGACTTCCCACAGGTCGAACGGCGCTTCGCCATCGTTGATCCACTGCGCCAGAGCCATGCCGGCGCCGCCGGAAGAGACGATGCCGATCGAATTGTAGCCTGTCGCCATCCAGTAGCCCCGAAGTTCCGGCGCTTCACCGAGATAGTAGCGGTCGTCGGGCGTGAAACTTTCGGGACCGTTGAAGAAGGTATGGATGCCGGCGGTGGCCAGCATCGGCATGCGGTTGACGCCCATTTCGAGGATTGGCTCGAAATGATCCATGTCCTCGGGCAGCTGGTCGAAGCAGAAATCCTCACGGATGCCGTCCATGCCCCACGGCTTGGCCACCGGCTCGAAGGCGCCGAGCATCATCTTGCCGGCATCTTCCTTATAGTAAGCGCATTCGTCCGGCACGCGCAGGACCGGCAAGCGGCTCAAGCCGGGGATCGGCTCGGTGACAAGATAAAAGTGCTCGCAGGCATGCAGCGGGATGTTCACGCCGTTCCGCGCGCCGAGATCGCGCGCCCACATGCCGGCGCAGTTGATGACGATGTCGGCCTCGATCGTGCCCTGGTCTTCGCCACGTGCCCAGGACACGCCGGCAACGCGGCCCGCCTTCGTGTGGACCGTGGTGACCTTCACGTTCTCCACGATGGTGGCGCCGCGCTGGCGCGCGCCCTTGGCCAAAGCCATGGCGATGTTGGCGGGGTCGCACTGGCCGTCGAGCGGCAGATGCACGGCGCCGACGACGTCGGAGACATTGAGATGCGGATACATTTCCTTGACTTCGCTGGGCGAAATCTCGCGCACGTCGACATCGAAGGCGCGGGCGAGCGAGGCCTGCCGGTAGATTTCGTGCTTGCGCTCCTCGGTCAGCGCCACGGTGATCGAGCCGACCTGGCGCATGCCGGTGCCGACCTCGGTCTCGGCTTCCAGCCTGACGTAGAGGTCGGCGGAATATTTCGCCAGCCGTGTCATGTTCTGCGAACCGCGCAGCTGGCCGATCAGGCCGGCGGCGTGCCATGTCGTGCCCGATGTCAACTGCTTGCGCTCGAGCAACACGATATCGGTCCAGCCGAGCTTGGCCAGATGATAGGCGACCGAACAGCCGGAGACGCCACCGCCGATGATGACCGCGCGTGCCTTGGTGGGGATAACCTTGGGAGCGGGGGTGTTCATGCGGCCTCGCGGCGATAGTTGGAAGCAAAACGGCGCAGCCTGGCCGCTGCTTCCTGCAGAACGGGCTCGGGCTGGCAGAGGCTGATGCGGATATGGCCGGCGGCGGCCTCGCCGAAGCTGGAGCCTGGCATCACGCCGACATTCTCCTTGTCGAGCAAGGCGAAGGCGAATTTCTCATCGTCGGGTTCGACATCGGAGATGTCGAGCATGACATACATGCCGCCTTCGGAACCGCGCACCGTCACATCGTTCATGCCACGCAAGGCGTTGAGGAAGATGGTGCGGCGCGCCGCGTATCGTTCCGCGATGTCCTTCACCCCGTACCGGTTTTCCAGGGCCTCGGCGCAGGCAATCGAGATGAAGGCCGGCAGTCCGTAGGTGGTCACCAGATTGAGATTGACGAGCAGCGCGATCATCGCTTCAGGACCGGTCAGCCAGCCCATGCGCCAGCCGGTCATGCCATGGCTCTTGGACATGGAATTGATAACCAGCGTGCGCTCGGCCATGCCCGGCAGCGAGCGCGGCGAGACATGCTCGCCGCCGCCCAGCGTCCAGTAGACCTCGTCCGACAGCAGCCAGAGGTCATGCTCCCGGCAGATTTCGGCCAATTGTTCCAGCCGCTCGCGCGAATAGACCGCACCTGTCGGGTTGTTCGGCGTGTTGATCAGGATGGCGCGGGTATTGGGCCGCACTGCCGCGCGGATCATCTCGGCACGCGGCTGGAAACCGTCCTCGGCCGGTGTTTCAACGACGGTGAAACTGGCACCGGCGGCGCTGAACGTGTTGGGATAGGTGGCGTAGTAGGGCGCTACCACGATGGCGTGGTCGCCCTGATCGAGGACGGCCTGCACGGCCGCGTAAAGTGCTGCCTGGCCACCCGGTGTGGCGATGACCTGATCCGGCGTCGTCTCAATGCCGGTGCAGGCGGTGGAGGCCGTGGCCATTGCCTTGCGCAGGCGCGGCAGGCCTGGCAGCGGCGTGTAGTGATGGTTGCTGCCGCGAACCGCCGCCACGCAGGCTTCGATCGTCTGCGAAGGCGTGTCGAAATCATGGTCGCCGACCGACAGCATGATGATGTCTTCGCCGGCTTCCTTGCGGGCCCAGGCGGCGAAGTGAACTTCCCAGCCATCCTTGCCCGAAGGCACGATGCCGGAAATGCGCGATGATGGTCTAGGCATTTGCTACTCCCGAAATCTCGTACCCTGTTTCTTCCAGCCGGTCGCGCAGCGCGGCGATGTGGCCCGGCCCGACCTCGCAGCAGCCGCCGACGATCTGGGCGCCGGCTTCGACCCAGCCCATCGCCTGATCGGCATAGGCCTCCGGATCGAGATCGTGACGTGCGTGCAGCACCTCGACCGTGCCGCCGTGCTTCAACGCATCGATCGACGTGAAACCATTGGCATAGGCGCCAACCGGGCCGCCAAGTTCGATCAACTCAGGCAGCGCCGCCGCGATTGCCTCCGGGCGACAGCAGTTCAGCAACCGTGCGGCCACCGGCAAACCGCTCAGGGCGCTAGCCGCTGCGGCAATCGTCTCGCCGCTGCGCAGCCGGGGCTCACCGTGGTCGCAAAGCGTCCACGATACCCATACCGGCTTGCCGCTTTCCGACGCGGCGGTGACGGCCGCGCGCGCTTCCTCGGCGGATGCCATGGTTTCGCAAAGGAACAGGTCGACGCCATCCGCCTGCTCGGCAACGATACGGCGGTAGATATCGAGCGTGTCCTGGTAGGAAATGGTCAGTGCCGGCGCGTAGCTGCCGAAAAGCGGCGACAGGCAGCCGGCGATCGCCACGTCGCCGGCCTCGTCGCGCGCTTGCCTGGCCAGGTCGATGCCGCGCTTCTGCAATGGTTTGAACAGCTCCTCCGCGCCCTCGCGCGCCAGGCGTTCGGGCGTCGCCGAATAGGTGTTTATGGTGATGACGCGGGCACCGGCGCGGATGAACTCGGCATGCAGGCCGCGCACCAGATCGGGTTCGTCGATCAGCACCCTGGCCGACCACAGCGGCGTCGGCTCCGACTTGCTGCGCCGCACCAGTTCCTGGCCCATCCCGCCATCGGTGAGAATGACACGCTTCATGCGCGCAGCCTCTCGTTCTTCGGATCCCACAAGGGCTCGTCCTTCTGCACGACAGCCTTGAACCGGTCGCCGAAGATTTCGACCTCGACAGAGGTGCCCGGCTCGGTCAGGTCGGCGCGCAGCATGCCGAGCGCGATGGACTTGTCGGTGCGATGGCCCCAGCCGCCTGATGTCGTTTCACCAACGATCTGGCCGCCATGCCAGAGCGTCGACATGTAGGGTGCGTCGCAATCGCCGGGGTTTTCCACCACCAGCGTGACGAAGCGTTTCTTCACGCCTTGCTGTTTCTCGTTCTGCAGCGCCGTCTTGCCACGGAAGTCGGGCTTTTCCCATTTGACGAAACGTTCCAGCCCACCCTGCAGGATCGAATAGTCGGTCGACAAATCCCCCTTCCAGGTGCGGTAGCCTTTTTCGAGCCTCAGCGAATCCAGCGCGTACATGCCGAAAGGCTTCAAGCCGTGTTTCTGGCCTGCGGCCCAGATGGCGTCGAAGACGGCAACCGTGTCGTCCACCCTGGTGTGGATTTCCCAACCGAGCTCTCCGGCAAAGGAGACGCGCACGAGCCTCGCCCAGCGGCCGGCGATCTTGGTCTCCTGATGCGTCAGCCAGGGCAAGGCGAGATCCGCATCGCAGACATCGGCGAGGATTTTTCGCGAATTGGGGCCGGCGAGAATCTGGGTCGAATAGTCCTCGGTGCGGTCGGTCAGCGTGAAGGCCGCATCCCCTGGCATGCGCGACTTCAGCCATTCGAAATCATGCCACTGCGCGACCGCCGCCGTGATCAGCGTCATCTGATCCTCGCCATGGCGCACGACGGACATTTCGGTGACGATGCGGCCTTTGTCGTCGGCGAAGTAGACGAGCCCGATGCGACCAGGCTTCGGCACCAGGCCGGTGACCTGCAGGCTCAGCCATTCGGCGGCGCCGGGGCCTTCGAGGTTGAAGCGCGAGAAGCCAGGCAGGTCCAGGATGCCGGCGGCGTCGCGCACGGCCAGGCACTCTTCGCGCACGCGGTGCTGCCAGGGCCCGTCGCGGCGGAAGGTCAGTGTCGCCTCCTCGGAGATATCGTCGCCGTCCTGCGCGTACCAGGTGGCGCGTTCCCAGCCATTATAGGCGTCGAAGCGGCCGCCGAGCGCCTTGATGCGATCATGGATCGGCGAAAGCTTGCGGTCGCGCCCTTCCGGCCAGGCATGGCGCGGGAACTGGATGGCGTATTCGTTGCCGTAGATTTCCATGCCCTTGGCGACGCAATAGTCCGGCGCCGAAGCAAAAGAGGTGAAGCGGCGCGGGTCGCACGACCACATGTCCCACTCCGTCTGGCCCTGCGTCACCCATTCGGCCAGCACCTTGCCGGCGCCGCCGCCCTGGGCGATGCCGAAGGTGAAGACGCAGGCCTCGAATGCGTTGGGAACGCCAGGCATCGGGCCGATCAGCGGATTGCCGTCCGGCGCATAGGGGATCGGACCGTTGATGACCTTGGACAGGCCGGCGGTGCCCAGGATCGGCACGCGGGCGACCGCATCGGCCAGGTAGTGCTCCAGCCGGTCGAGATCGTCGGGGAAGAGCTGGAAGGAAAAATCCTCCGGCATCGGATCGTTGTGGGTGGCCCAATGCGCGCGGCAATTGCGCTCATAGGGGCCGAGATTCATGCCACTCTTTTCCTGGCGCAGGTAGTATGAGGTATCGACGTCGCGCAGCAGCGGCAGTTTTTTGCCTTGTTCCCTCGACCATGCCGCCAGTTCGGGGATTTCCTCGAACAGGATATATTGATGGCTCATCACCATCATCGGCACTTCGCGGCCGAACATCCTGCCGATTTCGGCGGCGCGGTAACCGGCGGCATTGACGACGATCTCGCAGCGGATCTCTCCTTGCGGTGTGGTGACCACCCATTCGTCCTTTTCGCGGCGCACGCCGGTCACCGGGCAGAAGCGGATGATCCTGGCGCCCATGTCACGCGCGCCCTTGGCCAGCGCCTGGGTCAACTGCGCCGGGTCGATATCGCCGTCGCTCGGGTCGTAGAGCGCGCCTTCGAGGTCATGGGTTTCGATAAAGGGGTAGCGGCGCTTGATCTCGTCGACGCCGACAACGTCGATGTCCATGCCCTGATAGCGGCCCATGCCCTTGGCGCGCTGGAATTCCTGCATGCGCTCCTTCGAGTGAGCGAGGCGCAGCGAGCCGGTGACGTGATAGTTCATGGGATAGTCGACCGCCTCGGCAAGGCCCCGGTAAAGCTCGGTCGAATAGCGCTGCATGTTCATCAGCGACCAGGACGAGGAGAAGGTCGGCACGTTGCCGGCGGCATGCCAGGTCGAGCCTGACGTCAGCTCGTTCTTTTCCAGAAGCACGCAATCGGTCCAGCCTGCCTTGGCCAGATGATAGAGCGCGGAGGTGCCGACAACGCCACCTCCGATGATCACCACGCGCGCCGTGCTCGGCAAACCCGCCATGTTCTTCTCCCAAACTTCAAGCGCGCTGCGCTTCTGCTTTTGTTTTGATGCATGTCGTCGTCCCAACCCGCGCACGGTTTTGGGCGACATGCATTCAGTAGACGGGTGGCGAAACCACCCAGATGACAACCGCCGGCTCGGTCCCCGGATTGCGCCAGCGATAGGGCTTGCCTTCGAAGCGGAAGGAATCGCCTTCGCCGAGCCGGTGCCAGACGCCCGCGATCTCGATATCGAACTGCCCGGAGGCGAGGTATCCAGCCTCCTCGGTCGGCCGGCGGGCCTCGGTCTTCAGCTCCGCGCCCGGCGCGAAGACAGAGCGCACCATCTCGAAGCTGCCCCCGAGATCGGGTGACAGAAGCTCTTCCACCAGGCCGGTCTCGCTGGTGCCGAGCGTGCGGCGCTTGCCGGCGCGCACAATGACGCCACGTTCGCTTTCCTGGGGCACGTCGTGGCTGAAGAACAGGCTGATCGGCACGCCGAACAGCTCCGCGAAGGCCCTGAGGTCGCTGAGCGATGGCGTTGACAGACCACGCTCGACCTGGCTGACCCAGCCGACCGAACGGTCAAGTTTCAGGGCGATCTCTGCCAGCGTCAGCCCGCGCGCCCTGCGCAGCGCCCTGATGTCGCTCGCCAGCACGCGTTCGTCAGGTCCCTGCAATGTTCGTGCGGTAGTGGAAGGCAAAACGCTCTCGTCATGAAATTTTCCATCCGAATTTCATGAGAAAGCAAGCTTATGAAAAAATCAAGTAGATTTTCACCGACGCTCAAGATTTGCTTGCAGGATTTTGACGGTTCATGCAAAGGCTCCGCTTCTTCGAGCGGCGAGCGGGGACGTCCGATCGACACAAAGGCTAAGGGACGGCCCATGCTGGAAAAGAAGGCTCGAATCGCGGGGGATGCCGAGATCGTCGATGACGCGATCATATCGCGCCGTTCGGTGCGCGCATTTCTGCCCGACATGGTCGACGACGAGACGATCCGCGCCATTCTGGCGGTTGCGGCGCGCGCGCCGTCGGGCACCAACATGCAGCCATGGCGGGTCTACGTCACCAAGGGCGAGACCAAGCAGCAGATATCGGATGCCATCCTGAATTCCGGCATCCGTGCCGAAAAGGCCGACTGGGACGAGTATCGCTACTATCCCACGCAGTTCTTCGAGCCGTACCTGACCCGCCGCCGTGCCAATGGCTTCGGTCTCTATGGCGTGCTTGGCATCGGCCGACGCGAGGTCGACAGGATGCGCGCCCAGCATGACCGCAACTTCGTCTTCTTCGATGCGCCGGTCGGCATGATCTTCACCATCGACCGCCGCCTCAACCAGGGTTCGTGGATCGACTACGGCATGTTCCTGCAGAACATCATGGTCGCGGCGCGGGGCAGGGGCCTGCACACTTGCCCGCAGGCCGCCTTCGCGCCCTATCACCGGCAGATCCGGCCGGTGCTCAACATTCCCGACGAGGAGATCGTCGTCTGCGGCATGGCGCTTGGGTATGAAGACACGTCCAAGCCGGAAAACGCCTTCCGCACCGATCGTGTGCCGCTGGAAGATTGGGTAACGTTCAGCGAATAGAGCCGCTGGGCGGCCAAGCTCGTGGCCGTTTCTATTCCGTGTTCATCCGCATGCCGTGGCCGCTGACATGGGCGCCGTCCTGCGGTGTCAGCTTGAGATAGGCGAGCAGCGCGCAGAGCGTGATGACGCCCTCGATCATAAAGAGGATCCGGAAATCACTGGCGACGGCCGCGCCGCCGCCGGCGAGGAATGACAGCATGGCAGCAGCAAGGCCGACGCTGATGGCGACCGCCAGCTGCCACAGGATGTAATAGAGCGCGCTGAAGCGGGCGAGCTGTTCGGGCGCGATGTCGGAATAGGCGAGGTTGCCGGTCGAAGCCCATTGCACCGAACGGAATATGCCGAAGATGAAGATATAGCTGAGCGTGATCCAGACCGGCGTCGTCGCCTGCAGCAAGGCAAAGCCCGCGACCATCGCGGCGACCACGGGCGTGTTGAAGACCAGCACGCGGCGGAAGCCGAAGCGATTGAGAAGGCGCGGCATGAAGAACCGCATGATCACCGAGCCGACCGCCGCGACGAAGGTCAGCGATCCCGCCTGCACCGCGCTCATGCCGAAGCCGAGCTGGAACATCAGCGGCAGCAGGAAGACGACGGAGCTGAGTCCGATCGTGTCGAGGCCGCCGCCGGTGAGGAAGGAGATGCGGAAGGTGCGGATGCGCAACAGCTTGAGATCGAGGAGGGGATTGCGTACGCGCAGGCAGTGGAAGGAAGCGACCGTCAGGATGACGACGGCCAGCACAAGCTCAACGGCGATCAAGCTCCCAGCGACGTCCTTCGCCGCCAGCGAGTCCATGCCGAAGACCAGCAGGACCATGCCGCTGCCGACCAGTAGAAAGCCCGGAAAATCGAAAGGCGTGCGCACGGGCTTGGTCACTGTGGGAAACAGCGAGGCGGCAAGTACGGCCGCCGTCAGCGCGAAGGGCACGTTGATGAAGAAGATCCAGCGCCAGGAAATGTAAGTGGTCAGCGCGCCGCCGACGAGCGGACCGACCAGCGGTCCGGACTGGCCGGCCAGCGAGATATACATGTTGATCTTCAGCGTCCGACTGCGCGGAAAGGTCGACAGGATGACGACCTGGCCGAGCGTGCCCATCAGCGCGCCACCGAAGCCTTGCAGCGCGCGGGCGCCGACCAGCATCCAGATGTCGTTCGAGAGCCCGCACAGGGCCGATGAGGCGGCGAACACCAGCAAGGCGAAGCAGTAGACATTGCGCAGGCCGAAGCGGTCGGCGGCCCAGCCGCCGAGCGGCATCGAGATGATCAGGCTCGCGACATAGACGGTGATCAGCAGGCCGAGCTGGCTGGGCGGACGGGCGAGGCTCTCGCCGATGCCGGGCAGTGCCGTCACCACGACATTCTGGTCGAGGCTGGTCATGAACACGCCACACGCGACCGTCAGCGGCAGCAGGAGCAGGGCTCTGGCCGACACATCGGCGCGATCCGTGGCGCCGGCGGATATTTCAGCAGTCATGGGGATGTTCGAACCAAACGAATGCGCCGACTCTGAGACGGGATTTTCATGTCCCTTGGACCGGTTGGGCGGCCCCGTTTTTGCATCATGAGCGCCCGCGGCGGGATTCTCTAGCGGCAGAACCGGCTGGCCTTGAGGCCAGAAGCCGCGGCGGAGCGGCCATCCGGTCACATTCCCTATTGCACTTCGTAGCCGACTTCCTCGCTGGCATGGCAAAGCGCGTTCCAGAACGAACGCGCGAAAGAGCGGAAGACATGGATGTCGAACTGGTCGGAGCCGGTGCGCTGGATCTGGGCAAAGACATCGTGATGCGCAGTCGAGCGGCCAGCGCCTATGGGGAAGGCCGGCAGCGCGAAGTCGATGGCAAAGAATTTCGCCAGCACCCATTCGGCCTTCGGCCCGGCAATGCGAATGGCGGTGCGGCCATGCGACAGGTCCGTCACCGTGCCGATGTCCGGCGTCACCACCTTGGCAAAAGCCGCGGCCAGCCCTTCGGCGTCATCGGCCACGGTGAACTTTCCCGGCGCGAAGCCGAACACCGATTTCACGCCGTCGCTCAAGCCGCCGCCGGCGCCATCAGGCAGCGCGAGCCCGGTGACGGTGCGGATGGCCGCCATCAGTTTCTTCTCTTCGCCCGGCCATGCCGCGAGCTGCACGATCGAGCCCGGCCGCGTTTCGGTCAGCAGGATCTCGACGCCATGTTCGAAATTGCCATGCGAGCCGACATGAAACTCCGGCTCGAGGGGGGATTGGCGCTCAACCATGCATGCGAGTCCCTTCCGGATCGTAGAAATGGTTGGAGACGATCTCCACCGGCCCGAAGCGACTGCGCAGGGGATCGGAGACGTGGGCACGCGTGCCGTGCCTGGCCTTGCCGCCCTTGACCAGCGCCAGCGCGATATGCTTGCCGAGCGCCGGCGAGTAGCAGCAGGCGGTGATGTGGCCGATCGAGCCGTGCGGATTGGCTTCGTCGATCTCCTCGACAATGTGCGAACCGCCATTGAGCGGCCGGTTGTCCAGCGCGATCAGGCCAACCAGTTCCAGACGGTCGGACGCGACCAGGCCTTCGCGGTCCATCATCGCCGAGCCGATGAACGGCTTCTTCTTCGACAGCATCCAGTCGAGATGCAGGTCGCGCGCCGTGGTGCGGCCGTCGATCTCGGCGCCGGTGACATGGCCCTTCTCGATGCGCATGGTGCCCAGTGCCTCGAGCCCATAGGTGACCAGCCCGAACGGCTTGCCGGCCTCGATCAGCGCCTCCCAGACATGGGTGCCGTGGCCGGCGCCGCAATAGACCTCGAAGGCCATTTCACCCGAGAAAGATAGCCGGCAAATCATTACCGGTACGCCTGCTATTTCGCCGTGGACAATGCCCATGAAAGGCAAGGCGGCGTTGTCGACCGATGTGCCGGTCACGCAGGCGGCGAGGATCTGCCTGGCCTTTGGCCCGCCGATCGCGGCCCCCGCCCATTCGTCGGTCACCGAGGTGACGTGGACCTTCAGTTCCGGCCAGATCACATCGAGGAAATACTCCAGATGCTGCATCACCTTGCCGGCATTGGCCGTGGTGGTGGTCATGAGGAAATCCTGTTCGCCGAGCCGCCAGGTGGTGCCGTCGTCGAAGGCAAAACCGTCCTCGCGCAGCATCAGCCCGTAGCGCGCCTTGCCTACGGCGAGTGTCGAAAACATGTTGGTATAGACGCGGTCGAGGAATGCCGCGGCATCGGGGCCCTGGACCGCGATCTTGCCCAGCGTCGAGACGTCCACAATGCCGGCGCTTTCGCGCGTCGCCCTGGCCTCGCGCACATAGGCCTGCTCGACCGTTTCGCCGGCGTGGCCGTAGATCATCGGCCGGTACCAGAGGCCGGCGGAATACAGCGTCGCGCCATGGTCGACATGCCAGTCGTGCATCGGCGTCAGCCGTTCGGGCTTCAGGTCGCCGAAACGCTCCGCCGCCAGAGAACCGATCGAGACCGGCGCGAAGGGCGGCCGGAAGCGCGTCGTGCCGACTTCCGGGATCGGCTTGCCCAGTGCTTCGGCCATGATGGCGAGGCCGGGAACATTGGAGCTCTTGCCCTGGTCGGTCGCCATGCCAAGCGTCGTGTAGCGCTTCAGATGCTCGACCGAGACAAAGCCTTCGCGATGCGCCAGCCGGACATCCTCCGCCGTCACGTCGTGCTGGAAGTCGACAAAGCTCTTGCCCTTGGCCCTGATCTCGAACACCGGCGCCGGGTCGGGTTCGCCGGGTACGGCTTCGACAATGGGCAATGCCGCCGGGGTGCCGGTTCCACCGGCTGCCGCAAGGCCGGCGGCACGGCCTTCGGCGATCGCCTCGACGGTGGAAAAACTGCCGGTGAAGGCGCCGGCTCCAATCCACTGCTGTGTTGGCCACTGCTGCGTTGGCTTCGGCGGCAGGAAGGCTTGCCGCGCGGCATCCCATTCCGCTTTCGCACCGGCCTGGCTGGCCAGATGGATGGTCGGTGACCAGCCGCCCGACATCAGCAGGCAGTCGGCATGGATGCTGCGCGCATCGCCGGTGAGCGCGCCCGTGACCATGTCGAAGCGCTGAACCTTGATGCCCGACAGCGTCTTGCCGCCCTCGGTCGCGACGACGGCATGGCCGGCAAAGATTTCGGCTTCCGCTTCCGTGGCGAGGCTGCGCATCTCGGCTGAAAGTTCTGGTCTGACGTCGGCGATGGCGACGACCGCGGCCCCCGCTTTCTTCAACGCGACGGCCGCCCGGTAGGCGCTGTCATTGTTGGTGAACAGCGCGATCCGATCGCCCGGCAGCACGCCAAATTCGTTGGCGTAGCGTTCCGCCGCATGCGCCAGCATCACGCCCGGCCTGTCATTGCCCGGGAAAACCAAGGGGCGCTCGAAGGCGCCGGTGGCCAGCACCACCGATCTGGCGCGGATCGCCCAGTAGCGATGGCGTGGCTCGCCCTTGGCCGGCTGTTCCTTGTGGTCGCTGACCCGCTCGAGCGCGGCAAGCGTGTTGTTGTCGTAATAACCCCAGACCGTGGTGCGCGGCAGAAGCCGGACATTGTCGCGGCCCTCAAGCTGGGCGACGGTGCGCCGCACCCAATCGGTTGCCGGCGTGCCGTCGATGGTCTCATCGGACCAGTTGGCCGAACCGCCGAAACGCGGCTCGAGATCGGCCAGGATGACGCGGGCGCCTTGATCGGCGGCCGCTTTGGCGGCCATCAGGCCGGCGGGGCCGGAGCCGACCACCAGCACGTCGCAGAAGGCGTTCATGCGCTCGTAGCGGGCCGGATCCTTCGCCGATCCGGCGCTGCCGAGGCCGGCGGCGCGGCGGATGAAGTGCTCGCAGAACATCCAGAAACGGGTGCCTTTGAGCGGGCCGATCACCGGTCCCATGAAGGTCTTGTAGTAGAAGCCAGCCGACAGGATCTTGCCGCCAAGCTGATTAGCGGCATGGATGTCCCAGGCGAGCGACGGGAAGCGGTTCTGGCTGATGGCGACCAGCCCATCATGGATCTCGACCATGGTCGCCGGAATGTTTGGCTCGCGAACCTCACCCTTCAGCACCGTCACCAGCGCGTTCGGCTCCTCGACCCCAGCGGTGAGCAGGCCGCGCGGGCGGTGGTATTTGAACGAGCGCCCGAAAAGGGTGACGCCCTTGGCCAGCAGCGCGGAGGCCAGCGTGTCGCCGGCATGGCCGGTGTAGGCAACGCCGTCGAAGGTGAAGCGGATCGTCTTCAGTCGATCGATGCGGCCGCCGGTGTCGGTGCGGCGCGGGCTCATGACTGGCCCTCCGCCTTGCGGCGCGCGGCCGATGCATGGTCACCGCGCACGAAGGCGACGCTGGAAATCTCATGCGTCAGCGTGTTGCGCACGACCCGCAGATGCGCACGGCAACCGCCGGAATGCTGCCAGATCTCGTTGTGGTCGCCGGCCGGGTTCAGCCGGTCGTAGACATAGGCATTCCACGCCTCGAAATTCTGCGAGGCGGGGTCGGGACGCTCGCGGTTGCCGTCACCCTGATAGGTGAACTCGATGACGTCGCGCGGGCCGCAATAGGGACAGGTGATCAGCACGGTATATTCCTGATGAAGCCTTGCTTAATGAAGCCTTGCTAGTGAAGCCTGGGGTTGGCGCCCTGGCCCTTGTCGTCGATCACCAGGCCGCGATGGAAGCGGTCGAGCGTGAAGGCGGCATTGAAGTCGTGCGGCTCATCCTTGGCGATGGTCCAGGCAAAGCACCAGCCTGAGGCCGGCGTTGCCTTGAAGCCGCCATAGCACCAGCCGCAATTGAGATACATGCCGGGCAGGGGACCTGTGGTGATGATCGGCGAACCGTCCATCGACATGTCGCAGACGCCACCCCAGGAGCGCAGCATGCGCACGCGGGCAAGACCCGGAAACAGCGCCAGCATCTCGCTCATCACCTCGTCGACGATGGGCAGGTTGCCGCGCTGGGCGTAGCTGTTGTAGCCGTCGATGTCGCCGCCATAGACAAGGCCGCCCTTGTCGGACTGCGACATGTAGAAATGGCCCATGCCGAAGGTCACGACGGTGTCGATGAAGGGCTTCAGCGATTCCGTGACGAAGGCCTGCAGCACATGGCTTTCGATCGGCATCGTCTCGACGCCGGCCAACTGCATGACACGTCCGGTGCTGCCGGCCACCGCGACCGCCACCTTCTTGGCCCTGATATCGCCGCGCGAGGTGGTGACGCCGGTGATGCGGTCGCCGTCGCGCAGGAAGCCGGTGACTTCGCAATTCTCGATGATGTCGACGCCGCGCCGGTCGGCGCCGCGCGCATAGCCCCAGGCGACGGCGTCGTGACGGGCGGTGCCGGCGCGCCGCTGCATCAGGCCGCCAACCACGGGAAAGCGTGCCCTGTCGGAGATATCGAGCGCCGGGATCAGGCGTTTGATCTCCGCCGGCGTCATCAATTCCGCATCGACGCCGAGATGGCGCATGGCGTTGCCACGCCTTGCATAGTCATCGAACTGGGCCGGCGTGTGCGCCAGGTTCAGGCAGCCGCGCTGCGAGAACATGACATTGTAGTTGAGCTCGTGCGAGAGGTTCTCCCACAGTTTCATCGAATGTTCGTAGAAGCGGGTGTTGGCCGGCAGCAGATAGTTCGAGCGCACGGCGGTGGTGTTGCGGCCGACATTGCCGGAGCCGAGCCAACCCTTTTCGAGCACCGCTACATTGGAGATGCCGTGCTCCTTGGCAAGATAGTAGGCGGTCGACAGGCCGTGTCCGCCGCCACCGATGATGATGACGTCATAGGACGCCTTCGGGTCCGGCTTGCGCCAAGCCGGCTTCCAGTCCTTGTTTCCCTTGAGCGCGTTCGCGAGCAGCGAAAGGGCCGAGTACTCTGCCATGTGTCATGTTGTCCGTTTCGGGCGATGCGGCAGACTATAGAGCAGGCCGCATGCGCAAAGCCAATATTGCGCCATTGCCTTTCGACTGGCCGACTCAAGAATCGGCGATCGGGCGGAAACAGGCGGCGGATGCGGCAGCTTGCTCCATGATATGGCCGTCTTTATCAAGGACGGGCTCTTCAAATGCCTTTGCCGCCCGTGAGTCGCCAAGAAATCATGCTTTTCCGATTGTTCCGCCTGATTCTGGTCTGCGCGCTTGTCGCATCAGCGCCGCTCGGCGCCATCGCCCAGGTGGCTGATCAGGTTCCCGCAACGCCAGGGGCCAGCCAGGCTCCCGCGGCCCCAGTTGGCAGCCAGGCTCCGGTGGCGCCCGCGGTCAGCCCGGCGCCCCCGGGACTGATCGCTGATCAGCAGAAGATGATCAAGGACCTGACGGCGAAGACCGATGGCTTCGAGAAGAAGATCCAGCAGGACGGCGAGGAAGATTCAAGTCTCGTCGATATCCGCCTGCAGCTTGAGGAACTGTCCCGCGAGTCGCTGAACACCGCGCTTGCCTTCCGCACGCGCCTTGCCGAGATCAACGCCAGAGTTCAGCAGCTCGGCCCGGTGCCCGCCGCGGGCCAGCCGCCCGAGCCCGATATCGTGAGCACCGAACGCCAGGCGCTGACGTCGGAAAAGGCCGAGATCAACGCTGTCATTTCGCAAGCCCAGGCCCTGTCGATCCGCATCAGCGGGCTGATCGACAAGATCGGCAATATGCGCAGCGCGCTGTTCCGCAATCTTTTGACGAAGCGCTATGTGCTGTCGGACGCGCTGAGCCCGCAAGTGTTTTCGGACGCGCGCGACGAGTTCGGCAATTTCTACAAGGCAGTGTCTTCCTGGCTGAGCTTCGCCTTCAAGTTCAAATTCCAGGCCATTCTTGCGGCGACCTTCGTCGCGCTCGGCCTGGCCCTGGTGCTGCTGGTCGGCGGCAGGCGTCTGTTCGGGCGGGTGTTCGAAGCTGACCCCACCAACGAGGATCCGTCCTATCTCAGCCGCCTTTCGGTTGCTTTCTGGTCGACCCTGCTGCCCACGCTGGCGGTCGGCGCCTTTCTTGGGTCGACGATCTTCTTCTTCAACTATTACAACGTGTTGCGCGGCGACATCGGACTCTTCCTGAATGCGCTGGCGAGCGTCATCGGCGTGGTGTTCTGCGTCAACCGGCTGACCAATGCGGCCCTGTCGCCGCGCCTGCCGAACTGGCGCCTCATTCCGGTCGAAACCGGGCCGGCACGCTGGCTGGTGCGCCTGGCCACGGCCATGGCCGTGGTCATCAGCTTCAACACCTTCCTGTCGATCGTGAACGACAAGATGGGCTCGCCACTGTCGCTGACCATCGCCCGCAGTTTCCTCGCAACCATTATCGTCGGCGTCATCCTGATCCTGATGGCGATGCTGCGGCCGTTCAAGGCGCGCGACGGAAGCTGGCGGCCGTGGCCGGCATGGCTGCGCTACCTGTCGCTGTCACTCGGCCTTTTCACCATCGTCGCCGCCTTGCTCGGCTATATCGGCCTCGCGCTGTTCGTCTCGCTGCAGGTGGTTGTCACCGGCACCGCGCTCATCACCGCCTATATCGGCTTCCTGTCGGCGCAGGCGATCGGCGAGGAGGGCGCTTTCGCCAACACATCAGTCGGGCGCTGGCTGTCGGCCAATTCCAGCTATGAGGATACCGCACTCGACCAACTCGGCCTGGTGGTCAGCGTCGCCATCAATCTGATGATCGTGCTGGTGTTCCTGCCGCTGATCCTGTTGATGTGGGGCTTCCAGCCGGGCGACATCCAGGCCTGGGCCTACAAGCTGGCGACCGGGGTCACCATCGGTTCGGTGACGATTTCGGTTACCGGCATCCTCTCCGGTATTGTCGTCTTCATCATCGGTTATTTCCTGACGCGCTGGTTCCAGGGCTGGCTCGACGGTTCGGTGATGGCGCGCGGCAAGGTCGATACCGGGGTGCGCAACTCGATCCGGCTGGCGGTCGGCTATGCCGGCGTGGCGCTGGCGGCGCTGGTCGGTATCTCGGCCGCCGGTATCGACCTCTCCAGCCTGGCGCTGGTCGCCGGCGCTCTCTCCCTTGGCATCGGCTTCGGCCTCCAGAATGTGGTGTCCAACTTCGTTTCCGGCCTGATCCTGCTGGCCGAGCGGCCGTTCAAGGTCGGCGACTGGATCGTCGCCGGTGAGATCAGCGGCACGGTCAAGAAGATCAGCGTGCGCGCCACCGAGATCGAAACATTTCAACGGCAGTCGGTGATCCTGCCCAATTCAAACCTGATCAACAACGCCGTCGGCAACTGGACGCACCGCAACAAGCTCGGCCGCATCGACATCAAGATCGGCGTCGCCTATGGCAGCGACGTCAAGCAGGTCCATGCCGTCCTGCTCGAGATCGCGCGCAGCCATCCGCTGGTGCTGAAGAACCCCGAACCTTTCGTGCTGTTTTCCAATTTCGGCGCGGCCGCGCTCGAATTCGAAATCAGGGTTTTCCTGGCCGATGTGATGAATGGCAACATTGTGCAGAACGACGTCCGCTTCGCCGTGCTCGAGAAATTCAACGACCAGCATATCGAAATCCCTTCGACGCCGCGTGCCGTCGTCGAGACCAAGGATGCGAAGGCCTGGCCGACTGACGACGACAAGATCGAAGCCGATTTCGTGGAGCAGGAACAGGCGAAGGCGGAGGCCGCGGCCGAAGCGAAACGAGCCGCCAAATCAGGACGCAAGGCGCGCAAACCCGATCCCGACTAGATCTCGGAGCCGGTCAGTTGTTCGCGATCGGCGCGGGGAGTGCCGTGTGCAGATCGGTGTTGAAATCAACAGGGCCGGCGTGCGCCTGCAGCCTGCGCTGGAGGAGCCAAAGCCAATTGCGGCATGAATGCGGCATTCAGTTGCGGTTCAGCTTCCATCTCATATAAGCTTCCATGCAAAGGGCGAAAATGCCTTGCGAAATGCAACAGGGGCGGTGGGAACACCGATATTGCACCATGTGGAAGTCTCTCGTCGCTGCCGTCGCCTTGCTCGCCGTGAGCGGCTCGGCCCATGCCGCCAGCGCGGTCAACAAGGACGCCGAGACCCGTACGCTGATCGTGACGGAGGGCGGCAGCAAGACCGAACTTGCGCTGGCTGGAGGGGAAACCGTCGAGTTCTGCCAGAATGGCTGCTTCGTCACCTTGCCCAATGGCGATCTTGAAGCCCTGACCGGTTCGGAAACCGTCGAAATCTCAGGCGGCGTCGCCCGCATCAAGTGATCTCAGCGGCATGGTTGGAAAGGCCGGGCATTGCTCGGCCTTTTGTTGTTTCCGCTGGCGGTCGTTAACAATGATGGCGGAAATACCGCCGCGGCAGCCGAGGATTTGGAGCCTTCCTGAGTCGGCTTCCAAGCACTGAGTGAACGACGTCGTATGGACTTGGTCGCTTGGCTTTTTCCGAATGTCGCAAACAGGCTTCATCAGCCCCATCTCTCGGCCCTATAGTCCGCGCGCTTTATCACACTGGAGTCGCGGGCAATGGCAGAGTTTCCGAAAAAGGCGAAGGTCGTCATCATTGGCCTCGGCGGTATTGTTGGTGCATCGATCGCCCATCATTTGATCGAGCGCGGCTGGGACGATATTGTCGGCATCGACAAGTCGGGCATCCCGACCGATATCGGCTCGACGGCGCACGCCTCCGACTTCTGCTACACGACCAGCCACGACTTCCTGTCCTGCTGGACGACGCTCTATTCCATCGATTTCTACGAGAAGATGGGTCACTACGCCCGCATCGGCGGTCTTGAGGTTGCCCGCGTCGGCGACGACAGCCGCCTGGACGAGATCAGGCGCAAGATCGCCTCGGCGAAAGCGTTTGGAACACGCGCGCGCCTGATCGAGCCCGCCGAGATCAAGGAGAAATTCCCGCTCATCGAAGAAGGCATGGTGCAGGGAGGCCTATGGGATCCGGATGCCGGTCTCGTCATTCCGCGCTCGCAGACTGTCGCCGGCAAGCTTGTCGACCAGGCGGAAGCGTCGGGCAAGCTGAAATCCTTCGCCAACACGCCGGCCAAGTCGCTGGTGGTCAAGGACGGCCGCATCAGCGCCGTCGTCACCGATCGCGGCACGATCGAGGCTGACTATGTCATCGTCTGCGCCGGCATCTGGGGGCGGCTGATCGCGGAGATGGTCGGCGAGGATCTGCCGGTCATGCCGATCGACCATCCGCTGACTTTCTTCGGACCCTATAATGAGTTCGCCGGCACCGGCAAGGAAATCGGCTGGCCGCTGCTGCGCGACCAGGGCAACTCGGCCTATATGCGCGACACGGGCGATCCCAAGACCGCCGAGGGCGGGCAGATCGAATGGGGCTATTACGAAGAGACCAATCCGCGTCTCTGCCACCCGCGCGACCTGCTTGAGAAGGACCAGGCGCGTTTGTCGCCTTCGCAGCGCGACCTCGACATGGAACAGATTCTGGCGCCGCTCGAACGCGCCATGGAACTGACGCCGATCCTGGGCGAACTCGGCTACAATGAGAGCCATTCCTTTAACGGCCTGCTGCAGGTGACGGCCGATGGCGGCCCGTCCATGGGCGAGAGCCAGAAGGTGAGGGGTCTCTGGTACGCCGTCGCGATCTGGGTCAAGGACGGTCCCGGCATGGGCAAGCTGATCGCCGACTGGATGACGGACGGCCGTACCGCGATCGACCACCACGCCATCGACTATGCGCGCTTCTACCCGCACCAGACCAAGGAGCAGTTCATCTGGGATCGCTGCACCGAAACGGCGATGAAGGTCTACAATCCGGCGGTGCATCCGCGCGAACCATTCTCCAAGGGCCGCAACATCCGCCGGTCGCCCTTCTGGGAGCGCGAGAAGGAACTCGGCGGCTACTTCATGGAACTGGGCGGCTGGGAGCGCGCGCATGGCTATGCCGCCAACGAGCATCTCCTGGAAAAATACGGCAACCGGGTGCCCGTGCGCGAGAACGAATGGGACAACCGCCATTTCTGGCGTGTCTCCAACGCCGAGCATCTGGCGATGAGCGAGGATTGCGGCATCGTCAACCTGTCGCACTTCTCCATGTATGACGTCGAAGGACCTGACCACGTCGCGTTGCTGGAGTGGCTCTGCGCGGCCAAGATCGGCGGCGACAACAATGTCGGCAAGGGCATCTACACCCACTTCCTCGATGAGGAAGGCATGGTGCGCGCCGACTTCACCGTCATCCGCATGGCCGACCGCTGCCGCGTCATCGACGGCGCCGACGCTGGCCCGCGCGACTTCCAGTACATGCGCCGCACGGCGCAGGACAAAGGTTTTGACGTCACCATCACCGATGTGACGGAAAAATACGTCACCATCGGCATCTGGGGGCCGAATGCCCGCACGACCTTGCAGAAGGTGGTCGAAAATCCCGAAGGGCTGTCGCTGGAGAATTTCCCGTTCGCCGCGATCAAGCCGATCCGGATCGGCGGCAAGGACGTCACGGCTTTCCGCATCTCCTATGTCGGCGAGCAGGGCTGGGAATTGCATATGCGCTACGAGGATGGGCTGGCCGTCTGGGACGCGCTGCGCTCGACCGGCGTCATGCCATTCGGCGTCGAGACTTACGCCAACACGCGCCGCATGGAAAAGAGCCTGCGCCTGCAGAACGCCGACCTGCTGACCGAATACAATTTGCTGGAAGCCGATCTCGCGCGTCCGAAGGTCAAGGAGAACGATTTCTGCGGCAAGGCCAAGCATGTGGAATATCGCGCCCGCGAGCACCAGCCGGCCATGCTGTGCACGCTTGTCATGACCGACAACAAGGACGGCAAGGGTGTTGCCCGCTACCCCGTCGGCATCATGCCTGTGATGGATCCGGCAACCGGCGAGACGCTCGTCGACGAACTCGGCCGCCGCTCCTTTACGACGTCGGTCGCCTATGGCCCGACCATTGGCAAGAACATCGCGCTCGCCTACCTGCCCTGGGCCTATGCCCAGGAGGGCCGCAAGCTCGAGGTGGAGTATTTCGGCGAGACCTATCCGGTCGAAGTGGCCAGTGTCGGCTACAAGCCGCTCTACGACCCGGAGAACCTCAAGCCGCGAAGCTGATCGCGGGCGGAGCAACGGACTGATCGCAAAAGCCTGGCTTGGAGCCGGGCTTTTGTCTTTTTAACCAGGCCGTTTTCGCTTACCCTCAAGGAATGTCTGCTTTCCCGAGCGCAAGACATTTCCTTTCGAGCTGCGCCACGCTGGCGCTGATGCTCTGGCTGGCGCCCGGATCCCGCGCGGACGAGCCGGTCGATGTCGAACTGGTGCTGGCGGTCGACGTTTCGCTGTCAATGTCGGCCGACGAACTCGAGATCCAGCGCCATGGCTACGCGGCGGCGCTGACGCATGACAATGTGCTGCAGGCCATCGCCGATGGCGCCTACGGCAAGATCGCGGTCACCTATGTCGAGTGGGCCGGCACCAGCTGGCAGCGCGTCATCGTGCCTTGGACAGTGATCGCCAACCGCGCTGACGCGGAGCGCGTGGTCGCCCAATTGTCGGCCCAGCCGCCCGACAGCGCGCGGCGCACCTCGATCTCCGGCGCGTTGGAATTCGGCAGCGACCTTTTCGCCGAAAGCGGCTACCAGGGGACCAAGCGCGTCATCGACGTTTCCGGTGACGGACCCAACAACCAGGGCGCGCCGGTCAATCTCATCCGTGACGGTCTGGTCAGGCAAGGTATCGTCATCAATGGCCTGCCGCTGATGACCCGAGGCGGATTTTCCGGCGCCTATGACGTCAGCGATCTCGACCGCTACTACAGCGACTGCGTCATCGGCGGCCCCGGAGCCTTCATGATCCCGGTCAACGACTGGACGCAATTTCCCGAAGCCATCCGCCGCAAGCTGGTGCTCGAGCTTGCCGGTTCGGCGTCACCGCAATGGGCGGCGGAAGCAGCCGATCCGCCAGTGGTGCTGGCGCAGGACAGGCCCGCCGTCGACTGTCAGATCGGCGAGAAAATGTGGCGCAACCGCAACTGGGGGCTCGACAGCCGCTAGAGCCCGAACGAATCGACCTGAAATCTGAATCTACTTCTAAATCAAGGAGATAGAGCATGATGTCGTCAGAAAACCGCGTCACACTTTTCGGCATCTTGCTCTAGGCTTGCCTCGCCGGCCGAAGCGGTGGCAGAGTGCCCAGGTCATGCGATTCAGGCCGGGGGCGTCGCGGTCAACCGAGGAAACATGAGATGAAACGCCTTGTCATCCTGACTGCCGTCGCGTCGGTTCTTTTTGCCGACGGCGCCAGCGCCCAATATGACGACCAGCCCGCCTGCGTTATGTTCGAGCACTCGAATTTTCGCGGGCGGTCGATCGAGATGGGCCCCGACGATTCCGTGAATTTTCGCGGCGGCCAGTTCTGGAACGACCGTGTATCGTCGGTGTTCGTTCGCCGGGGCTGCACGCTGGTTGCCTACGAGGATACGAATATGAGCGGCGAATCGATCGAGATCAGGCGCCGGGTCCGCGAGCTCGGAGGCGATTGGAACGACCGAATCTCGTCCGCAGAGTGCTACTGTGATGGCTACTGATGCCGGGTTTCGGGCGGCCGGCTGGTGGCCGGCCGCCGATCCGGTGCAGGACACTGCCTGGGTCTCCGTGCGCCTCACCATCCTGTTGATTGACAAGCCGATTGGCGTCTGTGAGACAATTCCCCTGAGATAAAACAAAAGGGGAACTGACATGACCAGGATCGCCGTTCTTGCCGCAACTCTGACATTTGCCGCCGGCTTGTCCGCGCCGGCCATGGCTGCCACGTCGCTGACTATAGGGATCAGCGGCTGGACCGGCTTCGCGCCGCTGACGCTTGCCAAACAGGCAGGCCTCTTCGAAAAGCACGGTCTCGACGTGACCTTGAAGAAGGTGCCGCAGGCCAGCCGTCCGCTCGCCATCGCCAGCGGCGACCTGCAATGTGCCGCCACCACGGTCGAGACCTGGCTGGTGTGGAACGCCAGCGGGGTGACCACCAAGCAGATCTTCCAGCTCGACAAATCCTATGGCGCCGACGGCATCGTCGTGCGCAACGACATCAAGACCGTCGCCGATCTCAAGGGCAAGACCGTCGCTTCCTCGGCGCCGGGCACGTCACCCTATTTCCTGCTCGCCTGGGTGCTGAACAAGAACGGCATGTCGACCAAGGATGTGACGGTCGTCAATCTGGAGCCGGACGCGGCGGCGCAAGCCTTCCTTGCCGGACAGAACGACGCGGCGGTGACCTATGAGCCTTTCATCTCGGCGGTGCGCGACAAGGCCGACCAGGGCCATATCCTGGCGACCACGCTCGACTATCCGATGGTTCTCGATACGGTCGGCTGCACGCCCGAATTCCTCAAGGCCAATCCCGATGCCGCCAAGGCGCTGGCCGATAGCTATTTCGATGCGCTCGACCTGATCAAGAAGGACCCGCAGAAATCCTACGAGATCATGGGCGCCGACGTGAAGCAGTCGGCCAAGGAATTCGAGGATTCGGCGAAGTACCTGAAATGGGCCGACAAGGCCGAGAACAAGCAGTTCTTCACCAAGGAATTCCAGGACTTTTCCAAGACCGCAGGCGCGCTTTTGCTGCAGATGGGGCTGATCAAGGAAGCGCCCGACGTCACCACGCTTGCAGACACCAGCGCGGTGGCGAACTGACGGATCAACCCTGGGCATCATGGGGTGGCGCTGGGCGCCGCCGCGTTCCCACCGACAAAGGATGAAGATGCGCCCCTTGCATCCGGTCTCGCCGAGCATTCGAACCGTGCTCGGCATTTCCTTCTTCGTGCTGTTCGTGGTCTTCTGGGCCTGGATCACACTTGGCGGCCACGTCAACCGCATCTTCCTCGCCGACCCGCTGTCGATGCTCAGGGACGGATGGCGCCTGCTGGTCGAGGATCGTTTCTGGCTCGACATACTGATCACCATCTGGCGGGTCTTCGGCGGCTTCGTGCTGGCGTCGGTCGTCGCCGTGCCGCTCGGCATCGCCATGGGCGCCTGGAAGCCGGTGGAAGCGTTTCTCGAGCCGTTCGTCTCCTTCGCCCGCTACCTGCCGGCGTCGGCCTTCATTCCGCTGCTCATCCTGTGGGCCGGCATTGGCGAACTGGAGAAACTGCTCGTCATCTTCGTCGGCTCGGTGTTCCAGATCATCCTGATCATCGCCGTCAAGGTCGGGTCGACACGGCGCGACCTGGTCGAGGCCGCCTATACGCTGGGCTCGACCAACAACAGCATCGTCAAGCGGGTGATCATGCCGGCCAATGCACCTGAAATCGCCGAAACGCTGCGGCTCGTGCTCGGCTGGGCGTGGACCTATGTCATCGTCGCCGAACTGATCGGCTCGTCCTCGGGCATCGGCTACATGATCATCAACAGCCAGTCGCGGCTGGCAACCGGCCAGATCATCTTCGGCATCATCGTCATCGGGCTGATTGGGCTGTTGTCCGATTTCGCCTTCAAGGCGTTCAACCGCTGGCTGTTTCCGTGGAGCCTGGCGTGAGCAAGCTTCTCATCGAGGGCGTCTCGCGCACCTTCGCCGGCGTGCGCGGCGGACAGCCGGTCAAGGCGCTGATGCCGATCGACCTGGCGGTCGCCGCCAATGACTTCATCACCATTCTGGGGCCGTCAGGTTGCGGAAAGTCGACGCTGCTGAGGATCGTCGCCGGCCTGGAGGCGCCGAGCGAAGGCCGCGTGCTGCTCGACGGCAAGGCCGTGACGCGGCCGGGACCGGACCGCGGCATGGTCTTCCAGTCCTACACGCTGTTCCCATGGCTGACGGTCGCTGAAAACATCGCCTTCGGCCTGCGCGAACGCGGCATGGCTGAAAAGGAGCGGGACGGGATCGTCGCTTCCTATGTCGATCTCGTCGGGCTCAAGGGGTTCGAAAACCATTGGCCAAAGCAGCTTTCGGGCGGCATGCAGCAGCGCACGGCGATCGCCCGCGCGCTGGCCAACGATCCCGAGATCCTGTTGTTGGACGAGCCGTTCGGCGCCCTCGACAACCAGACGCGCGGACTTATGCAGGAGCTGCTGCTCGGCATCTGGGAACGGCGCAAGAAGACGGTGCTGTTCGTCACCCACGACATCGAGGAGGCGATCTTCATGGCCTCGCGCGTCATCGTGATGACGGCGCGGCCGGGCCGCATCAAGTCGGACGTCGCCATCGACCTACCGCATCCGCGCCATTACACGCTGAAGACCAGCCCGGAGTTTTCCGCGTTGAAGGCGCGGCTGACCGAGGACATCCGCGTCGAAGCGATGCGGACAGCACAGGTGAAACCAGCCGAGCCTTGATCCGATAATTTCGGATCAGGCCGCCAGCAACTGCTTGCGGTCGACGCGCTCCTGCTGCGGCGAGCGGGCGTAGAGTTCCCGGTAGCACTTCGAGAAGTGCGAGGCCGAGACGAAGCCGCAGGCGACCGCCACCTCGACCACCGGCAACGAGGACTGGATCAAGAGATGCCTGGCGCGGTCGAGCCGGATTTCCAGATAGTAGCGGGCAGGCGAGCGTCCCATCTCGGTGCGGAAAAGGCGCTCGATCTGGCGACGCGACAGGTCGACATGATCGGCGATCTCGATCAGCGACAGCGGCTCGGAGAGGTTCGCCTCCATCAGTTCGATGATGGTCAGCACTTTCGAGTTCTGTACGCCAAGACGCGCGCGCAGCGGCAGGCGCTGGCGGTCGGTCGGGCTGCGCACGCGGTCGGTCAGCACCTGCTCGCAGACGCGGTTGACGAGGCTCTCGTCGAAATCGTCGCCGATCAGCTTCAGCATCATGTCGAGCGCGGCGGTGCCGCCGGCGCAGGTATAGATGTTCTGGTCGATCTCGAAGAGGTCGGCAAAGACATTGGCCTTGGGAAACGCCTCGGAAAATCCCGGCAGGTTCTCCCAATGGATGGCGCAGCGCTTGTTGGACAGCAGGCCGGCGGAGGCCAGGATATGCGCGCCGGTGCACAGGCCGCCGACGGCAACGCCGCGATTATACTCTTCGCGCAGCCAGGCGAAGGCTGATTTGTTCTGGTAGCGCTCGACATTGATGCCGCTGCAGACGATGGCCATGTTGGGACGATCCGGCCCCGCCATCTTCTTGCGTTCCTCCTCCAGCGAGGTGTTGACCGCGCATTCCACACCGTTCGAGGCGCGCACCGGCTTGCCGTCGATGCTGGCGAGGCGCCAGCGATAGGCCTCGTAGCCGAGCATGCGGTTGGCGGAGCGCAACGGATCGAGCGCGGTCGCAAAAGCGATCATGGTGAAATCGGGAATAAGGAAGAATACAAACGATCGCTTGATCGGATGCTTAACGGCGTTCACGGGAACCTCACGCAGCCATGACGCGAACAGGATGTCGCGAATAGCATAGCGACATCAGGAAATCCCATGCTTGTCAATTGGCTACACCGCTTGGACAAGATTAAATTTGCGACATGGGTCGCAAATGGGCAATTCACAGGCGGGAACCCATGATGCGATCCAGGGACAAGCCCGGGCGCAACGCGGCGCAACAGAAACGCCGCCTTGGCTTGAGCCAGGCGGCGTTACAGTCGTGAAGCCAGCGGCAAGGAGCGCTGTCTCAAAAAAATTTAGGCGACGAAGCCGAGGCGCGCCGCAGCCATGGCGCCGGTCTGGCCGGGCATGGTGTTGGCGAGGCGCTGGCGCTCGAGAGCGGTGGTCAGGTTCATTTCGCGGCGTGCAAAGAGGCGGGAAAAAAGCTTCATGATCATCTCCAATCGGTTGCTCAGACGGGTCGCCTTCGCTTGATGGAGTGGGGCAGCTCGTTTGCTGGCGGTGATATAGGCTTGTGTGACCGGAAACTAAATCGCAAAAGCGAAGCGCTTGATATGAAAAGCGACACCAAACGCGACAAGGCGGGGCGGGGTGTCCAGAATTCACGATTGTTTACAGAGGCTTAGTTCAGAAAATGAGATGCTATGCGGCTTGTTCATATGCGCCATGCAGCGGCGGCATGGCTCCTGAATTCATTTGAATACAAATAAAACGACAAGAAACGTCCAATAAAACGAGAAGGTCTGCCGGGCGGGCCGCGCGGCAGGCCTTCAGCACAGGGTACACACGATCTACTTTGCTCCAGCCCAGGATCCGATGCCGTTGCGCATGCCGGTCTTGGTGTCGGCAGCTTCAGGCCAGCCAATATCCTTCTGCAATTCGATTGGCAGGGAGCGGATGGCGCGTTCGGTCTGATAGCGGGCGCGGGCCGCGCTGAATTCGGTCGCGATGCGGCCGAGGGAGGACAGGATAGACATTTCATTTCTCCTTATGCGCCAGGCGGCAATGCCAGGCAGCGGCTGGTTACGCCAGGTCTGTTTCAGCTTCATTTCATATCGATTGCAGGACTGTGTCGGGGTCGTTTCATGGCTGCTTGTGGCAGCATCCTCAATCGATGCAGTTGACTATGCTCCTGATTTGATGTTCAATCAAACGAAATGGAATGATACTTTGTATCAGAAAAATTGAAGGCTGATCGCCATGAACGCCCCACTCAATCATCCGCTGCCGCTGCTCGATCTTGACGTTTTGCGCACTTTCGTGGCGATTGCCGAGACCGGCAGCTTCACCACTGCCGCCAATGCCGTCTTTCGCACGCCGTCGGCGGTGTCGATGCAGATCAAGAAGCTGGAGGATATTCTTGGCCGCTCGGTGTTCGCGCGCGATGCCCGCTCGGTGACGCTGACCACGGATGGCGAAATGCTGCTCGGCTATGCCCGGCGGCTGCTGTCGATCAACCGCGAGGTGGTCTCGAAATTCATCATTCCCGACATTGTCGGCGTTGTCCGGCTCGGCTCGCCGGATGATTATGGCGAGCGCGTGCTGCCGCATGTGCTGAAGCGTTTCGCGCAATCGCATCCCTCGATCGCCGTCGACGTCACCATCGACCAGAGCAGCAATCTGCGCCGGCGCATGGATGACCGCGCGCTCGACATCACGCTTCTGACCAACTCCTACAAGACCAGCGCGCTCGGGGCCGAGGTGCTTTTGACCGAGCCGATCGTGTGGGCCGGCGCCAAGGGTGGCTGCGCGCATCTGCGCGAACCGCTGCCGGTGTCGCTGTGGGAAGAAGGCTGCGCCTGGCGCGCCGGTGCGCTCGATGCGCTGGGACGCGAGGGCCGCAACTACCGCATAGCCTATATGAGCGCCCATACGGCCGGCCAGCGTGCCGCGATCATGTCCGATCTCGCCGTGGCGCCGCTGCCGAAGTCGTTCCTTGGCAACGACATGGTCGAGCTCTGCCCGAAGGACGGCATGCCCGACATCGGCACGTATAATCTGGCCATGGTGGTGGCACCGGACGCCAGCGCACCGGTAAGGGCCGTCGCCGACCACATCCGCGCGACGTTCGAAGTGTTCCGGGAAACCGGAAAATTCTGACAGGTGTCGCGATGAACCGAGCTTCGGTGCTCGGCGATCTCGTCTCGTTCGCAAACCGGTTGATCGTCTGGCTGAGATGATCGGAGTGCTGGGCTGGTCCGAAACGCCAGTGGTTATGCTGGCTGCCGATCAGATCGTGAGCGTCCTACAACGGGCCCGAGCGGGAGCCCTTACTGCTGCCGATGTGGAAGCATGGGCTGATCTGATCGAATGCAGGGAAAACATCGACTATCAGCCAGAACATTACGAACAAATATTGCAGGCGATCTACATGCTCGCCAATCCGGTCTTGAATGGATCGCTTGACGAAGCCTTGACCGACCAACTGATCGCCTCGCTTTTGCCCTGATCCGCGGCTTTTTCGCTGCTTAGAAACGCGGCCATGCGTTGGCGGGCCCGCCGCGATTCCGGCATATCGATCAATGGCCAGACGTGGAACATGCCTTCCTCGTAGATGACATCGATCTCGACACCAGCGGCTCGCGCTTTCTTGGCGAAGATCAAATTGTCGGGACTGAGCATGTCGCGCGACCCGGTCAGAAGCAGTGTCTTCGGCAGCACGGAGAGATTGCCGTAGAGCGGACTAATATGCCAGTCGGTGCGGTCGATGCCGGCACTGTACATCCGGATCGCCTCCAGGCCGCCTGCGATGCCGAGCCAGGGATCTTTGCCCTCGGCCTCGAACACTTCGGGATTGGCGAGCGACATGTCGAGACCAGGTGAGATCAGCACATGGCGCGACGGCAGTGCCAATCCCTTCTCCGCAGCCATCATGGTCAGCACCACGGCCATGTTGCCGCCGGCTGAATCGCCCATGAAGATGATGTCGCCCGGCTCCGTTTCGTCGAGCATGCGGCGATAGACCTCGCCAACCATGCCGAACATGGCGTGGAAGTCATGCTCGGGAGCGATGGGGTAGATGGGCACGGTGACGGCATAGCCCAGCCGGTCGGCCATGTCGGCAATCAGATGCCAATGATAGGGCGTGATTTCAAAGACATAGGCGCCGCCGTGCAGGTAGAGTATCCGCTTGCGCTCGCCGGCCCTGGGGGCGATCTCGTAGACCGGAAAGCCGTCGACCATGTGCGCTTCTATGTTGAAACGCTGGTACAACGAGGCCGGCGGGTGATGATCCTCCGTCTTGCGCGCGGCAGCAATCCAGCGCCGCAGGTTTTGCGGGCTGGAAAATGCCTTCTTGCGGCTATGCCTGAGCACGAAGGAAACGAAGTGGCTTTTCAAACTTGGCATGCGCATACACGAGCTTCGGCTACAGCCGACTAAGAGAATTCCCCCTCTCTTGCGAAGATCGTGCGTTGGCCAAAAATGTCAAGATTTACGCTTTGTCCACACGGCGGTGTGATCCGCCCTGCTGTTGTCAGCGGCGCGGCAAAAGTGCGGCGCGCGGCCGGTTGCCGGCAGCCGCTGGGGACCTGCGGGGCCCCCGGCGCCTGGCGAGCAATTTGCATTTGTCTGCGAAGGTCATCAGCGCGCGGTGCCGAGGAGCAACGAGGCGAGTGCCGCCTGCGGATCATTGGGCGGCGAGGCTGGCCAACCAATGTCCTTTTGGACATGGGCCGGCAGCGCGTTCAGCGCGCGGATCGCCTTGTTCCTGGCATGGGCCTGCCTGATGGTCACACCAAAACGGCCGAGATTTTCGAACATCGACATTTCTATCTCCCTTGAGAACCGAGGCGGCCGCAGTCGTGGAGATCTCCGGCCGCCGTTTCGACGTCCGCTAAATGCGTTGGATATGTATCGGATGGATTTCGCGAAAACAGCGTTTCGGTTTCCGGATCGGCTCGATCCGGAAACATTTGCATGCAAATGAATTTTGCCCACGTAATTAAGGCAGGCATGGACGCGGCAATCAGTTCGATCTGAGATGCCGGCGCCGCGAGGATTGTCAGAAAAATGCGGCGTCAGATGACACGCGTCATTCTTCTTTGCGTGACTACTCCCGGCCGCGACGCGCGGCGTGGCCTTCGCGTGAGCGCCGGCGCGGGGTGGCGTCGCCTGCCACACCGTCCTCGCTCACCGTCTTGCGTGGCGGCAGTTTCACCGCCGCCGACAGTTTCGGGAACGGATCGACCTTGTTCGGCAACGCCATGGCATAGACGAAATGCTCCTGGAATTTTGGTTCCAGCGCGGTCTCGATCTTTTCGATCTGGCTCACCGTGTCCTCGATCTCGCGGCGATAGCCGCGATTGAGCAGCGCCATGCGCGCACCGGCACCGGCGGCATTGCCGACGGCCGAGACCTTGTCCAGGTCGCAATCGGGGATCAGGCCCAGCACCATGGCGTATTTCGGATCGATGAAGGAGCCGAAAGCGCCGGCGAAATGGATGCGGTCGACATGCTCGGTGTGCTGCTTTTCCATCAACAGCTTGGTGCCGGCATAAAGCGCCGCCTTAGCGAGCTGGATGGCGCGCACATCGGTCTGGGTGATGGTGATCTTCGGCTCGCCTTCCTTCAGCACATAGGAGAAGGTGCGGCCGTTGGCGATGACCCGCGGCGAGCGCAGGCTAAGCGATCCGTCGACGACGCCATCCTCGGAAATGATGCCCGCGAGATACATCTCTGCAACGATCTCGATTATGCCGGAGCCGCAGATGCCGGTGACGCCGGTCGCCTGCACGCTGTCGAGGAAGCCCGGTTCGTCCGACCACAGTTCCGAGCCGATGACGCGGTATTTCGGCTCCAGCGTGTCGGGATCGATGCGCACGCGCTCGATGGCGCCGGGCGCCGCACGCTGGCCGCCGGAGATTTCGGCGCCCTCGAAAGCCGGGCCAGTCGGAGAAGAGGCCGCCACGACCCGCACACGGTTGCCAAGCACGATCTCGGCATTGGTGCCGACGTCGACGATCAGCATCATCTCGTCCTGGCGATGCGGACCTTCCGACAGCGTGACGGCAGCCGCGTCGGCACCGACATGGCCAGCGATACAAGGCAGCATGTAGAGCCGCGCGCCCTGGTTGAGCTTCAAGCCGATATCCGATGCCTTGATGCGCACGGCGCCCGAGATGGCGAGCGCGAACGGGGCGCCGCCGAGTTCGGTCGGATCGATGCCGAGGAACAGGTGATGCATGATCGGATTGCCGACGAAGACGGAATCCAGGATGTCGTTGCGCTGGACGTTGCCTTCCGCGCAGACCTTGTCGACGAGACTGGAGATCGCCTCGCGCACCGCAACCGTCATGCCTTCGCGGCCGTCCGGGTTCATCATCACATAGGAGACGCGGCTCATCAGATCCTCGCCGAAGCGGATCTGCGGGTTCGACGTGCCGGACGAAGCGGCGACGCGGCCTGACAGCAGCGACACCAGATGCATGGCGATGGTGGTGGAGCCGATGTCGCAGGCCAGCCCATAGGCCTCGTTCTTGAGGCCGGGCCATAGCGCGATGACACGCGCGATGTCGCTGTCGGCATCCTTGTGGATGGCGGCGGTCGCGGTCCAGTTGCCCTTGCGCAATATGCCCTGCACCTGCGGCAGCAGGTAGAAGTCGAATTCGAGATTCTTGAAGCCCCAGTCCTTCATCAGCGCGATCTTGAGCCGATCGAGATCGCCGAGCGGCTTGTGCATGTCGGGCTCTTCGATCTCGACATAGCACATGCGGATCGCCGTATCGCGGGCGATCACCCTGGTGTCGGCATCCTTGCGGATGGTCTGCGCGTTGATGACGGTATCCTGCGGCACGTCGATGACGAGGTCGCCGAGGATTTGTGCCGAGCAGGAGAGGCGGCGCCGTTCAGGCAGGCCGCGCACGCGCTCATAGCGCTCTTCCTTGGGGCCCTTGGCCGAAATGTGGTCGTTGGAGGAGACGATCTTGTGCTTGGCGAAATTGCCTTCCTGCACCTCGACCTGGCAGCGCCCACAGGTGGCGCGTCCGCCGCACACGCTCTCGACATAGACGCCAAGCTGGCGCGCGGCATCGAGCACCGGCGTGCCGACAGGAAACCGCCCGCGCTTGCCCGACGGCATGAACAGCACGAGCGGATCGGTAATGTTTGCAGGTGAATTCACGATTGCGCGCTTATCCCCTTGCCATGCGGGCTTCACGGCCACCGCGGCGGCGACCGCCATTGCCGCCGCCTTCGCCCGGCGCGTTGACAGCGGTCGGAGCGGCAACGGCCTGGCCGCCTTCGGACGGCTTGTAGTCCTTGTAGGTCCTGATCCAGTTGGTGCAGTTCTCGTCGGTGCCGTTGAGCACATTGGCGCCGCGCACGGCTTCCATTTCCTGCGGACGCACCGGGTTCATGATAGCCGAGGTCATGCCGGCGCCGATCACCATCGGGATGAAGGCGGCGTTGATGCCGTGACGGTGCGGCAGGCCGAAGGAGATGTTGGACAGGCCGCAGGTGGTGTTGACCTTGAGCTCTTCACGCAGACGGCGCAGCAGGGCAAACACCTGGCGGCCGGCATCGCCCAGCGCGCCGATCGGCATGACCAGCGGATCGACGACGACATCGTGCGCCGGAATGCCGAAATCGGCGCAGCGCTGGACGATCTTCTTGGCGACGGCGAAGCGCACGTCCGGATCCATCGAAATGCCGGTCTCGTCATTGGAGATGGCGACGACCGGGACGTTGTATTTCTTGATCAGCGGCAGGATGGCTTCGAGCTTTTCTTCCTCGCCGGTGACGGAGTTGACCAGCGGGCGGCCCTTGGCGACCTTCAGCGCCGCTTCGATCGCGGCGGTGACCGAACTGTCGATCGACAGCGGCAGGTCGACGAGACCCTGGACGATCTCCAGTGTCTTCACCAACAGGGCCGGCTCGGTCGCGTTAGGGTCGACGGCGGTGACGCCGGCATTGACGTCGAGCATGGTGGCGCCGCAGGCTGCCTGTTCCAGTGCGTCCTTGATGACGGTCTCGAAATTGCCGGCCACCATCTCGGCGGCGAGCTTTTTGCGGCCGGTCGGGTTGATGCGCTCGCCAATCACGCAGAAGGGCTGGTCGAAGCCGATGATGATTTCTCGTGTCGCCGAGGCAACGATGGTCCGGGTCATGAAATCTCTCCGTCGTGATATAAAGAGTTCTTTATATCGTTATCTGATTTTGATCAAGCGAATGGTCGCTCTCCGCGCGGATCAATGCGCGGTCTTCACCATGTCCACCTGGGTTTCGGTAATGTCCTCATGCAAGATGCGGTCGAGCCGGTCGGCGACCATCTGATCGTCGCGACGAATCTCACGCTTCCATGGCTGGCGGCCCTTGAGCACGCCCGATTCATCGACGATCTCGGCGACATATTCCTCCTGGCGGTAGGCCATCACATGGACACCCGAGACGCCGGCGATTTCCTTCACCTCGTTGATAATGTCGATGCAGAGCTGCTTGCCTTCCTTCTTCTGGTCCTGGGCGCCCTCGAGCCGCTTGATGACGGCCTCCGGGATGTGAATACCCGGCACGTTGGAGCGGATCCATTTGGCCGTCTTGGCCGAGGCGAGCGGGCCGACGCCGCACAGGATGAACACCTTCTCGGTGTGGCCGAGATCGCGCGCCTTCTGCATGAACGTCCTGAACATCGGCACGTCGAAACAATACTGCGTCTGCACGAACTGCGCGCCGGCGGCGATCTTCTTGCCGAGATGGATCGGGCGGAAGTCGAAGGGCGGCGCGAACGGGTTGACGGCAGCGCCGAGGAAGACCTGCGGCGGCGTCGTAAGCTTGCGGCCGGACAGGAACTTGCCGTTGTCCCGCATGATGCGGACGGTTTCGAGCAGCGACATGGAATCGAGGTCGAACACCGGCTTGGCCCCGGGCTGGTCGCCCGCCTGCACGCCGTCGCCGGTCAGGCACAGCATGTTGGCGACACCCATGGCTGCGCCGCCCAGGACGTCGCCCTGGATGGCGATGCGGTTCTTGTCGCGGCAGGCGATCTGCATGATCGGGGCATAGCCCATGCGGGTCAGAAGCGCACAGATGCCGACCGAGGACATGTGGCAGTTGGCGCCCGAGGCATCGACGGCGTTGATGGCGTCGACCCAGCCATCGAAGATCCTGGCCCTGTTGTAGACATCCTCGGGATCGGCGCTGTCCGGCGGGTTGAGCTCGGTCGTCACCGCGAATTCGCCGCGCCGCAGCACGCGCTCCAGCCGGCCGCGTGAAGAGTGGCCGGGCAGGGGATCGAGCGGCAGGTGAATGCCGTCCGGGTTCTCGTCGCGCTGACGGGCGCTCATGCGGCGGCTCCGGTTTTTGGCGCGGCGGCGGTTTCACGGGCTGCCGCCGCCTGCGCGGTGACACGTAGCCAGGCCGAGGTTTCGCGCAACGACTGGTCAACCGGCTTCTGCACGGTCAGGATCCTGTCGCTGTTGACCATGTTCTGCGAACCTTCCCAGGCCTTGACCCAGACGCAGGGCATATCGGGCTCGACCTCGCAATTGCCGTTGGCGCGCACGCCGCCGCATGGGCCGTTGCGCAGCTGCTTGGGGCAGTTCATCGGGCACGACATGCCGGTCGACGAAAGAATGCACTGGCCACACATGCGGCAGTCGAACATGAAGCCCTTGACGCGCTTCTCGACGAACTTCACCGGGGCTTCGACGCGGCCATAGCCGATGCCTTTCCACAAGGGATGCAGCAACAGGAATGTGTCGGCGAAGCGGCCATAGAACCATTCGAGCAATCGCGAGTGCCGAATAGACCACAATCTCACCGCAAAGGAGCGCTGCACGCGCCGCTGCGGCGACACGTCGGCCGGCTTGTAATCGGATTTCGGCGCTGCCTTCTTGACCAGCGTGGCCTGGGTAACCGGCTGGACAACCCTTTGGCCATCTTTGACAGGAGTCGTGTCAGACATTTTCTTTGCCACCCGCCTTGACCAGAGCGACCAGCCGCTCGCGGTCATATTTCGCATCGAGCTCGTGAAAAGCCTTTTCGACCTCGGCTTCGAGGTCGTCGCCGACCGGGACCGGATCGGCCTTGCGCCATTCAGCGAGATAGTCGTCGGTTCCGCCGGCGCCAGTGCGCATGGCGCACATGTCGATCGCCTCGGTGAAGCGCAGCGGCAGTTCGCGCTTGGCGTTCTGCCGGCCCTTCTTGACGATGACCTGGGCAGGGATGTCGCGCCAGTAGACGACGATAAGATCGGCCATGAATTCTCGCTCCTCGAACTTTGGAGCATTGCCGCAAGCCTCGTTGGCCCGCTTGTTATGGGACGACGCGCGCGCATTCAAAAGCGACGCATTTGGATGTCGTAAAATGAAAGGCGCGTTTATTCGTTTCCGGCGTGTGCCGGCAACAGGTTCGACGTGCCGGAAAAGCCATCTTGCCGCAGACGGTTCCGTCAAGGAAAACCCTACCAGACTCCGGTTCTGAGCCCCGTCCAGAGATAAAACCAGATCGTCGGGTGGTACCATTGCCGTGACGGCAGGCCCGGATCGATGGTGACGAGCCTGCCAGCCAGGACATCGCGGACCGCCGCCACGCAGATGTCGCGCGAGAACGCGGCCTGCCGAAGGGCATAGCTCGAAATATTGTCACCGCGTTCGGGTTTGCCACGCGCCTGCCGCAGCGCGCCGCCGGTGTCGACGCCGGCATCGACCAAGAGCACGGTGGTGCCGAAATTCCGCGCGTCGCCCGATGCCAGCGCCCAGTAGCCGCCATTCATGCCACGATATTTGGGGGTGATGCCGGCGTGGTAGTTGATAACGGGACAAGCAATTTTCGACAGCGTGGCGCGTGACAGCATCCGGCAGCCGGCGAGAAACACGACGCCCGGCTGGAGCTTTGCGATGACATCCAGGCATTCGGGTGCGTTGGCGGAGGGGACGCGTATGATCGACTGCCCCGGTTTCGGTTCGGTCTGCATGTTCTGCTCGGCGATCATCTTGTCGGCATGACCGGCGAAAAAGCGCTTTCCCAATCGCGTCAGCACCATCGTGCCCAACTGGCCGACGACCGGGACCCAACCCTGGCGCCGGGCGCGCCTGACCAGCAATTGTTTTTTGGATTCAGGCGTTTCGAGGATGACGTTGACGGGACCCAAACCGTCAACAATGGCGTTGATGACCGCCCAGATATGCGGCCCGCCTTCGGTGACGACGACGATGTTCGACTTCTGGGGTTCCATGGTCGCGACGCACCGCTGGACAAGACGCGGCCGGTTCCGGCCTTGGCGCGTGGGATGCTAGGGCGTCCGGGTTAATCCTTGGTGATCAGGCGCTCCAAGCATCGTCAGCGCTTGAACTCGGTCTACGATGTGTCGCCGGCGAGAGACGGGTTGGGATTCGTCTGCAGGGGCGAGCTTTGCGATCTGGTGGCTGCACTGCGGGCCGGGGAAGGGGCGGCCTAGTTGTCAGCTGTGTGCCGCGGCACTCGCTAGTCCTGCCGTCAGATCCCCGAAGCCGGTGGCGCGCCGCTCATAGGCGAGCCCAAGCAGGGCGGCGGCCTTTTCGGCGACCCTGTCGAGTTCCGGATCGTCGGTCTGGGCGAGGTAGATCAGCTTCTCGTAGTTGCCGAAATAATCCTTGATCAGTTCGGGATGCCTGTCGAGGCCGAGCGGCTTCATGAAGAAGGCGTCGAACTGACGGCACAGGAAGTCCGTCATGTAGAAGGACATCATGTCGTCGTCGGCGATCTTCGCGTAGGACTCCATGCCTTGATAGAAGGCGAAGCAATGCGGTCCAGCCATGCGCTCGACGCCGTGCTTCTCCAAGACGCGGTCAAGCAGGCCGCCGGTGCCGCAATCGGCATAGCCGACGAAGATGTGCTCATAACCCTCCGCCTTGGCCTTCTCGATCGCCTTGTCCATGGCCGGCGCGATGCGGTCGGGATAGAAGTGAAACTCCGCCGGCAAACATGTCAACTCGAGGTGATCCAGCCCGAGCTGTTCCTTGACGGCCAACACCTCACGGGCAATCATCCCGCAGGCGATAATGAGCACCTTGTCCGCTTGATTCGGTTTCGTTTTCTGTGTCTTGGCCATGATGGAACCAGTCGAGCGGGCCCCGTTGCTGTGGGGCTAATTTATCTTTTTGAGGGAGACGCCATCCATGAAACTGCTGCGCGTAGCGCCTATTGCCATTCTTGCCTGTGCCTTGGCCCTTACGGCTTGCGCGAACACCGTCCGCGGCGTCGGCAAGGACGTCAAATCGACGGCCAGGGCTGTCAACGACACCGTCACCAAACCCTGAGCCGCAGCCTTCCCAATCATCTGGGAACAAAAAAGCCGCGCTGCAAGGCGCGGCTTTTTCATGGGTCATTGCGGAACCGTCAGGTTCAAGCCGAAGCGCGCACATTGTGCTTGCGCTTCATGTAGTCCTTGGCGGTCTCGACCGCCACCGCCGCATCGCGGCAATAAGCGTCTGCGCCGACAGCCTTGCCGAACTCCTCGTTGAGCGGCGCGCCGCCAACCAGCACGACATAGTCGTCGCGGATGCCCTTTTCCTTCATAGTGTCGATGACGACCTTCATATAAGGCATGGTGGTGGTGAGCAGTGCCGACATGCCGATGATGTCCGGCTGATGCTGCTCGATCGCGTCGAGATACTTCTCGACCGCGTTGTTGATGCCGAGGTCGATGACGTCGAAGCCGGCGCCTTCCATCATCATGCCGACAAGGTTTTTGCCGATGTCGTGGATGTCGCCCTTGACGGTGCCGATCACCATCTTGCCCTGCTTGGGCGCGCCGGTGGCGGCGAGCAGCGGGCGCAGGATGAACATGCCGGCCTTCATCGCATTGGCGGACAAAAGCACCTCGGGAACGAACAGGATGCCGTCGCGAAAATCCTCGCCGACGATGCGCATGCCTTCGACAAGCGCTTCGGTCAGCACCTTATAAGGCGCCCAGCCGCGCTCGAGCAGGATGCGCGTGCCTTCCTCGATCTCTTCCTTCAACCCGTCATAGAGGTCGTCGTGCATCTGCTGCACCAACTCGTCGTCGGAAAGTTCGGAAAGGATGATCTCGTCGTCGGACATTTTTTACCCAGCTCCCTACGGCATCGCGACTGTGTCGCAAGGCACAAAATATTGGCGTTCATACCTAACCCGCAACGGCTGTGTATCCATAGCTGATTTGCGACTTCCCGCAAAAGGAAAGCGACTGGAAAATCTATTGGTTTTCTTGTCGATTTTGCGACAGGCGTTGGCGCGGACTGGCCGTTTCGAATAGGGTGCATGGCTACGATCCGGCGAAAGCCGCGCCATGCGGCCGCAACGGTTACGGGCCAGCCATAGTCGGGCAAGGCCATATTCAGGGAAGAGCGATCATGAGCGAACACGCGGCAATAGACCAGGAAGCGTCAAACTCACGGCGTGGGCGCGGCGCCAGCGGTGGAGCGGCGGCCAGGCGTGCGGCGCGCTCCGGCGGCGGGCCCGGCACGCAACTCACCTATATCAAGCGCAAGATCAACGTCTATGAGGTGCTCAACGAGGAAGGGCTGGCCCTGATCGAGAAGAACACCGATACGGTGCTCGAAGAGATCGGCATCATCTTCCGCGACGATGCCGAAGCGCTGCAGCTGTGGAAAGAGGCCGGCGCCGACGTCAAGGGCGAGCGCGTCCATTTCCCGAAAGGTCTTTGCCGCTCGCTGCTGAAGACCGCGCCATCCATCTATACCCAGCATGCCCGCAATGCCGAGCGCTCGGTGCAGATCGGCGGCAATGCCACGGTGTTCGCACCGGTCTATGGCCCGCCCTTCGTGCGCGACCTCGATGGCGTCAGGCGCTACGCGACGATCGAGGATTTCCAGAATTTCGTGAAGCTCGCCTATATGGCGCCGTCGATCCACCATTCGGGCGGCACGGTGTGCGAGCCGGTCGACGTGCCGGTCAACAAGCGCCACCTCGATATGGTCTACGCGCATATCAAATATTCCGACAAGCCGTTCATGGGCTCGGTGACGGCGCCGGAGCGCGCCGAGGACACGGTGGCGATGGCCAAGCTCGTCTTCGGCGACGACTTCGTCGAGAACAACACGGTCCTGACCAGCCTAATCAACGCCAACTCGCCGATGGTGTTCGACGAGACCATGCTTGGCGCGTTGAAGGTCTATTCGCGGCACAACCAGGCCTGCATCGTCACGCCGTTCATCCTGGCCGGCGCGATGAGCCCGGTGACCGTCGCCGGCACGCTGACGCAGGTTCTGGCCGAAGTGCTGGCCGGTGCCTCGTTCACGCAACTGATCCGGCCGGGCGCGCCGGTGCTGTTCGGCACCTTCGCCTCGTCGATCTCGATGCAATCGGGCGCGCCGACCTTCGGCACGCCGGAGCCGTCATTGGTGTCTTACGGCGCGGCGCAACTCGCCCGCCGGCTCGGCCTGCCGTTCCGCACCGGCGGCTCGCTATGCGCCTCGAAAGTCCCGGATGCGCAGGCGGCCTATGAAAGCGCCAACACGCTGAACTCGACCATCCTTGCCGGTACCAACTTTGTCCTTCATTCGGCCGGCTGGCTCGAAGGCGGGCTGGCCTCCTGCTACGAAAAATTCATGATGGACATCGACCAGCTCGGCATGCAGCAGAAGTTCTGCGAAGGCGTCGATCTGTCCGAAAACGGCCAGGCCATGGACGCCATCCGCCAGGTCGGCCCGGGCAGCCATTATCTCGGTTGCGACCACACCCAGGCCAATTTCCAGACTGCGTTCTACCGCTCCAACATCGCCGACAACAATTCCTACGAGCAGTGGCTGGCCGAGGGCGAGAAGACCGCACCGCAGCGTGCCAACGATCTCGCACGCCGCTGGCTGGAAAGCTACGAGGCGCCGCATCTCGACCCGAGCATCGACGAAGCGCTGAAGGACTTCATCGCCAGGAAGAAGGGGTCGATGCCCGACGCCTTCACTTGAAAGGAGCCCGAGTCAGGCGGGGCTAAAGTCGCCAACATCATCCACAAGGAAGTCTGGCGGAGCGCGTTCTCCGATCCGGACAAGAAGGGATGAGTCTGTGCGCGGCATGATCGAAGAGATCACGGCCGCGCTTGGCGCTCACGGCCTCATCCTGCGCGGCGGCTTTGTTTTTCCCGATGGCGAGGATGCCCCTTGCGGCGCCTCGGGCGCGCAGGCAAGGTCCGTGCTGCTGGTAGGGCAGGCGGGTGCGGCACCCTGGCCGCATTTCCTGCGCTGGCGCAAAAAACAGCCACAGGCAATCGCCAATCCGCTCGATACGTGGTCACGGCAGGTGATCGGCGGTGTGGCGGAGGCATTCGGCGCGCGTGCCGTTTCGCCCTCCGACAGGCCTTATCTGCTTTTCCAGCAATGGGCGACGCGGGCGGAGGGGTTGAGGCCGTCACCGCTCGGTATCCTCATGCATCCGCAATACGGGCTTTGGCATGCCTATCGCGGTGCGCTGCTGTTCGAGGACGAGCTTCCGGTTCAAGCGGCCGATCCCGCAATCCACCTCTGCGACAACTGTGTGGACAAACCCTGCCTGAAATCCTGTTCGGTCGTTGCCTATTCCGCGGAAGGATTCGCCTATCAGGCCTGCCTGGCGCATGTGCGGGGAGCAGATGGTGAGCCCTGCCGCAGCGGCGGTTGCCTTGACCGAAATGCCTGTCCCCAAGGCACGTCCTACCGCTATCCGCCGGAGGTTCAGGCCTTTCATATGGCGAGCTTCATGCGCTAGCGGCACGCCGTTGGCGGCAGAAATGCCGGCGGAAATGCACAGAGAAGCGCTTGCCGCATAATAACCTCGGTTGGGTCCTCTTGCGGGATGTGCGTCGTGGCCGGGGTCGATACGCTTTTGTGAACGCCACCCGTCAGCCCGGCCTTGCCCTTCCAACCGGCGCCGATATGTATGTGCGACGATCAGAAGGTGACCCGGCCATGGCGAAGCGCGGTATCGAGATAAGGACCAGCGATGGTGTCGCAAGAGCAGGACTCTTCCGCTCGTCCGCCGGTTCATCGACCAAGGCCGGGGTCATTCTCTACCAGGACGCTTTCGGTCCGCGTCCGGCGCTCGACGGCATGGCCGAGCGGCTGGCGGGTGAGGGCTATGCGGTGCTGGTTCCCGATCTTTTTTACCGCGCCGCGCCCTATGGTCCGTTCGATGCCAAGACCGCCTTCGCCGACGAGAAGACCAAGGCAGCGCTGATGGCGCTGGTTACCGGCACGACGCAGGAGATGACCATCAGCGACAGTGGCGCCTTTCTTGAGGCGCTGTCGGCGGAAGGTGTCACCGGCCCGATCGGCACCGTCGGCTATTGCATGGGCGGTGCGCGGGCGTTGAACGCCGCCGCGACCTATCCGGACCGCATCAAGGCGGCCGCCAGCTTCCACGGCGGCAATCTGGCCAGCGATGCCGCCGACAGCCCGCACCGCAAGGCGGCCGCCTTCAAGGCGCGTGTCTATGTCGGCATGGCGGGTGTCGACCGGAGTTTTCCGCCCGAACAGTCGACGCGGCTGGAGGAGGCATTGCGGAATGCTGAAGTCGACCACACGATCGAGAACTATGTCGGCATGGCGCATGGCTGGTGCGTGCCGGACCATAGCGTTTATGACGAAGCTGGCGCCGAGCGGCATTGGAGGCGGTTGACGGCGCTGTTTTTGGAGACGCTGGGTTAGAGTTCTACTGGCGAGGAGAGCGCCCGGCGAGGCAGATAACCCTCGAGAGTTGGCGCCGCCCCTCATCCGCCTTTCGGGCACCTTCTCCTTGTGAACGGAAGAAGGAAGAACGACCTCCCAAAAAATCTTTCCACCATCCCAAGGATTAGCCATTAGCCTTCGTCCAACAGGCAAATGATGGCGATGATGCTGGATGAGAGCGAAGCCTCCGACGCCGAACTGATCGGGCGGGCGAAGGACGGAGACAGGGGGGCCTTCGGCAAATTGCTGGAGCGTCACTACGACTTCGTCTATCGCGCCGCCTACCGCTGGTGCGGCAGGAAGGCCGATGCCGAGGATATCGCCCAGGAAGTCTGTGTCCGGCTGGGCCGGGCGATCCGCGATTATCGCGGCGGTGGTGCCTTCACGACCTGGCTCTACACCATGACGATGAACGCGGCGCGTGACATGATGCGCAAGACCGCGCGCGAAACGGTGAAGACCGAAGCCTACGGTGTTCATGCGCTGATTTCTGGCGAGGCCTCGGCCGAACCGGAAGGCACGGCCGAGGCGCTGTGGGTGGCGGTGAGGCAGCTTCCGGACAAGCAGCGCGACGCCGTGCTGCTTGTCTATGGCGAGGGCTTGAGCCACGCGGTCGCCGCCGAGGTGATGGCGATCTCGGAGACGACGGTTTCCTGGCACATCCATGAAGCGAAGAAACGGCTGAAGACGCTGATGCGCTCGGCCGGGGAAGTGTGACCATGGTAGACGACAACGAACTCGAGAGACTGCGCGACATTACGGCGCCGGCACCGGGCGAGGCCTCGAAGGCGCGCGCATTCGAGGCCGCCATGCGCGCCTATGACCAGGAAAATATTTCCGCCGTCACCCAAGGATCGGCTGCAGGGTTTCGTCTCACAGAGCGAGCACAAAAGCTCTGGAGCGAAATCATGCAAAAGAAACTCATCGCCACGCCGGCTCTTGCCGGCCTCGTCGCCCTGCCGATCGCTGGATACGCCGCTTTCCATCTGCTGAGGGAGCCGTCGCCGTTTGGCGGCGACCAGAAGGTCACCGAGACGCTGGCCGACAAGCCGGCGACGCTGAAACCCTTGGCCAAGCAGGCACTGGGAGATCAGGCCATCAACGAGCCGCTCGCGGCCACGGCGCCGACGAAGGACAAGAAGGCCGACGCGAATACGGAAAGCCGCGATGCCGCCGATGCGCTTGCGGCGCCGCCCGCACCGCCGGAGTCCGAATCCGCCGCTGCCGGATCGGCACAGCAGAGCGCTCAGGAGCGTGGCGTTCTGGCAGAGCCCGCGCCGGCACCGCTTCCGCTGAACAACACCGCTGGCGCACCCAGCGCCTCGCGGGTTGCCCGCATGCAGGCTGGCGAGTCCAAACTGATGGTGCAGCAACCGGCGGCCAACCCGGCCGACCAGATCGCGCCGCAAGAGGAAAACCGCAACCGCGTCGAGGACTTCAAGACCAACCCGGTGCACGAAACCGTGCAGGATCCGGTCTCGACCTTTTCGATCGACGTCGACACCGCCTCCTATTCCTTCGTGCGCCGTTCGCTGAAGGAAGGATCCCTGCCGCAGGCCGACACGGTCCGTGTCGAGGAGATGATCAACTACTTCCCCTATGACTGGAAGGGCCCGGACTCGGCGTCGACGCCGTTCAATTCGACCGTCAGCGTCATGCCGACGCCGTGGAACGCGCACACCAAGCTGATGCATGTCGCCATTAAGGGGTTCGACATCAAGCCGACCGAGCAGCCAAAGGCCAATCTGGTGTTCCTGATCGACGTCTCGGGCTCGATGGACGAACCGGACAAGCTGCCGCTGCTCAAGTCGGCATTCCGCCTGCTGGTCGGCAAGCTCCAGGCCGACGACACGATTTCCATCGTTACTTATGCCGGTGATGCGGGCACCGTCCTGGAGCCGACCAAGGCATCCGAAAAGGACAAGATACTCACCGCCATCGACAAGCTGACGCCCGGTGGCAGCACGGCCGGGGAGGCGGGTATCAAGGAGGCCTACAGGCTGGCGCAAAAATCCTTCGTCAAGGATGGCGTCAACCGGGTGATGCTGGCCACGGATGGCGACTTCAATGTCGGCCAGAGTGACGACGACGACCTCAAGCGCCTGATCGAACAGGAACGTAAGACCGGTGTCTTCCTGTCGGTGTTCGGCTTTGGCCGCGACAATCTGAACGACCAGATGATGCAGACCATCGCGCAGAACGGCAACGGCACCGCCGCCTATATCGACACTTTGGCCGAAGCCGAAAAGGTGTTGGTCGAGGATGCCTCCTCGACGCTGTTCCCCATTGCCAAGGACGTAAAGATCCAGGTCGAGTTCAACCCCAACAAAGTCTCGGAATACCGTCTGATCGGCTACGAGACCCGGGCGCTCAACCGCGAGGATTTCAACAATGACCGCGTCGACGCCGGCGATATAGGCTCGGGCCATTCGGTCACCGCGATCTACGAGATCACGCCCAAGGGTAGCGGTGGCGAGCAGATCGATCCGCTGCGTTACGGCCAGGCCACGGTCAACAATGGCGGTGTCGCGAACGCGGACGAATATGCCTTCGTCAAGATTCGCTACAAGCTGCCGAATGAGGACGTCTCGAAGCTGATCACCACGCCGGTGACCTCGGCGAACGAGGTGTCGTCCTTCGACCAGGCGAGCACCGACCAGCGCTTCTCGGTCGCGGTCGCGGCCTTCGGCCAGAAGTTGCGCGACGAGGATGCGACCGCGAAGTTCGGTTACGACAAGATCATGGAGATCGCCACTGCCGCCCGGGGCGCCGACCCGTTTGGGTACAGGTCCGAGTTCCTCTCGCTTGTGCGCCTTGCCTCGGCACTGGGCGGTAAACGGTAGTGGCGATGCGGCCGGCTTCTTTCAGATGGGTTCGTTCTGACAGCGGAAACCGACCCAGGGGCGGGTGAAGGCAGGCCGGCAAGGGACATTTCCCTTGCCGGCCTTTTTTCGCGGAATGTTCCAGGTTGTTAAATTGCGCGGCATTTCCGGTACCGGATCGCAACCCCTCCTTGCTAAGCCCGTCATGTCCACGGGCTTGAGGGAGCCGGAATTGCAGATCAGCACGTTCGTCAGTTCAATACCGCCGGCGCGGGACGCTTCGGCGGTTTCATCGGCCCCGTCGCCCGAATCCAGGCGCATCAGCGATGATGTCGCGCAGGCGCGCCACACCGCCATGTCGGCGCTGACCAATGATCGTTTTCGCGCCATGCTGGAGCAGATCACCGACCCTGGAGCGTCGGGTGCGCTGATGACGATGCGCGGCGACAACCTCGTCGACTTCAAGTCGGCGCAGTCGAGCTACGCCGACAACAGCGAATAATCCCAAGAGACAGTAGGCCCCGAAGAGATACCAGGCCCGAGCAGATATCAGGCCCGGCTGCGGCGGCGCTCGCGGCGGGCTTCGCTGGTCTCGGCGGTGTTCTCCGTCGCCACCTTGTTGCGCATTGGGCCGATACGCTCGACGATCTTCTCAACCGTCGGGCGATCCGCCTTGGTGTGGGCGTCGAGCGCCTTGCGCATGGCGGCAAGATGCTGGAACGAGGTGCCGCAGCAGCCACCGACAATCTTTGCCCCGGCGTCGACGGCGAGGCGCACATAGTCGGCCATCAGGTCCGGCGTGCCGGAATAATGAATTTCGGTGCCGCGGAATTCGGGAATGCCGCAATTGCCCTTGACGATCACCGTCGCCTCCGGCTTCGCATCGGTCATGTCGAGCAGCGACGCCAGGATATCGGAGGCGCCGACACCGCAATTGGCGCCAACGCCGAGCGGCGCTTGCGCCAAGCCATCGACGACGCCATGGATGTCTTTCGGCAGCAGGCCCATCATGGTGCGCCCGGCAGTGTCGAACGAGCCGGTATAGGTGTAGGGCAGGCCGACGCGGATGGCGGCTTGCGCCGCGGCGCGAATTTCGTCGGGAGCCGACATGGTCTCGATCCAGGCGACTTCGGCGCCACCTTCCTTGAGACCTTCGATCTGCTCCGCGAAGGCGTCGACCGCCTCGTCATAGGTCATGGCGCCAAGCGGCACCAGCAATTCGCCGGTCGGGCCGACCGAGCCCGCGACAATCACCTTGCGGCCGGCCTTGTCGGCGACAGCGCGCGCGATCTCGGCGGCGCGCTTGTTAAGCGCGTGCACGCGGTCCTGCGCATGGTGCAGCTTCAGCCGGTGGCGGGTGCCGCCGAAGGAATTGGTGAGGATGATGTCGGCGCCGGCATCGACGAAATTCTGGTGCAGGCTGGTGATGGTGTCGGGCGCCGTCTCGTTCAGCAGTTCCGGCGCCTCGCCAGCCTCCAGCCCCATGGCGAACAAATTGGTGCCCGTGGCGCCATCGGCCAGCAGCACGCCCTTTTCAGCCAGCAGCGCATCGATCGGATTGGTGGTCGTCATCGGATTGGCTTTCATGTTTCGAATTCGAATAAGGATATAAAGAAGTCTTTATGTCCAGTCAATGAAATAGCAACCGGACCATCGCTCGGGCGGTTGCCGTTCCTCACGCCGCTCAGACAGAGCCTGATGCGAACGGCATGCCAGCCAGATTGCGCGCGAAGGCAGCGGCCTCATGCGGGTTGACGTCGGCGGCACGGATCAGATTGTCGAAATGCCGGGTCAGTGCCTGGACCGGCTGAGTGGCGTTCAGCACCACATACATGTCGCCGACATAGATGGCGGCGCGATAGGGGCCGAAGATGGTGAGCGGGATCGAATAGCGCATGCGGCCGTCATAAAGAAACAGGCGAAAGGTCGGGTAGAGGTCGTCGAGCAGCGTCGCCATATGGGTAAGCTGCTGCTGACGGTCGGCCGCCGGAAAACGGTCCCACACGCCGAGACCCCGTGCGAAGATCTCCAGCGTGTGACGCGGCATGCAGACTTCCATGTCGGTTTCCGGGCGCCGGTTGTATTCTATGCGATATCGGGTCTCGCTGGCCTGTGCCAGACGGCTCCTGTTGGTGATATTGGCCTCGTAATCGACGAGCGCTTGGGTTCGCAGGAGATCGGGAATGCCGGCCGGCACATAGCGGATCTTGGTGCCCGCGGCTTCAGCGAACCATTTGGCGAGCAGCGTGCGGTCGAAACCGTCCGGCGCTTCCTCGATCTCCAGGCTTTCGCGGATTTCACCGGTGACGCCTTCGTCTTGGCTGAGGCCAAGCAGCCAGTCCAGGGAGACCTTGAATTCGGCTGCTATGTTGAGCAGCGTTTCGGCCCTCGGCAGGCGTGTCGAGGCGCCCGACATGAGCTGCGACAGAGCCGATCTATCGATGCCGACGGCTGTCGCGAACGCCGACTGATTAAGGTCCGACCGTGTCAGGAGCAGCTTCAGGCGTTCCCGAAAGGTCGTCGACAAGTCGCGTTTATCCATCCTATCGCTCCTTGCTTCGGAAGGAAAAATTTTCGCCGAGAAGCCTTATGGGGGGCTTCAGGCGTAAATGAATCCCCAAGGGTGTTTACAAAGTACAACATATGCGGCCGAAAATGCGCAGACGCAACATTTTGTATACTTTGTCGCGTTGAGTGGAATCACGTCTCCTGACACAATGCTGTCAGGAACCGGTTGGAGTTCCGGCGACTGAGGGACAGTGGTCGATAGCATGAGCATACCAGGCAAGAGCATCCGTCGAAGCAGCAAACCGGCCATCGAATGGCCGACCGTGGTCCTCGCTTTCTTCTGCTATGGCACATGGTTCGCCGCCGGTCTCTTCCTCTGGCCATCCTATCCCATCCTGGCCCTCATAGTCATGGCTGTCACGCTGGCACTGCAGTCCTCGATCATGCATGAGGTTCTGCATGGTCATCCGACCCGCCATGCCTTGGTCAACGAGGCCTTTGTCTTTCTGCCGATCGGCCTTGCCTGGCCGTTCCGGCGCTTCAAGACCATTCACCTGCGCCACCATGCCGACGAGCGGCTGACCGATCCGCTGGATGATCCCGAGAGCTACTACAAGGCGCTCTGGATGCATGAAGACATGCCGCCGCTGATGAAATTCCTGCTCAAGGTCAACAACACCATGGCCGGTCGCCTCGTGCTTGGGCCGTGGCTGTCGTGCATCGGCTTCTTCATCGATGACGCCAAGCATGTGATCGCCGGCGACAAGGCGATCCGCAAGGCCTGGCTGCTGCATGTCATCGGCCTTGCCATCGTGCTGCCGGTTGTCCAGTTCGGTTTCGGCATACCGCTCTGGCTTTATGTGCTGGTGCCGGTGTGGCTTGGCCAGTCGCTGATCTCGATCCGCACCTATGCCGAGCATCAGTGGTCGGAGCATCCCGAAGGCCGCACGGTGATCGTCGAGCGCTCGCCGCTGTCATTCCTGTTCCTCAACAACAATCTGCACTTCGTGCATCACAAGAGCCCGACCGTTGCCTGGTATCGGTTGCCGAAACTGTTTCGCGATCGCCGCGAGGACTGGCTGCGGATGAACAACGGCTATGCCTATCCGAACTATTTCGCGCTGATCAAATCCTATGCCTTCAAGGCGAAGGAGCCGATCGTGCATCCGGTTCTGCGGCGCGCGCCTGAGCACGGCCGGGCCTTCAAGCCGCGTATCCGCGCGCGCAACATCAATGGGCTCGGCACCGCGCCGGTGCCCGCCGAGCCGCCCAAGGAATAGTTCCTGGACAGCCCGAATCCGTGTCGCCCAATTCTGATTGGGCGCCGTGTTTCTGCGATCCTTTCTCCAGACATGGTGATTGAGTGCCGGCATGAGCGAACTGATTGCGGCGTTGCCGATGTATGACTGGCCTGAAGCGCGCGGCGAGGTCGATGCCCAATGGGCTCGGTTGCGTGATGCCTTCCGGCAAAAAGGGATCGATACCCCGAAAACCATCGTGCGGCGCAATGGCGATCTGCCGCCGGTTCCGGGCGGCATTCGTGATAGCCAGGGGGCATTGATCGCGCCGGATCCGGCGACATTGCCGGCGGACGAACTGGATTTCCACGAGATATGGCTGCATCCGGCGCTGCTGTTCGCGCAGGCCTGCTGGGGGCCGATGGAGCTTGGGCTGTCGAGCCATGTGCAGGTGGTCGGCCAGCCGAGTTACGACGCCTATGAGGGCGGGCAGGGCGAGCTTTATTCCAGCGCGCTGGTGATGCGGGCAGGCGAGGGGCCGGAGGTGCGGTCGCCCGCGGATGGGAAGGCCTTGCTGCCGCTTGATCTCATCCGGGGCAAACGCTTCACCTTCAACAGCCTGGATTCGATGTCGGGTATCATCGCGCTGACGCGCGACCTGCAGGCGGCAGGCCACAGTCTCGATATATTTTCATCGCGCACCGAAAGCGGCGGCCATCGCGATTCTGTCATTGCTGTTGCCGAAGGCAGGGCGGATGTCGCCGCGATCGATTGTGAAAGCTGGGCGCTGGCGCAGCGTTTCGAGCCGGTTGCTGGCAAGGTCGTGACCGTCGGCTGGACGGCACGACGCAAAGGTCTGCCCTTCATCACCGCCAGGACGACGCCGGAAAAAACAGTCCGGGCCATGCGCGAGGTCCTTGCCGGGCTAGCCGAGCAGCCTCGCATCCAGCGGGTAGGTTGAAAGCTGCTGGTTGCCGCTTTCAGTGATCAGGATCTGCTCCTCGATCTTGGCGCCCTCGCGCCCGCCGAGCCGGCCGATATAGCTTTCCACGCACAAAACCATGCCTGGTTCCAGCACCCCGTCAGGCGTGTCCGATGTCCAGTCGCCGGCATGCGGCAAGGTCGGGTATTCATCGGCGAGACCGACGCCGTGGTAGAGCACGCCGTAACGGGTCGGAAAACAGTCGCCCGGCGGCACCACCGAGCGTTCGACGAGGTCGCGGAACGAGATGCCCGGCTGCATCAGTTCGGTGTTGTGCTCGATCTGGTCGGCGGCGATGCGGAACAGATCGCGCTGTTCATTGGTCGGCTTAGTATCTCCGCAAAGCCATGTGCGCGACAGGTCGGCGCAGAAGCCGTAGGGGCCGATCAGGTCGGTGTCGAAGGCGACAAGATCGCCTAATTCAATCTTGCGCGACGAGCATTCCTGGAACCACGGATTGGTGCGCGGGCCCGACACCAGCAGCCGCGTCTCGATCCATTCGCCGCCGCGCGCGATGTTGCCGCGATGCAGCTCGGCCCACAATTCGTTTTCGGAGATGCCGGGCTTCAGCGCCTGCTCCATCTCACCCATCGCCGCCTCGCAGGCGACGATGGCCCGGCGCATGGCAAGAACCTCATCCGGCGATTTGATCAGCCGGGCATTCTCCATCACCGCTTCGCCATTGCCGATGGAAACACCGAGGCGCGCCAGTTCCTCGACGCCTTCCGGGTTGATGTGGTCGACCGCGATGCGGCTGTTGCCGCCGCCATGCTCCTTCACCAGATCGGCGATGCCGGCGGCCCAGCGGCGGACCTTCTGCTCGGTCAGGTCGCCGCTGTAGAGATACATCCATGACACCGCCGGCCGTACCTCGTCGACGACGCCAGAATGGTCGGACAGGTGTTCGCAGGAAAAATAGTCGAACAGCACAACCGGTCCGTCGGTGGCGACGAAACAATGCCGCGTCGGGTTGTGCGCGACCCACAGCTGCATGTTGGTCGAGTCGGTCGCGTAGCGGATGTTGACGGGGTCGTAGAGCAGCGCACCGGCATAACCGCGACGCTTCAGTTCGGTACGGATGCGCTCCAACCGGTATTGGCGCACCGCCGGCAGATCGGGGGCGGCAACGCCTGCCGCCGCCCATTCCGCTTCAGCCTGGGCGCCATAGCCCAGCACATGCTGGTTGAGTGAAGCCGCCTTCTCACGGGAGGCTTCGCGCAGCGCCTCGATCGAGCCCGGCTCGAACGGCATGATCTTGCGATGGCGGCCGAAGCTTCCCTTTGGCGCCGCGCTGTCCATCGCTGAACCCTCAGGTCCGCATCTTCTCGCCGCTCGGGTCGAACGGTGCCTCGACATTGATGCGGGCCGGACGGCGATGGCCGAGGATTTCGATCTCGAACAATCCGGCGCTTTCATCCTCGGCGAGGGCTGCCGGCACATAGCCCTGCGCCATCGACTTTTGGACGTAATGCGCGTAGCCGCCCGACGTCACCCAGCCGACCACGCGCCAGTCGCCGTCAACGATGCCGCGCACGGCGGACGCGCCTTCAGCGGCCTTGGAACCACGCACTTCCTTGCCCTGGTCGTCAAAGCGCGGCGCGCCATAGCCATGCGGCTTTTCCACCGTGCCATAGTCCTTGCTGACCTTGGCCCAGATCGGCTCGTCGCCCATCACGTCGGCGTCGGCAGCGTCGACGATGAAGGAGACGCGGCGCAGCTTTGGCCCTTCCGCCTGTTCCTTGGCGGCTGCCTCGCGGCCGATGAAGTCGTTCTTTTCGAGCTTGATGAAGCGGTCCATAGAGCCTTCGAACGGGCCGTAGATCGGGCGCAACTCGCGGAACCAGGTCGGGAAATTCTTTTCCAGGCGCATCGACAGCAAAGCGCGCATGCCGAAATCGACCAGGCCGAACTCTTCACCTGCTTCCTTGATCTGACGATAGACAAGACGCTGGTAGGCCGGCGCCATCCAGATTTCATAACCGAGGTCGCCGGTGTAGGTGATGCGGTTGACCATGCATGGCGCGCCGCCGACGGCCATCTCGCGGAAATCCATGAAGCGGAAGGCTTTGGTCGAGATGTCGACATCGACCAGCTTCTGCAGGAGGTCGCGCGATTTCGGTCCGGCGATCGACAGGCCGACCAGCGTCTGGTCGAAGCGGTGGATACGCACCTCCGACCCCCTTGGGCCATCCTTCGGCAGGTGCTTCTCGAACCAGCGCATGTGGTATTTCTGGGCGGCCGACGAGCCCCAGATCATGAAGCGGTCTTCGCCGGCCTTGGCGATGGTGAAATCGCCGATCAGCTTGCCGAACTCGTTGATCATCGGGGTGAGCACGATGCGGCCGATCTTCGGCATGCGGTTGGTCATCAGCCGGTTGAGGAAGTCTTCCGCACCCGGTCCCGACACTTCGTATTTGGCGAAGTTGGCGATTTCGGTGACGCCGACCTTCTCGCGCGTGGCGCGCACTTCCTCGCCGATCGGGCCAAAATCGTTCGAGCGGTGGAAGGAGACGATGTCCTTGGGCTCCTTGCCCTTGGGCGCGAACCAGAGCGGAGTTTCCAGGCCCCAGGAGTCGCCCATGACCGCGTTGTTGGCGAGCATGGTATCGTAGAGCGGCGTCGTCTGCGCCGGGCGCGCGGCCGGCAGTTCCTCGTTGGGGAAGCGGATCGAGAAGCGGCGCGAATAGTTTTCGCGCACCTTGGCGTTGGTGTAGCGCAGGCCTGCCCATTCGCCGAAGCGGGCGACATCCATGCCCCAGACGTCGAAGCCCGGGTCGCCATGCACCATCCAGTTCGACAGAGCGAGGCCGACGCCGCCACCCTGGCTGAAGC
>NZ_VFUZ01000015.1 GCF_006658505.1 Mesorhizobium sp. B2-4-15
CGGATACATGGCCGCACCAACCAGCAAAGGCAAAGCTCAAAGAATCCCTTGCCAACGGAGAGCCGTCCATACACGGCGCCTAGCTGAAATCCGGTTCGTGCGCCGCGTGATCTGTCGGGATGAGCCGTGACGTGACGTCAAATCACCTAACATTTCGCAATTACAATCCTCGCTCGCTTTCCGGCCCCCTGTGGAACGCGGGTATTGCCACAACAATCCCGTTTGGACCGGCAGTCCTTTCCCTCATTCTCCGAAACGCGGCGGGCATCCAAATGGAGATGAGCAGATGCATGGCAATCTTGGTCCTATACGCCGCGCGCGGATCATTCGCCGCGACGACACCTGGACTTTTGCGGAAACCGAAATTCTGCGGAGGCATTGGCCGGATATCGCATTGCTAAGAAAGGTGCTGCCTCATCGAACGGCAGGCGCGATGCGTTTCATGGCCAAGAAATGCGGCCTCGTTCCCGACAAGATACAAAACGTTTGGACTGGCGCCCAAGACAAGAAGCTCCGCCAGATGGCCGCAGCCGGTGACACTCGGAAGCAGATTGCGGCCGAGCTTGGTCTCACCGTCGCTCAGATCGACAACCGGCTATTGTATCGAAAGATCAACATCGCGAAGCGCCCGCCCAAGGAAAGTGGCAATCCCCTCTTTGATGAGGTTCGCCGAAGGGCCTTCAACTTGAACATGACTGGAGCGGACCTCGATCGGTCCCTTGGAAACCAACGCATCTTTCGAAGTCATGGGAAGGGCCAAAGGGTCAGCACAGATGCCATTCACCGTGCTGTCAAGGCGCTCGGGGGCGTTCTCAAAATCGAGTGGATCGACGAATGAGTGCGTTCTTTCGAAGGCGCATCGAGTCCACGATAGAGCACCTGATCGGCGTTCTGAACGAACTGGACGGCGACGCTGACCTGGAGCCAGAGACGGTCGAAGAGCAACACGATCTACCTGTCGCGGATCGAGCTTCCGTCAATTTTGTGCTGGCTGAAGCAGCGCGACAATATCGTGCGGTTAAGCGCTGAGTGTTGAAGCGAAGGGTGAGAAGTAGGCAGACGACCGGACAACCGAGCGGGGGGCGTTGAAGCGGCCCGGTCGTCTGTTTCACCAGAGAGGGTGCACGACCACGCTATGCCTATTGCTGGCACTCACAACGGCATTGCCGGCGCATGGTGAATGAGCGGTTACAATCCACAGGATGGTTCATATCAGAAATGTGGTGCGAAGGGGCCAAAGGGAGCTACTGTTTGAACCGGTTCCGGTCGGTAGGTTCCGCCACACAAACGGCACAGAACGGGCACAGAAATGCCGCCCTATGGATCCCAACAAAACGACGCTCGAACGCGCTTTCGAATTAGCCCGATCAGGCAAGTGCAACAATTTGCCCAGTCTTCGTCAGTTGCTAAAATCGGAGGGCTATGACCTTCGGCAATTAGAAGGCAAAGCGCTCTTGAACCAGTTGCAGGCGCTCATTACAGCTGCTGCGCCGCCAGCGTAAGCTGGCTCAGACCTCAGGGAGATTCCAGGCACTCCGCGCTTCTCCATGCCGCTTAGTGTTGATGTTGACGCCGCGCTTCGCAATTGAGCGACGGCCTTTTATCTTTCATTTACTATATTAGGCCACGCTTAAAAGCGGACATGGTAGGTGTTGCGTCCATGGCTAGGCCCCGGGAACCGACCCAGTTCCGGGGCTTTTCCTTTGCGGCTATGCCTGGCTATCGTCCGGCGCACGGGTGACCTGGCTAACCGTCAGTTTCGAAAATCTGTCGACCGCAAGCTGTTGAATGAACCATTGGGCATGTTCGCCCCATTCGGCAGGCGAGACATTGTTTTCGCGGACAGACTGCATGAACGCCTCGCGAAGCGCGTCGAGATCGAAGATGGAAATGTCCCTACCAACCATATACGGAATATGACGGCCAAAGTCGGGGCTTCAAGGGAGCGATTGCAAAAGCAGTTAATGCCGGGGCGACGCCGTTCATTCGATGGAACTGGATAGGCCCGGTGAAGGGCTTATGTCCGGGTGATCGTATGCAATCCTAGCCGTATCCGCTGGCCTTCAGCATACGACAGGGCGTATTTTTCCAGTTCAAATGCTCGGGTAAGTTCTTGGTCGTGTTCCGTGACGCGGACTAACCATTCGCCACAAGCTTCCGCCAACTCGACACGGGCCACAACATTGCGGAACGGAACCACGTTATCCATCGCATGCCTCCCCAGAGAGCAAGGGTAACGTCCGTTTTTATAAGGCCACCGAAATCACCAGATCAAGTGAGAATCAGAGTCCGATTTCGTACCAATCGGGAGTGCCGGCTTATCAGGACCAGCCGGCCGGGTCTGGGCCGCAGTTGGTGTTCACGTCCGGCCCGCGAAGCCCGAGCGGGCGCTTGTGCTCGATGATCCACGGATCGGGGGTGGCCTCGCGTTACACACGAAACGCATCTTACACCTGTTTGAGGCGCACGCCTCGACCTTCGGTCGATGACTGGCCGTCCTCAAGAAGCTCTACCCCGGCGACTTTGAACGCTTCCCGTATCGCCTCCATAGTATCGAGCCGGCCGCGAACGATTTCTTTTCCCCATCCCTCGAAATTTCGGATCGTGTTTATCCCGACGCCAGCGGCATCGGCCAAGCCCTTTTGATCCATTCCGGCCAGCGCGCGAGCTGCCTTTATTTGGTTTCCTGTGACTGGCATGTGGGTTCCTCATCTGTCTAGATGTGTTTTATAACCAAATATGTGTTGACGGCAAGGGGTAAGCGCGCCTATGGTTAAATTACCCTGCAAATAGGGTATTAGAACCAACTAGGAGCAAATGCAATGCCGAACACCTCTGTTCGGGCAGCCGCCGAAGGTTTGCCCACACTTAACCGCCGCCGTCTGCTGCTCGGCCTCGCCGCTGCATCGACCGCCGCTGCCGCTGTCACGGTAGCGCCTCATGCACATTCGGCCGCTATCCAAGAAAACCCGGAACTGGTCCGGCTCGGGAATGCCTTCCCGGCGATTGCCGAAGAGTACCGGGTCGCGAAGAATGCCCGCTCGAAAATCGTCAAGAAGTGGTCGAAGCTCTGGCCTTCTGCGCCGGATGAAATCCTCACCGGTCGCTCGCACGGTCGCGTCACTGAGCGCGATATCACGGGGCACGGCATCTACCGCAATGACAAGCTTGTCGGCATCGACTCCTGTGATGATCTGGATTGGTATATCGACCAGGCCGAGCGTATTTTGAAGGGCAAGTCGATCGACAAGCGCAAGATCCACGGGCGGGACCGGGAGGGGTGGGAAGCGCACCTTGACGAGCTAGTTGCGGAGTACACCGTCGCCGCCAAGTACGAAGCGGAACAGGCGCGCATCCTGAAAGCGTCTGGCTATAAGGCGGCGGATGAACGCAAGAGCATGGCGACAAAAGCCCTGGTCGCGGCTATCGACGCTATCATGGCGCTGCCCGAAACCACGATGGCCGGGGTCATGATAAAGGCGCAAGCGCTGCAAGCCTGGGGCCACGCAGACCGCTGGGAGCGTCTTCTTACGCCCGAGGCGGCGGCATGGGCGCCAAGCCTCGCCGCTACCGTGTTGCGGCTGGCAGGGGAGGCGCAATCGTGAGCCGCCTCATCACTCAAGGCGATGTGTCCGCCCGCCGGAGAAGCATCGATGGAATGCTTGATGATCTGCCTCCCGAGGCGGCTGACCGCCTTCTGACGCAGATCAAGCAGCGTTTGGACCATGTTTTGTCGATGCGAAGCGAGGGCGCGACCTCGGACGAGATCAGGGATTGGCTCGCCAGAACGCGGGAAGCTTGGATCGCCGGAGAGGACGTGATGTCATGAATGCGCGCGCGAACCCTTCCGATTTCCTGCCGCTGTCCCCAGCTCGGCGCCAGCGCATCGAGCGCACGGTTGAAATGCTGATTGCTATGCTGGACGCCCTGGATGGTGACCCGGATCTGGAGTCGACCGGGGACGAGGAGGCATACCTCACCGGCTGGTCAGGAACCAATGATGATCGGGAAGGGGATGACGAGCGCGAACCGCAACCGGATGGTGAAACGGTCTGCTGGTCGAACGATACCGATATCCCGCAAGAAGGGCCTGCATGGCACCGCAACGGCTGGTGAAAAGTCAAACGCGTTTGACAAATAGCCCGCTACCTCACGGTGGCGGGCCTCTCAGCCTTTGTCGTATTGCTTCAGAAGCTCCTCAAGCTCCACCTTTTGACGCTTATTCTCGGCAAGAAATGACTGGGTCATCTCGACCTCTGGTCCGTCATGGTGCCTCGAATAATACCGGGCCTTTTTTTCTTCGATAATCCGAATTTGGTCTGTCAGGCTAGCTACCTGCCTCTTCATCCAGGCAATGTGGTTTTCCAGCATTGTTCCCATATTAGCCCCTCGTGTGCCCAAGTCTACTCGACCGTCGCACACCCCCGTAGGATTTGCCAGATGATCCCGGAGGGGAAGGATTTCCCAATTTGATGGACATATCTGCCGTTAGGGCAGAGAGGGGAACAATAGACGAACAGCTTGCTACGCTTTTTGCAACGCAATGCAACGGCATCCAACGGTACGGCGCGGTACAATGGAGGCTGACGTACTGGCAAAGCCTTGACGGGCAAGGCCTTCAAGGGACGAACCGGGACGCTCAACAACGCCAGCGAGCGAATTTCAAGACCGGTGCCTTAAACCGCTCGGCCATCCCTCCAGTGACTGTGCATCACAGGCGACTGCTCTAGTGTGCCTGACAAAGACCTGTCAACCGGCTTCCATGACGCGCGCGCCGTGTGGCTGGCGAAGTGGCGGCAAGCAGCGTCACAATCTTGCCCGCTTCCGGCCACAATCGGTTAATATCGTGATAAACAATTCCTGCGCACAAAGGATCGGGGTTCTAGTCGCCTTTGGTATTGTCGAGTGAGTGCTTTGGCTCCTCTGATGTCAAACGACGGCGTCTTTGATTGAGACTGTAGGGGATTTCAGGAAAATGCAGGCTGCGACGCGCCCGCGTCTTCGTCGTGCTTCCACGATTGCGCTGTTTGCCGTGTCGGCTGCCTTGCTGGCGGCCTGTGCGTCGCCGCAGCCGAAGGCGATGGTCAATCCCGAGCATCGATCCAAGGAATATTTCGCCGAAACCGAATATGGCGTGAAAGCCAGCCCGCGCGTTGCCTTCATGCGGCGTGGCGGCGGCCGTGATCAGCTCGGCAAGCCCTACCAGGTTCGCGGCAAGTGGTACTATCCGAAGGAAGAAAAGCGCTACGCCAAGGTCGGTCTGGCCTCCTGGTATGGCGATGCCTTCCACGGCCGGCTGACCGCCAACGGCGAAGTCTACGACATGGCGCACCTGACGGCGGCGCACCCGACCATGCCGCTGCCGAGCTATGCCCGCGTCACCAATCTCAAGACCGGCAGCTCGGTCATCGTGCGCGTCAATGATCGCGGACCTTACCACGAAGGCCGCATCATCGACGTGTCGCAGCGTGCCGCGGAGATGCTCGACTATGCCAATATCGGCACCGCCGAGGTGAAGGTGGAATATGTCGGGCGCGCGCCGCTCGACGGCGATGACGATCAGTACCTGATGGCCTCCTACCACCCCGGCAACAGGCGCCCGGACCCGTCGGACGGCCTGCCGAGTGGCGTCATGGTCGCCATGAACGGACCGTCGCCGAGTCTGCCGGTGGGTGCTGCCGCCGCGCCGTTCCCGGGCCAGATGACGGATGCCGGCCCGGCCTTCGCTCAGCCGGCTGCCCTGTCGGCGCAGGCGCCGGCTTTCGGCGACGTGGCACTGCCCGATTTCGGTCCGATCGTGCCAGAGCGCCCGGACATCCGCCTGCCGCCGCAATCGCCATTCGCCGTGGCCTCGCTGTCCTATGCGGATGAACGCGTGCGGCGTGCAGATGTTTTTGCCGCATTGGACGACAGCGGCATGTCACCGGCCGACATCTTGCGGTCGTGGAAGAAATCCAATCCGAAGGCGTCAGCGTCCACCTCCGACTATGTCGCCGCCGGTACCTTCGACAATGCCGCTGAAGCCAAGCGCGTGGCCGCCGCACTCGAACCCTTTGGCAGAATAGAGATCCAGCGCTCCGATCTCGACGGCAATGACTGGTATGCGGTCAATCTTTATCCGGATGGCCATGGCGGGGTGGACGAATTGCTGCAGGCGGCGTGGACGCATGGCGCGCCCGATGCACTGGTTGTGCGCGACTGATAAGCGACACGGATTTCCGCTGAACAGTTGATCCCTCCTGGAAAAAGCCCGATAGTTTCGCTGGCTTGCCGGAGGGACCGGCCAACGGGTCGAATTTCATGCAGTTTCGCTTGCTTCAGTCTTTTGCCGGGGTTCTTCTTCTCGGTCTCCTGCTTTCTCTGACCCCAGCCCGCGCACAGCTTTTCGAGACCAAGGCCGCACAGGCCTTCATGATCGATGCCGATACCGGCACGGTGCTGTTCTCAAAAGATGCCGACAAGCCGATCCCGCCGGCCTCGATGGCCAAGCTGATGACCATGGAAGTGGTTTTCAACGCCCTCAAGTCCGGGCGCCTCAAGCTCGACGATACGTTCGTGGTAAGTGAAAACGCCTGGCGCAAGGGCGGCGCGCCGTCGGGAACGTCGACGATGTTTGCCAAGCTCAAATCGGCGATCCGCCTCGAGGACCTGATCCTGGGCGTGACCGTGCAGGCTGCCAATGATGGCTGCATCGTCATCGCCGAAGGCATGGCCGGATCCGAGGACAATTTTGCCGCGCAGATGACCGAACGCGCCCGCCAGATCGGCCTCAAGACATCGACTTTCGTCAATTCGACCGGTCTGCCGGCGGACGGCCAGCAGACGACCGTGCGCGAACTGGCGCAGCTTGCCCTGCATTTGTGGCGCGATTACCCGGATTATTATCGCTACTATGGGCTGAAGGATTTCACCTGGAACAAGATCACCCAGAAAAACCGTAACCCGCTGCTGGTCATGGACATCGGCGCCGATGGCCTGGTTGTCGGTGCCAGCGAGGCGGCCGGCTTCGGTATCGTCGCTTCGGCCAGCCACAACGGCAGCCGGGTGATCGCGGTGATGAGCGGGCTGGCCAGTGACAAGGAACGCGCCGAAGAGGCGCGCAAGCTGCTCGACTGGGGCGCCCGGTCCTTCGAGAAAACCGAGATTTTCGCCAGCGATGAGGTGATCGGCGAGGCCCAGGTTTTCGGCGGCGCGAAATCCGGCGTGACGCTGAAGGCAAAAGGGCCGATCGACATCTTCCTGCCGATCACCAACCGCGACAAGCTGACGGCCCGGATCGTCTACACCGGCCCGGTCGCTGCTCCCGTGGAGGCAGGGCAGCCGGTAGGCGCGCTGCGCGTCTGGATCGGTGATACGCTGAGCCAGGAGACGCCACTCTTCGCCGCCGAGTCGATCAGTGTCGGCACCTTGCCGCAACGCGCACTCGATGCCGTCAAGGAATTGGCGATCGGCTGGCTGCGATAGCACCGACGGCATGGACGTTTCCCCGAACGCGGACTATCTAGAGCGCAACAATCCACTCCAACATGGATAAGGCCTTTCGATTGGCGCGCGGATTTTTCATCACCTTCGAAGGCGGCGAGGGCGCAGGCAAGTCGACGCAGATCGAGCGGCTGGCGAGAAAGATGCGCGCCAAGAAGTATGATGTCCTGCTCACGCGCGAACCGGGTGGCTCGCTAGGCGCCGAAGCGGTCAGGCATGTGCTGCTTTCAGGCGCCGCCGAGCCATTCGGGCCGAAGATGGAAGCGCTGCTCTTTGCCGCCGCGCGCTCCGACCATGTCGAGCAGGTCATCCGACCCGCGGTCGAGCGCGGCACCATCGTGTTGTGCGACCGCTTCCTGGATTCCTCGCGCGTCTATCAGGGTGTCACCGGTGGGATCGACCCGGCGTTCATGGAAGCGCTGGAGCAGGTCGCCATCAACGGCATGATGCCGGACATGACGCTGATCTTCGATATCGATCCGGCCGAGGGTCTCAGGCGCGCGACGCTGCGGCGCGGCAGTGACGCGGGCGCCGACCGCTTCGAAAAGGAGACGCTCGCCATCCATCAGACCCGGCGCGATGCCTTCCTGGCCATCGCCGCGGCCGAGCCGGAACGATGCATCGTCGTCGACGCGTCGGCCGATCCTAACACGGTGGAGGACGTCGTCACCGCGGCCGTGTTCGCGGCGCTGGAGGCAAGGGCACCAGCGCGCAACAGGCAGGCCGCACCGGTATGATCTTCGAACGCATCGCGCCGGAACAGCACGATACGCTGGACGGCGTGCCCGAGCCTGCCGAAACCCCCCGTCTCGTCGGACACGGGCAGGCGGCCGGCATGCTCGCCGCCGCCTATCGGTCGGGAAAGCTGCCGCATGCGCTGATCTTCGCCGGACCGGTCGGCATCGGCAAGGCGACGCTGGCCTTCCATCTTGCGCATCATCTGTTGAAATACCCGGCCTTCGATCAGGCTCCGGAAAGGCTTGCCGTGCCCGATCCGGCGTCGCCGCTGTTTCGCCAGATCGCAACCGGCGCACATCCCGGCGTGCTGCATTTGACCCGTCCGCTGAACGACAAGACCAAGAGCTTCAAGACCGTCGTCACCGTGGATGAGATACGCAAGGTCAGCCGCTTCCTGTCGCTGACCTCGCATGACGGCAGCTACAGGGTGGTGATCGTCGATCCCGCTGACGACATGAATGCCAATGCCGCCAACGCCTTGCTGAAAAACCTCGAGGAGCCGCCGGCAAGAACGCTGTTCATTCTCATCGTCCATGCGCCGGGCAGCCTGCTGCCGACGATCCGCTCGCGCTGCCAGGTGGTGCGCCTGACGCCGCTCGACGCCGACGACTTGCTGGCGGTGCTGAAGACCGCCGAACCGCCGCCTCCGGACGATCCCGCAGCACAGGCGGCACTGGTCGAACGGGCAGGGGGCAGCGTCCGCAACGCCATCCTGCTGACGCAGTATGGCGGGCTGGAGATCGCCCAGACGCTCGATGCCCTTGTGGCGACGAGAAAGAGCGACGTCGGTGCAAACTACCGCCTTGCCGAGGCCGTCGCTGGACGCGATCAGGCGATCCAGTTCGACATCTTCAATCGCCGTGCGCTCGATCTTTTATCGGACGCGGCAAGCCGGGCTGCCCTGGACGGGGACCTTGCGCGTGCCAAAGCGCTGTCGGACACTTGGCACGAGGCGCTGGACGCTATATCTGAAACCGACACCTACAATCTCGACAAGAAGCAGCACGCTCTTACCATGATCGACCGCCTGAATTCTGCGATGCGAATGTGACGGCCTTATTGATGCATGCCGTTGGTCCAAACCCGGGGCCACTTTTGGCGGCATGCATTGGTCTCGGGATGGCAATCGCCATTCCGATGCGATATCCACCGCCACGGCTCCCATTCAGACATTCATGACGGTTCATTCATGTCACGCGACACATTCTACATCACGACCGCGATCTCCTATCCGAACGGCAAGCCGCATATCGGCCATGCCTACGAGCTGATCGCCACCGACGCGCTCGCCCGTTTCCAGCGGCTCGACGGTAAGCAAGTCTTCTTCCTGACGGGCACCGACGAGCACGGCATCAAGATGCTGCAGACGGCGAAGCGCGAAGGCATTTCGGCACGCGAACTGGCCGATCGCAATTCAGCCGATTTCAAGCGCATGGCGGCCGCGCTCAACGCCTCCAACGACGATTTCATCCGCACCACGGAAGAACGGCATTACGCGTCTTCGCAGGCGATCTGGAAGGCGATGGACGCCAATGGCGATATCTACAAGGGCGGCTATGCCGGCTGGTACTCAGTGCGTGACGAAGCCTATTACGGCGAGGAGGAGACGGAGGTCCATCCCGACGATGTCCGCTATGGACCACAGGGAACGCCTGTCGAATGGGTGGAGGAGGAGAGCTATTTCTTCCGCCTCTCGGCCTACCAGGACAAGCTCATTGCCCTCTATGAAGGCCAGCCCGACTTCGTCGGCCCGGCCGAGCGTCGCAATGAGGTGATGAGCTTCGTCAAATCGGGGCTGAAGGACCTGTCGATCTCGCGCACGACCTTTGATTGGGGCGTGCCGGTGCCTGGTGACGACAAGCACGTGATGTATGTGTGGGTCGATGCGTTGACCAATTACATTACCGGTGTCGGCTATCCAGATGAAAAGGCTGAGAATTGGCGTTTCTGGCCGGCCGATGCACATATCATCGGCAAGGATATTGTGCGCTTCCATGCGGTCTATTGGCCAGCCTTCCTGATGTCGGCCGGCATCCCGCTGCCGAAGCGCGTTTTCGGCCACGGCTTCCTGTTCAACCGCGGCGAGAAGATGTCGAAATCGGTCGGCAACGTCATCGACCCGTTCACCATGATCGAGCATTACGGTCTCGACCAGGTACGCTATTTCTTCCTGCGCGAAGTGCCGTTCGGCCAGGACGGCAGCTACAGCCATGAAGCGATCGTCAACCGCACCAACGCCGATCTCGCCAACGGCCTCGGCAATCTGGCGCAGCGCTCGCTGTCGATGATCGCCAAGAATTGCGGCGGCGTCGTGCCGAAGCGCGGCGACCTGACGGATGCCGACAGCGCGATCCTGGATCAGGCGGTGGCCGCTCTCGCCGCCGCGCGCAAGGCGATGGCCGAACAGGGCATTCATCTGGCGCTGGCGGCGATCTTCGGCGTCGTGGCGGAAGCCGATCGGTACTTCGCCGGGCAGGAGCCATGGGCGCTGAGAAAGACCAGCCCGGAGCGCATGGAAACGGTGCTGTGGACGACAGCCGAAGTGGTCCGGCGCGTGGCGGTGCTTTGCCAGCCCTACATTCCGGGATCGGCCTCGAAGTTGCTCGACCTGCTGGCTGTGCCGGCGGACAGGCGCGACTTCGTGCACGTCCACGCCGACCATGCGCTTGTTCCGGGTTCCGCCTTGCCCGTGCCGGAAGGTGTGTTTCCGCGTTACGTCGACCAGCCGGACGCGAACGCCTGATGCTCGTCGACAGCCACTGCCATCTGGATTTTCCAGATTTCGCCGAGGAGCGGGCGGCCATTGTCGCCCGCGCCGTGGCGGCCGGCATCGGCCGCATGGTGACGATATCGACCCGTGTGAAGCGATTTCAGCAAATTCTTGAAATCGCGCAGACTTTCGACGAGGTGTATTGCTCGGTCGGCACCCATCCGCACAATGCCGCAGAAGAGCTCGACGTCACTGCCGCCGACCTTGTCCGTCTATCGGCTCACTCCAAGGTGGTGGCGATCGGCGAGGCCGGGCTTGATTATTTCTACGACAAGGCGCCGCGTGATGCGCAAGCGCGGGGCTTTCGCGCGCACATCGCCGCCGCTCGCGAAACCGGACTGCCTCTGGTCATCCATTCGCGCGACGCCGATGAGGATATGGCCGATATTCTCGAGGAGGAAACGGGGAAGGGTGCCTTTCCTTTCATCCTGCACTGTTTCTCTTCGGGTCGCCGGCTGGCCGAGGTGGGCGTTTCGCTTGGCGGCTATGTGTCGTTCTCAGGCATACTGACATTCAAGAATTCTGCCGAATTGCGCGCCATCGCCGCCGATGTGCCGCATGACCGGCTGCTCGTCGAGACCGACGCGCCATACCTGGCGCCAGTACCATTCCGCGGCAAGCGGAACGAGCCGGCCTATGTCGCGCAAACCGCCAAGGTGCTGGCCGAGACGATTGGCGTCAGTGAGGCTGAAATCGCTGCGTTGACGACGAACAACTTCTTTCGGCTGTTTGGAAAAATGCCGCGCCCGGATCAGCGGGCGTCCAACGCATGAGCGACAGCCTGCGCGTCACCATTCTCGGCTGCGGCTCGTCGCCAGGTACGCCACGCATCACCGGCGACTGGGGCAAATGCGACCCGGACAATCCAAGGAACCGGCGCATGCGCACGGCAGCGCTGGTCGAGCGGATCGCCGCGAACGGCAATCGCACGACCGTCGTCATCGACACCGGACCGGATTTCCGCCAGCAGATGTTGATGGCCTCTGTCAGGCGCATTGACGCGGCCGTCTACACCCATCCGCACGCGGACCACATCCACGGCATCGACGATCTACGCGGCTTCGTCCTCGATCAGCGCCAGCGGATCGATATCCACGCCGACCAGCCAACGATGCTGCGGCTGCGCCAGGCGTTCGGCTATTGCTTCGAGACGCCAGCAGGCAGTTCCTATCCGCCGATCGTCGAAGCCCATATCATCGACCACGCCAGGCCGGTGGTGATCGAGGGAGAGGGGGGTGCCCTCACCCTCGAGCCTTTGCCACAGGTTCACGGCGACATCATATCGCTCGGCTTTCGCGTCGGGACGCTGGCCTACTGCCCTGATGTCAGCGACTTTCCCGATGCCACCGTCGAAAGGTTGCGCGACCTTGAAGTTCTGATCATCGACGCATTGCAATACAGGACGCATCCGAGCCACCTGTCGCTTGGCCAGGCGCTTGAATGGATCGAAAAGCTGGCCCCGAAACACGCCGTGCTGACGCACATGCACGTGCCGCTCGACTATGCCACGGTCAAGGGCGAAGTGCCGGCCAATGTCACCCCGGCCCATGACGGCATGGTGATCGAAATTCCTTATGAAACAACGTGATACGAACGACGTCTTATGAGGATGTTCGGCTCCTTGGGCCAAATATCAGCAGCGTTCCAATCCGCTCATAGCCCATGCCGGGATAAAGCAGCGCTCCGGCGTGCGTCGCCATGAGCACCGAGCACCGCGACCCTGGTCGTCGTGCAGCATTTTAGCCATCAGCGCCTGGCCGATGCCGCGACGCCGTTGCGAAGGCTCGACATACATGTCCGCGCACCAGCTTGCGCCGACAGCGTCCACGCTGCGCACGCGTCCAAACCCATGAAAATCAGCGGCAATTCCCAACCGTAGGCTAATCTTTAAGTTCCATAATCTATCTTATGCGACTTTCGGACGTGGCTGTGGAGGAGCGGCAGCGGGTGATCTTGCGCCGGCCGGCGCCTTGCGCCCTGAACGGCTTGGCGTAGGATTTCGGCGGCATCCCGGAAGCAGCATTGATTGCCCTGCCCGGCGTCAGCCATTTCGCTCCGCTGCAACGACCCATACAGTTCAACGGAGTGCTGTTGGCCTTCCTCGAACGGGTTGTGATCCCGTTGGTAGCCGACAGGGGTTCGAATCCCCTGGGTCTCGCAATAGCAGGAGTAGCGCCCTGCCCGACAACGTCACTTCGACAGCTTCGGATGCGGGATAAAGCGGGCGAGCAAGCCGGTCCGTGATCGCGGAAGTTGCAGTTTCGGGTTTTCGGACTATTGTTCGCGCCGGGATGGGGCGATGAGTTACCAAGATCCGGCAATCCACAGATATGGACAGGTCATCGGCCTGACGATTGCAGCCTTTGTTGCTGCGGACCTTCTATGGCTGCCGTTCAGCAACATCACGGTCGACAGTTCCAATGGCGTTGCAGTCATCATCGCCGGCCTGATTGCCGGGGGATATTGGCTTGCGGGCGCAGTCTGCTCCCGGATGGCTCGGCGCTCTCGGCTTTCCAAGGTGTGGGGCGCAATCGCGGCCGCCTTCGAAAACATCGCCATCTTCTTGCTGGCTTTCATCCCGATGTCGGTCGCAAGCTGCCTGTTCATGTACCTGGCGTCGTCGACGGCAAGGCCGCGTCTGGATGCCTATCTGGTCGACGCAGACAAGGCGCTCGGCTTCGACTGGCCCAGCGCGCTCGCCTATGCGAATTCGTTCCCGATGGCAGCCGCAGTCCTCGTGTTCTGCTATGCCGCCCTGACCTGGCAGATCCCAATCGTGGTGCTTTGGCACGCCTGCGTGAACGGAAGGCGCAGGCTGCTCGAATTCTGCGCCGTGCTGTTCGCCTCGTCGGTTCTCACCGCAATCACCATGGCAGCGGTGCCTGTGGATGGTCCCTATCTGTACTTCAAGCCGGCAGCGTCGCTTTACGACCACTTCACGAACGCCGGGCTCTCTCATGCCACGACGGTCGAGGCGCTGCGCTCCGGGCCGTTCATTTTCCTGATCTCCAAGACGGTCGGGATCACTTGTTTCCCGTCGTTCCACACCACACTCGGGATCGTCATCACATATGCGCTGCGTCGCACGCCGTTCTTTTTCCCGGTGGCCATCGTCAATGCACTGATGATCGTCTCGACCGTGCCCGAAGGCGGGCACTATCTGGTTGACGTTATCGCTGGCGGGCTCGTGGCAGTCGCCGCCATCGTCGGTGTCAGGAGGTTGGCCGACCACGGCAGACGGATTAGAACGGCGCTGCTGCCATCAGAGTAGCGTTGGGCGAGGCGCTGGAGAACGTCGAGGTCAGCGATTGACCGCCGGCAGATTCCTTGGAGCCGTGAATGCCCCGCTGGCCACCGGCCGAGACCGAGAAATTATAGTCTTCGGTCACGTTCGATATCGATCCGGCGGCATTCTGGATGTTGCAGCAGACAACGAGAGCCATGCCGGCAGCGCCGATCGTGACTGAGGCGCTGGTCGTTCCGGTCCCCGTTGTTCCGGCCGTGCTTGAATAGCCGTCGCCACGATAGACTGCCGTCGTCATTCTGACATCGCGAACGAGCGTCATGACGATGTTGGCGGTCGTATTCGCAGCGATGCCCGATCCGGTTCCTGCTGGGCATGACCAGATTTCAGCATTGTTGAAGTTGCTGCCGTTGAATGCTCGGACGGCACGTGTTGCGGTGTCACCGCCAACCGTCATTGCTGAGATGGATGAGCCGCTGAACGTGGGCTCGTACCATGACACAGTGATGTAGATGACGCGTGCGGCGGCGGCTGCTCCAATGATTGCCGCCGTGATGGTGTAGCTCGTGGTGGCGCTTAGTGTCTGGATATTGTCGGTCTTCGCCAACGGTAGCGATGGCGTGCCCGAGGATAGGACAAACGGGTTGATGAGCATCGAGGCAAGGGATGGATCCTTGCCGTAGCGGGCCATTTCGCCCGCCGTTGCCTTGACCAGCTCAGGCTTGCCGCCGACCACCTTGCGCATCTCGGCAAGCACCGAGCGGCGAACATCGCGCGACAGGCCGAGCCCCTGCATCTTGCGGTCGAGGTCGCCCAGAGACCGCCTTCGATTGGCCGAATGATCGCTGGCTAGCCCGGCAAGACCAGCGGCGGCGGCAGTTCGATCATGAGCGGGTGCCCCGGATGATGACCTTGAGGCCCTTGGCGCCAGTGCCGGCGGCGTCGATGTCGATGGTCATCTTGTCCGCCTTGGCCCACGTTGTGGTCCCAAGGATGCCGGCGGTGCCGCCGCCCGCCAGGTTGGTGTCGGTGTTCGCAGCCGCCGATGGATTGGTCGAAAACATGGTGGAGCCGTTTTTGTTGAGGTCGATCGTCACCGCGCCAGAAGAGCTTTGGGCCGAAAGACCGAAGAACACTTCCGTGATGGTTGCGTCCATCGGCGCATACCATGTGATTTTCGCGGTGCCGGTCGCGATGGCGGTGCTTTCGTCGGAGACGGCCACCTTGATTTCGAAGGGCGTGGATTTTTGATGAACAGCGAATAGCCGCTGCCGCTCTCGTCCTTGACGATCTTCCAGAAGTGGGGCGAGGTTGCGAGGATCATCAATCCCGCCCGCAGCAGCGGCTTCCAGAATAGCCGCGTCATCGGCTTTCAACATGCCGCGATCGGCTGCTATGTTGTACCGCTTGTCGTATGTGCCGGGAGCAACCCCGAGCAACCGGGCCGCTGCGGCTTTATTCCCGGCTGCCTTGAAAGCATCGGCAGCCTGTTGCGCCAGTTCGTCCGAAAGGGGCGCTTGCGCCATGTGCCGTCACTCCTTGCGTTGGTTGCGTTGGGGTGGCGTTGGGTTTGAACCAAGACTGGAGGGCCTTGTCGACCTGTCTCTGCTTTTGGACTACCCGCCCCTATGGGATAGAGATTGCCGGCCGCTCTGCTGTCTTGGGAGGATCGCCGGCCACTGGCGGATCGGGAAAGATCGACGGCGGTCAAATGCCCTTGTCGGAGGGAGTTTGTTCCTGTTCCAATTTGTTGGACGCTTCGAGAAAGGCTACGATGAAAGCCACGTCCAACTTTGTCGCCCCGAGGAACTGACCGTCCGCGGTGAATGCCATCACGGTTTGCTGGTTGCCCTCGACGGCTTTGACGCGAAAAGATTCATTCTTGAGCATCCGATGGTGCGCTCCGGAAGGCTTTTGGCGTCGAATCGGCTAAGCCTTGAGACATGAACGAGACCTCACTCTACGCGCCGGTGAAGCGGTTCCTCGAAAGTCTCGACTTCGTCGTGAAGGGGGAAATTGGCGGCTGCGACATCGTCGCGCTGCGCGAGGGTGAGCCGGCGATCGTCGTCATCTGCGAATTGAAGCTGCAATTCAATCTCGAACTGGTGCTGCAAGGCGTCGACCGCGCGACAGCTTGCGACGAAGTGTGGCTGGCGGCGCGCATGTCGGCGCGGGGCAAGGGCCGCGAAAGCGACGCCAGGTTTCGCAACCTCTGCCGCCGGCTCGGCTTCGGTTTGCTTGGTGTAACCGCGACTGACCGCATCGAGGTGCTTCTCAGTCCGGTCGCGCCTGCGCCGCGCAAGAACGCGCGACGCCGCTCCCGTCTTGTCGACGAGCATCAGCGCCGCCGCGGCGATCCTGTCGCGGGCGGAGGGTCGCGCAATCCGATCATGACCGCCTACCGCCAAAGCGCCCTCGCCTGCGCGGCCGCAATGGCCGATGGTCCCAAACGGCCGCGCGATCTGAAGGCCCTGACGCCGATCGCGCCGAAAATCCTGCAGCACAATGTCTATGGCTGGTTCGCGCGCGTGGACCGGGGCCTCTACGATCTCACGGATGCCGGCCGCGCCTCGCTGGTCCGTTGGCCCCAGGTCTCGTATGACGAAGCCCGACACGAGATTTTGATTGCGACGACCCCCTGAATGCGGGGACTTGCCGGGCATGAAGTACCCCTCTTGGTTGATTTTTCAGACAAAATATGCTGCTTGTCCCGCCCATGAAGACACTCTGCATGATGGCCGTGGCGTCCCTGATACTGGCCTTCCCGGCCAGCGCAATGGACAATGCTTTGCGTGCCGGGCTGATGAAACTTGATCCGCAAACACGCCTCGAGCAGCGGTGCGATGCCGAAGTTCTGGATCGGATCTCCCACGATGATCGCAAGTTCAAAGCCGATCGCGTCGTCGCCTACGCCTTCTCGACGCCCGAGATGAGCGCCGATGCGATCAGGAGCCCGGGTGCGGCGTTTCGCAGCAAAGGACAGTGGTATCGGCTGAAATTCAAGTGCCAGACGGGACCAGACCATATGCAAGTTCTCCAGCTCCGCTATCGAATCGGCGATGAGATCCCGGAAGCCGACTGGGCAAAGTACAATCTCTACGATTAGTTTTCGCGAATTTGGGTTCGCTTTGGCTCGCGAGCCGGCGGCGGCTGAACATCCCCTGTAATGCCACGGCCACGAAAATGGTTTTCCAGTGCTGTCCAGTGCTGTGTCTTGACGGCAGCGGACCATCCCTTTAGGCCCGTTTTGACAATCGACGACGAACACTCGGCGAAGGGCTTCCAGGTCGATGGAAATATTTACCGCCGCGGGCCTGTCGGCCCTCCTTCAGGTCATTGCCATCGACCTTGCCCTTGCGGGCGATAACGCCATTGTCATCGGCCTCGCCGCGGCCGGCTTGCCGGTCAGCCAGCGCAAGCGGGCGATCCTCGTCGGCATTGCGGCGGCCACCATTCTTCGCATTTTCTTCGCTCTGATCACGCAATGGCTGCTCACCATTGGCCCCATGCTGCTGATCGGGGGCGGCCTGCTTTTGCTGTGGGTCTGCTGGAAGATGTGGCGCGAATTGCGTGTCAGTCACGAGCAGGAGCGTGACGCGACCGAAGCGCTGTCGAATGGCGACTTCGACAAGGATGGCGTCGTAGGCGGCAAGGGGCCAAGTAAAACCTTCTCGCAGGCCGCGTGGCAGATTGTCATTGCCGACGTTTCGATGTCTCTCGACAATGTTCTGGCCGTGGCTGGCGCAGCCATGAACCATCCGACGGTGCTGATTGTCGGGCTGGCCCTGTCGATCGCCTTGATGGGCTTTGCCGCATCCTTCGTCGCGCGCCTGCTGCACAAGTACCGCTGGATTGCCTATATCGGCCTGGCGATCATTCTCTACGTCGCGGTCAAGATGCTGCTTGACGGCGCGGTCCAGCAATTCCCCGAGCATTTCACCTTCCTGGCACCCTGGTTCGGATCAAGCGGACATTGAGCCGCAATCAACGGCCGGCCGGCATGTTTGCCTGATCGCCGAACTCGTGTTATTGCGCCACGCGAATTGAGCTCATGCCAGAGCCACGCAAACCGCTATATGTTGGAACTTCGGACCGGATCAGCGTTTCCGGCTCGCGTCCATTGGAAATCTGCCCATGTCCGCCCCGCGCGTCAGCTTTGTCAGTCTCGGATGTCCCAAAGCCCTTGTCGATTCCGAGCGCATCATCACGCGTCTTCGAGCCGAGGGCTACGAGATCGCCCGCAAGCATGATGGCGCCGATCTCGTTGTGGTCAACACTTGCGGTTTCCTCGATTCCGCCCGCGACGAGTCGCTGAATGCCATCGGTTCCGCGCTTTCGGAAAACGGCAGGGTCATCGTCACCGGTTGCCTGGGTGCGGAGCCGGAGGTGATCCGCGAGAGGCATCCCAACGTGCTGGCGATCACCGGGCCGCAGGCCTATGAGAGCGTGATGGCCGCCGTGCACGAGGCAGCCCCGCCTTCGCATGATCCCTATATCGACCTCCTGCCGCCGCAGGGCGTCAAGCTGACCCCGCGCCACTATGCCTATCTCAAGATTTCGGAAGGCTGCAACAATCGCTGCACCTTCTGCATCATCCCGGCGCTGCGCGGCGATCTCGTCTCCCGGCCGGCCGCCGACGTTCTGCGCGAAGCCGAGAAACTGGCCAAGGCCGGCGTCAAGGAACTCCTCGTCATCTCGCAGGACACCAGCGCCTACGGCATCGACATCAAGTACCAGACGTCCATGTTCGGCGACCGCGAGGTGCGGGCGAAATTCCTCGATCTGTCAGAGGAACTGGGCAAGCTCGGCATCTGGGTGCGCATGCACTATGTCTACCCCTATCCGCATGTCGCCGATGTCATCCCGCTGATGGCTGAAGGAAAAATCCTTCCCTATCTGGACATTCCGTTCCAGCACGCCTCGCCGCAGGTGCTGAAGAACATGCGCCGGCCCGCGCATGGCGAAAAGACGCTCGAGCGCATTCGCGGCTGGCGCGACATGTGCCCGGATCTCGCCATCCGCTCTACCTTCATCGTCGGATTCCCTGGCGAAACGGACGATGATTTCGAGATGCTGCTCGATTGGCTGGACGAAGCCAAGATCGATCGCGCCGGCTGCTTCAAATACGAGCCGGTCAAGGGCGCCCGCTCCAATGTCCTCGGCCTCGAGCAGGTTCCGCAGGAGATCAAGGAAGCGCGCTGGCACCGCTTCATGCAGCGCCAGCAGAAGATTTCGGCGGCGCAGCTGGCCAGGAAGGTCGGCAAGCGCCTGCCGGTGCTGATTGACGAGGCGCACGGCACCTCGGCCAAGGGCCGCACCAAATACGATGCGCCCGAGATCGACGGCTCCGTCCACATCCAGTCGCGCCGCCCGTTGCGCGCCGGTGATATCGTCACCGTCAAGGTCGAGCGTGCCGACGCCTATGATCTCTATGGTTCGGCTGTCTGATCAGTCGGCTCGCGCCATTCCGATGCTAAAACCGCGTAGATATATTCGTCGCCCCAGACGCCATCGAACTGATCATTCTGTCTGAGGTGGGCTTCCCTACGGAGCCGCAGCCGCTCGACAACGCCGATAGATCCCTTGTTTGCGGCATCGAGCCGAGCAAAAATCCTGTGAAATCGAAACGCAGAGAAGCCGACGTTAATTATCTTGGCAACGGCTTCTGTCGCATAGCCTTTTCCGGCAAAGGCCGGGTTAAAGATATATCCCACCTCTCCCTGTCTGGCCGCCTTGCTGGCGAGTTTTAGAGTGACCTGCCCGGCAAGCGTTTCATCTTCACGGGTAACGACAGCAAGACGAAAGACATCGCCATCATTCTTGAAGGGTGCTTCGAGCATACCTTTGAATTTTTCTTCAAGCGCTTTTCGCGTCGGCACAGCGGAATAAAGGTATCGGTACAACTCCGGAAGCGAATGATATGCGGCGTATGACTCAAAATCACCTTCGGCAAATGGACGAAGCTGGAGACGTTCGGTCGTAAGCGGGAGGCTGAGTTCTGGCATATCCATCGCATATTGCTCCATGAAGAAGGTCCGCAGGCGGCACGACGACGCTGGTTGGTTTCGACCAATCCAGGCTTGCACGCAACGTTACGCAGAAAGGCCACGCCCTCCATCGGGCATACCCATAAACAAGAAGGGCGCCGCGCGGCGCCCTTCCCTTTTGCTAATTCCGTGCGTCTTATTGCGGCAGCTTGTCGTCGACGCCCTTGACGTAGAAATTCATGCCGAGCAGCGTGCCGTCGTCGGCGACCTCGCCGTCCTTCAGCCAGGGCGTGCCGTCCTGCTTGGCGATCGGCCCGGTAAAGGGGTTCCAGCCGCCGGCAATCTTCTTCTCGGTCGCCTCGGCCATCGCCTTCACGTCGTCAGGCATGTTGGTGTAGGGCGCGAGCTTGACCGCGCCGTCCTTGATGCCGAGCCAGACATTGTCCGGCTTCCAGGTGCCGTCCATGGCCGCCTTCACCCGGCTGATGTAGTACGGACCCCATTCGTCGGTCAGCGAGGTCAGTTGAGCGTTCGGCGCGAACTTGATCATGTCGGATGACTGGCCAAAGCCGTGCAGCTTGCGCTCCTCGGCCACCTGCAGCGCCGCGGTCGAATCGGTGTGCTGGACGATGATATCGGCGCCCTGGTCGAACAACGCCTTGGCCGCGTCGGCTTCCTTGCCCGGATCGAACCAGGAATTGACCCAGACGATCTTGGCCTTGAAGTTCGGGTTGATCGACTGCGCGCCGAGCATGAAGGAGTTGATGCCCATGACCACTTCCGGGATCGGGAAGGAAACGATGTAGCCGGCCACGCCGGACTTCGATTCCTTGGCGGCGATCTGGCCGAGCACGTAGCGGCCTTCATAGAAACGCGCATTGTAGATGCCGAGGTTGTCACCGGTCTTGTAACCGGTGGCGTGCTCGAACATCACCTTCGGAAACTTCTTGGCGACCTTCACTTCGGCGTCCATGAAGCCGAACGACGTGCCGAAGATGATCTTGCAGCCTTCGCGCGCCAGGCGCTCGAAGGCACGGTCGGCATCGGGGCCCTCGGAGACGTTCTCCAGATAGGCGGTTTCGACCTTGTCGCCGAGCGCCTTCTCGACCTCGAGCCGGCCCTGGTCGTGCTGGTAGGAATAGCCGAAATCGCCGATCGGGCCAGTGTAGACCCAGCAGGCCTTGAACTTGTCGGCAGCCTCTGCGGACACAGCCAGCGAAAGTGCCGCTGTCGTGGTCATCAGGGCAATAAGCAGTTTTTTCATCGTGTTACCTCTCTGAGTTTAAGCCTTGGAGCTTCCCGTCTTTTTATTGTTGTCAACGATCCGGAACGAATGGCTGCCCCAGGGATGCCGGCGTGTTCATCATCGTCAGACGCTTGTTGCGCGAGATTAGAACGAGAACCACGACGGTTGCCAGATAGGGCAGAGAAGAAAGCATCTGCGAGGGCACAGGAATGCCAAAAGCCTGTGCATGAAGCTGGCCGATCCACACCGCGCCGAAGATGTAGGCGCCGGCCAGCACCCGCCATGGCCGCCATGACGCGAACACCACCAGCGCCAGCGCGATCCAGCCACGGCCCGCGGACATGTTCTCGACCCACTGCGGCGTATAGACCAGTGACAGATGGCCGCCGGCAAGGCCGGCGCAGGCGCCGCCAAAGATGACCGAGAGATAGCGGTAGCGGATGACCTTGATGCCGAGCGCGTGCGCCGAGGCATGACTGTCGCCGATCGAGCGCAGCGTGAGCCCGGTGCGCGTCTTGAACAGGAACCACATCACCGCCGCCGTCAGCGCGATCGAAATGTAGAACACCGGATCCTGGCCGAACAGCAGCTTGCCCACGACCGGGATCGAGCTCAGCCCGGGAATGTCGAGATTGGGCAGCCTGACCCCGGGCTGGCCGACGAAGCTCGTTCCGATCATGCCGGAGAGGCCGAGGCCGAGCAGGGTCAGCGACAGACCGGTCGCGACCTGATTGGTGGCGAGCGACAGCGTCATGACCGCGAACAGCAGCGAGAACACGGCTCCCATGGCGATGGCGGCCAGAAGGCCGATCCAGGGCGAGCCGGTCAGATAACCGGCTCCGAAGCCGGCCACCGCGCCCATGATCATCATGCCTTCGACGCCGAGATTGAGCACGCCGGAGCGTTCGACCACCAGTTCGCCGATCGCCGCGATGAGAAGCGGCGTCGCGGCGGTGGCGATGGTCAGGAGGATGTTGACGGTGATGTCCATCAGCGGGCTTCCTTCAGCTTCGGCGCGGCTTCCAGCTTCGCCGCACCATCCGGTTTCGTCAGCGCCAGGCCGATCAGCCGGATGCGGTAGTGAATGAGCGTGTCGCAGCCGAGCACGAAGAACAAAAGCATGCCCTGAAACACTCTCGCCACCTTGTCGGAAATGCCAAGCGCGCTTTGCACCGCCTCGCCGCCGAGATAGGTTAGCGCGAGCACCAGGCCGGCTGCGATGATGCCGAGCGGATTGAGGCGGCCGAGGAACGCCACGATAATGGCGGTGAAGCCATAGCCGGGCGAGATCACCGGCTGCAATTGCCCGATGGCGCCGGAGACTTCCGAAATGCCGGCAAGACCGGCCAGCGCTCCTGACAGCAGGAAGGCGAAGAACACCATCCGGCTGAGGCCGAAGCCGGCGAAGCGCCCTGCCCTTGGGCTGGAACCCAGCACGCGGACCTCGAAGCCCTTGAGCATGCGGCCCATCAGGATCCAGATCAGCACCGCGGCAAGGAGTGCGAAGACAAAGCCCCAATTGGCCCGCCCGGCATCCGGCATCAGCTGCGGCAAGGTGGCCGCATCGCCGAATTGGATCGTCTGCGGGAAGCCGTGGCCTTGCGGATCGCGCCATGGACCGCGCACCAGCCAGTCGAGGAAGAGCTGGGCGACGTAGACCAGCATCAGACTGGTCAGGATCTCGTTGGTATTGAACCGGGTCTTCAGCAAGGCCGGGATCGCCGCATAGGCCGCGCCACCGACCATGCCGAGCAGAAGCATCAGCGGCAGCACCAGCGGGCCTTCGAATTGTGGAAACAGCACCGGAATGATGGAGCCGAATATAGCGCCGAAAATGAACTGGCCTTCGGCGCCGATGTTCCAGATGTTGGCCTTGTAGCAGACAGACAGGCCGACCGCGATCAGGATGAGTGGCGCCGCCTTGATCGCCAGTTCATGCAACTGCCAGACCTGGCTGACCGGTTCGATGAAGTATATCCGGAACGCGGTCAGCGGATTGACGCCGAGCAGCGCGAACATGATGGCGCCGGCGATGATCGTCAGCGCGAAGGCGATGAACGGTGACAGCATCGAGAACAGCGCCGAGCGCTGCGGGCGTTTGACGAGTTCGAGGCGCATCATGCCGTCTCCAGCGTATGTTCGGCGTGGCCGGGCTCGGCGCCACCCATCAGCAGACCGACCTTCTCGAAGGTTGCTTCGGCGATCGGCATCGGCTTGGAAAGCTCGCCATTGTGCATGACCGCGATCGCGTCGGATATTTCGAACAGTTCGTCGAGATCCTGGCTGATCACCAGCACCGCCGATCCGCTGCGCGACAGTTCGATCAATGCCTGCCGGATATGGGCGGCGGCACCGGCGTCGACGCCCCAAGTGGGCTGGTTCACCACCATCACGCTTGGCCGTCGGTCGAGTTCGCGGCCGACGATGAATTTCTGCAGATTGCCGCCCGAAAGCGCTGCAGCTTCGGGATCCGGCGCGCTCTTGCGCACATCCATTGCCTCGATGATGCGTTGGGAGGCGGCGTAGACAGCCCCGCTCTTCACCATCCCACCGGCGCCGACGAAGGCCCTGCCGTCGGTCGCATGCCGCGACAGCAGCAGGTTTTCCGAGAGTTTCATGCGTGGTGCCGCGCCATGGCCGAGACGCTCCTCAGGCACGAAGGCGGCACCCAGCAGGCGGCGCCCGGTGATGGTGAGGCCACCGGCATCCTTGCCCCGGATGCGCACCGAAGCGGCATCCTGCTGCAAGACTTCGCCTGAGACGGATTCAAAGAATTCGCCCTGGCCGTTGCCGGCGACACCAGCGATGCCGATCACCTCGCCAGCACGGACGTTGAGGCTGATGGTCTTGAGCGGAATGGAGAATGGCGTTGCCGGCTTGCGGCTGAGGCTGCGGATTTCGAGCAGCGGCTGCGCGGTTTCGATCCCCTCTACCGGCGCACGCACCACGGCCTGCACCTCGTTGCCGACCATCATGCGGGCGAGCGAAGCGGCAGTCTCTTCGCGTGGATTGCAGTGACCGACCACCTTGCCATGCCGCAACACGGTGGCGCGGTCGCAGATGCGTTTGACCTCTTCGAGCCGGTGCGAAATGTAGAGGATCGATTTGCCTTCCGAGCGCAGCCGCTCCAGTGTCTCGAACAGCTTGTCCGCTTCCTGCGGCGTCAGTACCGATGTCGGCTCGTCCAGGATGATGAGTTGCGGCGTCTGCAGCAGGCAGCGGATGATCTCGATGCGCTGGCGCTCACCGACCGACAGGTCGCCGACCAGCGATTCCGGATCGAGCGGCAGGCCATAGCTGTAGGAAAGCGCCCTTGCCTTCGCGGCGATGCTGCTGATCGGCGAACCGTCGTCCAGGGACAGCGCGATGTTTTCGGCCGCGGTCAGCGCCTCGAACAGCGAAAAATGCTGGAACACCATGCCGATGCCGAGCTTCTTCGCCGCACCCGGGCTGGTGATCCGCACAGCCTGGCCATTCCAGAAAATCTCGCCGGAATTCGGCTCCAGCGAGCCGAACAGCATCTTGACTAGCGTCGATTTGCCGGCGCCGTTCTCCCCGAGCAGCGCGTGGATTTCACCTTTGGCGATGTTGAGGTCGATATGATCGCACGCGGTCAGCGTGCCGAATATCTTGGTCAGGCCACGAACCTCAAGCAGGTTCGCCCCATCATGATTTGCACTCACAGTGCCTCCCATCCGGATTGCCGGACATGTTCTGTGTTCCCGCAAGCATCGTATGCGTGGCCAGCGCTTGTGCGAAAGCAGCACTCGACTTGAAAGAGCTTCAAGAATTTCAGCGGAAACTCAAGGGTAAAGATCAGCCTTCCTTGCCTCAGCATGCAGCAGGCCGGGTTTTCGTGCAAACGGTGCCCGCGACCGCGGCAATACGGCGAAAACCAAGGCAGACTCCCCTCACGGAACCAGGATGGTCGTGCCTGTCGTGCGGCGGCCTTCAAGATCCGAATGCGCCTTGCCCGCGTCTTTCAGCGCATAGCGCTGGTTGATCTTGATCTGGACGGCGCCGCTGAGCACCACCTCGAACAGCGCGGCAGCCGAGGCGTCGAGGTCCTCGCGTTTTGCGTTGTAGACGAAAAGCGTTGGCCTGGTGGCGAACAAGGAGCCTTTCTGCGCCAGCAACGACATCGAGAACGGCGGGATCGGCCCCGAGGACTGGCCGAAGCTGACGAACATGCCGAGCGGCTTCAGACAGTCGAGCGAGGCCGGAAATGTGTCGTTGCCCACCGAATCGTAGACGACATCGCATTTCCTGCCGCCGGTGATGGCCGCGACGCCGGCGACGAAATCCTGCTCCTTGTAGTTGATGACATGGTCGAAGCCGTGCGCCTTGGCGAGTTCAATCTTGTCGCTCGAGCTTGCCGTGCCGATGACGGTCGCGCCCAGATGTTTCGCCCATTGGCCGAGGATAAGCCCGACGCCGCCGGCAGCGGCATGAAACAGGATGGTGTCGCCGGCCTTGACCTTGAAGGTCCGCCGCAGGAGATACTCGGCGGTCATGCCTTTCAGCATCATCGCGGCCGCCTGTTCGTCGCTGATGCCGTCCGGAACCTTGACGACCCGGCTGGCGTCGATGACGCGTTCTTGCGCGTAGGCGCCCGTCGTCACGGCGTAGGCGATCCGGTCCCCCGGCTTCAGCCAGTCGACGTCCTGCCCGACCTCCAGCACCACGCCGGCGGCCTCGCTGCCCGGAATGAGCGGAAACCCGCCGGGCGGCGGGTAAAGGCCCGAGCGATGATAGACGTCGATGAAGTTGAGGCCGATTGCCGTATGCCTGACCAGGATCTGCCCCGATCCCGGCCGGCCGGGATCGGCGTCCTCATAGGTCAGAACCTCCGGGCCGCCATTGGCGTGGATGCGGATCGCTTTGGACATGGATTGAGCTTCCTCTGGGAGCGGCGGATCAGGTCTTCTTGGCACCGAGATTTGGAAAGAACTGCATGATGCCACCGATGCAGGCCAGATAAAGCCCGGTAACGGTGATGCCGATCTTGGTGAAAGTGCTGACCTGTTCGCCGAGCACTCCGATCTGGTCGTAGAAGGCTGCGAGAGCCGCCTGTGCAAGGGCAAGCGCGCCGAAGGCGCACCACAAAAGGGTGATCGTGAGATTGATGCGGCGCAGCCGCACCACCCGCACCGGATGAATGAAATTGATCGGGATGAACGTCAGAATACCTGCCACCACCACCACGGCGAACGAAACCCATTGTCCCGGCTCGATGACGAAGAGCGTGAACACCACCATGTTCCAGACGACGGGGAATCCCTTGAAGAAATTCTCCTTCGTCTTCATGCCGGTGTCGGCATAGTAGATCGCACTGGAGACGACGATGATCGCAGCCGACAGGAACGACAGGCCCTCGCCCATGAAGCCGCGCTGGTAGAGCGCGAAGGCCGGGATCAGCACGTAGGTCACGTAGTCGATGATGTTGTCGAGGAGTTCGCCCGACCATGTCGGCAGGATTTCCTTGACCTCGAGTTTTCGGGCGATCGGCCCGTCGATACCGTCGACGAACAGAGCCAGACCAAGCCACCAGAACATTGCCGTCCAGCGCTCCTCGCTCGCCGCCACCAGCGACAGGAAGGCAAGGAACGAGCCTGATGCCGTGAGCAGATGGACGGAGAACGCCCTTGCCTGGGGCCAGGTGACTTTCTTCTTAGGTCGCGGAATCCGGTCCGTGATCTTCTTGGCGGCTTTCCTGGCCGTTGTGTTCTTGCTCACGGGCCCCGCCAATCCAGCTTGCAGATTTCGGCCGAGCGGCCTGCAAAATTCCAATTGCGGCCAAAGGCCCGCATCTTGCTCTTGTCGGACCTGGCCACGATGATTTCCGGCGCAATCCAGTATTCCGAATTGCTGATCACTGTATCCTTCTCGCGGTCCTTGCCTGTGATTGGCGTGACCGCCCCGTCTATGATCTTCGGTATTTGGAAGATACGCGTCTTGTCCCGCGTCTCATAGGTGATCGGCACCTGTTCGACACCCAGGAATTTCCCGACGAGGATCGACAGCAGCGATGTGGTCCCGCCCGCCTTGCCGGTGAAGATCTTCGTCAATGCCTTGACCGCGTAGATCGAGGCGCGTTTGTCGATGAACAGGCCGGCGGTCCAGTTGCCGCGGCTCATGTAACCGGGAATTTCCATGATCAGTCCAAGATTAAGGCTGGAAAGATCGACCTCGCCGAAATGTCCGGAATCGATGCGGAAACCAGCCCAGGTCTGGCAATAGCCCTCGGTCGGAGGGTGACTCCCAAGCGACAGCACGCAAGGGCAGAAAACCGTGCAATTGCAGGAGAGTACGAGCTCTCCTTTCATCGCCCAGCCCTGATCTGTCATCGAATTTCCCCCAGTCACAGCGAGATTACTAGCAGCGCGGCTGCCCAGACAAGCAGTATCGCACCGGCCAGCCGGGTTGGAAGACTGCCCGTCGTCTGTTTTTCAATCAGGGTGAACAGGCCGATCAGCGCCATCCAGAAGACGTTCATGACGCCCACGGCGAACATCACCAGCATCAGCGCCCAGCAGCAGCCGAGGCACCAAGCCCCTTGGACGAGGCCGAGCCTGAAGACGCGGCCCGCTTTGGCACTCCAGTTCGAAAACAGGATCGAGAACGGGTTGCGGCATTGCTTCAGGCAGGCCTCCTTGAAGCCGCTGAACTGGTAGAGGCCAGCAATCATCAATGCGAGTGCGCCGGCAACGCCAAGGAGCGGATCGAGCATGTCGCCGGATGCGGCGAATGTGTGCACAGCAAGCGTGAGCGCCGCGAACAGCATCGAGGCGGCGAACCAGACGCTGAGATAACCGGCAACCAGCGCCAGCGGATGAACAACTGGCTCGCCCTTGATCCGGGCTGTATCGGCAATCTCGCAATAGGTGCGGATCATCGGCGCCGCGGACGGCAGCATCGCGGCGATCGCCATCAGGAACCACATGAGAATGAGTGCCACGGCACGCGGACCGATGCTTCCATCCAGCGGCGCCGGCGACAGGCAGAGCGCGAAGAACCGTTCAAGAAAATCGGGCAATGGCAGTTGCGGCAGGCCGCGCAGGAGAGCGTCGCCGGGCGCGCCGCCCCGGGCATCGGCGCCGCGGATCGCCATCGCGGCCAGCGACAGCCAGGCGAGCAGAATGCTTGCGCCGACAACGACGTTGACCGTCGGGCGCGGGTTGCGCGCGACATTTGCCATGGCGCGGCCGGCGCGGTCGAGATGGCTGAAATCGTGCTGGTGGCCGGTCATGACAACCGAATGGGCCGAATCGCCGCGTTGATCAAGCCGCATGATCTGACCTATATGCTGCTCCACTGGCAGGTCTGGTTGGGCCGCCTCGCACAGCAAGCCGGAAAGCCGATCGTGGAGCATCAGGAAACAGCGCGCATACTGATTGCCGGCACCGGGCCGGCAGGGCTGATCGCGGCGCTCGCTTTCGCCGATTCCGGTTTCCCGGTGACGCTTGTCGGGCCAGAGGCTTCAGCCCCCGATGGCCGCACCACGGCGCTGATGACCCCTGCCCTGAAGGTGCTGGAGCGGCTTGATGTCCTCGAAGCGATCAAGTCCAAAGCCGCACCCTTGAAAGTGATGCGCATCGTCGATGCGACCAGCCGGCTGATCCGCAGCCCCGTTGTCACCTTCCGCGCCAGCGAGATCGACGAAGAGCAGTTCGGCCTGAACCTGCCCAACAGCATCTTTGCTCCGGCGCTTGCCGGCAAGGTGGCCGGCCATTCCGGGATCGAATGGCTGAGGTCCGTGGTCAAGGCCTGGCATCTCGGTGCGGACAGGGCCGATGCTGAACTCGCCGATGGCAGCGCGGTTGGTGCATCGCTGGCGGTCGCGGCCGATGGACGCCTGTCGCCTGCTCGCGAGGCGGCGGGCATTTCGACCGCCGCGCGCTCCTATCCGCAGGCGGCGCTGGTGCTCAATTTCAGCCATGGCCGCGACCATGCCTTCACTTCGACGGAGTTCCATACCGAGACCGGTCCATTCACGCAGGTTCCGTTGCCCGGCAATCGCTCAAGCCTCGTCTGGGTGGTGAAGCCCGAGACCGCCAAGGAACTTGCCGCATTGGATGATGTAGCGCTCTCCTTGCGGGTCGAGCAGCGGATGCAGTCGATGCTGGGTCGGGTCACGGTGGAGCCGGGCCGGCAGATTTATCCGCTTTCAACCGTGACCCCTCTGCGTTTCGCGCGACAGCGTGTGGCGCTTGTCGGCGAGGCCGCCCACGTATTCCCGCCGATCGGTGCGCAAGGTCTCAACCTTGGCATCAGGGATATCGACGATCTCGTTGGAATTGCGAACGAAAATCGCGAAGATCCCGGCGCGGCCAGGGCCCTTGCCGCCTACGATTTCAAACGCCGCCCCGATGTTCTGGCACGCAGCAGCGCTGTCAATCTGCTCAACATGTCACTGCTCTCCGACATGCTGCCGGCGCAGATGGCACGTGGCGCCGGTCTCGGCGTGCTTGGCGGGTTTGCGCCGCTCCGCGCGTTCTTCATGCGCGAAGGACTTCGTCCCGGCAGCGGCTTTGCGGCGCTTGCGGGCGGCCTGCGAAAGCCAATGCGGCAGCAGTAGCGATCTTGCGGACATTCCTGCGATCCACGACGCCGGAGGACGTCGGATATTGATCACGTCGATCAAAACCTTTGCTCCGCGTTCTACCTAACTTGAGCACGCTCAAGCGCTCCGGGATTGAATTGGGTCGGAGTCCGCGCCAAATAAAATCAAGGAATTCAGTGGTGAGTACGATGAAAACGGCCAAATTCGCGATCGGACAGGTGGTTCGCCACCGCCTGTTTCCGTTTCGAGGCATCATTTTCGACGTCGACCCGCAATTCGCCAACACCGACGAATGGTACGAGGCGATCCCCGCCGATGTGCGGCCGCGCAAGGACCAACCATTCTATCACCTGCTCGCCGAGAATTCGGAAACCGAATACATCGCCTATGTATCCGAGCAGAACCTGCTCGAGGATCAGTCCGGCGAGCCGGTCCGCCACCCGCAGATCAAGGAGATGTTCGACAAGAAGCCCGACGGGCGATACGAGCCGAAACGCCAGTCGCGGCACTGATACGCCGGGAATCCAGGTAAGACCGGGAACGAAAAAAGCGGGGCATGACCCCGCTTTTTTCTTTAACCCAGGGAATGACCCAATGCCGGTGATCAGTTGGCGGTCTTCGCCTTGTCCTGCTCGTCCTTGAGCTTCTTGGCGAAGTCCTGGTTGTTCTTGGCCACGAAGTCCTGCAGCTTCTTCTGCCGGTCCTCGATGTCGGACTGCTGCAGCGGGGGGCCGTCATAGGCGCCGCTGAAGCCCTGTAGCGCGATCTTGATCGGGTTAGGCTGGTTCTGGAAATTGACGGAGGTGAGCGTAATCGCCTGGCCCTTCTTGAAGGCTCCGACGAGTTGGTCAGTCAGCGGCACTTCCGCCACGCAACGATCCGGGAAGCAGATGACATAGTCGAGCTTCTGCGCCTTGCCGGTGTCGATCTGCAGGCCGATGCCGGGAGGCACCAGACGGCCGGTCGGGACCGTCACCTGAAACACCTTACGATTCACTTTGCCCTTCAGCTCGATCAAGCTCACACCAGTGACGAGCTGGCCATTGCCGGCGGTGACGATGTTCTGGACGTTGCAGATGTCGACGTCCTCCTGCTTGGTGCAGGCCTTGAACCAGCCCTGTGGGATTTGCGGCTGCTGCTGTGCGGAAGCAGAGGGAAGTCCTGCGCCCAGAAAGCCGGCCACGCCCGCGGCCATGACCGAAAGGCGGTACGCATTGCTGTTCAGGCTCGTCATGTCGTGCACTTCCTCTCAAATGATCCCGGGACCGGCTTCTTCGTGCCGCGTGGTCCAGCTACCTGTTGCCGAAATGAGGCAACAGAATGACTTCGGACGGCGTGTTACACTGCAAGCGGTGCTGAATCCAGCCCGCCCACTTGTAATTCTTGGTGACGCCATTGGCCGGCACACACTTGCCTCATGCTAGGGTGCGCACCGAATCATCGAGCCGACCTGTTAAGGAGACGGTCATGAGCCGCGTTCTCGTTTGGCTGATCACCGCGACATCATTTATCGCCCTGTCACTGGCGCCGGCGCAGTCGGAGCCGAAATATGCGATTGCGATGCAGGGCGAGCCGGCCCTGCCGCCGGACTACACGCATTTCAGCTACGTCAATCCTGACGCGCCGAAGGGCGGCAGCATCACCTATTGCGTCGTCGGCAGCTTCGACAATCTCAACCCTTTCATCCTGAAAAGCCTGCGCACGACGGCGCGGGGCATGATGGACACGATCTTCGGCAATCTGGTCTTCGAACCGTTGATGCAGCGCAACTATGACGAGCCTTTCAGCCTCTATGGCCTGCTCGCCGACAGTGCCGACATGGATTCCGAACGCAAGAGCATCGAGTTTCATCTCAACCCCAGTGCAAAATGGTCGGATGGCGAGCCGGTGACCCCGGAGGATGTGCTGTTCACCTACGACGTCTTAACCGCCAAGGGCCGTCCGCCCTACAGCGCCCGCATGAGCATGATTGCCAAGCTGGAGAAGACCGGCGATCACAGTGTGCGCTTCACCTTCAATGACAAAGCCAATCGCGAATTCCCGCTGATCATAGCGCTGACGCCGATCATCCCGAAACATGCCTTCGCCAAGGAGACGTTCGACAAGACCACGCTGAAACCTTTGATCGGCAGCGGACCCTATACGGTCGACAAGGTACAGCCCGGCCAGCGCATCGTCTTCAAGCGCAACCCGGATTATTGGGGCAAGGACCTCCCCTCGAAGCGCGGCTTTGACAATTACGATCAGATCACGATCGAGTACTTCCTCAACGCCAATGCCAAGACGGAAGCTTTCAAGAAGGGCATCTGCGCCATTGACGATGAAACAGATCCGGTCAAGCGCGAGCGCGACATCGATTTTCCGGCCTTCCGCAAAGGCGATGTGAAGGCAGAGAATTTCGACACCGGCATTCCACCTGTCGTGACCGGTTTCCTGTTCAATACAAGACTGCCGAAGTTCTCCAACCCCGTCGTGCGGAGGGCGCTTGGCATGCTCTATGACTTCGAGTGGGCCAACAAGAACCTGTTCGACGGCAAATACACACGCACGATGAGCTATTGGCAGAATTCCGAGCTTTCCGCGCTCGGTCATCCAGCCAGCGACCGGGAGAAGGCGCTTCTGGCCCCCTACCCCGGCCGCGTGCCGGCCGATGTGATGGACGGCACTTACCAGCCGCCGGTCACCGATGGATCAGGCAATGACCGCAAGGTGTTGAGAGCTGCCTTCGATCTGCTGAAGAGCATTGGATATCATGTGCAGGACGGGACAATGCTCGATCCCCAGGGAAAGCCTTTCGGTTTCGAGATAATTGCCGCGTCACAGGACGAAGAGCGCCTTGCCACGATCTATCAGCGCACGCTGCAGAAGATCGGCATCAACGTCACCATCCGCAGCCTCGATGGCGACCAAATCCAATCGCGAAAGCAGCGGTTGGATTTCGAAATGCTGTTCGGGTCGAGCGGCTTCAACAATTCGCTGTCGCCAGGCAGTGAGCAGGTCGGACGCTGGAGTTCCTCGGAGGCCATGAGAGAAGGGACTTTCAACCTCGCTGGTGTCGCCGACCCGGCGATTGATGCCGCGATCGATGCGATGCTGAACGCACGCACCAAGGAGGATTATGTGGCCGCTGTCCGGGTTCTCGACCGGCTGCTGATCTCCGGCAACTACATCGTGCCGATGCAGTACAACACACAGCAGTGGCTTGCTTACTGGAATTATCTGGAACATCCGCGGAAGACGCCCATATTCGGTTATCAACTGCCAAGCTGGTGGCGCAAACCGAACTGAAAAGCCGGAGATCGAGATGAGCGAAGCGAACGCCATAACCGTCGATGTGGTCTCCGACGTCGTCTGCCCCTGGTGCTTCATCGGCCAGAAGCGGCTGGACAAGGCGGTCGCCGCGGCTGGCGATGTGGACGTGCATATACGCTGGCGGCCATTCCAGCTCGATCCGACCATTCCGCCGCAAGGCAAGGACCGCCGGGAGTATATGCTGGCCAAATTCGGCAGCGACGAGCGCATTCGCGAGATTCATGGCCGTATCGAACCGCTCGGCGAAGCAGAAGGCATTTCCTTTGCTTTCGATGCCATCAAGGTGGCGCCAAACACATTGGATGCGCACCGCCTGATCCGCTGGGCTGGCGCTGCCGGCGCAGCGGTACAGAACAGGCTGGTGCGTCGCCTCTTCCAGTTGAATTTCGAGGAAGGCGTCAACATCGGCGACCATGCCGTGTTGGTCGAAGCCGCCCGCGAGGCCGGCATGGACGCGTCCGTGGTGGCTACACTCTTGCCGACCGATGCCGATGCCGAAGCTGTGCGCGCCGAGATCGCCACAGCCTCGCGCATGGGCATAACGGGCGTGCCCTGTTTCCTGCTCGAAGGCAAATATGCCGTTATGGGCGCACAGGACGTCGACACCCTGGCTGATGCCATTCGCCAGGTCGCGGCCGCCAAGGCGCGCGGCGAGTTGGACGCAGTCGGCTGACGCCGTCCGGGCAGGCTTTGATTCTCAACGGGGGACGGCCCTCAGGGTTTGGACAGCAGGCAATGCCTCGCACGGCGGGTTGGCGACTTGGTGAGTCCTCGGCATCTACCCGTTCGGCGACGGATTTCCGGCCAATGGCGGCAACTTCAACATTCTCGACTCCGGCGCCATGGTCAGGGATGTGGTTCAAGGAGGGAAGGTGATCCACAAGCGTGACGTCTCCGCCAAGACGCTCGCGGGCCATTTCTCGGCTGCCGGCAGGGATGATGACGGCAAGGAACCAGCCACCAAGGTCGGCGGTGCTTCGGGAATTCTGGTTGGCGCGCAATAAAAAATCAGCCGGCCGGGCAAACCAATGCGTCACGAATTCGTGTGAATGCCTTCCCTAAGGGAAAGTAGGCGCGCCCTGCCCTGTCGTTTCACAACTACCTGACATCCTTATATTATATAGCCTTTTTCTCAGCTTCGGAGCGACATTTGGAAGGGCAGTGCTGTTGCCTTGGCGACACGCCCGGAACTTCAATTCCGCTGTCCCTCTACAAAAATTAATAGAAAATGATCAATTGGTGTTACCATCCGTAACAAAACAAAAAAGGTTTGGGCGGGATCGTGATTCGGATCGGAAGACGATCGCAAGAGTCAGTACCGGATGGACTACGCAGCGACGCCGCGGGGCAGTCGCATTTGACGCCGGTATCCTCGATGCGCAGTTTCTGGGGGCTCATGCGAGCCTACTGGATTTCGGACCGGTGGAAGGAAGCCTGGACGCTGACGCTGGTGATAGCGCTGCTCACGGCTCTGTCCAGCAAGGCGGGGGTATGGTTCGCCGAAGCCTCCGGTGAACTGGTCAACTCGATCGCCTTCTTCCACGATGCCGCAAACACCACGCCGCTGCGGACGCTCTTGATCAACGCCGGCATTCTTGCCTTGCTGGTTGTGCTCAAGGATGCCGGCTTTACCGGGATCCGCAATCTTGTCTCGGTCACGCTGCACCGCAAATGGCGCGGTTGGCTCGACAGCCGCTTCAACGAGGCCCTGCTGGATGGCAACCACACCCATTTCCATGCCCAGCATGCTTCGCCAGGCGGCGGCACGCCCGCTCCCGACAATATCGACCAGCGCATCCAGGAATCGATCAAGGACATGACAGGCGGCGCCATCGGCCTCGCCATGGGCGTGCTCGGTGTCGCGACCTCACTCTATTTCGTCGGCCAGAAGCTGCTCGAAACCTCCGTCGAGGTGAAGGGGCTGGGGTTCCTAGGCAGTTATGGCAGCGCCGTCCTGGCCTTCCTGGCGGTCGCCACCTATGTGCCGCTGAACACATGGATCGCGGTCAAGCTCGGCGGCCTGCTCGAGCGCCTCAACGTCCGAATGCAGCAGGCCGAGGGCAGCTACCGCGGCGAACTGACCACCTTCCTGCGCCGCAGTTTCCACGTCGCGGCTTCCAATGGCGAAGGCGTGCAGAAGACCATGCATCGCCGGCTTTATGCCGATATCGACGGGACCTGGTCGCGGCTGAACGTCGTCAACACCGTCTATATGTCGTTCGAGCTGATCTACAATTTCATCGCGGCCCGCATTGTTGCCTATGGGCCTGGCCTCGTGCCGTTCATCCACAATGGTCTCGATCTCAAGGGCTACATAACCGGCTCCGAACTGGTCAATTCGCTGATCGGCCAATGTTCCTGGTTCATCCATGTCATGCCGGCCATCGCCACGCTGCGCGCCAACAGCCAACGTGTTACGGAACTCGCCAATGCGATCGAGAATGTTCAGTACCCGCAGGAGTTCTACAGCCAGACCGGCTGTTCCGACTTCCACTATGCCTCCCAGAATCCGGTCTTCGGTTTGACCATCCAGAAACTCGAACTGGCGCATCAGGGTGAGGACGCGACCCCGTTCCTCAGTGCTGCCAACCTGCGCTTCCGTCGCGGCGAGTGGACGTTCCTGAAAGGCGAATCCGGTTGCGGCAAGACCTCGCTGATCAAGGCGATTAATGGCCTGTGGCCCTATGGTCGCGGCACCATCGTTTTCCCCGAAGGGGTGAAGAGCTTCTATGCCGCCCAGGAGGTCAAGCTGCAGCAGGTCTCGCTGAAACAGCTCGTTTGCCTGCCTGGCTCCGAACACGATCATGGCGATGCGCAAGTGGCCGCGGCGCTGCACAAGGCTGGCCTTGGCGACTTCATCGAGCATATGGCCGATGAAAGCCGTGAGGGCAAAAGCTGGGATCAGGTGCTGTCGGGCGGCCAGAAGCAGAAACTGGTGGTGGCCCGCATCATACTGCAACAGCCCGGACTGCTGTTCCTCGATGAAGCGACCGGTGCGCTCGACCCGGATGGCAAGATTGCCTTCCACCAGGCTATCAAGGACAATTGTCCCGACGTGACTGTGATCAGCGTCATGCACGAAGCCGTGGCGCCGAGATCTGTCGCCGGCACCGAGTTCTACCACAGCATGGTGGTGATCGCCGACGGCGTCGCCAACAAGAAGCCCCTGGCTCCGACGCTGCCGGTCGAACTCACCACAATTCTGGTTCAGCCACAGCCGGTCGAGGACAAATGGCTGCGCTTCTCGCGTCGGCTCAAGCAGAAATAACGATGATTTTACCGCGACTTGCCGGGCAATACGGCAGTCGGCGATCACAGTCTCGCGATCGGGGCCGTCAGGCACCGTTTTCCTTCCTCAGTGCGATTGACTCGGCGAGGCGCGCTCCTATGTTGCGCCGGCTTGCTGATAGTCAAATCCGAACCCGCAAGCGGAAAGGTCACCACGCCATGCCTGGCGACAGTATTAGTCGAACGCAACCGCCGTCCGCCTAGGCGTGACCTGAATGGTTCATGTCCTGCCGGACGGCAAGGAGTGAGCCATGAACGATTTTTCTCCCGTAGCGGACGACGAGGCCGTCGCCATCGCCCGCATCCTTGCAAACGACCACGTCGCCGACGTCGTCGAGGCGCTCAACCATGAACCGCGCGAAACGGCGACGGATCTGCTTTGCGCCGTGCCTTTCGAGCGGCTGGTCGAGATATTCGATCAGCCTGAGCTCGAAGGCGCGCCCGAACTCGTGGAGGCCCTGCCCCGCCCCAAGGCAAGCAAGCTGCTCACCGCCATGTCGGTCGACCGGGCAGCCGACATCCTGCGCGAGCTCGACGAACCGGCTCGCTCCGAGCTGCTCGGTGCGCTGGCGCCGCCACTGCGCGCGACCCTTCTTTCCATTTTGGGCTATCCCGAAGGCAGCGCCGCATCGATCATGACGACCGAATTCGTCAGCGTTCCGTCCGATTGGACCGTTGGGCGCACGCTCGATTACATCCGCAAGGTCGAGCGGACGCGCGAGACCGTCTACGCGATCTACATCGTCGATCCGGAAACGCATCTCCTGGTGCGATCGACCGGTTTGCGCCGGCTCATCACCGGGGAGCCGGACGACTCCATCATGTCCGTGGCGCCGGACCGCGTACCGGTGACGGTCACCCCGCTGACCGATCGTGAAAATCTGGCGCAGACGATCTCGAAATACGATTTGCTCGCGGTCCCCGTCGTCGATCACGGCAAGATCCTCGGCATCGTCACGATCGACGACATCATCGACACGATGATCGAAGAGACGACGGAGGACGTGCATCGCTTCGGCGGCATGGAAGCGCTTGACGAGCCCTACATGAAGATGAGCTTCCTCGCGATGATCCAGAAGCGCGGCGGCTGGCTCTGCGCCTTGTTCATCAGCGAGATGCTGACGGCCAACGCCATGCAAAGCTACGAGGGAGAGCTGGAAAAGGCGATCGTGCTGACGCTGTTCATTCCGCTGATCATGAGCTCCGGCGGCAATTCCGGCTCGCAGGCGACCTCGCTGGTCATCCGCGCGCTGGCGCTGCGTGAGATCGGGCTGCGCGACTGGTGGCGCGTTGCCTTGCGCGAACTGCCGACCGGACTGGTGCTCGGCTCGATGCTGGGTGTGGTCGGCATCTGCCGTATCGCACTCTGGCAGTATATGGGTTTTTACGATTACGGCCCGCATTGGCCGCTGATTGCGGCGACGGTCGGGGCGGCACTGGTCGGTATCGTCACCTTTGGCTCCCTGTCCGGGTCGATGCTGCCGTTCGCCCTGAAGAGGATCGGCTTCGACCCCGCCAGCGCATCGGCCCCGTTCGTCGCCACGCTGGTCGATGTCACCGGGCTGGTGATCTATTTCTCGGTGGCGCTGGTCATCTTGCGCGGCACGCTGCTGTAGCACGACAACTGTCTCCGCCGCCGGCAAAGGCTGGCGGCGCGGCTGAAGAGAACTTCGCCCCGTCGAGCGAAAAGGAGGCGCGCCAACGATGCGCTCCTCCTCGACGGCCTGGTCGACGACCAGATCGATGCGTCCGCCAAAGTCACGAGCAAGCGGTGCTGAGCTGAGCGGGGCGACGGACATTGATTGCTCCCCTTTGACGGCAAGCCGCTGGCAGTGGACGACAGATCAGACGCGCTGGCCGTCTTTCACCCGGTATGTCGGCTTGTACATGGTGACGAGTTCTTCCGCGGCGGTCGGGTGTACCGCCATGGTCCGGTCGAAATCATCCTTGGTCAGTCCTGCCTTCAGCGGAATGCCGAGCAGTTGCGCCATCTCTCCCCCATCCGGCCCCAATATGTGGGCGCCGAGCACTTTGCGCGAGGCGCCATCGACCACCAGCTTGATCAGCATCTTCTCGTCACGGCCCGATAGCGTGTGCCGCATCGGTCGGAAACTGGCGCGATAGATCTCGATATTGGCGAAACGCTTGACGGCTTCGTCTTCCGACAGGCCCACGGTGCCAATCTCCGGCTGCGAGAAGACGGCGGTGGCAATCGTCTGGTGATCGGGCGCGGTCGGGTTGTCCTTGAATGCCGTCTCCACGAAGCACATCGCCTCATGGATCGCCACCGGGGTCAGCTGCACGCGGTTGGTGACATCGCCGATCGCCCAGATGTTGTCGATATTGGTGCGGGAATAGTCATCGACCTTGATCGCGCCCACCGCGGTCATCTCGAGGCCGATGCCTTCGAGGCCCATATTCTCGGTGTTGGGGACGCGCCCGATGGCCAGCATGACCTGGTCGACCGTTAGCACCTTGCCGCTGGTGAGAAGGGCGTCGAGCCGGCCGTCCGGCCGCTTGCGCACCCACTCTGTCACTGAATGGCACAGTATCCTTATCCCCTTTTTTTCCATCGTCTCGTGCAGCATGCGCCGCAGGTCCATGTCGAAGCGGCTGAGAATCTCCTTGCCGCGATAGACCAGCGTGGTGTCGACGCCGAGGCCGTGGAAGATGTTGGCGAACTCGACCGCGATATAGCCGCCGCCTTCGATCATGATCGCCTTTGGCAGCGCCGTGAGGTCGAAAGCCTCGTTGGAGAAGATGCAGTGCTCGTGGCCTGGCAGCGCCGGATGCGCCGCCGGGCGGCCGCCGGTGGCGATCAGAATCTGGTCGGCGGTGACGGTGCGGTCCTCGCCCAGAAGATGCACCACGTGCGGATCGACGATCATGGCCCGTGAATGGAAGGGCTCGCCGCCGGCGCCTTGCACATTCTTCTTGTAGATCGCTTCCAGCCGGCTGATCTCGCGATCCTTGTTGGCGACCAGCGTCTGCCAGTCGAAACTGGCTTCCGGCACTGTCCAGCCATAGCCGGCTGCGTCGGCAAAATGCTCCGGGAATTGCGAAGCATAGACATAGAGTTTCTTCGGCACACAGCCGCGAATGACGCAGGTGCCGCCGAAACGGTATTCCTCGGCGATGCCGACGCGCTTGCCAAGTGCCGCGGCGATGCGCGCCGCACGCACCCCGCCCGAGCCGCCGCCGATAACGAAGAGATCGTAGTCATAACCGGCCATAAGCGGCTCCTTGGACGTCGGAAAACGTCAGTGACAGGTAGGCCGCAAACGGCCAAAAGAAAAGCCCGGACAAGCCGGGCTTCACAGACGGCGGCCAAGGCCGCATTTGAAGATGCAAGGTCAGTTCTGCGTATCGTCGGCAGGAGCCGAACCGTCGGCGGGTGCCGTACCATCTGCCGGGGCTGCATTGTCGGCAGGTGCGGCTCCTTTTGCAGGCGCGGGCGCGGCTGGTGCCGCGGCCTTGGCAGCCGCTGCCAGGGTCTCGCCGACCTGCTGGGCGAGATCGCGGGCGAGGCCGTTTTGCCAGATGTCGGCAGCCTTGACCAAATCACGCGTCACGGTCGGGCCGCTGTCGAGCAGCTTCTTGCCGGACTCGGAACTGTAGAAGGCCGCGATATCATTGAGTTCCTTTTCGGAAAACACCTTCGCATAGGCAAGAGCCGCTTCCTTCTCGAGATCGGCGCGGCGCGAGGCCAGTGCCATCGCCTTCTCGTTGACCGTCTTGCCGATCAGTTCCTGCATATCCGGATTCTTCTGGATGAGCTGCGATTCGAGGGCGGCCGCCGCCTGCGGCAGGATGTTGTCGAAGGAGTCGGTCGCATGGATCGCCGCGACCGCTGCCCGGGCAGCCTTCAGGTGCGATTCCGTGACATCCTGCGAAAACGCCGGCGAGGAGAAGGCCAAGACGGCCGAAGCCGCCAGAACGGCGCAAAGGCCGCGAACCCGGTTATGCAACATCATGGTCGGTAGAACTCCCTGGTTTTCGGGCGGCATGGACGGTTTGGATGCCGTCGCCGCCGGCGATGATGGCCGCTGACGCCAGCCCGATGAAAAGACCATGCTCGACCACGCCCGGAATGGCGTGGAGAGCATTCGAAAGCGCTCTTGTATCCGGAATGCGGCCAAAAGATGCATCGAGGATAAAATGGCCGCCGTCTGTAACAAAAGGCTGGCCTCCCGTCATCCTCAATGTAACCGGACCGGAAAGGCCGAGATTTCCAGCCGCGGCGGCCACCGCGATCTCGGTGGCGCGCAGGCCGAACTGGTTGACTTCGATTGGCAGGGGAAACCGGCCGAGGGTCTCGACCATTTTCGATTGGTCGGCAATGACGATCATGCGCCGCGAGGCCGCGGCCACGATTTTCTCACGCAACAGCGCGCCGCCACCGCCCTTGATCAGGGTCAGTTCCGGGTCGACCTCGTCGGCGCCGTCGACGGTGAGATCGAGCTCGGGCGTTTCCTCGAGGGTGGACAATGGCACGCCAAGCTCGCGGCACAGCAAAGCGGTGCGCTCCGAAGTCGGCACACCTGTTATCCTCATGCCGGTGGCGACCTTGTCGGCAAGCAGCCTTACGAACTCCTCGGCGGTGGTGCCGGTGCCTATGCCGAGCCGCATGCCGTCCGTGACATGGGCAAGGGCCGCCCGCGCGGCCTCGACCTTCAATTGCCTCGCATCCATGCCGCTTTGCTGCCCCGGAACCCTGACCCATGCCGCCCAAAAGTGATCTCGATCTTGGGAAAACGACATGCATAGAACAAAGAACCAAAGCCCGCCGTATGGTCCGTTTCGACGCGACGCGCTTTGGTGTTTTGGGCTCGTAGCATTTTTGCAGGCTCGGTCAAAGCCCTTGGCGGCTATCCACCGGTCTGCTTGCCTTGGCGCGTCGCAGCCGCTATCGCCTGCCGATGTACAACCTTGCGCAGGATGGATCATGAGTCGCCCGATCATCGTGTTCGATCTCGACGGAACGCTGATTGACACGGCGCCGGACCTGCTCGACAGCCTCAACCACAGCCTGGCCGCCAGCGAACTCGCGGCCGTCGATGAGGCCGGCTTCAGACGCTTTGTTGGCCATGGCGGCCGCGTCATGATAGAGCGGGCGCACGCCGCGCAGCAGCGATCGCTTGATGTCGCGGAGCATGACCGGCTCCTGAAACTGTTCCTCGATCACTACACCGACAACATTCCCGGCAAATCCCGTCCCTACCCCGGTGTCATCGATGCGATCGCTCGCTTCGAGAACGCAGGCTATCTGCTGGCCATCTGCACCAACAAATACGAAGCCAACTCGCGGGCATTGATCGAGGCGCTCGGCTTGACCAGACATTTCGCGGCAATCGCCGGACAGGATACGTTCGCGTTCCGCAAACCCGACCCGCGCCATCTGACCGAAACCATCCGACTGGCGGGCGGCGATCCACACCGCGCCCTGATGGTCGGCGATTCGCAAACCGATATCGACACCGCCAAGGCCGCCGGCATTCCCGTCGTCGCCGTCGATTTCGGCTATACCGACCGTCATGTGCGCGAATTCGAACCCTCGGCGGTAATCTCGCATTTCGACGCGCTGACGCTCGATCTGTCGCAAAGGCTGATCGCTGCAGGGCACTGAGCGGATAGGTCTCGGCACTAACCAGGACTGACCCGAAAGAGCGAAAAAACCGATCCCTGTGAGAACACCAGACACCGCCTTGACTTAACCGGCTGCCCTCCCTTATATCGCGGCTCGCTTGGCCTTCGGGCAACGAGCGGGCGATTAGCTCAGCGGGAGAGCACACCCTTCACACGGGTGGGGTCGCAGGTTCAATCCCTGCATCGCCCACCATTTTTCCCAAATGGTTATCCGGCTCTATCTTCGCGCCGAAGCTGGACAAATTGCAGCCTGCGCTGCCATAGCCAGGCGCGCACCGCATCCGTCTGGAACCAACCACAACCCCAGCGAGTTTCCTTCCGTCGAAACTTGAGGGAAAACCATGTCCAGATTTCTACTGGCGACCAGCGTCGCCGTTCTTCTCGCTGCCGCTCCGGCTCTGGCCGCGGATGAAAAGCCGCTGCCGCCGGCCAATGCCAAGAAACTGTCGGAGATCATCGCCAAGGTCGAGCAGCGCGATGGGTTTCGCTACGTGAAGGAAGTCGACTGGGACAGTGGCGCCTACACCGTCACCTATTATACCTCGGACAAGGCCAAGGTCGAAATCACCTACGATCCGGTGACGGCCGAGCCCAAATAGGGCCGCCTGCAGATATCCTCGGATTGGATGGATATGCCCGGTTCTCGGGGCGCCCGTGGAGGATCCCCGGACGCGCCGCGAAATGCTCATCCTTGGACTATGATGCCGCCCTTTCCGCCGGCCGAGACGCCGGCTTCCGGCGCCCGCTGTCGGAGCGATAGCGCATGTCGCCCAAAAGTGCGCAACGGTTTTGGGACAACGACATGCACAAAAACAAGAACTCAAAGCGCAATACGCTTTGATCAGCTCGAGGGCGAGCGCACCGCCTCGGTCGCGTCCAGGGCCTGCTTCAGCCGGGAATCGCGGTCGTAGACATCGTTGAAATACTCGACCTTGCCGGACATGTCGGGCCAGGCGGTGAAGTAGGCGACATAGACCGGAATCTTGCGCGTCACATCCTCGGTCGAGTGCCCATGCTTCAGCTTCTCGGCGACATAGTCGACCGAGGTGCCGAGCACCGCCGCCGCCATGCCGCGCGGATCCTGCAGGCGCACGCAGCCATGGCTGAGCGCGCGCATATCCTGCTTGAAGAACGATTTCTGCGGCGTGTCGTGCATGTAGATCGCATGCTTGTTGGGGAACAGGATCTTCAGTTCACCCAGCGCATTGGCCTCGCTTGGCTGCTGGCGCACATTGTAGGGAATGTTCGCACCATAAGCGCCCCAGTCGACCGCCGAGGACGGAATGTGCTTGCCGCGCGCATCGGTCACCTCATACCCGGCGCGGTCGAGATAGCCGGGATCGCTGCGCAACCTGGGCAGCATTTCGTTGACGATGATCGACTGCGGCACACCCCAATAGGGATGGAAGTCGACCTGCTTGATCTGGTCGTAGAAGAATGCCGTCTGGTTGGTGACCCGGCCGACGACGGCACGTGTCTTCAGCTTCTCTTCGCCATTGTCGACGTAGCTGGCGGTGAACGCTGGCTGGTTGATGAAGACGCGCGGGCTGCCGAGATCGGACGGCAGCCAGCGCAGTTCTTCCAGCGCCACCTGCACCTTGAGCAATCTGTCGGCCTTCGACGTGCCAGCCAGCAGGGCGACCGTACGCGGACCGATGACGCCGTCGCCCTTCATGCCCTTCTTCTGCTGCACCGCCTTGATCAGCGGCACCAGTTCGGGAACGTAGATCTCGCTGGTCGCCAGTCGCGACAGCAGCTCTCCATAGGTGCCGCCCATCTCGTCATCGAGATTGCGCGCGATCAGCGACAGCAGCTTCGGCAGTTCGGGGCTGGTTTCGCCGGGCTTCAGCAGCAGCTTTGGATCGACGACGATCTCGTTTTCCTCGCTCGCCTGCAGGGACTCCAGTTCGACACGCAGCGCCTGATATTCGGCATTCTGCGGATGCCGCGATTCCAGATACGTGCGAACTTCCTGCGTATGCGCCAGCGTCTTCAGCACGCCGACCATGTCGAGCGGCTTGGCCGGGAAATCATAGTAGCCGGTCATCCGGTTGGGTTCGACACGGCCGCTCTGGGCGTCATGCGCGTAGCGCAACACGCGCGCCGACAGCGCCATCTCGAAGCGGAGGAGTTCCTTCAACTTGGCCGCGTCATCCGCCGAGGACGAACTCGCGGCAGGCACGTCGACAGTATAGTCGGCGGGCGTGAGGCCGTAGCTTGCAGCCTCGCCGAGCACCCGCACCGCATCCTGGGCGCGGTTGTTGGGGCCGGTTCCACTCACCCAGATGAAGTCCGGGTTGGCCGAATAGTACGCGATCAGCGCCTTGGCGACGTCGGGTTCGGCATAGAGTTCGTAGTCGCCGAGACCGGCAATGGCGTCGTGAAAAGCGGCCCCCGTGGTGGATGGAACGAACGCGGCGTCCTGGGGTGTCGCGGGCTGTGGCGCTGAGGACAGTTTAGAGAAGTCGACGCGCACCAGCTTGTCGGCCTTGTATGTGTAGTAGGACGGGCTGCTGATTTTTACCCCGCCATCGCCGCTCCCCGGCGCTTTCGGCTTGTGCTTCGGTGGCGGCGGAAACTCGCCCTGCGGCTGGTGTCTGACGCCGCCGCCGAACAGCATGTCGAAGAGCCCTTGCGCGCCTGCCTGAGGCGCGCCGAAAGCAAGCGTCGCCGTCATCGCCATCAGCGGCAGCACGGTTGCTTTGTTACCAACGAATTTCATGGATCACCCGCTCCGGTCGCAACCGGTTCCCGTTCCGCACGCTAGACCGTCTCGCTCACCGCATGGCGGATGTAAGGCGCGACTATACCGATTCATACCGATTTGGTTAAGCTTCCATAAATTTCGGCGGGGCTGTTGCAGAACGGTTTCACAACGTCGTGACGGCTGGAGCGGAGGTATTTCCGCCCCAGTCGCGGGGATCCAGGCGCCTTCAGGCGTTGGCGCCGCCATCGATGGTCGGTGCGGTGCCGGGGACGAAACGGCCTTCCGGACCGGCGAGCCACGCCACCATGCCGGCGATCTCCTCGGCCTTGCCGAATCGCGGAGTCGCCATCTCCTGGCGCTGGTGTTCGGCATGGGGCCGTCCGCCGGGTTCATTTCGGTATCGGTCGAGTCCGGATGGATGACATTGGCGGTGATGCCGCGCGCACCGAGGTCTCGCGCCAGAGCCTTGGTCAGGCCGACCAGCGCCGCCCTGCTAGCGAACCGCAGCCGGGGCGATGGCCGCATGGAAGACGATGGTTGGCACCAACGCAGCGTGACAAACGCAGGCTCTTGTGCTCGAAATTCGAACCAGCCAGCAAGAGAGGGACGACCGTGAAAAAAGGGTATCGCGAACTGCTCGACGAGGCGAACGCCGAGATCGAAGTGGTTTCGCCGGAGGAAGCGGCAGGATTGCTCGAGGACGAAGGCACCGTCTTCGTCGACCTGCGCGACCCTCGCGAGATCGAACGCGACGGCAGGATCCCCGGCGCCAAGCATGTCACCCGTGGCATGCTGGAATTCTGGATCGATCCGGAAAGTCCCTACCACAAGCCGTTCTTCGCTTCGGGGAAAAGCTTTGTCTTCTTCTGCGCCGGCGGCTGGCGCTCCGCACTAGCCACCAAGACCGCACAGGACATGGGGCTCACGCCGGTCAAGCATATTCTTGGCGGTTACACCGCCTGGAAGGCGGCTGGACTGCCTGTAGAGCCTGGCGAAAAGAAAAAATAATCCGAGGCTGCTCAGTGGAGCCGCGACGGCTCCCGGGCCACGAAGGCGACGGCGTGTTCAACCACGCCCCTGTCCGCAAGAATGCGGCGATGGCCGAGCCCTTCGGCCCACTGGAGCCGCACATGGCGGCCGGCACCGGCATAACGTCTTGCATGTTCGGCCGGCACCTCGCGGTCGTCAGGCGCGTGGATGACCAAGGTCGGCACGGGCGCCTGGGCGAGCTGGCGGTCACCGGTGAATTCATGCAGCGGCCGGCCGGAAAGGTGTTCGACGCGGTCCGCCATGGCAACCTGCGAGCGGGGGCCGACATTGAGCATGCGGCTGAAGTCGGCGAAGATCGCCGGCAAGGAGCTTGGTGCCGCGATCAGCACAAGACGTCCGGCCGCCAGCGGCTGGATGTTCTTGACGGACCCAGCAATGGCATTGGCGGCGACGGCACCGCCGAAGGAATGACCGACTGCCGCGGCAAAGGGGCCAAACCACTCGCCGGCAACCCGCACCGCGTCCACCGCGTTGACCATGTTCAGTCTGCGGCCCTGCGACTGGCCGTGGCCAGGCAGGTCAAGCGAAACCACCCTGTAGCCGGCCGCGCGATAGCCCTCGATCAATGCGCGCATATATTCGGTGCGCGATCGCCAGCCGTGGACGACAAGCACCGTGCCTGCGGCAGCCCTGCCCGGCTCCGACCGGAATTCATGCACCATCACGCAACCGGTCGCGGTCTTCAGCCGATGATGGCGCGCTTCGGCCATGAACCCGGCAGCCCGGTCGATGGCGCGGCGCTCGCCGTCGGTGAGCGCCCTGGTGCTTGGCGTACGGCAGAACAGTTCGAAAGCCGCGCGCCCGGTGATACGCGGCGCGATATGTTCGGCCGCACCAAACACACCTCGGATGACCTTCAGCCCGAATGATGCCATAGTGAGAATCCATCCATACGTTCAAGCATGAACATAATAGTTCAAAGATGAACAATAGACAAGAGCTACCCTGGGACAACCCGCGTTTTCGCAACTGGGTCGCGGTGGCGCGCGCCTGCCATGTGCTGGAGCGCACGCTGGCGGTGAAACTTGCGCCGCTCGACCTGAAGCCGGCGCAACTCGACGTGCTGATGAACCTCTACCGCCATCCCGGCATGTCGCAGCACGACCTTGCCCGCAAGCTGCTCGTCGGCCGCTCCAACATCACCATGCTGTTGCCGCAGCTGGAAACGCGTGGCCTGCTGCGCCGCGAAGGCGACGAGAAGGACAAGCGAATCCTGCGCCTCGCCCTGACCAAAGCCGGCGAAGCGCTGCTGATGCAGGCGCTGAAAGTGCATATGGCGCTGATCGAAAAGGCGATGAGCCAGTCGACGCCGGAACAATGCGACATGATCGGCGAGCAGATGCGCAAGATCACCGAGGTGCTGAAGGAAGCCTGACCGTCTCTTGGCCAGGCATCCACTTACCACATCGATTTTTTCGCCCGCTCCGGCCATTCCTTGTCATAGGTTTCGCCGTCGATGTTCCTGCGGCTGGTGATTTCCAGGATCTGTCCGGGCGTCGGCAGCGACTTCGGGTCGACATGCCTGGCCGGGTTCCACAATTGCGACCGCACGATTGCGCGGGCGCACTGGAAGTAGACCGTATCGACATCGATGACGGTCACCGAGCGCGCCGGCTTGCCGTCCACGGTGAATGACGCGCAAAGTGCTGCATCGGTGGTGATATGCGCCCGGCCGTTGATGCGTAGCGTCGTGCCGGAGCCCGGCACCAGGAACAGCAGGCCAACGCGCGGATCCCTGATGATGTTCCTCAGCGAATCCGCGCGGTTGTTGCCGCGCCGGTCCGGCATCATCAGCGTTTTCGTATCAACGATACGCACGAAGCCGGCGAGATCGCCGCGTGGCGAGCAGTCCAGCCCCTCCGGCCCACTGGTCGAGAGAGCAACGAACGGCGAGGCGTTGATGAAGGCGGCATATTCCGGGATGACATGGTCGAGTTCCTTGACCAGCGAGGCTTCGCCGGGCAGTCCGTAGAGCGTCTCCAACTGCTCGACCGACGTAATGACCGACATCTTCTTCCCTCCCGCGAACCTTTGCCGGCGCTACGCCACGTCCATGACGATTTGACGACAGCCGGTCGCCGAAGTTGATTTCGGCGCTGAGGTCAGCGGTCCCGGCTCAAGCCCTTTTCCGCAAGTTCGGTGAGGTATGCACTCCAGCGCTCATCTTTCTCGTGCCCGAGCGTGTGCAGGTAGTTCCAGGTGAAGATGCCCGTTTCATGGAAATCGTCGAAAGTGATGCGCACCGCATAGTTGCCGACCGGCTCGATCTTCAGGATGGCCACATTGCGCTTGCCGGGAACCGTCACCCGCTGATCCGGTGAATGGCCCTGCACCTCCGCCGACGGCGACGCCACGCGCAGGAGTTCCGCCGGCAGCTCGAACGGCTGATGGCCGGGAAACGTTACGGTGAGCAGCTTGCGGTCCTTGGAGACCCTCAGTTCTTTTGGCGCCGTCATGATCGGTCCTGCTTGAAATCGCCCCTTCCCTACGCTGCTTCCTGCCGTGCGAAAAGGCTTGGAGGGTGCCGACGCGCGATGTCGGTCGGGGAATGTTACCAAAGATCAAGGCCGGCTATCTTGAATGGCGGGTTGGATCGTATCACATAGCCGTATATAACGACGCCGGTAATGGCCACGGAACGTTCGAACATGGACATGATCGACCCCTTCGGTCGCACGATCAGTTATCTCAGAGTGTCGGTCACCGACCGCTGCGATTTTCGTTGCACCTATTGCATGGCCGAGGACATGGCCTTCCTGCCGAAGAAGGACCTGCTGTCGCTGGAAGAGCTGGACCGGCTCTGCTCCGTCTTCATCGAAAAGGGTGTCAGAAGGCTGCGCCTCACTGGCGGTGAACCGCTGGTGCGCAAGAACATCATGCACCTGGTGCGCCATTTGTCGCGCCATCTTGCCAGCGGGGCGCTGGAAGAGCTGACGCTGACCACCAACGGCTCGCAACTGTCGCGCTTCGCCGCTGAGCTTGCCGATTGTGGCGTCAGACGCATTAACGTCTCGCTCGACACGCTCGACGCCGACAAGTTCCACCAGATCACCCGCTGGGGTCATCTCGGCAAGGTCATGGAGGGGATCGACGCCGCTCAGGCGGCCGGACTGAAGGTCAAGCTCAACGCGGTTGCGCTGAAGGATTTCAACGACGCCGAATTGCCCGGGATGATGCGCTGGGCGCATGGCCGCGGCATGGACCTGACCGTCATCGAGACCATGCCGATGGGCGAGATCGACGCCGATCGCACCGACCAGTACCTGCCGCTCTCGCTGCTGCGCGCTTCTCTGGAGCGCGAGTTCACCCTGACCGACATTCCCTTCAAGACCGGCGGCCCGGCCCGCTACGTCCACGTCGCCGAGACCGGCGGAAAACTCGGCTTCATCACGCCGATGACGCATAATTTCTGCGAGAGCTGCAACCGGGTCAGGCTGACCTGCACGGGCACGCTCTATATGTGCCTCGGCCAGGAGGATGCGGCCGATTTGCGCGCGCCGTTGCGCGCGTCCGAGGGCAACGAACTTGTCGCCGACGCAATCGACGAAGCCATCGGCCGCAAGCCGAAAGGCCATGATTTCATCATCGACCGCCGCACCAGCCGCCCATCGGTGTCACGGCATATGAGCGTGACGGGCGGCTGACCCAGCCGCCGATTTGTGCAAGGATCGCCTGTCGGTCATCGGCTTTGGGGCAATGCATGCGGCGGCTTTCCTCAATCATGGCGGCTTTCGCGGCAATTGCAGCAAGCAGCGCAACTGCCGCCCCCTTCACCTATGTGAACGAGCGCTTCGGCACGGTCTGCACCTTTCCCGACGAAATATTCACCGATCGTCAGCCCGAGCCGGAAAATGGCGACGGGCAGGTATGGCTGAGCGCTGACGGCGCCAGCCTAACCTGCTCCGGCATTCTCAACATCGACGAGGACACGCCGAAAGGGTTCGTTGCGGCCGAGAAAGCCAGCAAGGGGCAAGACTACAAGATAACCTACAGCAAGACCGGCAAGGACTGGGCTGTGCTGTCGGGCCGGAAGGATGGTAAGATCTTTTATGAGCGGCGGCTGTTCGGCCGCGATGGCGTCATCCGCACAGTCTGGATCGACTATCCGCCGGCCCTGAAGTCGAAATATGACCCGATGGCCGGTGCCATCGCCGGCCGTCTCAAGGGACCATGAGCGCTGCTGGGACCAAGAGCATTTTAGCCACACCGCAAACAAATCTCTGTTCGCGAATGTCCATCTGATTTACCGGCGGTGTTTTCCCGCCTAGCGTCGCCCTTGTAGCGGTTATCGCTCTTGGGGGATCACATTTATGCGCCAACTTCTTGTTTCGTTCGCAATACTCGGCCTCGCCGCCCTGCCGGCGACTGCCCAGTCGATCGGTGGAACCTACACCGTCGCCGGCACCAATTTCGACGGCTCGTCCTATGGCGGCGAAGCCACCATCACGCTCACCAGCGGGACCACCTGCACCATCCATTGGGAGACCGGCGGTTCTTCTTCCGACGGCATCTGCATGCGCAACGACAATGCATTCTCCGCCGGGTACGTCATGGACAAGGATATCGGCCTCGTCGTCTACAAGGTCGAGGAGGACGGCTCGCTGCATGGCCTGTGGACGATCGCCGGCAAGGAAGGCAATGGCACCGAGGTGCTGACGCCGAAGAAATAGCATCGTCATGGCCGGACAGGTTGCGGGAGGCGAAGCCGCCTCCCGACTGCGGCCAATCCAGAACATGCTTCCATGCCGACGAGCGTGGACGCCCCTGTCCTGGTACAGTCCTTTGCCGTTGCTCTTTCCTGGCAGGCTGTTACAGGCTTGGCGCCAAAGCAACCGGTAGATGTCTTGCCTCTTTCTCCCAATCTTCGCGGCGCGTTGTTCATGATGGTGGCGATGGTTGGCTTCACGCTCAACGACGCCATCACCAAATACTCTTCGCAATCGATGAACATGGCGCAAGTCATGCTCATCAGAGGGGCGTTTGCTTCGCTTTTCGTCGGTCTGTTGGCCTGGCGACGTGGCGCGCTCTTCCAGCCGCGCCTGATGCTGCAGCCGCTGGTGGCAATCCGCGTCCTCGGCGAAGCAGGTGGCACCGTGTCGTTTCTCGTTGCGCTTGCCCATTTGCCGATTGGCAGTGTCTCGGCCGTTCTGCAGGCGCTGCCGCTGGCGGTGACAATGGGCGCCGCGCTATTCTTCGGCGAAGCCGTCGGCTGGCGACGCTGGCTGGCGATCGCCATCGGTTTTGCCGGCGTGCTGGTCATCGTGCGGCCGGGCTTCGATGGCTTCAGCGTCTATTCCCTTGTGGCGCTGGCCAGCGTCGCATGCTGCACCGTGCGCGATCTCGCCACCAAGCGCATTCCTCAAGCCGTACCGACGATGCTGGTCTCGACCGCCACCGCACTCGCAATGACCGTCGTCGGCGCGGTGCTGCTGTCGCCGATGGGCGGCTGGACGCCGATGACGGGCAAAAGCACGGCGCTGCTGGCGCTGGCGGCCGTTCTTGTGCTCATCGGCTACCAATTCATCATCATGGCGATGCGCTCGGGTGAGATCTCCTTCATCGCGCCATTCCGCTATACGGCGCTCCTCTGGTCCATCCTGCTGGGCCTGATCGTCTTCGGCGACATACCGGACATGCCGATGACCGCCGGCGCTACCATCGTCGTCGGCTCGGGCCTCTATGCGCTTTATCGCGAGCGGGTGGTCGGCCGGCGAAGGATCGTCGCTGAAAGCACGGGACCGGCCATGGCGCCGGATGGAATCTAGCCCTCGAAGTTGCTTGCGATTTCCGCCGGCTGGCATACAGGCTGGGGGCATGAAGCGAGATGTCGCGGGGATCATTCTGGCTGGCGGCCAATCGAGGCGGATGGGAGGCGGCGACAAGAGCCTGTTGCCGCTTGGCAGCGGCTGCGTGCTTGATCAGGTCCTGTCGCGCTTTGGTCCGCAGATGGAAAGCCTGGCGCTGAGCGCCAATGGCGACCCGGCGCGCTTTGCCCGGTTCGGACTGCCGGTGCTTGCCGACACGGTCGAAGGCTTTGCCGGACCGCTTGCCGGAATCCTGGCTGGCCTTGAATGGGCCGTTGCCAGCACGCCTTGCAAGGCGATCGTCACCGCGGCCGGCGATACGCCTTTCCTGCCGCTTGATCTCGTCGACCGCCTGGCGGCAGCAGCCGGTAAGTATCCCGGGAAGATCGCCGTCGCCTCTTCGGCCGGCCGGCGACACCCGACCTTCGCGCTGTGGCCGACCGGATGCCGCGACGCCTTGCGGCATTTCCTGGTCGATGAGGACAACAGGCGGGTTTCGGCTTTTATCGAGCGGCACGGCCACGTCGAGGTGGACTTTCCGGTCCTGCAATCCGCCGGCCAGCCGCTCGACCCCTTTTTCAACATCAATGTACCGGACGACCTTGCCCACGCCGTGCGTCTGTTGCAGAGCTTGACGTCATGAACATGCGCGTCTTCGGCATCACCGGCTGGAAAAACTCCGGCAAGACCACACTGACCGAAAAGCTGGTCGCCGAGCTTGTGCGGCGCGGCTGGAAGGTCTCGACGGTCAAGCATGCCCATCATGATTTCGACATAGACAAGCCCGGCGCGGACAGCTTCCGCCATCGGCAGGCCGGCGCCACCGAGGTAGCGATCGTATCCGGCAATCGCTGGGCGCTGATGCACGAATTGCGTGGCGAGAATGAACCTTCCTTGACCGATATTCTGGCACGGCTTGCCCCATGCGACATCGTGCTGGTCGAGGGCTATAAGCGCGAATCCCACCGCAAGATCGAAACGAGGCGTCTGGAAGCGAAGGACCGGACGCCGCTTTCGGCGGGTGATCCCAATATTATCGCGGTCGCCGCGGATTTCGCCGTTGCGGACAAGCGCCTGCCGGTATTCGACCTCGATGACGTAAAATCGATAGTCGACTTCATCGAACGCACGACCAGTCTCGTTGCTTCAGATGTAACCTAACGGCAGAACGGCATTACCGATTTTGGTGGTTTTGCAGTTGCTTTTTTCTTGGAAAGAGTGGGAGTATCGCCTCAGCGGGCGGTCAAAAGCACCGCCCCACAGAGCCGTTTCGGAACGACGGCCGGGACCATAAAGAGAGGACTATCATGCGTATTGCACTGCGTATCGCGCTCGCCGCATCGGCTGCGCTGCTGACGCTCGGCGTAGCCCAGGCCCAGGAAAAGACCCTGAGGATCGGCACCGAAGGCGCCTACCCTCCATTCAACAACCTCACCGCTGATGGCCAACTCGTCGGCTTCGACATCGACATCGCCAAAGCGCTTTGCGATGAAATGAAGGTCAAGTGCACCTTCGTCGCCCAGGATTGGGACGGCATCATCCCGGCGCTTCAGGCCGGCAAGTTCGATGCCATCGTCGCCTCGATGTCGATCACGCCGGAGCGCCAGCAGAAGGTCGACTTCTCGCACAAATATTACAACACGCCATCGGCCCTCGCAGTGCCGAAGGACAGCACGTTGAAAGGCGTGACCAAGGAAGACCTCGCCGGCAAGACGATCGGTGTCGCCACCACGACCACGCACTTCAACTATGCCTCGAAGACCTACACCGACAGCACCGTCAAGGGTTATCCAAGCAGCCCCGAGGAGCAGGCCGATCTCGCCAACGGACGCCTTGACGCTATCGAGGACGATATCGTGGTTCTGCAGCAATGGCTGGATTCGCCTGACGGCGCCTGCTGCAAGATCCTCGGTCAACCGAAGCCGCAACCGGTCGAGATTTTTGGACCTGGCGCCGGCATTGCGGTACGCAAGGGCGAGACCGACCTGGTCAACAAGCTCAATGCCGCCATCGACGCCATCCGCGCCAATGGAAAATACAAGGAAATCAACGACAAGTACTTCAAGTTCGACGTTTACGGCGCCGAGTCCTGATAATTGCGCTAAGGGCGGTGAGGAATTCCTCGCCGCCCTTCACTCATCCCGGGATCGCCACGGAGACAAGACCCGTAAATGCCGGCCCAAAGCATTTGGACACTTCTCAGTTGGGGCCCCGATGGCTGGAGTGACGATATCGCCTATGGCGCGATGGTCACCATCGCGCTTGCCCTTGCAACGCTGCCGATCGGCCTGACGATCGGCTTTTTCGTCGCCTGGGCCAAGCAGTCCGAAGAACCGTCGCTGCGGCTGGCGGCCAACATCTACACCACCATGTTTCGCGGCCTGCCGGAATTGGTGACGCTGTTCCTGTTCTTCTTCGGCATGCCGATCCTGCTGCAATACATCATCCGCTTCTTCAAGCCCGAGGCGACGATCGATGTGGACAGCTTCGTCGCCGGCATGATCGTGCTTTCGCTGATCTTTTCGTCCTATGCCAGCGAGGTATTCCTTTCGGCCTTTCGCGCCATTCCAAAGGGCCAGTATGAGGGTGGTTATGCGATCGGACTGTCGAAGTGGCTGACCATGCGCAAGGTGATCTTGCCCCAGTTGCTGCGCATCGCCTTCCCCGGTCTCGAGAATTGCTGGCTGAGCCTGCTCAAGGACACCGCCCTGGTCTCGGTGGTCAACCTCGCCGAGACCTTGCGCAACGCCGGCGTGGCGGCGCGCGTCACCAAGCATTCGTTCCTCTTCTATAGCTTCGCCGCGCTGGTCTTCCTCGTCCTGGCGATCCTGTCGTCGATCGCCACCGGGTTCATCTTGCGCTCGCTGGGGCGGAGGGAGGCACGATGAGTATCACGGAAGCGATCGCGGTCGAACGGCCTCCACCGCCGGCTCACGGCTGGCCGCGCACCCGCATCGTGGGATATGCGCTTGTCGGCCTGTGGATTCTCTTCGGCCTCGGTATCGTTGCGTATCTTTTCTATTCCTGGAACGGCGAATTCTTCGCCAGGTATGCGCCGGCCTATCTGCAAGGGCTGGGAACCACGCTGGCGCTCGTGTCGATTTCGATGGTGGTCGGCGCGATCCTTTCATTGCCCGTCACCTATGGCCGCATGTCGAAGAACCGGATCCTGTCCGGCATCGCCTACTGTTACGTCTATTTCTTCCGCGGCACGCCGCTGCTCGTCCAGGTCTATCTGGTCTATTACGGCGTGGGCTCTTTCCGGGTGCAGCTCGAATCCGTCGGACTGTGGTGGTTCTTCCGCGACGCCTTCAACTGCGGTGTGTTTGCCTTCGCGCTCAACACCGCCGCCTACCAGGCCGAAATCCTGCGCGGTGCCATCGAAAGCGTGCCCAGGGGCCAGTGGGAGGGCGCCGCCTCGCTCGGCCTGCACAAGCTGCAGACGTTGCGCAAGGTCATCCTGCCGCAAGCGTTCATCGTGGCGTTGCGACCCTACGGCAATGAACTGGTTCTGATGATCAAGGCCTCGGCCATCGTCGCCATCATCACCGTTTACGACCTGATGGGCAACGCGAAGCTCGCCTACGCCAAGTCCTTCGATTTCCAGGCCTATGTCTGGGTCGCCATCGTCTACCTGGTGATGGTCGAGATCCTGCGCCATGGCGTCGAATGGATCGAGCGCCGGATCACGATTCACCTGCACCGCTGATACATTCGACGCTGCGCGCGTCAGGCAGCCTGCCCTAGGCCCGCACCAGTCGATGCGGCAGCGCGCGCCTTGACGAATTCGCCGCATGGCCTAGAGCTTCCGCAACTGAAATCTCTATTCCGTCGGAAGGACAAAGCATGGCATCGGTGGCATTTCTCGGTCTTGGCGTGATGGGCTACCCCATGGCCGGACACCTGAAAAACAAGGGCGGCCACGACGTCACCGTCTACAACCGCACACGCGCGAAAGCCGAACAATGGGTCGCTCAACATGGCGGCAGCTTTGCCGCGACACCGGCGCAGGCTGCCGAGGGCAAGGATTTCGTCTTCTCCTGTGTCGGCAATGATGACGATCTGCGCTCCGTGACGACTGGTCCCGAAGGCGCCTTCGAGGCGATGAAGAAAGGCTCCATCTTCATCGACAACACGACGGCTTCGGCAGAAGTCGCGCGCGAACTGGCACAAGCCGCGCAATCGAGCGGATTCTCATTTCTCGACGCGCCGGTTTCCGGTGGCCAGGCCGGCGCCGAGAACGGCGTGCTGACGGTCATGGTCGGTGGCGACCAGGCTGCCTTCGACAAGGCCAGGCCGGTCATCGACGCCTACGCCCGTATGGTCGGGCTGATGGGGTCGGCAGGCGCCGGCCAGCTCACCAAGATGATCAACCAGATCTGCATCGCCGGACTGGTGCAGGGACTGTCTGAAGGCATCCATTTCGGCAAGAAGGCCGGTCTTGACATCGAGAAGGTGATCGAGGTGATCTCCAAGGGCGCGGCCGGCTCCTGGCAGATGGAGAACCGGCACAAGACCATGAATGCCGGTAAATATGATTTCGGTTTCGCCGTCGACTGGATGCGCAAGGATCTCGGCATTTGCCTGACAGAAGCCGATCGCAACGGCGCCAAGCTGCCGGTGACCGCCCTTGTCGACCAGTTCTACAAGGATGTGCAGGCCATGGGCGGCAAGCGCTGGGACACGTCCTCGCTGCTGGCGCGGCTGGAGAAGTAGCCGATCATGTCCCTGCCCGCTCCAGGCTGGACCGCGCAGGAGATCGTCGCGCATCTGCGCTCGATCGGCACCGAGGAGAATCGCCGCGGCATGGCGCGGTTCGGCATCAACACCGCGACCGCGCTCGGTGTCGGCAATGTGGATTTGCGGCCCTTGGCGCGCGAGCTGAAGCGCAACCACGAACGGTCCCTGGCGCTGTGGGCCAGCGGCATTCGCGAAGCGCGGCTGATCGCGGCTTTCACTGGTGAGCCAAAGGAGATAACCATTGAGGAATGCCGCCGCTGGGCCGGCGATTTCGATTCCTGGGAAGTTGTCGACACTGTCTCGGACCTGTTCGTGGACACGCCGTTCTGGCGTGAACTGGTCGAAGAGTTCGCTGCCGACGAGCGCGAATTCGTCCGCCGCACGGCCTTTGCGATGCTGGCATGGGCGGCTGTGCATCTGAAGAAGGAACCTGACGCGACGTTCCTGCCTTATCTGCGATTGATCGACGCCCATGCCGGCGATGAGCGCAATTTCGTCAGGAAAGCGGTCAATTGGGCGCTGCGGCAGATCGGTAAGCGATCGGTGACGTTGCATGCTCCTGCCCTCGCCCTGGCGCAGAAACTTGTGGTTTCCAGCGACAAGACCAGGCGTTGGGTCGGCAAGGATGCCGCGAAGGAACTGTCAGATGCCAAGACGCTCGAACGCCTCGCCGCCAGAAAAATCTGAATACGCCGATATCCGTTTCACCGAGGTGACACCGGCAACACGCGTCAGCTTCGAGACCTTGTTCGAGCAGCCCGGTGCGCCGAAATACTGCTGGTGCATGGCCTGGCGACACGCCGGTCGCGAGCATATCCAGAACGACGAGAAGAAACGTCGGATGATGGCGCTCATCGACGCCGGCACGCCGGTCGGCATCCTCGCCCATATCGACGGAAAGGCCGTCGCCTGGTGCTCGGTCGCGCCGCGCGAGACCTATCGCAAGCTTTCAAGTCAGCAGGACGACAGCGAGACGGGCGTCTGGTCGATCGTCTGCTTCTACGTGCCAAGGGCGTTGCGCCGCGGCGGCCTTGCTTCGGCCCTGCTCGATGCGGCCATTGACCATGCCTTTGCCAATGGCGCGCGCATCGTTGAGGCCTATCCGGTGGACGAAGCGTCGCCGAGCTATCGGTTCATGGGTTTTCGCGACATGTTTGCTGTTCGCGGTTTCCGCGAGGCCGGCATGGCCGGATCTCGCCGATATGTGATGCGGCTCGAGCATTGACGCCGTTGGCCTCGGCGTCTTTACTCCCCGCAAGGGAAGCGGCCATGAACTGTTTCAAGTCGATCATAGCGCTCGCGGCGGCGCTGTCTCTCTCCATTGCCGGCGCCTCGGCCGCGACCATGCACATCTTCTGGAAGGATTTGCGCCCGGCCACCCAGGCGGTTGCCGGAGATGCCGGCCTGCCGATGATCGCGGCAAAATTGCCCGACCACGGCGAGACGCTGTCCGTTGGCCTGCAGGACAAGACCATACAATTAGCCGGCTATGCATTGCCGGTCGATCGCGACGGCGACCTCGTCTATCAGTTCCTGTTAGTGCCGTGGACGGGCGCATGCAGCCACATGCCGACGCCGCCGCCCAACCAGATCGTACTGGTTACGCCCGCCCATCCCTACAAGATGTCGGAAGCTTACCAGCCGGTCGCCGTCACCGGTGCCCTGAAGCCGGACATGGAAAAAAGCCAGCTGTTCATCCTCGACGGCGTCAGCGTCATCCTGTCCGGTTACACCGTCCGCAAGGCGGAGGTGGTCGGTGTCGACACCGTGCCTGATACAATCACCCTGCCGGTGAACTCGCCTTGGACATTCCTCAACAAGAAGAAGAACTGATCGGATCGACGCTCAGGCAGCGTTGGCGCCTGATTCCTTATCCAACACCATGTAGTCGAGCGGGATTTCGGTGGTGTATTTGATCTGCTCCATGGCGAAGGACGACGACACGTCGCGAATTTCGATCTTGGCGATCAGCCGCTTGTAGAACGCGTCATAGGCAGCAATGTCTGGCACCACGACGCGCAGCAGATAGTCGACGTCGCCGCTCATGCGATAGAACTCGACCACCTCGGGAAATTCCTGGATGACCTCGGAAAACCGCCGCAGCCATTCGTGGCTGTGCGAATTGGTGCGGATCGACACGAAGACGGTGACGCGCACATTGACCTTCTCGTGATCGAGAATGGCGACGCGCCGCTTGATGACGCCCTCCTCCTCGAGTTTCTGGATGCGGCGCCAGCAAGGCGTGGTCGACAGGCCGACCTTCTTGGCGACATCGGCAACAGCGAGCGTCGCGTCCTCCTGCAAGAGGCGGAGAATTTTTCGGTCAAGGCGGTCCATCGGAGGCTCCTGGGGAATAGTTTCGCTATATTCCCTTTTATTCAGGCCGTTCACAAGAAAGAAATTCTGCTGATCGGCTTGAAAGCGAGTGATTTCTTGCGGATTGCCTAGGCGATGCGATATCGGATTTCCGACCGCAGGAAAGGCAGCAAATCCATTTCAAACCACGGATTCTGCTTCAGCCAGCCGGTGTTGCGCCAGGACGGATGTGGCAGCGGCAGCACTTTCGGGCCAACGGGATTGTCCCATATGGCCCGCCAGTCCATCACCGTTTCCGTCAGCGAAGGGCGGCGCGCGGCGCCCATATGCCAGGACTGCGCATAGATGCCGATCGTCAGCACCAGGTCGATCGCCGGCATCAGGGCCATCAATGGCGCGCGCCAGGCAGGAGCGCATTCGCGCCTGGGCGGCAGGTCACCGCCCTTGGCATCCTGGCCGGGAAAGCAGAAGCCCATCGGCACGATTGCGAATTTTTCGATGTCGTAGAATTCGTCGCTGGTCACGCCAAGCCAGCTACGCAGCCGGTCGCCGGAGGCATCGGTGAACGGCATGCCCGACAGGTGCACCTTGGTTCCCGGCGCCTGGCTGGCGATCAGAATGCGGGCGCTGGATGATGGCCGCAGCACCGGTCGCGGCTCATGCCGCAGTGGCTTGCCGATGGGATTTTCGACGCAAATGCGGCAGGCGCGGACCGTCGCGGCGAATCTGTCCAGTTCCACGCTCAAGCGGCGGCACTCGGCCGGCTGGAGATCGCCTGATGCCAACGCAGCACATTGGTGCATTCCTCCGGCACCTCGATCCGTGCCGGCTTCATGAAGTCGATCGCGATCAGGCCGGTGATGTCGGCAATCGAATAGCTGTCGCCGGCGGCGAACTCCCGATTGGCCAACTCTCCGTCGAGGAGTTTCAGGAACGCTACCGCCTTCGGCTTGTTGGCCTCGCCCCATTCGGGGATCTGTGGGATTTCCCATTCCTTCATCGCCGGATGGATATGGCGAAAGGCCTGGGCGACGCAACTGAGCAAATTGAACTCCATCCGTCTTTGCCACATCTCGACCAGCGCCTTGCCGAGCGCGCCACGTCCGAACAGGGCTGGCTCCGGGTGCAACTCCTCGAAATAGCGGCAGATGGCGACGGATTCGGTGATGACGGTGCCGTCGTCAAGCTCCAGCACCGGCAGGCGTTGCAAAGGGTTGCGCGAACTCACCGCTTCGTTCTTGTGCTCCAGCGCGCCCATGTCGATGGATACCAGCGGAACCGAGATCCCCTTCTCTGCGAGGAAAACGCGAACCCGCCGCGGGTTGGGCGCCCGGCCGCCGTCGAAGAGTTTCATTCGATCCTCCTTCCCTTCCACCAGATACGCTTCACCAGAAGCGAAAGATCTCCCGCACGGCGTCACCGATGGACGCCAGCGTGCCGTGCTTGCGCTCGACAAGCTCGCCGCGATGGCTGGCGCGCCAGTCCTGCGGCCGATCGAACGTGCCCGCCCAGATACCAACCTTTGCCGCGCGCGCAATCGCTTGCTCGTTTTCGAAGTCGCCATAGGCGACGGCCCAGCCGGCCTCGACCTGAGCGCGGTTGAGATCGGTACCGCCGGCCATGCAATCGCCAAGCAACCGGCCATAGCGATCCCGTTGCCAGCCGCCGCAGGTGACCGGCCTGCCGGCGATCAGGCGCACCAGCGACTGACGCGCCAGCGTGCCGCAGGGATAATCGGCGCCGTTCTTGCGGCAGGTCTGGGTGTATTCCGGGGCGTCGATGCCGCGCATGCGGATGCGTTCGGTGCGGAGCGTAATCGAATCGCCATCATTGACGACGGCCGCACCTTGCGTCTTGCGCGTCTCCACCCGGTCGAGGCGCGCCGCCAACAGGATCAGCAGGCCCAGAATGATCACGGTCAGCGCATAGTCCAGCATTTTGCGCCGCAGGCTTCTCGGGCGCGGCACCGCGTACCGCCGGTACGACCTTGGCGACCAGGAACGGCTCATATGGCAAACGGTTGGTTAATCATTCGAACGTAGCTTAACGCCTTGAAATCGCTGCGCGCATGAATTGAAGTTTTTGATGCCCCTGCAACGCTCGAACACAGCGGACAAGTTCATTGTGGACCGCAGGAAACCGCATCGCAACAGCGATGTGGCGCGCGCGGTGCGCAAGACGCGCGACCGTCTTTCGCAGCAGGCGGGCAATCCCGATTTCGACCGCGAACTCCTGAAACTCCACGCCCGCGCCATGACAAGCGGCGCCGTGGTCATCCCGCTACTCGTGCTGGCGATCGCCGCGGCTGGCCGGTTCGCCGGCGTCGGCAACGAGATCGGGCTCTGGGCGCTATTCACGCTTACCTGCTACACGATCGTCGCCTTCATGGCGCGGCGTATCGAGCGGACGGAGGCTTCCGAGATCAACCCCTCGCAGGCACGAAGGGAGTTCCTGGCCGGCCATTTCCTTTGCGGTCTCGGCTGGGCCTGGTTCGTCTGGCTCGGCTGCGGCGCCTGCGCCCTCGACCAGTTCCAGGTGGTCAAGGCGGTGGTGCTGCTGCTTGCCATGGCCGGGACGGCGGTCATGGCCTCGTCCCTCAGCGGCGCACTGTTGGCGACCTTCGCCGTACCGGTGGCGCTCTATGCCTATACCGGGGCCAAGCTGTGGATGCCGGTCGAGGCGATCATGGCGGCGCTGCTTGCCCTGTCGTTGCCTTTCTTCGCCTATGTCGCCCGTCACATCAATCGTTCCTCCTTGATGCTGTTGTCGTTCCGCTCCGAAAAGGACGCGCTGATCGCTGAACTGGAAACGGCGAAATCGATGTCGGACGAAGCGCGGCGACGAGCCGAGGATGCCAACCTGGCAAAGTCGCGCTTCCTCGCTTCGATGAGCCATGAGTTGCGCACGCCGCTCAATGCCATTCTCGGCTTTTCCGAAGTGATGGCGAACGAAGTGCTGGGGCCGATGAGCAATCCCACCTATCGCGACTATGCCCATGACGTCCATGACTCAGGCCAGCATCTGCTCGATCTGATCAACGAGATCCTTGACCTGTCGCGCATCGAGGCCGGCCGTTACCAGCTCAATGAAGAGCCGGTGATGTTGCTCAACATCGTCGAGGATTGCTGCCACATGATGGAGTTGAAGGCGCGCAACAAGGACATCCGCGTCGTCCAGGATTTCGAACCGACATTGCCGCGGCTGTTCGCCGACGAGCGCGCGGTGCGCCAGATCACGCTCAACCTTCTGTCCAACGCCATCAAGTTCACCGCCACCGGCGGCGAAATCCGCGTCCGTGTCGGCTGGACCGCGGGAGGCGGACAATACATTTCGATCAAGGACAATGGTCCCGGCATCCCCGAGGACGAGATCCCGATCGTGCTTTCAGCCTTCGGCCAGGGCTCGATCGCCATCAAGAGCGCCGAACAGGGCACCGGCCTTGGCCTGCCCATCGTGCAAGGCTTGCTCGCCATGCACGGCGGCGAGTTCGAGCTGCATTCCAAGCTGCGCGAAGGCACAGAGGCGATCGCCATCTTCCCGCTGAGCCGAGTGATGGAAGAGCTGCCGGCGCTGCCGACCGCGGCGGTGGCGGCACGACGGCGGTAGAGGATCTCATCGGTGCGCGGGCGGCTATGCCCGCACTGCTGCTGCCATTCCCGAACTGGTCAGCGCCGCCGCCTTGATCAGGCCCGCGGCAAGCGCTGCCCCTGCCCCTTCGCCGTGGCTGATACCCAGGTCGAGCAGCGGCCGGAAGCCAAGCAACTCGGCGGCCCTTGCATGCGCGGGCTCCGGCGACAGGCTGGCGAGAACACAATGGTCGAGCGCTGCGGCGTTCGCGGCATACAGCACCGCCGCGGCTGCGGTTGCCGCAAAGCCGTCTAGCAGCACCGGGACGTTCTGCATCCGCGCGGCGAGGATGGCGCCGGCTATCGCCGCGAACTCGCGGCCGCCGACCCTGCGCAGCACTTCGAACGGGTCTTCGAGATGGCCGCCATGAAAGGCCAGGGCCGCATCGACCACCTCCGCCTTGCGGGCCTGCATCGCCGCATCGGCGCCGGATCCCGGACCAATCCAGTCGGCACCCCTGCCTCCGAACAGCGCGGCGAGCAGGGCGGCGGCGACAGTGGAATTGCCGACGCCGAGATCGCCGAGGCAAAGCAGATCGGTGCCGCCGGCGATCGCTTCCATGCCAAAGGCCATCGTGGCGGCACAGCCACGCTCGTCGAGCGCGGCATCCTCGATGATGTCGCCGGTCGGGATGTGCAGGGCAAGATCGAACACCTTCAGCCCGAGATCGTTGGCAATGCAGATCTGGTTGATCGCCGCACCCCCGGCCGCGCACAGCTCGACCGCGTTGGCGGTAGCCGCCACCGGCCGTGGCGAAATACCGTGCCTGACAACGCCATGATTGCCGGCAAAGACAGCCATCAACGGCCTTGTCACGGCGGGCGGAGCCCGGCCGCTCCATGCGGCAAACCACGCGGCGATGTCCTCGATGCGGCCGAGCGAATTGCGTGGCTTGTCGGCCTTGGCAAACAGCGCGCGCACCTGCGCTTCAGCTTTGAGGTCGGCAGCAGGCAGGTTGTCGAGCAGGTTGCGAAAATCGTCGAAAGGCAGCGCGCTGGTCATGTCGTGAGCAATCATTCCTGGAGTTGGTGAGCGGCATAGCCGCGTTGCGCGATCGGCACAACCTTCCCTGATCATTGTCCCTGGTTGCCGCAAAGGCGGCCGCGGAAGGCGCGATCGCGAGGGCTTGCATTGGCTTTGCCGTTGCACCATGTGGGAGTGGAAGAGCGGATTCCGCACGGGTCCCTCGAGAGAAAGTCATGACGGCCATCGAATCTCCCTGCATCCTGGTCTGTTCGATCGATGTGAAAACCGGCTTCTGCTTCGGTTGCGGCCGCACGCGCGATGAAATCGGCGCCTGGATGGGCATGACGCAGGAAGCACGCCGCAGTGTGATGGCTGAACTGCCGGCCCGGCTGGAAACGGTCGAGCGCCGGCCTCGCCGGGAAACGCGCCGTACCCGCATGGCGCGCGAACGCGACGCACTTTGATGAGGCGGTGATGGGCCGGTTATTCTGGATAGTGATGGCAGTGATCGGGGTGGGAGCGGTCCTGCTCATGATCAACGATTCCGCCGGCAGCACGCTCGGCATCGAGAATTACGATTTCGGCCGGCTGATCTGGCTTGGTGCCTTCGGCGCCCTCATCGGCGCCGGCCTGCTTCGTTCCGGCCGCCCCTTGGGCGCCATGGCCCGCAACCTCGGCGCTTGGGTGGCCATCGTGCTCGCGCTGGTCGCAGGCTATCAGTATCGCTACGAACTGCAGGATATCGCCAGCCGGGTCACCGCCGGCCTCGTTCCCGGCAGTCCGCTGGCGCTCGGTGTCGAAGACGGCCATGCCACGGTGACCCTTGACAAGGCCGACAACGGTCATTTCGAAGCGCGCATCCTGGTCAATGGCAATCCGGTACGTGCCGTCGTCGACACCGGCGCGACCAGCACGGTGCTGACCTCGGAGGATGCGCAAGCGGCCGGCTTCAATCCGGCCGCGCTCAACTACACGATACCGGTTTCGACAGCCAACGGCATGGCACGCGCCGCGGCTGTGAAGACCGACCAAGTGGCGATCGGCGGCATCGTGCGCAAGGACATGACGGTGATGGTCGCGGCGCCAGGCATGCTGAGCCAAAGCCTGCTCGGCATGAATTTCATCGGCTCGCTGTCGGGCTTCGACGTGCGCGGCGATCGTATGATCCTCAGGGACTAAGGTCAGGCCGCCTCGGCTGCTGCTCCCCCGAACTCGACAGCCTCGAAAGCCTTCTTCAGCACGACGGGCCCGGCGCCTGGCCGCGTCGCGTCCGTCGACAGGATCTGGCGGTAGCGCCGCGCACCGGGCAGCCCATGGAACAGCCCGACCATATGGCGAGTGACATGGCCCAGCCGCCCGCCCTGCTCGATGTGGTATGCCGCATAATCCGCCATCGCATCGATCAGCGCGGCGAAATCGAACGCCTCGGGCTTCGCGCCGTAGAACGCGGCATCGACGCCGGCCAGAATGCCGGGCGTGTGGTAGGCGGCGCGGCCAAGCATGGCGCCGTCGACATGATCGAGATGCACGCGCGCTTCTTCAAGCGACTGAATGCCGCCATTGATGCCGATGAATTTGTTCGGTTTTCCAGCCTTCAGCCGATAGACCCTGTTATAGTCGAGCGGCGGGATGTCCCGGTTTTCCTTGGGACTCAGCCCTTCAAGCCACGCTTTGCGTGCATGCACCCACAAAGCGTCGGCGCCGGCATCGAAAACCCCGTCGGCCAGCGCATCGAGTGCTGGCTCAGGATCCTGTTCGTCGACGCCAATCCGGCACTTGACCGTGACGGGTATTGCCACCCCCGCTTTCATCGCCTTGACGCAGTCGGCGACGAGGTTGGGCACTTTCATCAGGCAAGCGCCGAACGTGCCCGACTGGACGCGGTCGGACGGGCAGCCGACGTTGAGATTGATCTCGTCATAACCGAACGCTTGGCCGATGCGCGCAGCCTCGGCAAGCTTCGCCGGGTCGGAGCCGCCGAGCTGCAAGGCAACGGGATGTTCCGCCGCATCAAAGCCGAGCAGCCTTTCGCGCGCGCCCTGGATGACCGCGTCGGCCACCACCATTTCTGTATAGAGCAGCGCACGGCTCGTCAGCTGGCGATGGAAGAACCGGCAATGGCGGTCCGTCCAGTCCATCATCGGCGCGATGGAAATTGGGCTGCCTAATCCATTCATATTCTTGTCATTTCAGCTTCAGCCTGTCCAACGGCTCATTGGAGCGACCGCGAAATTCACCTGCGCCCCTATAGCCGAAAACAGGCCGAATTGCCAGAAGGCGCCATATCGGCCGCCCCTGTCGCCTGATCGATGTCCTCGGTGGAAACTCGACCTCCTCCCGCGGATGCCGCGCCTTCTCGATTTGAGGAGCGCGGGTCGCGTTGGTTTGCTGCGGGTACCTCTGCGATTTGTCTCCCGAGCAGCCCAGCTCCTGCAGCGGCGCGGCCGGCCGCGCAAAACCATTCGGCGGGGCACCAGACATAGGCAAAGTGGAGGCGCGCTTTCACTGGAACGGCGGACCTCAGAGGCCTGCGCAAGAGCTATCTGAACATGCGCGAAGAATGGCAAGGCCGTTCCTCGCGCCGTCCCTACAGCGCCACGTCGACAGCCACAACGCCCTCTGTGAAGCGTGAGAGAAGCTCGCGGAACTGCTTCGGCGAATTGGTCCTCATGAACAAGGACCCATGTCCGAGCCAGCCGACCTGCATGGCGCGATCGAAGAGGTATTCCCGACGCTCGTGCAGCCGAGATGCGCGAAGGGCGATCTCAGGTAGTCACCTTCATGGCAGCGCAAAAACCGCCGCGGCCATCGCGGACGTGGCGGTTAAGTTCGAGGCAATGCGGCTACCGCCGCAATGCGTGAACGCTCGCCATGGTGTCGCTGCCTATCGGCATCGCCATGTCATCATCGAGAAGCCGCGTGATCCGGGCAAAGCCGGTGAACGCTTTCCTTGCTTCCTCGGCCGACATCTGGCCCGACAGGGCAGCCGAGCAGCAGTTCAGCGCACACTGATATACAGGGCCACGCCTTCCCGTTGGCCATTTGCGCAGGAAAACCATCGCTTCGGCAACACTATCTACTTCTTCTACAGGGTGTCCCTGCCCGCGCGATATCCGCACGGGCGAAAAGAAATGCAGGCAGTCCATAGTTTCCTCCCGGTCGATCGCGATGCGCTCGATCGAACCCAATGAAACGCGTCATCTGGCGGTTGGTTCCATGCAGAACGTAAAATCTTTAAAAAATCCGCCGGTCGAAAGCGGCCGCCGAAGGAGCTGGCTACACCGTCGGAAAAAAAAGGACAGGCCACTTTACGGCCGGGTGGTAGTCCTTTACCTCCAGCCGCCCGAACGGCAGTGGTCCCACTGTGATCGGGCACCGCCTGGACAGCATCGCCGTTACCGAAATTCGAATCACCCGGCCGGTGGGATTCAGCAGCGGCCCACCATTGGGGTCCCACGATAATCGCGGTTCGCATTGAATATCTTTAAGGTCAAAGCCGACAAATGGTTGCTTGCCGGTTCCCCAGCGTCAGGCTTAACCTCTGCGGTCAACGCGTGAGGGCGCGTTCTGGCAAAAGGGGACGTTGCAATGACAATACAAGGTGCATCGCCTGACTTATACAACGAGGATCTCGCTCCTGCGAAAATCCGCAATTGGGGACCGTTTTCGATCTTCAACGTCTGGACGTCGGACGTCCATAGCCTCTGGGGCTATTATCTCGCCGCCAGCCTGTTTCTGTTCTGCGGCGGCTTCGTCAATTTTATTATCGCAATCGGCATCGGCTCGCTGATCATCTATGCGCTGATGAACATGGTCGGCTATGCGGGCGTGAAGACGGGCGTGCCCTACCCTGTTCTTGCCCGCGCTTCCTTCGGTATCTGGGGCGCCAACATACCGGCGCTGGTACGCGCGATCGTCGCCTGCTTCTGGTACGGCGCGCAAACGGCGGCCGCCTCCGGCGCGATCGTCGCCCTGCTGATCCGCTCGCAATGGTTCGCCGATTTCAACGCCAGTACGCATTTCCTCGGCCATTCCGGCCTGGAGGTGATCTGCTTCGTGGTCATCTGGGCGCTGCAACTGCTGATCATCCAGAAGGGCATGGAAACGGTGCGCCGCTTCCAGGACTGGGCCGGGCCTGCCGTCTGGGTGATGATGCTGATCCTGGCGGTCTATCTCTGCGTCAAATCCGGTACCTTCGCTTTCACCAGCGACATCCCGATGGACGTGCTGAAGGAAAAGACCAAGGACGCGGGCGTGCCGGGCGAACCGGGTTCATGGACCTCGCTGTTCGCGGTGGCCGCCATCTGGGTGACCTATTTCTCGGCGCTCTATCTCAACTTCTGCGATTTCGCCCGCTACGCGCCGGACAAGGCCGCGTTGCGCAAGGGCAACATCTGGGGCCTGCCGGTCAACCTGATCCTGTTCTCGCTGGTCGCCGGCGTCACCACTATCGCCGCCTATGACGTCTATCACGAGGTCCTGCTGCACCCTGACCAGATCTCGGCCAAGTTCGACAGCTGGTTCCTGGCCGCGCTCGCCGCCTTGACCTTCGCCGTCGCGACGCTCGGCATCAACGTCGTGGCGAACTTCGTCTCGCCGGCATTCGACTTCTCCAACGTCTTCCCACGTCAGATCGATTTCAAGAAGGGCGGCTACATCGCGGCTATCATCGCGCTTGTGCTCTATCCCTTCGCCCCGTGGGAAGGCAGCGCCGCGTCCTTCGTCAACATCATCGGCGCGACGATGGGGCCGATTTTCGGCGTCATGATGGTCGACTACTACCTCATCCGGAAGGGCGAGGTCGATGTCGAGGCGCTCTACCGCGAGGACGGCGAATTCCGCTTCCAGGGTGGATGGCATGTCAATGCCTTCATCGCCGCCGGCATCGGCGCGGTCTTCTCGTCGATCCTGCCGAACTTCACCAATTGGCTCCCGTCCTGGTGGGGCGTCTATGGCTGGTTCTTCGGCGTCGCTATCGCCGGCATCATCTATTATGTGCTGCGCACCGCCGCCGTGGGTGCGGGCGCCAGGATGGCGAAGGCTTGATAGGAATAGGCAGTAGGGAGTGGGAACAACACACCCTACTGCCTACTGCCTACTGCCTATCTTCGACCATCTCGGCCAGCTTGCGCACCGTGTTCCAATTGCGCGACGTGCCTATGCCCATGCGCTTGTGATTGGCCGCGGCAAGCAACCGCGAGCTCGGCCTCTCACGCGAGAACACCAGCCATATATCGCCGCTGACCAGGAGCACCTTTTCGTCCTCGGCGGCATAGGCCTGAAGCCCCGATATGGCGTCTTCGGCCACGGGTTTGCGCATCACGCGCACCGCGACCTGGTCGCCGGCTTCCACCGATTCGGTCGGGAATGGATTGCACGCCGCGAGTTTCAGCCAATCTCCGGCACCACGGACAATGATGTCGACGTGGCGACCAAAGGCCTTTTCGAAGGTGGCCTCCAGCCGCTTTTCAAGCGCGGGGATCGAGGTCCTTTCACTCTCGAAGACAAGGTTGCCGGTCGCCGCCAAAGTGCGAACGTTCTTCAGGCCAAGGCCTTCCGCCATCGCCTTGAGGTCCGACATGACAACCCGACGCCCCTCGCCGAGGATGATGCTGTAGAGGAGCGCGACATAGGTCCGCATGGGGTAAAGCCCGCTTGGCGGAGGCCTAGACCAGGCGCGACTGTTCCACCGCCGCCTCGATGAAGCTGGCGAAAAGCGGGTGCGGATCGAGCGGCCGGCTCTTCAGTTCGGGATGATACTGCACGCCGATGAACCAGGGATGGTCAGGGTATTCGACCGTTTCCGGCAACACGCCATCGGGCGACATGCCGGCAAACACCAGGCCGCAATCCTCGAGCCGCTGCTTATAGTCGATGTTGACCTCGTAGCGGTGACGATGGCGCTCGGAAATCTGCGTGTCGCCATAGATATCGGCAATCTTGGATCCCTTGGCGAGATCGGCCTGATAGGCGCCGAGCCGCATCGTGCCACCGAGATCGCCGGTTTCCCGCCGCTTCTCCAGCATGTTGCCCTTCAGCCATTCGGTCATCAGCCCGACGACCGGCTCCTTGGTCGGGCCGAATTCGGTCGAGGACGCATCTTCGACGCCGGCCAGCGAACGCGCCGCCTCGATGCAGGCCATCTGCATGCCGAAACAGATGCCGAAATACGGCACCTTGCGCTCGCGCGCGAACTTCGCCGCCAGAATCTTGCCCTCGGAGCCGCGTTCGCCAAAGCCGCCGGGAACCAGGATGCCGTGCACCTTTTCCAGCCACGGCGTCGGATCCTCCTTCTCGAAGATCTCCGATTCGATCCAGTCGAGCTTGACCTTGACGTGGTTGGCCAACCCGCCATGCGAAAGCGCCTCGATCAGCGATTTGTAGGCATCCTTGAGGCCAGTGTATTTGCCGACGATGGCGATCGTCACCTCGCCTTCGGGATTGTGGATCCGGTCCGACACTTTCTGCCAGGGCTCCATGCGCGGCTTCGGCGCCGGATCGATGCCGAAGGCCGCCAGCACTTCCGAATCAAGCCCTTCCTTGTGGTAGGCCATCGGCACGTCGTAGATGTGCGGCACGTCGAGCGCCTGGATGACCGCGCTTTCCCGGACGTTACAGAACAGCGAGAGCTTTCTGCGCTCTTCCTTGGGAATGGCACGGTCTGCGCGCACCAGAAGAATATCGGGCGCGATGCCGATACCGCGCAATTCCTTGACCGAATGCTGGGTCGGTTTGGTCTTCAGCTCTCCGGCCGTCGGGATGTAGGGCATCAATGTCAGATGCACATAGACGGCGTTGTTGCGCGGCAGATCGTTGCCGAGCTGGCGGATGGCCTCGAGGAACGGCATCGCCTCGATGTCGCCGACCGTGCCGCCGATCTCGCACAGCACGAAATCATAGTCGTCATTGCCGTTGAGGACGAAATTCTTGATCTCGTCGGTAACGTGCGGAATGACCTGCACCGTGGCGCCGAGATAGTCGCCGCGCCTCTCGCGCTCGATGATGTTCTTGTAGATGCGGCCGGTGGTGATGTTGTCCTGCTGATTGGCCGAGCGGCCGGTGAAGCGTTCGTAGTGGCCAAGATCGAGATCGGTCTCGGCGCCGTCATCGGTGACGAACACCTCGCCATGCTGATACGGCGACATCGTGCCGGGGTCGACATTGAGGTAAGGGTCGAGTTTTTTGATGCGTGCGCGATAGCCTCGCGCCTGCAGGAGAGCCCCAAGGGCCGCCGCAGCTATGCCTTTTCCAAGTGAGGAAACCACGCCGCCTGTGATGAATACATATCGCGCCATGGGATTCATCGCTTAACGCGGCCTGATTGATTCCGCCAGAGAAAAAACCGCCGCGAAGGATTTTTCTCGAGAAGGCGCCGGAGACGAGGCAAAACAAAAGGGCCGGCTGAGCCGGCCCTTTCGGCATGTTGGTGGAAGCGTCAGATGATGACGACTTTGGTGCCGATCCTGACGCGGCTGTAGAGGTCCATGACGTGCTCGTTCATCATCCGGAAGCAGCCGTTGGAGGCGCTGGTTCCGATCGACTGCGGCGCGATCGTGCCATGGATGCGCAGATGCGTGTCCTTCTTGCCGTCATAGAGGTAGATGGCGCGCGCGCCGAGCGGGTTCTGGCCGCCTCCAGGCATGCCGTCCTTGTACTGGCCGTAATGCTTGGGCTCGCGCTTCTGCATGTCGAGCGTCGGAATCCAGCGCGGCCATTCCTGCTTGTCGCCGACAGCAACGGTGCCCTTGAACTGCAGGCCTTCACGGCCGACCGCGATCGCATAGCGACGGGCAGTGGACGATGATTCGACGAGATAGAGACGGCGGGCGCTGGTGTCGATGACGATGGTGCCTGCTTCGTAGCCGGTGAACTCCACGTCCTGCGGCACGAATTCCGGTTTCACCTTGAACGGCTTCTTGGCGTCTCGCTTGGCAAGGGCCGAGTCAAGGGCGCGCGTCTCGGGCAGATAGCTTATCGACGATCCGGAAGAGGTGCCGCCGAACAGGCCTGCGAACAGGCCGCCACCGCCAGTGTTCTGCTTCTGGCCTAGCGCCTCGCTGCGCAACTCGCCATTGTTACCGGTCAATGCGACGTTCATCGCCTCGGCTGGGATTGGTTCGGCGGACTGGATCGGCTGAATCGGCGCCACTGGTTCGATGATCCTGATGGTCTTCTTGGAAGGCTTCGCCTCGGCCACTTCGGTCGCCGGGGCACTCTTGCCCTTGTTGGCCAGGAAGGCCTGCCGTTCCGCCTCGGCTTTGGCTTTTGCCGCCTCGCGCATCGCCAGCTTCCTGGCTTCCAGCGCCTTGGTCTTGGCATCTTCCTTGTCGGCGGCGACCTTGGCCTCGATCTTCTCGATCTGGGCGAGATCGGCCGGCGTCGGGTTTTTCTTCTTCTTGAGAAGCCTCAACTGCGCCGCATCGCTCTTGACTGCGACGTTGATGGCGTCGGTTTTCTCGACCGACTGATTGGCGGCCAGATTGGCCGGTACGCCGGCGAAGGCCGGGGAACCGAGGCCAAGTACGGCGCAAAGTCCCAGGAGAATGAAGCTGCGAAGCTGCATGGCGAGATCCGATCGTTCAATGCTTGTTGCCCACGGCGTCGCCCGGCGTCCCCCAAGGACACCGAAAATGCCGCGTGCAATCTATAGTCGAATAAGCTCGGCGGTCTCAAGCGCGAGACCTCGCTGCTACGCGTCGAATCTTCGTGATCGCGCAGCATTTGCCGCGACTGTGTTCAAACGACAACAGGTCGCGGTTTGGGAGAAGTGGAGGCTACTGGTTCGGGACCTGCGGTGCCGCCGGCGCGGTGTTGGTGGCGCCGTTCGTCGCCGGCGACGTCGAGCCGGCGGCGGGCGCGGTAGCCGGTGCCGGAGGCTTCGTGGCGGCGTCATTGCCGGATGGCGGCGTCGGCGTGGCAGTGCCGGCGGGCGCCGGGGCCGTCGTGCCGGGCAATTGGTTGAGCACGCCCTTGCCGGCGCCGTCCGAGGTCGCGGGAGCCCGATCGAGAATGTCGATCGGCTTCTCGCCGTAGCGGGCAATGATCGATAATGTCAGCGACGTCACAAAGAAAGCGGCCGCCAGGATCGCCGTCGCACGCGTCAACGCATTTGCGGCGCCGCGCGCCGTCATGAAGCCCGATCCGCCACCAATACCAAGGCCGCCGCCTTCAGAGCGTTGCAGCAGCACCACGCCGACAAGGGCGAGCACGACCATGAGATGGATGACGATCAGTACGGTTTGCATAGTTTATCCTGGCAAGGCCCTGCCCGGCCGCGGACACGACCGGTGAATTGGAGGCGGCTCAATACAATGCTTTCACGGCATTTCCAAGCCCGTGGCCGGAATATGGGAAGCAACGCGTCCTTTGCAACGAATTTGGACGCGCCGCGACCCGTCCATCGTCGTGGATTCATCCTGAAATGCTGCGATACGCTTCCGCGATACCGAGGAAATCGGCGGCTTTCAGACTGGCGCCGCCAACCAGCGCGCCATCGACATTCCGGACGCCAAGCAACTCCACGGCATTCGACGGCTTGACCGAGCCGCCATAAAGAATGCGTATCCTGGCAGCGGCGGCGCCGAGTTTTTCCGACAGCCTTTCGCGGATATGCGCATGCGCTTCGGCAACGTCGGCCGCCGTTGGCGTCAGGCCGGTGCCGATCGCCCATACCGGCTCATAAGCAATGACGGTGTTGGATGGCGTGGCGCTTGGCGGCACCGAGCCGGCGACCTGGCGCGACAGCACCTCCAGCGCGGCTCCGGCCTCGCGCTCCTGCCGCGTCTCGCCGATGCAAACGATCGCCACGAGCCCGGCACGCCATGCCGCGGCGGCCTTGGCCTGGACAGTCGCATCGTCTTCGCCGCATTGCTCGCGGCGCTCGGAATGGCCGACGATGACATGGCTCGCGCCCGCGTCCTTCAGCATCTCCGCCGAGATGCAGCCGGTGTAGGCGCCGCTTTCCTTGGGGTGGCAATCCTCACCACCGGCATGGACAGGCGTGCGCGACAGAATCTCCGCGGCATGGGAAAGCAGCGTCGCGGGAACGCAGACCAGTGCCTCGGTTTCCGCGTCGAGCCCGGTCATGAACCCATTGCCGATCATCCTGAGTTCGTTCAGCGAGGCGCTGGTGCCGTTCATTTTCCAGTTGCCGGCGACGAGCGGGCGAATTCCTGGTGTCATGGTCTGCTTCTCCGGGGCGATATCGGGCTCTGGCCCTCACTACCAAAATCAAGCCACAAAGCAATCGACAGTGGGCCGGAAGGGCGCTATTGCGCTTGTTTCAGACTCGGCGCATCCGAAAATGCGCATAAATCGGAAGTAACCATGCTTGGTACATTGAGAAGCGCGGCGGGTACCTGGGTCGCGAAGTCACTGCTTTCGCTGCTGGTGGTGAGTTTCGCCGCCTGGGGCATCTCCGGGCGGCTGATGGGCGGCTTTGCGGGCCACGATTCGGTGATAACGGCGGGTGGCACCAAGGTGTCGATCAACGAATATCGCCTTGCCTATGATCGCCAGCTTGCCGTCATGTCGCAGCAGTTCGGTCAGCGCCTCACCCATGAACAGGCAAAGGCGCTTGGCATCGACAACACGGTGCTGTCGCAGCTCGTTTCCGGTGCCGTTCTCGACGAACAGGCGCGCAAGCTGGGTCTGGGCCTGTCCAAGGACAGGCTGGCCGAGCTGACGCGCGAAGACCCTGCGTTCAAGGGCCCGAGCGGCCAGTTCGACAGGAGGACGTTCGAGTACCTGCTGCGCGAGGTCGGGATGCGGCCCGAGGATTATCTGAAGAACCGCGCCCAGGTCGCGGTGCGTCAGCAGATCGTCGAAGCGGTCTCGGACGGCCTCAAGGCGCCGGACACTTTCCTCAAGGCGGTGGCACTCTACCGCGGCGAGGATCGCACCGTCGACTATCTGACATTGCCGAAGACGCTCGTCCAACCGATCGAGACGCCGAGCGATAGCGTGCTTCAGGCCTATTTCGAGGCCAACAAGAAAACCTACGCCGCACCTGAGTATCGCAAGTTCTCCTATGTCCGCCTCGAGCCTGCGGACATCATGGATACGACCGCCGTCACCGACCAGCAGGTCAACGACGACTACAACAAGAATAAGGCGCGCTACACCACGCCCGAGATGCGCACTATCGAGCAGCTTGTGTTCAAGACACCGGACGCTGCCAAGGCAGCGCTCGATTCGCTCAAGGCAGGCGCCACTTTCGAAAAACTGGTGACCGCCGAAGGCAAGACCCCCGCCGATACGCTGCTTGGCACACTCGCCAAGGACAAGATCGCCGACAAGGCGGTTGCCGATGCCGCCTTCGCGCTCAACGCCAACGAAGTCAGCCAGGTCGTCCAGGGTGCCTTCGGTCCAGTGCTGTTGCGCGTCACCGAGATCAAGCCCGAGGTGGTGAAGCCACTGGCCGAAGTGTCGGACCAGATCCGCAAGGACCTGGCGCTGGGTGAGGCAAGCCGCATTCTTTTGGATGTGCACGACAACTATGAAGACACCCGCGCGTCCGGCAGTTCGCTGGCGGCTGCGGCCGCAAAGCTGAAACTGAAGGATGTCACCATCGACGCCATCGATCGCAATGGCCTCAGGCCGGATGGCTCCATCGTCAAGGACTTGCCGGAATCGCCGGCACTGATCAAGGCGGTCTTTGACGCGGAACCCAACACCGAAAACGAAGCGCTGACCACGGCGGATAACGGCTTCATCTTCTATGAGGTTGGTTCGATCACGCCGGCTCGCGACCGCACATTGGATGAGGTCCGCCAGAAGGTCGTCGCCGACTGGACGGCGGCGGAGACGACCAAGCGGCTCGCCGCCAAGGCGGATGAACTCGAAAAGCGGCTCAAGGCCGGCGCGACGCTCGACGTGATCGCCGCTGACCTCAAGCTGGAAAAGCAGACCAAGCGCGGCCTGAAGCGCGAAGCCGACGATGCCGATTTCGGCAAGGAGGGCGCCGCGGTCATGTTCGGCGTCGGCGAAGGCGGCACCGGATTGATCCCCTCGCCCACCGGCGATGGACAGATCCTGTTCAAGGTCGCCGAAGTGTTCGAACCCGCCGGGGCCGATGCCAGTTCGGTGCCGGAGGATGCGCAAAAATCTTTCACCTCCGGCATGTCGGACGATTTGCTCGACCAGTTGGTGGCGCAGCTGCAGACGCAGTACGGCGTCCGCGTCGACCAGGCCGCCGTTGCCCAAGCCTCGACAAGATGAGCGCGCTGAAAACCCATATCGCCAAGGTCGCGGCCGGCACCGCGCTTTCCTTCGAGGAAGCGCGTGAGGCCTTCGACATCATCATGTCGGGCGACGCGACTCCCGGGCAGATCGGCGGCTTCCTGATGGCGCTGCGCGTGCGCGGTGAAACGGTGAGCGAAATCTCGGGCGCTGTCGCCACGATGCGCGCCAAGATGCTCCGCGTCGAGGCACCCGCCGGCGCGATCGATATCGTCGGCACCGGCGGCGACAATTCCCACAGCGTCAACATTTCAACGGGCTCGGCGTTCGTCATCGCCGCCAGCGGCGTTCCCGTCGCCAAGCACGGCAATCGCGGCCTGTCGTCGCTGACCGGCGCGGCCGATGTCCTGATCGCGCTCGGGGTCAAGATCGATCTCTCGCCCGAGTTCATCGGCCGCTGCATCCATGAAGCGGGCGTCGGCTTCATGTTCGCGCCCGCGCACCATCCGGCGATGAAGCATGTCGGCCCGACCCGCGTCGAGCTTGGCACCCGCACCATTTTCAACCTGCTTGGGCCGCTTTCCAATCCGGCAGGCGTCAAGCGCCAGATGGTCGGCGTATTCCTGCCGGAATGGATCATGCCGGTGGCCGAGACGCTGAAGGCGCTGGGCACCGAGCATGCCTGGGTGGCGCATGGCGATGGCTATGACGAGATCACCACAACCGGCGAGACCCAGGTCGCCGAACTGGTTGGCGGCGAGATCCGCAGCTTCACACTGACTCCGGAAGAGTTTGGGCTGAAGCGCCATACCAAGGACGAGCTGCGCGGCGGTGATGCCGCCTACAATGCCAAGGCATTGCGCGATATGCTGGGCGGCGCTGCCGGCGCCTACCGTGACACCGTGTTGATGAATGCCGGCGCCGGACTGGTGATCGCCGGCAAGGCGACGACGCTTGGCGACGGAATCGCGATGGCCGCGCAGGCCATCGACAGCGGCCGGGCGCTGCAGGTGCTCGACCATCTGGTCGAAATTTCAAACGGGTGAACCGTGTCTGACATTTTGCGCAAGATCGAGGCCTACAAGCGCGAGGAGATCGCCGCCGCCAAGGCGCGTGTGCCGCTGGCCGAGATCAAGGCGCGGGCGAAGGACACGGATGCGCCACGCGGCTTCCTTGCGGCTCTCGAGGCGAAGCGCGGATCGGGCGGCTTCGCGCTGATCGCCGAAATCAAGAAAGCGAGCCCCTCCAAAGGGCTGATCCGTGCCGATTTCGATCCACCGGCGTTGGCAAAGGCTTATGAAAGGGGCGGTGCCGCCTGTCTTTCGGTGTTGACCGATGCGCCGTCCTTCCAGGGTGCGCCGGAATTCCTCACCAAGGCAAGGGCAGCCGTCGCCCTGCCCGTGCTGCGCAAGGATTTCCTGTTCGATCCCTATCAGGTCTTTGAGGCCCGCGCCTGGGGCGCTGATGCCATCTTGATCATCATGGCCAGCGTCGACGATGTCCTGGCGAACGAGCTTGAGACGACGGCGTTCGGACTCGGCATGGATGCGCTGATCGAGGTGCATGACGAGGCCGAGACGGAGCGCGCGGTAAAGCTGTCTTCGCGGCTGATCGGTATCAACAACCGCAATCTGAGAACATTCGAAACCAGCCTAGAAACCTCGGAGCGGCTGGCCGGGATGGTGCCCGCCGATCGCCTGCTGGTCAGCGAAAGCGGGATCTTCACCCATGACGATTGCCTCAGGATGCGGAAGTCCGGCATCGGCACCTTCCTCGTCGGTGAGAGCCTGATGCGCCAACAGGACGTCACCGCGGCGACGCGCCTGCTGCTGACGGGCAAGGCGCCGGCCGAGGCCATCTGACGATGACATCGGCCCTCACCCATCTCGGCGCGCAGGGCGAGGCCAATATGGTCGATGTCGGCGGCAAGGACGAGACGACGCGCACGGCGATCGCCGAGGGTTTCGTCTCGATGCAGCCCGAAACGCTGAAGACCATCCTCGCTGGCAACGCCAGGAAAGGCGATGTACTCGGTACCGCGCGCATCGCCGGCATCATGGCGGCGAAAAAGACACATGAGCTGATCCCGCTCTGCCATCCGCTGCTGTTGACCAAGGTTTCCGTGGACATTGAGCCGGACCACGCGCTGCCAGGCCTGAAAGTCACCGCATTGGCGCGCGTCACCGGCAAGACCGGCGTCGAGATGGAAGCATTGACCGCCGCGTCGGTTGCCTGCCTGACCATCTACGACATGGCCAAGGCGGTGGATCGCGCGATGGTCATCTCCGGCATCCGGCTCGTCGAAAAGACCGGCGGCAAGTCCGGCGACTACAAGGCAGGTGCCTGATGGCGCTGGTTCCGGTGGTGGAGGCGCTCGAACGCCTGCTGGACGGCGCGGTGCCGCTGGCCGGCGAAAGCGTTCCTCTTATCGAGGCGGTCGATCGTGTGCTGGCGGAACCGGTCGTGGCACTTCGCACCCAGCCGCCCTTCAACGCTTCGGCAATGGATGGCTATGCCGTCCATGCCGCGGATGTAGCCTCGGTGCCATCGAAACTCTCGGTGATCGGCATGGCGCCGGCCGGACGTGGCTTTGACGGCACGGTCGGCCATGCGCAGGCCGTGCGCATCTTCACCGGGGCGCCGCTGCCTGACGGCGCTGACACCATCGTCATCCAGGAGAATGTCCGGGCTATTGGCGGCGGCAATATCGAAGTGATCGAGCCTACCGCCGAGTGGCGTAACATCCGCCGCATCGGCCTCGACTTTTCCAAGGGCGACGTCCTGCTGGAAAAGGGACGGGTATTGGATCCGGCGGCCCTTTCCCTGGCAGCATCGGCCAATCATCCCCGGGTGAGCGTGGTGAAACGGCCGCTGGTCGCCATCATCGCCACCGGAGACGAGTTGTTGGCGCCCGGCAGCGAGCTGGGGCCGGACCAGATCATCTCGTCCAACGCTTATGGCGTCGCCGCCACCGCTCAGTCTGTCGGCGCCCGCGCACTCGATCTCGGCATTGCCGCCGACCGCCAGGACGCGATCGCCGGGCTTGTCAGGAAGGCGGTCGCGGCCGGCGCGGATGTCATCGTCACCCTTGGGGGCGCGTCGGTTGGCGACCACGACCTGATTCATGACGTATTGACGGGCGAAGGCATGACGCTCGGCTTCTGGAAGATCGCCATGCGTCCCGGCAAGCCGCTGATGTTCGGGCGTCTTGGCGATATCAGGTGCATCGGCCTGCCCGGCAACCCGGTGGCAAGCCTAGTCTGCTCACAATTGTTCCTGAAGCCGCTTCTGGCAAGGCTCGGCGGCCGCGATCATCGTCAGGACATCCGCCCTGCGCGGCTGGGCGCCGCAATGGCGGCCAATGATCTGCGCCAGGACTATGTGCGGGCGGTGGTCCAGGAGGACGATGGCGGACTGGTGGCGACGCCGTTCGGCATCCAGGATTCTTCGATGCTGAGGATGCTGGCTGACGCCAACGGGCTGATCGTGCGCGCCCCGTTTGCCCCGGCATCGGCTGTGGGAGATTTGTGCAGCGTGCTGATGCTGCGCTGAAGAGCCGCCACATAAGCCGCTGATAAGCGGATAAAAAATGATCTCGGCTATTGCGAGATCAAGGCCCGCGTCAGCGGATGCGCCGGATCGGCGAGGCCATCGACAATATCGTAATGATGCCGGTCGGGTTCGACCACGGCGCTTGTGGTGGCGCCAAGCCCGGTCCAGATGTTGGCCAGCAGCGCGTTCTGGCGCAGGAACTCGGAACGCTCGCCGCCGCCGGCCCAGCAGGTGATGCGGGCGCCGTCCATGGGACGCAGCAGTGCCGGGCTCTCGGCCAAGGCTTCGGCCTCGTCGATTGCCAAAGCCGCGTTCATGCCGGTGCGCATCAGCGGCCGCAAATCATGGAGGCCCGAAATCGAAACGACATGACGTACGCGCCTTGCCACGTCACCAGCCAGAGGCGTGGTTGTGGTCACCATGCGGCTGGCGAGATGCCCGCCGGCCGAATGTCCGGACAGCATCAGGGGGCCTTCGACCATCGCCGCCGCCTTGGCGATTGCCGCACCGATTTCGCCGACGATGCCGGCGATGCGTATGTCCGGGCACAACGTATAGGATGGCATCGCCACGGCGAAGCCGCTGCTGACCGCGCCCTTGGCGAGGTGCGACCAAGTGCTCTTGTCGGACTCCAGCCAGTAACCTCCATGGATGAACACGACGAGCCCCTTGGGAGCGGCCTCGGGAAGGAAAAGATCGAACCGATTGCGCGGTCGGTCGCCATAGGCGATGTCGAACCTTGCGCGGCCTTGCGCCGACATCGCGTCACGAAACGCTTGCGCGGGTTCCGCCCAGGCGGCCGGCCAGCGATCGCTGCCGGCAATGTTCGCGCCATTGGCGTAGGCATTGTCCCAATCGGCAATGCGATGGTCGAGCATCGGAACCCCTCCCCTGAAGCGGCATCATTTCGGTGCTAGCAATGGCCGCCACCATGCCATGCGTCAATGCGCCAGGGCAAAAACATTTTAGGCTTGAAACAAATTTCGACTGGTGCGATCCTGTCTGTAGGAACAGCGACAATGGGAGGTCCGCTGTGCCGTTCAAACCTGTGGATGTCGACCGTTCCGGTGGCTTCGACGACCAGGTGTAGCCGGCTGCACGAAGCCTCCACCGAAAGACGGGAACTTGAGATCCACCACCTCGGTCGGGTGCCTCGCGCACCGGCCAGGCAGCAAACAGGATAGCGGCGAGATGCTTGGGCCTTCAGCGCATATCGATACGTTCACGCGCGATCATCTGCCGCCGCCGGATCAATGGCCGGACTTCCTGCTCGATGGCTTCGACTATCCCGAATACCTCAACGCCGGCGTCGAATTGACCGACAGGCTGGTCGAAAGAGGTCTCGGCGACCACACCGCGCTGATTGGCAATGGCCGCCGCCGCACCTACAAGGAATTGTCCGACTGGACGAACAGGCTCGCCCATGCGCTGGTCGAGAATTACGGCGTCAAGCCGGGCAACCGGGTGCTGATCCGCTCCGCCAACAACCCCGCAATGGTCGCCTGCTGGCTGGCGGCCACCAAGGTCGGCGCCGTGGTCGTCAACACCATGCCGATGCTGCGCGCCGGCGAACTCTCCAAGATCGTTGACAAGGCGGAGATCACCATCGCGCTTTGCGACACCAGGCTGATGGACGAGATGACCGCCTCCGCCAAGGACAGCACGTTCCTGAAACAGGTCATCGGCTTCGACGGCACCGCCAACCATGATGCCGAACTCGATCGCGCCGCCCTCGACAAGCCTGTCACCTTCACCGCTGTCAACACCGGCCGCGACGACGTCGCGCTGCTTGGTTTCACCTCGGGCACGACAGGCGTGCCCAAGGCAACGATGCATTTCCACCGCGACCTCCTGATCATCGCCGACGCCTATGCCCGCGAGATTCTTCAGGTGACGCCGGACGATATCTTCGTCGGCTCGCCGCCGCTCGCCTTCACCTTCGGCCTTGGCGGGCTCGCCATCTTTCCCCTGCGCTTCGGTGCCGCGGCGACGCTGCTGGAACAGGCGACGCCGCCCAACATGATCCACATCATCGAGACCTACAAAGCGACCATTTCCTTCACCGCGCCGACCGCCTATCGCGCAATGCTGAAGGCCATGGATGAAGGCGCCGACCTGTCATCGCTGCGCGTAGCCGTTTCGGCCGGCGAGACATTGCCGGCTCCGGTCTTCGAAGAGTGGACGAAAAAAACCGGCAAGCCGATCCTCGACGGCATCGGTGCCACCGAAATGCTGCACATCTTCATCTCCAACCGCTTTGACGACATGAAGCCTGCCTCGACCGGCAAGCCGGTGGGCGGCTACGAAGCGCGCATCGTCGACAACGAGATGCGCGACGTGCCGCGTGGCGAACCCGGACGGCTGGCGGTGCGCGGACCGACCGGCTGCCGCTACATGGCCGATGACAGGCAGAAGGACTATGTTCGCGACGGCTGGAACCTGACCGGCGACACCTTCACCCAGGATGAGGACGGCTTTTTCCACTTCGCCGCGCGCTCCGACGACATGATCGTCAGCGCCGGCTACAACATCGCCGGGCCCGAGGTCGAGGCGGCGCTGCTGGCGCATCCCGATGTCGCCGAATGCGCGGTCATCGGCGCCGAGGATCCAGAACGCGGCCAGATCGTCGAGGCGCATGTCGTGCTGGTGCAAGGCGTGGCGTCCGATGCATTGACCGTCAAGCGCCTGCAGGACCACGTCAAGGCCACCATCGCCCCCTACAAATATCCGCGCTCGGTGAAATTCATCGCCGCCCTGCCCAAGACCCAGACCGGCAAGATCCAACGCTTCCGGTTGCGCATGGAGAAAATCAATTGAGCGAGCCCTACGATCCGGCGTCCGAAGGCGCACAGATGTCGTTCAAGGAGCGCATGTCCTACAGCGACTATCTGCATCTGGAAAAAGTGCTCGACGCGCAGGCGCCGCTGTCGTCGGCGCATGACGAGATGCTGTTCATCATCCAGCACCAGACCTCGGAACTCTGGATGAAGCTCGCGCTGCACGAGATCGGTGCCGCGATCCGCTCCATCCGCGCCGACCGGCTTGAGCCGAGCTTCAAGATGCTGTCGCGCGTCGCGCGCATTTTCGAGCAGTTGAACAATGCCTGGGACGTGCTGCGCACGATGACGCCCAGCGAATACACCGAGTTCCGCGACGCGCTCGGCCAATCCTCGGGCTTCCAGTCCTGGCAGTACCGCGCCATCGAGTTCATGGCCGGCAACCGCAACCTCGCAATGCTCGGCCCGCACAAACACCGGCCGGACCTCAGCCAAAAGCTGGAGGCGATCCTGGCCGAGCCATCACTCTACGACGAAGCGCTGCTGCTTCTGGCGCGCAACGGGTTCGACATCGGTGCCGATGCCAGACGTACGAATTGGCGCGAAACCCGCACAGCGAACGAAGAAGTCCTGGTCGCCTGGCAGACCGTCTACCGTGATCCGCAGCGCTACTGGATGTTCTATGAGCTGGCCGAGAAACTGGTGGATTTCGAGGACTACTTCCGCCGCTGGCGCTTCAACCACGTCACCACGGTCGAACGTATCATCGGCATGAAACGCGGCACCGGCGGCACGTCAGGCGCCTCCTATCTCAAGAAGATGCTCGAGGTCGTCCTGTTTCCGGAACTCTGGACGGTTCGCACCCGGCTCTGACGAGCGCCTTTGCTTCGTAAATGTCGTCGCCCGCTGAACGCTTCGGGCAACAGCCACTCAAGTCACGGCTGTCTTGACCGCGAAGCGCGCTTCTTGCCAGGCGCCGGTGCGCAGGATGTCTTCCAGCACCTCGACCGCCTGCCAGACGTCCCTGTAACCGACATAGAGCGGCGTGAAGCCGAAACGGATCGTTGACGGCGCGCGGAAATCGCCGATCACGCCACGCTCGATCAAGGCTCGCATCACCTGATAGCCATGCGGGTGGATGAACGACACCTGGCTGCCGCGCGCATTGCCGTCTCGCGGGCTTTCGAGCTCAAGGCCGTAGGCGCCGCATCTGGTCTCGACGAGCTGGATGAACAGGTCGGTGAGTGCGATGCTCTTCTTGCGCACCGCGGCCATGTCGACGTCGTCCCAAAGATCCAGTGCACCCTTCAGCGCCCGCATCGAGAGCACGGGCTGCGTGCCGCACAGGAACCGGCGGATGCCGCTGCCTGCGGCATAGCCCTGTTCGAAGGCGAAGGGCCTCGCATGCCCCCACCAGCCGCTCAGCGGCTGATGGACGTCACTGTGATGACGTTTTGCGGCGTAGATGAAGGCCGGCGCGCCCGGACCGCCATTGAGATATTTGTAGGTACAGCCGATGGCGAAATCAGCATTGGTGGCATCGAGTTCGACCGGCAAGGCCCCGGCTGTGTGGCAGAGATCCCAGACGATCAGCGCGCCGGCCTGATGCGCCTTGCGCGTCAGCGCGGCCATGTCACGCAACTGCCCGGATTTGTAATTGACGTGGTTGACCAGGATGACGGCGACGCGTTCGTCGATCAGGTCCTCGATATCAGGCGCATCGACCCCTTCGAGCCGCAGCACCGTGCCCGGCCGTGTCGACGCCACACCTTCGGCCATATAGAGGTCGGTTGGGAAACTGTCGCCTTCGGCGACGATGACCGACCGGTCCGGCCGCATGCCAAGCGCGGCATGCAGCACCTTGTAGATGTTTATCGAGGTCGTATCGCAGACCACCGTCTGGCCGGCCGCGGCGCCGATCAGGCGTCCAAGCTGGTCGCCAAGGGCGACCGGCATTTCGAACCAGCCGGCGGTGTTCCAGGCACGGATCAGATCCTGCGCCCATTCCTGGGTTGCGGCCTTCTGCAGCTCGTTGAAGACGGCGGGGGCCGCCGCGCCGAGCGAATTGCCGTCGAGATAGATAACCCCGTCCGGCAAAATGAACCGGTCGCGCATAGCACGCAGCGGATCCGCCGCATCCATGGCTTCGACTGCTGCGAGATCGAGCGTTGCACGCATGATTTCAGACATTCCCTGGTTTGTTCACGCTCTAATTTATTCACGAATGGCTTCGCGAGCCGGCGCGGGTCCCCGGCTGCGCTTGAGGCTGGGCAAGGCCAGCATGGCGAGCACGAACAGGCCGGTGGCAAGCTTCAGGTCAGGCGGCGGCATGCCGGCGGCGAGGCAGAACGACACCAGCTGGTAGTAGATGATCGCGCCGGCGAAAGGCGCCAGCAGCTGACGCCAGACCGTCTGCTTGCCGACAACCGCCTCGCCGATCATCAGCGCGGCAAGCCCGTTGATGAGAATCCCCAGTCCCATATTGACGTCGGCAAATCCCTGCGACTGCACCATCAGCGCGCCGCTTGACGCCGAAAACGCGCTCGCCAGCCCGACACCGCCTATGGTCGCCGCCCAGACATTGATACCTTGAGCTTCGGCCATGTCGGGATTGGCGCCGACGGCACGCACCGCGGTCCCCTTCTCGGTCCTGAAGAACATGTAAAGCACCGTAAAGACGAGGAGCGCGAGAAGGCCGGCGACAACGATCTTGCTGGCCGGAAAACCCGGCCGGGCGAACGGCACCCAGTCGAACACGGTGGGCGAGCCGAAAACGGAGAGATTGGACTTGCCCATGATGCGCAGGTTGATGCTGTAGAGCATCGTCATCATCAGGATACCCGCAAGAAGCGTGTGGATGCGGAAGCGCAGATGAATGAAGGCGGTACAGCAACCCGCCACAAAGCCCGCTGCGATGGCGACCGCGATGGCTGTCAGCGGCGATGCACCGGCTGCAAGAAGCACGCCACAGACGCAGCCGCCCAGCGGAAAGGCGCCCTCGCTGGTGAGATCGGGAAAATTCAGCATGCGAAACGGGATCATGATCCCGAGCACGACAAAGGCAAGGATCAGGCTCTGCGCCAGTGTGACCGGGATGATCGCGACGAAGCTCGTCAGAACTTCCTGGATAAAGCTCATGGTGATCAGCTCGCCAGCAACATGCGATCGGTCTTGACGGAAAAATGGCCGATCAGATCTGCAACCGTGACCGCCGATTTCTCCTCGCCGGTGACTTCCAGCCGGACCCGGCCCGCGTCGAGCATGATCACCCGGCTGCCATAGTCGACGGCGTGCTGCATATTGTGGGTCACCATCAGGGTGGTCAGCTTCAGCGCATTGACGGCGCGCACCGTCGCCTTCATGACGATGTCAGCCGTGCGCGGGTCGAGCGCTGCCGTGTGCTCGTCGAGCAGCAGCAAGTCCGGCGATCCGCCGACCGCCATGATCAGCGACAGAGACTGCCGCTGCCCGCCCGAAAGCAGGTCGACGCGGGTGTCGAGGCGATTTTCAAGACCGAGGCCCAGTATGGACAGGCGCTCCTTGTAGGACGCGCGCCGCGCGGCGTTCAGCCCTTGCCGCAAGGTGCGTTTGTGGCTGCGCAGATCGGCCAGCAGCATGTTCTCCGCCACGGTCATGCTGGCGGCGGTGCCACGCATCGGATCCTGGAAGACGCGCGCCAATTTGGTGGCGCGCTTGTACACCGGCATGTCAGTCACATCGGTGCCATTGATCAAGATCCTGCCGGAATCGAGGATGAGAGATCCGGAAATGGCATTGAGCATGCTGCTCTTGCCGGCCCCATTGGAGCCGATGACGATACCGAACTCGCCCGTGGCCAACGACAGGTTGAGACCGTCCAGCGCGACCTTCTCGTCGGCCTGGCCCTTGTAGAACACTTTGCGCGCGGATCGGATCTCGAGCATCGTTCCTCCCACAACTGAAGGATGACGGCGCCGACGCCGTCACCGCTGCAGCCTAACGTCAGTCGACGATGCAGCCGCAATCGGCCATCGAAGCGGGTATCTCGATGCCGAACGCGGCCATCGCCTTGCGGGAGATCGTTGCCATGTGGTCCTTGTAAGCCGGGCGCGACGGCGCGATCGTCTTCGGATCCTTGCCTTTAAGGATTTCGGCGGCGATGTTGCCGGCATTGACGCCAACCTGCGTGTAGTTGACCGCGAAGCTTGCCGGTACGGTGCCGTTGCGGACCGCGCTGTCATCGGAGTTGACGACCGGGATACCGGCCTGGCGAGCGGCTGCGGAGACAGCGGCGATCGCCGGCTGGATCAGGTTCGAAGCCGGGCCGTAGATCACGTCGGCCTTGCCGGCGAGCGAAGCGATGCGTTGCTGGATGTCATTGACGTTGTCGATGCCGACCTCCACGACCTCGAAGCCGGCCGCGGGTGCCGCCGCCTTGATCTTTTCGATCAGGGCAACGTCATTGGCCTCGCCTGGATTGTAGGGCACGCCAAAGCGCTTGGCGTTCGGCAGCAGCTTCTTGGTGAAGGCCATCACCGCGGCGACATCCTGCAGATCGCTGGCGCCGGTCATGCCTTCGTCTCCGGAGTCCCATGACGGCACCAGCTTGGCCGCGACCGGATCGGTGACCGCGGCAAAGACGATCGGAATGCCGGACCCTGCGAGCGCCTTCTTGGCGATCTGCGAGACCGGCGTGGTGATGGTGTAGATCAGCTTGGGCTGCTCCGCCTGCAGCTTGGCGATCATCTGCGGCACCAGCGATGCATCGAAATTGGTGTGGCTCTCGGTGTAGACGACGTCCTTGCCCTCGACGAAGCCATTGTCCGCCAGCGCCTTCTTGAAGCCGGCTATGGCCGCATTCAACTGCGGATGCTCTCCGAAATTGGCTATGCCGATACGAATCTGATCTGCTGCGGCGCTGCCGGCGCTGACCATCAAGGCGCCAGCCAGGGCCAATCCTGACAGCCATTTCGACTTCAACATCATTTCCTCCCAGATTTGATTAGCGCCGCTTATGGACGGCGCGTCAGGCGATCATGGTCAGTCCGCCGGTCCATGTCAAACATTATATATAATTCTTGCCATGCATCGCCATGATATATAATTTTCCAAGCCCGACGATGGACGGACTGCGATGCAGGATCAGAATAACTCCACAAAGACGGAGGCGGCCTATCAGCTGCTGCGGCGCGATATCCTGACGACGCGCCTCATGCCCGGTGCGCCGCTCAAGCTGAGTGCGCTACGCGGCACATATGGCGTCGGCTGGACGCCGCTGCGTGAAGCATTGTCTCGGCTTGAAGCCGAGCGCCTTGTCACCGCCATCAGCAATCGCGGCTTTGCCGTCGCGCCCGTGTCGCGCGCCGAACTCGAGGATCTGGCGCGGGCAAGAATGGTCGTCGAAATACCCCTGTTCGTGGAATCGATGGAGAAAGGCGACAGGCAATGGGAAGATGCCGTTGTCACCGCGCATTACCGGCTCTCGCGCTGCAAGACCGCGGTTGACGACCCCTCGGACGCGGCCGTCGACCAGTGGGACGAGAGCCACGAGGCGTTTCACGCGGCGCTGCTGAGTGCTGCGACGTCCAACTGGCTGTCGCGATTCCGTTCGACGATCGCGGATCAGCTGCGGCGGCATCATCGTTTTCTCGGCCTGGCGCCGACATTGCGGGCGGCGGCCGGCCTCAAGCATGGCTATGGAGAGGCCATGGATGCCCTGCGCGAGGCGATCGCGATCGAGCATCACACCGCGATCATGGAGGCGGCGCTCGATCGCGATGTCGAGCGGGCAAAGGCATTGATGACGGCGCATATCGGCTACACGCTGCACGTCTATGTTCACAGCGAAGATAGCGGCGCCAACAACTACACCGCACGCGCCGGCAGCCTGAAAGCGGTTTCCGGATGATTTCGGCGCTTCCGCGCCGTCCGACGCTTACGCACGGATCCATCCCCCCAGGCGAGCTGGCGAACGTTGGCGTTTTGGTTTCGTTTCGTTCCGCTGGGATGACACTGGGCGACTTCATAAATCCGCCCCGTGCGCCTTTCAAGCGACTGAAGCCAAACCTCGACAAGGGGTGGGCCACAGGCCATTAACCAAAACGATTTCAATGCGTGTGTCGGCGGCGGAAATCGTCGGTTGCCGTTTGTTGCCGGCGGCAAAAATTTCGAACCCCTTAACAAATTCACTAAACTTTAAACGGTTGCGGAACACAACTGGAACAGATAGTGTTTGTTCTGGGTTTGTTTTTCGATTCCGATTCAGACCCTTCGTTCAATGCCTTGGGGGCCGCCATGCTGACGCGCAAGCAACATGAACTGCTGATGTTCATTCATGAACGGCTCAAGGAAAGCGGCATCCCGCCCTCCTTCGACGAGATGAAAGAGGCTCTTGATCTTGCCTCCAAGTCGGGGATCCACCGCCTGATCACGGCGCTGGAGGAACGTGGCTTTATTCGCCGACTGCCCAACAGGGCGCGCGCACTGGAAGTGCTCAGGCTGCCGGATTCGATCGCGCCGGGCCTCAATGCCGCAAAGAAATTTTCGCCAAGTGTCATCCAGGGCAGCCTCGGTCAGGGCAACCTTGGTCGTCAGATCAAGCCTGCGCCGTCGCGCTTGCCCGCGGCTGGCAATGACGACGATGCGGTTCCCGCGGTCTCGATCCCGGTGATGGGCCGTATCGCCGCCGGTGTGCCGATCGATGCCATCCAGCACCAGACGCATTCGATCTCGGTGCCGCCTGACATGATCATGGGCGGCGAGCACTATGCGCTGGAGGTCAAGGGGGACTCGATGATCGAGGCCGGTATCTTCGATGGCGACACGGTCATCATCCGCAACGCCGATACGGCGAGCCCGGGCGAGATCGTCGTGGCGCTGGTCGACGAAGAGGAAGCGACCCTGAAACGGTTCCGCCGCAAGGGAGCTTCGATTGCCCTTGAAGCCGCCAATCCGGCCTACGAGACCCGCATTTTCGGACCAGACAGGGTCAAGGTGCAAGGCAAGCTCGTCGGGCTGATCAGGCGCTACTGAGCAGGGACTGGTGCGCTTGCATTGTCGGGCTTTTTATAGGGCGGCAGCCCCCTCGCCTCGCGCGAGAATTTGCGCTGTTCATGCCAGGGCCGGTATGGCCTGTCGACGGCGAAGCTGACGGTTGGCGGGCCGATCGCCGATTGGCGGTCGAAGAAGACCGCGGCACTTCCTTTGCGAGCGAGTTGCCGTTTGGTGACGACGAGAACCAGCGGGTTATGGCAGGCGTCATAGCCAGTAGCGTCGTTGACGACGATCACGTCGGCGAAACCGCAGGCCTTCCAGGTATTCTTGCGGTCTTCGACATGCGCGACGATCGCTCCGGAAGGGTGCCTGGCGAGACAGACGCCGTCTGTGCAGTAGAACGGTGCTCCCGGCGGCAGATTTACGGCATCGGCAATGGTGAACTGCCCATCAGCCTTGTTGAACACCTCCGGCACGACGATGCTTTCGGATACCAATGCGCGTTTCCAGTTGTCGACGGTGAATTCGTTCGGGCGTGCCCGGCTGACGGCGAGTTCGCCACCGCCGATCGGCACCGCGACCAGCCGCGCGTCTTCCGAGATCAGCACATCCGGTGTGCGCGTATGCGACACCGTCAACAGGCCGGCAAGCGCGAACGGGAGTGCGGCGAGCCGCAGCCATGTCGTCGCCATCGTCGCGATAACCAGGGCGACCGTCACCAGCAGCACGGACTGCTGCGAAATCAGTCCGACCGCATCTACCGGAGAGCGTTCCGATATCCACGCAGATATTGCGATCATTGCCGTCAGGCCTTTGCCCATCAGGTAAAGGGACGGCGCATCCAAGCCGAACGGCATCAGCAACGCGCTGGCGACGGCCAGGAACATCACGACCGATACGATCGGCATGACGGCCAGATTGGCGAACAGGCTGAGCGGCGATACACGCTGGAAATGCCAAATGGCAAACAGCGTCGTAGCGCTGCCGGCGATAATGGAGGTCATAGCCAATCCACCCGTCGTCAGCAGGAATTTTTGTGTCAGAAGCCCTGGCAGGGATAGCTTCGGCGACGGCGGCCTCGTTTTTCGCGCACGATAATCCGCCCAACCGGCATAGGCGCCAACCAGGGCGGCGGTCGCGGCGAACGACATCTGGAAGCTCGGTCCGACCACCTCATGCGGCGAGACCAGGATAACGGCGATCGCTGAGATCGCCAGGTTGCGCATGGTCAGTGCCGCGCGATCGAACAGAACCGCGATCAGCATCACCGCCAGCATGATGAAGCTGCGTTCGGCGGCAACGACGACGCCCGAAATGACGAGATAGGCAGCGATCGAGAAGAGCGCTGCGGCGGCAGCGTATTTCTTCACCGGCCTTCGTGCGGAAAAATCTGGAAACAGCGCGAAGGCGCCGCGCAGCAGACCCATGACAGTGCCGGCGACCAGCGCCATGTGCAATCCGGAAATGGATATGATGTGATAGATGCCGGTGCGCCGCATCGCCTCGTTGATTTCGTCGGGAATGCCGGCGCGCACACCGACGATCAGTGCCGCCGCGATCTCGCCCTCGGCGCCGCCGATGATACCTGTGATGCGGCCGGCGACGGATTGGCGGGCATTTTCCACCGCCGACGACAGGCGAGCCGAAAGCAGCATGCCGTCGTCGGCTCTGACAATCCTGGGATTGCCGAGAAAAAACCCGCTGCCGCCGATGCCGGCGAAATAGCTGTCGAAGGAGAAATCATAGCTGTCCGGCCGCACCGGACCGGTCGGCGGCAAGAGTTTGGCATAGCCTGATATCAACGAGCCGGCGGTCAATTCCGGCGGTATCTTGCGTGCCGAAAGCCGGACCCTTTCCGGCATATAGCGCAGTTTCGGCCGGGCGGTGGACGTCACGTCAATGGTCAGCCGGATGCGGCCGGTCTCCATCCGATCGAGCGAGACGACGCGACCCGTCACTTCAGTCGAAATCTCCGAGCCCAGCATTCGTGTTCCGGCCCGCCATGTTTCGACCTTCGCCGCGAGCAGGCCCAGCGCGCACAGCAGCATTGCCGTAAAACACAGGTGGGTTTTTGGCCGGGAACGCGAGGCAAGCGCACAGAGCGCCGTCAGTACGACGACTGCTACAGGCTTGGCAAAATCAGGCTCCGCCGCCAGCGAATAGTAGCCGATCGCTCCGGTGGCCAGACAGACCGGCACCAGCAGGAAGGCGATGCCCCGGTCAAGTTCCAGTTCCGCCGCCTTGGCCACGCCATGGCGCAGGCGAGGCAATGATGTCAGGCCGAATTGCCGGCGCACGCGCGCAATCCTGCCCGCGGCAGGCGGTGGATTTGGTGCAGGGATATCCGTCTGCAGCGGCCGGGTAGCGGGCGCGGGCACGAGGGATGTCGGCGATGGCAACGGGATAGCCGGAGGCGTTGCAAACAAGGACCGTTCGCTGACGCCAGCAACAGCGTCCTCGCCCCGATCCGAGCCCCGGCCTCGTCCAGCCATCGGGTCTGCCCCTTGCACCCCTGACGCCCTATGGTACATGAACCCGCGACGCGCGAAAGTCCGCGCAACCGAACCCCGCCTCAGATGGTTTCCGAGAGTTTCATGTCCGACAAGGTCGTCACCCGTTTTGCCCCTTCGCCCACCGGCTATCTGCACATCGGCGGCGCCCGCACGGCGTTGTTCAACTGGCTTTATGCCAAGCACACCGGCGGCACGATGCTGCTGCGCATCGAGGACACCGATCGCGAGCGTTCGACCGATGCTGCGACGGCCGCCATCCTGGACGGACTCTCCTGGCTCGGTCTTGGCTGGGACGGCGACGCTGTCTCCCAATTCGAGCGCGCGCCGCGGCATCGCGAGGTGGCCGAGGAACTCGTGCGCCTAGGCAAGGCCTACCACAGCTACGAGACGCCTGCCGAGCTGGAGGCGATGCGCGAGGCAGCGCGTGCCAAGGGCCTGCCGCCACGCTACAACGGCCAGTGGCGCGATCGTGATCCATCCGAGGCGCCTCCGGGGGTCAAGGGCGCCATCCGCATCAAGGCGCCAACCGAGGGCGAGACGGTAGTTGACGACCGTGTCCAGGGCGAGGTGCGATTCCCCAACAAGGATCTCGACGATTTCATCATTCTGCGTTCGGACGGCAACCCGACCTACATGCACGCCGTCGTCGTCGACGACCACGACATGGGCGTTACGCATATCATTCGGGGCGACGACCACCTGACCAATGCGGCCCGCCAGACGGTGATCTACAACGCCATGGGCTGGGAGGTGCCATCGATGTCGCACATCCCGCTGATCCACGGCGCCGACGGTGCCAAGCTGTCGAAGCGCCATGGCGCGCTCGGCGTCGAGGCCTATCGCGCCATGGGCTACCTGCCGGAGGCACTGCTCAACTACCTGGCGCGCCTCGGCTGGAGCCATGGCGACGACGAGATCATGTCGATCAAGGATATGATCTCCTGGTTCGACATCGGCGACGTCAACAAAGGCGCCGCCCGTTTCGATTTCGCCAAGCTGGAGGCGCTGAACGGCGTCCATATGCGCCGCATGAGCGACGCGGAACTGTTCGACATCTTCATCGCCACCCTGCCCTATCTCCAGGGCGGCCCGGCGATGGCCGCGCGCCTCAACGAGCATAACAAGGCGCAATTGCTGGCAGCCCTTCCGGGCCTGAAGGAGCGCGCCAAGACACTGGTAGAACTCGTCGATGGCGCCGCTTACCTGTTTGCGGAGCGGCCGCTGCCGGTCGACGAGAAGGCGGCGCTGCTGCTCAATGGCGATTCCCGCAAGATCCTGCGCGGCGCTCACGAAGCCTTGAATGCGCTTTCGGGCGACTGGACGGCCGCCGCCGCGGAGGCCGCGATCCGCGACTATGCGCTGGCCGGAGGCCACAAGCTGGGCGCCGTGGCACAGCCCTTGCGCGCCGCCCTGACCGGCAAAAGCACCTCGCCTGGCGTGTTCGACGTGCTTGCCGTGCTGGGGCGTGAGGAAAGCCTGGGTCGCATATCGGATCAAATCGATTAGGAGCAAACTGGCCCAAAAAGATTGGCATTGAAAGGCGGGTTTCGCAGTGCAACATTAGGCCTTGGCCCAATCTGGCACGCACCTCCTAAAATGCGGTGGCGAATACGCGCATTGCAGTGATTTCGACGTGTCGCTTCGCAGAAATTTGCCTTTGCCGGCATGAGGAAACAAGAAGGAGTTTGCAATGACCGAAGCTGCGACAAAACTGGAATTTGGCGGCAAGACCCAGGAGGCCACGGCCAAGCTGGAGCTCGGCGGCAAGACTCATGAGTTCAAAGTGCGAAGTGGCTCCGTCGGGCCAGATGTCATCGACATTGCCACACTTTACAGCACCACCGGCGCCTTCACCTACGATCCCGGCTTCACCTCGACCGCGAGCTGCGAATCGGAGATCACCTTCATCGACGGCGATGCGGGCATTCTCCTGCATCGCGGCTACCCGATCGACCAGTTGGCGGAACACGGCGACTTCCTCGAGGTCTGCTACCTCCTGCTCTACGGCGAACTCCCCACCAAGGCGCAGAAGGACGATTTCGATTACCGCGTGACGCGCCACACAATGGTGCACGAGCAGATGTCGCGCTTCTTCACCGGCTTCCGCCGCGACGCGCACCCGATGGCGGTGATGTGCGGCGTGGTCGGTGCGCTGTCGGCTTTCTATCACGACTCCACCGACATCTCCGACCCGTACCAGCGCATGGTCGCTTCCATGCGGCTGATCGCCAAGATGCCGACGATCGCGGCCATGGCCTACAAGTATCACATCGGCCAGCCCTTCATTTACCCGAAAAATGATCTCGGTTTCGCGGCAAACTTCCTGCATATGTGCTTCGCAGTGCCTTGCGAGGAGTACAAGATCAACCCGGTGCTGGCCCGCGCCATGGAGCGCATCTTCATCCTGCACGCCGATCACGAGCAGAACGCCTCGACCTCCACGGTTCGCCTCGCCGGCTCTTCGGGCGCCAACCCGTTTGCGTGCATCGCCGCCGGCATTGCCTGCCTGTGGGGCCCGGCGCATGGCGGCGCCAATGAAGCGGCGCTCAACATGCTGGGCGAGATCGGCCATGTCGATCACATCCCGGAGTTCATCGCCCGCGCCAAGGACAAGAACGACCCGTTCCGGCTGATGGGCTTCGGCCACCGCGTCTACAAGAACTACGATCCGCGCGCCAAGATCATGCAGAAAACGGCGCACGAGGTTCTGGGCGAGCTCGGCATCAAGGACGATCCGCTGCTCGACATCGCCATGGAACTGGAAAAGATCGCGCTGACCGATCCTTATTTCATCGAGAAGAAGCTCTACCCGAATGTCGACTTCTATTCCGGCATCACGCTAAAGGCGCTGGGCTTCCCCACCACCATGTTCACGGTGCTGTTCGCCGTCGCCCGCACTGTCGGCTGGATCGCGCAGTGGAAAGAGATGATCGAGGATCCGCGCCAGAAGATCGGCCGCCCGCGCCAGCTCTATACTGGCGCGCCGGAGCGCGATTACGTGCCGATCGCCAAGCGGTGAATTCGGGCAGTTGGTAGTCAGTAGTCAGTAGTGAAGAATCGTCATTCCTTTCACTACTCACTACTCACTCACTTGACATACCGCATCACGACAGCCGCCGCGATTTCGCCGGACGGCCTGTCCGTCGCCATGCGCCGTGCGATCTCGGCAAACCCGTCTTTCTGCCAGGCGCGGATGCCGGTGTCGGTCAACAACCCTTCCAACTGGCGCGCCAGATTGTTCGGTTTGACGTACTCGTTGTAGAACTCCGGGATCAGCGCGCGATCCGAGATCAGGTTGGGCAGCAGCGCCGACCAGACGGTAACGAGATACGGCGCGACGACGCGCGCGACAGGGTCGAGGCGGTAGCAGGAGACCATCGGCACACCGGACAATGCCAGTTCCAGGGAGACCGTGCCGGACGCGATCAACGCCGCGTCGGCTTTGCCGAAGGCCTGCCATTTACGCTCGGGCTCCAGGATGATCTCGGGTTTCTCATCCCAGCGCGTGACAGCGGACCGGACGGTGTCCGCGACATGAGGCACCGTCGGCAACATCAGCCGAAGGCGGTGTCCGCGCGCCCGCAGCATCGACACGGTCTCGCCAAACGGCTCCAGCAGTCGCCGCACCTCGCCGCGCCGCGAGCCGGGCAGGACAAGCAGCGTCTTCACGCGGTCCGGCGAAAGGTCGCGCGGCTGCCCCTGAGCCTTTGCCGCCGAGAGCACACCCGCATCATGGGTCAGACGGTGCCCGACATAGGTGCCGGGCGGGCCGTCAAGTCTCGCGAGCTCCTTCACTTCGAACGGCAGGATGCACAGGATATGATCGACATAGGGCTTCATCGCCATCGCCCTGCCCGGCCGCCATGCCCAGACGCTCGGGCAGACATAGTGGACGATCGGGATCGATGGGTTGGCCGCACGCACCTTCCTGGCGACGCGCAACGAAAAGTCCGGGCTGTCGATGGTGATCAGGCAGTCGGGCTTGGCGTCGGCGATCATCCCGGCCATCTGGCCGATCCGCTGCATCAGGCGCGGCAGATCGCGCAGGACGGCACTGAAACCCATCAGCGCGACCTCGCCGGCATCGAAGGGCGAAACCAGCCCTAGCCTCTGCAGATGGCGGCCGCCGAGGCCGACGAGTTGCACCTCGCGGCCTGTCGACGCCTTCAGCGAACGCACGATGTCGGCGCCCAGGAGATCGCCGGATTCTTCACCGGCCACGATTGCAATCTTCAGCGCCTTGTCAGCCATGTGGCGGCTCCGTTGCTGGCAGGCCGACAATGAACAGGCCGAGCGCGTTCGCGCGCGCAAGCGTCACCGGTCCTTCGAGGACGAGCGATCGTCCGGCCTCGACCGCAATGCCGGCAAGTCCCGCCGCATGCGCCGCCTCGACCGTCTGTGGTCCGATCGACGGCAGGTCGGCGCGCAGTTCCTGGCCAGGTTTGGCACACTTGACCAGAACCCCACGGGTCTTGCCGGCAAGCCGGCCGTGGCGGCGCAGCTCTCGTGTTCTTTCGAGCAGGCCGTGCGTACCTTCGATGCCTTCGAGCGCAATCGCCCGGCCACCGACAGCAATCGCCGCCTGGCCGATATCGAGCGCCCCGATGGCCTTGGCTGCCTGCCTCGCCGCTTCGATGTCGCGCCAGTCCGATTGCTTCGGTGCCGTCGCGGTCAGCGTGCCTTCGCCGGCGGCGAGCTCGGGAACGACCTGATGCGCGCCGATCACCTTGATGCCCCGCTTTTCCAGACCGCGTGTCACGACCTTCAGCAGGCCGTCATCGCCACGCGCCAGCGCCATGATCACCGACGGCACAATCGCCAGCAAGCCAAGGCTCAGGCGAATCTTGGCCAATTGCGGCCTGCGTTTGATCTCGCCGGCCAGAACCAGATGCGTGATTCCATACCGCTTCAGCGTCGGCACCAACGAACCGATCTGCTCCAGGGCCAGGCTGTCGTGCTCGTAACGGCGCAGGTCCTGCTGGCGATCGGCTTCGCCCTCCATCAACAGGACGAAAGGCGGATAACCGTGTGTGGCCAAGCCTCGAGCGACTTCGACCGGAAGACTGCCGCCACCGGCGATGATGCCAACCCTGGCATCAGGCGGCAGATCCAGACCGCTTGCCGCTGTCTTAGTCTTCATCATCGGCATCGTCGCCATCGCCGCCCTTGAGCGATGGCACCGCATAGTGCCGCTTGCCGCGACTGGTGATGAAATCGATGATCTTCATCGCGGTTGGGGACGAAGCGAACTCCGCTTTGGCGAACTCGATGTTTTCGCCAACGGTGCGGGAACGGTCGAAGATCGTCTTGTAGGCTTTCCGCAGCAAATGGATTTCGGACCTTGGCAGGCCGGAACGCTTCAGGCCGATAATGTTGAGGCCCCGCAGGCTGGCGCGGTTACCAACGGCGATGGCGTAAGGAATGACATCGCCCACGATCGCGGAGCAACCGCCCAGAAACGCGTTGTCGCCAACGCGCACGAACTGATGAACGGCGGTCAGGCCGCCAATATAGACATTGTTGCCGATTTCGCAGTGGCCGCCCAGCGTCGCCCCATTGGCGAAGGTGGCGTTGTTGCCGACCACGCAATCATGGGCGATATGGGCGTAGGCGAGGAAATTGCCGTTGTCGCCCACCGTCGTTTCGCCGCGGCTGGTGTCGGTGCCGACATGCATGGTGACGCCTTCGCGGATGGTGCAGTTCGCGCCGATGACCAGTGTGGTGCGTCCGCCCTTGTGCTTGGTGTTCTGCGGCGGCCCACCCAGTATCGCCATCGGGTAGACCTTGGTCGAGGCACCGATGGTGGTCGCGCCCATCACCGAGACATGACCGGCCAGTTCGACACCGTCGCCGATCACGGCATCGGCGCTGATATGACAAAACGGCCCTATACGAACATCCTGGCCAATCTGGGCGCCTTCTTCCACGACGGAGGAAGGATGGATTGAAGTCTTGATTTTCATAAGCACTCGATCGTCAGTCGCCGGTGACCATCATGGCTGAAATCTCGGCCTCGGCCGCCTTGGTGCCCTCGACCATGGCTTCGCAGGCGAATTTGAGCAGGTTGCCGCGCTTTTTGATTTTCTTGACGTGGATCTTCAACTGGTCGCCGGGAACGACCGGTTTGCGGAATTTGGCGTTGTCGATGGTCAGGAAATAGACCAGCGATGGCTTCGATGCCCCAAGGCTGCGGATGCAGATGGCGCCGGCCGTCTGCGCCATTGCCTCGACGATCAGCACGCCCGGCATCACCGGCTGCTCGGGGAAATGGCCTTGAAAATGCGGCTCGTTGATGGTGACGTTCTTGATGCCAATGGCGGATTCATCGCCATCGATGTCAACAATACGGTCGATCATCAGGAATGGATAACGATGCGGCAGAAGCTTCATCAGCCCCATTATGTCGACCGCTTCCAGCGTCGTCGCCGCCACCATGTCAGCCATTGTCCTTGCCCTGCTTGCGTGCCCTGGCCATCGTGCGCAACATGGCTATCTCTCGCATCGCTTCCGCCATCGGCTGCGCCGGATAGCCGCCCCAGATCTCGCCGGCAGGAACATTGCTCATAAATCCACTTCTGGCGGCAAGCTTGGCTCCCGTGCCGATGGTCAGATGATCCGCAAGTCCGACGCCGCCGCCCATGGTGACATTGTCACCCACGACCACGGAACCGGAAATACCTGAAAGCCCTGCGACTATGCAATTGCGACCGATGCGGACGTTATGGGCGATCTGCACGAGATTGTCGATCTTGGTGCCCTGACCGATAATCGTATCGGACATGGCGCCGCGATCGACAGTGGAATTGGAGCCGATCTCGACATCGTCCTGGATGACCACCCGACCGATCTGGGGAACACGTTCCGGCCCCTTGGCGCCGCCGACGAAGCCAAAGCCATCCTGGCCGATCCTGGCCCCGCCATGGATGATGACCCGGTTGCCGATCAGCGCATATTGGATACTCGCGCCCGGGCCAACATAGCCGTTGCGGCCAATCTTGCAGGACTGCCCGATGACGGCGTTGGGCGCGATCACGGTGCCGCTGCCGATCGAGACGCCCGGCCCAACGACCGCTCCGGCCTCGATGATCACGCCGGCCTCGACATGCGCGGTTGGATCGACATGGGCATGCGGCGAAACGCCGGTTTCGCCGGTCATTGGCCCTGGCGTGGCGGCCGTGGGGAACAGCAGTCGCCCGACCAGCGCGAATGCCTGCTGCGGTCGCGGGTGGATCAGCACAGCGATGCCGACCGGCGCCTTGTTGGCGAATTCCGCTGGGCACAGCACGGCCGCGGCCCGCAGCGATGGCATCAGCGCGGAATTACGCCTGCCGTCCACGAAGACGAGCGCATTCGCTCCGCCTTCGCTGGCTGGTGCCAGTGCTTCGATCGAAACGTCGGATTGGCCGGAATCGACAAGCACCGAGCCGGTCAGATTCGCGACTTCGGCCGCCGTATACCGGCGTGATGGCGCGAAGAACACCGGATCGGTCATTCCAGAAGCTATATCCAGCTAGGTCGGAACATTTCTCCCGGATCCAAAAAAATCCGGGAGCATCGTTGGCCGCCGATCAGAAGCGGGTCGATATGCCGAAGTTGAATTCTTGCACCTCGTCACGCGCTTCCTTCTTGACCGGGATCGCATAGTCGATACGGATCGGGCCGAACGGTGAAGCCCACATCAGGCCGACACCGACCGAGGCGCGCAATTTCATACCAGTGCCCGCAATTGATATGTCTGGGGCGAGATCAGCGCCAAGATGTCGGTCGATCTTGCTGCCGTAGAGCGTTGCGGCGTCCGCAAACACCGCACCGCGCAGACCGAAGCTCTCGGGAATGACCGGCAATGGGAACTGCGCTTCGGCCGAGGCGTTGAAATAAGTCACACCCCCCAGATGGTCACCCGTGGTCGGGTCCACCGGACCGATGCCATTATACGCAAAGCCACGGATCATGCGGTCGGTGCTCTGGAACTGATCGAAAATACGCAGATTACCGTCGCCGCCATAGGCCTCAACGTGTCCTGCACCGCCTGAAATCAGCCCGACCAGATCAAGCTGCTCGGACAGCGTCTGGTAGACACTGCCGCGCCCGGTGATCTTTACGAACTTCGCGTCACCACCGAGACCGGCCAGCTCGACCGTCGTGTTGGCATAGATGCCTTCATGCGGGTTCTTCATGTCGTCGATCGTGTTGTAAACCAGCCCGAGGCTGACCGACGACTTGATCCAAGGACTCTGGGCGATGCCATCCAAGATCGCCGGCGAAATCGAGCAGGTGCCGGCGGGAGCTGAATCGGAGGTAGGACCGCAATTGTCATCCACCGAATATTTCTCTTGCGAGATGTTGTATGCCAGCTGGGTCGTGATGCTGTTCGTGATCGGCAAGCCGAAGCGCACGGTCGCACCCGTGGTATCGCTGTCGTAATTGTTGTTGTATTGCCGCGTCGATTTGTAGACGTCGAAGCCGGCTGCGATGCGCCGCCCGAGGAAATACGGTTCGGTGAATGAGATGCTGTAGTCGCGCGAATGCCTGCCGCCACCCGCCGACAGCTTGATGTACTGACCACGGCCGAGGAAGTTGCGCTCGGTGATCGATCCTTCGACCGACGGGCCGGCCGTGTCACCGCCAGTCGAATAACCGGCGCCGACAGAGAACTCACCGGTGGATTTCTCGACTACGTCGACCACCAGCACGACCTGGTCGGGCTGCGAACCGGGCACCGTCGAGATTTCGACTTTGTCAAAATAATTCAGGTCTTCAAGGCGCTTCTTCGCGCGCTGGACGAGCACCTGGTTGAACGCATCGCCTTCACTGACGTCAAACTCGCGGCGAATGACGTAGTCGCGCGTGCGGTCGTTGCCGCGGATTTCGATGCGCTCGATATAGGCCTTGGTCCCTTGGTCGATCGTATAAACGACCGAAATCGTATGGTTCTCGAAGTTGCGGTCGCCGCGTGGCGTCACCTGCGCGAAGGCATAGCCCGAACCGGCCACCTTCTCGGTGAGCGCTACGATGGTGTCTTCGACGTTCTTGGCGTTGTAGACATCGCCCTTGCGGGTCTCGACCACCGCTTCAAGCGCCTTCGAATCCACTTCCGGGATGGTGCTTTCGACGCTGATATCGCCGAAATTGTAACGCTCGCCTTCCTGGACGGTGATAGTAACCGTGTACTTGTTCGTCGCGCTGTCGAGTTCGCCGACGGCGGACACCACCTGGAAATCGGCATAGCCGTGATTGTAGTAGAAGCGGCGCAGCAGTTCCTGGTCGGCGCGCAGCTTGTCCTCGTCATAGACGTCGTCACGCAGGACGAACGAAACCCAGGACGAGCGCTTGGTGTTGATCACGTCCGACAGGCGGCGGCTGGAATAAGCGCTGTTGCCGACAAAATTGATCGCCGCGATCTGCGTTCGGTCGCCTTCGGTGATGTGGAACACCACGTTCACGCGGTTGTCACCGAGCTCCATGACCTGCGTGGTCACGCCGGCATCGTCACGGCCGATACGCCTGTAGGCGGCCTTGACCGCCTCGACGTCCGAATCCAGCGTCGCCTGCGAGAAGGTGCCGCGTGGCTTCAACTGGACCGCGGCCTGGAGTGCATTGTCCTTGAGCTTCTTGTTGCCCTGGAACAGCACCTGGTTGACGACCTTGTATTCGGAAACCTTGACCACCAGCGTCGAGCCGACTTGGTTGATCCGCACGTCCGAGAACAGCCCGGTGCCGAACAGCGCCTTGACCGCGGCGTCGATGTCGGAACTCGAGAAGGCCTTGCCCGGCTTGATGGTGATGTAATTGCGGATCGTATCGGCGTCGACACGCTGGTTGCCGCTGACCTCCACCCTGCTGACGACAGCGGCTTCAGCCGCCGATGTGGCAACGAATTGCACTGCGAGCGCACCTGGCACAACCAGAGCGGCGGACAGTGCCGCCGCTGACGCGGCGTTCAGAAACTTGGATGCTGCCTTCATCGGGCTTAATAACCTTTTCTCGTAGTCCCCACGGCGAGAAAACCGGACGTGCGGTAATTTCCCCTACCGTATTAACCGGATTTTCCCTACACGCAAGGCTTCTGGTTAATTTGTATTTACTTAACCCTGCTGCGTGGCTTTCGCGTCACTCATATCCCCGTGCATGGTAAACGGCGTCTCAACATCGACCATGCCAAAGCCAAATTTCTTCATGATTTCAGCACCCAAACAGATCGTTCCAGAATACGAAACCCATGAAGCACAAGACCAGAAGCAGACCGGCCCGATAGGCCATTTCCATCATCCGTTCCGACACCGGCCGGCGGATGACGGCCTCCACCCCGTAGAACAAGAGATGGCCGCCGTCGAGGGGGGGAATCGGCAAAAGGTTTAGAATGCCTATCCCGACGGACAGCAGCGCGACAAGCTGCACCAGCCACTCGAAACCCAGCTTGGCCGCCCTGCCGGCCATGTCGGCGATCTTGACGGGACCACCCAACTGACACTTGTCTTCGCGTCCGACGGCGAAGCGCTGCAAAAACTGGCCCGTGCGCTCGATGACGTGGCCTGTTTCCTCGACTGCCGCCGCAACCGCCCCGACCGGGGTGTAGGTGATGAGACGCGGCTGGCCGAGTTCCTTGTTGTTGACGACGCCGATCACCGCAACCTTGACCTTGTTGCCGAGCGCGTCTTCCTGCTCCATCAACTGCGGGGTCGCGGTCACCGTGACTTCCTTGCCGTCGCGCAGCATGACGAAGGTGATGGTGTCGCCGGCACGGCCCGAGACCAGCCGCTGTACGTCGCCGAAGGTCTCGACCTTGCTGGCATCGACGCTGACGAATCGGTCGCCGGGCATGATGCCGGCCTTCGCCGCCGGACTGTCGGCGGTAACTTCGGCCACCATGGGCTCCGCGACATAACGCCCATAGGCGCCGAACAGCACGGCAAAGACGACGATCGTCAGCAGGAAATTGAACAGAGGCCCGGCCGCCACCGTCGCCGCGCGCTTCCAGATCGCCTGGGTGTGGAAGGCAACCTTGCGTTCCTCGTCGGTCAGTGTTTCGAGCTCTTCCGATGTCGGCTGGCTGGAGGTGGCGTTCATGTCGCCGATAAATTTGACATAGCCGCCAAGCGGTATGGCGCAAAGCTTCCAGCGCGTGCCATGCCTGTCGTTGAAGCCGATGAGTTCGGGACCGAAGCCGATCGAAAAGGCCCTGACGCCAATGCCGCACCAGCGGCCGACGAGGTAGTGCCCCATTTCGTGGACGAACACCACCACGGTCAGCACGAAGAGAAACGGCACGAGCGTGCCGAGAAAGAAACCTTCCGTACTGAAAATCGCGTGAAGAATCCCGTTCAAGTCATGCCCTCAAAATTCTTCCGCCGTTGAGGCGTGACTGTGACATCAATCCAGGCGAATCCAAGGCGTATCCGCACCAGATCGTGAAACGACAAGGTCAAACGGGAAACAGCCCCTGCGCCGGATGTTCGGCGCCCGCCGCCATCCAGCCGATGACGTATAGGGCGAAAGCCGCCGCGACAAGCCCGTCGACGCGGTCCATGACTCCGCCATGGCCCGGAATGAGCACGCCCGAATCCTTGCGGCCGTGACGCCGTTTGACCCAGGATTCGAATAGGTCGCCGGCCTGGGCGACAATCGAAAGCACGAGCGCCACCAAGCCGAGCAAGGCCAGATTGCCGGCACCGGCCATGGCGGCCAGAATGAGCCCGGCGACAACACCGCCAACCGCGCCGCCAAGCGCGCCGCTGCGCGTCTTGCCGGGTGATATCGACGGGGCCAATTTCGGACCGCCGACGGCGCGCCCAACGAAATAGGCAAAAATGTCGGTCGCCCAGACGACCGCGAAGAGGAACAGGATGGCGACAAGACCCGAATGATCGCCATCGCGCAGCAAGGCAAGCGACAGGCCGGACACGCTGGCATAGGCAAGGCCGCTCGCCTCCCACTGCCCGGTCTCGCGCACCAGGGCGGCAATCGCTGTCACCGCAATCAGAAACACGACGAGGGGCAGCAGCCAGAATGCGGGAAGGCCGGCAATCAAGGCGCCGATGAACACGACGGCCAGCGTCTCGGGCAGGAAACCGAGCCGCTTGGCCGCGGCAGGCCGCGACATGCGCGTCCACTCGTAAAAGATCATTGCCGACATGACGGCGCACAGCAGCCGGAAAGGCAGGCCACCCAGCCAGGTCAGGCCAAGGGCAACGATGGCAAGCACGACCGCTGAAATGACGCGGAGCTGAAGATTGCTCATCCCGCGGCCGGTCGCGAAGCGACGTCTTGGGGGTCCAGTCCGCCGAAACGGCGCTCGCGGCCGGCAAATTCGCGCAGGGCTTCCGCCAGATGCTCGCGGCTGAAGTCCGGCCAGTAGCACGGCAGGAAGACGAGCTCGCTGTAAGCGGCCTGCCATAGGAGGAAGTTGGACAGGCGAAGCTCGCCGCTGGTGCGGATGACCAGTTCGGGATCGGGGATGCCCTGCGTGTCGAGAGAGGCGGCAAAGCTTTCGGCGGTGATCGCCTCGCTGTCCAATTCACCCCGCCCGACGGCTTCGGCGAGCTTGCGCGCCGTGCGCACGATCTCATCGCGACCGCCATAGTTGAAGGCGATGACCAGCGTCAGCGACGTGTTCCGGATTGTCAGCGATTCGGCCTCTTCGAGCAGGCCTCTGATGTCCGGCTGCAGCCCTGCCCTGTCGCCGATGATCCTGACCCGCACGCCGCTCTGGTGCAGTTCGGCCAGATCCCGGCGGATGAACAGTTTCAACAACCCCATCAGGTCACTGACTTCGGACTTGGGCCGCGACCAGTTTTCCGACGAGAAGGCATAGACGGTCAGGAATGAGATGCCGAGGGCCGGTGCCGCGCGCACCGTCTTGCGCAGCGCCTCGACACCAGCGCGATGACCCGCGAGCCTCGGCATGCCGCGCGCCTTGGCCCAGCGTCCATTTCCATCCATGATGATCGCGACATGCGCGGGCGTTGTCATGATCTCGCTTTCGGGTCAGCCGAAGCCCAACCCTAAACCTGCATGATTTCAGCTTCCTTGTCGGAAAGCAGATGATCGATGGTGCTGATCGTTTCGTCGGTAAGCTTCTGGACCTGATCCGAACGCTTGCGATGATCGTCCTCGCTGATCGCGCCGTCCTTCTCGGCCTTCTTCAGGAAGTCCATGCCGTCGCGGCGCACATGGCGCGCAGCGACGCGGGCGTTCTCGGCATAGCCATGCGAGATCTTGACCAGTTCCTTGCGGCGCTGTTCGTTGAGCTCCGGCAGTGGAATCCTGAGATTGGTGCCGTCGACGATCGGGTTGAAGCCCAGATTGGATTCACGGATGGCGCGGTCGACCGCGCCGACCATCGATTTGTCCCAGATCGACACCGAGATCATACGTGGTTCCGGCACCGTGACGTTGGCCACCTGATTGATCGGCATGGTGGTGCCGTAGGCCTGCACCTGGATGGCATCGAGCAGATTGCTGGAGGCGCGACCGGTCCGCAGCGAAGCCAGATCATGTTTGAACGCGGCGATCGCCCCATCCATGCGCCTCTTGAGGTCGTCGTACTCACCACTCATCTTAGTCTCCTCGACCCGTCTGCCGCGGGTTCACTGCTTCGGGGCAACGCCCCATGTGCGAGCCTGATTCTCGAAAAGCCGGTTTCCCTTTTAAGGGATCAGGCCCGGATCAATCATCCGCGACGACCGTGCAGCGGCCGCCGCCCCTCAGAATATCGCCGAAACCACCTTTTTCGTGGATCGAATAGACGATTATCGGAATGTTGTTTTCGCGCGCAAGTGCAATCGCAGCCGTATCCATGATGGAAAGGCCGCGCTTTATGACTTCGGCGTGACTGATGCGCTCGAAACGCGTCGCATTAGGGTCCTTTTTCGGATCTGCCGAATAGACACCATCGACCTGCGTGCCCTTGAACAGTGCATCGGCACCGATTTCTGCGGCGCGAAGTGCCGCGGCCGAATCAGTGGTGAAGAACGGATTGCCGGTGCCACCGGCGAAGATCACCACCTTGCCCTGATTCATGTAGGCGGTCGCCTGGCGCTGCGAAAAGCTCTCGCACAGCTCGGGCATGGCGATCGCGGACAGCACGACGGCGTCGACACCGATCTTGTTCAGCGACGTGCGCAGCGCTAGCGAGTTGATGACCGTGGCGAGCATGCCCATGTGATCGCCGGTGACGCGGTCTCCGCCCTTGGAGGCGACGGCCACACCGCGAAAGATATTGCCGCCGCCGATGACGACACCGACCTCGATGCCCAGCGCGCGGGCCTCCGCGATGTCGGCGGCGATGCGATCCACGACCGAAACGTCGATGCCGAAATGCTGCTCGCCCATCAACGCTTCACCCGAGGCTTTCAGCAAGACACGTCGGTAGAGGGGCTTCACCGTCATCTGGTTCCTCGAAAATCTCGGCGCGGCAGGTTCTGGAGGCGAAAGGCCCCTGCTTCACCCGGCGGTTCTGTCATGGCGGGTTGACCGGATACACGAAGGGCGCAGCGATGTCACGCCGCGCCCCTGTGCAAAATTTCAGGCTTTCTGGATCAGGTGCTGCTGAGGCTGGCGGCCCGGCCCTCGACCACCACCGGCGGCGAATGGCAGAGAGGCTTGTCGCGGTCACGACGCCTCCTGCGACCCTGACCTGGACTGTGAACCGAAGCAGAAAAGGACATGGCCACGGTCCGGCTGACGTCACCCTTTCACGCCGTGATCGTCTGTCTCCCCGCCTATATCGGGCGCCGAAACTGCGGGCCTTTATCGACATCGCGCAAGAAATCGGCCTGACATCCCTGCGGACGCCAGGCCGGAAAACCGCTTTCGGGATAAATCGGTAAGCGACTTACTTCTTGACCGCCGCCGCGACTTCCGCCGCGAAATCCGTCTCTTCCTTTTCGATGCCTTCGCCGAGCGCGAAGCGCAGATAGGCCGTGATCTTGGCCGGGGCGCCGATTTCCTTCTCGGCATCCTTCAGCGCCTTCTCGACGGTGATGTCGGGATTGAGCACGAAGGCCTGCTTCAGGAGCACGACTTCCTCGTAGAACTTACGCAGGCGACCTTCGACCATCTTCTCGATGATCGCTTCCGGCTTGCCCGACTGGCGCGCCTGGTCGGAGAAGATCGCCTTTTCGCGTTCCACCGCGGCCGGATCGATCTGCTCTGCCGTCAGCGCCATCGGGTTGGTGGCAGCGACATGCATGGCGATCTGACGGCCAAAGGCGTTGGCGGCGTGCTCATTGCCGGTGGTCTCGATCGCGACCAGCACGCCGAGCTTGCCGAGGCCGTCGGCAACCGCGTTGTGCACATAGGTCGCCACCGCGCCATGTGGCACGGTGAGCTTGGCCGAGCGGCGGAAGCCCATGTTCTCACCGATGGTGCCGACCGCGTCCTTGATCGTATCGGCGACCGACTTGTCCGAACCCGGATATTGGGCGGCCGCAACCGCCTCGGTCGTGCCATAGGCAAGCGCCACCTTGGCAACGTTGGCGACGATTTCCTGGAAGGCGGCATTGCGGGCAACGAAGTCGGTCTCGGAATTGACCTCGACGACCGCAGCCTCGCGCACGCCATTGTCGACGCCGATCAGGCCTTCGGCAGCGGTACGGCCGGCCTTCTTGTCGGCCTTGGAGATACCCTTCTTGCGCAACCAGTCGACGGCCTCTTCCATGTTGCCGTTGGTCTCGTTCAACGCCGCCTTGCAGTCCATCATGCCCGCGCCGGTCAAGTCGCGGAGTTCTTTGACCTGTGCAGCCGAAATGCTCATTGTCGCCTCTTTGTTTTTAAATGCACCGACGCACCATCGGCATTCGATGGTGCGTCTGTTTAGCGTGCCAAAATATGAGAAAGATGAAGGCCGCAACCGGCCTTCGCTTATCAAGCCTTGGGGGCTTCCGACGCCGGAGCCGGATCGAGCGCCGGTTCGACCGGGGCTTCAACCGAAGCGCCGATGTCGACGCCGAGCGCGCCCTGCTGACGGGCGATGCCGTCGATCGCAGCCTTGGCGATCAGGTCGCAATAGAGCTGGATGGCGCGGGCCGCGTCGTCGTTGCCGGGAATCGGGAAGTCGATCTTGTCCGGGTCGCAATTCGAATCGATGATCGCGACGACCGGAATGCCGAGGCGCTTGGCCTCCAGGATGGCGATCGCTTCCTTGTTGGTGTCGATCACGAACATCAGGTCGGGCGTCGAGCCCATGTCCTTGATGCCGCCCAGCGCCTTGTCGAGCTTCTCGCGCTCACGATCGAGGTTCAGGCGTTCCTTCTTGGTGAGGCCCTGGGCCTCGCCGGCCAGCATCTCGTCGAGCTTGCGCAGGCGCTGGATCGAGTTCGAGATCGTCTTCCAGTTGGTCAACATGCCGCCGAGCCAACGCGAATTGACATAGTACTGGGCCGAACGCTGCGCCGCATCGGCGACGATGTCGGACGCCTGGCGCTTGGTGCCGACGAACAGAACGCGACCGCCCTTGGCGACGGTGTCCGAAACCTGCTTAAGCGCCTGGTGCAGCAAGGGCACCGTCTGCGACAGGTCGATGATGTGGATGTTGTTGCGGGCGCCATAGATGTAGGGCGCCATCTTCGGGTTCCAGCGGTGGGTCTGGTGGCCGAAGTGAATGCCAGCTTCCAAAAGCTGGCGCATGCTGAAATCAGGCAGTGCCATTCTCATTTTCCTTTCCGGTTAGCCTCCACGGACACAGGCATTTTTGGACTTCAGTCCTCGAACGCCACCGGAGGTTTCAGCCGGATTTCTCCCGGGCAGACACCAAAGTCCGTGTGTGGAATGAGCGGGCATATAGAGGGGAAGAGCGACAAACGCAAGCGTTGTGGCGCGTCAGCGCTCAGCGTGCGGCAATCAGTGCTCCGGTACCGATCATGGCGCTGCCGGCGAACCTGTTCATCAGCCGCATGCGCCTGGGCGTCGTGAACCAGCCCGATGCTCGGCCCGCCAGGGCGGCATAGACCCCATGGTAACGACATTGACGCTGATGACGACGGCCACCACGAGTAGGCCATCGAAAAAGGTCATCGTATCAAGGTTGAGGATCAGCGGCATGATCGAGGCGTGAAAGAGGATCGCCTTTGGATTGCCGAGCGCAATGGACGCGCCGAGCAGGAACGATCGCGACAACCTTGCTTCGGTCGCCCGCGGTTTATCCGGCTGCGCGGCTGCGGCACGCCACATCCGGATCCCGAGATAGATCAGATAGGCGGCGCCTGCATATTTCAGCAGGAGAAAGACCCATTCGAACGTCTGGGCCAGCGCCACCAGCCCGAGCAGTGCGAGGGTGACCAGCACGGCATCGCCGGCGGCGACGCCAACGCCGGCCATGAAGGCGCGACGGAAACCGCGCGACACGCCATTGGTGATGACCGCGAACATCGCCGGACCTGGCGTCGCGGCGGCCAGCGTAATCGCGGCGCAATAAGCCAGGAATGCCGTTGGTGTCATGACTGGGCCTTTCCGTTGGGCACACGCACGCGCCGGAAGATTGCGACGATCTGCTCGCGGCTGCATTCGACGGCGCCGAGCCGCACCGCGCGGTCGCGCTCGAAGCCGGTTATGTCATAATGCGGCGCCGACGTCTTGGGCGGGCCCTGGTAGGACGAGCGCTTGATGCCGAGCTCGGTGGCAAAGCGATGCAACTCGTCGATATCATCAGCCAGGAGATGGCACCAGAGATGACCGGCCCACTTCCAGATCGCTGCATCGACATAGACCGCCATCAAGCCCGCCGCGGCCAGCTCAATTGCCCTGCTACTTCGACACCGGGCAAGGCTTTGTCTGGTCGAACAGCGACAGGTTGACCAGCTTGCCGGTCATCGAGAAGTCGCCATAGTCCATGACGAGATCGCGGGTGATGCCGTTTTCGTGCAGCTTGAAGCTGATCCGGTATTCCGGCACCTCTTCGCCGTTCTGGGCGCTGTCGTCGAAATAGGCGATGTCGACCGGCCAATATTTGTCGGTGGCGAGCTTGGCCAGCGCCGGCGCCTCGGGATCGGTCTTGTCGGCGTCGCTCTTCTTGCCGACGACGACGGTGGTCGTCATCACCTTGTTGGCGTCTTCCGAACCGTCGAACAGGTTTGTCTGGTAAAAGTTTTCGCCCTTCTCGGCCTTGCCGATCAGTTCCACCAGATGCTGGGTCGGAAACTGGGTGGTGGCTAGCTCCAGGCTATTCTTCTCGGGCTTGTCGATATCGACCTTCAGCCCCTTGGCATTCTTCGTGGCGATACCCTTGACCTCCTTGTCGAGATTCTGGTCGACAAAGGATTTGGTCACGAACGAAAAGGTCTTGCCTTCGGCATCCTCGAACGTCGTCGTCTGCTGGTCGGTCAGTCTGGTATTTTCGTTGGTGACGATCTGGGTGACGAAACGGAATTTCACCGTATAGCCTTCGCAAGCCGAACCGTTGAATTCATAGACCATGCGGCCGGATATGCCTGTAATGCCGGAGCGGTCGGAGGCCTTGTTGAGGGTAAGGTCATACACGGCGCGGTGCGCCTGCAACGCCGGGACGGCAAAGGCGGGGCCTATCGAGAAGACCGCCGCCAAAAAAACGGCGTTGAATGCGAGGCGCGTTGCGCGCATGAGGTACTCCGATCGTCGCGGCTGGTGGCAGGCCGCAGGGAAAGATGGTCCAGCTTAAAAAAAGTCGTGGCGGAAGCGAGGCAAAAATAGCAATTTCGGCCCGGCCAGCGCGGCGCCTTCCAGCAATAGGGAAAAGCAATGAGTGAAACAATCGAAAAGCGGCTAAGCGATCTCGGCGTGACGCTTCCTGTCGCCGCCGCGCCCGCGGCCAACTATGTTCCCTATTGCAGGACCGGCAACCTGCTGTTCACCGCCGGACAGTTGCCGCTCAAGGACGGGAAGCTGCAGGCGAGCGGCCTGCTCGGCCGCGACGTCGACACCGCCGCCGGAAAGGACGCGGCAAAATATTGCGCGATCAACATTCTGGCCCAGGCCAAGGCTGCGCTCGGTGATCTCGAGAATATCCGCAGGCTGGTGAAGATCACCGTCTTCGTCGCCTCCGCCACCGACTTTGTAGAGCAGCATCTGGTTGCCAACGGCGCCTCCGATTTCCTGGTCGCCGCCCTTGGCGAGCGCGGCAAGCACGCCCGCTCCGCCGTCGGCACCGCCTCCCTGCCGCTTAACGCCGCGGTGGAAATCGAAGCAATCTTCGAAGTCGAGTGAGCGAAGGCCCGACATGACCGAGCTCTCCTGGCTGATCGCCCGGCCCGTTGCCCATCGCGGCTTTCACGACATGAACAAGACGCGCTGGGAAAACACGCTTTCCGCCTTCGCTGCCGCGGCCGAACGTGGCTATGCCATCGAATGCGACGTGCATCTGTCGTCGGACGGCGTTCCCGTCATCATCCATGATGACGACCTGAAAAGGCTGACCGGACAGGATGGCTTCGTCTGGCAACGCAGCGCGGCTGAACTGACCGCGCTCAAGGTTGGTGGCACGGCCGATCACGTGCCGACGCTGCAGGAAGCGCTCGACCTCGTCGATGGTCGCGTGCCCATGGTCGTCGAACTGAAAGGGATTCCCGGTCGTGACGAAGGCCTGGTGGCGCGGGTCGGCAAGATGCTCAAGCGCTACAAGGGCAAGGCGGCGATCATGTCGTTCGATCATTGGCTGATCCGCGATTTCCCAAAGCACGCGCCTGGCATTCCCGCTGGATTGACGGCCTACGGCAAGGACCTCAAGCTGATCGAAGCGCATTTCGCCATGCTGGCGCATGAGCTCTCATTCACGTCCTATGCCGCCGGCGACCTGCCGAACCCGTTTGTCAGTTTCGTGCGTGAAAAACTCAAAATGCCAGTTATCACCTGGACGGTGCATGATCAGCCCGCGGTCGACCTGACCTTTAAATATGCGGATCAGATGACATTCGAAGGGTTCGAACCCGACCTCGTCGAGATCGCCTGAACGAGGTGACCCAAACGTGACTTGTAGCGGCCCGGATGGAGCTTAAATAAGCCGCATGGATCAGGGCGATGACGGCGACGGGCAAACGGCGAATGCGGAGTTTTCAATCCGCATCGCCGCTGGTATCGGTGCCTTCACTTGCGATGAATGGGATGGCTTTGCCGGCACCTCGCGCGACAATGCAGAGAGCGGCTATAATCCACTCGTTTCATTTGCCTTTTTGAGCGCGCTTGAGGATTCCGGCTGCGCTGTCAGGCGCACCGGCTGGCAAGGACATCACCTGCGGCTCGAAAATGCACAAGGCAGGCTGCTGGGCGCGGTCCCCTGCTATCTCAAATCGCACAGCCAGGGCGAATATGTGTTCGACCACGGCTGGTCGGATGCCTTCGAGCGGGCTGGCGGCCGCTATTACCCGAAACTGCAATGCGCCGTGCCATTCACGCCCGTCACCGGCCCTCGCCTGCTGGTCAGCAAGGGCGAGGATCAGGATGCGGTGAAGGCTGGTCTTGCGGCCGGTCTTAAAATGGTGACCGAGAAGCTCGGAGTGTCCTCGGCGCATGTCACCTTCGCGCAGGAAAGCGACGTCGCGACGCTCGAGGCCGCGGGCTTCCTGCATCGCACCGACCAGCAGTTCCACTTCTTCAACGAAGGCTTTTCGACGTATGACGACTTCCTCGCCACGCTTGCCTCGCGCAAGCGCAAGGCAATGAAGAAGGAACGGCGCGAGGCGCTAGCCGACGGTATCTCGATCGACTGGCTGACCGGCAAGGATCTGACCGAAAAGGCCTGGGACGACTTCTTTGCCTTCTACATGGACACCGGCAGCCGCAAATGGGGCCGCCCCTATCTGAACCGCCAGTTCTTTTCGCTGATCGGCGAACGCATGGCGGACGACATCCTGCTGGTGATGGCCAGGCGCAACGGGCGCTACATTGCCGGAGCCATCAATTTCATCGGCTCCGACGCGCTCTATGGCCGCAACTGGGGCTGCATCGAGGATCACCCCTTTCTGCATTTCGAGGTCTGCTACCATCAGGCCATCGACTTCGCCATCGAGCGCAAGCTGAAGGTGGTCGAGGCGGGCGCGCAGGGAGAACACAAGCTGGCACGCGGCTACCGGCCGGTGACCATGCATTCGGCCCACTACATTTCGCACCCTGGCTTGCGCAACGCGGTCGCCGACTATCTCAGGCGCGAACGGCGCGAGGTGGAGCGGATGGGCGAATATCTGGAAGAGCATACCCCGTTCCGCAAGGATATCGAGGAGTAGCAGGCTTTCCGGCATGTCATGCCCCAGCCATGGGTGCGTAAGCCCCCTGGGGGATACATGCAGGGTTTGGCGTCTGCGTCGCACTTCATTTCGATAGATCATCGCAGCGCAAAGGCGCTTCCATCACGCGCTTGTCGAATCTGGGATGGTCGATCGCCTGATCGCCCGTCATCGTCTTGCCGCTCCGGAAGAGCTTCGCTACACGGGACGGCGAGGCACAATCTGGAGCATTCACCATGGCCGAAACCGTCTATGACACCGGCAACATCTTCGCAAAGATCCTGCGTGGAGAAATTCCCTCGCACCGCGTTTACGAAGACGATGCGGTCATGGTCTTCATGGATGTGATGCCGCAAGGACCGGGGCATACGCTGGTGGTGCCAAAGGCACCGTCGCGCAACATCCTCGACGCCGACCCGGCGACCTTCGGCCCATTGTTTGCCGTCGTGCAGAAGGTGGCGGTGGCCGTGAAAAAGGCCTTCAACGCCGACGGCGTCACCCTCATGCAGTTCAACGAGCCGGCCTCCGGACAAACCGTCTACCACCTGCATGTCCATGTGGTTCCGCGCTTCGAGGGCGTGCCGCTCAAACCGCATTCCGGACAGATGGAAAAGCCGGAAGTACTGGCCGAGAACGCCGAAAAGATACGAGCGGCAATGACCGCGCAGTGATGCTCAGCCCTCGGCCGACACAGCTTCACGTTTGGCCGTGGACAATGACCGGCGCTGCTGTACTTCGAATGCCAACAGACCCAGTCGCCAGCAAGCTATCGTAATCAGCACGCCGCCGAACACGTCCATCAAGTTGTGGCCGCCATGGATGAGAATCGCCGGCAGCAGCGCAGCGTTGACGAGGATCAGCGCGAAACGCGCGAATGCGTACGGCCAAACTGCGATGAGAGACATCAGCGCCATGACCGTGTGGAACGAAGGGAACCCTATGAGCCCTGTCACCTGTAAGGTCGAAATATCCTTGGTACCCTCAGCGAGCAGGCGATTCAGTTCCACGCCATAGGCGGAATTGACCACAGGTCGAACAACGCGATCAATTTCGGGCTCCAAGATCCAGTAAGCGGAAGCCCCGCTGGACGGAAACAGTGCCCAGCAAAAGATGGTGGCCAGCGCTGCAAACACCATCGCCAGCATGGCTGCATGCAGTTGCCGCCGATCTTTGGCCATACCCAGAAAGACAAAGACAAACAGGATCTGAGCCAGCGTCAGGCTATAGATCTGCCTGAGAGCATCCGAAAGGACTGGGTATTGGGCAATCCAGACACAGGCATCCGGCCACGAGTAACCGAACAAAGAGTCGATCCACACCAGACTAGCGTCGATCGGCGCCGAATACCGCGGCAAGAGCAGAAGGTTGAAGAGCGAGGCAACCACTGAAAAGAGGATGAACAGTGCCAGAACATGGGCAGTGAGAGCGATCCGCTCGGCTTTGCGAACGCGGCGATAGAATTGGCCAAGCATGAACATGACAATCGCAAAGCCAATGGAAAAACTGTAGCCGTCGAGTGCAACGGTGACGTCCTTGTCCCAGGCAAGGAACAAGCAAACAGCGACGAGCGCCACAACCACGGCCAGTATTGTGCGTTCTGCAGGCAGCAAGACCATCCCTGGAACGTGACCAATCAGCGTTAATTCGGAGTGAAAAATGGTTAGGCAATAGTCGAGGTGGCCTATGGATTTGCGGAGAACGAACCCAAAAGCCTCTGAATGCCGTCGAATGCGTGCTATTCATTAGAAATTGCTTACAGATCGCATCTCCGCGCACTGCACAGAGTTCAGGAACGACGTGTCGACTTCCAGCTCACACCGGCAAAGGCACGGGATCCTCTCAGAGTAGCGGATACATAACTCCCGCCCGCTTCGCTGGTCGCCCGCCGCTCCATGATGATTTCAATTGGACAGCGAACGCCAACGAACAGCGTAGGCAGGCCGGCGAGCCGGCGCGCGCAATCGATCAGGCCGTTGAGGATCGCGCGCCGTCGAGGATATGGCCCGGCATAGCCACCCATTGTTGACATAAAAAAAGCCCCGTTTCCGGGGCTTTTCCAAGGAAGTGCCGATCAGCCCTTGCGGGGCAGTTGCGGTACAAGGCTGCGCTTGCCGCCATCCTTGCCCTTGGGCTCCGGCTTCTGCGCCACAACCTTCCTTGCGGCAGGCTTCTTGGCCGCCGCCTTGCGCGGCTTCGGCGCGTCTTCCGGCTCTTCCTTCTTCGGCTTCACCGGTGCCTCGTCGGCCAGCGATTCGAGCTTCAGGCCGGTCTCGCCGGTTTCCTTCTTCTCAACGGTGACGCGCACCGTGCCGCCCTTCTTCAGCTTGCCGAACAGCACCTCGTCGGCCAGCGGCTTCTTGATGTGCTCCTGGATCACGCGGCCGAGCGGCCGCGCGCCCATGCGCTCGTCATAGCCCTTGTCGGCGAGCCAAGCGATCGCATCCGGCGACAGGTCGAAGGTGACGCCACGCTCGGAGAGCTGGGCTTCGAGCTGCATGACGAACTTCTGCACCACCTGGTGGATGACCGGCACCGGCAGCGAGCCGAACGGGATGATCGCATCGAGGCGGTTGCGGAACTCCGGCGTGAACAGCCGGTTGATCGCCTCGACATCGTCGCCTTCGCGCTTGGTCGAACCAAAACCGATCGCCGCGCGCTGCGCATCCGACGCACCCGCATTGGTGGTCATGATCAGGATCACGTTGCGGAAGTCGATCTGCTTGCCGTTATGGTCGGTCAGCTTGCCGTGGTCCATGACCTGCAACAGGATGTTGAACAGGTCCGGATGCGCCTTCTCGACCTCGTCGAGCAGCAGCACGCAATGCGGATGCTGGTCGACGCCGTCGGTCAAGAGGCCGCCCTGGTCGAAACCGACATAGCCGGGAGGCGCGCCGATCAGCCGCGAAACGGTGTGGCGCTCCATGTATTCCGACATGTCGAAGCGGATCAGCTCGACGCCGAGCGAAGCAGCCAACTGCTTGGCGACTTCCGTCTTGCCGACGCCGGTCGGGCCTGAGAACAGGTAGGAGCCGATCGGCTTTTCGGGTTCGCGCAGGCCAGCCCGCGCCAGCTTGATCGCCGAGGTCAGCGCCGTGATCGCCGTGTCCTGGCCGTAGACGACGCGCTTCAGCTCGATATCGAGGCCCTGCAGCACCTTCTCGTCGTCGGCCGAAACCGTCTTCGGCGGGATGCGCGCCATGGTAGCGATGGTGGCTTCGATCTCCTTGATGCCGATGGTCTTCTTGCGCTTGGCTTCCGGCACCAGCATCTGCGAGGCGCCGGTCTCGTCGATCACGTCGATCGCCTTGTCCGGCAGCTTGCGGTCATTGATGTAGCGCGCCGACAGTTCCACCGAGGCCTTGATGGCTTCGCTGGTGTAGCGGACCTTGTGGAATTCCTCGAAATAGGGCTTGAGGCCCTTCATGATCTCGATGGCGTCCTCGACGGTCGGTTCGTTGACGTCGATCTTCTGGAAGCGCCGCACCAATGCACGGTCCTTCTCGAAGAACTGGCGGAACTCCTTGTAGGTGGTCGAACCGATGCAGCGGATCGCACCCGACGACAGGGCCGGCTTCAACAGGTTCGAAGCGTCCATGGCGCCGCCCGACGTCGCGCCCGCACCGATCACGGTGTGGATCTCGTCGATGAACAGCACCGCGCCCGGATAATCCTCGAGTTCCTTGACGACCTGCTTCAGCCGTTCCTCGAAATCGCCGCGATAGCGCGTGCCGGCCAGCAGCGTGCCCATGTCGAGCGCGAAGATGGTGGCATTGTGCAGCACTTCGGGGACGTCGCCCTCGACGATGCGCTTTGCCAGCCCCTCGGCGATCGCCGTCTTGCCGACGCCGGGATCGCCGACATAGAGCGGGTTGTTCTTCGAGCGGCGGCACAGCACCTGGATGGTGCGGTTGATCTCCGACTCGCGCCCGATCAGCGGATCGATCTTGCCGGCCTTGGCCTTGTTGTTGAGATTGACGCAATAAGCCGTCAGCGCGTCCTGCTGCTGCTTCTTCTTGCCGCCTTCCTCCTGCGGCTCGGCGCCATTCTGGCCGCCCTGCTCGTCATCGGCGCCACGCGGCGAGCGCGTCTCCGATGCGCCCGGACGCTTGGCGATGCCATGCGAGATGTAGTTGACCGCATCGTAGCGGGTCATCTGCTGTTCCTGCAGGAAATAGGCGGCATGGCTCTCGCGCTCGGCGAAGATGGCGACGAGCACGTTGGCGCCCGACACTTCCTCGCGGCCCGACGACTGCACATGGATCACAGCGCGCTGGATGACGCGCTGGAAGCCGGCCGTCGGCTTGGAATCCTCGTCGTAACCGGTGACGAGGTTGTCGAGCTCGGTGTCGATATAGGTGAGAACAGTGTGCTTCAGCTCGTCGAGATCGACGTTGCAGGCGCGCATGACGGCGGCGGCCTCGGTATCGTCGATGAGCGCGAGCAGCAGATGTTCAAGGGTTGCATATTCATGGTGCCGCTCATTGGCGAGCGTCAGCGCCTGGTGAAGCGCCTTTTCCAGGCCTTGGGAGAAAGCCGGCATGTTACCTCACTTCTTCTCCATCACGCATTGCAGCGGATGCTGATTCTGTCGGGCGAAATCCATGACCTGAGACACTTTGGTCTCGGCCACCTCGAATGTATAGACCCCGCACTCGCCCACTCCATGATTGTGAACATGAAGCATGATGCGTGTGGCGGCTTCGCGGTCCTTCTGGAAAAAACGCTCCAGCACGTGAACCACGAACTCCATGGGAGTGTAGTCGTCGTTGAGGATGAGGACCCGGTAAAGGCTGGGCTTCTTGGTCTTGGTTTTGGTGCGCGTGATGACGGCCGTCCCGCGGCCGGCCTCATTGCCGTCACCGCCGCCGTTTTGCATCCGCGCCACTTGTTTCGTGGCAGTCAAACCGATCGTCACGTAATCCTGCCTCTTCGAATCCTCATGCGAGTTCAACATGTAGGTGTTCGATGGACGATTTTAAGCCCTTCTGGTTAGCTGACAATATGGCTAGGTGACCAAACTTGGCGGATTTTCGCAATCGTGAAGCGGCGCGCCCCTCCGAACCTGAAATTGACATGAAAAAACCCGGCCGCGCTTCCGCGACCGGGTTCTGTCCTGGCCCAAAGGGCCAGCTTTGGAATTGTCAGGCGAAGATTACTTCGCCTTGGCAACGATCGATTCGAACGGCTTGTAGGCCTCCTTGGCGAGTTCGGCATAGAGGTCGCCAATCTTGGTGGCCTCGGCAACGAATGCCTCGTAGGACTGCTTGGCGTAGTCGGACTGGATCTCGATCGCCTTGTCCAGCGACTTGGCCGAGAACAGCTTTTCGAAGGCGGCGCTGCCGGCTTCGAAGCTCTTCTTGGTGTATTCACCGGCCTCGGTGGCGATCGCCTGAGCGCCCTTCGAGAGCGAAGCGAAGCTCTTCAATCCGGTATCCGCGAACTCTTTGCCGTATTTGCTGAAATCTTCGTAGGTCTGGGTCATTTCGTGATTCCCTTGACGGTTGCCTGTTCATAGGACGCGCCCTGTCCGGGCGGCGTTTTGTGCAATGCACGTAACATATTGTGCGCTGCACAAAAAGTCAACATTTCGCCCGCGTGGAGGCACTGCCCGAATGCCAATGGCTAAGATTTGAATAAAGAGAGCTTCAAGCCGAAAGAAAATGGTGAACGCGGCGGTTACCATAAACGGATTGGTAACGCTGCCCCGGTAGCTTGGCCCGAAGTGAGGCAGGATCCCTTTGCCGCCTCCAGCGCAACGAGAAATTCAAAGGAACTACCAGTGCGTCAGGCGTTGTCGGGCATCGTTTCCAAATCCACCTCTCCCCTCAAAACGATCATGATCATCGCCATGGCTATGACGTTTGTCGTTGCCGGCGCAGCCTCGTCCTTGGCGGCGAGGTCGTCCGCCATAGTGGTCGACGCCAAGACCGGCAAGGTGCTCTATTCAGCCGATGCCAACGGCCGCCGCTACCCGGCCTCGCTCACCAAGATGATGACGCTTTATCTGACGTTCGAAGCGATGGCGGCGGGCAAGATCGGCAAGAACTCGCCAGTCGTGTTTTCCGCCAAGGCATCCGCGGAGGCGCCGACGAAGCTCGGTGTGAAGCCGGGCGGTTCGGTCACGGTCGAGACCGCCATCCTGTCGATTGTCACCAAGTCGGCCAACGACTCGGCGACAGCACTCGGCGAAATGTTGGGCGGCAACGAAACCAATTTCGCCCGCATGATGACCGCCAAGGCGCGTCAACTCGGCATGAACGGCACCGTTTTCCGCAACGCCAACGGCCTGCCCGATCCGGGTCAGTTCACCACGGCGCGCGACATGGCCACGCTCGGCATCGCGCTCAGGGAGCATTTCCCGCAATATTACGGCTATTTCTCGCAGCGGTCCTTTCTCTACGGCCGCCAGCGCATCAACGGCCACAACCGTCTGCTCGGACGCATCAAGGGCGTCGACGGCATCAAGACCGGCTATACCCGTGCCTCCGGCTTCAATCTCGTCTCGTCCGTGTCCGACGGCAACCGCCGCCTTGTCGCCGTTGTGATGGGCGGCACCTCGGGCGGCAGCCGCGACAACCAGATGGCGAGCCTGATCCATACCTATATGCCGAGGGCCTCGACCCGCGGCGATGGTGATCTGGTTGCCAAGGCCGACAGCAACCCGGTCAAGGCAATTGCCAAAGTCCTCCTGCCCAAGCACGACGCCCCGACTCCGGACGACAAACCGGTGGCGGTGGCCAGCGCGGATGACGCTGCTGCCGAGGACGCGACGGTCGCCCAGGATGAAGACAATGCCGACAGCGCTGCCGAGGCCGAGACTCCCAAACTCGTCGTCCCGGCAAAGAAGGTGAAGACGGTCATCGTCTCCAGCCCGAAGGTCGCCACGGCACAGGTCGTGGCCGCCTATGCCGAGCCGGCCCCTGCCGTCGATCCGGTCAGCACCGCGTCGGTACCGTCGGGCTGGGCGATCCAGGTCGCCTCTTCGCCGAAACAGTCCGAAGCCCAGGCATTCCTCGACAAGACCACCAAGCAAGCGCCCAAGGTGCTGGCCGATGCTTCCGGCTTCACCATCGCCTTCGACAAGGATGGCGAGACCTACTACCGCGCCCGTTTCGGCGGTTTCGATTCGAAGGATGCCGCCTGGAAAGCCTGCACCGCTTTGAAGAAGAAGAAAATCGCCTGCTACGCCGTCCAGCAATAGGACGGCGTGGAAGCAATCTCCCGGAAAATTTCTGCGTCGAAGGAGACTAGTTGTGATTGGAGAGCAAGACGTCCTTGGCTTCGTTAATCCGCGCCGCCAGGAAAGACGTGCCGCCGACATCGGGGTGCAGGCGCTGCATCAGGCGGCGGTGCGCCTTGCGGACATCCGCCGCGGCGGCCCCCGCTTCAAGACCAAGGACCTTGTAGGCCTCCTCCTTAGTCATGGCGCCCGGACCTGGCGCAACACCCAGCCCTTCGCCACCGTTCGTCTCAGTGTTTTTGCGCCAGACGGGAAATCTGCCGTCAAGATACGTCTCTAGCAACTGGCGGCTCTCCGCATCGCCGGAGAGTTCGCGGTAGAGATGCTGCAATTCCGAAAGACCCATTGCGCCAAGCATCTTGCCGTCGTGGCGGCCGGCCAGAACCAGTCCTTCGAGGCCGCCCGTATTGTGATCGAGTTCCATCTCGAGCGCTGCCGTCCGTACCGTCGAGCGTCTACCAGGAGTTGGTTTGGTATTTGGTCGGGTTTTGCGTGTGGCCGCATACCAGCCGATTGCCGCGAACAGGATGATGCCGCCGATGCCCTGGCGCCCGACCAGGAGCACGGCGCCCCCCACGACCGCCAGCAGGATTGGGCCTAATGTTCTCGTCCCGTTCGCCAGACGGGCCGGATCGGCGTGAAGAAAGGCCATGGCTACGCTCAGCAGCACCAGCAGCAATACGATCAGAACGATAATTGCGCCTAACATTTCCCACCGCCCCGCGGATGCCCTGTCCACCTGGACAGCCGCGTGATGCCTTTCAACACCTTTTCTGCGCCGGAATCATGGCCTTCACCCGGACAGGAGGAGGACCGCCTTGCGGGCTGATTCTCCAACGCCGCGGCCTTTGTCGACCTCGACAGCTCTTCATTGCGCATGAATTTCAAGATGTGGCGTTGCCGCGCCGCTTGCAAGTCCAGCGCAAGGCAAGATTGAGGGCCAGAAAAGGCCCGCGCACGAACTGGCGACGCTTCCGCGCGATGACCTACAGCAAGCCGAGATCGGCGAGTTCACGCCTGAGTTTCGGCGGCATCTCGACCAACCCGGCCTTGCCCTTGCCCAGATCTGCCGGTGCGTCCGAAGGCTTCAGATAGCGCCAGCCCTGGAAAGCCCGGCGCGGCTGCCAGTCGGTGCGCACGACTTGCGGGTCGAGAACCAGGTGACAGCGGCCGATGCCCTCATCGTCGGTGAAGGGCCGGATCTCGGTGATCAGCTGGCGGCATTGGACGCTGCCCTTGATAACCCAGTAGAGCGAGCCGCCGTCGGTGATCTCGGCGCCGCGCGTCGGCACCATGCGGGTCGTGTGCCAGTGTTCGGCCGCTTCGCCGGCCCGGCGCCGTTCGTCGAGGCGGAATGCAATCCATTCCTCGAGATCCTCGACGCTGTCGCAGCCGACGCACAGTTTCAGGAGATTGAGAGCCATTCGCGAAGATTTAATCCGGTGCGCCAACGCGTCAACGGCCTGAACAAGTTCTCCACAGTGCCGGACGCCGTCGTTCAGCATTCCACGACGTTGACCGCCAGGCCGCCAAGGCTGGTTTCCTTGTACTTCTCGTTCATGTCGAGGCCGGTCTGGCGCATGGTCTCGATTGCTGCGTCGAGCGGGACGAAATGGACGCCGTCACCCTTGATCGCCAGCGACGCGGCCGTCACCGCCTTCACCGCGCCCAGCGCATTGCGCTCGATGCACGGCACCTGCACCAGCCCGCCGACCGGATCGCAGGTCATGCCAAGATGGTGTTCGAGAGCGATCTCGGCGGCGTTCTCGACCTGCTCGGGCGTGCCGCCCATGACGGCGCACAGGCCGGCCGCCGCCATTGCCGAGGCGGAGCCCACCTCGCCCTGACAGCCGACCTCGGCGCCGGAGATCGACGCATTGGATTTGATGATGCCGCCGACAGCGGCGGCCGTCAGCAGGAAGTCGCGGATGCTTGGCTGGTCGGCCTCGGGATGGAAATGCAGCCAGTAGCGCAGCACCGCGGGCAGCGTGCCCGCCGCACCGTTGGTCGGCGCGGTGACGACGCGGCCGCCTGCGGCATTCTCCTCGTTGACCGCCATCGCATAGATCGACAGCCAGTCATTGGCGAGCAAGGGATTCGGCCGGTTCTGCTGCCACTGCTCCTGCAACTTGTCGTGGAGCTGTCTGGCGCGGCGCCGCACCTTCAGCCCGCCCGGCATGACGCCGTCCTGCGACAGCCCGCGGTCGATGCAGCCCTTCATGGCACTCCAGATGGCGTCGAGACCGGCGTCGAGCTCCTCGCGCGACATCTGCGTTTCCTCGTTGACGCGTTTCATGTCGGCAATCGAAAGGCCGCTCTTGGCCGCCATCTTCAGCATTTCGGCCGCATTCTTGAAGGGATACGGCACTTTCTTGCCTTCTGTCGTCACCGACCCCTTGGCCTTCATCCGCTGCAACTCTTCTTCCGAGACCACGAAGCCGCCGCCGATCGAATAGTAGATGCGCTTGAGCAGCAGGCGGCCGTCCGCGTCGTAGGCATAGAACGCCATGCCATTGGCATGGCCGGTGAGCGGCGTCTTGCGGTCGAGCACCAGATCGGTGGCTGGGTCGAAACGGTAGGAGGGATGGCCGGGTGGTGAGATCAGCTTGTCGGCGGTGATGCGGCTGACGATTTCGTCGGCCTGGTCGGGGTCGACCGTTTGCGGGGTCTGGCCGGCGAGGCCAAGGATGACGGCGCGGTCGCTGCCATGGCCGATGCCGGTATAGGCGAGCGAGCCATGCAGGCTGGCGCCGATGCGCGCAATTTTGGCGCCGGCGGGCCGCGGCCAGTCATCCCCCGCGACCTCGTCGAGAAACCGCCGCGCGGCCGTCATCGGCCCCATCGTGTGCGAACTGGAGGGGCCGATGCCGATCTTGAACAGGTCGAAAACCGAAAGGAACACGCTGTCTCCTGAGTCACGTCGAGGACTACATATAGGAATTCTCGGGATGTTTCCGCTCTTTTGGCAATCGCGGCGCAGCATCTGCCGACTTTGTTTGCTCCGGCAGCGACATTGATTGCCGGAGCATCGGCTCGCGGCTATTCTCGCATGACGCACCAGCGTGGTTTGCGGTTCATCAGGGGGATGTGATGCTCGTGTTGGATGCCAGGCCGAAACCGGTGCAAATCGACCCCGCCCTGACGGCGGTCGTCGTTGTGGACATGCAGAACGCGTTTGCCACGGCGGGCGGCATGTTCGATCTGGCAGGCATGGACATTTCAGGCGCCGCCCTGGCGATCGAAGCCAGCAGGCGCCTACTTGCGGCCGCCCGCCGAAACGGCATGCCGGTGGTCTATCTCCAGATGTCATATCGGTCTGATCTCAGCGACGCGGGAGACCCCTCCTCGCCGAACCACCAGAAGGAATTGGGGATGGTGCTGATGCGCGAGCGCCCGGAGCTTCGCGGCAGACTGTTGATCGACGGCAGCTGGGATTGGCGGATCGTCGACGCCCTGAGGCCCGAGTCAGGCGACGAGGTCATCCGAAAATCGCGCTACAGCGGCTTTTGCAGGACCGGCCTGGAAAGATACCTGCGCGCCCGGAAAATCCGCTACCTCCTGTTCACCGGGGTCGCCACCAACATATGCGTCGATGCAACCGCGCGCGACGCCTACATGCTGGAGTTCTGGCCCATCCTGGTCGAGGACGCGATCAACCATTCGGGTCCGGACTTCAATCGCCAGTCGACATTGTGGAATTTCGAGAACGCCTTGGGATGGGTCACCAGCACTGACAAAGTCATCAAGGCCTTGCAGAAGGAAGCCGCCGAACCTTTGCCGACCTGAGCCAGCCAAAGCAGGGTACAAGAGAGCATGGGCGATTCCTCCTACCTGTCGACGGCCGACCTCGCGGCGCTCGGCTTTTTCCTCTTGGCTTGGGTGCTGCACACGCTTGCTTCCGACGGCAGGCTGGTCAGCCGTATCTCGCTGACGACGGCGATGAATGCGCAGCGCGAAGCCTGGATGCGCACCATGGCCGAGCGCGAGATCCGCATCGTCGACACCGCCATCATGAGCGGCCTGCAGCAGGGAACCGCCTTCTTCGCCTCCAGTTCGCTGATCGCGCTCGGCGGCTGCTTTGCCTTGCTCGGCGCCTCCGACCGGGTGCTTGAGGTGCTAAGCAACCTGCCGCTCGGCAGCGCGCCGTCACGCTCGGCTTTTCAGATCAAGGTGCTCGGGCTGGTGCTGATCCTGGCTTTTTCCTTCTTCAAATTCGGCTGGGCCTACCGGCTGTTCAACTATTGCTCGATCTTGATCGGCGCCGTGCCGATCCCGCATGGCGAAGCCTCGCGCAACCCGATCACCGAAACGGCTGTCTGGCGCGCGACGCAGATGAACATGCTGGCAGGCAAGCATTTCAACTCCGGCCTGCGCGGCGTGTTCTTCTCGATCGGCTATCTCGGCTGGTTCGTCGATCCGCTGGTGTTCGTGCTGTCGACGCTTCTGCTGCTGGCCGTGCTCGTGCGGCGCCAGTTCTTCTCGGCGGCCAGGCGCGCCGTCATCGGTCAGCCGCCCGGCGCCGGAAAGGGCTGATCGATACGGCCGGAAAGCCAATAGGCGAAAAGCCCGGTCCATTCGCGGATCGCCATGGTCGTGTTCTGCAATGAATCGGCGGCGTTGTCGCGAAACGGGCCAACGCCCTCCTTGCCCGAGGTACGATAGTCGACCGGCCATGGGATGGTTGGAAAACCGGCCTTGTCGAACAATGCCTTGGCCCGGGGCATGTGGAAGGCGGAGGTCACCAGCAGCCAGGTCTCGCCCGGCTTCGGATCGACCAGTTTGCGGCTGAAGACCGCATTTTCATAGGTGTTGCGGGACTTGTCCTCGAGGACGAGGCGATCGGCCGAGACACCCAGCGGGCCGAGCAGGCGGGGCGCGGTGTCGGCGTCGCCCTCGCCATCAAGGAAAAGTGAGCCGTTTCCGCCTGATACAACCACCTTGGCCTGCGGGAAGCGCCGGGCCAGGATCGCGGTCTCGACCATGCGGTCGCCGCTGGTGCTCAGTTCATATCCACCGCGCACGAGATTGATGGCGCCTTCGAAGCCGCCGCCGAGCACGACGATGCCGTCCACCTTCTCCGGTAGCGGCGGCCGTGGAAAGCGTTCCTCCAGCGGATTGAGCATCATGGCGCCAAGCGAGGTCCAGGCCGACAGGGCGAGGATCAGGAAGGCGAGCACGCTGCTGGTGCCTGCAAGCCGCCGGCGGCCGAAAAGCGCCGCGAGCAAGCCTGCCAGCAGCAGGAAGATGGCAAGGTTGAGCGGCTGGATGAAGAACCAGAAGACTTTGGAAAGATAGAAGAACATCGCTCACCCCATTACAGTGCCGCGCGTGCCTGGGCGCGCAAAGGACGCTGTAAAACTTTGATTCTGCGCATGATCCTTTCCGAAAATTGATTCCGGTATTCGGGGTCATGCGCTAGCCGGGCGATAGCCTTACCACCACTTCTCCGGCTGGAATGTGCCGGCCGCCTGTTCGATGACAGCCGCCGTCTGGAACAGCGTTTCTTCCTCGAACGGCCTGCCGATCAGCTGCAGGCCGAGCGGCAGCCCCTTGGGGTCGAGACCGGCGGGCACGGCGATGCCCGGCAGGCCGGCCATGTTCACGGTGACCGTGAAAATGTCGTTGAGATACATCTTGACCGGATCGGACGCCATGTCCTCGTCGGCGATGCCGAAGGCGGCGGACGGCGTTGCTGGCGTCAGGATGACGTCGACCCCGGCGGCGAAGACATTTTCGAAGTCGCGCTTGATGAGGTTGCGCACCTTCTGCGCCTGCAGATAGTAGGCGTCGTAATAGCCGGCCGAGAGCACATAGGTGCCGATCATGATGCGGCGCTTGACCTCGCGGCCGAAGCCCGCGGCGCGCGTCTTCTCATACATCTCGACGATGTCCTTGCCCGGCACGCGCAGGCCATAGCGGACGCCGTCATAGCGCGCCAGGTTTGACGATGCCTCCGCGGGCGCCACGATGTAATAGGCGGGCAGAGCGTATTTGGTATGCGGCAGGGAAATGTCGACGATCTCGGCGCCGGCCTCTTTAAGCCAGGCAATGCCCTTCTGCCACAGCGCCTCGATCTCTTCGGGCATGCCGTCGACGCGATACTCCCTGGGAATGCCGACCTTCATGCCCCTGATCGGCTTGCCGATCGCCGCCTCGTAGTCCGGCACCGGCCGGTCGACGGAAGTGGTGTCCTTCGGATCGACGGAGGCCATCGACTTGAGCAGGATCGCGGCGTCGCGCACGTCACGGGCGATCGGGCCGGCCTGGTCGAGCGAAGAAGCGAAGGCGACGATGCCCCAGCGCGAGCAGCGGCCATAGGTCGGCTTGATGCCGACCGTGCCGGTGAAGGCGGCCGGCTGGCGGATCGAGCCGCCGGTGTCCGTCGCCGTGGCGCCGGCACACAGGAAGGCAGAGACGGCGGTCGCCGAACCGCCGGAAGAACCGCCCGGCACCAGCTGCGCATTGTCCAGGCTGCGCTGGGTTTTCGTGCCGCCGGCCGATACGAAGCCGCCATCGCCCTGATGCGTCGTCGGCATCACCACCGTGTCGAGGCGCGAACGCCGCCACGGGTTGACGACTGGGCCATAGTAGGAGGTCTCGTTGGACGAGCCCATGGCGAACTCATCCATGTTGAGCTTGCCGAGCATCACCGCGCCGTCGGCCCAAAGATTTGCCGTGACGGTCGATTCGTAGCGCGGCTTGAAGCCGTCGAGCACGTGGCTGCAGGCCTGGGTATGGACACCCTCGGTGCCGAACAGGTCCTTGATCCCCAACGGAATGCCTTCCAGCGCCCCGCCCTCGCCCTTGACCAGCCTGGCATCGGACGCCTTGGCCATGTCGCGCGCCTTGTCGCCGGTGACCGCGACATAAGCATTGAGCGCCGGATTGGCGCGATCGATCGCGGAGAGATAAGCCTCGGTGATCTCGGTCGCGGTGATTTCCTTGCCGCGCAGCTTGGCGCGGGCCTGCGAAATCGTCAGTCGGGTCAGGTCGCTCATCAAAGGCTCTTTTCGTAAAATACCGACCACTCGGAATCGGGATAATCCAGCACCGGGCCGCAGCGCGAGAACCCGGCACGTTCGTATACGGTCCATGCGGCGGGGTGGCGATCACCCGTCTCCAGCACCAGCCGCTTCAGCCCTTCATCGCGCGCCAGCGCCTCCACCCGCTCGACGATCCTGGCGCCGATCTTCTGGCCGCGATGCGAAGGCCGCGTGTACATGCGCTTGACTTCACCAATGCCGTCGCCATGGCGTTTCAGCGCACCGCAACCAATGGCGGCGCCCCTATCGCGGGCGACGAAAACGGTCGTGTCCTGGCCTGCCATCTGCTCGACTGTCAGGTGGTAGCAATGCTCCGGCGGCGTCAATTCGAGCAGGGTTTCGTTGAGTTCCCTGACCAGGCCGCGCACGTCGTCCTGCAACGGCGTCTCGATGGCGATCTCGATTGCCATCGGCGCGTTACTCCACGACCTTCGGCACGAGGAAGAAGTTTTCTTCGGCCGCCGGTGCGTTGGCGACGATGTCGGCCGCCTTGTTGCCGTCGGTGACGACGTCCCTGCGCTTCTTCATCTCCATCGGGGTCACCGAGGTCATCGATTCGACACCGGAAACATCGACCTCGTTCAATTGCTCGACGAAGCCCAGTATGGCGTTCAATTCGCCGGTCATGCGTTCGGCATCTTCCTCGCTCACCGCGATGCGGGCGAGATGCGCGACGCGCTTCACTGTCTTGAGATCAACGGACATGTATTTGCCTCGGGGAAAACCAGTCCGGGCTATAGCGGCGCGGCACGCGGTGCGCAACATGCATCATGCGAAGCGTGGGCCGGCGTGCCGCAGGCATCCTCCTCCATGGCGAATCGAAACCGTTTAGCCTCTGTCCGCACTCATCGGTATCGTGATGGACCGAGATGGCCAGCCGCGCATCAGGGAGCGGCTGCAAGGATAGCCGGCAGCGGAGGACGGCGATAAAAAAAGCCTCCGCTGACGATCTCCATCTGCCATTGCGCGCTGGCTTTTTCTAGATCGTAATCGTCTCGCCGATCTTCGGCAAAGCGACCTTGACGCCGGATCCTTCCAGGCCGGTCTCGAATTTCTCGGCGGTCGGATCGATCATCGGAAAGGTGCCGAAGTGGCAAGGGACGACCGTCTCGAACTTGAAGAAGCGGCGGCAGGCAAGCGCCGCCACCGCGCCACCCATGGTGAAACGGTCACCGACCGGCACGATGCCGATCTTCGGCGCATGCAATTCATTGATCAGTGCCATGTCGGAAAAGATGTCGGTATCGCCCATGTGGTAGAGCGTGCTGTCCTCGGGGAAATGCAGAACCAGGCCGCCGGGATTGCCGAGATAGACGTTCTTGCCGCCCTCTTCGCCAAACGAGGAGGAGTGCAGCGCCTGGACGAACGTGGTGGTGAAGCCGCCGCAATCGACCGTGCCGCCGATATTGCCGGGATTGATCTTCTTGTCGCTGACGCCCTTCCCGACCAGATACATGCAGATCTCGAAATTGGCGACCAACTGAGCGCCGCTCTTGCCGAGTACTTCCAGCGCGCCGCTGATGTGGTCGCTGTGCCCGTGCGTCAAAAGGACATGCGTGATCCCCTCCGCCGGCCCTTCCCAGCCGCCCGTCCAGGACGGGTTGCCGACCAGATAGGGGTCGATGAGGATCTTGGCGTCGCCGGCTTCGATGCGGAAAGCCGAGTGGCCGTACCAGGTCAGTTTCATGGATGCATTCCTCGATTTTTGCCGGGCCACAGGATAGAACGCCGATAGCCCCGAGATCAAAGGGTATAGTGCCTGCCGCGCGTCAGGAAAGACGCAGACCGCTGAAAAAGACGAGGGAAAACCGTTGGCTGTCATCACAATTGAGCAATTGCCGGCACGGCTCGTCGACGGCAGGACGCTGGCGGGGCTCGATCTCGGCGACAAGACGATCGGCGTCGCGGTTTCCGACCGGGGTTTCTCCTTCGCTCATCCACGCCCGGTCATCGTGCGAAAGAAGTTCTCGCTCGACGCCGCCATGCTTCTGGCTTTGCTGGAGAAGGAGAACGTCGGCGCGGTGGCGATTGGACTGCCGATCAACATGGATGGGTCCGAAGGTCCGCGCGCGCAGAAATCGCGCGCCTTCGTGCGCAACATGGCCCAGCTGAGCAACCTGCCCTTCGTGTTCTGGGATGAGCGACTGTCGACGGTCGCGGCCGAAAGGACGCTGATCGAAATGGATTTCTCGCGCGCCAAACGCGCTGGCAAGATCGATTCGGCCGCGGCGGCCTTTATTCTGCAGGGAGTTCTAGACCGGCTTCAGTCACTCGATGCAGCCGCTCGAACGGAGCCTGACTCGTGGTCCGCCCCTTGATCCAGCCCCAGATTTCGCGGCGGCGGCGGAACGCCCACAGCGCCATCAGCAGAAGCCCATCGAAGATGCACGTCTTCGCTACCATTCCGGGGATGATCGACGGGTCGATGCCTAGCATCTGGCCGTAGAGCTGGAAGAAGAAGTCGTGCGTGTGCCGGGTGAACATGACGTAGCCGAAATTGATGTCGTTGGCCGACAGATAGAACCAGCCCCAGAAAATCGCCATCGGGCCCGCCCACATCGCGAAGATGTAGCGCATCAGCGGCCTCCCTTCCCGTTCGGGCCGACCCGGCCAGATATCAGGGAGAGCAGCGAACTATGGGCGGCGGCCTTCGCCATGCCGTGCGCCGTGGCGCGGAAATCGGCATCATCCGACACCGCCGCCGAGCGCCGCTCGGCGAGCATCGCGACATAGGAGGCCAGGAGTGCGGCCAGTTGCACGGCCACCACCATGAAAAGGCCGTTGATGCCTTGGGCAGCGCCGCCGATCAGGATCATCGACAACACACCGGAAGCCGAGATGAAGGCTATGCGAACAACGCTGTCCGCGCCCGGGCTGGCCGTGTCGTTGATCAGCGTGTCGACAAAGGCCCAGAAGAACAGCACCGACACGACCAGCAATGCGATCGCCAGCGGCGCGACCACGACGACGTTCTCTAGATTGACGAAGCGAGCGCTCTCAATGCTCACGCCGAGCACGCCAAGAGCTGCCGCCACGCCCCGGTTTCCGTCGATGCAGATCAGCGCGAGCAGGGCGAAAACGATCGCCCAGTGCACGGACAAGAAAGAGGTCAATACGTAGCGCATCGTGATTCCTGCTTCGACAGGAATGACAGTGGGCTTTGCGCTTCGCCGCCGCAACGGAAACCATTTGTTAAGGTTAACGGCAACGCGCCTCGGATCAGAATGCCGACGGCACCCCGAAAGATGGATGGCACCGTCCTTGGACGGCGTCTGGTTCAGGTCAACGGCGGATAGAGCGTATCGATGATCATGCGGGCGTCGTGGCGCGAATCGAGCATGCCATAGGTGTTGCGCCACTGGCCGGCCAGGCGGGTCTCGACAAAGGCATCGGCAATCCGCCCTGCCCCCAGCCTCCGCAGTTCCGCCGCCGCCGCCGACAGCGCCAGTTGTTCCGTCAGCAGTCGGGCCGAGCCCTCGTCGGTTGCGGCGACCTGCATCGCCGCCTTCAGCACACCGATCGTGCCACGCCCACCGGCGCCGAGGTCACGGTCGATGCCGGCCAGCACCTCCTCGAACAGGCCAGGCGCGCGGCCGAGCACGCGCAGCACGTCGAGCGCCATGACATTGCCCGACCCTTCCCAGATGGCGTTCACCGGAGCCTCGCGATAGTAGCGGGCGAGCGGCGCTTCCTCGACATAGCCATTGCCGCCAAGGCACTCCATCGCCTCGTAGAGCAACGGTGGCGCGATCTTGCACACCCAGTATTTGACGACCGGCGTCATGGCGCGGGCAAACGCCGCCTCGCCGCGGTCGCTCGCCGCCTCGTCGAAGGAACGCGCCAGCCTGAACGACAGTGCCGTGGCGGCAGCGACATCCAACGCCATGTCAGCCAGCACGCGCTGCATCAACGGCTGTTCGATCAGATTGGCGCCGAACACCTGGCGATGGCGGACATGATGAACCGCCTCGGCCAGCCCCGCCCGCATGATCGCCGAAGACGCCACCGCGCAGTCGAGCCGCGTCAGCGTCACCATGTCCATGATCGTCTTCACGCCGGCGCCGGGTTCGCCGACCATCTCGCCGATGGCGTTGACGAACTCGACCTCGGAAGATGCGTTGGAGCGGTTGCCGAGCTTGTCCTTGAGGCGCTGGAAGCGGAAGCCGTTGCCCGACCCGTCGCCGAGGACGCGCGGCACAAGGAAGCATGACAGCCCCTCCGGCGCCTGCGCCAGCACCAGGAAGGCGTCCGACATCGGCGCAGACATGAACCATTTGTGCCCGGTCAGGCGGTAGAAACCGCTGCCGACGCGCTCGGCCCTGGTCACATTGGCGCGCACATCCGTGCCGCCCTGCTTTTCGGTCATGCCCATGCCAAGCGTCAGCCCGGTCTTCTCGACCGGCGGCTTCTGGCTCTGGTCATATTTGCGCGTCGTCACGCGCGGCGCCCATTCGCGAAACAGTTTCGGGCTGGCCATCAGCGCCGCCAGCGAGGCGCTGGTCATGGTGATGGGGCAGAGGTGCCCAGTCTCGAGTTCGGCGGTCAGGTAGAAACGGGCGGCCCTCACCTGATGGCGGCGGCCGATCTCGGCGTCGCCATTTTCCCAGACCGAAGAATGCAACCCGTTCGCCACCGAGCGGCGCATCAAGGCGTGGTAGGCCGGATGGAATTCGACCAGGTCGATGCGCCGTCCCTGGCGATCATGCGTCCTGAGTTTCGGCGTCTCGACATTGGCCAGGCGCGCCAGTTCCTGCGCTTCCTGCGTCAAGACGAAACGGCCGAGCCCATCGAGGTCCTTGCGTACCGGATCGGAAAAGCGCTCGGCAAGCTGGATCAGCAACGGATCGCCTCGCCAGGCGTTGCCGCCCGTCAACGGCGGCGGCTGGTTCGTTACGTCGTCGGTCACGCCCAATCCTTCTATCGGTAGAAAGGCCCCTATTGCCGGAAAGCCACGAATCCGAAGCCATCGGCTAGATATAGCCCAAGCGTTGGCGGGCGCGCGACGAAAATACCGGGGAGAATGGCGCCAATCGAAAGCGGGCGCTTGCGGGCACGAAATCCGCACCCTATAGCAGCCCCTTGAGATGACCGACGCTTCGTCCCTGCCACTCTATCCCCACCGCCATCTTCTGGGCATCAGCGATCTTTCGCCTGGAGACATCGAACTGTTGCTCGACAGGGCGGATCGGGCGGTCGCGATCTCGCGCCAATCCGAAAAAAAGACCTCGACGCTGCGCGGCCGCACCCAGATCAATCTCTTTTACGAAGCCTCGACCCGCACGCAGTCCTCGTTCGAGCTGGCCGGGAAGCGGCTCGGCGCCGATGTCATGAACATGTCGGTGGCGAGTTCCTCGGTGAAGAAGGGCGAGACGCTCATCGACACCGCCATGACGCTGAACGCCATGCGGCCGGACATCTTGATCATCCGCCACCAGTCGGCGGGTGCCGCGGCACTTCTGGCGCAGAAGGTCGGCTGTTCGGTGGTCAATGCCGGCGACGGCGCGCATGAGCATCCGACGCAGGCGTTGCTCGACGCGTTGACCATCCGCCGCGCCAAGGGCCCGCTGTCGAAACTGATCGTGGCGATCTGCGGCGACATCCTGCATTCGCGCGTGGCGCGTTCCAACATCATGCTGCTTAACGCGCTCGGCGCGCAGGTGCGGGTCGTCGCGCCTTCGACGCTTTTGCCCTCCGGTATCGACAGAATGGGCGTGATCGTGTCGCGTTCGATGGCCGAAGGCCTCAGGGATGCCGACGTGGTGATGATGCTGCGCCTGCAGCGTGAGCGGATGGAAGGCGCCTTCGTACCGTCGACCCGCGAATATTTCCGCTATTTCGGCCTCGACGCCGAGAAGCTGAAGGCCGCCAAGGACGACGCGCTCGTGATGCATCCCGGCCCGATGAACCGTGGCGTCGAGATCGCCTCGGAAATCGCCGACGGCCCGCAAAGCGTCATCCAGGAACAGGTGGAAATGGGTGTCGCCGTGCGCATGGCGGTGATGGAAGCGCTGCTCGACCCCCGTCGTAATCAAGAGGGCCGCAACCAAGAGGGCCGCGGCGCATGAGCACGACGGTCTTTGAGCGCGCCCGCATCGTCGACCCTTCGCGCGGCATGGACGAAGTCGGCTCCGTCATTGTCGACGGCAGGAAAATCGTTGCCGCCGGCAAGGCGGCGCTGAACCAGGGCGCGCCCGATGGGGCCGCGCTGATCGACTGTGCCGGCAAGGTAATCATCCCAGGCCTTGTCGATGGCCGCGTCTTCATCGGCGAACCCGGCGGCGAGCATCGCGAAACCATTGCGTCGGCAAGTGTCGCGGCGGCCGCCGGTGGCATCACCTCCATCGTCATGATGCCCGATACCGACCCGGTGATCGATAATGTGGCGCTGGTCGAGTTCGTGCTGCGCACCGCCAAGGATACGGCGGTCGTCAACATCTTCCCGGCGGCGGCCATCACCAAGGGCCTCGACGGCCGCGAGATGACCGAGTTCGGCCTGCTGCGCGAAGCAGGCGCCGTCGCCTTCACCGATGGCCGCCACACCATCTCGAGCGCGCTGGTGATGCGCCGCGCGCTGACCTATGCGCGCGACTTCGGCGCCACGATCGTGCATGAGACGCAGGATGCAGATCTTGCCTCGTCCGGGGTGATGAATGAGGGCCTTTACGCGAGCTGGCTTGGTCTCTCCGGCATTCCTCGTGAAGCCGAATCCATTCCGCTTGAGCGCGATCTGGCCTTGGCGCGTCTGACGCGCGGCTCCTACCATGCGGCCAAGATCTCGACGGCCATTGCGGCGGGATCGGTGGCGCGCGCGAAGGCCGATGGCGCCAACGTCACATCGGGCGTGTCGATCCACAATCTGTCGCTCAATGAAAACGATGTCGGCGAATATCGTACCTTCTTCCGGCTGACGCCACCGCTGCGCGCCGAGGAAGACCGGCTGGCGATGATCGAAGCGGTCAGGGACGGCACGGTCGATATCATCGTCTCCTCGCACGATCCGCAGGATGTCGACACCAAGCGCCTGCCCTTCGCCGACGCGGCAGCCGGCGCCATCGGGCTGGAGACGTTGCTTGGCGCCGCCTTGCGGCTCTACCACAATGGCGACGTGCCATTGCCGCGGCTGATCGAGACACTCTCCACCGCGCCGGCAAGGCTGTTCGGATTGCCCGGCGGCACGCTGAAGCCCGGCGCCATCGCTGACCTTGCGCTTGTCGACCTCGATGAACCCTGGATCGTCAGCGAGAGCGGCATCCGCTCGCGCTCGAAAAACACATGTTTCGAAGGCGCGCGGCTGCAAGGCAAGGTCTTGCAAACACTGGTCGCCGGCCGCACAGTGTTCTCGGCATAGACCGGGAACAGGCGCCGCGCCTGATCCGGTTGGCAGGGGGAAATGCGGGGGAAACAATGACTTATGGCGTGATCCTGGCGCTGGTATTCGGCTACCTTCTGGGCTCGATTCCCTTCGGGCTGTTGCTGACGCGAGCCGCTGGTCTTGGTGACGTGCGCAATATCGGCTCCGGCAATATCGGCGCCACCAACGTGCTGCGCACCGGCAACAAGGGACTTGCCGCCGCGACCTTACTGCTCGATGCGCTGAAGGGCACGGCCGCCGTGCTGATAGTTGCTCATTTCGCGCCTGAAACAGCGGTCTGGGCCGGCCTCGGTGCCTTTCTCGGCCACCTCTTCCCGGCCTGGCTGGGCTTCAAGGGCGGCAAGGGCGTCGCCACCTATCTCGGCGTGCTGATCGGCCTTGCATGGCAGGTGGCGCTGGTCTTCGCCGTCGTCTGGCTGGTGACGGCTTTTCTGTTCCGCTTTTCGTCGCTTGCGGCACTGACGGCTGCTGTCGTTGTACCGATCGCCCTCTACTTTCTGAGCGCACCACAGATTGCCACTCTGTTCGTGGTGATGAGCATCGTCGTCTTTATCAAGCACCGAGCCAATATTTCTCGCCTGCTTGCCGGCACCGAGGGCAAGATCGGAGCCAAGGGATGAGCGAGCCGGTCGCCGGGCCGCGCCTCAGCGACCGGCAGCGGCTGAGTTGGCTGCGGCTGATCCGCACCCAGAATGTCGGCCCTGCTTCCTTCCGGGACCTGATCAACCGCTTCGGGTCGGCCGAAGTCGCGCTTCAAATGCTGCCGGAACTGATGATTTCCGGCGGCGCCAGCCGGATGATCCGCATCCCTTCCGTTGCCGAGGCAGAAGCCGAACTGGAAGCAGCCCGGCGCAATGGTGCACGCTTTGTCGGCATCGGAGAGACCGATTATCCCCCGCTGTTGCGCAGCATGGACCATCCGCCACCGCTGCTGGCGGTCAAGGGCAATGCCGCCGTGTTCCGGCTGCCGGGCGTAGCCATCGTCGGCGCGCGCAACGCATCGCTGGCTGGCATCAAGATGGCGCGCATGCTGGCGGCCGACCTTGGGCGCGATGGATATGGGATCATCTCCGGCCTGGCACGCGGCATCGACACAGCGGCACATCAGGGCAGTCTGTCGACCGGCACGATCGGTGTGCTGGCCGGAGGCCTTGACCTGCCCTACCCGCCCGAAAATGCCGGCCTGTGCGAGGAAATCGCCGAACATGGGGCGGTCATCTCCGAGATGCCATTCGGCTGGCAGCCGCGTGCGCAGGATTTTCCGCGCCGCAATCGTCTCGTCGCGGGTGCCGCCCTTGGGCTGGTGGTGATCGAGGCGGCGCAGCGGTCGGGATCCCTGATCAGCGCCAGGCTGGCCGGCGAAATGGGCCGCCTGGTCTTTGCCGTGCCCGGCTCCCCGCTCGATCCGCGTGCAGCCGGCACGAACGGCCTGCTCAAGGACGGCGCCACGCTGGTCACCGAAGCATCGGATATTTCCAGGGCAATCGCGCCGTTGACCGGCATGCGGGCACCTGATGTGCCGCCGTTCGAGGACCCGCCCGATTTTTCGGCCACACCGCCGCCTGGTGAGAGCGACCGCACAGAGGTAATCGAGGCGCTCGGCCCGACGCCGGTGTCGGTCGACGAGATCATCCGTCACACCGGCCTCCACCCGGCCCAGGTTTTCATGGTGCTTCTGGAACTCGATCTCGCCGGCCGGCTCGAACGTCATGCGGGCGGCCATGTTTCACTGGTTTTCGGGGATCCCTGAAGCCGTGCCGTTCTGCGAAACCTCCAGTACTCTTGTGACGGCTCTAGGCATTACACGATATCCAATATATTTCGATTGCCGCGTTCCATCTTGAAGCGATCGGCCCATTCTTGGCTGATCAAATCTCGCTGTTTCTGGATCACGACCCTGCTGAAATCTTGCGTGGGTTGCAATTTGACACCCATCATATTGGCCACTTCGCTGACCGCATCTAGCGGGTCGGCGACGAGTGGCTCGTATTCGATTCTCAGGGGCTGTATTCCAGTTCGCGCATAAAACATCTCCCAACGCGCCCTTTCCCGAACCAGCGCATCGAGTTGCCTCTGAATCAGTTCGGGATCAAAAACCGCTGTTTGGTTTGGCGGTTGCGTCGATCGGTACTGCCCTGTTTGGATGGCTTTCGCCCAAGATACCGCCTGCTGGAGAAGGTCTCGTCTGGAAAGATACACAAAGTGAAGATTCGGAAGCGCATCGGTCCAGTCGATTTCGCCTGAAATCCAATCATGCTGGTGCGCAAAGATTTTCAGGCCATAAATGCGATTGGATGTCGCGCCCATGGTGAGAATTTTCTCGATCTGACCGCTCACACGTTCCGGAAAGTTTGGATGATCAAAAAATCGACGAGCCCTCCAATTGAAGTATTCAAGTGGATGCCCGAGCGCCCCGGTGCTACTGAGATGCTGACAAAAGAAGTTGCTTCCCGATCTTGGCGACGTACAAATTGCATAACCTCGAATTCCGTTCGTTATTTTCAAATTTTTCCTCGCGCCTTGAGAAGTATTTTTCGAAAAAACAAAGGAAGCAGGCCGTTGTACAGCAGCTTTACCTTGCTTACAAATTCCGCAATGATTTCCAAACTATGCTCGATTCGAGATAATCTTTCCAAGGTAACTTGGCTTACGGTAACGAGCGAAACGGAAGCATCAGAGACCGAATGGATTTGGGCAGTATCAAGTCTAATCGTATTGATCTGGCCACCAAGGTCCGTCCACGCCACAGCACTCCTCTTTAGGATTTCCGTATTTGATCGCAGTAATTCCAGCAAGGCGGTCTGACGGAGTGGATCCGCCACGCCGTGCAGCTCCTTGGCAATCTGGAACCATTTGCGATGCGTAGCTGAAACGCCGATTTCTTCGATCCAGCAGGCTGTAGCGAGCGATCGTTCGTCCGCGGTCGTGGCGCCATGTTCCTGGATAGCCTGATTATAAATTCGAAGATGTTCCTCGACAAAGTAGGCCATACCTGCAACCTTCCGAAAATAAATGCAAACGGCTGCCGCATCGTCGGCGTCGAATTTCGAGATCGCTTGCAAAAGGTTGTCAACAGTGGTCGGCCTGGTCAGAAGACCGACGCCGAGGTTCATACGCCGCCATGCTGTCATGTTTTCCGTGTCAAGCAGGCCGGCGAAGCCACGCGCGTCGCAAACCACAACCGAGCATCCGACGGCGGCCGCCTCGATGGCCATGCGGGCGGTCGCAAACACGATATCGTATTGCGGCAAATCCTTTTCGAGCTGATATGAATACCGGCCTGTGGCAGGCCCCAGTTCATCAAGCTGAATGCCGCTTTTGGCGCAGGCTTCACGCACCGCCTGTTGATGCTCGAAATTCTTGGTCAGCAACAGCCCCCGCTTCGGCCTCGCGGGCAGAGAAGGTCTTTGCCTGAAACGTTCGAGGTCGACCGCGTTGAAGACGAGATCCAGTTTGTCTGCCGGCACACCGCGCGACAGGCACCTTACCTTGCACGCCTCGTCGACCGCGATCCAGCGGCGGATCTGAGGGTGAGGCATTGGAGTTTCGACCTCGAAGACGGCACTGTGACATGAAAAGACGGCTGGCACGTCAGGAAACCTTGCCAGCGCGGTCAGGCATGGGGTCAGATGCTGGGCGTGGATTACATCGGGCCTTTCGACGATCTCGGCGATCCGGTCCACGACCTGGTGTCCACGGATGCGGAGTCTATCAGCCATGTCGCCAAGCGTTGGCGCGAGCAGCATGGTTTGGTGACCCGCGCCGCGAAGTCCGTCGGCCAGCAATTCGACAACGGATTCGGAGCCGCTGTTTTGCGACACCGACAGGTTGGTAATGAGTATCCGCAAAGGTTGCCTCCTTGCCTGTTTTGCGTTGGCTATAAAGACAACAGGTGCTAGCTAGGCAGCGTTTCTTAGTTCGAAGCTGTCGACCAAACAAGTTTCCATGTGGCACCAGCGCGGGTGCCTATGCCAGTCATTGCATGGAATTCTGGCGCAGCGTGTTTCAGCGATATCCACGGGGTGGGATTGCGCGCCGAAGCTTGAGTGGAGCGATGCCGTGCCTGAAAAGTTGCAACATGTGCTAATCCTCGCACATCCGGGACATGAGCTTAGAATCCATCACTGGCTTGAGCTCAACAGGCCGCGAATCTACCTTCTCACGGATGGCTCGGGCGGACGCAACGCGGCTCGAACCCAGTTCTCACGTGAGGTGGTGGACGCCGCCGGCGCGACCGCCGGAGCGATCTTTGGAGAAACTCCTGACGCCGCGTGGTACAAGGCGTTGTTGAGCACGGATACGGGCTTCTTTGCCGACGTGCTCAGGAGAATCCGGCTCGATTTGATGGATTGTCAGGACGTTCAAGTCGTTTCCGACGCAGTCGACGGCTACAATCCAATCCACGATCTGGCCCACGTATTTGGCAATGTCCTCAATGTCTGGCTGCGCGGTGCGAGACCGGGTCGCAAGCACCTTTGTTCCGCTGCGGTTCCCAACGTGCCTGGCGTTGTCGAGGTGGAAATTCAACTGGATGCTGCTGCCCGCGCCAGAAAGATAGCTGCAGTGCAAGCCTATACGCCACTTGCCGATGAAGCCCGCCAGATTCTGGATCGCGATCCTCAATGTTTCGACAGGGAGATTCTCATCGCGCAGAATTTCGATTGGAACACCCACTGGACGCCTGAATGGGAGCGGATAGGCAAGGAGCGGGTGGCGAGAAAGCTTTACGAGAGATCCATCACCTATCGAGAAAATGTGCAGCCGATTGCGCAGCAGCTGATGTCTGAAGTCGTCTGATAGCGGCCGGAAACGGAAACACCCGTGAGTGCATCGCGCTGATTTCGAAAGAACCGGACGAGACGTCAGTGCTTCCCCCTGCTCTCTTCCTCGGTCTCGGCATAGTCGGATGTATTCGCACCGAACAGATCTTTCTCCACCACCTTGCGCCACACCGCGTCGGCGTCTTCGGAACGCGGTGGCTCGAGAGTGTCGCCCGATTTGTGTGAGCGGCGCCGAAGCCAGTTCGGGATGATTTCCTGAATCAGGCTGGTGAACTGAGCCATCGATCAACTCCTGCAAACTGCTTAGGGTTGGACCGTCGCGCGGAATCTGCCTCGGCACAGAGTGTCCAACCAGGCAAGAACCTCGCCGACGTCGGCCAGTTTGTGGCGCGCCGCGGTTTGGCCTTGCGGTTTAATACGGATCGATATGCCGTTCATCTCATTGACGGTTTCGAATCCGTTCTCATCGGATGTGTCGTCGCCAAGAAACACCGGGCATCGTTCCTTGAAAGCCGGCTCCGCCATGAAGCGCCTGATCGCCGCTCCTTTGGCCGCCTCCAGCGGCATCAGCTCGACCCCTGCATTGCCAGCCAGCACCCGATATCCCGCGGGCAGCCTCTCCAATGCCTGTTCGACCAACTGTGTCGCACGCTGAAGCAAGTGCGGCGCCGCGCGTGTATGAATGGCCAGGATCGGTCCCTTGCGTTCGATATAGACATCAGCGCTGGCCAGTTCCGCTTCGATTTCCCCGGCAAGTGCTGCAATGTCGGCCGGCTCGCCCGCCGCCTCGACCGGACCGTCACGAGCGAGCCTGTGCTCGAGACCGTAAAGCCCGGCGGCGCGCAATCGAAGGGGCTGAAAGAGATGGTCGACAGCGGCAATCGACCGTCCCGTGATAAACGCCAACGCTCCGTCCAATTGCGTTTCAAGTCTTGCCAACAGCATGCGCAACGCGTCATTGACGACCACTGCGTCAGGATGCGCGGCATGTTCAAGAAGCGTGCCGTCGATGTCCAGGAACAAGGCCCATGGCCCTTGGGGAACGTCAGGCGCGGGCAGGTTCGGAAGTATCGACATCACAGAGCCGCCACCCGCTTGCGGTCGAGCAACGATATCACGTTACGTGGAGCCACCGGAGCGGCACCGACGGCGCGATCGATTTCAATACGTTTGCGCAAGCGCGCGGCGTCGAGCAGCATGCTGCCTGCCCATCGATAGACATTGTTGTCGCGAACGACCTCACGCATGCGCTGCATGCGCTGGCGCTGCTCCTCTTGCGACATGGTCAAAGCCTGAAGCAAGACGTCGCCCATCATCGCCGCGTCATAGGGATTGACGATCAGCGCCTCAAGCAACTCCTTGGAAGCTCCAGCGAACATACTGAGCAGCAGGACACCCTGTTCGTCGTCGCGCGCCGCGACAAATTCCTTGGCGACCAGGTTCATGCCGTCATGCAGGCTTGTGACCATGCAAACATCAGCGGCGCGATAGAGCTCGTAGACCTGTTGTTGTGAGTGGTGTTCCGTCACCATCACGACGGGCGTGTAACCCTCGCGACCATAGCGCTGGTTGAGATCCTCTGCCTGACGCAGACACTCTTCATGCAACTGCTGATAAGCAGGCAAGCTTCCGCGGCTGGGCGCGGCGATCTGCAGGAACGCCACCTTGCCGATCCATTCGGGATGGAGTTTCAACAGTTCATCGAGCGCGTTGAAGCGATCAAGGATACCCTTGGTGTAGTCGAGACGTTCAACGCCCACGCACAGTCTGATATTTTCAGCCAGTCCGAATCTCTCACGAACACGCTGGCGGCATTGTGCCACGTCAGGCAATTTGCCGAGTTGCACCGGTGGCCATTCGATCGAAATCGGATACGCGTGAACCAGGCTGACCTGGCCACCGTAGGAGATGGCCGAATCCTCCCGCTCGATCCTGCTCTCGAGGAAGCGGTCGACACTGTCGATGAAGTTGTTGCAGTGGAACTGGGTGTGAAAGCCGACGATGGAACTGCCGAGCAGGCCTTCGAGAATCTTCTCGCGCCACGGGCAGATGCTGAACACCTCCGAATTCGGCCATGGAATGTGCCAGAAGGTGATGATGATCGCCTCCGGCAGGCGCTCCCGGATCATCCGCGGCAACAACGCGAAATGGTAGTCCTGGACCAGCACTATCGGCCGCTCGTTGCGGGCTTCCGCGACAACGGTGTCGGCGAATTTGCGGTTGACCGCCTCGTAGGACTCCCAATCAGAGGCGCGGAATATCGGCCGGGTGAAGGCGATATGGCACAGCGGCCAGAGGCCCTCATTGGCAAAGCCGAGATAATAGCCTTGCTGTTCTTCTTCGCTCAACCAGACACGACGCAACGTGTAGGAAGGGTTTTCGGGCGGTACCTCGACCCTGTCATTTTTGTCGACCACAAGCGTGTCGGCCGACCCACCGCCATAGGCGATCCACGTGCCTGCACAGGCACGGGTAATCGGCTCCAGGGCAGAGACAAGGCCGCTGGCGGGTACGACCAACTGTATGTCCTCTCCCTTGCGGTTGTGGATATACGGCTCCCGATTTGACACGACGATCACCTGGGCATCGGGAAGTTCCGTCGCCAATATGTGACGCAGCGTTTCGGGTGACCACTGCACCAGCGCGGCGGCGGCGGACTGCCCATTCTTCGCGAATTCCGGCAAGGGACCGCGAGCCGGCTCAACCGCCACGGCGGCAAGCTTCCTGCCCCTCTTCGCCCGCAACGTCATGGTCGCCCGCGCGATGATCAGGATGCCGACAGCTACAAGGACAAGGAGCCACAAAGCGGATGAAGGAGCGACCAGGTACGAAGTGTTGTCGGGCATTTGAAGTCGATTACCTTTTAATGGGATGCCGCAGCTGGCCTCGCCGACTGGAGTTCCGGCACCCATCGTGCGGGGGTCCAACGTTCGCGGCGCGCGATGGTTCCGATGTTTTCAGCTTCTGACCACGAGAGGCACCAGCCCCTCATGGCGATCGGCCAGGAAGGCGCCAACGCGGTCCCCTACCCGCTGAAATGTCAGATCGACAGCAACACCCGCGACCGCGAGATGGCGGACCACCAGATTGTCGATGCCGATTGGCAAGCGCGGCCGTGTCACCTGGATTTCGCCGGTCCAGCCGTCGATCTGAAGGCCGAGACACGCCTGCATGAGCATGAAGGCCGAGCCTGCCGACCAGGCCTGCGGCAAGCACGCGACCGGATAAGCGATCGGCGCCTCGCCAGGTGCGCGGGTGAAACCGCAGAACAGTTCAGGCAGCCGCATGTTGAAATGGACGGCGGATTCGAATGTACCGCTCATCAGCCGCACCACGCTGTCGCGGATGCCGTATCGCGCAAGGCCTGCCGCACAGATCGCGGTGTCGTGTGGCCAGATGGAGCCATTGTGGTACGACATCGGATTGAAGAAGATCGCGTCATCCGCCAGCGTGCGCAGTCCCCAGCCGGTGTGGAATGAAGCCGACAGCAATTGGTCAGCGACGATCCGCGCGCGATCCGGGTCGGGAAGGCCGACATAAAGCAGGTGTCCGGCATTGGACGTGCGCACCTTGCAAGGCTGGCCGTCGCCGTCCAGGGCCAGCGCATAATAGCCAAGCTCCTCCACCCAGAAATGGCTTTCGACCCGCTGACGGATTTCCTGAGCGCGCCTCTCCCAACCTTCGGCCTTCTCGTCTTCGCCGCGCAGCCGAGCCAGCTTCGCCAACCCCTGGAACGCCGCGAAAACGTAACCCTGGACCTCGACCAGCGCGATCGGCCCTTTCGGGATGCGACCGTCGGCGTGGAAAATGGAATCGAAACTGTCCTTCCAACCCTGGTTGGCGAGGCCCGATTCCGCCGCACGAAGGTAGGTGACAAATCCTGTCGGCTGGCTCGCGGCTTCGATCCATTCGGCGGCGGCGCACAGCGACGGCCACAGGCCATCGATGAAGTCCGTGTCGCCGGTGCGGTCAGCATAGGCACAGGCAAGATGGACATAGAGCGGCGTGGTGTCGACACCGCCATAGTAGCGGCCGAACGGAAGTTCGCTGAGCGCCGTCATCTCGCCCTTGCGCGTTTCGTGCATGATCTTGCCAGGCTGGGAGTCGCTGAAGGGCGAGGTTTCGGTTGCCTGGTGTTGCGCCAGAAAGGCGAGCACGCCGCGCGCCAGGCCGGGGTTGAGCCACAGCATTTGCAGCGCGGAGATCACCCCGTCCCTGCCAAAGGCCGTCGAGAACCATGGAATGCCGGCATAGGGATAGGGACCTGTCGCCAGCTCCGTGGTGAGCAGCGCCACGTCGGCACGCGCCCGTTCGATCCAGTCGTTGAACACCCTGCCGGAGCTGTGCAGCGTTGCGCCGTGGCGACGCTTGGCGCGCATGCCGAAACGCGCGCGCGCGGCCGCAGCGCGAAACCGCTCGCGTTCGGGCGTATCCCTGGCATCGGTGCCAACCTCGACATACAGCGTCTTGCGGCTGCGCTTGGTGACGGCGATGAGGAAGTCCGCTCGTTCCGAGGTCAGTTCGTCGGGCACTTGCGAAAACGATATCGCCGATTTGCGCTCGACCTTGTCCAGCCCCTCGTAGCGAAGCATCACGGAGCTCCGGCCAACCTCGGCCGTATGTGAGGTGCCCCGCTTCGGCCGCGTCGATCCACGAACTTCGAACATGTCGCGGAAATCGGCGGCAAAGCGCAGCGAAAGCAGGATGGTGGAATGTTCCCGGCCGTAGTTCGACAGCGTCAGCCGCTCATAGAGGCGATCCTGCCACAGCAGCCTGACGCGCTCGATGTGAATTGCGCCTTGCGCTATCGGCCGTCCACCCAGGGTTTCGATCGGCAGATTGGTGAGGTTGGTGGTGAACAGGACGTTGTCCTGGCTCAGCGAGGCCCCGAGGAGAGATGTCGAACGGCCACCGATCGCGAGGCGAAATTCGGAAAGCACGCGCGTGTCATCGCGGAAGAACCCGTCGCCGACACCACGGATGTCGCCATAGGCATCGGCGACGGCAAAGCAATCGCCATGCTTGAGCGCGAAGAGCCGGTGCGGCTCCCTGGGTGCGGTTTCATCGAGTGAAGCCAGCGCTATCGCCGGATCAAGCTTGCGTTCGTCGAGTTGGATGATGGTCAAGAAGACTGTTCCCGTGTTGGGTTTCCGAACGGGTGAAGGGGGCCTAGGAGGCTCTGCTTTGCTGATGGCCCTTGCTCAGCCGGGAATAGGCCGCGACATAATCCCTGGCCATTCTGTCGGCTGAAAACCGCCTCTCGAAGACCGCTCTTATTCGCCGCCTGTCGAGCTGGAGGAGAGCCGGCATCGTCGCCACAGCATCTTCAATGGTTTCGACGACGAAGCCGCTGACCCCATGATCGATGATCTCGGGCATGGCGCCGCAACTCCAGCCCATCACAGGGGTTCCGCAGGCCATGGCCTCGATCACCGCAAGGCCGAAGGGCTCGGGCCAATCGATGGGAAACAGCAAAGCTGCCGCATTGCCAAGAAACCTGCTCTTCTGGTCCTCGCCGATCTCGCCGACATATTCGACCCGGTCGCCATCGATCATCGGTTGGACGACTTCCTCGAAATAGGCGCGGTCGCCATCACCGATCTTGGCCGCGAGCTTGAGTTTCAGGCCGGTACGGCGGGCGATCTCGATCGCCCGATCCGGTCGCTTGTCACGTGACATCCGGCCGAGAAAGGCAAGATAGGAGCCATCCGATCCTGCCTCGAAATCGGGCTCATAGAGCTCGACCGGCAGCCCGTGATGGATCGTGGCCAGCCAGTTCGCGGATGCGAACCGCGCTCGCTGACTGCGGGATATCGAAATCATCGGAAACCGCGGGAACCGATCGTAGGCTTGCGGGAGGTCGGCGTAATCCAGCCTGCCATGTGGCGTCGTCACGGTGCGTTGCGGCATGTCGCGGAAAAACGGGAAATGCAGGAAATGGCTGAGATGAAAATGAATGACGTCAAAATCGTCGACCCGTTTGCGCACCTCGTCGAGCATCGACAAATGCGCCGCTATCTCGGATTTCAGCGGACGGGGATCGAGACGAAGCGCCCGTTCGCGGCATGGCACCAGATTGGCGGAGGTCTTCGTATCGCCGCTGGCGAACAGGGTCACGCTATGACCAAGGTCGACGAGAGCCTCGGTAAGGTAGGAGATGATACGCTCGGTGCCGCCATAGAGCCTTGGCGGCACGGATTCGTAAAGCGGTGCGACATGGGCAATCTTCATGGCCCGGCGTTCCCTCAATGAGCTGGTCATAGAGCGAAATGCTTCAGGCGCGGGATCGTTCCTGTCTTACGAGAAGATGGGGGCGAATGATGGCCAATTCCCCTGTTTGATGTTCGATCAAGCCCGCCCTATTTCCTGTTTGTGCTGCCGAGATCGCACGCATGGCAGCCAAGGAGGCCCAGGTGCAGGAACCGAAGGATGTTGCAGCCCGACGTCTAAGCATGATCATCGAACAATATGTCGAGGCCAGAAAACGGCGTTTTGGTTTTGTGTCGACGGACCAGGCTGCCCGAGTGATCCGTAGAATCCTGAAACCCGCTCCTTCGGACCCGGCACTCTCCGACCGCAAGCTCGATGATATGGTCGCCGCCCTCGCCGTCAAGAACGGCCTGCCCGTCTTCTTCGACCGCGGCGTCAGGGGACCCGCCGGCACCGAGGCCGACCTGAACAGAAAGGAGCCGATCATGCGAGCACCAACGGAGACCCCGGATGTTGCCGGCGCGGTGGATGCCATCCTGAGCGGTCAGACGGCCCAGCTTTCTATGAAAGCGGTGATCTCGCTGCTGCGGGAACGTACCGGCACCAAACGGTCGGACGCGGATTTGGAAGGACTGATTGCAAAGAAAGCCGCCGTTCTGCACGTTCATTTGTCGCAAAGCGGCTGAGCGGTCGATCACCTTGTGCCGCAACGGTTCATGGCGAATCAAGCGCCGGCATGTGACGTGTGAGCGACCCGAGACATAGGTGACGATTTGTACCGGACACATGGGTAACACTTTTGGCTTTTGGCCGGAGGTGTTGATGCCGTGGAGAGAGTGTTCGGTGATGGAGGAACGTCTACGTTTTGTCGCCCGCCTTCTGGATGGCGAAGGTATGAGCGAAGTGTGTCGGGAGTTCGGGATTTCCCGCAAGACCGGCTACAAGATCTTCGACCGCTATAGGGAGGAAGGGCTCGAAGCCCTATGCGACCGCTCGCGCCGGCCTGTCCGCTACGCCAACCAGCTGCCCGACCAGATCGAGCGGCTGATCGTGGAGAGCGAGCGGGAGAAGCCGCATTGGGGTGCCAGGAAGATACGCGAGTTGCTCGTGCGCAAGCTGGCTGGCGACGTCCGGATT
>NZ_VFUZ01000016.1 GCF_006658505.1 Mesorhizobium sp. B2-4-15
CAGGTTCTGGCCAAGCCCGGCACGGTGAAGCCGCACAAGAAGTTCGTGGCCGAAGCCTACATCCTGACCAAGGACGAAGGTGGCCGCCACACGCCGTTCTTCACCAACTACCGTCCGCAGTTCTACTTCCGCACGACCGACGTGACCGGCATCGTGTCGCTGCCGGCCGGCACCGAGATGGTGATGCCTGGCGACAACATCACGGTCGATGTCGAGCTGATCGTGCCGATCGCCATGGAAGAGAAGCTGCGCTTCGCCATCCGTGAAGGCGGCCGCACCGTCGGTGCCGGCATCGTCGTCACCATCAAAGAGTAATTTGGACTTAAACCGATCTGTCGCGGGCGCGGTAGTTGCCCGCGCCGCGCCAGAACAAGGAAGTGACGCATGAACGGACAGAATATCCGCATCCGCCTGAAGGCGTTTGACCACCGGGTGCTCGACGCCTCGACGCGCGAAATCGTGTCGACGGCCAAGCGCACCGGCGCCAACGTCCGCGGCCCCATTCCGCTGCCGACGCGGATCGAAAAGTTCACGGTGAACCGGTCGCCCCACGTCGACAAGAAGAGCCGCGAGCAGTTCGAGATGCGCACGCACAAGCGTCTGCTCGACATCGTCGATCCGACCCCGCAGACCGTCGATGCTTTGATGAAGCTCGATCTGGCCGCCGGCGTCGACGTCGAGATCAAGCTCTAAGGGAACGAGAGCGCGGTAAGGGGCGGTGCCCCTGGCCCGGAACTCTAAAGGAATTGAACCGATGCGTTCAGGTGTGATTGCAAAGAAGGTGGGAATGACCCGCATCTATAACGATGCCGGGGAACATGTTCCCGTCACCGTTCTCCAGATGGAGAACTGCCAGGTCGTGGCGCAGCGCACGCAGGAGAAGAATGGCTACACCGCCGTTCAGCTCGGCGTTGGCCTCGCCAAGGTGAAGAACACGTCGAAGGCGATGCGCGGCCATTTCGCGACCGCTTCCGTCGAGCCGAAGGCGAAGCTCGCCGAGTTCCGCGTCTCCGCCGACAACATGATCGATGTCGGCGCCGAGATCACGGTCGAGCACTTTGTCGCCGGCCAGAAGGTCGATGTCACCGGTACGACGATCGGCAAGGGTTTCCAGGGCGTCATCAAGCGCCACCACATGGGTGGTGGTCGCGCGACCCACGGTAACTCGGTTTCGCACCGTACGCACGGCTCGACCGGCCAGCGCCAGGACCCCGGCAAGGTGTTCAAGGGCAAGAGCATGGCCGGCCACATGGGCGATACCCGCGTCACCACGCAGAACGTCGAGATCGTCTCGACCGATGCCGATCGCGGCCTGATCCTGATCCGCGGAGCGGTTCCCGGGTCGAAGGGCGCCTGGATCCTGGTTCGCGATGCCGCCAAGGTCGCGCTTCCGGCCAATGCGCCGAAGCCCGCCGCGGTCCGCGTCGCCACGAAGAATGAGGCTCCGGCCACAGAGGGAGCGGAATAATGGATCTCAAGATCACAACGCTTGGCGGCAAGGACGCCGGCAAGGTGGAACTCTCCGAGGAGATTTTCGGCCTTGATCCGCGCGAGGACATCCTGCAGCGCGTCGTGCGCTGGCAGCTTGCCAAGAAGCAGCAGGGTACGCACAAGGCCAAGGGCCGCGCCGAAATCGCGCGCACCGGCGCCAAGATGTACAAGCAGAAGGGTACGGGCCGCGCTCGTCACCATTCGGCACGCGCTCCGCAGTTCCGCGGCGGCGGCAAGGCCCACGGCCCGGTCGTCCGTAGCCACGAGCACGATCTGCCGAAGAAGGTTCGCGCGCTTGGCCTCAAGCACGCCCTCTCGGCCAAGGCCAAGAGCGCTTCGATCATCATCATCGACGAGCTGAAGCTGACCGAGGCCAAGACCAAGGCACTGGTCGCGAATTTCGCGACGCTGGGCCTGACCAACGCCCTAGTGATTGGCGGCGTCGAGCTTGATCAGAACTTCAAGCTGGCCGCGACCAACATCCCCAACATCGACGTGCTGCCCATCCAGGGCATCAACGTCTACGACATTCTGCGCCGCGGCACGCTGGTCCTTTCCAAGGCCGCCGTCGAGGCTCTCGAGGAGCGCTTTAAATGACCGACCTTCGTCACTACGACGTGATCGTCAGCCCGGCGATCACCGAAAAGTCGACCATGGCTTCCGAGCAGAACCAGGTCGTCTTCAACGTCGCCAAGAAGGCGTCGAAGCCGGAAATCAAGGCCGCCGTCGAAGCGCTGTTCGGCGTCAAGGTGATGGCCGTGAACACGCTTGTCCGCAAGGGCAAGATCAAGCGCTTCCGCGGCACGATCGGCCGCCAGAGCGACGTCAAGAAGGCGATTGTGACGCTGGCCGACGGCCAGTCGATCGACGTCGCGACGGGTCTCTGAGCAAGGCCGCGAGGACAAGAACATGGCACTGAAAAAATTCAACCCGGTAACGCCGAGCACCCGCCAGCTGGTCATCGTCGACCGCTCGGGTCTCTACAAGGGCAAGCCCGTCAAGGGTCTGACCGAAGGCCTGACCAAGTCGGGCGGCCGCAACAACTACGGCCGCATCACCGCCCGTTTCATCGGTGGTGGTCACAAGCGTTCGTACCGTATCATCGACTTCAAGCGCCGCAAGTTCGACGTCGTCGGCACGGTTGAGCGCATTGAATACGATCCGAACCGCACCGCCTTCATCGCGCTGATCAAGTATGACGATGGTGAGCTGTCCTACATCATCGCCCCGCAGCGCCTCGCCGCCGGCGACAAGATCGTGGCCGGCGAAGCGGTCGACGTGAAGCCGGGCAATGCGATGCCTCTGGCCTCGATGCCGGTCGGCACGATCGTCCACAACATCGAGCTGAAGCCGGGCAAGGGCGGCCAGGTGGCCCGTTCGGCTGGCGGTTACGCCCAGCTCGTCGGCCGCGACCAGGGCATGGCGATCCTGCGCCTCAACTCGGGCGAGCAGCGTGTCGTTCACGGCTCCTGCATGGCCACCGTCGGTGCCGTGTCGAACCCCGACCATGGCAATATCAACGACGGCAAGGCAGGCCGCACGGTTTGGCGCGGCAAGCGTCCGCACAATCGCGGCGTGACCATGAACCCGGTTGACCATCCGCACGGCGGCGGCGAAGGCCGCACCTCCGGTGGTCGCCATCCGGTTTCCCCGTGGGGCAAGCCGACCAAGGGCAAGAAGACGCGGTCCAACAAGGCGACCGACAAGTTCATCCTGCGCTCGCGCCATCAGCGCAAGAGCTAAGAAGAGGTAACGCCAAGTGACTCGTTCTATTTGGAAAGGCCCCTTCATTGACGGCTACCTTCTCAAGAAGGTGGACAAGGTTCGTGAAGGTGGTCGCAATGAGGTGATCAAGATGTGGAGCCGTCGCTCCACCATCCTGCCGCAGTTCGTCGGCTTCACCTTCGGTGTCTACAACGGCCAGAAGCATGTTCCCGTCTCCGTGAACGAGGACATGGTCGGTCACAAGTTCGGTGAATTCGCTCCGACGCGGACCTACTACGGTCACGGCGCGGATAAGAAGGCGAAGAGGAAATAATCATGGGCAAGGCCAAAGCTCCGCGCAGTCTTGCTGACAACGAAGCGCGCGCCGTTCTGCGCACGATCCGTATCAGCCCGCAGAAGCTGAACCTGGTTGCCGCGCTGATCCGCGGCAAGAAGGTCGCGACAGCGCTTTCCGACCTCGAATTCTCGGCCAAGCGGATTTCCGGCACGGTCAAGAAGACCTTGGAGTCGGCGATCGCCAACGCGGAAAACAACCACGACCTCGACGTCGATGCGCTGATCGTGGCGGAAGCTTATGTCGGCAAGTCGATCGTCATGAAGCGGTTCCACGCTCGTGGCCGTGGTCGCGCCAGCCGTATCGAGAAGCCGTTCTCGCACCTCACGATCGTCGTTCGTGAAGTCGAAGAAAAAGGGGAGGCCGCATAATGGGCCAGAAAGTCAATCCGATCGGTCTTCGCCTCGGCATCAACCGCACCTGGGATTCGCGCTGGTTCGCGAACACCGGGGAGTACGGCAAGCTGCTGCATGAGGACATCAAGATCCGCAAGTATCTTGAGAAGGAACTCAAGCAGGCCGCGATCTCGAAGGTCGTGATCGAGCGTCCGCACAAAAAGTGCCGCGTCACCATCCATGCCGCGCGCCCGGGTCTGATCATCGGCAAGAAGGGCGCCGACATCGAAAAGCTTCGCAAGAAGCTGATGGAGATGACGAAGTCCGAAACGCACCTCAACATCGTCGAAGTGCGCAAGCCGGAAATCGACGCGACCCTGGTCGCCCAGTCGATCGCCCAGCAGCTCGAGCGCCGCATCGCGTTCCGCCGCGCCATGAAGCGCGCCGTGCAGTCGGCGATGCGCCTCGGTGCCGAAGGCATCCGCATCAACTGCTCGGGCCGTCTCGGCGGCGCCGAAATCGCGCGCATGGAATGGTACCGCGAAGGCCGCGTGCCGCTGCACACGCTGCGCGCCGATGTCGACTACGGCACGGCCGAGGCGAATACGGCTTACGGCATCTGCGGCGTCAAGGTCTGGGTGTTCAAGGGCGAGATCCTCGAGCACGACCCGATGGCTTCGGAGCGTCGCGCCACCGAGGGTGATCATTCGCATGGCGGCGGTGGTGGCGAGCGCGAACGCGGTCGTCGTCGCGAGAACGCCTGAGACATTTAGGAATTTGGAGTTAGAACGATGCTGCAGCCAAAGCGCACAAAGTTCCGCAAGCAGTTCAAGGGCCGCATCCATGGTACCGCAAAGGGCGGCACCAATCTGGATTTCGGTGGTTTCGGGCTGAAGGCGCTTGAGCCGAACCGCGTCACCGCGCGTGAGATCGAGGCGGCCCGCCGCGCGATCACTCGCGAAATGAAGCGCGCTGGCCGCGTCTGGATCCGTATTTTCCCGGATCTGCCGGTCACGTCGAAGCCGACCGAAGTCCGCATGGGCAAGGGCAAGGGCGCGGTCGACTATTGGGCGGCGCGCGTCAAGCCGGGCCGCATCATGTTCGAGATCGACGGCGTCAGTGAAGAAACCGCCCGTGAGGCGCTGCGTCTCGGCGCGGCCAAGCTCTCGGTCAGGACGCGCTTCGTACAGCGCATCGCAGAATAAGGACGGGCTGATCATGAAAGCCGAAGACATCCGGACCAAGACCCAGGACCAGCTGACCGACGACCTGGCCAGCCTGAAGAAGGAGCAGTTCAACCTGCGCTTCCAGAAGGCCACCGGCCAGCTCGAGAAGACCGCGCGCGTGAGGCAGGTCCGCAAGGACATTGCGCGTATCAAGACCATCGCTGCGGAAAAGTCCGCGGCCAAGAAGGCTTAAGGACGAAAACCATGCCAAAGCGCATTCTGCAGGGCACCGTCGTCAGCGACAAGAACGAGAAGACGGTTGTCGTCAAGGTCGAACGGCGCTTCACGCATCCCGTGATGAAGAAGACCGTGCGCATGACCAAGAAGTACAAGGCGCACGACGAGAACAACGCCCATAAGGTTGGCGATCAGGTGTTCATCCAGGAATCGAAGCCGATTTCCAAGGACAAGCGCTGGATCGTCGTGTCTTCGGACCAAGCCTGACCTCTGGGCGTAAACAACGAATTTTGGACAGACCGGGGAGGGGCTTCGAGCCCGTCCCGTTAGAAAAGAAGAAGGCGGCCAGTCATGATTCAGATGCAAACAAACCTCGACGTCGCGGATAACTCCGGCGCGCGTCGTGTCATGTGCATCAAGGTGCTGGGCGGCTCGAAGCGGAAATACGCTTCCGTGGGCGACATCATCGTGGTGTCGATCAAGGAAGCCATTCCGCGCGGCCGCGTTAAGAAGGGCGATGTGATGAAGGCGGTCGTGGTTCGCACGGCCAAGGACATCCGCCGCCCGGACGGCAGCGTGATCCGTTTCGACAAGAACGCGGCCGTTCTCGTCGACAACAAGAAAGAGCCGATCGGCACGCGTATCTTCGGACCGGTTCCGCGCGAACTCCGCGCCAAGAACCACATGAAGATCATCTCGCTCGCGCCTGAAGTGCTGTAAGGAGCCGGACCAATGCAAAAGATCAGAAAAGGCGACAAGGTCGTCGTGCTTGCCGGTAAGGACAAGGGCCGTTCGGGCGAAGTCCTCTCGGTTCAGCCGAAGGATGACACCGCGCTGGTGCGCGGCGTCAACATGATCCGTCGTCACCAGAAGCAGACCCAGTCCCAAGAGGGCGGGATCATCACCAAGGAAGCGCCGATCAACCTGTCGAATATCGCGCTGGCCGACCCCAAGGATGGCAAGCCGACCCGCGTCGGTTTCACCTTCCAGAAGGACGGCAAGAAAGTGCGCGTCGCCAAGCGCTCGGGAGAAGTCATCAATGGCTAAGGCTCAAACCAAGCAGGCGACTGCCGCCAACACGCCACGCCTGAAGCAGGTCTACAACGAGACCATCCGCAAGGCGCTGCAGGAGCAGTTCGGCTACGACAACGACATGCAGGTTCCGCGCCTCGACAAGATCGTGCTGAACATGGGCGTCGGCGAAGCGACCGCCGATTCCAAGAAGCCTTCGGTCGCGGCCGAGGACCTGGCGATGATCGCCGGCCAGAAGGCCGTCGTCACCCGCGCCCGCAATTCGATCGCTGGCTTCAAGGTCCGCGAGAACATGCCGATCGGCGCCAAGGTCACGCTGCGCAAGGAACGTATGTACGAGTTCCTCGACCGCCTCGTGAACATCGCGCTGCCGCGCGTCCGCGACTTCCGCGGACTGAACCCCAAGAGCTTCGATGGCCGTGGCAACTACGCCATGGGCATCAAGGAGCACATCGTGTTCCCGGAGATCAACTACGACAAGGTTGATCAGATCTGGGGCATGGACGTCATCGTTTGTACGACTGCGAAGACGGACGACGAAGCCAGGGCATTGCTCAAGGCCTTCAACTTCCCCTTCCGCCAGTAACGGCAGCGAGAAAAGGAAAAATCTGAAATGGCAAAGACCAGCTCAGTCGAGAAGAACAACAGGCGCCGCAAGCTTGCCGACCAGTACGGTCCCAAGCGCGCCGCGCTGAAGGCGATCATCATGGATCAGTCCAAGCCGATGGAGGAGCGCTTCCGCGCTCAGCTGAAGCTTGCTGCCCTGCCGCGCAACTCGGCCAAGATCCGCATCCGCAACCGCTGCGAAGTCACCGGCCGTCCGCGTGCCTACTATCGCAAGCTCAAAGTATCGCGCATCGCGCTTCGTGATCTCGGCAATAACGGCCAGATCCCGGGCCTGGTCAAGTCGAGCTGGTAAGGAGGACATAACATGTCATTGAGCGATCCTCTCGGCGATATGCTGACCCGCATCCGCAACGCCTACGGCCGCAAGAAGTCGAGTGTCTCGACGCCGGCCTCGCGTCTGCGTACCCGCGTCCTCGACGTGCTGAAGGCTGAAGGCTACATCCGCGACTACAGCCAGACCGACTTCGACAACGGCAAGTCCGAAATCGAAATCGAGCTGAAGTATTTCGACGGTGCGCCCGTCGTGCGCGAAATCGCCCGCGTTTCGAAGCCGGGCCGCCGCGTTTACGTCTCGGCCAAGTCGATCCCGCACGTCGCCAACGGCCTTGGCATCGCCATCCTTTCGACACCGAAGGGCGTGATGGCCGACCACGAAGCACGCGAACAGAACGTCGGCGGCGAGATCCTCTGCCAGATCTTCTGATCCGGCAGCTGACCGCAAAGTGGAATCCGGTCTTCGGATCGTTCCGAAGACAGAGACCTGAAACAAGAGAAGTGACGAGGACAACAAAATGTCTCGTATTGGAAAGAAACCCGTTTCGCTGCCGCAGGGCGTGACCGCGACCGTCAACGGCCAGACCGTGACGGCGAAGGGCCCGAAGGGCGAGCTGAAGTTCGTGGTGAACGACGAAGTCCTGGTTAAGATGGAAGGCAGCGAGATCGCTGTCCAGCCGCGCGACCAGACCAAGACGGCCCGCTCCAAGTGGGGCATGTCGCGCACGCAGATCGTCAACATCCTGCATGGCGTCAAGGACGGCTTCGAAAAGAAGCTCGAGATCACCGGCGTCGGCTATCGCGCCGCCATGCAGGGCAAGAACCTGCAGCTCGCCCTTGGCTTCAGCCACGACGTCGTCTATGAGACGCCGGCTGGTGTCACCATCGCTGTGCCGAAGCCGACGGAAATCACCGTGACCGGCATCGACAAGCAGCAGGTTGGCCAGGTCGCCGCGGAGATCCGCGAATACCGTGGTCCCGAGCCTTACAAGGGCAAGGGTGTCCGCTATGCTGGCGAGAAGATCGTCCGCAAGGAAGGCAAGAAGAAGTAGTGGGCTTGGCCCCGAAAAGTTGCAGACTTTTCGGAAAGGACCAAGCCAAAGAAATGTAACGCCGCGGGGAGCGGTCGCGGGAGGCGCTTTTGCCTACCGCACAGGGCGGCCCCCGTTTTTTGAAGGCAAGGAAGACCATCATGGGTACCAAGGAAGCCACACAGCGCCGCGCGCAGCGCGTGCGCCGTCAGATCAGGAAGGTCGCCGGCGAGCGTCCCCGTCTGTCGGTCCATCGCACCTCGAAGAACATCTATGTTCAGGTGATCGACGACGCCAAGGGCCACACCATCGCCGCCGCCTCGACGCTCGAGAAGGACCTCAAGGGTTCGCTCAAGACCGGGGCTGACACCGCCGCCGCCGCCGCGATTGGCAAGCTGATCGCCGAGCGCGCCACCAAGGCCGGCGTCAAGGAAGTCGTCTTCGACCGTGGCGCCTATATCTATCACGGCCGCGTCAAGGCGCTGGCGGAAGCTGCTCGCGAAGGCGGCCTGAGCTTCTGAGAATGACTTTCACCGTCGGCGACCCAAAGCGGCGCCGGCAATCAGCAACCCGTGCTTCCGGAAAAGAACAAGGAACAGGATATGGCACAGGAACGTAGGGAAGGCGGCCGCGGCCGCGAGCGTGAACGCGAAGAGCGTGACGACGGCATGGTGGACAAGCTGGTCCACATCAACCGCGTCGCCAAGGTCGTCAAGGGTGGCCGCCGCTTCGGCTTTGCCGCACTCGTCGTCGTCGGCGACCAGAAGGGCCGCGTCGGCTTCGGTCACGGCAAGGCGCGCGAAGTGCCGGAAGCGATCCGCAAGGCAACCGAGTCGGCAAAGCGCGACATGATCTTCGTGCCACTGCGCTCGGGCCGCACGCTGCACCACGACGTCGAGGGCCGTTGGGGCGCCGGACGCGTGCTGTTGCGCGCCGCCAAGCAGGGTACTGGCATCATCGCCGGCGGCCCGATGCGCGCCGTCTTCGAGACGCTCGGCATGCATGACGTGGTCGCCAAGTCGATGGGTTCGTCGAACCCGTACAACATGGTTCGCGCCACTTTCGACGCGCTGAAGAGCCAGATGCATCCCAAGGATGTGGCTGCCGCGCGCGGCATCAAGTATTCGACCCTTCAGGCCCGCCGCGGCACCGCCGTTGCGGCTGAAGAATAGTCGATCTGACCAGGGATTTTGACCATGGCCAAGAAAGCAACCAAGACCATCACCGTTGAGCAGATCGGTTCGCCGATCCGCCGCCCGAAAGAACAGCGCGCGACGCTGGTCGGCCTCGGCCTCAACAAGATGCACAAGCAGCGCACGCTGGAAGATACGCCTTCCGTGCGCGGCATGATCGCCGCCGTTCAGCATCTCGTCCGCGTCGTGGACGAGGGCTGACCCAAAGCGCAGGAGAAGTAAGATGAAACTCAACGATCTGCGTGACAAGGACGGCGCGACGCATTCCAAGAAGCGTCTCGGCCGGGGCATCGGTTCCGGCTCGGGTAAGACCGCGGGTCGCGGCGTCAAGGGCCAGAAGGCGCGCTCCGGCGTCGCCGTCAACGGCTTCGAGGGTGGCCAGATGCCGCTCTATCGGCGCCTGCCGAAGCGTGGCTTCAACAACATCTTCGCCAAGAGCTTCGTTGTCGTCTCGCTGGCCCGCATCCAGGAAGCCGTCGATGCCAAGAAGCTTGATCCCAAGGCAACCGTGACGGCCGAGGCGCTTGTCGCCGCCGGTGTCATCCGCCGCGTCAAGGACGGCGTGCGCGTGCTGTCGGATGGCGAACTCAAGGCCAAGCTGGCCTTCGACGTCGCCGGTGCCTCCAAGGCCGCGATCGAGAAGATCGAGAAGGCCGGCGGTTCGGTCAAGTTGCCCGAAAAGGCAGCGGCCGAGTAACGGCAATTTGAAGCGCGATCGGCAAGAGTGGGATTTGTTTTTACTCACGATTGCGCTTTGATCTGCTCAATTAGGCGGCCGCGTCAACGCGGCCGCTTGCATGTTTACAGCCCGGAGCTTATCTCGTGAGCTTCGGTGAAACGCGCCGCCTGACCTCACGGGCCATCAAGCGTTACCAAGCGGAGAATCAGGTATGGCTTCGGCTGCTGAACAACTAGCCTCGAATCTGAATTTCTCGGCCTTCGCCAAGGCGGAGGATCTGAAGAAACGCATCTGGTTCACCATCGGCGCGTTGCTCGTCTATCGCCTCGGCACCTACATCCCGCTTCCCGGTATCAATCCAGACGCTTTCGCCCATGCCTTCTCCTCGCAGAGCAAGGGCGTGCTTGGCATGTTCAACATGTTCGCCGGCGGTGCCGTGCAGCGCATGGCGATCTTTGCGCTCGGCATCATGCCCTACATCTCCGCCTCCATCATTATGCAGCTGATGACGTCGGTCATCCCATCGCTGGAAGCGCTGAAAAAAGAAGGCGAACAGGGCCGCAAGGTCATCAACCAGTACACGCGCTACGGCACCGTGCTGCTCGCGCTGGTGCAGGCCTACGGCATTTCGGTGGGGCTGGAGAACGGCAACGGCATCGTCAGCGATCCCGGCATGTTCTTCCGCATCTCGACCGTCGTTACGCTGGTCGGCGGCACCATGTTCCTGATGTGGCTTGGTGAGCAGATCACCGCGCGCGGCATCGGCAACGGCATTTCGCTGATCATCTTCTCAGGCATCGTCGCCGGCCTGCCACATGCCATTTCCGGCACGCTGGAACTCGGCCGCACCGGCGCCCTGTCGACCGGCCTGATCCTGGCGATCATCGTTCTGGCCATCGTCGTCATCGCGCTCATCGTGTTCTTCGAGCGCGCCCAGCGCCGCCTGTTGATCCAGTACCCGAAGCGTCAGGTCGGCAACCGCATGTTCCAGGGCGACACCTCGCATTTGCCGCTCAAGCTCAACACGTCTGGCGTCATTCCGCCAATCTTCGCTTCGTCGCTGCTCTTGCTGCCGGCCACCATCGCCGGCTTCTCGCAGACGACCAACATGCCGGCCTGGGCGAGCACCATCCTGGCCTCGCTTGGCCACGGCCAGCCGCTCTACATGGCATTCTATGCGGCGATGATCGTGTTCTTCGCCTTCTTCTACACTGCGATTGTCTTCAACCCGAAGGACACCGCCGACCAGCTCAAGAAGCATTCGGGCTTCATCCCGGGGTATCGTCCGGGCGAGCGCACCGCCGATTATATCGATTACGTTCTCACCCGCATCACCGTCGTCGGCGCCATCTATCTGGTGCTGGTGTGCCTGCTGCCGGAGTTCCTGATCTCGGCGACTGGCGTACCATTCTACCTTGGTGGCACATCGCTTCTGATCGTGGTCAGTGTCACGCTCGATACGGTTGCGCAGATTCAGGGTCACCTGATCGCGCACCAGTACGAAGGCCTGATCAAGAAGTCGAAGCTGCGCGGGGGGAAGAAAGCCAGATGAGGTTGATTTTGCTTGGGCCGCCAGGGGCGGGCAAGGGGACACAAGCACAAAGACTGGTAGAGAAACACGGCATACCCCAGCTTTCGACGGGAGACATGCTGCGTGCCGCCGTGCAGGCCGGTACCGAAGTCGGCAAGCGTGCCAAGGCGGTGATGGATGCCGGTGAACTGGTGTCCGACGCCATCGTCAACGCCATCGTTGCCGAGCGAATCGACCAGGCCGACTGCGCCAAGGGATTCATCCTCGACGGCTACCCACGTACGCTGGTGCAGGCCGATGCGGTTGAATCGATGCTTTCGGAGCGTGGCATCGGCCTGGACACGGTCATCGAGCTGGTTGTCGACGACAGGGCCCTGGTCGGCCGCATCGTCAAGCGCGCCGAAGATGCAAAGGCGGCCGGGCAGCCGGTGCGCAAGGATGACAACCCCGCGGTATTCGAAGAGCGTCTGCGGGAGTACTACAAGAAGACCGCTCCGCTGACGGGCTACTACTACGCCAAGGGCAAGCTCAAGACTGTCGATGGCATGGCCAGCATGGACGCGGTAACCGCCGAGATAGAAACCGTGCTCGCGGCTGCCGCGAAGGCGCGGTGAGGGAATTCAAAGATTAAGCTTGACGGGAGCGGCCCGCTGCGGTATGGCGGCCCGTCTTCCTATCAGGCGTGAACTTTGCTTGTCCGCAAGGGCAAGGCGGTTGCTTTGAACTGGAAACTCCCGCAGGGGCCGGCCTCCACCGGACGCGGGGCAATTTGGACAGCGCCGGACCTGCCTTGTTTTTGAAGGTTGGCCGGCCCACATGGAGAAGAGAAGAATATGGCTCGTATAGCCGGCGTCAACATTCCGACCAACAAGCGCGTCGTCATCGCGCTTCAGTACATTCACGGCATTGGCAAGAAGTTCGCCCAGGAGATCGTCGACAAGGTCGGCATCCCGGCCGAGCGGCGCGTCAACCAGCTGACTGACGCGGAAGTGCTGCAGATCCGCGAAACCATCGACCGCGACTATCAGGTCGAGGGCGACCTGCGCCGCGAAGTGTCGATGAACATCAAGCGGCTCATGGACCTCGGCTGCTACCGCGGCCTGCGTCACCGCCGCTCGCTGCCGGTTCGCGGCCAGCGCACGCACACCAATGCGCGTACCCGCAAGGGCCCGGCCAAGTCGATCGCCGGCAAGAAGAAGTAATCAGGGGAAGGGAATAGGGCAGTAGGCAGTAGGGAATGGTCCGCGGATCGGGCAATCAATTTCCCTACTGCCTACTGCCCTATTCCCCTACTCCCTTACGAAGGTGGAGCCGCTGGCATTACGGCGGTGTAGAGATCAACTGAAAGGACTATCATGGCCAAGGAAGCCGCTCGTGTTCGCCGTCGCGAACGCAAGAATATCTCGTCGGGCGTTGCCCACGTCAATTCGACCTTCAACAACACGATGATCACCATCACCGACGCACAGGGCAATTCGATCGCCTGGTCGTCGGCCGGCGCCCAGGGCTTCAAGGGTTCGCGCAAGTCGACCCCGTTCGCCGCCCAGATGGCCGCCGAGGATGTTGCCAAGAAGGCCCAGGAGCACGGCATGCGCATGCTCGAAGTCGAGGTGTGCGGACCTGGCTCCGGTCGTGAATCGGCGCTGCGCGCCCTGCAGGCGGCCGGCTTCACCATCACGTCGATCCGTGATGTGACGCCGATCCCGCACAATGGCTGCCGCCCGCGCAAGAAGCGCCGCGTCTAACAGTTATGAACGCCGCGCGAACGCTCCAAGGCGTTCCTCCGCGGCATTCCAGGTCGCCCGCCACGATTGGATGGTGGCGGGTCAACGGAAGGAAAGCATCATGATCCAGAAAAATTGGCAGGAACTGATCAAGCCGAACAAGATCGAGTTCTCGTCGAAAAAGAAGACGTTGACCACGCTGGTCGCCGAGCCGCTCGAGCGGGGCTTTGGCCTCACCCTCGGCAACGCGCTGCGTCGCGTGCTTCTGTCTTCGCTGCGGGGCGCGGCTGTCACCGCCGTGCAGATCGACGGTGTTCTGCATGAATTCTCGTCCATCGCCGGCGTGCGCGAGGACGTGACCGACATCGTTCTCAACATCAAGGAAATCGCCATCCGCATGGAAGGTGACGGCCCCAAGCGCATGGTCGTTCGCAAGCAGGGACCGGGTGCGGTTCTCGCCGGCGACATCCAGACGGTTGGCGATGTCGAGATCCTCAATCCCGATCACGTCATCTGCACGCTGGACGAAGGCGCTGAGATCCGCATGGAATTCACCGTCGACACCGGCAAGGGCTACGTGCCGGCCGAGCGCAACCGCGCCGAGGATGCGCCGATCGGCCTGATCCCGGTCGACAGCCTCTATTCGCCGGTCAAGAAGGTCTCCTACAAGGTCGAGAACACCCGCGAGGGCCAGGTTCTCGATTATGACAAGCTGACCATGACCATCGAGACCGACGGTTCGATCTCGGGCGAGGACGCGGTGGCTTTCGCCGCCCGCATCCTGCAGGACCAGCTTGGCCTGTTCGTCAACTTCGACGAGCCGCAGAAGGAAGTCGCGGCGGAAGCCGTCACCGAACTCGCTTTCAACCCGGCGCTGCTCAAGAAGGTCGACGAACTCGAGCTTTCGGTGCGTTCGGCCAACTGCCTGAAGAACGACAACATCGTCTACATCGGCGATCTCATCCAGAAGACCGAAGCCGAGATGCTGCGCACCCCCAACTTCGGCCGCAAGTCGCTGAACGAGATCAAGGAAGTCTTGGCGGCGATGGGCCTGCACCTCGGCATGGAAGTGCCGGACTGGCCGCCGGAAAACATCGAAGACCTCGCCAAGCGTTACGAAGATCAATATTGAGCATGAATTCCAAGGATCGGCGGCGTAAGCCGCTCGATCCGACGGTCATGCGGAAAACCATCAGAGGCCGTGGCCTCTTGAACAACTGAAGAAGGAAAAGAGCTATGCGCCACGGTTTCAAAGGCCGCCGCTTCGCCCGCAGCATCAGCCACCGCAAGTCGATGTTTGCCAATCTCGCCGTGTCGCTGCTCGAACACGAGCAGATCGTCACCACCCTGCCGAAGGCGAAGGACCTGCGTCCGATCGTCGAGAAGTTGGTGACGCTCGGCAAGCGCGGCGACTTGCACGCCCGCCGCCAGGTGATCGCCCAGATCGGCAACGAAGGCGTCGTCAAGCGCCTGTTCGACATCATCGCCCCGCGCTACGCCACCCGCAACGGCGGCTATCTGCGCATCATGAAGGCGGGCTTCCGTCACGGCGACAATGCCGCGATGGCCGTCATCGAGTTCGTCGATCGCGACATCTCGGCCAAGGGCGCCGGCGACCGCGCCCGCATCGAGGCCGAAGGCGCCAACGAGGAAGCCGCGGCCGCGTAAGGCTTCGTCTTTCCAGAGTGAATTGAAGGGGCCTGCGGGGCCCCTTTTTCATATCTGGAACTCGCCAAAGCGCGCGCACAATAGTCCGCTGGCGCGAAAAATAATCGGATTTCAGCAGCTTAGCCTTTCATTTTGCACAATCGTCGGGACAATGCGCCCGAACTCGCTTGGAGGATTCGCGAATGCGCGCCAAAAGACTGCCCCTAGTTCTGCTCTGCGCCTTCATGGTGTTCGCAGCCGCACCGGCAGTCCGGCAGGCTCTGGCTGAAGACGCCGCGAAGCCCGCCGATCCGGGCCTGTCGGACGTGCTGACTGATCTGCTGCATGGCGTTGAAGGTGAAAACGCCACCTCGGGTCCGGACAAGCGCGTGCCTTTCGGCCGCGACGAGGTGCAACTTTCGTTCGCGCCGCTGGTCAAGCAGACGGCGCCGGCCGTAGTCAATGTCTATGCCTCGCAGACGGCCAAGGTGACATCGCCCTTCGAAGGCGATCCGTTCTTCGAGGAGTTTTTCGGCCGCGCGCAGCCGCGTGCGCAGTCCTCGCTGGGTTCGGGCGTGCTGGTCGATCCGAGCGGTGTCATCGTCACCAATTTTCATGTCATCAAGGATGCCGACGAGGTCAAGGTGGCGACCGCCGACGGGCGCGAATTCACCAGCAAGGTGATGCTGAAGGACGAGACGCTCGATCTCGCCGTGCTCAAGATCGAAGCCGATAAGCCGTTCCCGGTCATCGCCATCGGCGATTCCGACGCGCTCGAAGTCGGCGATCTGGTGCTGGCCATCGGCAATCCCTTCGGTGTCGGCCAGACCACCACCAGCGGCATCGTTTCCGCGCTTGCCCGCAGCCATATCGGCGTCTCGGATTCAGGCTATTTCATCCAGACCGACGCCGCGATCAATCCCGGCAATTCCGGTGGCGCGCTGATCAACATGGGCGGCCAGCTGGTCGGCATCAACACCGCCATTTACAGCCGTAGCGGCGGCTCGATCGGCATCGGCTTTGCCATCCCCGCCAATATGGTGCGGGCTTTCGCCGACGCCGCGAAGGCAGGGCTCGACTTCTTCGAACGTCCCTACATCGGCGCCGAGTTCGAAGCGGTGACGCCGCAGATCGCCGAATCGCTCGGCATGGAGAAGCCGACCGGGGCATTGGTGTCTTCGGTCGACGCCACCGGCCCGGCGGGCAAGGCGGGGCTGAAGCCGGGCGATGTCGTGCTGCAGGTCAACGGCAAGCCGGTCGAGAGCATCGAGGCGCTCGACTATCGCATGGCGACGCTGTCGATCGGCACCAAGGCGAATTTCGCGATCCTGAACAAGGGCAAGCAGGCGGCAATGGACATAGCCTTGGAGCGCGCGCCGGAGGGGGCGAAAGCCTCCGAGGTGGCGCTGCATGGCCGCAGCCCGTTCTCGGGCGCCAAGGTCGCGGAGCTGTCGCCGCGGCTGGCCCAGAAGCTTGGCCTGCGCACTGATCTCAAGGGCGTGACGGTGATCGACATCAACCGCGATTCGCCGGCTGCGGATTTCGGCTTCCAGCCGGGCGACATCGTGCGCGAGGTCAACGGCACCACAATCGACACCGCCGCAACTCTGGCGCAGGTAGCCCAGCAGGATACGCGCTGGTGGCGCTTTACCGTCGAGCGCGGCGGGCAGATACTGCGCCAGGTGTTGCGTTACTGAGTTCAGCCCGCGAGGGTCATGCTCCAACTTGAAGACAGGCCCCAACCTGAAGATGTAGATGGCCGATCTGTTCAGCGTTGACGAACCGGAAAAGGCGCCGCCCGGAAGGCCGCTGGCCGACAGGCTGCGGCCGAGAAACCTTGGCGAGGTCGTCGGCCAAGAGCATCTGACCGGCCCCGATGGCGCACTGACCAGGCTGATCGGCTCCGGTTCACTCGGCTCGATGATCTTCTGGGGGCCGCCTGGCACTGGCAAGACCACGGTGGCAAGGTTGCTCGCCGGTGAGACCAGCCTTGCCTTCGAGCAGATATCGGCGGTCTTCTCAGGCGTCGCCGACCTCAAGAAAGTGTTCGAGGCGGCCAAGCTGCGCCGCGCCAACGGCCGTCAGACCCTGCTCTTCGTCGACGAGATCCATCGTTTCAACCGCGCCCAGCAGGATTCCTTTCTCCCTGTCATGGAGGATGGAACAGTCGTCCTGGTGGGCGCTACGACCGAAAACCCCTCCTTTGAACTCAACGCGGCCCTCTTATCCCGCGCGCGGGTCATGGTCTTCCATTCGCTCGGCGAGGAGAGCATCGCCAAGCTGATGACGCGGGCGGAGGAAGCGGAGGGCAGGGCGCTTCCGCTCGATGACGATGCGCGGGCGATGCTGATCCGCATGAGTGATGGCGACGGACGCGCATCCCTGACCCTCGCCGAGGAAGTCTGGCGTGCCGCCAAGCCTGGCGAGGTATTCGATCCCGAAGGGTTGCAGCGCATCGTCCAGCGCCGCGCGCCGATCTACGACAAGGGTCAGGACGGCCATTACAATCTGATCTCGGCGCTGCACAAGTCGGTGCGCGGCTCGGATCCGGATGCCGCGCTCTACTATCTCGCCCGCATGTTCGATGCCGGCGAGGATCCGCTCTATCTCGGCCGCCGCCTGGTCCGCATGGCGATGGAGGACATCGGCCTTGCCGACCCGCAGGCGCTGGTGGTGGCCAATGCGGCCAAGGACGCGTACGACTATCTTGGCTCGCCGGAGGGCGAACTTGCCTTTGCCGAGGCCACCGTCTATCTCGCCACCGCACCGAAATCCAATGCCGTCTACACCGCCTTCAAGGCGGCCACGCAGGCAGCCAAGCAGCATGGCTCGCTGCTGCCGCCGAAGCACATCCTCAACGCGCCGACCAAGCTGATGAAAGAGGAAGATTACGGCGCGGGCTATCGCTACGACCATGACGAGCCGGACGCCTTTTCCGGGCAGGACTATTTTCCGGAGAAGATGGGCCGCCAGACCTTCTACGATCCACCCGAGCGTGGTTTCGAGCGCGATATCCGGAAGCGGCTCGACTACTGGGCGAAGCTGCGTAAGGAACGGGAATAGCTGTCTTGCGTGGCCCGGTGGTCGTCACGCTTCGGGCCGAGGCTTCGCCCTGGGGCATTTCACTATCGGTTGTTCTCCATGCGCCCTTCGCCCCCACGGGCCGTTGTGTGGTGACCCAAAAAACCTTATCAAGGCGCACGACCGGGCGGTGGTCGTTGCCGTGATTTTGGCATCACTCATTCGCAACAGGATCGCGCTTCGCGCGTGGAAAAATGACAAAAACCCTTCGCAAGTCCCTTCGCAAATTCGCCATCGCCATTCCGCTTCTCGCCCTTGGCTTCTACTTCATCCCGATCCTGACGACGATCTTCATCGTTTGTGGACTCATTGACGTCTTGCGCAACGACAGGAAGGATCTGTCGCTGTTCAGCGGTTACTTCCTTGGCAACGGCCTGTTCACCTGGCTGCTCTCGCCATTCAATCTGCTGGTGGACCTGCTCTGCTACAAAAATCCGGGCGTGTGGAAGCTGGAGCAGTTTCCAGAAGACTATCAGCGCGAGGTCAATGAGGTCCTTGATATCTTCAAGGCGCGCAAGGACGAGATCATCGCCGACATCGATGCCAATTTCGGTGCCGGTCGGCGCGGCATGTATGTCTATCAGTGGTACGGCAAGCACAAGATAGACAACGTCGCCGAGTTCAACAAGGATTTCAAATACATCAAGACCATCGCCGTTTCCGTCTTCAGCAAGCGCGAATCGACTTCCTGGCATTTCGGTCCGTTGCGGCTCAGCTTGCGCATCCTCTACAATTTGATCCCGGTAAAGTCGGAGATCTTCGTCGAATGCGGCAACGTCAAGAATTACTGGTACGACAATCCGCTGTTCATTTTCGACGACACGCTGCTGCATCGTTCGGTCAACGAGTATGACGGCCGCCGCTACTGCGTGTTCATGGACATCATCAGGCCGTCCCCGGTTCCGCGCCTCATAGCAGGCATGCTTGCCGTCGTGTCGGTCAGCGTCGAACGCATCAATTCGATGTTCTACAAGAACTGGAAGATGATTGGCTCGACCAAGCCCAAGAAGGTCGGAACCACCTGAACCGAAGCCCACTGGCGTAGCCGCTCTCCTGGCCATGCCTTGATGCCTGCAAGCGCAATTCGGTCGTCCGCTGGCGCCCGACCGTTACACTCATGCTTCGCCCAGAGATACGCTGCCAGAGGTGATGTTGGACAGGTTTGGCGCCCATGGTCGCGGCAAACAAAGAGAGGGCTGCTGGCCCTGCTCATGAGGCGCGAACCTCCAGTCGGCGTGATGCAAAGTGTACATCCCATTTTGGCGCTCAATAATTCATCATAAGCCCAAATGAATTGTCTCGGGCGATTCACGTTCGCCGGATCATCTTCTATTCGTTGGACAATGCGCTAAGAATGATTCCGGCGCACAGTCTCTTACATGATCGGCGGCTAAAATGTCACTGAGAAGAATATTAGAACATTATGCGGGAACGTACGTATGCATGGTGCTGCTAAGCATTGCTCTCAGCTCGGCGTACATAGCTCTTGAGGAATACGTTTACTATTGGGATTTCGTTGCCTATTTCAATAGGTTCAAACAGCAGGGTTCGCTCTTGGTCGAGAGCCCTTTCAACTGGCTTGGCCAGTTGGGAAATTCTATTGCCACGGAAGATTATGGTGTTGCGATCCTGGCACCGTTGATGCCTTTCCACATCATTCTTGGCGATTCGAGGTTTGTCTTTATCGCCGGAATAGTTACGGTTTACCTAGTCCCGACGGCTCTTTGCATGGGCAGGTTAAGCTATCTGGAGGCGGTATCCGAGAAACCTTCCCGAGCTTGGCCGGCGGTCTGGATCGCAGCATTTCTCTACACGCCCATCTGGGCGCCGACGCTTCGTGGGCTGCCAGACGTTGCCGGTTGTCTCGCTCTTACCGCAGCGACTTACTTACTTTGGAAGTCGAAGTTCCTGACCCGTGAACCGGTAGCGAGTGGAATTTCCGTCGGCGCATGCCTGTGGCTGGCGTTCATGCTGCGTCGCTGGTACGCCTATGCTGCAATCGGGATTGCTGTTTCCGCAGCGCTTTCCTGTCTGCTGCAGATCTGCAAAGACCGAGACTTGGCTGCGTTTCGCAAGGCCGCGTTAGGCGGAGGGTGCGCGGTTTTCGTCATTTCCGCAACCGCTTTGAACTACCAATTGCCGCTGATCGGCAAGATCTTGGGAACCAACTACGGCGACCTTTACAGCGGATACCGGACGATCTTCATCAACCAGCTTGGCGAAATCGCGTCCCGGCTAAGCTTAGTCAACTGGCTGCTGATCCTGGTGGGCCTTCTGATCTCCGTTTTGCGCCGCAACGGTTTCTCCTTGTTCTCTGCCTCCGCCGCGGTACTCACTTTCTTGTTTTTCACCCGGACGCAAGATCCGGAACGTCATCACTCGATGCCGATCTTTCTTTGGCTTTTTCCCGCCTACGCCCAGGCAATCGTTGCGATCGTTTCGGGGTCAGCGCTGAGAGCACGGTGGGCGACCGTCGCCACAGCCTTCGTCGCCGGGCTCGCTTTTATGGGCACCTTTTTTCCGGTAGGCCGTCAGCTGCTGTCGCCAATCAGCTTCGTTTTTGCCAAGGAAGATACGCTCCCACTTCGCCTCGACAATCTTTCTGAATACAGGCGCTTGATTGCTGACCTATTTGGCAAAATGAAGCCAGAAGATCGCTTTTCCGTATTCGCCTCAGGACCGATATTGAGCGACTCGTTGTTATTCAGTTTGGATGCGAACCTCCTTCCGCACGTTGGATGGATCTGCCAGGTCGATAGTCGTGATCAATTTCGGCCGGGTGCCTTGAAATCCAGGTACGTTGTCGTGACTGACAGGCTTGTTACGCATCTGCAGGCGGGCGCGCAGATTTGCATAACGATTCCGAACCAGTATATTCTTGAGGGGAAAGGCATCGGCGCCGCATACAAGCGCATTGCGGAGTATCGACTGTCCGGCGGCGTTACCGCGTATCTCTATGAGCAGGTGCGCCCGGTCAGCAAGTCCGAAGTCGACGCTCTCTATGGCGAGTTCAGGAAAAAGTATCCGGACTGGACAATTCCTGACTGGTGACGATCACCTGCCCAGGCGGCGCGTGATTGCCGGCTTGGGAGCACTGAGGCGTGGCTTGAACCATCGTCCTATGGCGTCATCGGGCATCGGTCTTCTAGACTAAGACGTAGTGCGGCGGATATATCTGGCCAGATATAGCGTTGCTTGAGTTGCAAGCGACAATCGCCTTGGGAGGATGAGGTGAGCGGACGGCGGCCGGCTGGTCATGCGGATTTGATCCAGACCTCCATCGCCAACAGCGACGCTGCGCGTTCGGCGCTGGTTGCTTCCTGGCGACGTTCGCTGACATTGCACGGCCTTGATCCGGCCGAACGCAAGTCGCCTCGGCGCCTTACCGAAGGCGAGCTGCGCCAGGCCAGGCAACGTATGGAGCCGCTGCTGCGCGCCGCGGATGCGAGCCTCGATCGTCTTCACCTCGCCGTAGGCGGCGTCGGCTGCTGTGTGCTGCTTGCCGATCGTGACGGCATTCCCGTCGAACGTCGTGGTGCCGCCGCCGACGACGATACGTTCGACGAGTGGGGCTTGTGGACGGGCACCGTGTGGAGCGAGGACTCCGAGGGCACCAATGGCATCGGCACCTGTCTTGCCGATCAGCGCGCGCTCACCATCCATCGCGACCAGCATTTCTTTTCGCGCAACACTCTGCTCAGTTGCACCACGGCCCCGATCTACGATCACGAAGGCAATCTGGCGGCCGCGCTCGATGTCTCCTCTTGCCGGTCGGATCTGACTGAAGGATTCGTCAACCTGATCGCCATCGCGGTAGGCGATGCCGCGCGCCGCATCGAGGCCGAGAACTTCCGCTTGGCGTTTTCCGATGCCCGCATCCTGCTGGCGCCGGTGGCCGAGCGCAGTGCCAGCGCATTGATCGCCGTCAATGCCGACGATCTGGTGGTCGGGGCAACACGCTCCGCCCGGCTCGGCCTTGGCATCACCCGGCAACTCCTGATCAAAGGCCTTCCTGCCGCCGACATTCTCGGCGACTCGGCCAGGGCAAGCGAGCATCTCGACGAGGCGGAGCGCGGCGTGGTTCAGCGGGCCATGGCACGCGCCGAGGGCAATGTGTCGGCGGCTGCCAGCAATCTTGGGATTTCGCGGGCGACCCTGCATCGCAAGCTTGCGCGCTTCGGCATCCGCCGCCCACACTGAGCTTTGGGCCAGCGACTGTCGCAGATCTGCGACAGTCCGCGTTGGTGAACGCCCGCGACCGGGCTGACAAACCTCAGTCCATCCGCAACTCTTCCCAGCGACGCGCCACATGCCGTGGCGCTCATATTGGGAGGAAGACGATGAACAAGGTGGAATTTTCCCGCGCGGCCAAGGTTCCCTTCGCCAAGCGCTACGACAATTATATCGGCGGCAAATGGGTCGCCCCGCATTCAGGGAAGTATTTCGAGAACATATCGCCGGTGACCGGCCGGCCACTGGGTGAGGTCGCTCGCTCCGACGCCAGGGATATCGAGGCAGCACTCGATGCCGCGCACAGGGCCAGGGATGCCTGGGGGAAGACGAGCGCAGCCGCTCGCGCGCTGATCCTCAACCGCATCGCCGACCGCATGGAAGACAATCTCGATCTGCTGGCGCTCGCCGAAACCTGGGACAATGGCAAGCCGATCCGCGAGACGACCGCCGCCGACCTGCCGCTGGCCATCGATCATTTCCGTTACTTTGCTGGTGCCGTGCGTGCTCAGGAGGGCGGCCTTTCCGAGATCGATCACGACACTGTCGCCTATCATTTCCACGAGCCGCTCGGCGTCGTCGGCCAGATCATTCCCTGGAACTTCCCGCTGCTGATGGCGGTCTGGAAACTGGCTCCGGCGCTTGCCGCCGGCAATTGCGTGGTGCTGAAGCCCGCCGAACAGACACCCGCCACCATCATGCTGTGGGCCGACCTGATCGGCGATCTCCTACCGGAGGGCGTGCTCAACATCGTCAATGGCTTCGGCCTCGAGGCCGGCAAGCCGCTCGCTTCGTCGAACCGCATTGCCAAGATCGCCTTCACCGGCGAGACGACGACCGGGCGGCTGATCTCGCAATATGCCAGCCAGAACCTCATCCCGGTGACACTCGAACTCGGCGGCAAATCGCCCAATATTTTCTTCCAGGACGTGACGGCGGAAGATGACGATTTCTTCGACAAGGCGATCGAAGGCTTCGTCATGTTCGCGCTCAATCAGGGCGAGGTCTGCACCTGCCCCAGCCGCGCGCTGGTGCATGAGAAGATCTATGACAAGTTCATGGAAAAGGCGCTGAAGCGCGTCGAAGCGATCGTCCAGGGCGATCCCCTCGATCCGGCAACCATGATCGGTGCGCAGGCATCGAGCGAACAGCTGGAGAAGATCCTGAGCTACTTCGATATCGGCCGCAAGGAAGGCGCCGAGGTGCTGGCGGGCGGTGAGCAGAACCATCTGCCGGGGGATCTGGCGGGCGGCTATTACGTCAAGCCGACCGTGTTCAAGGGCAACAACAAGATGCGCATCTTCCAGGAGGAAATCTTCGGGCCGGTGGTGTCCGTGACGACCTTCAAGGACGACGACGAGGCGCTGTCGATTGCCAACGACACGCTCTATGGCCTCGGCGCCGGCATCTGGAGCCGCGACGCGAACCGCTGCTATCGTTTCGGCCGCGCCATCCAGGCCGGGCGCGTGTGGACCAACTGCTACCATGCCTATCCCGCGCACGCGGCATTCGGTGGTTACAAGCAGTCCGGCATCGGACGGGAAAATCACAAGATGATGCTCGATCACTATCAGCAGACCAAGAACATGCTGGTCAGCTACAGCCCGAAGAAGCTCGGTTTCTTCTGATTGCCTCCCGAAGCAACACATGATCTTCCCACAGGGATCATGAGTATCCGGGGCGCGGCTGCACATGCCGCGCCCCGGATGGTTTGGGAGATGAAGGAGGGCGGTATGTCCGACAGGATTTCACTCGGAAAAGTTTCGGCCACGCCGGGAGCCATCGCTTTCCTGGCTGAGATCGTTGCCGATCACGGGCCGGTGCTGTTTCACCAGTCCGGTGGCTGCTGCGACGGATCATCGCCGATGTGCTATCCCCGCGGTGAGTTCATTGTCGGCGACAACGACGTCATGCTGGGCGAGATCGGCGAAACGCCGGTCTATATCAGCGCCTCGCAATATGAGGTGTGGAAACATACCGACCTCATCATCGACGTCGTGCCGGGCAGGGGTGGCATGTTCTCCCTCGACAACGGGCGCGAAAAGCGGTTTCTGACGCGCTCAACCGTCTGTGCCATCCCCGAAACGCCCTTGCGGGCCTGAAGGGATTGACGCCGCCGCCCTCGCAGGGGCAGTAGACGGCCATGTTCAATCTGCTTCTCGTTGTCATCGGCGGCGGCATCGGCGCCGGCATTCGCCATCTGACCAGTATGGGCACGCTGCGCTTTGCGGGCCCCAACTATCCCTGGGGCACGATGGCCATCAACATCGTCGGCTCCTTCGCCATGGGCCTGTTCATCGCTATCCTGGCGCGCCGCGGCGGATCGAACGAAATCAGGCTCTTTGTCGCCACCGGCATCTTCGGCGGCTTCACCACCTTTTCGGCTTTTTCGCTCGATTTCGCGACGCTTTGGGAGCGGGGCGCCACGCTGCCCGCGTTTGGATATGCGCTGGCCAGCGTCATTGGCGCCATCATCGCCTTGTTTTTGGGTCTTTGGCTCGCAAGAAGCCTGCCTTAATGCTATTGGCGCGCCGAGAGCCGGCCAAGCCCCGCTCGGAAAACAGGTAAGAAAATATGGCAGGCGTTGAACAGATCACGGTGGAAGCCGGCGAGGCGGGCATGCGGCTCGATCGCTGGTTCAAGACCCATTTCCCGGGCCTTGGCTTTGGCCATCTGCAGAAACTGCTGCGCTCCGGCCAGATCCGCGTCGACGGCGGCCGCGTCAAGGCCGACACCCGCGTCGAGCCGGGTCAGCTGGTGCGTATTCCGCCGCTCGAGGTGGACAAGAAGGGCGACAGCCCGCTCACCGGCCATTCGATCCGCAACCAGGGCGACGCCGACGTGCTCGCCAAGATGCTGCTGCATGAGGATCCGAAGGTCTTCGTCTTCAACAAGCCGGCGGGGCTTGCCGTGCAAGGCGGTTCGGGCGTCACCCGCAATGTAGACGACATGCTGGAAGCCTGGCGCAGCCAGAAGGGCGAGAAGCCAAGGTTGGTTCACCGGCTCGACCGCGACACGTCGGGTGTGCTGGTCGTTGCCCGCACGAGACTGGCCGCGATGAAGCTCTCCGAGGCCTTCCGCGCTCGTGAGACCAAGAAAACCTATTGGGCGCTGGTCAAGGGTGTGCCGCCCAAGCGCGAGGACAAGATCTCGACTTGGCTGATCAAGGAGGCGACGCCAGACGGCGACCGGGTGCGCATCGCAGCACACGGCGAAAAGGGCGCCGACCACGCCGTCTCCTACTACCGCATCATTGAGCAGGCCGCCCAGACGATGACCTGGCTTGAGATGGAGCCCTACACTGGCCGCACGCACCAGCTTCGCGTCCATGCCGCCTATATCGGCTGTCCGATCATCGGTGACCCCAAATATTTCGAAGCCGACACCAATTGGGATTTTCCCGGCGGCATTCAGAACCGCTTGCATCTGCACGCGCGTCGCATCGTCATCCCGCATCCCGACAAAGGCTTCATTGACGTCACCGCCCCGATGCCACCACACATGCGCCAGAGCTGGAACCTGATCGGTTTCGACGAGCAGAGCGCGGAGGACTGATTGTGAGTGGCGCCACCGACGTGCTGGACCGCCGCGACACGGTCGACATCGCCGCCGCTGCCATCATGGTCGGCCTGACCTTTTCCTGGGGCCTGAACTACGTCGCCGCCAAGATCTCTTATGCCGGCTACGATCCCGTCTTCCTGTCGATCGCGCGCTCGGTCATTGGCGGCTTCTTTGTCTTTCTCTGGTGCCGCTGGCGCGGCATCGCGCTTTTCACCCGGGATGGCACGTTGCTCGCCGGTATCGCTGTCGGCGTGCTTTTCGGCATCGAATTCCTCTGCCTCTATGTTGGGCTGGAGCACACGACCGTGGCCCGCAACACGCTGCTGGTCAATTCAATGCCGTTCTGGATGCTGGTGGGTGGGCATTTCCTGCTTGGCGAGCAGGTCACCTGGCGCAAATTCCTCGGCCTGTTATTGGCCTTCGCCGGCCTTGCCACGGTCTTTTCCGATAAGCTTGGCGGCGGCGACATGCTGTTCGGTGATCTCCTGAGCCTCGGCTCCGGGTTCTTCTGGGCCTTGACCAATATCCTCATCAAACGGTCGAAACTGGTTGAGGCGAGCGCCGAGAAGCTGTTGCTCTATCAACTCGCCGGCGCGGCGATCGTCGGCATTTTGGTGCTGCCTCTCGCCGGTCCGCCGGTCCGCGATCCCACTTTGTTGCCGACATTGGCGCTGCTTTTCCAAGCGATCTACATCGTCGCTTTCACTTATGTCCTATGGTTCTGGCTGCTGCGCCGCTATCCGGCCTCCGGCCTGTCCAGCTTCACTTTCCTGTCGCCGGTTTTCGGTGTCTTGTGCGGTGCCTTGATCTTGAACGAGCCGCTGACCATTCGCATTTTTCTGGCACTTGGCTTGATTGTAGCGGGCCTGATCATCGTCAACCGGCCAGCACGTAAGCTGACGCCGGTGTAAGAGAGAGATTTCATGCGTGATATCCTCAACGACCTCGAAGCGGGCAAATATCTTTCCGATCCGGATCCGGTGCGTCGCGCCCAGATTCAAATGAAGACGCCGCTGCCCAAGCGCTTCTACAAGACCGTTTCGGTTGTGCCGATGGAGGGAGGGTTTGCCGTCCATCTCGACGGCAAGCCGGTGCGTACGCCGGGCAAGGCGCTGTTGGCGCTGCCGACCCAGGCGGCGGCAGCGCTTGTGGCCGACGAGTTCGCCGCGCAGGACGAGACCATCAATCCGGTGACGATGCCGGTGATGCGCCTCGTCAACACCGCTTTGGACGGAGTCGCCAGCGATCCGCAGGCCGTGCTGGAAGACATACTGCGTTTTGCCTCGTCGGATCTGCTCTGCTACCGCGCCGACGCGCCGCAAGGGCTGGTCGAGCGGCAGAACGAGCAGTGGGATCCGGTCATTGACTGGGCCCGTGCGGCGCTCGGCGCCCGCTTCAACCTTGCCGAAGGGATCATCCATGTCGAGCAGCCGCGCGAGACGATCGCCGTTCTGGGCAGTCATCTTGCCCAGCGCGCGCAGCCGCTGCGGCTGGCCGCCATCCACGTCATGACCTCGCTGACCGGTTCGGCGCTGCTGGCGCTCGCCGTCGATTTCGGCGAGCTCGACGGTGAGGCGGCCTGGGCCGCCGGCCATGTCGATGAGGACTGGCAGATCGCGCATTGGGGGCAGGATGCCGAAGCGGTCGCGCGCCGCGCGGCCCGCAAACGGGACATGATGGCTGCCGTCAATCTTCTCGAAGCGCTCAAGGTCTGACCGGCCGGTTTATTGCCGCACCGCACCTAATACCAAAGTCATAATCCCAAAGGCGCTCTGCCTTAGACCCCGTCTTTCTGTCATTTTTTGATGGCTGTCGTGAGTCCGCGTTCGCAGGAGAACCCGGACGCTGCCACGCGGCATCGAGGACAAGGGTCTCACGGGAGGATAACTCAATGGCAATGGCATCAACCGCCGGCGGAACGAGCCGCGGCATGACGCGGGAGGAGAAGAAGGTCATCTTCGCCTCTTCGCTCGGCACCGTTTTCGAATGGTATGATTTCTATCTCTACGGCTCGCTGGCGGCCTTCATCGGCTCGACCTTTTTCAGCCCGACAATTCCCGAGGCGACCCGCAACATCTTCGCGCTGCTGGCCTTTGCCGCCGGCTTCCTCGTGCGCCCCTTCGGCGCGCTGGTATTCGGCCGCATCGGCGACCTTGTCGGCCGCAAATACACCTTCCTCGTCACCATGACGATCATGGGCCTGTCGACCTTCCTGGTCGGTCTGCTGCCCGGTTATGCGACTTTGGGCATCGCGGCTCCGGTGATCCTGATCGTCCTGCGCATGCTGCAGGGCCTTGCGCTTGGCGGCGAATATGGCGGCGCCGCGACTTATGTCGCCGAGCACGCGCCCGACGATCGCCGCGGGTTCTACACGTCGTGGATACAGACGACGGCGACGCTCGGCCTGTTCCTGTCGCTGATCGTCATCCTGATCGTGCAGGGATCACTGAGCAAGGAAAGCTATGCCGCCTGGGGCTGGCGCATTCCGTTCATCGTCTCCTTCGTTCTGCTTGCCGTTTCGATCTGGATTCGGCTGTCTCTCTCCGAATCTCCAGCCTTCCAGAAGATGAAGGACGAAGGGAAGGGCTCCAAGGCTCCGCTATCGGAAGCCTTCGGCCAGTGGAAGAACGCCAAGATCGCCCTGCTGGCGCTGCTCGGCCTTACCGCCGGCCAGGCCGTGGTCTGGTATAACGGGCAGTTCTACGCACTGTTCTTCCTGCAGAATGTGCTGAAGGTCGACGCGCAGTCGGTCAACATCATGATCGCCATTGCACTGGCGCTCGGCTCGATCTTCTTCGTCGTCTTCGGGTGGCTGTCCGACAAGATCGGCCGCAAGCCGATCATCATGGCCGGCCTCGCGCTTGCCATCGTCTGCACCTTCCCCCTGTTCAAGGCGCTGACATGGGCCGCCAATCCGGCGCTCGCCAAGGCGCAGCAAAATACGCGGGCAACGGTGACGGCAGCACCCGGCGACTGCAAGTTCCAGTTCAATCCGGTCGGCACCGCGAAGTTCACGACGTCCTGCGACATCGCGACTTCATTCCTGACCAAAAACTCGGTTCCCTACGACGTGGTGTCGACGGCCGCGGCCGGAACGGCTGCATCGGTCAAGATCGGCAACGAGACGGTGGCGTCCTACGATGCGGTCGCCGCCGGCGATCAGGCCAAGGCCAAGGACGCTGCCTTCGTCAAGGCCGTCAATATGTCGTTGCAGGATAGCGGCTATCCGCTGAAGCGCGCGGCAATCAAGGTTGCGGACCAGAAACTCGACGCCTTCATCGCGGCCAATCCCGAGTTGAAGCTCGATGCCGCGACCATCCGAGGCGGTGAGAAGGCGACTGTTCCGACTGATAAGGCAGTCACCGACAAGCTGTTGACCAAGGACGAGGCGGCGGGCGCGCCAGAAGTCACCGTCTATAACATTCCGGGCGGCGGTGCCTTCGCCATGGTCGCTGATCCCGCGGCCGTGAACTGGCCAATGACGATCGGCATCCTGTTCATCCTGGTGGTATTCGTGACCATGGTGTACGGACCGATCGCCGCGATCCTGGTCGAGATGTTCCCGACCCGTATCCGCTACACCGGTATGTCGCTGCCCTATCATATCGGCAATGGCTGGTTCGGCGGCCTGCTGCCGGCGACCGTGTTCGCGCTCAGCGCCTACAAGGGCGACATCTACTATGGCCTCTGGTACCCCGTGGTGATCGCGGCGATGTCGCTGGTCATCGGCATGATCTTCGTCAGAGATACGCTCGGCACCGATTTGGACGCCAAGCAATAGCCGGCTGGTTGAGCTTAAACAAAGCCCGGCGCGAGCAATCGCGCCGGGCTTTTCATATCCGAGCCTGAAGAATGCGGATCAGCTCTTGCGCTGGTTTTCGTCTTCGATCGCCGCTTCGTGGTACCAGCCGTCAAAATCGATGTGCGTGCCGCGCAGGGATGCGAGCTCTGCCGCGAATTTGGCCTTCGCGCCTAAATTTGCAGCAGATTTGCGTGCTGCCAGAGGGAACATCAGAATTTGTGCCGACGGACGGGAGGTGGCGACTTCCACGGGCATTCTCCTTTCTTCTGCAGGAGCTTGTCGATTCAGCTTTTCCGCAAGATAGGTTCTGCGACTCCTTTAGGCAATATGCCTATGAAAAGATCAGTATTTGCCTGTTATTCATGCATTTCTGGCCTGTGACCGATCTCGGTCCATTGCTGAGGCGGCTCAGCAAATTCAATGAGGTATCGCAGCCATTTTGCCGCACCCGAAGACACCCGAGTGGCACACGAATTGCTTTTTAGTGATCCGGCAAGGCCGGCTGCTGAGGGCAAGCGCAAGTCGACGCCGTTCAGTGTTCGGTGATCAAGCAACGAGAGGCTAGAATGACGAAATACAAGCTCGAGTACATTTGGCTCGATGGATATACCCCGGTCGCCAACCTTCGCGGCAAGACGCAGGTCAAGGAATTCGCCGAGTTCCCGACGCTCGAACAGCTGCCATTGTGGGGCTTCGATGGATCCTCGACCATGCAGGCCGAGGGCCGCAGCTCCGACTGCGTGCTGAAGCCGGTGGCGCTCTACCCGGATCCGGCCCGCACCAACGGTGTTCTCGTCATGTGCGAGGTCATGATGCCCGATGGCGTGACGCCACACGAGTCCAACAGCCGTGCGACCATTCTCGATGACGACGGTGCCTGGTTCGGTTTCGAGCAGGAATATTTCTTCTACAAGGACGGCCGTCCGCTCGGCTTCCCGGACAGCGGCTATCCCGCGCCGCAGGGCCCGTACTACACCGGCGTCGGCTACAAGAATGTTGGCGATGTCGCGCGCCAGATCGTCGAGGAGCATCTCGACCTTTGCCTCGCCGCCGGCATCAACCATGAAGGCATCAACGCCGAGGTGGCCAAGGGCCAGTGGGAATTCCAGATTTTCGGCAAGGGTTCCAAGAAGGCTGCCGACCAGATCTGGATGGCTCGCTACCTGCTGCTGCGGCTGACCGAAAAATACGGCATCGACATCGAGTTCCATTGCAAGCCGCTCGGCGACACCGACTGGAACGGCTCGGGCATGCACTGCAACTTCTCGACCAAGTACATGCGTGAAGTCGGCGGCAAGGCCTATTTCGAGGCGCTGATGGCGCAGTTCGACAAGAACCTGATGGACCACATCGCCGTCTATGGTCCCGACAACGACAAGCGCCTGACCGGCAAGCACGAGACCGCGCCGTGGAACAAGTTCAGCTATGGCGTCGCCGACCGTGGTGCCTCGATCCGCGTGCCGCACTCCTTTATCAAGAATGACTACAAGGGCTATCTGGAAGACCGCCGTCCGAATTCGCAGGGCGACCCCTACCAGATCGCCTCCCAGGTCCTGAAGACGATTTCGCAGGTTTCGACCGACGCCTCGGTTTCGGCCGCGGCGTGATTCTTTTGGCGGCGCGGATCGCAGGATCTTCGCCGCCATCTAAAGAACGGTCACGAAAAAGCCCCAGCGGAGACGCTGGGGCTTTTTCGTGATGCTTGCGAGGTGCGGCTATGCCGATCGCGTTCAGCCAGCGATCATTCCGCGTGCCTTTAGCGCTGCCACCACCTTGGCATGCGGCATCGCCGGGCTGCGGTTGCCGTCGCGGCCGACCATGTCCTGATTGGCGACCAGTGCGTTGAGTACGTCTTCCTCGGCCGCTTGCACTACGGCCGTATAAAAATCGTCCATCCGGCCCCAAGGGATGAAATCGATATGCCCATAGCTCTGTTCGGTGGCCGGTCCCTGCGGGAAGCGGCCGTTGAGCGCGTCGCGGTTGGCGGTCGAGAAGGCTAGAAAAATGTCGCCGGAGAAATGCGAGCCGGCGGTGCCGGTCCGCGCCAGGCCGAGCGGCACGCGCCGGGCCAGCGCCTTGCATTGGCCGGGCAAAAGCGGCGCGTCGGTGGCGACGATGCCGATGCAGGAACCGGCGCCAGTCGGGCCGCCGCGAAAATAAGATTCCATCGGGTTGTCATCACTCAGCCGCTCGCCGAGCGGCACGCCGGCGATGGTGAGTTCATCGCGTGACCCGAAATTGGCCTGCAGGAAGACGCCGACCGTGTAGGAGCAATGGCCGTAGTCGACGATCCGCGAGGCTGTGCCGGAGCCGCCCTTGAAGGCGTAGCAGTTCATGCCAGTGCCTCCGCCGACCGAGCCTTCCTCGATGCGCCCGCTCGCCGCATTGTCGATCGCCGCGGTCGCGTGATCGACGGTGACATGCGAGCCGTTGATGTCGTTGAGATAGCCGTCCCAGGTTTCGGCCACCACGGGCAGCAGCCATTGGTTCGCGACATCGGGCTTGTGGCGCGCCACCCAGTCGATGATGCCGCGATGGCAAGGGCCGACCGCATGGGTGTTGGTGATCAGGATGGGCAGGCTGATGCTGCCGGCCTCCTCGATCCACGATGCGCCGGTCATCTCGCCATTGCCGTTGAAGGAATGATAACCGGCGGCGCAGGCAACGCCGACGCCGTCATGGCCAAACGGCAAAATGGCTGTCACTCCGGTGCGTACCGGTCCCTGCCCAAGCTTGAGCTTGCCTTCGCCTTTGATAATCGTCGAGTAACCGACCAGGACGCCCTCGACGTCGGTGATGGCATTGGCCGGACCGGGCGTGCCTTGCAAGGGGATGGCGAGTGCGCGGGCTCGCGCTTTGCCGGCTGGTGTGGCGGTCTGGGTCGGCAGTTGGTCCATGCTTTGGTTTTGCTCCGTTGATATTAGCCGACTCAGCGGAGGCTGCAGCCGGTTGCAAGCTCGGCATAGCTGGCCAGGATCGCCATCGCCGAAGATTGATCGACCGCAGGCACGACGTTGACCAGGTGCAGCCCCAGGCCGTCCTCGAGCACCACCAGGCTGCGTGCAATGGTCTCGCTCGTCGCCTGCAGTTTGAAGATGCCGGTGGCGGCGCCCGCTTCGAGAATGCCGACATAGATCGACACTTGCCGCTCGAACAAAGTGATGTGGCGGGCAGCATAGCTTGCATCCGAACGCGAATAGGCGCCGAGCTCGAGCAGCAGCCGGCAGAGCTGGTCATCCGCATCGGCCGGCAGTCCGCTCTCGATCATCGTTTTCAGCCGCAGCCGGGGGTCGGCGATCTCGGCCACGGATGCCGCGCGTATCGTGCAGAACCGCTCGACGGCCTTGCGCTGCACATCGTCCAGAAGGTCCTTCAGACCGGGATAATAATAGAGCAGGGCGCTGGAACTCATCCCTGCCTCATTGGCAACGTCGCGCAGCGTGACGCCGGCAAGGCCGCGCCTGGCGATCATCGATTCTGCTGCCGCGACCAAGGTCAGGCGGCGATCGGTCTGGGTTTTGGGTCTTCCCATTTCTGTTTCCTGAATTAGATTCAGTTTAAGGCTGGCGATTGAAATTAAGCAAGTATAAATTCGCCTAATTTGTTGACGGTACCCGACTCCGTCGATAGGTTCCGTTGCGGAGGATAATTTTTATCATATTAAAAAAAGGGGAGGAGAATGTCTACAAACGAAGCAACCACAGGGGCAGCGCACAAGGCTGCGCCAACCGCCAAAGGGCTTGATCGGGCGCTCAACGCGCTCGGCACGCTGATGATCGTCTTGTCGGCCGTGACGCCGGCATCCTCGGTGTTCATCATCGTACCGGGTGTCATCGCGCTGGCCGGCACAGGCTCATTCCTGAGTTTCGTGCTCGCCGCCGTAATCGGCCTGTTCATGGCCTTCGTCTATGCGGAGCTGTCGTCGGCCTACCCGATGGCCGGCGGCGAGTACACCATGATCGGCCGCACGCTTGGCCGCTTCTGGGGCTTTGTCACCCTGGTGCTGGTGTTCGTCTCGATCGTGCTGATCGTTGCCGTCATCGCGCTCGGTGTCGGCACCTATCTCGGCGTGCTGATACCCAACCTTAGTCCGCAATGGGTCGGCGTGGTGACGATCGCGCTGGCCGGTGCGGTCGCGGCAATGCGCATCAAGCTCAACGCTTTCGTCACCGGCATCTTCCTCGGCATCGAAATGCTGGCGCTGCTGATCCTGACCGGCCTCGGCTTTGCCCATGTCGAGCGACCGCTGTCCAGCCTGTTCACGTCGCCGCAACTGCTTGACGCGACCACCAACACGCTTGTTCCTGCCTCGGCCGGCATCATCCTGGCGTCCACCGCCGTCTCGCTGTTCGCCTATAATGGCTACGGCGCGGCCGCCTATTTCGGCGAAGAGACGCATGACGCCAGGCGCAACATCGGCAAGGTGGTGCTCTGGGCATTGGTTATCACCGTCGCGGCCGAGCTCATTCCGTTGACGGCGGTGCTGCTGGGGTCTCCGGATCTTCCGGGCCTGCTCGCCGCGCCACAGAAGATCGAGTACTTCCTCGAGGCGCGCGGCGGTCACGCGCTGACGGTCCTGATCAGCCTTGCCATTGCCGTTGCCATCTTCAACGCGGTCATCGCCATCATCCTGCAGGCGGCGCGACTGCTGTTCAGCTCCGGCCGTGACAAGACCTGGTTCGGCCCGATCAACGCCGCCATTGCCTCCGTCCATGGCAGCTATGCATCGCCCTGGATCGCCACCATCGTCGTGGCGGTTCTGGCAGCTGTCGCCTGCTTCATCGACATCAACCTTTGTTGGTGGTCAGCGGCACGTCGCTGGTGGTCATCTACCCGCTTTTGTGCGTGGCGGTGTTTGCAGGGCGCCGCAACGGCACAACGGCAGGCGGGCACTACCGCATGCCTTTGTTTCCGGTTCCGGCCATCCTTGCCTTCGTGGCGCTGGTCTATGTCGCCTACCAGAACCTGCTCGATGCCGCCTTCGGGCGCCCGAGCCTGATCGCGACGCTGCTGATCATGGTCGTCGCGGCAATCTACTACATCCTGGTCTTGGCCAGGCGATCGGACTGGAATCTGCACGGCCCCGACGAACTTGCCGGATAGGCGCCCCCTCCGACGTTCAATCCCGTGCGAGAACCCCGGCCCTTACCGGGGTTTTTTTCTGCGCCGGCCTGACGGAGCGAATACACCCAAAAAAAGTCAGGTTGAAAAGGGCGGCTCAAAACCGTCGTGCCGGCCCACCCCCGGCTAACATGCGGTTACCGTGGCTCCGATCGGCAAGCTTGTAAATCGCCCAAAAAGCCCGGAAAACCGCCGGTTATGCGGCGCCTGCCCACTGAAAGGCTCTTATATAAGCTGTTGTTCATACACCGGAATCGGCGGTTTATGCCTCCGGTTGGCGGCGTTGACAGATCGCGCCGCGGCATGCGTATTCGTGGCCTTGGGGTTACGCCAAAGCGATGCTGTTCGAGCGGGGCGGGGTTTCTTGAACGACGGCATTGGCGGGGGCGCCGGACGAGCGGGCATTGCAGCCTGAGGCAGTGCGCCGCTCGCTCCTGGCGTTATCTTTCGTTCTAAAGCCGTCCGCCAACGTGCCTGCAATGGCTTTGTGTCGCGACCTGAACTTCGTCTTCCGCCGGTGGCCACGGGCCGGCCAAGAGCGAATTATCCTTAAAACCAAAAGCAATGAGCCCCGTCGCGCGACTGGCCGCATGCATCTATTGGCGAGTGTTGTGGGGCAGCAAAAAAGCCCCTGAAGGAGGACGTCCTTCAAGGGCTTTGTGACGCTATCCCAGGGGATCTTAGACCGAGTAGTACATGTCATACTCGACCGGATGCGGGGTCATTTCGAAGCGCATCACTTCGGCCATTTTCAGCTCGATGTAGCTGTCGATCTGGTCGTCGTCGAAGACGCCGCCGGCCTTCAGGAAGCCGCGGTCCTTGTCGAGGCTCTGCAGGGCTTCACGCAGCGAACCGCAGACGGTCGGGATCTTCTTCAATTCCTTCGGCGGCAGGTCGTAAAGATCCTTGTCCATGGGCTGGCCAGGATGGATCTTGTTCTTGATGCCGTCGAGGCCAGCCATCAGCATGGCGGCGAAAGCGAGGTAGGGGTTCGCGCCCGGATCGGGGAAGCGGACCTCGACGCGCTTCGCCTTCGGCGACGAGCCGAACGGGATGCGGCAGGAGGCTGAGCGGTTGCGCGCCGAATAGGCGAGCAGGACGGGCGCTTCATAGCCCGGCACCAGGCGCTTGTAGGAGTTGGTCAGCGGGTTGGTGAAGGCGTTGATCGCCTTGGCGTGCTTGATGATGCCGCCGATGTAGAACAGGCAGCTTTCCGACAGGCCGGCATATTCATTGCCGGCGAAGGTCGGCTTGCCGCCCTTCCAGATCGACTGGTGCACATGCATGCCCGAGCCGTTGTCGCCGAAGATCGGCTTCGGCATGAAGGTGGCCGTCTTGCCGTAGGCGTTGGCGACCTGGTGCACGACATACTTGTAGATCAGCATCTTGTCGGCGTTGCGGACAAGCGTGTCGAACTTGATGCCGAGTTCGTGCTGCGCGGCGGCGACCTCATGGTGATGCTTTTCGACGCGCACGCCCATCTCGGCGAGCACGGTTAGCATCTCGGAGCGCATGTCCTGAGCCGAATCGATCGGCGGCACCGGGAAATAGCCGCCCTTGATGCGCGGGCGGTGGCCGAGGTTTCCGGTTTCGTAGTCGGTGTCGTCGTTCGACGGCAGTTCGGTGGAATCGAGCCGGAAGCCGGTGTTGTAGGGATCGGCCTTGTACTTGACGTCATCGAACACGAAGAACTCTGCTTCCGGGCCGACATAGATGGTGTCGCCGATGCCTTCCGACTTCATATAGGCTTCGGCCTTCTTGGCCGTGCCGCGCGGATCGCGGTTGTAGGACTCGCCCGAAACCGGATCGAGAATGTCGCACAGGATGACCATGGTCGACTGCGCGAAGAACGGATCCATGTGGACCGTCTCCGGATCGGGCATCAGCACCATGTCGGACTCGTTGATGGCCTTCCAGCCGGCAATCGAGGAGCCGTCGAACATGACGCCGTCGGCGAACATGTCTTCCTCGACCTCGATGACATCCATCGTCACGTGTTGCAGCTTGCCCTTCGGGTCTGTGAAGCGCAGGTCGACGAATTTCACGTCGTTATCCTTGATCTGCTTCATGATGTCTTTGGCTGTCGTCATGTAATGTATCCCTGTGTGATGACGTTTTTGATGTTTGGAGAATGGCCGTCTCAGACAGCATCCATGCCGGTTTCGCCGGTGCGGATGCGTACGACTTCCTCGATGTTGGAGACGAAAATCTTGCCGTCGCCGATGCGGCCGGTCTGGGCCGCCTTGCGGATGGCCTCGATGGCGCCTTCGACTGCATCGTCGCCGAGCACGACTTCGATCTTCACCTTGGGCAGGAAATCAACGACATATTCGGCGCCCCGATAGAGTTCGGTATGGCCCTTCTGCCGTCCGAAGCCCTTTGCCTCGGTGACCGTTATGCCCTGCAGCCCGGCCTCCTGAAGCGCTTCCTTCACTTCGTCCAGCTTGAATGGCTTGATGATCGCTTCGATCTTTTTCATGTAAAAAGTGGCCTCCACTGCCAAAAAACGGGTTGTGAGCCCCGCTTGCGCCTCCATCAAGCACGAACTGTGCCAGATAGATGGATTCGAAGCGGACTCAAACGATTTCGAAGCCACACCGCCCCGGAATGCGATTTCGCCTCGTTCGGTGCATCGGATGCGGCATAGCTGCTGAAGCCTACACAGTGGTCGAGCTTGCGTCCGCACAAAAATTAGGCAGATCGCCCATCCGCCGTGCAGCTTCGCCTTGATGCTCGTCCAGCGACTTAGCCGCAGCTGGTAAAAACTCCCTCTTCGTTTGCTTCGGCTCGAAAACTGGACAATGCTTGATCGAATGCGGATCGGCAATCCATGAGCGATGAACTTCTTACTTCCGCAGAGATGGGCGAGGCGGACCGGCTGACGATTGCCGCAGGTCCAGTCGACGGCATCGGCCTCATGCGCCGAGCCGGCGAAGCCGTTGCGGCCGAGGTCTTCATCCGCTATCCCCAGGCGGCGCACGTCCATGTGCTTTGCGGGCCTGGCAACAATGGCGGCGACGGCTACGTCGTCGCCCACATACTCGCTGGCAGCGGCGTCGCCACGACAATCTGGGCGTCCGGTGCGCCAAGGCCGCGAAGCGACGCGGCGCTGGCTGCGGCCGAGTGCCCGGTCGCACCCCGGCCGCTGTCCGGCTTTGAAGCCCAGCCCGGCTCGATCGTGGTCGATGCGCTTTACGGGGCAGGGCTGTCCAAGCCGCTGTCCGGCGATGCCGCCAGGGCGGTCGATATCGCCACTGACACGCATTTGCCGGTTGTCGCGGTCGATCTGCCTTCGGGCGTTTCGGGCGACAGCGGCAAAGTGCTGGGCGTGGCATTTACCGCCGCCGTGACCGTGACGTTCGCGCGCAAGAAGCCCGGGCATTTGTTGCTGCCGGGACGCGAACGTTGCGGCGAGATCGTGCTCGCCGATATCGGCATCGGCGACGATATCATTTCACGGCTACAACCCCGGACGTTCGAGAACACGCCAGCACATTGGTTGGACGATTTCCCGGTGCCGGCTGTCGACGCCCACAAATACAAGCGCGGCCATGCCGGCGTCTTTTCCGGCGGCCCCGGCGCCACCGGGGCGGCGCGGCTTTCGGCGCTGGCTGCGGCCAGAAGCGGGGCGGGGGCGGTGACCGTGCTGTCGCCGGGCAATGCCATGCAAGTCAATGCCGGACACCTGACTTCCATCATGCTGCGCAAGACCGATGACGTCGCCGACATCAAGGCGTTTGTCGCGGAACGCCGGCCGTCGGCCTTTGTCCTCGGGCCCGGCTTTGGCATTGGTGAAAAGACACTGACGTTCGGGCTCGCGCTCCTCGCATCCGGCGAGCCACAGGATGCCCCAATAGTGATCGATGGCCTCGTGTTCGATGCTGACGCGATCACCTCGTTTCGCAACGCGCCGGATGTCCTGTTCGACGCCGCTCGCCAGCCAAACGCGCCGCATCTTGTCATGACACCGCACGAAGGGGAGTTCGCAAGGCTGTTTCCGGACATCGCCAGTGACGATACCTCATCCAAATTGGACAAGGCGCGTGACGCGGCCGCGCGGGCCAATGCCGTTATTGTCTACAAGGGCGCCGACACGGTGATTGCCGCTCCCGATGGCCGAGCGGCGATCAATTACAACGGCGCGGCCTGGCTTGCGACCGCCGGATCGGGCGACGCGCTGTCGGGCATCATCGGCGGGTTGCTGGCGCAGGCCATGCCGGCGTTCGAAGCTGCCTGCGCGGCGGTGTGGATTCATGCCGAGGCCGGCAGCCGGTTCGGGCCGGGGCTGATCGCCGAGGATTTGCCACTGGCCCTGGTGCCGGTATTGCACGAACTGGTCGCCGCCCGAGGCGTGCTCTGATCAATGGCGCTTATGGGGCGCCGGCGACATTCAGCTCACAACGGAATGTTGTCGTGCTTCTTCCAGGGGTTCTGCATGTCCTTGTTGCGCAGCATCCGAAGCGCGCGCGCAACACGCCGGCGGGTCGAGTGCGGCATGATCACCTCGTCGACATAGCCGCGCTCGGCGGCGACGAAGGGCGACAGGAAACGATCCTCGTAAGTCTTTGTATGGGCCGCGATCTTTTCAGCGTCGCCGATATCCTTGCGGTAAATGATCTCGACCGCGCCCCTTGCGCCCATGACAGCAATCTGCGCCGTCGGCCAGGCATAGTTCATGTCGCCGCGCAGGTGTTTTGACGCCATCACGTCATAGGCGCCGCCATAGGCCTTTCTGGTGATGACGGTGATCTTCGGCACGGTCGCCTCCGCATAGGCGAACAGCAGCTTGGCGCCATGCTTGATCAGCCCGCCATATTCCTGCGCGGTGCCTGGCAGGAAACCCGGAACATCGACGAAGGTGACGATCGGAATGGAAAAACAATCGCAAAAACGCACGAAGCGCGCCGCCTTGCGGCTGGCATCGGAATCGAGCACACCGGCCAGAACCATCGGCTGGTTGGCGACGAAGCCGACAGTGCGGCCCTCGATCCGTCCGAATCCGGTGACGATGTTTTTGGCAAAATTCTGCTGGATCTCGAAGAAGTCGCCTTCGTCGGCCACCTTCAGGATCAGTTCCTTGATGTCGTAAGGCTTGTTGGCATTGTCGGGGATTAGCCGATCGAGCGACAGATCATGGTCGGTAACCGACTGATAGCATTCGATCTCGGGGAGTTCCGATGTGTTGGAAGCCGGCAGCAGGTCGACCAGCCGGCGCATCTGCAGCAGCGCTTCGACATCATTGTCATAGGCGCCGTCGGCGATCGAGGATTTCGTCGTGTGCACCGAGGCGCCACCGAGACTCTCGGCCGTCACCGTCTCGTTGGTCACGGTCTTCACCACATCCGGACCGGTGACGAACATGTAGGAGGTATCACGCACCATGAAGATGAAGTCGGTCATGGCGGGCGAATAGACGTCGCCGCCGGCGCAAGGCCCCATGATCACCGAAATCTGCGGAATGACGCCCGATGCGAGCACATTGCGCTGAAAGATCTCGGCATAGCCGCCAAGGGCCGCAACGCCTTCCTGGATGCGGGCGCCGCCTGCATCATAGAGGCCGATGATCGGCGCGCGGTTGCGCAGCGCCATCTCCTGCACCTTGATGACCTTCTCGGCATGCGCTTCCGACAGCGAGCCGCCGAACACGGTGAAATCCTTGGCGAAGAGGTAGATCGGGCGGCCGTTGACCGTGCCCCAGCCGGTAACGACGCCGTCGCCGGCGATCTTGGTCTTCTCCATGCCGAAATCGGTCGAGCGATGCTCGACATACATGTCGAACTCCTCGAAGGAGCCTTCGTCGAGAAACACCTCGATCCGTTCGCGCGCGGTGAGCTTGCCCTTCTTGTGCTGGGCATCGATGCGCGCCTGGCCGCCGCCCATGCGGGCAATGTCGCGGCGCCGCTCGAGTTCCTTCAGCACGTCCTTCATTGCGTAGTCCCCAAAATCGAAGCTGCGTTTGTGGTAATCATGCCCGCCGGGCAGCGCAAGCGCCCGTTTTCGGCTGTTTTTGCTGCGTTGCAACATGCTGCCCTTGCATTTCGAGGCGAACTCAGCCATATGCACCGCATAGGCGCTTGGGCCGGGAACGAATCCGGCCTTCTCGACGAATGAGACTGGTTGCGTCTGTTTTCCCTCTTTTCGGCTGATCGACCTGATTGGTTGGCAAGGTGGCGAAGAAGCCCCGTGGCATGATGCCTGCGGGCACGACAGCGCAGCCGCGCGGACGATCCCGTCCGCCGCCTTGTCGTTCCATGACAATGTTATCCGACGGCAGGTTGCGCCCTGCCGCCATTGATGTTTGCGGCCAAAGGCCGCCTGAAAGAAGATTATTTTGACCAACGAAAACACTTTGCCCGGCAATGACACCGCGGAACTCTCTGGTTTTGCGGCGCTGGGAATCACGGGTGCGCTGCTCAAGGCCACCCATGCCGCCGGCTTCGCCGATCCGAAGCCGATCCAGGTGCAGGCCATCCCGCCGCAACTGGAAGGCCGCGACATTTTCGGCATCGCCCAGACCGGCTCCGGCAAGACCGCGGCCTTCGCGCTTCCGATCCTGTCGAAGATCATAGGGCTCGGCACCAAGCGCCGCGCCAAGACCACGCGTGCGCTCATCCTGGCGCCGACCCGCGAACTCGCCGTGCAGATCGAGGAGACGATCAAGATCCTCGCCAAGGGCGCGCATGTCTCGACGGCACTCGTGCTGGGCGGCGTCTCGCGCTTTAGCCAGGTGAAAAAGGTTGCTCCCGGCGTCGACATCCTGATCGCCACGCCCGGCCGGCTGACCGATCTGGTGCGCGAAGGCGACCTCATCCTTTCCGACACCAAATGGCTGGTGCTGGACGAGGGCGACCGCATGCTCGACATGGGCTTCATCAACGACGTCAAGCGCATCGCCAAGGCGACCGCGCCTGATCGCCAGACGGCGCTGTTTTCGGCCACCATGCCGGACGAGATCGCGGAACTCGCCAAGGGCCTGTTGAAGAACCCCGTCCGTATCGAAGTCTCGCCGCAAAGCACCGCGGCGGCCGAGATCGTGCAGGGCGTCGTCTTCGCCCGCACCAAGCAGAAGCGCCAGGTTCTGTCGACGATGCTCGCCGACGAAGCGATGAAGTCCGTCATCATCTTTTCGCGCACCAAGCATGGTGCCGACCGGGTGACCAAAGATCTCGAGCGCGACGGTTTTAAGGCCGCCGTCATTCACGGCAACAAGTCGCAGAATGCCCGTCAGAAGGCGCTCAACGATTTCCGTGATGGATCGGTGCGCATTCTGGTCGCGACCGACATCGCCGCGCGTGGCATCGACGTGCCCGGCATCAGTCATGTCGTGAATTTCGACCTGCCGGACGAGGCCGAAAGCTATGTCCACCGCATCGGCCGCACCGGCCGCAACGGCAAGGACGGCATCGCGATCACGCTTTGCGATCCTTCGGAAAACAGCAAGCTGCGCCAGGTCGAGCGCATCATCCGCTCCAAGCTGCCTGTTGTTGCCGACCATCTGGGCAGCCCCGATCCGGTGCGCAATCCGGCGGAAAAGAACGAGCGCCGCGAGCCGACCAATGACCGCGCCGATCACAATGGCCGTCGCGACGGCAGACGGCCTGGCGGCGAGAAGAAGCAGAACAATGGCTTCGGCAAGAAGCGTTTCGGCGACAAGCCGGCCTTTGCCGGCGAACGCAAGCCGGAAGGTGCCAAGCCCTTCAAGGGCAACAACAAGCGCCGCTTCGGCGGCAGGCGGCCTGCCGCGCGGGCTGCTTGATTATTATCCGCGTCGAGCCTGGCCAATTGGCTTGGCTCGACTGCTGGCGATCAAGGCCGGCTGAGGCATTGCCTCGGTCGGCCTTTTCATATCCGGGAGCCGCCCCCGTCGGCACCGCTATTTGGCGACAGCTTCGATCCAGACAGCGATCCGTTGCACGAGGAAAGCCGTGGTCGACGGCGACAGCGCGTCTCCGGCAAGGACATGGTTGTCGGGATCGCCCGTACTTTCCATGGGCACCAGTTCATGCGCGCCAGCCCAACGCGCCGCAATCTCGCGCGTGCGTTCCGGCCGCACGACTTTGTCCATATCCGAAAAAATGAACAGGGCAGGAATGGTCGCCTTTTCCACCGGCGCGCCATAGGCAAGTTCCGTCAGCGCTTGCATCGGCATCGTTGCTGCGATCGGATAGCTGGTGGTCCAGAATTTTTCGTGGAGCGCGTTGTGCGGCACGAAGCTGCGTTCCTTGCCGGCAACGAGTTCGGCGATCTGTTTGCCCCACGGCATGGTCAGCATCTCGGCGCCGGATGCCTTCACGCCGAAATTGGGCGAGATGAACGCTATGGCCGCCACCCCCTCCGATGCGCCGGGCTGCGTTGCCGCCCACGCGGCCAGCGAGCCGCCGGTCGAGGTTGAGATGACGATCACCTTGTCGCCGATCGCCCGACCGACGGCGAGTGCCTCCTCATAGTCGTTGATCCAGGCATTGACGCTTCCCTGCGTCATGGCCGCGCCGTCCTCGCCGTGCCCCGTAAGACGGGTATAGAAGAGATTGGCGTCGAGTCGGTCGGCAATCTCGTCCGGCAATGGGCGGACCTCGCCCTTTGAAGCCGAGAAGCCGTGGATATAGACGATCGACAGCGGCGTCTTGGCATGCACCATCGGGTTGGTCCAGATGATCTCCTTCTCCAACCCCTCGCGGATACCGGGCACGCCGGCTTCCACCTTGGCCACATAGGCCTGCGGATCGTCACCGATCACGGAAGGATTGAAGTGGATCGTCGTGTCGACGGGGACGCGAGGACCAAATACCAAGATCAGTGCAAGGACGGCGATCAGGCCCAGCACAGCAAGCACGATCCGTCGCCCCATCCCAGACTCCACGCAACAACAACAAACCTATGGTGGTGGCCGTGAACAGGCAACGGCCGTTCAGGCCGCCAGCCCACCAATCCTGTGGGCATTCTATTCGGCGGGCCGTTTGCGCTCGTAATGCAGCGGCCGGGCCTTCCAGCTGGTCGTGAGGCTGATCACCCATCGGGACCATGGCCTCGGCAGCAGGGCCAGAAATTTCAGGGGCCAGCTCGTGCGATACGGAAAGGTGACTTCAAAGCCGCCGGATTTGATTCCCCGCACCATGCGGCGCGTCGCACGGCTGACCGGCATCAAGCCCGGCATCGGCAGCATGTTCTTTTCGGTCAGCGGTGTGTCGACAAAACCGGGGTTTATCACCTGGACGCGGATGTTCATCTTGTCGAAATCATATTTCAGGGACTCGGCCAGGATGTTGATCGCCGCCTTGGTGCCACCATAGGCGGCCGTGGTCGGCCAGCCGAAATAGGCGGTGACCGAGCCGACCAGAACGACATGGCCGCGCGCCCGCACGCGCATATGTTCCACGACCGGCACCAACCCGTTGATGATGCCGAAATAGTTGACCTCGAAGGAACGACGAAAATCGCTGACGACGAGAGCCTCTCCAGGCGTGGAGATGTAGTTTCCCGCATTGAAGACGGCGAGCACAATGGGGCCGAGTTCTTTCTCGATCGCGGCGACCGTTCTTGCCATGCGCGGCTCGTCTGTGACATCGCAGGGAAAGGCCGTGACGCTGCCCGGCATCTGCGCCGTCTCGACGATGAGCGTGTCGATCGGATCGTCGTCGAGCGCTGTCACCGCCACCGCGTAGCCCTGGGAGGCCAGATCCCTGGCCAGCGAGCGCCCAATGCCGCTACTGCCCCCGGTGACCCAGGCGACGCCGTGTTTCGGATCGGCCCGATAGAGTGTCATGCTGCGCCCCGCCGAGTTGTTGGTGCTTTGCTCTAGCGGCGAAGAAATCGAATGAAAAGAGTGCTTTTCGACCATAAGTGCAAATGAACTGTGCGACATCAGCCCAGTCTCGAGAATGCCGATGCGTCGCAGCGCCGGAAATGCGACTGGACCAGACAAATTCTTGCCTTGAAACCGAAGCGTCGGGTTTCTAGGGTTTCGGCGCACGCACACAAGGAATCCTGAATGCCCCGTTCTGTGATCGACGCGATCGGCAACACGCCTTTGATCCGCCTCAACAAAGCTTCCGAAGAAACCGGTTGCGAGATCCTGGGCAAGGCGGAGTTCATGAATCCTGGACAGTCGGTCAAGGATCGCGCCGGCCTGTTCATCATCCGCGACGCTGAGCAGCGCGGCCTCTTGCGGCCGGGCGGTGTCATCGTCGAGGGGACGGCCGGCAATACGGGCATCGGCTTGACGCTGGCCGCCAAGGCATTGGGCTATCGTACCGTCATCGTCATCCCGGATACGCAGAGCCAGGAAAAAAAAGACACGATCAGGGTACTCGGCGCTGAGCTGATCGAAGTGCCGGCCGTGCCTTACAAGAACCCCAACAATTACGTGAAGCTGTCGGGACGGCTGGCCGAGCAGATGGCGAGAACCGAGCCGAACGGTGCCATCTGGGCCAACCAGTTCGACAATGTCGCCAACCGCGATGGTCATATCCGCACCACGGCACAGGAAATCTGGGCCCAGACCGGCGGCAAGGTTGACGGTTTCGTCTCCGCGGTGGGTTCCGGCGGAACGCTGGCCGGTGTCGCCATTGGGCTGAAGGCCAAGAACAAGGACGTGAAGGTCGCTCTGGCCGATCCGCTGGGTGCCGCGCTCTACAGCTTCTACACCAGCGGCGAGTTGAAGTCCGAGGGCAGTTCCATCACCGAAGGCATCGGGCAGGGACGCATCACCGCCAATCTCGAAGGGTTCACGCCGGACTTCTCTTTCCAGATCAAGGATGAGGATGCGTTGCCGATCGTCTTCGACCTGATCCAGGAAGAAGGCTTGTGCGTCGGTGGCTCGACCGGCATCAACATTGCCGGCGCGATCCAACTGGCCAAGGCATTAGGCCCCGGCCACACCATCGTGACCATTCTTTGCGACTATGGTACGCGCTACCAGTCGAAATTGTTCAACCCTGAGTTCCTGCGCGGGAAGAACCTTCCGGTGCCGGGCTGGATGGAGCTGCAGAGCAAGATTTCCGTGCCTTTCGAAAAGGTCGCGTGATGGCGCACAAGACACAAGCGCTGTTTCGAGACGACGCCTATCTCAGCACGGCGGACGCGACGGTTGTTGACCGCAATGACCGTGGCGGCATCATTCTCGACCGGACGATCTTCTATGCCACCTCGGGCGGCCAGCCGGGAGACACCGGCTATCTCGAACGCGCCGGTGGCAGCCGGATCGCCATCGCCGCCACCATCACGGGTGAAACCAAGGACGAGATCATTCATGTGCCGGCGCCGGAGCACGCGGCCTTGGCTGTCGGCGAGAAGGTGAAACTCGCCATCGACTGGGAACGCCGGCACCTGTTGATGCGCATGCACGCGGCTTGCCATCTGCTAACAGTTGTCTGCCCGTTCCCGATCACGGGTGCGGCGGTTTCCGAGGACGACAGCCGTGTCGATTTCGACATTCCGGACGCCAGCTTCACCAGGGAAGAGGTGACGGCGGGCCTGATGGATCTGGTGCGGGCCGATCATCCGATTTTCACCAGGCTGATCAGCGACGAGGAACTTGCCGCGAACCCTGGCCTGGTGAAATCCAAGAACGTCCGGCCACCGGTCGGTACCGGCAAGATTCGCCTGGTCTGCATCGGTGAGAACGCCTCGGTGGACAGCCAGCCCTGCGGTGGCACGCATGTGAAAAGCACTGGGGAAATCGGCGAAATCCATATTGGCAAGATCGAAAAGAAGGGTCGTGAGAACAGGCGCTTCCGCATCCGCTTCGGCCCGATGCCGGCGGCTTGACACGCAACGCTTTGTTTTACCGTGGATAGAGAGAACGAGAATGGCCGAAGATAGTCCTTTCACCGTCGATGCGGACTGGTTGCAGGGGCGCCTGGGCGAGCCTGGTGTGACCATTGTAGACGCGTCCTGGTACCTGCCGGCCCAAAAGCGTGACGCGCGCGCCGAATATGATGCGGCCCACATTCCCGGTGCCCGCTTCCTGGATCAGGATGCGGTTTCGGATCCCGACGCCGCTTTACCGCATACGCTGCCGTCGCCTCAGCATTTTGCGCAATATGTCGGTGCGATGGGCGTCTCGGCCGACGACACGATTGTCGTCTACGACGGTCCGGGGTTCTTCTCGGCGCCTCGGGCGTGGTGGATGTTTCGCATTATGGGCGTTTTCCAGACCTATATTCTGGACGGCGGCTTCGACGGCTGGAAGGCAGCTGGCCGGCCAATAACGGCTGAGCCGACGAAGATCGCGCCAAGCATCTTCCATGCCGATTTCGACGCCGGTCGCGTCGCCAGCCTGGCCGACATGCGCCGGATCGTCGAGACCGGAACAAGCCAGGTCGCCGATGCGCGGGGACCGGACCGCTTCACCGGCGCCGAGCCCGAGCCTCGCGCGGGCATCCGCTCCGGCCATATGCCGGGCGCCCGCAATGTGCCGTACTCCGCGCTGTCGGAGAATGGCTTGCTTTTGCCCAAGGATCGTTTGCGCAAGGTGATCGAGGACGCCGGCATTGATCTGACGAAGCCCGTCGTCACATCTTGTGGCTCCGGGGTCACCGCTGCCGTGGTCACTCTGGCACTGGAGACGCTTGGCCACACCGACAACAGGCTTTATGACGGCTCGTGGACCGAGTGGGGCGGGCTTTCGGACACGCCTGTCGTGACCGGCCCCGCGACGACCGGCAAGGAATGAACACGATGGAAAACGGCGCGCTACAGGACATTGAAGTCACGGTGACTTTTCTCGAAATGCATGCGCCTCCTGCCGTCTCGCCACCGATGCCCTACAACCGTCAGGTCGCGTTGCTGAAGACGAGGGACATTCCCTTGCATTTTTACCGCTACCTGATGGACCGGGTGGGGCGCAAATGGCACTGGGTGAATGTTCTGCGGCTGGATGACGACGAGCTTGCGGCCGGCATCCACCGCGAGGATCGCGACATCAGGGTGCTCTACCTCGACGGTTCGCCGGCAGGCTTCTTCGATCTCAAGCCGCATTTGCCGGAGGAAGTGGAACTCGCCTATTTCGGCATGATGGAACATGCGACCGGGCAAGGCATCGGCCGCTGGTTCCTGGGCTCGGCGATCGCCGCGGCATGGTCGCATGGGCCGAAACGGGTGACGGTGCAGACCTGCACACTTGACCATCCGGCGGCTCTGCCACTCTACCAGAAGCTCGGCTTCACGCCGGTCGCGCAGAAGAAAGAGGTGGTGCATCCGCTGCCTTTCGCCGAGCGTTCGGCCAGCGTCATGCGGCCGTGACGCCCGGAATCTGACCTTTTGTTCATCGGCGCTTCAGGCAGCCTTGGAATGTCGGCCGCATCAAGCGCCGGCCGGACCTGCGCCTAGGAGCGTGCTCGATCGATATCTAGTCGGTCCAATTTCGCCATTGCGGCGCTTTGACGATCTCATCCGCTGATTTCCGATTGAGTCAACGCAGTAATTAGCCGGCTTATCTGGCTCCGCGCCGCCAACCTATTCCAAGAGTGGCTGATCGCCGACATGAGATCAGCCCTCAATCGTTGGCATGAATCGGGTGGGAAGCTTCGGTCCAAGCCAATAATTTCCGGGTAACAGCACCGGAGATTTCATCATGACCATCCAGTTCAAAGCTCTACCGACCGAAGATGTCAGGGGTCTCCAGCGCGGCGGCCGCGACGCCTATGGCCGCACGCCTGAGCGGAAGATATCCGACGGCGATGGCATGCCTTGCCGGCACTGTCTCAAGAACATCGCAGCCGGCGATGCCTACCTTATCCTTGCCTATCGGCCATTCCCGGAACTGCAGCCCTACGCCGAAACCGGGCCGATCTTCTTGCATGCGCAAGAGTGCGAGCGGGCCGCCGAGACGGAGGCGCTCCCCGCGATTCTCGAAAGCCCGGATTACATCGTGCGCGGCTATGGCAGGGATGATCGTATCGTCTACGGCAGCGGCGGTGTCATCCCGACCGGGGCTATTGCTGCTCGAGCCGAGACGCTTTTCGAGCGTGACGACATTGCCTATGTGCATGTCCGCTCGGCGCGCAACAATTGCTACCAGTGCCGGATTGAGCGGGCCTGAAGCAAAAAACGCGAGCAGAAAACACTGTCTTACTCCCGTCGCACAGATGCGATAGAAAGCGATTGTCGATCGATTGGCCGACCGCGGATGAACCGGCGGTGATCTCGACATCGAGGAAGCGGGGCTTTGGCTCCGCTTTTTTGTTGTCCGCGCTTCGCGCGTCCTCTCACGCAAAAAAAAAGCCCGCCGGCAAGGCCGACGGGCTTAGACTATTTGCCTGGAGGGCTTAGTTGAACTTGTACTTGGCGCCGATGCGCACGGTCTGGAACGAAGCCTTGTCGGTCAGCGTACCATCCGGCGCATCAAATTCAGACGAGAGATCCTTCTTGGCGAACTGTGAATAGCGATATTCAATGCCGACCGTTACGTTGCTGGAGACAGCCGTTTCGAGGCCGCCACCCACCGTGAAGCCACTTTTGTTCCAATCGATATCGCCGATCGGATCCGGAATGTTGAGATCGAAATGTTGATAGCTGTAGCCGCCGATCACATAGGCTAGGGTCGATTCGTTGACCTTGGCGCCGACACGGCCCAATGCGTCAAAGCCATAGTCGGAATCGAGTTTGACGGAAGCGCCTAAAAAGTCGAGTTTCGATCGAATTCCGGAATAGCGGCCGTCGATCTGTACACCGGCAACCCAAGTGCCGAAATCGTAATCGTAGCCGGCGTTCAACTCGCCAAACACGCCTTCGCTGCCAATGCCATTGGCATCGAGAGTGCCGCCACCAAAGTTGACGCCCAGCTCGTGAACTGCAGTGCCGGCGCCGAGCGCGCCGCCAACGTAGAAGCCGGTCCAGTTGTAAGCCGCAGCAGCGAATGACGTACCGCCGCCGTTCTGTGCGCCGAAGCGATAGTTAGCGGCGATATGGAAGGTGTGGGTGGACGGTTCCCCGTTCAATGAAGCGCCACCAAAATCGATCAGCGACTTCTCGCCAAAGTTCGCGTAACGATATTCGGTCTTCAGGGTCCAGTTGCCGCGCAGCACGGTTTCCATGCCGACACCCAGCACATAGCCGCTGCGGTTTTCAGTGAAGTTCAACCCTTCAGCACCACCCGATCCATCAAGCTTGAAATGCTGCCAGCTGTAACCCCCGAGCACGTAACCGAGCGTGCTGGGGTTGAGAACATAACCGGCTCGCAGACCGACATCGAAGCCGTAGGAATCGGTCAGGTCGATGTCGGCGCCTGGGACGCTGATCGACGGGCCGATATTCCCGAGATTGGCATCGATAAAGCCGCCCAGCAGGAAGCGCTCGGAAACCATGTAGTCGTAGCCGGCCGTCAGTTCGCCGAATACGCCATTGCCGCCGACGCCGTTCAAGTCGAAGCCCGGCACGCTGAACTTGTGCACGCTGGCGCCGAAGCCGCCACCGATGCCGACATAAGCTCCGCTCCAGTTAAAACCGCTCGCTTCCACCGGCTGCACGACATCCGCCGCATGGGCCGCCGACATCAGAGCCACAGCAGAAACAGCACCGAGGAGAATAGATTTCGCAGAAACGCGAATAAACATAGCCCGTACCCCCAATAATAAACCCAGCACGTCTCTAGCAGGGAGTCGGCCAGCTTAGGTATGACAAAAATGCAACAATAGCGTGCAAAGCGCCTTACGGCATGCACGGATTCCGTCAGCCGGCAGACGCGGTTGATTGCCCGCCTCCCAAAGAAAAACCCGCCGGCATGGGACCGGCGGGTGACACTGGAGAATCTTGAGTGAAATCAGGCGGCCAGAACGGCTTTCGGCTCGACGAGCTCGTAGCCAAGCGCTTCGGCGACCGCACGGTTGGTAATCTTGCCCTTGTGGACATTGAGACCGTTGCGCAGGTGATGGTCGTCAATCAGGGCCTTCAGGCCCTTGTCGGCGAGTTGCAGGCCATAATGCAGCGTTGCGTTGTTCAACGCATGGGCCGAAGTGACCGGCACCGCGCCAGGCATGTTGGCGACGCAATAGTGGATGACGCCATCGACCTCGTAGGTGGGTTCTGCATGGGTGGTCGCGTGCGAGGTTTCGAAGCAACCGCCCTGGTCGATGGCAACGTCGACCAGCACCGAGCCCTTTTTCATCCCGGACAGCATTTCGCGGGTGACGAGCTTGGGTGCCGCGGCGCCCGGGATCAGTACGGCGCCGACGACGATGTCGGCCGAGAAGCATTCTTCTTCCAGCGCCTCGACCGTCGAGTAGCGTGTGTGGACACGACCCGCGAAGAGGTCGTCGAGCTGGCGCAGCCGCGGGATCGAGCGGTCGATGATGGTGACATCGGCGCCAAGGCCGGCGGCCATGCGGGCCGCGTGCAGACCAACGACGCCGCCGCCGAGCACAGTCACCTTGCCGGGCAGCACGCCAGGCACGCCGCCGAGCAGCACGCCCCGGCCGCCATTGGCCTTCTGCAACGCCGTCGCTCCGGCCTGGATCGACAGGCGGCCGGCGACTTCCGACATCGGCGCGAGCAGCGGCAGGCCGCCACGGTCGTCGGTCACGGTTTCATAGGCGATCGCTGTGACACCCGAAGCGAGCAGACCCTTGGTCTGCTCCGGATCCGGAGCCAGATGAAGATAGGTGTACAGGATCTGGCCGTCGCGCAGTTGGACCCATTCATTGGGCTGCGGCTCCTTGACCTTGACGATCATGTCCGACTTGGCGAACACGTCGGCGGCTGTCTTGGCGATGGTGGCGCCGGCGGCGCGATAGGCGTTGTCATCGGCACCGATGCCGGCGCCGGCTCCGGCCTCGACCAGAACTTCGTGGCCATGGGCGACATATTCGCGGACCGAGCCAGGCGTGAGGCCGACACGGTATTCGTGGTTCTTGATTTCCTTTGGGCAACCGACACGCATTTTTCTTCTCCCTGATCCGGCCTTTCCAGGCTCACTCCCTGAATGAACGGAGTGAACCATGAATCGGCGTGCAAGTGTTTGCGAATGCGCTTGCGCGGACAGTCAGGTTTCGATAATCGTTGCGCAAAACGGAATAATTTTCGCAGGAATCACGACAAATGCCGCTCGACAGGATTGATATCGCCATTCTGGAGACATTGCAGAAGGATGGGCGGATGCCGAACGCGGCCCTTGCCGAAAAGGTCGGCTTGTCGCAGTCGGCCTGCTCGCGCCGGCTCGACAATCTGGAGAAGTCGGGAACCATCCGCGGTTATCACGCCCGGCTTTCCAACGCAGCCCTTGGCCATCAGATGACGGCGATCGTCCACATATCCCTGTCCGGACAGTTCGAGAAGACGCTGTCGGATTTCGAGGCGGCGATCAAACGTTGCCCCAACGTGCTGTCGTGCCACTTGATGTCGGGCGAATACGACTACATCCTTCGCATCGCGGCCAAGGATCTGGTTGATTACGAGCGCATCCACAAGGAGTGGCTGTCGGCGATGCCGCATGTGACGAAGATCAATTCGTCCTTTGCCTTGCGCGAAATCGTCGACCGGACGGCGATGGGGCTGAAGCCGGAAATGGCTTGAATGTGTCGATATTCAGGTGATGCCGGCCTGACCTGAATCTCGATAAGTCTTAACCCTCCGTCACGATCCGATCCATCGGAATGTCGTGCGGCTGCGGGTAGATGGTCGCGATGCGCTGCAGGTTGTAGCCGACGCCAATGACCAATGGCTTGAACGGCATGGCGGCCAGCGTCCGGTCGAAGAAGCCGCCGCCATAACCCAGGCGATAATTGGTGGGATCGATACCGACGATCGGCGAGATGACGATGTCGGGCAGCACCGGATCACCCTCGGCAGGGATCGGGATGTTCCAGACCCCCTTTTCCAATCGGTCGCCCGGTTTGTAGGCGCGAAACATCAATGGCCGCCCCTTTTCGACGACGATAGGCAGTGCGGTTCGGCCGCCTCGTTCGTTAATGGCGGCCATCCAAGGCCGCAGATCCGGCTCGCCGCGAAACGGCCAGTAAAGGCTGACCATGCGGCCAGCTATGTCGCCAATGATGGCGTCAAGCCCATCCGCAATGCGTAGCGACATTGCTGTTCGCGCGTCGGCCGAAACCGCGAGCCGGGCGGCGATCAGCCGTTCGCGCTCAGCTTTGCGCCATCGCCTTACGTCGGTCCAGTCGCTCAGAGGCGCCCGGAACTCGGGATCGAGTTCGTGCATGAAGCAGGGCGGCGAGGAATACTGCGCCGGACCTTGGTCGTCATGATCGTTGGCCATGCCTCACCTCATCGCGTGTTCGATGACGCTATACCTCGCGACACGATACAACATGTGCATTCACGACATGGAACGGCGAGTCTCAGGCACTGTCCTTCTGTTGCTGCATTGCACAAAAACACCTACATCCAAGGCAGGCAATCCTGGCCCATCGGGGGTGAATCGAGATGAACGAAGCCAGACATCAAATTGTGGTCGTCGGCGCGGGTTTCGGCGGCCTCGAATTTACCCGCGCGCTTGCCGGCGCACCGGTTCACATCACCATGATCGACAAGCGCAACCATCATCTATTCCAGCCGCTGCTCTACCAAGTGGCGACGACGGCACTGGCGACCTCCGAGGTTGCCTGGCCGATCCGCCACCTTCTGCGCAAACGCAAGGATGTCACCACGCTGCTCGCCAATGTCGTCGGCGTCGACCGGGCCGGCAAGCGCGTGCTGCTCGATGACGGCAGCGCCGTCGCCTACGACACGCTGGTGCTGGCCACCGGCGCGCGCCACGCCTATTTCGGCCATGACGAATGGGAGCCTTTCGCGCCCGGCCTGAAGACGCTGGAGGACGCCACCACCGTTCGGCGGCGCATCCTCTTGGCCTTCGAACAGGCGGAGCGGGAGACTGATCCCGCCAAACGCCAGGCGTTGCTGACCATTGCCATTGTCGGTGGCGGCCCGACCGGTGTGGAACTCGCCGGCACTATCGCCGAGCTGGCGCATGACACGTTGCGCGGTGAGTTCCGCAACATCGATACGCGCGAAACGCGCGTAGTGCTGATCGAAGCCGGCGACCGGATCCTGGCCAATTTCGCGCCAAAACTTTCCGAATACGCCAGGAAGGCGCTCGAGCGGCTCGGCGTCACACTTGAACTCGGACACGCCGTTACGCGCTGTGACGCGGACGGTGTCGTCTTCGGCGACACGCATCTGCCGGCCCGAACGATCCTTTGGGCAGCGGGCGTTGCCGCTTCGCCCGCCGCCGAATGGCTGGGAGCGAAGGCGGACCGAGCGGGCAGGGTGCTCGTCGAGCCCGACCTCAGCGTGCCCGGCAGCCCGGAGATTTTTGTTATCGGCGACGCTGCCCTTGTTTTGCGGCCCGATGGACGGCCAGTACCCGGTGTGGCACCTTCCGCCAAGCAGGAGGGCCGACATGTAGCGGCCACTATCAAGGCCAGGCTGGATGGCGACGCCACCACGCGACCCTTCCACTACAAACATGCGGGCGACCTGGCGACGATCGGCAAGCGCGCCGCCGCGATCGATTTCGGCTGGATTAAGCTCACGGGCTGGCCGGCCTGGTGGCTGTGGGGCATCGCACACATCTATTTCCTGATCGGGTTCCGTAACCGGCTCGCGGTTTCGTTGAGCTGGCTGTGGATCTACGTCACAGGCCAGCGTAGCGCCCGGCTGATCACGCAGGGCGACGACGACAAGACCTGACTTTCATCACGGTCCCATTCATGCGCGCGTCATCTGTTGCTGATGGGATGATGTCCGGATGCACGCAGCTCCATGAGTGGACTTGAGCCGATTTCGGCGCGAAGTTCGCTTGGGGCAGGGCGTGTCACGTCGTCTTAAGAAGGAGAGAACATGTCACAGCTGCCCCATTCCGTTTCCCGCCGTGGTTTCCTTGCGGGGGCCGCCGCCACAGGGGCGTTGATCGTGCTTCATCCCTTCTCCGCCCGGGCGCAAGCCAATCAGGCGCACCTTCGAATCATGGAAACCACCGATATCCATGTGAACGTACTGCCCTATGATTACTACGCCGACAAAGCCAACGACACGATGGGCCTGTCACGCACGGCGTCGCTCATCGACGCGGTGCGCAAGGAGGCCGTGAATTCGATGCTGATCGACAATGGCGACCTTCTGCAGGGCAATCCGATGGGCGACTACATCGCCTATGAAAAGGGCCTCAAGGACGGCGATCTGCATCCGATCATGAAAGGCATGAATCTGCTGGGTTACGAGTGCTCGACACTCGGCAACCACGAATTCAACTACGGCCTGTCCTTTCTGGACAAGGTGCTGGCCGGCGCCAATTTCCCGTTCGTGTGCGCGAACCTGATCCGGGGCACCAAGCTTGCCGCCAACCCGCGCGACGACAAGCTCTACCTCAAGCCCTACATAATCCTCGACAAGAAAATCAAGGACGGGTCGGGCGCCGACCAGCCAATCAGGATCGGCATCATCGGCTTCGTGCCGCCGCAGATCATGGTCTGGGACCTCAAGAACCTCGAAGGCAACGTCAAGACGCGCGACATCGTCGAGGCGGCCAAGGCCTGGGTGCCGCAGATGAAGGAAGAGGGCGCCGACATCGTCATCGCGCTCTCGCATTCTGGCATCGATGTGAAGCAGGGCGACATGATGGAGAACGCTTCGTTCTTTGTTGCCGGCGTCGATGGCATCGATGCGGTGTTCACGGGCCACCAGCATCTGGTGTTTCCCGGCAAGAAGGATTTCCAGTCGCTCGAGGGCGTCGACACGAGAAGGGGCACGCTGCAAGGCAAGCCCGCCGTGATGGGCGGTTTCTGGGGCTCGCATATGGGGCTCATCGATCTGATGCTGGAGCGCGACGGTTCGAAATGGAAGGTTGTTTCCGCTACATCGGAGGCGCGGCCGATCTTCGAGCGCGTCGACAACAAGAACAAGCCGACCGTCGCCGACGACAGGCGTATCATCGCGGCACTCGAACAGGACCATCAGGCGACGCTCGCCTATGTGCGCCGCCCCGTCGGCAAGACCTCCGCGCCGCTCTATTCCTATTTCGCGCTGGTCGCCGACGATCCATCAGTGCAGGTCGTCAGCCAGGCGCAGACCTGGTACCTCAAGGATATTCTCAAGAGCACGCAATGGAAGGATGTGCCGCTGCTGTCGGCCGCCGCTCCCTTCAAGGCTGGCGGACGCAGCGGCGCCGACTACTATACCGACGTGCCGGCGGGCGACATCGCCATCAAGAACGTCGCCGACCTCTACCTCTATCCGAATACGGTACGGGCAGTCGAAATCACCGGGGCGCAAGTGAAGGAATGGCTGGAAATGTCGGCCGGCATCTTCAACAGGATAGAAGCTGGCAAGGCCGACCAGGCGCTGATCAACACTGAATTTCCGTCCTATAATTTTGATGTCATCGACGGCGTCTCATACAAGATCGATCTGTCCCAGCCGCCGAAATATGATGCCAAGGGTGGGGTGGCGAATGCCGGCTCCAATCGCATCGTCGAACTGAAATTCGATGGAAAACCGATTGATCCGGTGGCGAAATTCGTCGTCGCAACCAACAATTACCGGGCCGGTGGCGGCGGCAATTTCCCTGACATCAATGCCTCGAAGATCATCTACGAGGCGCCGGACACCAACCGCGACGTCATCGTTCGCTACATCGTAAGCCAAGGCACGATCAACCCGTCGGCGGACGGCAACTGGTCGTTCGCCCCGCTGCCGGGAACCAGCGTCATGTTCGAGACAGCCGTCAAGGCAAAGGATTTCATTGCCGATCTGAAGTCGCTGAAGATCGAACCGGCGGGCGAGGGGGACGCCGGTTTTGCTAGATATCGCATCCTGCTCTGATCCGGCGGCCGGATAGGGACCTGTCTTTGCCCGAGTCCGCCGCGCGGGAGATGACCTCGCCGCTTGCGCGATGGCACTCGGAGTGTTGTGAGTGCGTCCTGTGGGGTAGCTGCTGGTACGCTGACACGGACCCCATAAATAAGACCGCATCGCGGCAGGGATGCGGGCCCTGTTCCCCGGCAGCACGGTTGTCTGCAGCCATTGGCGACGAGCGCGGACCTACGCCTTGTAGACCACCTGGCGCACATCGATGTAGCTGGCGCGAAAACCGGCTTCGCAATAATGTAGGTAGAATTCCCAGAGCTTCTTGAAGCGATCGTCGAAGCCGAGCGGCACGATCTTTTCCCATGACGCCCGGAAGCGATGCCGCCATTCGGCGAGCGTGCGCGCATAGTCGTCGGGAAACACGCGTTCGCGCAGATGCGCAAGGCCATGATCCTTGCCGAGCGCCTTCAGGATCGACGGCGTCGGCAGCATGCCGCCTGGAAATACGTAGCGCTGGATGAAATCCGGCCTGGCACGGTAGGTGTCGTAGGCGGCTTCGTTGATGGTGATGATCTGCAGGCCCGCAGTGCCGCCTGGTTTGAGGCAGGCCTTCATCTTGGAGAAGAACACGGGCCAATATTTCTCACCGACCGCCTCGAACATTTCGATCGATGCGATGCGGTCGTAAGTGCCCGTTTCGTCGCGGTAATCCTGCAATTTGATGTCGACCCTGTCGGCAAGCCCGGCCTTGGCAATGCGCGCCTTGGCGAAGTCGTGCTGCTCATGGCTGATCGTCAGCCCGGTTACGCGGCAGCCGATCTCGCGTGCCGCGAATTCGGCAAAGCCGCCCCATCCGCAGCCGATCTCCAGCACATGATCTTTCCTGCCGATACCTGTATCCCTTGCCAGCTCCCGATATTTGGCTGCCTGGGCGCTTTCCAAATCGTTGGCGCCGTTCGCGTAAAGCGCCGAAGAATAGGTCATGCTCGGGTCGAGCCATTGCTTGTAGAAGGCGTTGCCGAGATCGTAGTGCGCCGAGATATTGCGCTTCGAGCCCGAACGTGTGTTGTCGTTGAACCAGTGGCGAATGCGATGAACCGTGTTGATCAGCCAGTTCGCCCCGCCGGCAACCTTCTCGCCGAGGGCGGAATTGACCACGAACAATTCCAGGAAACTGGTCACGTCAGGGCTTTCCCAGTCGCCGTCCATGTAGGATTCGGCAACGCCAATCGTGCCGCCGGAAAAGGCCCGGCCCGGCAGGCGCCAGTTCTTGAGCACCAGCTCGGCATCGGGGCCTGGCGCCTTGCCTTCGACAAGAACGGCACGGCCGTCCGGCATCCTGACCTTCAGCGAACCGCGCGGCAGATTCATCGCGGCAGACAGCACCATCCGTGCCTTGGCCGGCAGGCCCTTGACGATCTCGGCGAAATTAAACTCGTCGAGCTTGACCGCTTCGTCCGGCCCCGTGCCAGGATGTTTCTTGTGAGCCATGTCCCACCCCTTCGCGGCGCCTGTTGACGGTCGCCGGCTCCGTCTCTCGCAGTTCATTCGCCAGGTTCGAACGCTGTTGCCTGATCCCGGCAGCTCACCGGATCGGTCACCTGCGGGCCCAAACAAAAGCGCATGCCCTTTTAGACCAGAGCTTCAGCGCTTCCAGTGAATTCCCGCGATAATCTTCCACGTCAGGAAGGGGAACTTCAAGAGGCAGGCCGCGAGCTGGGCTGTGCCACGTGGCGGCGCCTGGCATCTGATCGCCTTGCATCGACTTGTTGCCGCCAGGCTGCAGACACCGTCAGGGCGTGCTGAACGGCTCCTGTCCGCAGCATGTTTGGAGTGCAGGATTCGTGCCGTCGGCGATTGGATAGATCAAAAAAGTCTATGTCTGCCGCGGTGCCTGTGCGATAGCTTTAGCCATGCGTTACGTAATCGTCATTGCGGCAATCGCGTTTTTCCTGATCTGGGACGGTCTCTACAATCAAGGCCGGTATCTCGACATTACGGTCAGGGAGATTTCCCATGTGGCGCGCTACGTCACCGGCAAGGCCTAGTATTCCCTCCAAGGATAGCAGCCAGGTGCTTCACCCGAGGTGTCCGTCGCCGTGAGATGATGTTCTCCGCCTGTCCGGGGCGCGTCGCAAGGACGCGTGGCGCCACGAACGGTTGACGCGGAGAGACCGCCGTCACAAAAGACCCCGGCATTCAGATCGAGGAGGCGGGGTTGATCCGGCATATCGTTTTCTTCAGCGCGAGGCGCAAGGAAGATGTGGAGACAGTGCGCACCGGGCTGTTGGCCCTCGGCAATATTCCGCATTCCAGTCTCTTCGAGGTCACTTTGAACACCAAGGTCGATCCGTTGTCGGATGAAGTTGACGTCGTCGTCTATGCCGAGTTCGCCGACGACGCAGCGCTCGCCGCCTACAAGGCGCACCCGCTCTATGCGCACACCACCAGCAAGGTGAAACCATTGCGCGAACTGCGCTATTCCGCTGATGTCGTGGCCGGCGGCTGATCGAGCGCGTGCCTCGACAGATGCCGTTTGCGGCGCTCATGGGGCATCCTGGACGTCAATCCCCAGGGGCGGCAGAGGAGAGGCTATGTCTGGCGCCGCCACGGCGGGGACTGCAATCACGTCTTGAACCGTTTTGCGGAATGATGCACATCGCGCCTGCATGACCCAAACAACAGCAGCCGGCATTCATCCGCTCGATCATCTGGTGCTGCCGACGCAGAGCCTCGATGTGGCGCGAGCCCGGCTCGGTTCACTTGGCTTCGTCGTCGCTCCGAACGGTATCCATCCCTTTGGCACGGAAAACTGCTGCGTTTTCCTGGCCGACGGCACCTATCTGGAGCCGCTGGCGATTGGCAGTGAAATGGCAGCGATTGATGCGGTTGCCGCGGGCAATGTCTTCGTCGCGCGCGACCGCCTCTATCGCGACAGCCGCGGCGATGAGGGATTTTCCGCTGTGGTTCTGCGTACCGACAGTGCCGATGCCGATCATGCGCGCTATGTCGAGGCCGGACTGTCAGCGGGGGACACGCTGAGCTTTTCGCGCGCTTTTATCGACACGGCGGGCCGAAGCGATACCGCATCGTTCAAGCTGGCCTTTACCGCGGCCCAAGGCCAAACGGACGCTTTTCTTTTCGCCTGCCAGCGGATCAATGCGCCTGATGTGGACCGCAGCGCTTTGCAGGCCCACGCCAATGGTGCCATTGGCATTGTGGAAGTGGTGGCGATCAGCGACCAACCCGCCGAACAGAATCGGCTGATTTCCGTGGCGGTGGGGAGTCCTGCCGCCAGTGGGCAGGGCAGCACGTATCACTTGCCTAATGCAACCCTGAGCGTACTCGATCCCTCGTCCTTCACCGCGCGCTTTGGTGTTTCGGCCGGTTCACCCACAAAGCTTCGCTTTGCCGCGGTCGTCTTTGCTGTCCGCAGCGCGGATGCCACGTCGAGGCTGCTTGCGGCCGGTGCCATCCAGCACGATATAGCGGGCACTGACATTGTCGTGCAGCCGGCGTCCGGGCAGGGCGCCGCTTTCGTTTTCCGGGAGATCCAATGAGCAACCCCCTGGCGCCCAATTCGTCGGTAACCGTCGGCGATGTCGTGTTCGACAACAAGGCAGCCCTGGCGCTGATCGCCGGCCCCTGCCAATTCGAATCGCGCCAGCATGCCTTCGACATGGCCGGCGCGCTGAAGGAACTGACCGGCAGGCTCGGCATCGGCCTCGTCTACAAGACCAGCTACGACAAGGCCAACCGCACGTCGCTTTCGGCGACGCGCGGCGCCGGCATCGATGCCGCACTTCCCGTCTTCGACGAGCTGCGCAAGGAATTTTCGCTTCCGGTGCTGACCGATGTCCACACCGAGGAGCAGTGCGCGATCGTCGCGCCGCATGTCGATGTGCTGCAGATACCGGCTTTCCTGTCGCGTCAGACCGACATGCTGGTCGCCGCCGCCAGGACGGGCAAGGTGATCAATGTGAAGAAGGGGCAGTTCCTTGCGCCCTGGGACATGAAGAACGTGGTTGGCAAGATCACCGGTTCCGGCAACCCCAATGTCTTGACCACTGAACGCGGCGCGTCCTTTGGCTATAACACGCTGGTGTCGGACATGCGCGCTTTGCCGATCATGGCCGAGATCGGCGCTCCGGTGATCTTCGACGCCACGCATTCGGTCCAGCAGCCGGGCGGGCAGGGCGGATCGTCTGGCGGAGAGCGCCGCTTCGTCGAGACGCTGGCCCGCGCGGCCGTCGCCGTCGGCGTTGCCGGTGTCTTCATCGAGACCCACCAGGATCCCGACAATTCGACCTCTTCCGATGGGCCGAACATGGTGCCGCTCAAGGACATGCCGGCGCTTCTGGAAAGACTGATCGCATTCGATCGGGTGGCGAAGGGCCGCTGAGCCGGCGCTTCCCGGCGGTGCTTGTGGTTGAGAGGGGCCGGTTGTACGCTTGGCCGGCAAATGAGCGTCCTGGCAGGAGGAAAGCCATGTCCGTCGCCCGTGTCACCGAAATCACCTCATCGTCGAAGAAGAGTTTTCAAGACGCCATCGAGAAGGGAATCGCCCGCGCCTCGAAAACCCTGAAGAACGTCGAAGGTGCCTGGATTCAGGATCAAAAGATCGTCGTCGCGGGCGGCAACATTTCAGCCTATCGCGTCAATATGAAGGTGACTTTCATCCTGGCGGAGTGACCGGGCCGCAGCCGAAAAAAGTCGGGAACTTTCGCTCTCGCCCCTCATTGTCAAGCAGAAATCAACGACAACGAGGAGCATGATAATGACGACCCAGACAGGCCATACCGAAGCCATCGCGGCTTCACGAGTCATCGGCACATCGGTTTACAATACCGAGGGCAAGAGCATCGGCAGTATCGAGGACATCATGCTCGACAAGACGTCGAATGGCATCATGTTCGCGGTGATCGGGTTCGGCGGCTTTCTCGGCATTAGCGAGAAGTATCACGCGATCCCCTGGGCGAGTCTCGACTACGACGAGGACATGGGCGGCTATGTGGTGCCCTTCTCCAAGGAGCAGCTGAAGGCGGCGCCTGCCTATTCGATTAATGAACTCGCCGGAGCTGATGGGGAACGTGCACGCGACGCATCCTATGAGTATTACAAGGTCGCGCCCTATTGGCATTGACCGCACATATAGAAAGGGCTCCGTTTCGACGGAGCCCTTTCTTGTTTCAACGCAACGCCTATTCGCTGATGTGCAAGGCCGGCAAAGCACCGGCCTTCGGCTGTGACTGCTGATTGTCGCACGACGTCAGGAATGCAGCCGCGATCAGAAACAGACTGACAATACCGCTCAACTCAGACATGGCGAAACTCCTCCTGTTTCGCCCCGCGCGACAACAGCCATAGCCCGGAATGCGCGTCTGATGGCATGACTTATGATGACAGAAATTTGCGCTTCGTGAATCCGACGGGCGGCACTATTTGGCCATGGCCCGATTGCCTTTTGCGTCGCTTTGGCTAAGACGGGCGCGACCTTTCGTCAGATCAATCGGGGACATCGCAATGACCGCCATCATCGATATTGTCGGGCGTGAAATCCTGGACAGCCGTGGAAACCCGACCGTCGAGGTCGATGTCGTGCTCGAAGACGGTTCGATGGGCCGCGCCGCGGTGCCGTCGGGCGCCTCGACCGGGGCGCATGAGGCCGTCGAGCTTCGCGATGGCGGCGCCCGTTATCTCGGCAAGGGCGTGCTCAAGGCCGTGGAGGCGGTCAATGGCGAGCTGTTCGAGGCGATCGGTGGCATGGAAGCCGAAAACCAGATCCATATCGACCAGACCATGATCGAACTCGACGGCACGCCCAACAAGAGCCGGCTCGGCGCCAACGCGATCCTCGGTGTTTCGCTGGCCGTTGCCAAGGCCGCGGCCGATGCGGCAGGGCTGCCGCTCTACCGCTATGTCGGCGGCACCAAGGCGCACATCCTGCCGGTGCCGATGATGAACATCATCAATGGCGGCGCGCATGCCGACAATCCGATCGACTTCCAGGAGTTCATGATCCTGCCGGTTGGCGCACCCACTTTGCGCGAAGGCGTGCGCTGGGGTTCGGAGGTCTTCCACACGCTGAGGAGGAAGCTGAAGGATGCCGGCCACAACACCAATGTCGGCGACGAGGGCGGCTTTGCCCCAAACCTGAAGAGTGCGCCGGTGGCGCTCGATTTCATCATGGAATCGATCGAGAAGGCCGGCTTCAAGCCGGGCGAGGAGATCGCGCTCGGCCTCGATTGCGCAGCGACCGAGTTCTTCAAGGACGGCAACTACGTCTATGAGGGTGAGAAGAAGACGCGTGATCCAAAGGCGCAAGCCAAGTACCTCGCCAAGCTCGCCGCTGACTATCCGATCATCTCGATCGAGGACGGCCTGGCCGAAGATGACTGGGAAGGCTGGAAATACCTGACCGACATGATCGGCAACAAGACACAACTGGTCGGCGACGACCTGTTCGTGACCAATACGGCGCGCTTGCGCGACGGCATCCGCATGGGCGTCGCCAATTCGATCCTGGTCAAGGTCAACCAGATCGGCTCGTTGACCGAAACGCTCGACGCCGTCGAAACCGCGCACAAGGCCGGCTACACCGCCGTCATGTCACACCGCTCCGGCGAGACCGAGGATTCGACGATCGCCGATCTCGCCGTCGCCACCAATTGCGGACAGATCAAGACGGGTTCGCTGTCGCGCTCCGACCGGATGGCCAAGTACAACCAGCTTATCCGAATCGAGGAAGAGCTCGGCAAGCAGGCGCGTTATGCCGGCAAGTCGGTCATTAAGGGCTGAGCCGCGGCAAGCGAGTTCGAACAGCGGATGTCAAGGGCGGGGTCATTCCCGCCCTTTTTCATTTCAGTGTCGCTGGCCGGGCATCCGTAACCGTCCGTTAAGCACAATCGGGCGAGAAAGATCGCGAGCCGCTTGAGTTCGCGGCCGCGAGGGAACGGGCGATGTGGACGCGTCAGCACAAGCAGAGAAATACCGGCCGGCTCATCATCCCCTCGCTTTGTGTGGTGTTCCTGGCCTATTTCGGCTTTCATGCCTATCACGGTGAATTCGGCATCAACTCGAAATATCAGCTGGAAGCGCAAACAGTTGCGCTGCAAGCCCAGCTCGACGCCATCAAGGCGCGCCGGATGGAACTCGAACGGCGCGTTCGGCTCATGCATGACGGCACCCTGGAGAAGGACATGCTTGACGAGCAGGCGCGCAAGGCGCTCAATCTGTCCCAGGCTGATGAAATCACCATCATGTTGCCGGTCTCGGCAAAGTAACTGAATTTCAGTTAATCCCCAATATTTTCAATGATTTTAGTCGCTTAGCTGCATGCCAGCTATGCAATTTCGACATGGCGGAACGCCTTCTCACGTGTTAGCCTTGCATAAATCGGTGGGAAGAGCTGATCTTCCCGGGGGCGGATTTCATCCTGCCCTGATGTCCGCAAAGAGACGCCAACAGGGAGTGATGCATGGCCACCGCAGCCAAAAAAGCGCCTGCCAGATCGAAATCCGACGGCAAATCGGGGCTTTCAGCGCCCAAGCCGGTTGAATTCACCAAGGACGAAGAGCTTGCCGCTTACCGGCACATGCTGCTCATCCGCCGCTTTGAGGAAAAGGCCGGCCAGCTCTACGGCATGGGCTTCATCGGTGGCTTCTGTCATCTCTATATCGGCCAGGAAGCTGTCGTCACCGGGATGAAGATGGCGCTGATCGAGGGCGATCAGATGATCACCGCCTATCGCGATCACGGCCATATGCTGGCCATGGAGCTGTCGCCGCGTGGCGTCATGGCCGAGTTGACTGGACGCCGCGGTGGCTTGTCGAAAGGCAAGGGCGGCTCCATGCACATGTTCTCCAAGGACAAGCATTTCTATGGCGGCCACGGCATTGTCGGCGCGCAGGTCTCGCTCGGCACCGGTCTCGCCTTCGCCAACCGCTACCGCGACAACAAGAACGTGTCGTTGACCTATTTCGGCGACGGTGCCGCCAACCAGGGCCAGGTCTATGAGAGTTTCAACATGGCCTCGCTGTGGAAGCTGCCGGTGATCTACATCATCGAGAACAACCGCTACGCCATGGGTACCTCGGTCTCGCGCTCTTCAGCCGAGACGGATTTTTCGCATCGCGGCGCTTCCTTCAAGATTCCTGGCATCCAGGTCGACGGCATGGATGTGCGCGCCGTCAAGGCCGCCGGCGACCTCGCCGCCGAATGGTGCCGTGCCGGCAACGGCCCGCTGATCCTCGAAATGCAGACCTATCGCTATCGCGGCCACTCCATGTCCGACCCGGCGAAGTATCGCTCGAAGGAAGAAGTGCAGAAGATGCGCTCCGAGCATGACCCGATCGAGCAGGTCAAGGCGCGGCTGATCGAGAAGAAGTGGGCGACCGAGGACGAGTTGAAGACCGTCGACAAGGAGGTTCGCGACATCGTCGCCGACGCCGCCGAATTTGCCCAGAACGATGCGGAGCCGGATCCGTCCGAGCTCTGGACCGATATCGTATTGTAAGGGGGCCAGGACATGCCGATCGAAATTCTCATGCCCGCTCTCTCGCCGACCATGGAAGAGGGCAATCTTTCCAAGTGGTTGAAGAACGAGGGCGACAAGGTCGTCGCCGGCGACGTCATCGCCGAGATCGAGACCGACAAGGCGACGATGGAAGTCGAAGCCGTCGACGAAGGCACGCTTGCCAAGATCGTGGTTCCTGCCGGCACCGAAGGCGTCAAGGTCAACGCCGTGATCGCCGTGCTTGCGGTTGATGGCGAAGACGTCGACAAGGCCGGCGAAGGCATCGGTGAAGAAGAAGAGCCAGCCAGGGCTGAAGCAGCCGCGCCCGCGCCGGTTGCCGCCAAGAGTGAGGCGGCGGCCCCTGTCGCTGCGGCGCCCAGGACTGAAATCGCCGCCGATCCGGATATTCCAGCCGGCACCGAGATGGTCTCGACCACGGTGCGCGAAGCGCTGCGCGACGCCATGGCCGAGGAAATGCGCCGCGACGGCGACGTCTTCGTCATGGGCGAGGAGGTCGCCGAATACCAGGGCGCCTACAAGATCACACAAGGGTTGCTGCAGGAATTCGGACCCCGGCGCGTCGTCGACACGCCGATCACCGAGCACGGCTTTGCCGGTGTTGGCGTCGGAGCGGCGATGGCCGGGCTGAAGCCGATCGTCGAGTTCATGACGTTCAACTTCGCCATGCAGGCGATCGACCAGATCATCAATTCGGCCGCCAAGACCCTCTATATGTCCGGCGGTCAGATGGGGGCGCCGATCGTATTCCGCGGGCCGAACGGCGCGGCTGCCCGCGTCGCCGCCCAGCATTCGCAGTGCTACGCCGCCTGGTACAGCCACATACCGGGCCTGAAAGTGGTGATGCCTTACACCGCTGCCGACGCCAAGGGGTTGCTGAAGGCCGCGATCCGCGACCCGAACCCGGTCATTTTCCTCGAGAATGAAATCCTCTACGGCCACTCCTTCGACGTGCCGAAGCTGGATGACTTCGTCCTGCCGATCGGCAAGGCGCGCATCCACAAATCAGGCAAGGATGTCACCATCGTCTCGTTCGGCATCGGCATGACCTATGCGGTCAAGGCGGAAGCTGAACTGCGCGGCATGGGCATCGACGCCGAGATCATCGACTTGCGCACCATCCGTCCACTCGATCTCGACACCGTCATCGCCTCGGTCAAGAAGACCAACCGGCTGGTCGTGGTGGAAGAAGGCTTCCCGCAGAACTCCGTCGGCGACCATATCGCCAACCAGGTGTCGCAGCGCGCCTTTGATTTCCTGGACGCGCCCGTGATCACAGTTGCCGGCAAGGATGTGCCGATGCCCTATGCGGCGAACCTTGAGAAGCTGGCGTTGCCAAATGTCGGCGAGGTCATCGAGGCCGTCAAAGCCGTCGCATATCGCTGAACCGGGCGGGAGGACAAAATGCCAATCAACATCACCATGCCGGCGCTCTCGCCCACGATGGAAGAGGGCAACCTTTCGAAATGGCTGGTCAAGGAGGGCGACAAGGTTTCGCCCGGCGATGTCATTGCGGAGATCGAGACCGACAAGGCAACGATGGAAGTCGAAGCCGTCGATGAGGGGACGGTTGCAAAGCTTGTCGTCCCCGCCGGCACGGAAGGCGTCAAGGTCAACGCGCTGATCGCGGTGCTCGCCGCCGAGGGCGAGGATGCAAGCGCTGCCGCCAAGAGCGGTGATGGTACCGCGCCAGTGAAAGCCGAAGCAGCGAAGGCGGATTCTCCCAAGGCAGACGCACCAAAGGCCGAGGCCCCGAAGTCTGAACCTGCCGTTACCCCACCAAAGGCGGCTCCGGCCGGCAATGGTCATGCGGCCGGCGAGCGCACCTTTGCATCGCCGCTTGCCCGCCGTATCGCCAAGGAGGCTGGCGTCGATGTCTCGGCCGTCACCGGCACCGGCCCGCATGGCCGTGTGGTGAAGGCTGACGTCGATGCCGCGATTGCCGGTGGTGCCAAGACGGCGCCCGCGGCCAAGGCTCCGGCTGGCGCGCCTGCCGCTTCAGCCGCTGCTCCGGCAGTGAAAGCGATGTCGGACGATCAGGTGCTGAAGCTGTTCGAGGAAGGCTCCTACGATCTCGTCCCGCACGACAATATGCGCAAGACCATCGCGCGGCGCTTGGTCGAGGCCAAGACCACCATCCCGCATTTCTACCTGACGCTCGATTGCGAGCTCGACGCGCTTCTGGCGCTGCGCTCGCAGCTCAATGCGGCAGCGCCGACAAAGAAGACCGACAAGGGTGAAGCCCCGGCCTACAAGCTGTCGGTCAACGACATGGTGATCAAGGCCATGGCCATGGCGCTGAAGGCGGTGCCGGATGCCAACGCCTCCTGGACCGAAAGCGCCATGGTCAAGCACAGGCATGCCGATGTCGGCGTCGCCGTCTCGATCCCCGGCGGCCTGATCACGCCGATCATCCGCAAGGCCGATGAAAAGACGCTGTCGACCATCTCCAACGAGATGAAGGATCTGGCCAGCCGGGCCCGCAGCCGCAAGCTGAAGCCGGAAGAATATCAGGGCGGCACCACGGCGGTGTCCAACCTCGGCATGTTCGGCATCAAGGACTTCGCCGCCGTCATCAACCCGCCGCATGCGACGATCCTGGCGGTGGGTGCCGGCGAGGAGCGGGCGGTGGTCAGGAATGGCGAGATCAAAATCGCCACCGTGATGTCGGTGACGCTGTCGACCGACCATCGCGCCGTCGATGGAGCGCTGGGTGCGGAACTGCTCGTCGCCTTCAAGCGGCTGATCGAAAACCCGATGGGCATGCTGGTCTAGGTAAAGGAGAAGGCGGTGCGGAAATTCTTCACCAGCCTTTTCGCCTTCATCCTCTCCGGATTCGCCGGCGGCCTTCTCGCGCGGGAAGCTGGCCGCCGTCACCGACGCCAGTTTGTAAGCTGGCGTGTGAAGCGCGGCTTGACTGGTGGAAGGGTGGGTTGAACGGATGAAGACGGTGCTTTGCTACGGTGACTCGCTGACCTGGGGCTACAATGCCGAGGGCGGCCGTCACGCGTTTGAGGATCGCTGGCCAAGCGTGCTGCAGGCTGGCCTTGGCGGAGGCGTTCAGGTCATCGCCGACGGCCTCAATGGCCGCACCACGGCCTTCGATGATCATCTGGCTGGTGCCGATCGCAACGGCGCCAGGCTGCTGCCGACGGCTCTGACCACGCATGCGCCTATCGACCTGATAATCATCCTGCTCGGTGCCAACGACATGAAGCCGTGGATCCATGGCAATCCGGTCGCGGCCAAGCAAGGCATGCGGCGGCTTATCGACATCGTGCGCGGCCACGACTACCCGTTCGACTGGGAAGCGCCGCAGATACTGGTCGTCTCGCCTCCTGTTGTCAGCCGCACCGAAAATGCCGACTTCAGGGAAATGTATGCCGGCGGCGATGACGCTTCGAAGTATCTGGCATCGCAGTATGAGGCGCTTGCCGACGAGGCCGGTTGCGGTTTCTTCGATGCAGCTACCGTAGCGCAAACCACGCCGCTCGATGGCGTCCATCTCGACGCCGAAAACACACGGAACATCGGCAAGGCGCTGACGCCGGTCGTGCGCGTGATGCTGGAATTGTGAAGGAGAAAAACCGTGGCTGAGAACTACGACGTCATCATCATCGGCTCCGGTCCCGGCGGCTATGTCGCGGCGGTGCGTTCCGCCCAGCTTGGCTTCAAGACGGCGATCGTCGAGCGCGAGCATCTCGGCGGGATCTGTCTCAACTGGGGCTGCATTCCGACCAAGGCGCTGCTGCGCTCGGCCGAGATCATGCACTATTCGGATCACCTGAAGGACTATGGGTTGAAGCTCGACGGCAAAGTGAGCGCCGACACAGCGGCCGTGGTCGATCGGTCCCGCAAGGTGTCGCTGCGACTCAATGGCGGCGTTGCCTTCCTGATGAAGAAGAACAAGGTCGACGTCATCTGGGGTGAGGCCAAGCTTTCCAAGCCGGGCGAGATCGTCGTGTCCAAGACGGCCAAGAAGCCGATGGAACCGCAGCCGCCAGTGCCGAAGGGCGTCAAGGGTGAGGGCACCTACAGCGCCAAGCATATCATCCTGGCGACCGGCGCCAGGCCGCGCGCGCTGCCCGGCATTGAACCGGACGGTAAGCTGATCTGGACCTACTTCGAGGCCATGGTGCCGAAGGAAATGCCGAAGTCGCTGCTGGTCATGGGTTCGGGCGCCATCGGCATCGAATTCGCCTCCTTCTATCGCACCATGGGTGCCGAGGTGACGGTGGTCGAATTGCTGCCGGCGGTAGTGCCGGTGGAGGACGCCGAAGTGTCGAAGTTCGCGCAAAAGCAGTTCGAGAAACAAGGCATGAAGATCATCCTCGAAGCCAAGGTGACCAAGGTCGAGAAGGCTGCCAACTCGGTCACCGCGCATGTCGAGATGAAGGATGGCAAGGTCGAGAAGATCACCGCCGACCGCATGATCTCGGCCGTCGGCGTGCAGGGCAACATCGAGAATCTCGGCCTTGAAGCGCTTGGCGTGAAGACGGATCGCGGCTGCGTCGTTGTCGACGGTTACGGCAAGACGAACGTACCCGGCATCTACGCCATCGGCGATGTCGCCGGCCCGCCGATGCTGGCCCACAAGGCCGAGCATGAAGGCGTGGTGTGCGTCGAGAAGATCGCCAACTTTCCCGGCGTGCATGCCATTGACAAGCTCAAGATTCCCGGCTGCACCTACTGCAATCCGCAGGTCGCCTCCGTTGGTCTCACGGAAGCAAGGGCCAAGGCCGAAGGCAAGGATATCCGCGTCGGCCGTTTCCAGTTCGCCGCCAATGGCAAGGCGATCGCGCTCGGCGAGGATCAGGGGTTCATCAAGACCATCTTCGACAAGAAGACGGGTCAGTTGCTCGGCGCGCACATGGTCGGTGCCGAGGTGACCGAACTGATCCAGGGTTTTGTCGTGGCGATGAACCTCGAAACGACCGAGGAAGAACTGATGCACACCATCTTCCCGCATCCGACGCTGTCGGAGGTGATGAAGGAAAGCGTGCTCGATGCCTATGGCCGCGCGCTGAACGCATGATAAATTGCCTGCACGAGACTCAGATGCGCAGGCCGCAGGAGCTCGCTGGCAAAGTAGTTCATTTCCGAATGCATTTTCACCCATCACTCAAGGAGAGGGCATATGCACTTGAATGGCGTCGGCTGGATAGCAGCGATCATCATCGGAGGCTTGGCGGGGTGGCTCGCCGAAATGGTCATGAAGAGCAACACTGGCATTTTCATGAACATTATTCTCGGCATCGTGGGCGCAATCGTGCTGAACGCGATCCTGCAGGCCCTGAACATCGGCGTCTTCGGGGTCGGCTGGACCGCCTATCTGATCACAGGCTTCATTGGCGCCTGCCTGCTGATCTGGGTAGGGCGCCTGGTGCGCCGCTAGTCGATACCATTCCGCTATGCGAAAACGGTTGTGGCGGCATGTGCCGCCGCAGCCTTTTTCTTTGTGTTGAAAAGTCCTAGATGACGTGCAAGTGACGATCGCCGGCGGCGGTCGCGAAGAAAACCAGGGTTAAGATGGTCACGGTCCTCGATACGATCGCCAACGCGCCGCGGCTGCGGCATCCCGAGAAGGCGCACAAGCCCGACCAGGAGGTGTTGCGCAAGCCCGACTGGATCCGCGTCAAGGCGCCGGTCTCCAAGGGCTATGCCGAGACGCGGGAGATCGTGAAATCCCACAAGCTGGTGACCGTCTGCGAAGAGGCCGGTTGCCCGAATATTGGCGAGTGTTGGGAAAAGAAGCACGCCACCTTCATGATCATGGGCGAGATCTGCACGCGCGCCTGCGCCTTCTGCAACGTCGCCACCGGCATTCCGACCGCGCTCGATCCCGATGAGCCGGCCCGCGTCGCGCATGCCGTCAAGCAGATGGGTCTTAGCCACGTCGTCATCACCTCGGTCGACCGCGACGACCTCGCCGATGGCGGCGCGCAGCACTTCGCCGATGTTATTCGGGCCATCCGCGCCGCAACGCCATCGACCACGATTGAAATCCTGACGCCCGATTTCCTGCGCAAGGACGGCGCGCTGGAGATCGTCGTGGCGGCCAGGCCCGACGTTTTCAATCACAATCTGGAAACCGTGCCGTCGAACTATCTGAAGGTCAGGCCGGGCGCCCGCTATTTCCACTCGATCAGGCTGTTGCAGCGGGTCAAGGAACTCGATCCGTCGATCTTCACCAAGTCCGGCATCATGGTCGGCCTGGGCGAGGAGCGGAACGAAATCCTGCAGCTGATGGACGATCTGCGTTCGGCCAATGTCGACTTCATGACGATCGGTCAGTATCTGCAGCCGTCGAAGAAGCACCATCCGGTGATCCGCTTCGTCACGCCGGAGGAGTTCAAGTCCTTTGAGACGATCGGCCGGACCAAGGGTTTTCTGCTGATGGCGTCGAGCCCGCTGACGCGTTCATCGCACCATGCCGGCGACGATTTCGCCAGGCTGCGCGCGACGCGCGAAGCCCAGCTCGAGAAATCACTCTAAATGCATGTCGCCCAAAAGTGACCTCGATTTTGGAAGAACGACATGCATGAAAACAACGAATCTAAAGCGCGTCGCATGAAGCTGTTTCGACGCGAAGTGCTCTAGAGCCGGTTTCATGCCGAAATTCGAAGCCACCCGCCGCGTCGCCCATACGCCGCAGCAGATGTTCGCGCTGGTCGCCGACATCGAGGCCTATCCGCAATTCCTGCCGCTCTGCGAAGCGTTGACGGTGCGCTCGCGCAAGGAGCGTGACGGACGGACCATCCTCGTCGCCGACATGAGCATCGGCTACAAGGCGATCCGTGAGACCTTCACCACGCAGGTGTTGCTGAAGCCCGACGAGAACGCCATCGACGTGAAGTACATTGACGGCCCGTTCAAATATTTGAGCAATGTCTGGCGTTTCGAGCCCGATGGCGACGGGTGCGTCGTCCGTTTCTTCATCGATTATGAATTCAAGAGCCGCATTCTGGGCGCGCTGATGGGCACCATGTTCGACCGTGCCTTCCGCATGTTCGCCGAGGCGTTCGAAAAGCGCGCCGACGTCATCTATGGTGTCACGCCCTCAGCCTGATGCATGTCGCCCAAAGTGCGCAGCGGTATTGGGAACGGCGACATGCACAAAAAACAAGGTACCAAGCGCGCCGTGGCGCTTTAATGCCGGCCGAGAGCTTTCAGCCCGAGTTCCAGTGCGTGCCTGACCGTTTCGCGGCGAATGAAATCGCGGCCCTTGTCGGCAAAGAGCATCCGTTCGGCAGTGACCATCTTGCCGTCCAGGCCGACGCCGAACCACACTAGGCCGACGGGCTTTTCCACTGAACCACCTCCAGGCCCGGCGATGCCGGTGACTGCCAGGGTTAGCCCGGCGCGCGATCGGGCAAGCGCACCGGCTGCCATCTCGACCGCTGTCTCGCGCGATACCGCGCCATGCGCGTCGAGTGTGGCGGCGCGAACACCAAGCATGTCCATCTTGGCTTCATTGGAATAGGTGATGAAGCCCCGGTCGACCACCGCGGAGGAGCCGGCGATGTCGGTCAGCGCGGCGATGATCATGCCGCCGGTGCAACTTTCCGCCGTCGCCACCATGATGCCGCGCTCCCGGCAGGCCTCGAACAAGGCGATTGCCAGCTCGCTGTTGCTCATTCCGGCACCTCGCCGGGAAACACCACGCTGGCCGTGGCGATCGCCGCAATGCCCTCTTCGCGGCCGATGAAGCCGAGCTTCTCGTTGGTTGTCGCCTTGATCGAGATGCGGTCGGCGGAAATGCCCAACATCCGTGAAAGGGCTGATGTCATCGCCTCGCGGTGCGGGCCCACGCGCGGCGCCTCGCAGATCAGCGTGATATCGGCATTGGCGATGCGCCCGCCGCGCTCGCGCACCAGTCTCGCCGCGTGTTCGACGAATATCCGGGACGCGGCACCTTTCCATTGCGGGTCGGACGGCGGGAAATGCGTGCCGATGTCGCCGGCGCCGCATGTCGCCAGCAGCGCATCGGTCAGGGCGTGCAACCCGACATCGGCGTCAGAATGGCCCGATAGCTTCTTCTCATGCGGAATGGCGACGCCGCACAGGGTGACGTGGTCGCCGGCTTCGAAGCTATGGACGTCGTAGCCGTTACCGGTGCGGATGTCGGGAAAGTGTATCGGCACGTTGGAAAGCCTCTGATGCGCCATGGCGATGTCCCGTGCCCATGTGAGTTTGACATTGTCCGGCGAGCCGGGAATGAGCTTGACTGGAATATGCGCCCATTCGGCGATAGCCGCGTCGTCGGTAAAATCCAGTCTGCCCAGCAGATGGGCCTTGTTGTGCGCGGCGAGGATTGGCCCGTAGGGGAAACCTTGCGGCGTTTGCGCAGCGTGCAGCCCGCTGCGGGAAACAGTTTCCGCGACCACGCCGGAGGTTGATTCTCGCTTCAGCGTCTCGGCGACGGGCAGGGCGGGCAAGGCCCCTTCGTGTTCGGTGATGGCGGCGATGGTGCGGTCGATCAATTCCGCGTCAACGAACGGCCGGACGGCGTCGTGAATCAGAACCTGGCTTGGCGCATGCTCCTTCAGTGCAAGCAACCCGAGCCGGACGGACTCCTGCCTTGTCGGGCCGCCCATGACGGCTGTGACCCGCCCGGCGGCGGCGCCGGCCGCTTGCCGGAACAGCTCATGATCGTCGGCATGGATGGCGACGACGATCCGGCCCGTTCGGGGGTGAGCCAGGAACATCTCCAGCGTGTGCGCAATAACGGCGCGCCCGCCGATGCTTTGGTATTGCTTGGGTCCATTGGCCTGCCCGGCACGCGCCCCGCGGCCGGCGGCGACGATCACCACCCCGACTTCGCCATCCGCCTCCGAAACGTGATTTTCACTTGCGTCCGTCATGCCGATTGGTCCTAGTCGTGGCCAAGGCCGAAGGCCAGCATTTTCCCAATTGCGCCTTAACGCGGCATCATTCCGCGTTGCATATCGTGGCGGTTCTGGCTAGTGAATGTGCAGCGAATGGACATGCTTGGTTTTTGTGCATGGTTAATATGACCAAACTGGCCGCACCTCTCGATATCGGCGGCGTGAGTATCCGCAATCGCGTTTTCCTCGCGCCGATGTCGGGAATTACGGATGAGCCCTTCAGGCGCCGTGCCCATGCGCATGGCGCGGGTCTTGTCGTGTCCGAAATGGTGGCCAGCGGCGAGCTCGCCAAGGGCCGGGCGGGTTTCGACCTGCGCATACGACATTCAGGCTTGCCGGTCCACATGGTGCAGCTTGCCGGCCGCGAGGCGATCCACATGGCCGAAGGCGCGCGTATAGCTGCCGGTGAGGGCGCCGACATCATCGATATCAACATGGGCTGCCCAGCCAAGAAGGTTACTGGCGGCTATGCCGGCTCGGCGCTGATGCTCGACCTCGACCATGCGCTGTCGCTGATCGAAGCCGTGGTCGGAGCGGTCAAGGTGCCGGTGACGGTCAAGATGCGGCTGGGCTGGGACGAAGATGCCCTCAACGCGCCCACGCTTGCGCGACGCGCCGAACAGGCTGGTGTCAAGATGGTAACGGTGCACGGCCGCACGCGCTGCCAGTTCTATCAGGGCAAGGCCGACTGGCGCGCGATCGCTCGCGTCAAAGAGGCCGTATCCATTCCGGTGGTCGCCAATGGCGATGTCTGCTCCCCGGCCGAGGCCGTCGCCATTCTAGAGCAATCCGGCGCCGATGCGGTGATGGTCGGCCGAGCGCATTATGGCGCGCCCTGGATTGCCGGTGGCATCGCAATCGCGGCCGCAGGCGAAAAGGCGACCAACCTGCCGCTGAATCCGGCGGCATTGGCGGACTATGTCGTCGCGCACTACGAGGACATGCTGGCGCTTTATGGTGTCGAAAGCGGCTTGCGCCAGGCGCGCAAGCATCTGGGCTGGTATCTCGATCGCCATGCTGGTGGCGTCGCCGACGACAGCCGCAAAGCGATCCTGACCGCGTTCGAACCGGCCCGCGTCATCGCCCTGCTGCGCGATGTGTTTTCGCGCGATCCGCAACCCTTGAAGCTGCGGAGCGCCGCATGAACGCCACCGCTGCCCAGGGAGCTGATAGGACGAATGCCGCTCAGATCGTCCTCAACACCATCCGTCGCCCGGTGATCATGATCAGCGAGGAAGGATTCATCACCTTCGCCAACGCCGATGCCGAGGATTTCTTTCGCTCGAGCGCGACCATGCTGGCGCGCAATACCCTGTCCAAGCTCATTCCCTTCGGCAGCCCATTGCTGACGCTGGTCGACCAGGTGCGCGAGCGGCGGGCTCCAGTCAACGAGTACCGGGTCGACGTGTCGTCGCCGCGCCTCGGCATCGAGAAGGTGGTCGATCTCTACGCCGCGCCGGTGCCGGAATTCCCGGGCTCCGTCGTGGTGATGTTTCAGGAACGGTCGATGGCCGACAAGATCGACCGGCAGATGACGCATCGCGGTGCCGCGCGTTCGGTGACCGGCCTGGCGGCGATGCTGGCGCACGAAATCAAGAACCCGCTCTCTGGCATCCGAGGCGCCGCCCAGTTGCTGGAACTGTCCGCTTCCGACGAGGACCGCGCGCTGACCCGGCTGATCACCGACGAGACGGACCGCATCGTGTCGCTGGTCGATCGCATGGAGGTATTTTCCGACGAGCGGCCGATCGACCGCTACCCTGTCAACATCCATGTCGTGCTCGACCATGTGAAGGCGATCGCCAAGAATGGTTTTGCAAAGAAAATCAAGATTCTCGAGGACTATGATCCATCATTGCCTCCGGTATTCGCCAACCGTGACCAACTCATCCAGGTGTTCCTCAACCTGATCAAGAATGCCGCCGAGGCGATCGGCAGCGACCCACAGGGCGAGATCGTACTGTCAACCGCCTTCAGGCCAGGTATTCGCGTTTCCGTTCCAGGCACACAGGACCGCGTGTCGCTGCCGCTGGAGTTCTGCGTGCGCGACAACGGCTCCGGCGTCTCGGAGGATATCCTGCCGATCCTGTTCGATCCCTTCATCACCACCAAGCCGAACGGCTCGGGGCTGGGGCTGGCGCTCGTCGCCAAGATCGTCGGCGAGCATGGCGGCATCATCGAATGCGATTCGACCCCGCGCGCGACGACCTTCCGCGTCCTGATGCCGGCCTGGAAGGAAACGGCGCATGGCGTCGATCAAGACGCTGAAGGAGACCGCAAATGAGCGCACGCGGCAATATTCTCGTCGCCGACGACGACGCGGCGATCCGCACGGTGCTCAATCAGGCGCTCTCCCGCGTCGGCCACGAGGTGCGCGTCACCTCCAATGCCTCGACATTGTGGCGTTGGGTGGCGGCTGGCGAGGGCGACCTCGTCATCACCGACGTGGTGATGCCGGACGAGAACGCCTTCGACATGCTGCCGCGCATCAAGAAAGCGCGGCCGGAACTGCCCGTTATCATCATGAGTGCGCAAAACACCTTCATGACGGCGATCCGCGCCTCCGAAACCGGCGCCTACGAATATCTGCCAAAACCTTTCGATCTGACCGAGCTCCTCACCATCGTCAACCGGGCGCTGTCGGAGCCGCGGCGGCCGAAGATCGATGCGCGGCCGGAAGAGCAGCCCGAAACGATGCCGCTGGTCGGCCGCTCGGCGGCCATGCAGGATATCTACCGCATGCTGGCGCGCATGATGCAGACCGACCTGACGGTGATGATCTCGGGCGAATCCGGCACCGGCAAGGAACTGGTGGCGCGCGCGTTGCATGAATATGGCCGCCGTCGTGGCGGCCCGTTCGTTGCCATCAACATGGCGGCAATCCCGCGCGATCTCATCGAATCGGAGCTGTTTGGGCACGAGAAGGGCGCTTTCACCGGTGCTCAGAACCGCTCCACCGGCCGGTTCGAGCAGGCCGAGGGCGGCACGCTGTTCCTCGACGAGATCGGCGACATGCCGATGGAGGCGCAGACGCGCCTATTGCGCGTGCTGCAACAGGGCGAGTACACGACGGTTGGCGGCCGTACACCGATCAAGACCGACGTGCGTATCGTGGCGGCCACGAACAAGGATCTGCGCACGCTGATCAACCAAGGGCTGTTTCGCGAGGATCTGTTCTATCGCCTCAACGTCGTGCCACTCAGGTTGCCGGCGTTGCGCGAACGTTCCGAAGACGTGCCCGATCTCGTGCGCCATTTTTTCAAACTTGGCGAGACGGAAGGGCTGCAGACCAAGCGCATCTCGTCCGGCGGCATCGAGCTGATGAAGCGCTATCCATGGCCGGGCAATGTGCGCGAACTGGAAAATCTCGTTCGCCGGCTCGCCGCGCTCTATTCGCAGGATGAGATCTCCGCCGAAATCATCGAGGCGGAGCTGAAGACCGGCGAGCGCCCCGTGGTGCCCGGCGGCGGCAACCTCATTCCCGACGACCTGTCGATCGGCCAGGCGGTGGAGCACTTCCTGCAGCGCTATTTCGCCTCGTTCGCCAGCGAATTGCCACCCGCTGGCCTCTACCAGCGCATCCTGTCCGAGGTCGAATATCCGCTGGTGCTGGCCTCGATGACGGCAACCCGGGGCAACCAGATCAAGGCCGCGGAACTGCTGGGGCTGAACCGCAATACGCTGCGCAAGAAGATTCGCGAGCTGGGCGTCAACGTCTACAAATCATCGCGGCCCGGCTGAGCGCTGCGACATCGCCTCTTTTCGGGGGACTAAGCGGCGAAAGATTTCCGTCGCTGTCACACTTGTTGCATAATCGCCACAATGCATTGCATAGATCGGACGCAATCATTGGCTCTACACGGCGACATGGCCCCCCAGGCACCGACCCTTAACCAACAGCTTTTCAGTGAACCCGGCGCGCGCGACGGGCGCCGCTTGCTGGCGCTGCCCGGCGTGGTTGCGGTCGTCGGCGCGTTGGTCATGGCTGCCATTTCATTCGCCATCCTGGTCGGCGCAACGCCGATCGCGCCTGATGCCAAAACGACCTGGGCGCTGATCGGGCTTAATGCCGCTTTCGTCCTCGTTCTCATCGCGCTGGTCGGACGCGAGGTGCATCGCATCCTCATGGCGCGCCGTCATGGCAAGGCGGCCTCGCGACTGCATGTGCGCATCGTCGCCATGTTCGCGCTGGTTGCAGCCATTCCCGCCATCATGGTGGCGATCATCGCCTCGATCACGCTCGATATCGGCCTCGATCGCTGGTTCGAGATTCGAACCAAGACGATCGTCAATTCCTCGCTGTCGATCGCCGACGCCTATGTGCAGGAAAACGCCCGCAACCTGCAGGGCACGACATTATCGATGGCTTATGACCTCGATGCGTCCCGCACGTTGTATGGTCTTGATCGGACTGGTTTTCTCGATCTGATGAACAAGGAATCCGTGGGGCGCGGACTGGCGCATGCCGCGCTGATCAAGCCCGACGGTTCTTTCGTCATGAGCGCCAAGACCGATGCCGATTTCGCCATGCCGGAACCGCCCGAAGGTGCGGTCAGCAGCGCCAGCGACGGCAAGCCGGTTCTGATCGAACCGCGCACCCGCAACATCATGGGCGCCATCGTCAAGTTGCGCGAGATCGAGGGGCTCTATCTCTACACCATCCGCCTTGTCGATCCCGAGGTGATCAAGGCGCGGCAGATCGTCAGGTCCAACACGGACGAGTATCGCAATCTTGAAGATAACAGGCGCACCTCGCAGGTGGCGTTCGCGCTGCCCTACCTGTCGCTGACGTTGATCATCATCCTGTCGGCGATCTGGACCGGCATTGCCGTCGCCGACCGTCTTGTGCGCCCCATCCGCCAGCTCATCGGTGCCGCCGACGAGGTCGCGACCGGCAATCTCGACGTCGCGGTACCCGTCAGGCCTTCGGACGGCGATGTCGCCTCGCTCGGCGACACGTTCAACAAGATGCTGCTGGAGCTGAAATCGCAGCGCAACGAAATCCTGTCGGCAAAGGATCTGATCGACGAGCGGCGGCGCTTTTCAGAGGCCGTGCTCGCGGGCGTCACTGCGGGCGTCATCGGCGTCGATCCCTACGGCATCATCACCATCGTCAACCGTTCGGCCGAATCGATGCTGGCCATCTCCGCCAGTGCCGCGCTCGGCCAGAACCTTTCCACCATTTTGCCTCATGTCGGCCGCGTCTTCGAGATCGGCCGCAAATCCGGCAAGCCGGTCTACCGCGAGCAGGTGACCTTCTATCGCGCCGGCGCCGAGCGGACCTTCAATGTCCAGATCACCATCGAGGCTGGCGACGACGGCTCCGAGGAAAAATCCTATGTCGTGACGGTCGACGACATTACCGACCTTGTCCAGGCCCAGCGCTCTTCCGCCTGGGCCGACGTGGCGCGCCGCATTGCCCACGAGATCAAGAATCCGCTGACGCCGATCCAGCTATCGGCCGAACGCATCAAGCGGCGCTACGGCAAGGTCATCACCGAGGATCGCGAGGTTTTCGACCAGTGTACAGACACGATCATCCGGCAGGTCGAGGACATCGGCCGCATGGTCGATGAATTCTCGGCTTTCGCACGCATGCCCAAACCCGAGATGAAGGCCATAGACCTGCGCGAAGCGCTGCGCGAGGCTTCGTTCCTGGTCGAAGTCAGCCGCGCGGACATCACCTTCGAACGGATATTCGGCAACGAACCGCTCAAGGGCACTTTCGACAGCCGGCTGATGGCGCAAGCCTTCGGCAATGTGATCAAGAACGCCGCCGAGGCAATCGACGGACTGGAACAAAAGGACGGTTCGCACGGCATAATCCGGATTCAAGCCGGCCGTCAGAATGGCGCAATTCGAATCGACGTCATCGACAATGGCAAGGGCCTGCCGCGCGAGAATCGCCAACGGCTGCTCGAGCCTTATATGACCACACGCGAGAAGGGGACCGGGCTTGGTCTCGCTATCGTCAAGAAGATCGTGGAAGACCATGGCGGCAGGCTGGAACTCCATGATGCGCCCGCGGATTTCCATGGCGGTCGCGGCGCGATGATCAGCATCATCCTGCCGCCTGCGGCCGGCGCGCCACCGCGCGGCGAAAGCAGAGCGGAACACGAAAGAGAAACTGAAAAGGTCGGTAATGGCGTCTGATATTCTCATCGTCGACGACGAGGAAGACATCCGCGAGCTCGTCGCAGGCATCCTGAGCGACGAAGGTCACGAAACCCGTACGGCATTCGATGCCGACAGCGCGCTGGCGGCGATCGCCGATCGGGCGCCGAGGCTGATTTTCCTCGACATCTGGCTGCAGGGCTCGCGTCTGGACGGACTGGCCTTGCTCGACGAGATCAAGACCATGCACCCGAACCTGCCGGTGGTGATGATCTCCGGCCACGGCAACATCGAAACAGCGGTCTCCGCCATCCGGCGCGGCGCCTATGACTTCATCGAGAAGCCGTTCAAGGCCGACAGGCTGATCCTTATCGCCGAGCGTGCGCTCGAGACCTCGAAGTTGCGGCGCGAGGTTTCCGATCTCAAGCAGCGCAGCGGCGAGACCTTCGACCTGATCGGCATGTCATCGGCGATGAGCCAGCTGCGCCAGACCATCGAGCGCGTCGCGCCGACCAACAGCCGCGTGATGATCGTTGGCCCTTCCGGTTCGGGCAAGGAACTGGCGGCACGCGCCATCCATACGCTGTCGGCGCGCAAGGGCGCACCGTTCGTGACGCTGAGCGCCGCCAACATCACGCCCGAACGCATGGAGATCGAGCTGTTCGGTACTGAATCGAACGGCACCGAGCGCAAGGTCGGCGCGCTCGAGGAGGCCCACCGCGGCATTCTCTATATCGACGAAGTGGCCGACATGCCGCGCGAAACGCAGAACAAGATCCTGCGCGTCCTTGTCGAACAGCAGTTCGAGCGGGTAGGGGGCACCAAACGGGTAAAGGTCGACGTTCGCATCATTTCCTCGACCTCTCAGAACCTGGAAGCGATGATTGCCGATGGCCGTTTCCGGGAGGATCTTTACCACCGTCTGGCCGTGGTGCCGGTCATGGTGCCGGGACTGGCCGAGCGGCGCGAGGATATTCCCTATCTCGTCGACAATTTCATGAAGCAGATCGCCCGCCAGGCCGGCATAAAACCGCGCCGCATCGGCGATGACGCGCTGGCCGTACTGCAGGCGCATAACTGGCCGGGCAACGTCCGCCAGTTGCGCAACAATGTCGAGCGCCTGATGATCCTGGCGCGTGGCGACGATGTCGATGCGCCGATCACCGCTGACCTTCTGCCTTCCGAGATCGGCGATGTCATGCCGCGCACGCCGAATCAGTCCGACCAGCACATCATGGCGCTGCCGCTGCGCGAGGCGCGTGAACAGTTCGAGAAGGACTATCTGATCGCCCAGATCAACCGGTTTGGCGGCAACATCTCCAAAACCGCCGAATTCATCGGCATGGAACGCTCAGCACTGCATCGCAAGCTGAAGTCGCTGGGCGTCTGACACGCGCCTCGTCAAATCAGCCGCGCCTGGGCCAAGCATTTGCCAGTTACGGCAAAGGCGGAATCACATAAGAAAGCCCGAGAGTTTTCCAGGGGTCGCCGATGCCACGCATTGCCTATGTCAACGGGCGCTACGTCGCTCATGCGGACGCCGCCGTGCACATCGAGGACCGCGGCTACCAGTTCGCCGATGGCGTCTATGAGGTCTGCGAGGTGGCCCGCGGCTTCATCGTCGACATGCCGCGCCACCTTGCCCGGCTCAACCGCTCGCTGACCGAACTGTCGATCGCCTGGCCGGTCACACGCAACGTGCTGCCGCTCATCCTGCGCGAGGTGGTGAACCGCAACAATGTCGTGAATGGCCTGGTCTATGTCCAGGTGACGCGCGGCGTCGCCAGCCGCGACTTCGTCTTCCCTTCGGCGGACACCAAGCCGTCCCTGGTGGTGACCGCGAGGAAGGCCGATCCCGCCGCAGGCACCAAACGCGCCGAAACTGGCATTGCCGTCATCACCGTGCCCGAGAATCGCTGGGATCGCGTTGACATCAAGAGCGTCGGCCTATTGCCCAACGTCCTGGCCAAGCAGAAGGCGAAGGAAGCCGGCGCGCAGGAAGCCTGGTTCGTAGACGCCGATGGCAACGTCAAGGAAGGTGGCTCGTCCAACGCCTGGATCATCACCAGGGATGGCGTCCTGGTCACGAGGCCGGCCGAGCACGGCATCCTGCGCGGCATCACCCGCACCACCATGTTCGAGGTGGCGGCCAAGCTCGGCTTGAAGATCGAGGAGCGTGGCTTTTCCGTCGCCGAAGCCAAGGCGGCAAAGGAAGCCTTCATCAGTTCCGCGACGACAATTGCGATGCCTGTCGTGGCCATCGACGGCGATCCGGTCGCCAATGGGCACCCCGGATCAATAACACTTTCGTTGCGGCAGGCCTTTTTTGACATTGCGGAAAAAAGTCCAGCCTGATAACCGCACAGGTGGAATGAACATCAATATATCTCGTTCTGCTTGTCGTTATTGACGGCAAGACGGTGTTTGCGCGCTTGACATGTGCCCGACAATTTGGCGCATTGGCTTGCAAACCGAAGGGGATCGGCGAAAGACAAGAACAATGGCGGAACGATCGCAAAACCTTCAGGACCTGTTCCTGAATTCAGTTCGCAAGAGCAAGAACCCGCTCACCATCTTTCTCATCAACGGCGTGAAGCTGACCGGCGTGGTCACTTCGTTCGACAATTTCTGTGTCCTTTTGCGCCGCGACGGTCACTCTCAACTCGTCTACAAGCACGCCATTTCCACGATCATGCCGAGCCAGCCGGTTCAGATGTTCGATGGCGAGGAAAGCCAGGGCGCCTGATTGGCACGTGAGAAAGACGCGGACGGCACGATTCGCGGAAAACCAGCGCACCATCCCGGGACGGAAGCCGAGGGACCAACCCGGGCCGTTGTCATCGTGCCGGTCCTTACCCGCCAGCCGCGCGGTGACGACGAGACCAATCGTCCGCGGCTGACGCGTTCGGCCGACGCGCGCCATGACGAGGCGGTCGGCCTCGCCAGCGCCATCAATCTCGATCCGGTCCATACGGCTGTCGTGACCGTCAACGACCCGCGTCCGGCGACCTTGCTCGGCAGCGGCAAGGTCGAAGAGTTCGCCGAAATCGTCAAGGAGAACCACGCGGAGCTGGTCATCGTCGACCATCCGCTGACCCCGGTGCAGCAGCGCAATCTGGAGAAGGAATTCAATGCCAAGGTGCTGGACCGCACCGGCTTGATCCTGGAAATTTTCGGCGAGCGCGCCCGCACCAAGGAAGGCACGCTGCAGGTCGAGTTGGCGCATCTGAATTACCAGAAGGGCCGGCTCGTGCGCAGCTGGACCCACCTTGAACGCCAGCGCGGCGGCGCCGGGTTTCTCGGCGGCCCCGGCGAAACGCAGATCGAGTCCGACCGGCGGCAGCTGCAGGAAAAGATCATCAAGCTGAAGCACGAGCTGGAAATAGTGCGGCGCACACGCGACCTGCACCGGGCCAAGCGCAAGAAGGTGCCGTTCCCGGTGGTGGCGATTGTCGGCTACACCAATGCGGGCAAGTCGACGCTGTTCAACAAGCTGACCGGGGCGGGGGTGTTGGCGCAGGACATGCTGTTCGCCACGCTCGATCCGACCCTTCGCCGCGTGCGCCTGCCGCATGGCACGCCGATCATCCTGTCGGATACTGTCGGCTTTATCTCGGACCTGCCGACGCATCTGATCGCCGCTTTTCGTGCCACTCTGGAAGAGGTGGTCGAGGCCGATCTCGTCATCCATCTGCGCGATATTTCCGATCCCGACACGGCAGCGCAAGCCGAGGACGTCGAGCGCATCCTGGCGGATCTTGGCGTCGATGCCAGTGACACGAAGCGTGTGATCGAAGTCTGGAACAAGATCGACCGGCTCGACGAAGGCAACAGGAGCCGGCTGCTTGCCGATGCGGCCGATGGCATCAAGGGGCCGCCGATCGCCGTATCGGCGGTGACCGGCGAAGGCATCGAAGCGCTGAAGGCGATCATCGAGACACGGATGGCGGGCGAGATCGAGGACCTGACGGTGACGATCGAGCCAGCCCAATTCGGCCTTGTCGATTGGCTTTATCGCAATGGCGATATCGTTTCGCGAACCGACAATGACGACGGCAGCGCCACCATCTCGCTCAAGGCCACGCGGAGCGCCCGCGAAGAGATAGAGAGCCGATTGCGCCGCAAAAACAACGGGTAACCCAGAGCAATTCCAGGAAAAGTTGTAGCTTTCCCGTCTGGAGTTGCTGGCCTATAGGTCTATTTTACACGCTTCGCTTCCTGCCAGAGTGCTTCCATCTCCGCCAGACCGGCGTTTTCCAGCGTGTTGCCGGACTTTTCCAGGGCCTGCTCGACATAGTGGAAGCGCGACCGGAATTTTTCGTTGGTGCCGCTCAACGCGGCTTCCGAATCGAGCTTGAGGTGCCGGCCGAGGTTGACGACGGCAAACAGCATGTCGCCGAACTCATCCTTGATCGACGCCGTATCGCCCTTGGCCAGCGCTTCGCGCAGTTCGCCGATCTCTTCCTCGATCTTGTCGAGGATGGGGGCCGCCTCGCTCCAGTCGAAGCCGACGCGGGCTGCCTTTTCCTGAAGTTTCAGCGCCCGCGTCAAGGCGGGCAGGGCAACTGGAACGCTGTCCAGAAACCCCTTGCCATTGTCTTCGGGGTCGAGGCCGCGGTCGAGGCGGGCCTGCCGCTTCTCAGCCTTCTCCTCGGCCTTGATCTTCTCCCACATGCCCTTCGCCATGCCGGCGCTGCGGGCCTTTTCGTCGCCGAAGACGTGCGGGTGGCGGCGGATCATCTTGGTGGTGATGGCCTGGACCACGTCGCCGAAGGTGAATTCGCCGGCTTCCTCGGCCATCCGCGCGTGGTAGACGACCTGCAGCAGGAGATCGCCGAGCTCGTCGCGCAGATCGTCGAGGTCGCCGCGCGCGATGGCATCCGCCACCTCGTAGGCTTCCTCGATCGTGTAGGGGGCGATGGTCGAGAAATCCTGCTCGATATCCCACGGGCAGCCCGTCTTCGGCGCGCGCAACGCCGCCATGATCTCGATCAGGCGCGAAATATCTTTCGATGGCGTCATGGTACGGATGCTATCCTGCGGCCGCCGTGCGGCCAATGCTGTCAGCCGGCGAGGGTGCCTTGTCCACAGGTCAGCCGCTTCAGTCGAGCACGGAAACGATGGCCTTGGCGAGGTCATTCATGCCGTCTTCAGGCAGTCCGGCGACATTGATGCGGCTGTCGCCGACCATGTAGACCCCATGCTCGGCACGCAATCGCTCGACTTGCGCCTCGGTGAGGCCGAGCCGCGAGAACATGCCGCGGTGGTTGGCGACGAAATCGAAGCGGTCGGAGTTGGACTGGCGGCGCAGCGCCTCCGCAAACTGGACACGAAGGCGGAGCATGCGCAGGCGCATCTCTTCCAGCTCTGCTTCCCAGTCGGCACGCAAGGCGGCGTCTTCCAGCACGATGCGCACCGCTGCCGCCCCATGGTCCGGCGGCATCGAATACATGGCGCGTGCCGCCGACAGTATCTGGCTCATCGCCACATCGGCCTGCGCGCCGTCCTTGGCCAGGACCATTGCCGCGCCGACACGATCGCGGTAGACGGCAAAATTCTTCGAGCAGCTCGACGCGACAACCATTTCGGGAACTTTCGCCGCCAGCAGCCGCAAGCCGAGGGCGTCGGCCTCGAGACCGTCACCGAAGCCCTGATAGGCGATGTCGACAAACGGCAGCAGGCCGTGCTCGACGACCAGTTCGGCAACGGCAGCCCACTGGGCAGCATCCAAGTTGGCGCCGGTCGGGTTATGGCAGCAGCCATGCAGCAGCACCACGTCGCCGCTCTTGGCCGTCCGCAGCACCGCCAGCATGTCGTCGAAACGAACCGCGCCCGAGGCCGCATCGAAATAGGGGTATTCGCGGATCTGCAGCCCGGCGGCGCGCATCACCGGCATATGGTTCGGCCAGGTCGGGTTCGACAGCCAGACGGTTGCGTCCGCGCGCGTCCGCTTGAGCAGTTCCGCCACCAGCCGCAGCGCACCGGAGCCGCCGGGCGCCTGTGCCGCACGAATGCGCGACATGTCCGCGCCCGGGCCGAAGGCGAGCTTGGCCATCACCGTGTTGAACCCGGTGTCCCCAGCAAGTCCGAGATAGGTCTTGGTATCCTGACCCCGCAGCAGTCGCTCTTCGGCTTCGCGCACGGCACGCATCACCGGCGTCTTGCCGTCGCGATCCTTGTAGACGCCGACGCCGAGGTCGACTTTGTTGGGACGCGGATCCGCGCGATAGAGGCCGATCAGGGCAAGAATCTTGTCGGCGGGAGCTGGCTGAAGATCTTCGAACATCGCTATGGTTCCGTTGGCGCGGCGGAGTGATACGCAAATCGAACGCGCTTCACCAGCGGTTTTGGTTACATCAAGGCAAAAACCGGCACCTGACCGTGCCGCTTTCAACGGCTCCAGGGAACGCACGCTCTATGCTCGTAAGGCTGACGATGATCTGCAACGGTGCCACGGCCGCGACCCGGCAAGGTGCGTTCCCGGAGGATGAGCCGCTGGAGCCGCGATCGCTGACGCTGGCGAAGGCTATGCGCGGAACATTGCGCCGTGCCGACCGCGTGTGGACAGCCCCGGCGCTTCGTGCCCGGCAGACCGCCGAGGCGCTGGCGTTGGACGCATCGGTTGAACCGCTTCTGGCCGATCAGGACCACGGCCGCTGGGCCGGCCGGCGCTTCGCGCACGTGCAGGCCGAGCAGCCCGCGGACATCACCGCCTGGCTCACGGACCCCAATGCGGCGCCGCACGGTGGCGAGTCGCTTGCCGATGTCGCAGGCAGGGCCTCGGGTCTGATGGGCCGACTGATCGCCGAGCATGGGCACACAATCGCGGTGACGCACGCCAGCATCATCCGCGCCGCGATCCTGCATGTGCTTGGTGCGCCGCTTACCGCCGGCGGGAAGATCGACATCGAGCCGCTGAGCATCACCGAGTTTCGCAGCGACGGCCGCAGGTGGGTGTTGCGCGCCTGCGGGGTAACTGCCCCAAAACCGGCAAAGTCGCTCCAGACCTGATGGGGTCGACCCCCCCGGGGTTGAGGCGAGGCGGTCGATCCACTTCGGCAATCCCTGCGAATAATAACAGCGCGGATGGGATTAAAATCCCCACATGCTCCGTAAACAGGGCATGAAACGGTCGATGCCACGCTTCGATATTGTTGGACAGCTCGGGCCGCTGCGGCGCTACGCGCAGTCGCTGACGCGCGACAGCGCGGATGCTGAGGATCTCGTGCATGATGCGCTGGTGCGCGCCTATGAGCGGCGCGGCACCTTCCGCTCCGGCGGAAATCTGCGGGCATGGCTGCTGTCGATCGTCCACAACGCATTTGTCGACCGCATGCGCTCGCGCCGCTCGGAAGCGGTGCGCGTCGAACAGGCCGGATACCTTGCCGACGCCAGCATGCCGGCGCCGCAGGAGCATTCGGCGCGCTTGGCGCGGGTACGGGACGCCTTTTTCAACCTGCCGGAAGAACAGCGTTCGGCGTTGCATCTGGTCGCCATCGAAGGGCTTTCCTATCAGCAAGCTGCCAATGCCACCGGCGTGCCGCTGGGCACGCTGATGTCGCGCATCGGCAGGGCGCGCGCCGCCTTGCGCCAGATGGAAGACGCCGCCCCGGCGCGCGGCAAAAATCATCTCAGGATTGTGGGAGGCGACACATGACCGCTCTTGTCGACCCCGTGACCGACACCGATCTCGACGCCTATGTCGACGACCAGCTCGATGTCACGCGCCGCATAGAGGTGGAGGCTTTCCTGTCGGCGCGACCGGAGGTGGCCGCGCGCGTGATGTCGGATCTCAGGACCCGCGATGAACTGCGCGTGGCGCTTGCCGGATCCAAGGGCATGGCACGTCCGCCGACCGCCGACGCGGCGCGGCGGCTGGAGAGAGGGCTCGCGCGCGGCCGCATCTTCGGCGTCTTGCAGCGCGCTGCCGCCGTTGCCGCCTTCGTTGCCGCCGGTTGGCTGGCGAACGGCATCATCGGTCCAATGTCTGTAACCAAGGTCATCGCTTCGCCGCAGCCGCCCGCCTATGTCGACGACGCGGTGCGCGCGCACAGGACGACTTTGGTGCGCGAAACCATGCCGTCGCAGCCGGAAGCGCCCGATTACAATGCGGGCGAGATTCGTGCGGCAACCGCGATCGTCATGCCGTCGCTACCCAAGGAGTGGAAGGTGCGCGACGTGCAGATCTATCCGTCGCGCTTCGGCCCGAGCGTCGAGATGGCGGTCGATACCACGGACATGGGCCTGGTGTCGCTGTTTGCGATCCGGCCGGGAACCTTCGATGTGGTCAAGCCGACCGTTGCACCCTCGGGCAATATTTCCGCGGCCTATTTCCAGATCGGCGAGGTCGCCTACGCGGTGGTCGCGCGCAGCGGGGTTCATGATCTCGACCGCGCCGCCGAGACGCTCGCCAGAACGCTTTACTGACCGGTCCACGCTTTACCGACTGATTCACAAAGGAGAACCCAATGAATACCCCCAATCTGGGATACCGCGTGGGCACCGGCGCCCAAACCGGTGCCATGTACGACGAGGGCCTGCGCCAGCACATGCTGCGCGTCTATAACTATATGGGCCTCGGCCTCGTGGTCACCGGCCTGGTCGCCTTCATGGTGTCGTCGACGCCGGCGCTCTATGTGCCGATCTTCTCCAGCCCGTTGAAGTGGGTGGTGATGCTGGCGCCGCTCGCCTTCGTCATGCTGTTTTCGTTCAAGATGCAGACCATGTCGGCGGCAAGCGCGCAGGCGATGTTCTGGGCGTTCTGCGCGGTGATGGGCCTGTCGCTCGCCTCCGTATTCCTGGTCTTCACCGGAACCAGCATCGCGCGCACCTTCTTCATTGCCTCCACGATGTTCGGTGCCACCAGCCTCTATGGCTACACGACCAGGCGCGACCTGACGCAATTCTCGTCGTTCCTCATCATGGGCCTGATCGGCGTGGTGATCGCCAGCGTCGTCAACATCTTCCTCGGCTCGACCGCGCTGCAGTTCGCCATCTCGGTGATCGGCATCGCCGTCTTCATCGGCCTGACCGCCTGGGACACGCAGACGATCAAGGAACAATATGCCGAGAATTTCGATGCCGAATCTCGGCAGAAGCTAGCCGTCTTCGGCGCCTTCTCGCTCTATCTGAACTTCATCAACATCTTCCAGCTGCTGCTGAATTTCACCGGCGAGCGCGAGTAACGACTGTCCGCTGTGGGCAAGGGCGAGGATTATCGTCCTTGATGCGGAGAGGTGGCCGGAGGATTTCTCCTCCGGCCACAATTCGTTCCGGCAAGACCCGGCTATATCTTGAGTCCCCGAGAGCTTTTGCTAGTCTGCGCCACACCAGCCTTCAACATCGCGCGAGGACATGTGGCAGACAGCCAAACGCTTCATGGCGACGGCATCTCGGTTGTTGTAGCCGGGCAGGGCGCCGAACTGGTTTCGCTACGGGATGCGCGGGGGTTTGAGTTCCTGTGGCAGGCCGGACCAGCCTGGCGCCGCCATTCTCCAGTGCTGTTTCCTATCGTCGGCCGGCTGAAGGGCGACCAGCTGCGCCATCGCGGCAGGACCTATCCGATGACGCAGCACGGCTTCGCGCGCGACAAGCCGTTCGAGTGGGCGGAAACGGGCCCCCGGTCATGTACGTTGGTCCTCACCGACGACGCCGATACGCGTGCGCACTACCCCTTCGCCTTTCGGTTGGCTGTGACCTACACGCTGGAGTGCCAGCAGCTCGGCGTGGCCTTCGAGATCACCAACACCGGCGACGAGCCGTTGCCGGCCTCAATCGGCGCGCACCCGGCATTCAACTGGCCGCTGTTGCCGGAACTGCCCAAGGATGCCTACCGGCTGACCTTTGCCGAGGCCGAACCGGCGCCGATCCGCCGGCTCAAGGATGGCCTACTGCTCCCGCAGTCGTGGCCAACACCGATCAAGGGCAAGACATTAACGCTCTCCGAACGGCTGTTCGACGACGACGCCGTCATCCTGGATCAGCCTGCCGGCACCAGCGTGCGCTATGCCGCCGAGCATGGTCCAGCGATCGAAGTGTCTTGGCAGGGATTTGAGGAACTGGGCATCTGGTCAAAGCCAGGCGGTGCCCCGTTCCTGTGCATCGAACCGTGGCATGGCACTGCAAGCCCGGTGGCGTTCGACGGCGAGTTCAGCGACAAGCCCGGCCTCATGCTGATCGAGCCGGGCGTGAAGCGTTCGCTGAGCTACCGGATCCGGCTGGAGCAGGGGGCTCGCTGATCGGCGGGCAACCATCCTGAGAAACAACGCCGCGGGGTACCCAATGAAACTTGGCTTTATCGGCACAGGCGCGCTCACTTCAGCCATTGTTACATGCCGAAAAAGCCCCGAGGCAAATGTGGAGGCTTAGAATTATTGCTGGCACCGTCAAAAACCAACCCGCGATGCAACGTCTGCTGCCACCAGCCGACACCGCCAATGTCGATTGGCAACGGGTCCTGCGTTCTCGACGTCAGCCGTCAGGCCTCGGCGCTCGGCACTGCTCGGTTCGAAACCTTCCTGCGGGGCCGGAGCGGATAGCCGATCTGTCCGAAATAGCTGGCAGGGATCGGATCATCGACGCCATACTTTTCCGGCGCCTTGTTGCCGGTGGCATTGTAGGTGCCGAACAGCACGTCGAGGAGGGGCAGTTGCCCAGCGAAATTCTTGTCATAGGCTTCGCGCTGGTTGGCATGGTGCCAGCGATGGAACTGCGGGCTGGCGATCAGCCACTTTAAGGGGCCGAACGGAACCCGCAGGTTCGAATGAACGAGCATCGTGTGCCCAAAGTAGATCATCGAAAAGACGGCGATCGAGGCCTCGGAAAACCCGAGGAGAAAGATCGGCGTCAGCGATATCGCCTTTGTGGCAATCGCGTCGACCGGGTGGGAGTGGAAAGCGCCGAGCCAGTCCAGTTCCTCAATGCCGTGGTGAACCGCATGGAACTTCCAAAGCGCGGGGATTTTGTGGAAGGCCCGATGTGCCCAATAGACACCGATGTCGGTGATCAGGATGATTTCCGCAACCTGCAGCCAGACGGGCTGACCGCTGACGGCTCGCGTCACCGATTGAGGGACAAGGACTGCGGCGACGTGGAGGACAACGGCCGCCATCATGACCATGGCCACCTTTATGATGAAGGCGTTGAACATCAGATAGATCAGATCGACGTCGAAGCCCTTGCGAAAGATCTTTTGCGGCCGCTCGGCGAACAGATGTTCGAACGGAATGAAGATCAATGCGCAGACCAGCAGCGCCTTGATGCCAAAGATATCCATTCACCCGCCTCTATCGCCTTGTCTGTCGCCGACGCGGCCTGCGCCTAGGCTTCTGAACAGAACCACATCTCTCCTTTCCAAAGGCTTGATATTGGGGCTTTGGGACTATGTTTCTAACGGGGCAATGCGAGAGCGGCGGACGCCACTGTCACATAGGTGTCGCAACAGGGCGATATCTGGCGAGCGCGCGGTTGGCGAACGCAGCGCGACCCGCGTCCTCCCAGGACTAACCCCTCCGGTTCCCTGCCGGTGGGGTTTTCTATTTCAGGTACCATCTTGGCAGCCGCGAATGGTCCTTGCTATTGTAGCCTTACGGTCAGCACAGGACATCCCGCCATGGACGCAAGTGAAATGAGTGCGATCGGCGACACCCTCATGAGGATCGTCACGCCCGACATGTCTCCCAAGCAGCTTGTCAAGGCAGCTCAGAAAGCGCATCCCAACGCCTCGAAGAAGGACATTGCGAGGGCGGCCTTCTTTTCGATCATCGCAAACGCGGATCAGGATATCGGTAAGGCCAAGAACCTGCAGGCATTCGCGATCGCCGAGCGCACCCAGCAATCCGACTGAGCAATCGCCTGGTGCGTCGCGCGGGCTTGCCATCGCCGCGCCCTTATCGCCGCGGATCGCTGGCGGGCCGTGCAGGATGGCGATGAGAACTCGTCTATGCCTTAACCCTCCAAGATGCCAACTGAAGATCAGCCGGAACTCATTGAAATCGCACCTGGTTTTCGGCTGGCTTGTCCTGCTCTGTCAGGCTCTTCTGACTGTTTCGGAGACGGTAGCTCACGACGCCGGGCCTGTTCTCACTGGTTAAGGAGCGTTCTGCCTCTTCTAAACAATAGCGGCAACCTTACATGAAATAGGGCTTCTCGCCGTCGGTCCCCGGCTTGTTGACGCCGACATTGCCGCGCACATGCAGGTCCGGCGCGCGGATGATCTTCACGATCAGATCGGCCACGCTCTTGCGCGAGACGACCGTGCCCTTGAACGGCTCATTGCGCCGTGTCAGCTCATAGTCCACTTCATTCTCATCCATCAGCCAGGCGGGGCGGATAATGGTGTATTCCAGCCCCGATGCCTCGATGGCATCGGCGGCGCGGCGGAAGGGTTTCAGGTCCTCGCCGATCATTGCATTGTTCCATTCGCCGAACTTGCCGGGAACCTCATCGTAAATTCCCAGTGACAGGATGAAGATCAACCGATTGACTCCCGCCGCCTGCATCGTGGCGATGACGCTTTTTGCCTGTGCATCGAGGTCCTCGCCGGTCAGGTTGGCATAGACGATGTCTTGTCCTTTCACCGCCGCACCGAGTTGCGTGGCATCGAGGACGTCGCCCTGGATGACGGAAGCATTGGCGGGCACTTCCACCAGCTTGGCGGCGTTGCGGGCGAACAGCGTCAGCCGCACATCATCCTCGTCGGCCAATATCCCGATGGCATGGCGGGCGATTTGTCCGCTTGCGCCGAGAATAAGCACCTTCGTCATTTTTCTTCTCCTCATGAAACTGTCTTGAGCAGGCTCGAAGGCCGATCGCGCCTGTCCTATGCGACGTGCTCATTGGCACCAGAGTTCATCTCCGGCCCCATCCATTCGCCGGGCGGACGAGCAGGGCCGGCTGATATCCTCGATCAAGGATGCTTATTCGGCTGCGTCGCGTCGGCGTGCGGCGACCGGCTCGTTCAGATGCTTCCTGAAGAACGGAATAAGCTTTTCGAGCGCCATGCCCACCGGCTCGGGCTTGTCGTAGAGGTCGTAATGCGACCAGCCTTCCAGCGAGACCAGTTGACGGTCCTTCGAGCCGGTCGCGCGGCCATATATCTCCATGCCGTCGCGATAAGCTCCGAAGGCACCCACCTTCTGGCCGACCACCACCATGACAGGCTGCGTGAGGAGCGTCTCGGCAAAGCCGAACGCGTCCCAGGCGAGCGTCTTCTGCGCATGTGAGAATAGCATCTTGGTCGCACCACCCGGCTTTTGGCCGCGCGGCGTCTTGTAGTAGTCCGTCGCCTCGAAAACGTCCCGCTCGATCAAGCCGTTCTTGGTGGCTTGCTCCGGACTGACGGGCAGCAACTCATTGACTTGAAGCTCGCCGCCGCGAACCTCCTTGGTGCGTTGCGCCGCCATCGCTTCGAGCGCGCCGAGCGGATCGTATTGGCTGAAGCCCTCACGGAACAGCCGGCCGATGTTCACGCCGGTGATGCTGACCACGGCCTTGATGCGCTTTTCGGTCAGGGTGGCATTCACCGCATAGCCCCCGCCGCCGCAGACGCCGAGCACGCCGATGCGGTTTTCATCGACATAGGGAAGCGTCACCGCATAGTCGATGACACGGCTGACATCCTCGACCCGCTGCGTCGGGTCCTCGATCCAACGCGGCGATCCGCCGGATTCGCCCTGGAAGCTAGCGTCATAGGCGATAACGACGAAGCCCTGCTCGGCGAGCGCCTTGCCGTAGACATTGCCCGAGGTCTGCTCCTTGCAACTGCCGAATGGATGAACGCTGATGATTGTCGGGAATTCCTTTGATTCGTCGAAGCCCGGCGGAAACAAGATGTTCGCCGCGATGTGCCAGGCCATGTCGGGATTTTGGACTTGGACGGATTTCATGGAGTGCTCTCCTAGCTGAATACTGGGCTGTCCGCTCATCCGCGGGGAGCCGCTTCGGCACTGGCACAGCCCGGCGATTGGGGTTCGGATTTGCGGTGTTACTCCGCTGCGGCCTTCGCGGCATCCGCGGCGTTCAGCTTCTGCTGGAAGAACGGCGCGAGCACCGACACAGCCTCGTCGATGTATTTCTGGCCGTCATAGAGTTCCATGTGATTGGCGCCCTCGACGACATGGAAGGACTTGTCCGTGCTGGCGGCGCGGTCGAACAGGTCGTCGCTCATCCACTTCGAACCCGCCAGGCTTCCGGCCACGATCTGTATGGGCTGGGTCAGGTAGACATCCGCCATATGGTAGGCATCGTAAGTGATGATCTGATTCAGGCTGCGCAGCGTCGCGAAACCAGGTGCGGTTGCGCATTCGGCTCGCGGCGTGTGGTAGTACTCCCAGGCCTGACGCAGTTCCTCGTTTGGCGCGTCCTCTGCTTTCAACGGCGCGAGCGGCATGGTGGCAACCGCAGCGCCACTGGCATCCGAGGTGCGGGCGTTCGAGCCGGCCTCGACCAGCGGCAAGGCGTCGATCGACCGGACGGTATTCTGCCAGCCGTTCCGGAACATCGAGCCGATGTTGACGGCGCTGACGGTGCCGATGGCCTTGATGCGGCGATCCTGGATCGCGGCGTTCGCCGTGTAACCCGCACCAGCGCAGATGCCCATCGCACCTATGCGGTCCTTGTCGATGTAAGGCAGCGTGGTCAGGTGGTCGATGACGGCGCTGACGTCCTCGGTGCTGATGTAGGGATTTTCGAGCTGGCGCGGCTCGCCGCCGCTTTCGCCCTGGTAGGAGCGGTCGAAAGCAATGGTGACGAACCCTCGTTCCGCCAGCTTCTTGGCATAGGTGCCAGCCGTCTGCTCCTTTACGCCGCCGCCGGGATGCGAGATGACGATAGCGGGATAGCTGCGTTTCTCGTCGAAGCCTGCGGGGAAATTGATCACCGCCGACATGGTGATCGTCTTGTTGTTCGAATTGGCGAAGCTGATCTTGTCCATTTCCAGTCTCCTTCCGTTGAAGCGCGCGCGGCTCGCCGCGTTGAACGCGAACGGTACGTTTGCTTTGAACGCCCTTGTGAATGAACAGAATCTAGCGCAGAAAGATTGCATGAAATAGGCGGTTAATTCTTATCGGGTCTATCACTGAGATGATGAATGCGGCGGGATGAGATTGCCGATCTGGCGGCCTTTGTAGTAGTTGCCGAGGAACGTAGTTTCACCAAGGCGGCTCAACGCCTCGGCATGGCGCAATCCGCGCTCAGCCAGATCGTGCGGCGGATCGAGGAACGGCTGGGAATGCGGCTACTGTCGCGTACGACGCGCAGCATGGCGCCCACAGAGGCGGGCGAGCGACTGATCGCGACGCTTGGTCCCATGCTGCACGACCTGGACGCCGCCATCGCCTCGCTAGGCGAATTGCGCGACCGCCCGACCGGAACAATCCGTATCACCACCGTCGAGCACGCGGCGAAGACCATCATTGTCCCGGCCATGAAGCGGCTGCTGCCGGATAACCCGGACATCGCGGTGGATCTCACAGTCGACTACGGCCTTGCCGATGTCGTGGCTGATCGCTTCGACGCTGGTGTCCGGCTCGGCGGGGAGATGGCGAAAGACATGATAGCGGTGCGTATCGGGCCTGACATCCCGATGGCGATCGTCGGCTCGCCGGATTATTTCCGCACGCACGCCGTTCCGAGTTCGCCGGCGCAACTGACTGATCATCGTGCGATCAATTTGCGGCTGCCGACTTCCGGCACACTGAATAAATGGCGATTGATGCGCGGCGGCCGCGAAACGCGGGTGAAGGTCGACGGGCCGCTCGTCTTCAATACCATCGACCTGATCCTTGATGCCGCGCTCGACGGTCACGGCCTCGCCTATTTACCACTCGACCAGGTGCAGCATCATTTGGATGGAGGCCGGCTGGTACGTGTGCTGAGCCGGTTTACGCCCGATCTGCCGGGCTATCACCTCTATTATCCGCACCGACGGCACGCTTCGTCTGCCTTCACCCATTTTGTGGAGACACTGCGCTTCCGGGCGTGAATGCTTTGAACGGCCGATCTCCGTCAAACAAGACATCAGTGCGGCATCGGCGGTGACTGGCGTGCCCTGAGCTGTGCTGGAGTGGTGGCATAAATGGCGGAGGGAGTGGCTGCCTCTCCGCCGCTTCTGTTGATTTTACTGGCCATAACCCATTGTAAACGCCGATAAAATCAACAATGTCACGTATGCGGTTATGGCAACGGGACACGAAAATAGCGCGGCATAAGTTCACCGACACCAGTTTGAAGCGGCTAGTTGACCCTGGCATCTACAGCGACGGTCTTTTCCTGCGCGTTCGCAAGGGCGGCAGCCGTCAATGGTTCTTCATCTATAAGCGCGGCGGCAAGCGGGCAGAGCTTGGCCTGGAGGCTACGGACAAGGCACGGAGCAGGAGCGAAAATAGCTGCGGCTGTGCGAAGGGCGTCGCACAATTCAGAACTTGTAGGCGATCCCGATTCGGACCTCGTTGGTTTTGAGTTTTTCGTGCTCTACAAAGGACGAGTCAGTGTTGGTGGTGGCCGTCGTAACCTTGCCGAAATCGGTATAACGATATTCGACCTGACCGACCCAGTTTTTGTTAAAGGCATAGGCGACGCCAGCACCAACCGTCCAGCCAGCCTTGACTTTTGACTGGGAATCCGTTGCCGCCCCGTCTTCGAACTTAGTGTGAATATCCCCGAGGGCCAGACCGCCGGTCACGTAGGGTAGCCAATTGTCGAAGGCATAGCCCAAGCGGCCGCGCAATGAGCCTTGGGCGTCGATATGAGTATTGTCATCAGTGCCGAACGGCCAGTCGGGATTGTGGCCGACAATACCGGAGGCCTCGATATCGCCTTCGATGCCACCGACGATGTTGCCCCACTGCATATTGTAGCCGGCAAAAACACCTCCGGTAACGCCACGGAGCCTAAAGCTATCCGAATAATCCGAAAGCCCGCCCCCGAGAATTTCGTCCTGAATATGATCACGGCCCCACGCATAACCAATTTGGCCGCCGATATAGGCACCGGTCCAGTCATACGTGGAAGCGACTGGAAGCTCATTCACAATATCAGCCGCCATTGCCGACGTGAGAGTGGCACTGAGAAACGCCGCTGCCAAAATGTATTTCATTGCCCGTCCCCGCGTAGACGCTTCATTGAAGGCTGAATATATCAGACAAACGCCGCAACGGAATGTAAGCGAGCGGTGAAGTGCGCACTTTCCCCGAACAGGTTGTAATTTGGCAACATGGGCTGGTTTCGAATTGCTCTCCATCCACGGGGCAAGCAAGCCGGCTCCCTTTCAGGAGCTTAACGCAACACGCCTGCTAGGGCTGCGTCTGGTCGACCCGGCACGCGACACTCGCAATCCTCACGGCTGAGGCGTCTGCATCTGCGTGCCCAAAGGCCTTTTCGCCGGGACTGAGATTGGACACAAGGGCGCTACCCACTTGGACAGCTTTCCCTGCTGCGTCCATGAACGCGCAATCGACATAGACCGATCGGTAGACATTCGGTCCCGCATTCGTCAAACGCACGACAGCGCGGGCGATTTTGCGGTGTGTCATGGGTTATGGCAAGACCTGAAAAACAGGCTCAAGCTTTTGATTTTACTAGAGTTGTGGCGGAGGGAGTGGGATTCGAACCCACGGTGAACTTGCGCCCACGCCGGTTTTCAAGACCGGTGCCTTAAACCGCTCGGCCATCCCTCCATCTAATTGATTTCAAAGCGCTATCTCTCATTGTGCTAAGGCATGAAAATGCCGTTGCTACGCGCTTTGCAACTATTTGGCTTTTCGCTCGCTGCTTATAGCCGCCTGCAACGCCACGTCAACTTGCTCTGCGGCGTCGGCCTGCATTCCTGGCATCACATGGGAGTATAGGTCGAGCGTGATCCCGATGGAGGAATGCCCCAGGCGCTCGCTGGCAACCTTTGGGTGAATGCCGGCCGATAGCATCTGCGAGGCGTGCGTGTGGCGTAGATCGTGAAAGCGGATGCGGGGCAGGGTTGTCTTACCAAGGACGCGGACCCATTCGTGCGTTAGCGACCTGGGCTGAAGCGGCTGACCATCAACCTGCGCAACAACGAAGCTGTCACCGTCTGGCCGTAGTCCAAGGCGTAGCTGTTCTTCAGCCTGCCGCGCTCTGTGTGCCTTCAGCTCGGCCACGGTGCTGGCAGACAAAGCCACGGTGCGGCCTCGGCCTGACTTCGGCTCTTTGTAGCGGATGCCGTCCTTGGTCTGCTCGGCGCTCTCGACGATCGACAACCGGCGAAGGTTGTGCCCAAGTTCCACATGACGCCAGCGCAACGCAAGGATCTCGCCGCGCCTCAACCCGCAGGTTACCGCGAGTAGGATGGGGACGAACATGCGGGTAGGACGAAGGGTTTCTAGCAGGGTAGCCGTCTGAGCAACGTCATAAGCCAACATCTTTTGACGCTCGACCTTGGGCGGTGTCGTCGCTACGGCGGGATTACGCGTCAACCGCTCCCAGGTAACGGCCTGGCTCAGCGCCTTGATCAATACGCGGCGGTAATGATGCACGGTGCGGGGCGACAGTGGGGGAAGCGGCTCGCTCGCCTCGGCGCCCTTCTTCACGCGGTGATCCGCGCGCGGCTTGGTCAACGCTGTGCTGAACGCGGCATCAATCCTGTCCGTCTTCAGCTTGGAAAGGATCACGGTGCCAATGATCGGAGACAGGCCCTTCCGGCATATCTCGGCGTAGCGCTCATGCGTCTTTGGCGCGACACTGGGCTTGATGAACGTCAACCACTCCTCAAGAAATTCAGCGACGGTCTGCTTCGTCGGCTCGACATACTGGCCCTGCGTAAGAGCGGTGATCAGCCGTGAGCATTCGTTTTGAGCCTCGCGCTTCGTGCCCTTGAAGCTGTGCCATTTCCGTTTCTTCTTGCCGGTCTTCGGGTCCGGCTCGCCGACATCGAGGATGATTGCCCAATGGCCTGGGCTGCGCTCGCGGATATGGCCCTTCATTGTTTTGGCTCCATCGTTCGCTTGCCCATCATGCGACGGAGCAGGCCGCTCACCATTTCATGGACGCTATTCCGTGACAGCAACCTACGTGGCCGGGGTGTGAAGTCACGGTCGACCTTTTCATAGATATCTGCCCCGGCTCGATAGAGTGCCCAGATTTGATCATAGCCGGCTCTGCCGATGAGGTCGGAATAGAAATAGGCCAATTCCAAGGCCTGCTCTTTGGATATCGATTGCTCCTCTGGGAGCCGCTTCAGAAATGATTCAATCTCCTGCTCGGCGATGACAACATCATCCATTGTCGCGTTGGCCTTGGCCATAAAAGCTTCAAGCCCTCCGAGCGCGAGCAACCCCACTGACATAAGTCGGCGGACAGCATCGGCGCGGGTAGCCACCCTGTTGGCATATCGCCAATCGTCAATGGCGTTCAACTCGGCGCCTGACATCATTATCGGTATTCGATTTTCGCGTGCTTCGACCATGATTTTTCCTTCGTCCCCAGAAATCACATACAAAATCGGCACAAAAGGCACAAGAGGCCACGGCGGAACTCTTGCAGGAAACATTTCGAGTACGTACAATAGTATTCGGTGCAAATCGCGCCGTTTAACATGAGGTAAGACATGACACTTCAGGAAGCTTTGACCCAGGCGACAGTCTCCGTCCCCGTCGCGGGTAAGGTCTTTTTCGGCCTTGCTCGTAATGCGAGTTACGACGCGGCGCGGCGGGGCGACATCGCAACAATCCAGATAGGTGGCAAGAAGGTTGTTCCGGTGGCGCCAATAGCCGAACGGCTCGGCCTGCGCAGTAAAACGGCTTGAGCGGTGGTTTGCCGACCACCGCCCAAGCCTGTGTCCAACCGCTCGAATTATCCTCCCCTAAGAGAATTTCACAAGGACTGAACATGCCCCCCTTAGCAAACCATTTGCCCCCGGCCCAATCAAATCCTGTTTCGGCGCCGGCGAAATCAACACTTACCGTACGCATTGAACCCGATGGTCGGACAATGCGGTTTGACGGGCGCAATGCCTGGATGCTGCGCAAACTGATCGATGCCGGCAAAAAGGGCATCACTACAGCTGATCTTCCAGCAGGTGTCAGGGTTTCACATTTTGTCCTCTGTTTGCGAAAACGAGGCATCATCATTTCATCGGATCGCGTTTCGCACGGCGGCCCCTTCGCTGGGATCCATTCGGTCTACCGCTGCGAGATGGACCTGACCGTCCTCGAAGAAGCTGGGCTCGCCGCATGAGCGCGGCGGCTGACGTGTCGTCGGTTGCCGCTGCCGCAAGCTGGCTGGCGACTGGCTCGGCGGACCGCTCTAAGCCGGTCGTGCCTCAACTCAAAGAACGTTTCGGCCTCACCGCCTTGCAAGCCGTTCAGGCGATGCGGGAAGCGAACCTCGTGAAGGCGAGGGCGCACTAGATGCAGGTTACCGCAGCCAAGGCGCGGCACAGCGCCAACCGAACGGGCAAGATGAAAGTCGGCCGCTGCATCCTGGCCGACAAGCCAAAGCCAACCGCGCCGTTCATGGTCACCAACGCCAGGCTTCGCGAGCTAGAACGGGTCATCACGACCCGTTACGGCGCGGTCCTTCCCGAGACAGACGACGCGGACCTTTTCATCGAGGTTGCCGCCTATTCGCTCAATGCGCACTGCCTGACTATTGGGGTAGATCTGGACAAGGTCTTGGCCGACTGGTGCCACCGGTGGGCGCCCTGGGCGTTGCAGCGGGCGGGAACCATCATCCGCCCGATTCTCAATATGCTGGTCGGTCGCCGCTACCAGATGAAAGCCGACGAAGCGGCGCGCAAGATTTGCCTGACCCTGCTGGAACGGACGGCGCTCGAAATCAAAACGATGGGGGCATGCGATTTTTCTGCCCGCGTCCGCAAGGGCGTTGCCAAGGACGTGAAGCGGTCGGGTGATAGGGCAAGGCAGACGGCAAAGCGCCGCGCGCGGGGTGTTGAACCTCGCGAAAGCTGGCTGGCCAAAAATTCACTGTCAAAAGGTCGCCCGTGGGATGCCGAGGGGATTTCGCGTGCCCAATGGTATCGGCGCTTTCGTGAGACGGGTCCGTCGCTAGTAGGTATATCTACCAAAAGCGACACACTTGTCTCATCGGTGCCAGTCGACCCGTCGCAAGAGGCCCCCTCACGGGGTCCAAGCTCGCTCACGCTCGCAGAAAAATCTTCCGGTATTTTGTCGGGGGTGAATAGCGCGGCGGGCGTCGTTGTGGCGCTCCCGTCGAAATCCCTTCCTTCCGTCCAAAGCAGACACGGTGCCGTAAGCGCCAACGGCGACGCCGAACAGTGCGACGGGGACGAAGTACTCAGCCAGATGGGAGTTGCGAGCTAAATGGAACACAACCGAGACAAAACGGCATCGCTCGTTCCGTTTCCCCTGTGCCGCAACGCGCGGTTGGTGCGTGAAACGATCGACATTCTGGGAAAGCGAAACGGAGCTGCGGCCGACCGTTTCTGGCGGTCAACAGTTCGCCAGCAAATCGGGCGGTTGCAGGTCGGGGGCATTCATGACCGCAACGTCATCAACGACCAAATTGAAAAGTTCGCCTTGGTGGTGTTCGACGCGCTGCGCTCATCGTCGACGGCTCAACACGATGGAGATGCAGCGTGAAGGACGAAACAAAAGAGCAGATGGTGTTGGTCTTGGGCAAAGATGCGCCGGGTGTCCGTATGCCTGTCAATGATGGGCCTCATGCGTCCGAGGAGCCCAAATGGGAAATGGATTGGTCGAACGGTAGGGAGGTTGTCATTCAGGAACAATGGGCAATTGCAGTCTATACGAACACGGCAAATGGGATTGTCATTCGGCAAGAGCGTGGTTGGGATGAGGATGAGGACATGGTGATCTTCCTTTCGACGCCGGGGGCTGCCTATCGTGTGATCGAGGCAATCCAGCGCGAACTAGATTCCTTGAAACAGGGACGGAAAGGGTGAGCTACGTCTGGCCGGCGGGCCTAGAACCGCTGCGTAACTGGCTGAAGGTTCAAGGCGTCGACGTCAAGTCGATCGTTAGCGAGCGCCAGGCCGCATTTTATGTCCAGAAGCTTAGCGACCAGCGTTTCAAATTCCCCGCGGATCGATCGGCGCCGCTATTCCCTTTGTTGAAGCGGTTGCAAGACATCATCTGCGCGGGCGCCTCGACATCGCGCCCGGTGCCAACGCGAGGCCAACCTTTTCAGTCGAAAAAGAAGGGAAGGCGAAGCCGGATCAAACGAGACCGGAAGCGCAGCACGATGTCCCCCCCCGACGCCCTGGTGATCTATTGCGACGGCTGCTGTGAACCAAACCCAGGTGTCGGCGGTTGGGGATACGCAGTTTATCGAGACGGCGTTGAGATTGATGCCCGGTTCGGCGGCACGGCCACTGCCACAAATAATCAGATGGAATTGACGGGTCTGCTGATGGCGCTTGCCTGGGTCACCGCCTCGGCCACGGTCGAACGGGTGGTCATCTTCTGCGATAGCCAATATGCAGTCACGGGTCTTAACCAGTGGGTGCCTGGCTGGAAGGCGAAGGGCTGGAATCGCAAGGGCGAGAATGCCAGCGAGAAGAACAAGGCGATAGCCAATCTCGATCTGTGGAAGTTGATCGACAAGACCCGGGACGAACTGCCGTTCGTCAAGGTCAAATGGGTGAAAGGCCACGCCGGCACTGTAGGTAACGAGCGCGCCGACGAATTGGCCGGTATGGGGCGCGCAGAGGCGGTCCCGGTCACCTCTCTCGACCTGATCCGTCAACAACTCGACTATTCAGCGAGGGTCTAGATGGCGCGAAAGATGAAGCTCTTCGACGAAGTGCCATTTCACGCGAAGCGCAGAAAGCCGCCATCATATCGGACGACGCCGGAAGAGCGGCAGGCGGGAAGGAAATCGCAAAGCGGTGCGATAGCCAAACTCAGCCGTGCCGACGGCGGCAAGGCCGGCGCCAGGGTAACGGCGGTCAAAATCCGCATTTCTGCCGGGCGTTCAGAAACACAAGCCATCCGGTCGCGTCCTGGCACCTTCGAATGGCGATATGGGCGCAAGCGTCAGGATGCGCTGTTCCATGCCGGCAGTCACCTTGCCGTGTTGTGGGAACGCGCGGGCGTGGCGCTGGCCAGCTCGGCGGATTTCCTTCGCGGCACCGGTTCAGGCTACGCCACCAGCATTTCGGACGGTCGTGTCGCGGCGATCGACAAGCTGGATGGATTCGTGAAGGAAATGGGGCGAGTGCCGGCGGGACGGCTGATCGATTACTGCGTGGCCGGATTGACCACGGCAGAAATCGCCATGAAGCACGGCGCCAAGGAACGGGAAATGGCCCCGGTGCTGAATTCCGATCTTCGCGCTTGTGCGCAGCACTTCAATTTTTTGGGCGGCAATCGGCGTTGACTTTCAACGCGAAACACCCTAATAGATTGTCACTCGCAGAAATGCGTCGGGAACCCGCCAAATCAGGCGGGTTTTTTGTTGAGCCAAGTGGCCGTCTGCGGATTTCACAGCGGACAGGGGTGATGATTTAGCTATCGCGGCTTCTTGCCCAAACCTCAGCGGTAGTAGCACAAGGCGCAATTTGGGCGGCCAGTCCTCGAGCTATCCCCGGCGTCATTCGGACTCTGACAGGCACAGGGTGCGGATCTCCGCCGTAGACGACCCGAAACGTCAACTCGACGCAAGTATCTACCGCCCTTGCCTCAGCGCTTTGGGCCACCGGCAACTCGAATGGCGGCCCGTCTACGATCACGAGTGGCATGCTTCCCTCCAAGTTTGAAGGGGCCACCAGATCACCAACGCCAACCGGCGGCAAGTCCGACAACAGAAGGGCGTTGCCCCATGTCGATACTCTCGAACCTCTTCCACCGCCTCGGTCCCAAGAGAAGGAAATCCCTCATGTCCATCGTCGATGACCTTGCCACGCTTTCGAAGCAGATCGATCTCAGTGCCACGCTCGCCCAAGAGGCCGTCTCTGAATTTGGCTCGTCGGTCACGCTCGCGGCGCAGGTGGAAAAGCTCACGGCCGACAACGCCGCGCTGACCGCCCAGCTTCAGACGGCGACCAATGACCTCGCCACGGCTCAGAGCCAAGTCGCGGATCTTGCCACGAAGCAGACCGCGAACAATAACGCCCTCGCTTCTGTGCTGACGACGGTAGCGCAAGTCTAGAAGCGTCCGGCGATCAAGGGCGCGTAACCACACCGATCCCTTTCAGCTGAGCAAGGATGGCGTCATCTTCCGGGACTTGCGTCCAGTGGACGTGCACATCGTAGCCGAGATCGACCCAAAGCTGTGCTGCCATGAGGAATTCGTCGGGTTTGTAAAACAGCCGAGAATGCACCGGCACCCCTCGTCCCCCTTCCTCTCGGTGAAGGACGGTCATCTCGCAGGTTGTTTCCGGATTTGCCATCGCTTCCCCCGTGAAAGCCAGCACCAAATCACTGAAGCGCAGGTCTCGCAAGTGCATGTCCGAAACAGAACAGTCGGCCAGTTCACGCGGCACCTGCTTTCACATTTGCGCAATTTTTTGAAAGCGCAGCACGATTGTTAAATTCTCGCACCCGCTCAGACCGGGGAGACCACCGATGCCAGCACCAAAGGGAAACCAGTTCTGGAAGGTCCGCAGCTCACATGGGCGCTCCCCGATCTTCATTGATCCGGAAAAGCTATGGACGGCCTGTTGCGAGTATTTCGAATGGGTGGACGCCAATCCGCTCTATGAGGCCAAGCCCTTCGCCTACCAGGGCGACGTGACGGTCAAGGACATCGCCAAGATGCGCGCGATGACCATTTCCGGGCTCTGCATCTTCCTAGATATCGGCCGGATGACGTGGGCAGAGTACTGCAAGCGCGAAGATTTCCAGTACATCACGTCTCAGGTTGAGGAAATCATCCGCACCCAGAAGTTCGAAGGTGCATCGGCTGACCTGCTGAACGCCAACATCATCGCCCGTGAACTGGGCTTGGCCGACAAGAACGAACTGACAGGCAAGGACGGCGAACCGCTGCCTCTCACCCCCGTGGTCAATGTCACGATCCGCAGCGGTTCTTGACCTCGACCTGCATGCCAAGCAGGGCATAGCGTTCAATACTGAGGCAACCGAAGCCCTATTCGGTGGCGCGGCCGGTGGCGGCAAATCGCATCTGATGCGCGCCGCTGCCATCCTCTGGTGCTCCGAAATCCCTGGCCTTCAGGTCTATCTCTTCCGGCGCATCCATGAGGATCTGATCAAGAACCACATGGAAGGCCCGAGCGGCTTTCGCGAACTGCTGGCCGGCTGGGTGCAATGCGGGTTCGTCACCATCATCGAGAATGAAATTCGGTTCTGGAACGGCTCGAAAATCTATCTCTGCCACTGCTTCAACGAGAAGGACCGGTTCAAATATCAGGGCGCTGAAATCCATGTGCTGCTGATCGACGAACTGACGCACTTTACCGAGAAGATTTATCGGTATTTGCGCGGTCGCGTCCGCATGGTCGGCATATCGGTGCCGGCGAAGTACAAGGGCAAGTTCCCGCGCATCTTGTGCGGCGCCAATCCGGGCGGTGTTGGCCACCAGTTCGTCAAGACGACGTTCATTGAGGGGGCCACCGAATTCGAGATCTACCGCGCATCCCGTGAGGAAGGTGGCATGCTGCGGCAGTTCATTCCGGCCAGGCTGGAAGACAACCCGAGCATGAACGACAACGATCCACTGTATGAGGATCGCCTGCATGGTCTCGGCTCTGCCAGCTTGGTCAAGGCCATGCGTCATGGCGACTGGGATATCGTCGAGGGCGCATATTTTGACAATTTCGAGCGTCGGCGGCATGTGGTGAAGCCGTTTGCGATTCCTGACCACTGGATAAGGTTCAGGGCAGGGGACTGGGGCAGCGCAAAGCCTTTCGCCTTCGGCTGGTATGCGGTGGCCTCCGATGACACGATCATCGCTCCTGGCCTTGTCCTGCCCCGTGGTGCGCTGGTCAAGTATCGCGAATGGTATGGGGTCAAGGTCGACGTCAACGGCAAGTTCATGCCCGATGTCGGGCTGAAGATGCATGCCGAGGCGGTCGGCGCGGGTGTCCGTGAAAAGGATCACGACGACATCATCGTTTACGGCGTGCTGGATCCTGCAGCCTTCAGCCAGGACGGCGGCCCATCGATCGCCGAGCGGATGGCAAGAGGCACCACCGGCTCCAATGGGTCCACGTTCAGGCGGGCTGATAACGCGCGCGTGGCGCGCCGTGGTGCAATGGGCGGCTGGGATCAGCTTCGCGGCCGGCTGACAGGTGATGAAGACGGCCGGCCAATGCTGGTGATCTTCGAAAACTGCATTCACACCATCCGGACGCTGCCGGCGCTTCAGCACGACGAGACGAACCCGGAAGATCTGGACACCAAGCAGGAAGACCACGCTGCCGATGAGACCCGATATGCGTGCACGTCACGGCCATGGGCGAGCAAGACGAAGGTTCCGCCTCCGCAGGTGCCGCAAGGCCAGATTGCTCTTCCCACGCCTCCTGAGCCGTCCAGCGGCTCCCGAAGGATATCCATATGACCGATGCCGCCGACAACAGCGACGAGATCGAAGCCGGCGACGGCGACGATTTCGACCCTTCTACCAAGCTGAAGTCGTCAAAGGGCTGGCTGAAGCTCATCACCGATCAGGAAAAGGCCGGCTATTCCGACTATCAGGAGCGCTGCACCAACATCGAAAAGCAGTATGCCGACATGGCGAGGCTGGCCAGCGCCACGCGCGATCGGCAGTTTCAGATATTCTGGGCCAATGTCGAAGTCCTGAAGCCGACCATGTATTCCCGGCCTCCTGTCCCGGTGATCGTGCCCCGGTTTCAGGATCGCAGCCCGATTCCGCGCACGTCGTCGGAAATGCTCGAGCGTGCGGCATCTGTCGCACTTCAGCGTGAGGACATCGACAGCGTTATGCGGCAGGTCCGCGATGACCTCGCCATCCTCGCCCGTGGCTGCATGTGGGTCCGGTACGAGACGAAGAGCAAGGACAACGATTACACCGAAAAGGTGTGTATCGAGCACAAGAACCGCCGCGACTTCGTGCACGATCCGGCGCGCGAATGGAAGGAAGTCGACTGGGTGGCCGGCGGCGCCTGGATGACGCGCAAAGAGATGCGCAAGCGCTTCAGCGCGACGTCAGGCAAGGCATATCAGGATGCCGAATTCGCTAGGCGAAAGGACGACAAGAACAATAGCGACGGCAAGCTGAAGGCGCGCGTCTGGGAGCTTTGGTCAAAGTCTGAAAACAAGGTCGTGTGGATCTCGCCTGGCGTCGACGTCGTGTTGGACGAGGGCGCGCCTCACCTGACGCTTGAAGGCTTCTTTCCGTGCCCGCGCCCAGCCTTCGGCACGGTGCAGCGCAATAGCCTGATCCCAGTTCCCGATTACCTGTTCTACAAGGACCAAATCGAGGAAGTGAACGAGATCACGAACCGCATTTCGGCTTTGACCGATGCCTTGCGGGTTCGTGGCTTCTATCCTGCCGGCGCGGGCGAAATCGGCGATGCAGTAGAGGCGGCGCTGAAGTCGACGAACGACCGCCAGACCATGGTGCCGGTGAGCAATTGGGCCGCCACCGGCAACGGGTCGGCGAAGGACATGGTTCTGTGGCTACCGCTGGATATGGTGGTGCAGACCATCACCCAGCTCATTCAGCTTCGAAAGCAGTTGATCGACGATATCTATCAGATCAGCGGCCTTTCCGACATCATGCGGGGTACCACCAACCCCAACGAGACCTTGGGCGCGCAGCAGATCAAGACACAGTACGGCTCCGTCCGAATCCGCGATCGGCAGAATGAGCTCGTCCGCATCGCGCTCGACACGGTGCGCATCGTCGCCGAGATCATGGCCGAGAATTTCCAGCAAAAGACCTTGTTGGAAATGAGCCTGATGGAATTGCAGACCGACGCGGAGGTGGCGAAAGCGGTCAAGGGGCTGGAGAACCAGGCCAGGCAGGTGGTCGCCGAACTGCAACATGCGCAAACGGACCCCGAAGTCCAGCAGATGGCGCGACAGAACCCCGATGCTGCCAAGCAGGTCATGGACCAGGCGCAGCAGCAGGTCCAAGGCTTCAGCAAGCAGATCGACGACCTGAAGGCGACGGTCACGATCGATCAGGTGATGGAATTCCTACGCGACCAGCGTATCCGGTCGTTCAGTCTCGACATCGAGACCGACAGCACCATCCAGCCCGACGAACAGGCTGAAAAGCAGAGCCGGGCGGAATTTCTGACAGCTCTGGCCGGCGTCCTGGCCCAGCTCGGCCCAATGGTGCAGGCAAGGCCAGAGACAGCTCCTTTCGCTGCCGAATTGCTCAAGTTCGCAATCGCTCCGTTCCGTGTCGGTCGCACGATGGACGCCGCGATTGATGAGTTTGCCGACAACATGAAGGTAATGGCCCAGCAGCCGAAGCCGCCACCGCCCCCAGATCCGGCCATGGTCAAGGCGCAAGCCGAGATACAGGCATTGGAGGCCAAATCACAAGCTGAAGCGCAGTCGCATGCGCAGCACCTTCAAATGAAGACTCAAGAGCACGCTCTCACGATGCAGGAGAAATCGGCGGACATTCAGAGCCGGCAGCTCGACGCGGCGGCAAAGCTGCGGGCTGACAACGCGAAGTATGCGGCTGAAGCAGCGTCCCGCCGTGATGATCGCACGTTGGCGCGCATCAAGGTCGGCCTTCCTGACATCGAGCCGGCTGCCGCTCCGCCCGTGTCTGATGCCGATATTGTCGGAGAGATGACGAAGCAGAACCAGGCGCTGGTCGGTCAGCTGGCGCAGTTCATGCAGGGCGTAACCCAGGCGCTCACCGCACCCAAGACCATCACGGCTCCTGACGGTCGCACGTTCACCTCGCAGACGGCGGTGCCGGCACAATGACGATATCGCTAAAACACAAATTTCAGTCGGCCATCCCCGATGTCGGCGACCCGACTATTGTCCAGCCGTCGAACTGGAACGATGAGCATGCGCTTGTGCAGGCCACGGCAACCATGCTTGGCCGCGTATCTGCTGGCGACGGCGTAACAGAGGAATTGTCAGCTTCACAGGTCAGAACGCTGATCAATGTCGCGAACGGCGCGACCGCGAACAGTTCAGACGCCTATCTGCTCAGCCGGGCAAACCATACTGGCACCCAGCTTGCCGCCACAATCTCGGATTTCTCGACTGCGGCCGATGCGCGAGTGTCGGCGGCGATCGGCGTATCGGTGCAAGCCTATAGCGCCAATCTGGCATTGTGGTCGGCAGTTGTCCCATCCTCCTACCTGACGACTGCCGCCGCCGCTGCCGCCTATCAGCCGCTTGACAGTGACCTGACCTCTTGGGCCAGTGTGACGCGCGCCTCGGGCTTCGATACGTTCGCCGGCACCGGCATCCTTCCGATTGCAAATGGCGGGTGGAACGCGAACAACGCCGGGTCTGGGCGCCTTAACTTCTCGCTTCCGGTTTATGTCGCCAATATCGCCGCGCTTCAGGCGCTCGATACGACAAAGGACACCGTAGCAATCGTGAATGCGGCCGGTGTAGGCGGCACCTTCATTTGGACCTCGGGCAACTTCTCAACCCAGATAGCGACCGATACGCGGCAGGGCGTCTATGTGAAGGCCACTGCGATAGCTGCGACGGCTGGAGCCTGGGTCAGAACCTACACCGGACCTTTGCAGGCAAAGTGGTTTGGACAGGTCGCAGACGGCGTTACCGACGACCAAGCCGCGATCAACGCTGCGATTTCCCTGGCCAATTTCCTGGGGGGCGGCGAGGTCAAACTGGCGGCCGGTACATCGATCATTGGAAATGGAGGAACGAGCGGCGGCAACGCCTATGGCATCTTGCTCCAAAGCAATGTGAATCTCACTGGCTGCGGCATGTACGTGTCGAAGCTGAAGACCAAGGACGCCAGCACCGGCGTTCTCGTCACCACGAGTTTTGCAGCGGCTTCATCGAATATTTCGGTTGCCGATTTTGGCCTCGACGGCAACCAGGCCGCTATTGCCACTCAGGCCCTGGGGATGAACCTCTGGTTCTACAATTGCACCGGGGTTAGCATTAACAACATCTACAGCGCACAATCAGTCGTATGGTCCGTGCGAATCCAGTTGGTGACCACTTTCAGCGTCCAGAATATCGAGGTTTATAATCCCGCCATCCGTAGTGCGACCGACGCTCTGCATATAACGGATAGTTCGTTCGGAACGCTTTCGGACCTGCGCCTGAACTGTGGCGGCGATGATGTTTTCATCATTCAATCCGACACTGCGGATTCGCACGACATCACCGTCACGGGTCTAGCAGTAGTGGGAAACATTGGATCGGTCTCCGGCGTTGGAGTCGCCCTGTTCAATTCTGGGCCAAGCAACCGCGCGATGTACAACATCTCGATTGACGCGGTGACAGTCGGCTGTAAGGGCGCCGGCCTTGGCATCAGCACTAGGTCTACCGGTACGCTGGACGTCTACAACGTCAAGGCCAAGGTGATCGACAATGGCAGCAAATTCGCCGCCAACCTAAGCGTCGTCGGCAAAATTCACCAGTGCGACTTCGCGGTAATCAGCAAGGATGCCGGCACCCAGCCTTTCGGGGCCACGGCGGATGGCACGCACATCATCAAGGACAATCGCCTCTATCTGGAAGTGTACAATCCGCCGGATGCTTCCGTGGCCTGCACACTTCAAGGCACGACCTGGGACGCGGTTGTTCACGTTGACTACAATCCTCTCGCGAACAAGGCCAGCCAGCTATTCGGCATCGACATGTGGGCGGATCACTCTTATGTCCGCTGCAATCTGAAGGGCGCGGGCACTAACCTCAATGTGAGGTCGGGCGCATCGTCGAACACGTTCGATATCATCGCAATGAGCGGTGCCGTCACCAAGGACATCAACAATCTGTCCGGCGCGGTCGGCAACAGCTTCATCGGTGGATCGGTCACCGGAACGGTCACCGATGCTGACGGCTCGGCTCGTTTCTACGGGTCGCGCCAATTCGAAGGCTACGGCACCGCCAGCATCACCACCGACGGCAGCGGTAACGCCAATATAGCACATGGCTTGGCGGCTACACCGCGTACCGCTTCTGTAACGCTGCTCGGCAATGTGGCTTACGCCATCGATGTACAAACGGTATCGTCAACGAACCTCCAGATACGCCTGAAAAACCCAGCGACGAACGCAAATGTCACTTCGACGTCTGTCAGTGTGCTTTGGCGAGCAAGCCTATAGGCGCGGGACGTCGCAGCGCGATTTTCATCCCGGGTCGCTCGATAAGGCGATAGCTGGTCAGCGCCAGAGGCACCAGCACGGCAAGTGTCACCGACAGAGACACAAGAAACGGCAACAACCCTTCGGCACCGGCATAGATCGAGCGATAAACGCCCCATCGGTCAAGGATCGTGATGATCACAGGGTGCCAGAGATATAGGCTGAAGCTGGCATTGCCGAGTAGTTTAGCGGTGGGGTTCACGAACCCTCGCAACGGATGCACCGAAACGCCAACCACAACGGCCGACAGCGCCATAGCCCAAACAGCTCTCACGCCGTGGCCCAGCGAGCCAAACAGCCAAGGGAAGAAAATAAGGCAAACAATCGTCAGCAGGCCGGCTGTGAGGACGATCCCACCGGTCCGAGCCGATGTGTGGCGAAGCATCCGCCAGATGTAATATCCGACGATGCCGGCGGCAAAATTGAACATATGAGCGATCAGCGACGACTGGGCGAATTGCGTTAACGGCGAGCCTTCGAACGCCATCGTCCAGTTGATCGAGATGAAAACGGCAATCGCAAAGAACAGCAACGCACGCGCCAAGCCGGTGACGGCGAAAACCAGCAGCGGAAAGATGGCGTAGAAGGCCATCTCGACGCCGATCGACCATGACGCCGCGACGAAACCGGTGACATGCTGCGGAATGAAATTGAAGATGAACAGCCCGGAGCTGATGAATTGCGAAATGGGCACCACGGTGCCCCACATCAGCCAGCAAAACGGGATGTAGAACAGCATGATGAAGTAAAATAACGGGGCGATGCGCAGAAAACGGCGCAGGTAGAATTCGGTCAATTCTGCCCTGGAGTTCAGCCGTTCGGCATATCCAACCGTGAGACCGAAAGCGCTAACTACATAGAAAAGCGGAACGCCATAGCCGAAATTCAGCGGGATGAAGTTGAGGTAGGCCGGCAACGGCAGTTTCGGCAACGCGATCAGATGCACCAGCACGATCGACAACGCCGCGTAACACCGCATCGCCAGCAACCCAGGCAATTCAACTCGCTCAGCAGTGGGCTGCTCTCTAACTTCAATGTTCATTCCGGTCCCAACCATCTCCACAACCCCAAGAGGTTTCCCATGGACCGTAACTTCGCGCAAGCGCTGACGGCTTAGGCTATGGCGTTCTTCGGGGCGTTTCAGGCAAACGCATTTCAGCACACCGCGTTTCAAACAACATTCCACCCATTCGACGAGATCGATAATGGCCACGACGGGAACCCTGGCCCCGATTCCTCCGAAGCGTGGGACGAACACCGTCTGCATCGGGAGCGGCTTCGCGAGACCATCGCCAAGGCGAAAAGAAAGGCCAACGGCGAGGTCGAGCCGCAGCCGGAGCAGGTTGACGAGCCCGGCCAACCACAAACCAGTCGGCCAATCCTTTCGAAGCCGAATCATGCGGCATTGATCGCGGCGCTGCTGGCCAATTCCGGCCAGAAACCAGTGGCAGAGCCCGCGCCGGCTGAAAACGACGACGAACTTATGGCAATCATGTTCTTGGCCGCGTGAGGAAGAGAATGGCGGAATATGCGTGGTTCGATGCCGGCGACGGTCGGCAGGTTTATCGCAAGGCGGAAACGACCCGGCCGAAGCGTGCGGCATTGCCGGCGCCGATGATCAATTCGGACACCATGTCCGAAACGCAATCGATGCTCGACGGCAAATATTACACCTCGAAATCGGCACTGCGCGCGACCTATCGGGTGGCCGGCGTCGAGGAAGTCGGCAACGATCCTGCCCGCCTTCGCCGCCGGAAGAAGCCCAAGGTCGACCGCAAGGCGATCAAGGACACCCTGCACAAGGCGGCGGCACGATTTAACCGCGGCGAACGCGTAAATCCCAAGTAGCAATCCCTCAGACGGAGAATTCCCATGGACGACATGAACGGAGGCGCTTCGGCGCCCGCCGAGACGAACGCTGTTGCTGCTCAGGAGCCGGTTCAGACGCCGAATCCGATCAACACCGATCCGAAGACGGTCGAGGCCAAGCCGGAAACGAAGGCGGAAAAGCCGTCCGCCCGCGAAGCCCTGAAGGCGGCAGCGGCCAAGGTCGCCGACAAGGAGAAGGCCGACGACGCTGCCAAGCCTGCTCCTGTCCAATCGCAGCCGAAGCAGGGCGACAAGCCGGCCGACAGGACGCTCCCCGAGCCAAAGCCGGCCAAGGGCGCGGAAACGACTGCCACGAAGTCAGGCGAGCCAGTCAGGACCGAAGCTGACAGGAAGCCTGTCGCCACCCAGACCGGACACCACGAGCCCCCAGCGCGCTTCAAAAGCGACGCGGCAGCGACTGCCGAATGGGAAAGGGCGCCGGAGGCAGTCAAGGCCGCCGTTCACCGTACAGTGCGCGAGCTGGAGGCGGGTATCGAGAAGCACCGCGCATCCGCCGAGGAATTCGAAAAGGTCCGCGACTTCGACGACCTGGCCAAGCGCAACAACACGTCGCTGCGCGATGCGATGACGCGATATACCAACTTCGAAAAGGCCCTGCTGTCAGACCCGATGAAGGGTCTCAACATGGTGTGCGACTATATCGGCGTCCCGCTGCGGACCGTCGCGGCGCACATCATGGGCCAGCAACCCGACCAGGTGCAGGGGCAGAACGACGCCACAATCCGCGAGTTGCGGCAGGAAATCGCCATGCTCAAGCAGAGCGTCGGCGGCGTGACTTCCACAATGCAGCAGCAGCATGTCGCGGGTGTTGAAGCCCAGGTCGACAGGTTCAAGGCTGAAAACCCCCGGTTTGAAGAACTGGCAGAAGACATCGCGTTTTTCCTCAAATCGGGGAAAACCAAGGATTTGGCCGAAGCATACCAGTTGGCGGAACGGCTCAACCCGGCCCCAGCAGCAACGGCCCCAGCAGCGCCTCAGACGCGCATCGCTCCAGACCTTGAGGCTCAGACCCGAAAAGGTTCGAAATCCATCACAGGCGCGCCCTCGGCCGGCTCAGACCCGGCGACGAAGCGAGCTTCCACCTCAATCAAGGATTCACTCCGGCGGGCACTGGCCCAGGCCGGCTGATCCTTTTCATCATAAAGGAGGGCCGAAATGGCTCTGACTTCAGTCGAAAAAAATCAGGAAATCTTGTCCCTGGCGCTTGAGGATCGCTCCGCTGGCTACCAGGATCTTGTTTCCAACTCGTGCGCGCTCCTGCATGTTCTGCAGAGCAAGGGCAAGTTCAAGGAGTTCTCCGGCCCGCGCATCCGCGAACGCCTCCTGTATACCAAGACCGGATCGGCGGTCTGGTATAACGGCTTCGGCTTCCTGAACCCGGTTCCGACCGAGCTTTTCAACGACGCCGAATACACCCCGAAAATGGTTGCCGTCGCGGTCACCCTTGCCAATGAGGATATCCTCAACAACGAGGGCGAAAACCAGATCCTGGACATGATGGAAAGCCATATCGCAGCCGCCGAAAGCGAGCTGGAGGATGAGGTCGACATCTCGCTTCACAGCAACGGCACCCGCTTCGGCGGTCGCGAGCTCGGCGGCATGCAGTTGGCGGTTCCGACCGTCAACACCTCCGGCACCTATGCCGGCATCGATCGCGGCGCCAACCCGGTCTGGCGCACCTCTGCGTTCGACGCGAATTCGTTCGCCGTCGACATCGGCACCCAGGTCACCGCAACGACCGTCCGCCCGATGCTCAACCGCATCATGACCCAGCGCGCACGCGGCAAGAAGGCCGCCGATATGATGCTGATGTCGGCGGAACACTACGCGGCCTATGACGCCGCCACGGTGGCCATCCAGCGCGTCAACGACACCAACGCGCTGGGCAAGCTGGGCTTCACCTCGCTGAAGTACTACGGCGCCGGCCGCTCGGCCGACATCGTGCTTGAGGGCGGCATCGGTTCCAACATGCCGGCGAACACGACCTATGGTCTGGACACCGACAACCTTTGGATCCGCTACCACCCGGAACGCAACTTCAACAAGATCGGCAAGGCCATGGTCCCGATCAACCAGGATGCCGTTGTCCAGTACATCGGATTCATGGGCGAACTGACCATGACCAATCCGCTGTTCCAGTGGAAGTTCTTCGACAGCAATCCGGCCGCTTAAGGAGGTCCGAAAATGGCTTATGTTCCGCACACTCCCTATCTCGGCCTCCCGCCGATCGCCTCCACGATTGCCGCGCCGGCAGCAGGGGCACTGCCCCTCGGTCGCGGCTCTCCGGGGCCTTTCCTCGGCGACATCATCACCGCACAGGATCCGGTGTATGGCGTCGGCGAGTTCATCTATCTGCTCGGCGTCGTCGGGACGGTCGTCGGCTCCCTCGTCACCTTTGACGGCGCCAACGCTGGCACTCCGACCTGGCAGACAGCGCTTGCTCCGTCGACAGCCAACCTCAACGCACCGCTCGCGGTTGCCATGTCGGCAAACGTGGCCGGTCAGTATGGCTGGTATCAGCTCTTCGGCTCTGCGGTCGTTGCAACCAACGGCACTCTCGCCGCTGCTGGCGCCCCGGTCTACCTCGCCGGCACCGGTCAGGTGACATCTACCCAGGCCGCCGGCAAGCAGGTCGTGAACGCCCGCAGCGAAACGGCAACCGGCACCCCGGCGGCTGGGTTGGCGGTGGTGAAGATCAATTACCCGTTCGCACAGGGCCAGATCACCTAACCCTTCGACACCATCAACATCTGAGCGGGGCCTACGGGCCCTGCTTTTCGTTTTGCAACCTCTCAGACAGGAAGAAAATCCATGAACGTTCACGCGAATCCCAACGCAAACTATCACACCGTCAACGTCAGCTTCCGCAGCCATGCCCAGCTTGACGAACAAGCCAGCAAGAAGGCCGGCCGCCAGATTTGGACGGAGATCGAAGTTTGCGACATCAGCTTTCCCGCCAACAGGCAGACCAAAGCGACCTTCCCGGCGCACGAGGTGGAACCGAACGCCACCCGCGAGAGCATGGTGAATGGCGGCCCCGAGGTCACCTATGCGCAGCTCTACAATGACCAGTATTTGGCCTTCAAGAACGGTTCGGCCCAGCCGGTCAGCGGAACACCGCTTTCCGAAGCGCCGTTCCTATCGGAAGCAAAGCGTCGCGAGCTGAAGGCGCTCAACATCCATACCGTCGATGCCCTCGCATCGCTCGACGGCGCTCAGCTGAAGCAACTCGGGATGGGCGGCCGCGAACTGAAGAACCAGGCGCAGGCCTATCTCGACAATGCGGCGGGCTCCGCTGACGTGACTGGCCTTGCCGCACAGGTCGCGCTGCTTCAGCAGCAGTTGGCCGAAGAGCGCCGGTTGCGCGAAGAGGATGCCAAGGCCGCGCTCAACAAGCGTGAACGCATCAAGGCCGGTGAGAAAATCGACGAGCCGGCGGACGAGGATGCCGACGATCTGGAAACGGAAGAACCGGAGGCGATCGACCCGCCGACTGCGGAAGAGATCGACGCCATGGATGATGAAGCATTGAAAGGCTACATCGCCAGGGAAACCGGGAGCCGCCCGCGCGGCAATCCGAACCATGACACCTTGGTCGCTGCGGCCAAGGAACTGGCGATGGTGGCGTAAGCCGTCATGAGCATCCTCAGCGTCATTCAACTGGTTTGCCCGGTCATCGGCCTGAATGTGCCGACGGCCGTTTTTTCAGCAACCGACCGCGAATTGGTCGAGTTGCAGGCGCTCGCCAACGAGATGGCGCAGAGGATCGCTTTCGACAACAGGGATTGGACCAAGTTCAAGACGCTCGGCACCTTTACGGGCGACGGCACCACGGTCGGGTTCAGTCTCCCGACCGACTATCAGCGCATGCTGAAAAAGGCGCGCATCTGGCCTTCGGCAAGCCCGTTTGCGCCCTACACGCACTATCCCGACACCGATCAGTGGCTTGGCATCACCGTCCAGAATTTCCGCAGCATCATCGGCGCGTGGACCATGATCGGCGAACAGGTCCTGATTAAGCCGGCGATGGCCAGCCTCTCGACGGCGCAATTCTACTACATCACGAACCAGATCATCAAAGACAAGGACGGCGCGCCGAAAACCACGTTCACTGCTGACGATGATGTTTTCCGCCTCGACGAGCGCGTGCTGAAACTCGGCATGATCTGGCAGTGGAAGGCCAACAAGGGCATGGCCTACGCCGAGGATATGGCGAACTACGAGGATGCGCTTGCGGTGTCTGCCGGAGCCGACAAGGGCTCGAATATTATTGTGGTTGGCCGTGGCCGCATGCCGGTTGACAGCGATATCGCGTTCCCCGGAGTGATCATGCCATGAGGGCGGGCTTTCGGCGCGTCCCGGTGCAGGCCCAGGCTCAGCAGCGGCATGAGACGTACACCTTCCCAGCGCCGACGCGGGGCAAGATATCGAACGAAAACCTCGCCGCAGCCGGCCCGCAAGGTGCCAAGGTCTTGGAAAACTGGTTCCCGACAAGCACTGGTATCCGCTTGCGTGGCGGCGCTTCCAGGCACGCAACCATCGGCACCATCCCCGTCACAAGCATGATGTCCTATGACGGCCCAGCCGGCCGGTTCATGTTCGCATGCGACGGCACCAAGATTTTCGACACCACCGCCCCGGCCGATCCGACCATCCCGCCGTCGCCGGTCATCACCGGCCTGACCAGCGGCTATTTCTCCTATGTGCAATTTGCGACGCCTGGGGGCTATTACCTCTCTGCCGTGAACGGCACCGACAGCATGCGGCAATTCGACGGAACGACATGGACGACGGTTGCCGCCCTCGGACCGTCGATCAACACCAACCAGTTGTCGTTCATCTGGGCCTATAAAAACCGTCAGTTCTTCGTTCAGAAAAACACCCTCAATGTCTGGTTCCTGCCCGTCGATTCGATATCAGGCACAGCCACCGTTTATTCACTCGCCGGCGTGTTTCAGCGCGGCGGTTCCGTGCTCTGCGGCGGCACCTGGTCGCTCGAGACTGGCGGCGGCATCGACGACAAATGCGTGATCATTTCCGATCGCGGCGAAGTCGCCGTTTTCCAGGGAACAAACCCCGCCGATCCAACGGCCTGGTCGATCGTCGGACGCTATGACATGTCGCCGCCGCGCGGGCCCCGAGCGCTGATGCAGGCTGGTGGCGATCTGCTGATCGGCATGGATGACGGCATCGTCCCGATATCGCAGGCGATCCAGAAGGACGCCGCCGCACTGGCGTTGATCAGCGTGACACGCGCCATTGAGCCGGATTGGCGCCGTGAAGTGGCCGCGCGTTCGGTATTGCCGTGGGAACTTTTGAAATGGCCGACGTTCAACATGGGCATCGTCGCGCTGCCGGCCGACGCGGGCCAGGACAAGAAGGTCTTTGTCGTCAATCTGCAAACCGGCGCATGGGCAGATTATACCGGGTGGGATGCCCGTTGCCTCGTCCTGCATGAAGGCTGGGCCTATTTCGGCACGTCGGACGGCAAGGTCATGCAATGCGAGGTCGGCGGCAATGATGACGGCATGCCGTACACCTGCACCTATGTCGGTCTGTTCGACCACATGAAGCGGGTGGCAAGGACCAAGATCCTTCATATGGCCAGGACCGTCTTTCTGGCCAGCCGCAAGTTCATTCCCAAGCTTTCGGTCTCGACGAACTATCAGGTGACGTTGCCGTCGGCGCCGCCGTCGACGCCCAATGACGTCACCTTTGACGCATGGGATTCCGGGCTTTGGGATGTTGCGGTCTGGGATGCTGGTTCCGTCAAAACCGTGTCGACCAAATGGACGTCGATCGGGCAATCCGGCTTCATCGTCGCGCCCCAGGTGCAGGTGACATGCGGTGTCACACCGACGCCCGATGCCGAGCTGGTGGCGATCGACATGACCTTTGAAACCGGGGCCGTCGTCGTTTGAGGCTCCTTTTCGACCATAACGAGGCCGTCGCGCGGTTCGTGGCGGACATGACACCCGGCTGTGAAAACGGCTTCGGGAACAGCAAGGCGATCGGCGTCCTTGATGACGATGGTGAGTTGGTTGCCGGCATGGTGTTTCATGACTGGCAACCAGGCCCCGGCCTGATCCAGATATCGAGCGCTTCGAAAACGGCTCGGTGGCTCACCGCCAATGTCCGCCACATCATGTTTTCGTACCCATTCGACCAGATCGGTTGCCAGATGGTCGTTTTGCAGGTGTCGGCGAAGAATGAGCGTATGGTTCGGATCGCCAAGGCCTTCGGCTTCACCCCGTATTTCATCAAACGCATGCGCGGCCGCGACGAAGACGGTTTCGTCTTCACGCTGACCGACGACGATTGGCGCAACAGCAGGTTCACGAGGAAAATCCATGGGCAAGCCTAGCGCACCGACGCCTCCGGATCCGAAAGAGACTTCGGCCGCGTCGACCGGGACGAACATCTCCACGGCGCTCGCGAATTCGTATCTGAACAACGCCGATCAGGTCGGGCCCAACGGCACGATCACCTATACGAACAACGGCTCGCAAACCATCAAGGACCCCTATACCGGGCAGAGCTACGACATTCCGACGCGGACAGCGACGACGACGCTTTCGCCGGCGCAGCAGGCGATCAAGGACCAGACGGACAAGGCGCAGCTCAACCTCGGCACGCTCGCCAACACCCAGTCGTCGTTCCTCAACGACTATATGGCGAAACCCTTTGACGGTTCGAATGACGCGACCGAATCCCGGCTGTTGCAGCTCGGCAAAGAACGGCTCGATCCGATCCTCGCGCAACAGTCCGACGCGCTCCAGACCCAACTTTCCAACCAGGGGATCAAGCTCGGTTCCGCAGCCTATGACCGCGCCATGACGCAGCAGGCCCAGCATGCCAACGATGCGACCGATCAATTGATCTTGCAGGGCCACGGGCAAGCCTTCTCCGAAGCCCAGGCCGTTCGCAACCAGCCGATCAACGAAATCACGGCGCTGCTTTCCGGGTCGCAGGTCTCGAACCCGCAGGCGGCCGCCTATACCCCGAGCACGATCCCGACAACGGACAACGCAGGCATAATCGCCAACAACTACGATCAGCAGATGAACGCCTACAATACCCAGATGTCGCAGGCCAGCAGCCTGGCCGGCGGCCTGTTTGGCCTTGGTGGGAAGCTGATCAGCCTGTCCGACGACGACGCCAAGAAGGACAAGGAACGGCTTGCCGACATCACGCCCGAAATGGGCCTCTGGAAATTCCACTACAAAGGCGAACCAAACGACGCCCCGATGCGGCTTGGCCTCATGGCCAGCGAAGTCGAAAAGGTTCGCCCCGATGCCGTTACGCGTCGTCCGGACGGATATCGCCAAGTCGATTACGGCAAAGCCCTGTCGCTGGGAGCCTGATGCATGGCACTTTCTTTCATCTATGACCCCAGCAAGGAAACGCCTGCCGGCCTCGCCAGCAAGCGGGCTGTTGTTCAGGCGCTCATGGCGTCGCAGCGCGCGCCGCGCAATGTCGGCGAGGGCCTGAGTGCACTCGGCGACGGTATCGTTGAGAACGTACTGAACAGCCGCATTGCTGCGGCCGACGCTGCTGGCCGGGCATCCGCCGCCGACACCTTGAACGGTCTGGCCGGTGGCGGGACTTTCCCCGCCGCGCCAAGCCCGGATGCAGCAAGCGCCGCGTCGTCTGGCGCATTGCCCTCGGTGGACGTCAGCAAGAGTGCTTCCGGCTCGGTCGATCCGCAGACCGTTTTTGCGGGGCTGAAGGCGAGGGGGCTCAATGATGCCCAGGCCTATGCCACCCTTGGCAACTGGAAACAGGAAAGCGAGTTTCGCCCGGGCGCGGTAAACCCGGCCGAGGGCGCGATCGGTTTCGACCAATGGCGGCTTGAGCGTGCGGATGCGCTCCGCAACTTTGCGGCCACGGGACAATTTGGCGGCCAGCAGGTCGGGCAGGCGGGCCGCAACGTCAATGACCCAGAAGTCCAAATGGACTATTATGTCAATGAGTTGAAGAACCATGCCGGCGGCAACGCCTTCATGGCCGCGAACGATATCCCGTCGGCCAACGCGGCGCTGAAAACCTTCATTGCTTACGGCAGCCCCTACGATAAGGGCGGCGAAGGCACCCGCCTCGCCAATGCACTCGCCTATCAGAAATTGGGATTCGGCGCGCCAGCCAACCAGAACGCGGCATCGGCCGATCCCACTGGTGATGGCGGCTCGCCTGCTCTGGCCTTCGCTGCGACACCGAACCAGGTGCCGATCCCGCCTCCTATGCCAGGCCAACCACAAGCGAATGCCGCTCCGGCCGCGCCGCCTGTCCAGACGGCCAGCCTCGATCCGGGTATTGGCCTTCCGCCCAATTCCTCGCCCGCGCTCGATCCTGGCATCTTGGCCGCCGCCTCAAATGCTCAATCGAGCGATCCCGGCATTGTGGCGGCTGGCCCCGCGCTCCCGGCCTCGGCGCCGATCCCGACGCCTTCCCCAAATGCTGGCTACGTGCCAGGCGCACCTGGAGCGACTTCGCCGGCCGGTCAGCGCGTTCTCTCGACGATGATGCAGCAAGACCCACTCAGCGGGCCCGGGGGTGTCGTTCAGGCTCTCAGCGCGGCAAACCCGCCCGCGCCAGCCTCAGCGCCTTCGCCTGTCGCTGCCGCGCTTGCCGGTGCCACACAGCCACAGGCATCGGCCGGGCCGTCTCCCGACGTCCAGAAAGTGGCTCAAGCGATGTCAGGCAACAACTTGCCGGTCATGGCTGGTGGTTCCTCGGATGCCATCCCGCAGGGCGCGCAGCAGCAGGGCCCGACGGTCCAGCAGCTTATGAAGGCGATGAGCAATCCTTGGCTGTCTCCCGATCAACAGCAGCTTGTCGGGTCTATGCTATCCGCTCGCCTGACGCCGCACAAAATCGAGATGGTTTCCCTCGGTAACGGTGTGACAGCCGAAGTGGATTCGATGACAGGTCAGATCGTCGGCCAGATCAAGGGCCAGCCGGATCTGAAGTCGATCAAGGACGCCGCCGGCAACGAATACATGTTCAACCCGGCTGATCCAACGCATCCGATCACTGCTGATACGCTTTTGGGTAATCAGGCTGGGAGAGGGCAGGCCGCACAGGCCAATGGTCTGCCCGACCCATATGCATCGCCGTTCCCGCGCACGATTGCCCGGACGGACGTGATGAAGGATTGCGAGGGTTATCTTGCCCAGTCCAGGGCCTTGGGCACGCCCCCGGTTCCGTTCAACGACTACCAGATGAATTTGAAGAAGCAGGGCGCTCAAAGCGTCGTCTTCAACCAGGAGAACGCGGCGAACAAGGCGGTTGGCGAAGCGATCGGCAACAACATGGCCGACTACATCAACGGCGCCAAGGATGCCCGCACGAAGGTTCAGGCCCTCAATATGATCAAGGGCGTGCTTGACCAGTATGGCGGCAACATCAGCACAGGCCCCGGCGCTCGGACGATGCTTGCCGGGAAGCAGATGCTGGCAAATGCCTTCCCTGGCACGTTTGGAGATCAGGCCGGCCCGACCGAAATGCTGCAAAAACTCTCGACGCAGCTTGCGACGGCCGATGCCAAGGGCCTTGCTTCCCGCCCGACGCAGTTCGATTTCGCGACGTACCTGAAGAATAACCCCGGCATTCAGATGTCGGTTGCCGGGCAGAAGGCCCTCGTCAATCTGAAGCTTCAGCAGGCCCAGCATGATTATGAACTGGGCTCGATGGCGACCCATAAGCAGTACGCCAACGATCCGGGCGGGTGGGCGGACGTCGTGGCGCAGTACGACAAGGATCATCCGCTGATCAACCCGCTGACGAATAAGCCCGCCGATCCCAATGCGACGGACTTCCCGGACCCGACAGCCGCGCCACAGAGCGCCGCGCCGCCTGTTCCCGGGGCAAGCAAGGCTCCGGATGGAAATTGGTATGTTCCTGACCGCGCCCGGCCTGGGAAGTATCTGAAGGTGGTTCAGTAATGGCCCAACTCGTTCCGGTCGACACCGATCCGTTTGCGACGGCTCCGCAGTCTGCCGCCCCGGTGACTGTAGCGCCGGCCGCAACACAGGGCGCGGCGCTTGTTCCCGTCGACCATGACCCCTTTGCGGCTACCAACCAGCCGCCCGGCGTGCCGGCCTATGTTCCGCCGGGCGTGAAGGGCTATGATCCGGCGACAGGCGAGATAGCGCCAGGCCAATACACGACAGGCAATGACCTCGGGCTTGCGTTTACATCGTCGGTCCTCAACGGGGTTCCTGTCGTCGGGCCATATCTGAACGAGGGCGTCGACAGGCTCGGTGCCAAGATTGGCGCGGCAACGTCGGGCAAGTCAGAGGCCGACATTCGCTATGCATCCGACCAGGCCGCCGATCGCGCGGTGCGCGACAATCCCTACACGGCCGGCAGTGGCAATATCGTCGGTGCGGTTGCCGGCACGTTGCCTGCCGTCGTCGCTGCCCCGGAGCTGTTCGGGGCTGGTGAAGCCGGTCTTGGCGTGCGCTCTGTTGTCAGCGCGTTGACGGGCGGAACGATTAATGCCGCCGATTCCGGCGTGCGCTCGGGTGGCGATCCATCCGCTATGGAAAGGGGCGGGGCTATCGGGGCGGGTTTCGGCCTAATCGCACCGGGTGCCGGCACCTTGATCGGAAAGGGCATTGGAAGCGCGATCGACTATATGACCCGGCCAGGTGCTTCTGAACTTGGCGGCTTCACCCGTAACGCGCTCAGCCGCATTACCGACGCCACGAATGCCGATGGCCTGTCGCCTCAAGCAGTGCAGCAGCGGCTTGCCCAACTCGGGCCGGATGCCATGATGGCGGATGTCGGTCCGAACCTTCAGCAGACAGCCGCAGGCCTCGTAGCGAAGCCCGGCGAGGCGCGCGCCATCATCAAAGATGCAATCTCGGCACGAGATGCCGGAGCCAACCAGCGCATCCGAAGCACGCTTGACACGGAACTAGGCCCGGCTCCCGTGCCATCTCAAATCAATGCCGGCATCGCGACCAACCAGGCCGCGCTTTCCCCCGACTATCGGGCCGCGCTCCAGAACGCCGGCCCGGTCGACACCCTTCCGATCGCCCGATATCTGGATCAAGATATTCAGACGCTGCGCGGCGAACCGCAGCGGGCGTTGCAGCGCGTGCGAGCCATGCTGGACCATCAGCCGACCCCGCAGGAAATCGCTCAGGCCCGAGCGCTCGGCCAGCCCCCGCCCGGAACGTCGCTCGTCACAGATGCCGGCGAGTTGCTGAACGCCCGCCATGCGGTCGACGATCTGCTTCAGACGACACAGGGCTCAAATGCCCTCAATGCGCTGACGACCGCAAGGCAGGCGATCGATGACGAACTGCGCGCGTCTGTGCCGGGGATAAAGGAAGTCGACGCGAAATATTCAGAACTCGCACGGCAACGCGACGCGGTGCAGCGAGGCCAGACGGTGCTCTCCAGCGGTCGCGAAGCGCCGCGTCCTTCAGAGCTTGCCCAGGAGGTGCAGCAAGGCGCGCTCCCCCAGGGTATGCAGGTTGGACCCTCCGCTGTGCCGTTGCGGCTGCGCGAGGGCGCCAGGGCCGAAATCGAACGGATTGTCGGCACGAACCTGAACGACCGCGTTGCCCTTCAGGGCCTTATCAAAGGTGACGGCGATTGGAATCCGCAAAGGTTGTCGACGCTCTTCGGACCCGACAAGGCCCAGCGGTTGCTCGGCGTGCTCGACGCGGAAAAGACGTTCGCCAACACCAGTAGCGACGTCACCAAGAACTCGATGACTGCGGCGAGGGTCGAAGCGGTGAAAAGCCTTGACGGCACGGGCAGCGGTGTCCCCGGGCTCGGCGTGGTCGACAGCTACAAAGCGGGCGGTCTGCTTGGAATGGGCCGTGCGGCTGGCCTCAAGGGCGCCTCGGCTGTGATTGATGCAATCCGCAGTCGCGGCGCCGACGCTGCCAATTCCGCGCTCGCACGGGGGCTGGTTTCGGGAGATCACGCGGCTGTCGTCAAGGCGCTCATCGCGGCAAGCCCAGTGCCGATCCCGACCGGAGGAATTTCGAAGGTCGCCGAGGCGCTATTGCTTGGTTCCGGTTCGGCTGCGACGCGGCGATGAGTCCAGCCAGTTGCAAAACAGGATCCATATGGCCGTGAAAGCCACGCCGACCCCGAAGCCACCGGCAAATTGTGGGCTCGTCCAGTTGAAAAAAGTCTCGAAGCCGTAGTGCGCGGCGGCCAGCACGCCAATCAGCAGCAGTGCGGCGAAGATTTGAAGCGCTCGGATCATCACAAACACATAGGCGAAAAGCAGCGCTGGCGAAAGAGCCGGCTGTTTTCGGCTTGAAGGGACTGCAATGATTTTCAACTCGGCACGGATGACGCCAGCGTCGCGGTTGGCGGCACAGCAGCAGCTCGGTGCTTTCCAAAATGCACCGATGCCCCGGAATATCGGCGAGGGATTGACGTCACTGGGCAGCGGTCTGGAATACCGTCAACTTCATCGTAATCTGGCTGGGGCACATGACGCCAATGGCTATCCTTCGGCGGCCGTGCAGCCATCGGCCGTCCAACGCGTCGCCAACGCTCTTATGGGTGGATACAACCCTACGGGCGCAGGCGTCCCGCAACAGTCCGCCCCTGCTTGGACCGATCGCGGCGACGGTCAGCAACCAATCTTCCCCGCGCCGCAGCCCGACGTGACCAATCTCAGCAAGATTTTTGGCTGGGGCTCCTAACCAGAATTATCCCGGTAGCGGCTGCGCCCGACAACTGTCCCATTTCTTGCATGGAGATTGCCAATGCCCCGTGACGGCTCTGGTGTTTATAGCTATCCGCCGAACGGCAATGCGGTTACGGCAACCCCGATCGACAGCAGCAAATACAATGCGCGCATGGCCGATCTCTTGGCCGACCTGAACGCCGCGCGTCCAATCCCGGCGGGCGGCACCAACGCCGTTACGCCAGTTGGCGCGGCCGACAATCTGAGCACCGCGTCAAACGCTATCGCCTCGGCGACGACCACCGATCTTTCAACCGCAACCGGCACGTCTGTCACCATTACCGGTACGGCGACAATTACCGGGTTTGGGACGCTTCCCGCTGGCGTCCTTCGACATCTGACTTTCGCGGGCGCGGCGACGCTCACGCACAATGCCACCAGCCTGATCTTGCCCGGCGCCGCGAACATCGTCACGGCCGCCGGCGATACCGCCACGGCGCAGTCGCTTGGTACCGGGAACTGGCGCGTTCGTAGCTTTCAGCGTGCCGCTCAGGCGCCATATTCGCCGGCAACTCCCCTGGTCGATGCAAATCTGGTGATTGCCGACGATGGCGATCCTACCAAGAAGTTTCAGTTTCAGGCGTCAGGTATCACGACCGGACAAACGCGTATTTTCACCGTGCCCGATCTCACCGGCACAATGGCATTGCGCACGACGCTCTATGGAACAGGCTTCCGGAACCTGAAAGTTCAGGCGATCAGCGCCACGCAAGCGCAGGTCACGGCCGATGTGCTCTTTCTTGAAGACACGAACGGGTTCCTTACCCGCCTGACCAATGTCAACTTCACCGCCGACATCAGCACGGCCGGCGCTGGTGGTCTCGATACCGGCGTGGAGGCGGCCAATGCCTGGTATTATCTCTACGCCATTTGGGACGGCACAAACACCAAGGGTTTGTTCTCGGCCAGCGCCACGACTCCGACAATGCCGGGCGTCTACACGCACAAGGCCCGGCTCGCTGTCCTTCGAAATGACGCATCGGCGAACCTGTGGCGCACCCTGCAATTTGGGCGCCGGGCCCATATCCAGATCGGCACCAACCCAACCACCGTGCCAGTCCTCGCAAGCGGAACCAGTGGAAGCCCGACAGCTCCAACATGGACACCTCTTGCGATTGGCAGCTTTGTGCCTCCGACGGCGGCCTCAATTCGCGGCACGATGTCGATGGCTCAGAGCGACAGCACCCGCGCCATACTTGCCCCCAACAACAGCTATGGCGCGTGGAATTCTGCGAACGCAGCGCCAGTCGGCAACGGCAACAACGGCATTACCGGGTCGTTCATCATCATCAATGAGCAGTTCGATCTGCTGCTCGAAAGCACCAACATCTATTACGCATCCAGCAATGGCAGCACTGTCGTTCTGCCGAACGGCTGGGACGACAACCTCTAAGAGGAGCCCGCGCATGTTCGTCTACAGCAACGACGGCCACAGTTTCCATGCGGTCGACAGCGACTATCAGCCCGCCGAGGGCGAGGTGCTTTTTGCCGACTATGCCACCCCGGACCAATTGGCGGCGGCGTTCCCTGGCTACTCACCACCAACTGAGGCGGCCGCCGACAGGCGCTTGGTTCCAAAACGCATCATCGTCGATCGCCTCTATGCGGCGGGATTGCTTGATAAGGCAAAGGCAGCGATCGACGCGGCCGACCTTTACACGCAAGAGCGCTGGAATTCGCGCACCGATATTTATGCCGATGATCCCACTGCGCTTGCCATGCTGGCAGTGATCGGCGGCGATCCCGCAGTGATTTTCGCGGCCTAGCGCCTCCCGCTCCTCAAAAGGAAACACCATGGACCTCAATTTCAGGGGCGCTGCCAAGCGCCTTGACGACCTCGATTTGCCCAAACTTGGCGCAACCATTGGCGTGGGAGAGGATGAAATTCACGCTTTCCTCGATGTTGAAACGCGCGGTCACGGCTTCGATAGCCAAGGCCGGCCGATCATCCTTTTCGAACCACATGTTTTTTATCGCAATCTGGCGCCGGCAGCGCGATTCCTCGCGGTAAAGCAGGGCTTGGCCTATCCGAAGTGGGGCGAGAGGCCATATCCGGCAGACAGCTATCCGCGCCTCATCGCTGCTTGCGACATCGATCAGACCGCCGCGCTCAAGTCGGCGTCGTATGGTCTCGGCCAGGTGCTCGGCGAGAATTTCGAGGCGGCTGGCTTCCTCACCGTGCAGGCCATGGTCGAGGCGATGACGGAGAGCGAGGAATTGCAGCTCGCCGCCGCCATCAATTTTATCCAGCACGATAACCTGGACGGGCATCTTCGCCGCCACGAGTGGGCGGCTTTTGCGCTCGGCTACAACGGCGAGGGCTACAAGAAAAACCAGTACGATATCAAGCTGGCCGAGGCCTACAGGAAGTGGTCGCGCATTGCCGACACGCCCTGGCCGCCAGCGACCCAGCCAGCGCCCGTTCAGCCCGCGCCGGTCCAGCCGAAGCCGGATGCGCCTGTCGCCGCTCCTGTGGCTCCTGTGCCAGCGCCAGATAGAGAGCCGCAACCCTTGCCGCCTCCGTCATCCACCAAGCCGGCCGCCGCTGCCGGGATCTTCGCGATTGCATCCATCGCCATCATGACGTGGTGGCACGAAATCACGAACTGGGTGTCCAGCTTCTTTTGAAAGGAACCGACCATGTGGACCAAGATCAAAGCTTTCTTCCTGTCGAGCGAGACCATCTTTCTCGCGCGCCTTCAGGTATTCGCAGGCATCGTGTTCGGTGCCTTCATGGCGCTCGACCCGAGCCTGTTCCAAGCCTATGTGCCGGCTGAATACGTGCCGGTCTATCTGCTGGCTATCGGCGTCCTGACCGAGATTGCGCGCCGCCGCAACGCCACTGACCTCGGCAAGGGGCAGTGAGATGGGCGATCTCGGTAGCGCAATAGGCGGCATGGTGGTCTTTCTGGCCAGTGTCGCCGCTTTCGGCGTCATGGCCTTGTTGTCCGGCCTCGGCTTAGCCCTCTGGTCGATCTGGCTTCCGATCACGCTTTGGCAGGCGATCGCCATCATGGCGGCTTTCGGGTGCTCGGGCGTCTTCCTTATATCGAGGATCAAATGACCACGCTCCTCGCCTTCATCCTGTCGAATCCAACCATCCTCGGCATCGGTGCGGCTATCGTCGGCGTGATCGGGCTTGCCTTTCAGCAGCGGCTTGCCGGCGCCAAGGCTGAACGCGCCAAGCAGGCTCAGGCCGAAGTCGCCGCTCGAGACGTTGCCGACCAGGTGCAGAACGATGTCGGCGCCCTGCCTCCCGATGCTGCACGAAAGGAGCTCAAATCATGGTCAAAGGGCTGATCCTCGCCGCGTTGATCGCGCTTGCCGGCTGCACCACCACAAAAGGCAGCTTTTGCGCCATCGCGAGCCCGCAGAGACCGTCGGCGGCAGCGGTTGACACAATGACCGACGCTCAGGTTAAGGCGCTCCTTGCCCACAACAAGCAGGGCCAGAAGCTTTGCGGGTGGAAGCCATGATGCATGATTTCCTCGACCTCTTGGGCATCAAGGCCCCAGTGCTGGTTGCCGGCCTCTCTGGTGGCATCCTGCGGGCATTGTCGCGCCACCGGTACAAACTGCGGGAGATGGTGGCATCGCCCGTCTGTGGCGCGCTGGCGGCCGCCTATCTGACGCTGCCCGTGGTGTCCTATTTCAAGGCGACTGGCTTGCCGATCCCCAACCCCTCCGATGACACTACGACGCTTGCCGCCGCCTTTCTCATTGGCGTGTCGGCTATGTGGATTTCGGATATCGTGTTTGAGATGGTCGTGCGACGGTTCAAACCGAGGCAGAGCGAGTAATCTACTTGGACCTGTATTGCAAGTTCCTGTTACTTCAGTTTATTGTAAAACAGCAGTTGTGGGAGGGAATTACGATGTCGACCATTGAGGAAAGCCTTAAGAGCGCGCTCGCAGCATATGCCAACGGTCGGGTGTTTTCATCTGGTATTTGGCAGTTGGGTCAAGGAGAAGACGGGAAGCCAAACAGCCTGGAAATCCTCCCAAAGCAGACGAATCATCCATTAGCAATCGTAACTTGTCTTCAGAATTCTGTTGTTGCGCAATTTGTTGTGGACGAGTTTGAGAGTGGAGGGGACGGTAAGTCTGGTGTTATTGAAAGAGAAATTTTCGAAGGAAATTCTGAAGCTCACGCTTCGTCCAATGTGTCGCTAAGAAAAAATGCACGGCACAGTGCAGCCTCTGGATACTACATAATCCTCAATCCATAGTTAGTTCGATACGAAGACCCGGCCCGCGTGTCCTTCGGGGATCCGCGGGCCTCGTTTGCGTTTGAACCTAATTGTTTGTGTCGATGCCGACGCAATCGCTATCTGAAAGGTTCGGCCGACGCCCAATGGGCGGGGGTGAGGTGCTTAGGACGCCGGCCGGGCGAAACAAGTCCGCCGCGCCATAGAGAAGCATGCAGTTGCACGGTTGGGAAAGGTACGCGAACGCGTAAGACGAACAATGTGATTGCGCGCTGGGCTCGCCCCTCGGCTCGCCGTTGGTATCAAACCGACATTTGAATCCCCGTTGATGTCCCCTATCTCAAGGAGTAAATACAACCTGAGCTACGGGGAGCTAGCAATGGTTGAAGGCCATATGGACTTGGCTCAGGCGACAATGGCCGCCAGCATCCTGTTGCAGCGCCGATCTCGGGGCGACATTGCCTCGCTACGCATCGATATAGATCAAACCCGGCGTGCGATCACGGCGTCACGCGAACTTCTAAAGCGGTTTCGCCAGCGCAAGATAGACGGGGCGATAAGGGTTACGCACCGCCCCTCGGTATCCTCGTTCGATGCAGACATTCTCCGGTCTGTTTTTCGAGATTTGGTCTTGGAAATGAAGGCACCGGAGTGTCAATGGCGCGATCTAGCTCAGAACCTGGTGTACGAGTTTACCGGGTGCGAGAGGGTTGAGGCCGGCTTGGTCGACTGGATCATCAGCAAGTAAATCAGCCTCTCAGCATTGAAACTGATGCACGACCATAAAATGTGGTATGATTCGTGACATGGGCAGGAAGGCGAAGCACAAGCCAAAACAGGCGATTATTGCATTACCGTTGGATGACGAGGTTCAAACGGAAGCCGCCTACTATGCCCGCAAATGCGGGATTACCACAGAAGAAGCCTTGCGGATCATCAAGGAGGCCAATCCTCCGAAGTCGACCAAGGGCGCTACGGCTCGAAAGCCCGAATTCGTGCATGCTCGGTTGAAAGACGCTCGCGGGCTGCAACAGATCGGCAAACGAGGTTAGGCTCGCAATTTTCTTCAACCCTGCGTGGAACCGTTTCGCTGCGCATCAATTGTTCTCGCGCAGTGCTCGATTCCGCTAAAGAATTAGCACTGTGTTCGCCTTGGCCCGCTGCCACCCCCCTCAGTCGGCAGCGGGTCATTCGCCGTTTGATTTCATGGAAAGTTCTAAGCTTGTCCCTTTTCCGTTCCAATCGTTGAGCGAGACGTAATATTCCGTTGCTGACGTGAAGCGGAGCGCCAGGACGCGCTGTTCCATCGCGTGGCAGCCTGAAGCAAGCGGCCCGGCACCTTTTGCGGCGGGCCAGAACGTGCCGGGCCTAACCGGCGAGGGGGGTACTCGGGGGACATCCGCCGGCTGCTGGTATCATATGCGTCCCCGCTAACAGATGAAACGTGCGAACGAATGGGCAAGGCCCAGGTAAATCGCTAAGCAACTTGCGGTATTGTGCGGCATGGCCGTTTTAAGTCGGCTTGTCGACGAGCGGCCTCTTGCGCTTCGGCGGTACGTAGGCCGTCACCAACCTAACCGTATCGGTATTGACTGTGACGGGCACGCCGAGATTTACAGTCACCTTGCCCTCATCAACGCGGACGACATCGCCTATGAGCTCGATCGGCTGGCCTCGGCTGACCTTCGACGTTCGATCCACGATGGAATGCGGCTGGTTATAGGACGGGATTGAGACGCTTACCCGATCCCCAGTCACGCGCCGCCTCACAGTCGCGGTGATGGCGACCTCGTCGCCAACGTTAATGCTGCCCTTCGCCGCCATGTGATGATTCTGGCGCGGTCAACGCCTTCGTCAAGCAATTGCTAATATGCGGCTTGGCAGATACGTATCAGAATCGACACCAAGCTCGGCATCAATCTTGCTTCGCCGGCAGAGGCGGATGTCCGCTATTGATGCGGTGGACGGCTCTCCTCCCGCCCTGCGGTATGATCGTGGGGCCAGAGCTGGAGGAGATCTATGATGGGCAA
>NZ_VFUZ01000017.1 GCF_006658505.1 Mesorhizobium sp. B2-4-15
CCCACGGGCTTCATGGCCCAAAGATGCGTCGGCCTCTCGTCCGCCACCGCTCCCGCCATCATAACGGATTCGGCAAATGACAAGTTACAAGGATGCCGGCAGGCAGGTGAGGGGCGGCGCCAGCGGGTCCGAGGTTCGCGCTGCCCCTCATCCGCCCTTCGAGCACCTTCGCCCCGTATGGTGACGGGGAGAAGGTAGGAAACCTACGGCCGCCGAAACCCTGTCGGACCGCCATAGAGATAGCCGATGCGGCCGATGGCATCCTTCAATCCTTCGCGCGAGACCAGCATGGTGTGGCCATTGGCGTGGATCATGGTCTCGGCATCGGTCATGATGGCGACATGGCCTTTCCAGAAGACGAGGTCGCCCCGGCGCAATCCGGCATAATCCGGGCCCGGATCGAGCGGCTCGCCGATGCTTGCCGCCTGCATGTCTGAATCACGCAGCACGTCCCTGCCGGCCATGCGCATCGCCAATTGCACGAGGCCCGAACAGTCTATGCCGAAGCCGGAAACGCCGCCCCAGAGATAGGGCGTACCGAGAAATGTCTCGGCGACCGAAACATAATCAGAGACAACTTCGCCGATTGGCCGCAAGTGGCCGGCGATGATCGCCTCGCCGGAAGCCAGGACGGCATAGTGCGTGCCGCGCGTTTCGGCGGCGTCCGTCACCGTCACCCTCGATCCCATCGACAATTGGCCCGCAACCGGAAAGCGCAGGTCCGGACCCGGATAAAGGAAGGTGCGGGGTACCGAGACGATATGGGTGGGCGCATGGTCGCGTCCGCCCAGCATAGTCTCGGCGACATAACCGACATAGCCGTCGCGTTCGGCCTGGATCCAGGCCCAGCCGTCGGCATCCTCGAAAACCAGCACATCGTCGCCGAACAAGGCCTGCGTGTTGACGCCCGCATCCGGGCGCGGCGCCTTGCGGATATCGGCCATAGGGACCGAAATCCGTGCCGGCCGGCCGGCCACGAAACGGTCGGCAACGATCTCTCCTTTCAACCTTGCATCGGCGAGATCGGTGCGGAAGGCATGAAGGCGTGGATCGTGAACGGTCAAAATCGGCAACCCTGTTGTATCGGCAATACGGTCAGATCGGCAGTTCGTGGGCCTTGGCGATGATACCATCACCGAAGCGCTCGACAAAGAGCGCGCCCTCGACCGTGCGCTTGATCAGCACATTGCGCTTGTCGAGTTCGTCGCGATGGCGTGACACCAGCTTCAGCGCACCCATCGTGTCGAGTGCGCGCGTGATGACCGGCTTGGTCACATTGAGGCGAGCGGCGAGCCCGCGCACCGTGTGCGGCGGCGGATCGAGATAGATGGTGAACAGGATCGCCGTCTGGCGCATGGTCAGATCGGGCGCGTCTTCGCGCACCTGCGACAGCATCACCTGCTGCCACAGTCGCAAGGCCTGGCTGGGGCGCATCGCAATCGACATCCGCCCAGCATGACGGCAAATTGTTTCGGTTCCGTTTCAGTTTCAGCAATCTGCCGGCTCCGCCCGCGGCCGCCACATCAGCCAAACCGTGCCGAGATGACCCGCTCCAGGGCGCGGATGCCTTGCGCCTCGCCTCCGGCGGGACCGTGAGGGCGGTCGGCAGGGTTCCAGGCGAAGATGTCGAAATGCGCCCAGCTTGCCGTCTTCTCGACAAAGCGCTTGAGGAACAGTGCCGCCGTGATCGAACCGGCGAAACCGTCGGTGGTGACATTGCTGATGTCGGCGATCTTCGATGACAGCTTCGCATCGTAAGGCCGCCACAGCGGCATGCGCCACAACGCATCCTCGACCGCCAGCGACGCCGCCGCGAGCTCCGAGGCCAGCGCCTCGTCACCGGTATAGAAGGGCGGCAGGTCGGGGCCGAGCGCGACACGGGCGGCTCCAGTCAGCGTCGCCATGTCGACCAGGAGCTGCGGCTCTTCGTCGTCGGCCAGCGCCAGCGCGTCCCCCAGCACGAGCCTCCCTTCCGCGTCGGTGTTGCCGATCTCGACCGTGATGCCCTTGCGGCTCGCCAGCACGTCGCCCGGCCTGAAGGCATTGCCGGCGATCGAATTCTCGACCGCGGGGATCAGCACCCGAAGCCGCACGTTGAGCCCGGCAGCCATGATCATCGAGGCCAGACCAAGGACATTGGCGGCGCCGCCCATGTCCTTCTTCATCAACAGCATGCCGGAGGACGGCTTGATATCGAGGCCGCCGGTGTCGAAACAGACGCCTTTACCAACCAGCGTCACCTTCGGCGCGCCCTGTTGCCCCCATGTCATGTCGATCAGGCGCGGCGCGCCGGTCGAGGCGCGGCCGACGGCATGGATCATCGGGAAATTCCGTGCGAGCAGGTCGTCGCCCTTGACGACGGAGACTTCGGCCTTGTGGGTTCCGGCCAGGGTCCGCACCGCCTTCTCCAAATCATCCGGTCCCATGTCGCTGGTCGGCGTGTTGACCAAGTCGCGCGTCAGGAAGACGCCGTCGGCTATGCGGCGCACGCGAGCCGCGTCGACACCGGCCGGCACGTCAAAGCGCAGCGCCTTGCCCGGTTTCTTGCCGTAGCGGGTAAAAACATAACCGCCGAGCGCCAACGCGATTGCCGCCAGTTCCGGCTCGGCGAGCGCCGAGGCGAAATGCCAGTCCCCCTCCGGCAGGGTCTTCGACAGCGCGCCGAGAGCAAGCGCGCCCTCTCCATCGCCAACACCGAACAAGGCGCCGGCAAGCGCGCCGTTTTCGCCGGGCACGGCTAGCGTCCTGCCTGCTTCACCCGAAAATCCATTGGCCCTGGCCCAGGCGATCACGGATGGCGCAAGGCCGGCGGCCTCCAGGCCCTCACCGGCGACCAGGTGCACCGGCAACGCGCCATCCAGTTTCTTCTCGACGAGTTCAACAGGCATTCGATGTTCTCCATGCCGAGCCCAGGCCCCGAGTCGGCGTTTCTTAACTCTCCGTTAGGGTTAACAGAATATTTCTGCGGGAGGGAAGATGGCCACGCAACGGCCACGCGTATGAATGGAGGCTTAGGTGCCGATGCCGACCAACCGCACAGTGAATGCAAGGGGAAAACGGCTTGTCGCCACGGCCCTCATGCTGGCGCTCGCGGCGGGCGTCGCCGGTTGCGGAACCAGCAGGCTCACGACTGGCTCGATCTCCCGCACCAGCGGCAAGCCGCTGGAGTCCATGTCGGCTGGAGAATTGCATAATGCCACCGCAGCACTTGGCCAGTCCTACGCCAGGAACCCCAACGACAAGCATATAGCGACCAGCTTCGCGGCCGCGCTGCAGATGGACGGCGATGCCGACCAGTCGCTTGCCGTGATGCGCAAGCTGGCGATCGCCTATCCCAAGGACCGCGACGTGCTCGCCGCCTATGGCAAGGCGCTCGCCGCCAATGGTCAGTTCGAGGCGGCGCTCGATGCCGTGCGTCGCGCACAGACGCCGGAATATCCCGACTGGAAGCTGGTGTCGGCGGAGGCGGCCATCCTCGATCAGATCGGCCAGAAGGACGAAGCGCGCCAGCTTTACCGCAAGGCCCTCGAACTCAAGCCGAATGAGCCTTCGGTTCTCTCCAATCTCGGCATGTCCTACGTGCTGGAAGGGGATCTGCGCACCGCCGAGACCTATATGCGTTCGGCCGCCCAGCAGCCTAATGCCGACAGCCGCGTGCGCCAGAACCTGGCGTTGGTCGTGGGCCTGCAAGGCCGTTTCGACGAAGCCGAGAAGATCGCCTCGCAGGAACTCTCGCCCGAACAGGCGCAGGCCAATGTCGCCTATCTCAGGCAGATGCTGGCCCAGCAGAATGCCTGGAGCCAGCTCAAGGATCAGGACAAGGCGAAAGCCGCGACCAACTAAGAGCGGTTCAGCGTTTGATGGAATCGTTGACCCGGTCTGACTCTTTGCTTTTACGCAATCCCGGATGGAAAAAACCGCTACGCACTTTTCGTTTTCACGGAAACGCCAAGCCGCCGATCCCTTCTACCTTGCGCAAACTCCGTTGCGACACCTGCAGGCATGCGGCGTCCAATCACCGAACCGTGCCAGACAAGAAGGCCGCGCTGCACGCCGCGCGGTTTCTTGTCTGAATGGATACGTCACGGGCTACTGGACTTGTGCTGATCGCCGAAGATGCCGCGCTGGCTGACCTGGATGCCGGCAGGGCCAAGGATGATGGCGAAAAGCACCGGCAGGAAGAACAGGATCATCGGCACGGTGAGCTTGGGCGGCAAGGCCGCGGCCTTTTTCTCGGCGGCGTGCATGCGCATGTCGCGGCTTTCAGCGGCAAGTACGCGCAGCGCGTGCGCCACCGGCGTGCCGTAGCGCTCGGCCTGGACGAGCGCCTGCGACACAGACTTGACCGATTCCAGGCCGGTCCGGCTTGCGAGATTCTCGTAGGCCTGCTTGCGTTCCTGCAGATAGGAAAGCTCGGCGTTGGTCAGGATGAACTCTTCCGCCAGCGGCACCGACTGAGCGCCGATCTCGTCGGCCACCTTGCGCAGCGCTGCTTCCACCGACATGCCTGATTCCACGCAGATCAACATAAGGTCGAGCGCATCAGGCCATGCCAACTGGATCGACTGCTTGCGCTTGGTGGCGCGGTTGTTGACGTAGAGCACTGGTGTGTAGAAGCCGCCATAGGCAACGAGCACGCAGACGAACAGCCGGACGACCAATGGCTTGTCCGGCAATCCTCCGAGTATGAACATGTAGACCAGAGCCAACGCGAAGCCGACGAAAGGGAGCACGAGACGGAAGAAAAGAAACCGCGTCAGCGGATTCTGCCCACGAAAGCCGGCGACCTTGAGCTTCTGCAAGGTGCTTTCGTCTGCCAAAGCGCGCCGCAGATCGAGCCGGTCGACAATGTTGCGCATGCCGATCGACTGTTGCTCGCGCAGGCCCTTGCGGCGGCGATCGGCCTCGCTCGCAAGCCGCGCGCGCTGTTTGGCGCGAAGCTCATCGCGCTCCAGCGCCACCGATTTCATGCGCGCCTTGAGCTGGTTTCCGCCCAGGGCCGGCAGCAGCGTAAACACGGTCGCGAACACGGCGATGCCGACCAGCAGCGCGATCAGAAGGCTGGGATCCGTCAGTGACTTGACGACTTGTTCGCTCATGCCGCGGCCCTAGACTTCAAAGTTCATCATCTTGCGCATCACGAAGATGCCAATCGACATCCAGACGCCGGAAACGCCGAGGATCAGATTGCCAATGCTGGTGTTGAACAGCGGCATCAGATAGTTGGGGCTGGAGAGATAGACGAGAAAGGAGACGATGAAAGGCAGTGCGCCGATGATCGCGGCGGAAGCCTTCGCCTCCATGGACAGCGCCTGGACCTTGGCCTTCATTTTCTTGCGATCGCGCAGCACGCGCGAAAGATTGCCCAGCGCCTCGGAGAGATTACCGCCGGCCTGCGACTGGATCTGGATGACGATGCCGAAGAAACCCGCCTCGGTGCATGGCATGGTTTCGGGCATGCGCAAGGTCGCATCGGGGATCGACAGGCCCATCTGCTGTGAATCGACGATACGGCGAAACTCTGCCTTCACAGGCTCGGGGGATTCGTTGGCGATCAGGCGTATGGCATCGTTCAGCGGCAGGCCCGACTTGACCGCGCGCACGATGATGTCGAGCGCGTTCGGAAATTCGTTGAGGAATGCCTTGACCCGGCGCGCACGGCGAAACGAGACGAACCAACGCGGCAGGCCGAACGCACCAGCCACCAGCACACCGGGCAGGACCAGCAGCGGCGCTCCAAGCATGAAAGCGACAATGGTCAGCGCGAGGCCGCATATCACGGAATAGATATAGAAACGCTCGATCGTAACCTTCATCCCGGCCTGCCGAATCTGCACCTTGAGCGGCGGCTTCTTGACGGCGTTGTCCTTGAATTTTTGCTTCTCGTCGAGCTCCTTCAGCGAATCCTGCACGGATTTACGGCGCTTGGCCGCATCCGTCGCGCGGTCGCGCGTGGCCTTGACGATGGAGCGGTCGGTCTCGGCGGCCTTGATCGTTTCCAGCCGCTTGCCGGCCTGTTTCTCGTTGCTGATCCGGGTGAACAGGAATGCATAGGCGACCGCGCCGGCGCTGAAGCCGGCGAGCACGACAAACGCCAATACGGTGCCGTCAATTCCAAACATCGACCAGAACCTTCACGCCTGCGGATGCGTCAGTCAGCACGTTTCTCCATTGCCTCGAGCGCATTGGCTAGGCGCTGCTCCTCGCCGTAATATCGCGCCCGATCCCAGAAATGCGGGCGGCCGATGCCGGTCGAGACGTGCTCGCCCAGCAGCCTGCCGTTGGCGTCCTCACCCTTGATGTTGTAGAGAACGATGTCCTGGGTGATGATGACGTCGCCTTCCATGCCGATCACTTCGGTGATGTGGGTGATGCGCCGCGACCCATCGCGCAGACGCGCCGCCTGGATGATCACGTCGATCGAGCCGACGACGATTTCGCGCACGGTTTTCTGCGGCAGCGAATAACCCCCCATGGCGATCATGGATTCGATACGGTTCAGGCATTCGCGCGGGCTGTTCGAGTGGATCGTTCCCATCGAGCCGTCATGACCGGTGTTCATGGCCTGCAGCAGGTCGAACACTTCGGGTCCGCGCACTTCGCCGACGATGATGCGCTCCGGCCGCATGCGCAGGCAGTTCTTGACCAGGTCGCGCATCGTCACCTCGCCCTCGCCTTCGAGGTTGGGCGGACGGGTTTCCAGGCGCACGACATGCGGCTGCTGGAGTTGCAGTTCGGCCGAGTCCTCGCAGGTGATGACGCGCTCCTCGCGGTCGATGTAGTTGGTCAGGCAGTTGAGCAGTGTCGTTTTGCCGGAGCCCGTGCCGCCCGAGATGACGATGTTGCAGCGGACGCGGCCGATGATCTTGAGAACTTCGGCGCCTTGCGGCGAAATGGCACCGAACTTCACCAGCTGATCGAGCGTCAGCTTGTCTTTCTTGAATTTGCGGATTGTGAGCGCGGTGCCATCGATGGCAAGCGGCGGTGCGATGACATTGACACGGGAGCCGTCGGGAAGACGGGCGTCGCAGATCGGGCTGGATTCATCGACACGGCGGCCGACCTGGCTGACGATGCGCTGGCAGATGTTGAGAAGCTGCTGATTGTCGCGAAAGCGGATGGTGGTCTGTTCGACCTTGCCGTTGACTTCGATGTAGACGTTCTTGGAACCGTTGACCATGATGTCGGCGATGTCGTCGCGTGCGAGCAGCGGCTCGAGCGGCCCATAGCCAAGCACGTCGTTGCAGATGTCCTCGAGCAGTTCCTCCTGCTCGGCGATCGACATCGCGAAATTCTTGATCGCGATGATGTCGTTGACGATGTCGCGGATTTCCTCACGCGCGCTTTCGGGGTCGAGCTTGGCGAGCTGCGAGAGGTCGATCGTGTCGATGAGGGCCGAGAAAACCTGGCTCTTGGTGTCGTAGTAGGTTTCGCTCTTTTCGCGCGGGCCTCGCTTCTGCTCTGGCGCGATGGGCGGCGCATCGACCGCGCGGCGAGCCGGCGGCGCGACAGGGGCACTCGGCGGAGGCGGCGCCGCGGGCCGGGCAAGCACCGCCGTGTCCGCCGAACCCGCGGCCGCCGGCGTGACGGGCGCCGGTGCTGGCTGGCGGAATTCCGGCTTGAACCGGTTGCCGTCGTCGTTGCCTCTTTTACCAAACATGATCGACTACCGGTCCCAAAAGCGTCACTTCTTGTTGCGCGAGAGCTTGCCGAGCAGGCTGCCGAGGCCCGCCTTCTTTTTCGTCCTGATTTCGCTGCGCCCGGTCAGCACATGGGCGATCTCGTTGATGATGGCGACCACCTGGTTCTTGGCATCCATCTCGCCGAGCATACGCCCGTTGTTGGCTGCATTGCCGAACAGCATCGGATCAAAGCCGATGACCGACATCGGCGTGAGGCCGAGCGGCTCGGCGAAATCGGACGGCGAAATCTCCGGGCGCTTGGGAACACCGGCCTGGTTGATGATCAGCTTCGGCGGCGGGTCGTTGGGGCGAAGCCGCTTGAGCATGTCGAGCAGGTTCTTGGTGTTGCGCAGATTGGCCAGTTCCGGCGTCGCCGTGATGACGATCTCGTCGGCCTTGACCAGCGTGTTCTTGGCCCAGCCCGTCCAGACATGGGGAAGGTCCAGAACCAGCAGCGGCACGCTGCGCTGCGCGGTATCGACAAGCTGAGCAAAGGCATCGGGATCGAAGTCGTAAACGCGCTCCAGCGTCGAGGGCGCCGCGAGCAGCGACAGATGTTCGGCGCACTGGGTCAGCAGCCTGTCCAGATACACCTCATCGATGCGTTCGGGCGAGAACACCGCTTCGGCGATGCCCTGTGCCGGATCCTGATCGAAATTGATATTGGCGGTGCCGAAGGCGAGGTCGAGGTCGGCAACGACGACCTCGGATTTGAACAGCGAAGACATTGCCCAGGCCACGTTATGGGCGATCGTGGACGAGCCGACGCCACCCTTGGCGCCGACAAAGGCAACCGAGCGGCCGAGCGGCTCGGCCTCCGGATCGACGAAGATCGACGAGACGACACTGACGATATCGGCCATCGACACCGGCGCGATGACATATTCCGAGATGCCGGAGCGGATGAGCTCACGATAGAGACCGACGTCGTTGTAATGACCGATCACCACCACCTTCGAGGAGGGGTCGCAGTATTCCGACAGCTGGGCGAGCTGTTCCAGCAGTTGCTTGGGTTCGCTGCGCGACTCCAGCAGGATCAGGTTAGGCGTGGGCGCCGACTGATAGAATTCAATGGCGGTGGGAATGCCGCCCATATGGACCTTGAGATGTGCCTTGGTCATGCGGCGATCCTCGCCGGCACGCTCGACCGGATTGGCAACGCCCTCCGTCTCGCAGAATGCCTGGATCGAGATGCGCGGAACCGGTCGCAACGCCTGCATCGCGGCGATGTCCTGCGGCGAGGTGTCGCCGCCGTCCACGGTGGCGTCATAGGCAAGGTTGCTCATGGTCATGCTCTTTCCGTGGCCCGTTCTTTCGCTGGCTTCTCTTTCCCGAGGGCGGCTCAGTAGGTCACTTCCGAATTGCCGAGGAATTCACCCGAAATGCCCCTGCTGCGATAGACGTCGATCACCGCGCCACGATTTTCCGCGTCGATCGTGGTCTGCTTGCGCGGACCAATCAGGTCGGCCGGGTTGGCCATCTGAGCGGCGAGATTGTTCTGGTAGGAGCAGCCGAAGTCGGCGTAGTGCTTGTTTTCCGACGTCTCGACCAGGTCATCGGGCCAGCGTCCGCATTTGTCGGTCTGGGCTTTTACCGAGATATAGGCGACGCGAACCGGAGCGGATATTTCGCTCGATCCGGCCTGGTAGGCGACCACGACGATCCGGTTGCGCTTGACGCCGCTGGCGACCGCGAGCCTGGCGAAATCACGACCGGCCGCCGTCGCGGCAACCTCGTTGGCCGATCCGCGGGGAATCTGGATCGTCAGCGTCGGTGCGGCACTCTTGTCATAGCCGTCGAGGAAACCGAGAAGCGTATCGCGCTGCGAGCCGGTCATGCCGCGGTCGCCAGCGCCGACGGGAAGGTCGATCTTTTGGTTCTTCTCCGCGATGACGATCGGATGGTTGGTGCGATAGTCATCCGGAATGGCACCGACAGTGACGCTGTCGCGCTGGGCGCAACCGGCCAGCAAGGCCGTCGCCGCAACCGCCAGGAACGGGAGGGCCCGCAGGCGCGAACGGCTGGTGCTCGTCGTCTTGGTGGTCCTTGTCTTCAACGCTGACTGAGACATGTCCGCTTCCCCATTCACTTATAGATGAAGCCGACAACGCCGTGATAGCGGCCGTTGGGCTTGTCGGTCTGCATGGTGCCGTAGACGCGATTGACGCGCCCGAGGAACATGCCGGCGCCGTCGCTCGGAGGATTGAAATTGTCGTCCGGCTTGGCGAGATCGTTGCGTGCAACCGGCCGTGCCAGATAGGGCGTGATGATGATGACGAGTTCACTTTCGTTGCGGACGAAGTCCCTGCTGCGGAAAAGCGCGCCGAGCACTGGAATCTTCGTAAGCCCAGGCAAGCCGTTGACGGCTTGCCTGACATCGTCGCGAACCAGGCCTGCGATCATCATGGAACCGCCGGACGGCAATTCCACGGTCGTGTCGGCAAGGCGCTTGCGCAGCGACAGGGCATTCATGCCGGGACTGGTCACGCCTGAGGACAGCGACACGGATCCCTCGGTGGTCGGCTCGGAAACCGAGGTTCTGACCTTCAGGCTGATGCGGCCGGGAGACAGCACAACCGGCTGGAACTCCAGGCCGATGCCGTACTCGATCTTGTCGATCGTATAGGTCTTCAAGCCTGTCTGGTTGTCAGTGGATACGTTCTGGGAGACCCCGCTCACTATATTGTATTCGCCACCGACCTTGAAGGTCGCCTTCTCACCGGACACCGCGGTCAACGTCGGCTCGGCCAGGGTCTTCATGACCCCGGACTGCTCCATGGCGTTGATGTAGGCCCTCAACGCCGAGTTGCCGATGTTGAAGCCCGAATTCGACAACTGCTTGCCGAGGCCCGTGAAATTGTCGCTGAGCGCGCCGTAGCTGATGCCATTGCTGCCGCCGTTGCCGACCATGTTGACGCCGAGCTGCTTCATTACGGACCGGCTGACTTCGGCCACCGTCACCTTCAGCGTGACTTGGTCGTCGCCGATGATCTGCAAGAGATTGACAATCTTAGAGGTGCGGCGCTGCGTATCCGGGTTGTTGATGTCGACACCGCTCTGGGCCGAGCCGCCGGCCGCGGTCTGTGAATATTGTCCCGTCGTCGCTTCACCGCCCGAGACGAAGATCGTCGCCAGATCAACCGCCCGTTTCGCGTCCAGAGGCGTGTCGACCGTCCCGGTCAAGATGACGTTGTCGTTGAGCAATTCCACCTTGATGGCCGAAGTCGGAAGGAAGCGCTTGATGTAGTCCTCCAGCCCGGCGACGTCGCGTTCGATGGCCAGGTCCAGACTGGCGATCTGTTCGCCGTTCGGACCGAAGACGAAGATGTTGGTCTCGCCGACCGCCTTGCCGAACAGGTAGATCCGCCTCGCGGTCCGGGTTACGGCATCGGCAACTGTCGGGTTGGCGACAAGGATGTCATAGGCATCGCTCGGCAGGTCGATGACGACCGATTTGTTGAGGCCAAGCTTCACGCGTTGGGTGGCCGTCGTGGCTGACACCTGCGTACTCTTCGCCTCGACGACGCCCTGAACATTCGTTCCGACGAGCAGCAGGCCGAATGCCGTGGCTATGATTGCCGGCAGTTTACCGCTTAGCCTCATTTTCTTGCCCCTACTTCGGAAACTTCACCCGACTTGATCAGCCTCACCGTTCCCCTGCGGCCATTGCCGGAAACGAGATAGTCGGCCTCGCCCGGATTCTTCTCCTGGGTGTCCGTGATCGACCGCAGCGCCAGGGTCAGGCGATCGGCCATCTGCTGGGCAACGGTGATGATTTCCGCCTGCCGGGGTGTCAGCTCCAGCGTAGCGGTCTGGCCCACCCTGGTCTTCTTGCCTTCCTCGTCCTCCTGGATGGTCTGGTCGATTGCCAGGACGCGGATGTTCTTGAGGATGGTTTCGGTGTTGAACCCGGTGCTGCCGCTGCTGGCATCCGCCCTGCGGGTCATGATCACGTCGACGAAATCGTTTGGAAGGATGAAGCCGCCTGCCGAAGTGTCAGCCGAAATGGTCGTGGCGACCGCCCGCATCCCGGAAGGCAGGATGGACGACATGAAGCTTTGCCCCTCGCCGATCAGCTTGGAACGCCGCACGGGCTCGCCCGCGTACATCGCCACGCGGGCTATCGACCCTTTCAGTTTCTCAAGCGCGTCGGGGGCGGTCGCCTTGGTGATGAAATTGGCGTTGATGCCGTCAGCCGGCCAGGATTGCCAGGTGATGTTGTTCCCGAGCGCGCTGCCCATCGCGACATCGCCCGACAGCACAAGCACGTCCTGCAGAGATACGGCGGGAGCCTTGGGGCCGGAATCGATGACGATCTGGGGCGGCGGCGCCACGACCATGTTTTTCGCGACATAACCAGCGCCACCCGCCGCGGCCACCGCCACGCTTAGAATAATCAGTCGGGATGCTGGCATTTGTCCGAACCTCGCCTTGGCAAACCTAGCCAAGCCGGACTTTGCAGCGGCAATCGTCAAAACAAGGTTAATGCAATGCTTACGATCGTGATTAATTTAAGGTTTACATAAATTGGATGGAGTGTGTCGCCATGCGTGCAAGTATCGGCCGGTTCCTTCAAAGCCAGGTCGGACAACGCGGTGGGAGATGGGGAAATCAGATCGTGTTCAGCCGGCCAGCCTTGCCAGCGCCCACACCATCAAAGGCGAATCCGGATAGGTCAGCAATCCGCCCAGGCCGAGCGCGATCCCATAAGGAACCCCCGCCGACTCTTCCGCGAAGTGACGCAGGAATGGATTGCGGCCGGTAAATACCGCCAGCGGCGACTTCCGGTAAAGCAGGATGGCGAGCGTCAAGAGGCCGCCAATGAATGTCGAGACGACAAGGTATTCAACGAGATGCACGTTGAGCCCCATCCACACGGCCGTAGCGGCCAGCAGTTTGGCGTCGCCTCCACCCATGCCACCCATCGCGAACAGACCGAACGTCACGGCCAGAACCAGGGCCCCGGCGGCGAAATGCCAACCATAGGCCGCCCATTCCATGCCCGTCAGCGGTGCCACCAGCGCGAAGACGACGACAAGCAGCACCGGCACGCGATTGGCGATCGTCATCGACAGCATGTCGGAGATCGCGGCAAACAGCATGCAGAACGGAAAGACGACGAAGATCAGGGCTTCAAGCATCGGCGCTGTGCCTATTGTCCACGGGGCTCAATCTAGAATGAATCAATTAACGATTGATGAGGCCTGCAATGCAAACACGACCGTTGTCGGCCGCGACATGAACACGCAACACAAAACAGGGGCCACCATTTGGCGGCCCCTGTCCAGAACACGATCTGAACGTTCAGCAATAAGCCGATCAGCTGCCGCTGGAATTCAGGGTGGTTCCGATCGAGGTGAACTTGGCGTTGATGGCATTGCCGAGCGCGCCAGCGCCGGTGATGATGGCGAGTGCGATGAGAGCGGCGATCAGACCATATTCGATAGCGGTCGCGCCGGATTCGTCCTTCACGAAACGTGCAATGAGATTAGACATTCGAGAGCTCCTACTCCACGTGTTACAGCACTTCCGTCAACTTCTGTGATGGTTGATCGGATGCTGCCAATCTAGGGAGAAGCTCTTTCGATCGGCTTAATAAACAGCCTTACCGATTCCTTTCCCGGATCGAACATAGTGCGTGGTTAACTCCGCGCTAAGCGCCGGCTAAAGCACCATTTCCCAGGCCAACACCCCAGAAGGCAAGGGCTTGGCGAAGCTTGCGGCCCAGCCCGGACCTGGCCACGCGAGCAGCGGTGCCGACCGCGACAACCGTCGGCGAGGGTCGACTTAACCGTTGGTTCACCAATCTCGTTCATGTTCCGTTGAACAGTCCGCTTGCGTGGAGCGCCATAATGGCCTTGCCGAGACCCTCAATCCTGATTGCCGTGCTCCTTGCGACCGCGAGTTTGATCACGCCAGCCAGGGCCGGTGCCGGCATCGAGGTCACCATGAACCAGGCCAAGATCGTCAAATTGTCGCGCCCCGCCGACACGGTCGTCGTCGGCAACCCGGCAATCGCCGATGCCTCCGTCCAGGACGCCTCCACGATCGTGCTCACAGGCAAGGGTTTCGGCGTCACCAATCTCGTCGTTCTCGACCAGGAAGGCAGCCCTATCGTCGACGCGCAGGTTACCGTCGTGCGGCAGGCAGCCTCGTCTGTCCGCATTTATCGACGTGCCGAGGTCCAGACCATGTCTTGCACGCCCTATTGCGAAAGCTCCTACAAGAGCGAGGCGGAAAAATCCTCAGAGGCTGAAATGAGCGTCAGCAAATAGGCCGCGCGGCGGACCGGCGGCCGGGTTACCGCCCGGTTAAGACCCCCGCGCCGACTTTAATGATCATTCAAACCGGACCTCAATTGGTTTGCGTTAGTACCCCTGTCGGGACCGTCCAGGGATGGCAGGAACAGTATGGGCAAGGCAATCGGTTCGACGGATCAACGCAAGATGGCGCGCGCCCGGTCTTTCAGGCGCTTCGTTCGCGACCGGCGCGGCAGCACGGCCCTGGAATTCGCGCTGCTTGCATTGCCTTTCGCTCTCCTGGTGTTCGCCATCCTCGAGAGCTGCATCTCATTCGCCGGCCAGGAGGTGATGGCCAACATCACCGACGATGTCGCGCGCCAGCTGCGCACCGGCCAGTTGCGGCCGGCCGATGTCGCTGGGAATAATTTGACAACCCTGATCTGCAACAAACTGGAAATCATCGTCTCCACGGATTGCCCACAACAGCTGCTCGTCGATCTTCGCCAGTATTCGACTTTCGCCGACGCGGCCCAGGCGGGCTTCAAAATCCAGAACGGTGATGTCGTGCTGATGCAGGGCACCAGTTCCCAGACATTCGTGAACTCCCCGGGGCCGGCGGAATCGAAGAATATGCTGCGGGTCTTCTACAAATGGCCTGTCATGACCGACCTGATGGCCAAGTCGATGGCCAATCTGAGTGGCGGCAGGACGCTGCATTTTGCGTCGGTGACTTGGCAGAACGAGCCGTTCAATTGAGTTCGGAAGCACCGACAAGAAAAAAGGCAATGGTATGATGCGTGCGGGGGCACATCTGGAAATTGCAGGGATCCGGAGCAAGGCGGTTGGGTTCTGGTCCAATCGCCGTGGCGTGGCGGCGGTCGAGTTTGCCCTTATCGTGCCTATCCTGCTGATCCTGTATTTCATGACCATGGAGGCTTCGCAGGCCATCGAGACCAGCAAGAAGGTCAGCCGTATCGGCAGCATGGTGGCCGATCTCGTCACGCAACAGCCGACCATCGTGAAGGCGGATCTCGACGCCATCATGCAAATCGGCACGTCAACCATCCAGCCCTACAACCGCTCGACGCCCAACATCACCATCACCGCGATACAGGTCACCACCGACACGCCGCCCAAAGTGCTGGTGGTGTGGTCACGCAAGGTGGCCAACGGCGTCAACAGCGTCGGCGCCACGGCAGGCTCGGCCACCACGGTTCCGACAACGCTCAAGGTCGCCGGCACCTTCCTGATCCGCGTCGACAGCACACTGGGCTACCAGCCCATCATCAGTTGGACCGCGGACACTCAACAGAAGCTTGGATTGACCGCCGCCCTCGCCAACGGCATATCGATGGGCGAGACTTACTATCTGCGCCCCCGCAGAAGCCTGACGATCCCCTGCGGCGACTGCTGAGCAATTCCAGGAACAGCATGCAGCGTGCCTTTCGGCCGGAATTGCGTAAAAACAAAGACTTAGAGCGGCTCGGCGATTCCATCAGACACTGGATCGCTGGGGCTTTTTTACTGCTGCCCACCATCGGGCGAGACCATGCGCACGATGGCTTCCGCCGTCGCATAATCCTTTGGAGCCACGGTCAAAAACCCGCCAGAGTGCTTCGTTTCCAGGAGATCGTAGACGTCCGGCATCGTCGATTTGAGGTTGGTGAGGAACACGGTCAGCCGCCGTTTGGCTTCCGGGTCGAGATCGCTGCGCACGGTGTGGGGACCGTATCTCAGCAGCGCCGATGTCCACACGACCTGGAGAGCGGATGCCGAAAGGCCGGCCACCTCGAGCCTTGCCTGCGTGCCACCAGATAGGTGCGGCTGGCCATCAGCCGCGGCCCTGACCCAGCCGAACATGGCGTCGGCCTTGCCGTCGACGAGCATCATTTCCACCGCCGACGCTGAATCCGCGTGGATCAGAAACGGTGCATCTTCGGCAACCTTGACATGCTCGGCGGCCAGCCCTGCCAGGGGCAAAAGCGAACCCCCGACACTGTCAGGCGGCGGCATGGCGATCCGATGGGTCTCCATATCAGCCAGGCCAGGCAGCTTGCCGTCCCTGGTCAGCAACACGGAGCGAATGCCCGCCGCACCGTCGGAATCGACGGGAGCCACGAGCGGCTCGACGCATCCGCAGCGTTGCCGCGCGGTGGCATAGGCGATCGCCGAATAGATGGCGTATTCGATCCGGGCATTGGCCTGCGCCTCGATCAGCGCGGCATAGTCGCGGGCAACGACGAACTCCACCTTCATGCCCAGCGCATTGGTAAAGGCCTGCGTCAACTGCGCCACACCCGGAACGGTGTTTCCGCCACCAGGCCCGGCGACAATGCCGATGCGAAACGTGCCGATATCATCGCGCCAGTCGGCCCGTGCCGGACCACACCAGAATGCGCCGTGCAGGGCGATGAGAGCAGCGCCTGCCTTGAGTGCAGCCTTCATGACAACACCGTCATTGCGTTTTGTTCGATCCCTGCGTTGGCCGGTCGCGACGCATTGTCTCGCGGCGCACTTTTGGGCGACATGCATCGGACTATCGCGCCAAGCCGTTGCCGTTCGGTTTCCGATTTGCCAACGCCGCCGTGGAACCCTATGTCTGGTCGTCCACACTGGCAACAATGATCCGATGGCGCGTGCTTTCCTCTTCGTCCTGGATTCCTTCGGCATTGGCGGCGCGGCCGACGCCGAGCGCTATGGCGACGCCGGCGCCAACACCCTCGCGCACATCGCCGAAGCTTGCGCGGAAGGCCGCGCCGATCGTGAAGGCCTTCGTCAGGGCCCGCTGTTTGTTCCCCACATGGCATCGCTCGGGCTTGGCAAGGCGGCCGAGACGGCGACAGGACTGGGTTTTGCCCATTTCGGAACGGATGTGCTCGCCAATGCCTTCCATGGCGCGGCGCAAGAAGTTTCGAGCGGCAAGGACACCCCTTCCGGTCACTGGGAGATCGCGGGCCTGCCGGTCCGCTTCGACTGGGGCTATTTCCCGGATACCGTTCCCGCCTTCCCGGCCGATCTGACCGAGGCGATGATCCGCGAGGGCAAGGTGCCTGGCATTCTCGGCAACTGCCATGCGCCGGGCACCGAGATCATCGAGCGGTTCGGCGAGGAGCACATCCGTACCGGCAAGCCGATCTGCTACACGTCGGTCGATTCGGTCCTGCAGGTCGCCGCGCATGAAGTCCATTTCGGGCTGGAGCGGCTTTATGAGTTCTGTCAGGTGGTGCGCCGACTGGTTGACCCATTGAGGATCGGCCGCGTGATCGCACGGCCGTTCGTCGGCGAGACCACCACGACCTTCGCTCGAACCTACAACCGCCATGACTACGCCGTGCCACCGCCAGAGCCGACCTTGCTCGATAGATTGACGGCGCGGGGAAGCCGCGTCATCGCCGTCGGCAAGATCGGCGACATCTTCGCCCATCGCGGGATTTCGGAAGTGCGCAAGGCCGCCGGCAACATGGCCATGTTCGACAAGGCGCTGGGCGCAATGGACGACGCCGGCGACCGCGATCTCGTCTTCGCCAATTTCGTCGATTTCGACACCGAGTTCGGCCATCGCCGCGATGTCGCCGGCTATGCCGCCGCGCTCGAGGCCTTCGACCTGCGGCTGCCGGAGGCATTCGCAAGGCTGCGGCAAGGCGACCTTCTCATCCTGACGGCCGATCACGGCAACGACCCGACCTGGCGGGGCACCGACCACACGCGCGAGCGCATTCCCGTCATCGGCACCGGGCCGGATCTGAAAGGCGGCGACATAGGGCTGAGGGCAACCTTCGCCGATATCGGCGAGACCGTAGCCGAACATCTCGGGGTGGCGCGCGGCCGCTACGGCACTTCTTTCCACGCGACGATTGGCGGCCATGCCTGAATTGCCCGAAGTCGAAACGGTCCGGCGCGGCCTGCAGCCGGTTCTCGAAGGCGCCCATCTGGCCCAGGTCGAGGCGCGGCGGCCGGATCTCCGGTTTCCGTTTCCCGAACGGTTCTCGGAACGGCTGACCGGCAGGAAAATCACCGCGCTCGGCCGCCGGGCGAAGTACCTGACCATGCATATGCAGGATGGTCCGGTTCTGATCTGCCATCTCGGCATGTCGGGCTCCTTTCGCATCGAGACCGACGACAGCGAGATGCTGGGCGTGTTCCACCACGAACGCTCGAAAAGCACGGTGCACGACCATGTCGTGTTCCATGTCGTCTCCACGGCCGGCGTCCGGTCCCGCGTGATCTTCAGCGACCCGCGCCGCTTTGGCTTCATGCTTTTTTCAGAAGAGCCGGCGGAGACGCATCCCATGCTGGCCGGATTGGGCGTGGAGCCCACGGGCAATGCGCTGGACGGCGTGCTGCTCGCCTCGCTGCTGAAAGGTCGCAGATCGCCGCTCAAGGCAGCGCTTCTCGACCAGAGGCTGATCGCGGGGCTTGGCAATATCTATGTCTCGGAGGCGCTGTGGCGTGCCGGCCTGTCACCCCTGCGCGAGGCGGGCACCATCGCCAAGCCCGGCAAGAAGGCAAAGGGACAGAGCGAACGCCTCGCCGGGGCGATCCGCTCGGTCATATCGGACGCCATCGCCGCCGGCGGGTCATCGCTGCGTGACTATGTGCACGCCGACGGGTCGCTGGGCTATTTCCAGCACTCCTTCGCCGTTTACGACCGCGAGGGAGAGTCCTGCCCAAAGCCCGGCTGTGGCGGTCACGTCGAGCGCATCGTGCAGAGCGGACGCTCGACCTTCTATTGCCGGACGTGTCAGAGCTGAGTTAGACCGGGGTCGAGCGAGGAGGAGCAGCATGGCCTATGAGACGATCATCACCGAGACGCGCGGCAAGGTCGGGCTGATCACGCTGAACCGGCCGCAGGCGCTCAACGCGCTGAATTCCCAGATCCTCAATGAACTCGTCGCAGCCGTAAACGGTTTCAGCGCCGATCCCGGCATCGGCGCCATGGTTGTTACCGGCTCCGACAAGGCGTTTGCCGCCGGTGCCGACATCAAGGAGATGCAGGCGATCTCCTACGTCGACGCTTACAGCCAGGACTTCTTCGCTGGCTGGGAAGAATTCACGCGGGCGCGAAAGCCAATCATCGCGGCGGTGGCCGGCTATGCGCTGGGAGGGGGGTGCGAACTCGCGATGATGTGCGATTTCATCATCGCCGCCGATACGGCCAAATTCGGCCAGCCCGAAATCACGCTCGGCGTTATTCCCGGCATGGGCGGGTCGCAACGACTGACCCGGTTCGTCGGTAAGTCGAAGGCCATGGATATGTGCCTGACCGGGCGGATGATGGATGCGGCGGAAGCCGAGCGCTCGGGCCTGGTATCGCGGGTCGTGCCCGCGGGCGAGCTTGTCGAGGCGGCGATCAAGGCGGCTGCCAAAATCGCTGATTTCTCACTGCCGTCGGTGATGATGGCGAAGGAAGCTGTCAACCGTGCCTATGAAACGACGCTTGCCGAGGGATTGCGGTTCGAACGCCGCCTGTTCCACTCGCTTTTCGCCCTCGAAGACCAGAAGGAAGGCATGGCGGCCTTCGCCGAAAAGCGGAAGCCGAATTTCACCAACCGGTAGGGCATCGCCGGCCCGGGCCCGAAACCCCGTGACGCCGGCCAAAAAGAACGCCAGGCAGCGTTGACGCGCCGGAAAAGCTGAACTATAAGCCGCACCAACCGAGGCGGCCCCGTGGCTGCCCGTTTGTTTTTTGCGCCCTGCGGCATGCCGCGTGCGCCGACCAGATCAGAAGAGAGGCATCATGGCCAACACATCCTCGGCCAAAAAGGCAACGCGTAAGATCGCCCGCCGCGCGGCGATCAACAAGAACCGTCGGTCGCGCGTCCGCACCTATGTCCGCCAGGTCGAGGAGGCACTCGCCTCCGGCGACAAGGTAGCCGCCCAGGCCGCTTTCAAGGCCGCCGAGCCGGAATTGATGCGCGCCGCGACCAAGGGCGTGATCCACAAGAACACCGCGTCCCGCAAGGTGTCGCGGCTGGCCCAGCGCCTCAAAGTGCTCTCGGCCTGACATCGCCTTTCCAGGCTTATCTTCTTTAAAACCCGGCCGATCGTGCCGGGTTTTTTCGTTTGCCGGCAAGTACTTAAAAAGAATACTGAGAAATGGCGTCCAATACGGATTCCAGGGTTCGAAATGCTTTGCCGGCACATGCATGCCTACTGATGGTCGACATGCTTGAAAAGTGTAGGCTGAAAAATTCCAAGCCAGCATAAATAATCAATATTTTTCAATCAATTAGCGATAGTCATCCACAACTTGTCCACAGCACGCCGGAGGGACGGGAGGACAACTGGCTGTCAAGCGAATTATTTCAGAAAATTTCAAACCGGCCCGGCTTTTTCATATTCGCCGGAAAAGGGTTTGAATCACAATGGCTTTGTTAAAACATCCCGCCGCAGCATGGCGCCCGAACCCGCCCGAGGTAACCAGATTCCTTAAAAATCCGTTAGACGTGGCCTTGCCCTATCCACAGCGATTTCGGTAATGTCCATCCATCGAAAGGGACGGGGCCCTGAGCCCTTAACCCAGCCTGAATCGGGCCAGCTTAAATTGGCGGGATTTGCGACGCGGATCAAGTCCGCGGACGGTTTGGTTTGCTCTTTTTCGGTACGGTAGGGGACTGGCGTAACTAGACATGGCAGGTAGACAGCGCGCCGGCGCTCTTTCGCCGGACGGTGTCGTGTTGCCCTGACGTACCCAACGCGGACTGGCTTCCATGGGCCGGCACCGGTTCCCCCGGATAGTGGGCGACGTTCATTGCCGGCGGCGGCAAGGAGCTTCGTAGCGAAGGCACAGTCGCTGGAAAAGATGCAGGAGGCGCATCCCCAGCGGAAAAACAGGTACAGAAAGGCAAGGAACTCGATCATGCAGAGCGGCATCGAAAGGGAGCTTACGGGCGACCTCCCATTTCCTGGAACTTTGATCGGAGCAAACGAGATGATGGTCTCCAGCGACGCGGAGCAGAAGTTCGACCGGGTCAAGACCCAGTTGAAGGCGCGTCTGGGGGCTGAAGTCTATTCGAGCTGGTTCGGCCGCATGAAGGTCGCGGAGGCTTCCAAGGGCATTGTCCGCATCTCGGTGCCCACCGCGTTCCTGCGCTCGTGGATCAACGGTCATTATCACGACCTCATCTCCGAACTGTGGAAGCAGGAGGATTCCGAAGTCCTCAAGATCGAGATCGTCGTCCGCACGGCCACTCGCCAGGGGCGCAGCCATGCCGAACCGGAATTGGCGCCGGCGCGCAAGATGACGCGGCAAACACAGACGGCGCTGGCCGCCGGCACCGTGAGTCCAGGCAGGGTGGAGCGGCCTCCGGTGCCGCGGCCGGGCGTTTCGGCCGAGAACGAGTTCCGCCACAATGTGCTGGGGTCGCCGCTTGATCCGCGCTACACTTTTAGCTCCTTCATCGAAGGACCGTCGAACCGGGTGGCGTTCGCTGCCGCCAAGGCCGTAGCGGAATCGCAGTCGAGCGCGGTGCGCTTCAATCCGCTTTTCCTGCACGCGACCGTCGGGCTTGGCAAGACGCACCTCCTCCAGGCCATCGCGGCGGAATCGCTGAAGCAGAATCCCAAGTCCCGCGTCGTCTATCTCACCGCCGAATATTTCATGTGGCGCTTCGCCACGGCGATCCGTGACAACAATGCGCTGACGCTCAAGGAGCAGCTGCGCGACATCGATCTCCTGATCATCGACGACATGCAGTTCCTGCAGGGCAAGTCGATCCAGCATGAGTTCTGCCATTTGATCAACATGCTGCTCGACAGCGCCAAGCAAGTCGTCGTCGCCGCGGACCGGCCGCCATCGGAGCTGGAATCGCTGGAGCCGCGGGTGCGTTCGCGCCTCAATGGCGGCGTCGCGCTCGAGATGTCGGCGCCCGATTTCGCCATGCGCCTCGGCATGCTCAAACTGCGCCTGGCCACGGCCAGGACCGACGACGCGTCGCTCGACATTTCCGATGAAATCCTCAATCACGTCGCCCGCACCGTGACCGGCAGCGGCCGCGAACTCGAGGGTGCGTTCAATCAGCTGCTGTTTCGCCAGTCGTTCGAGCCGCAGATCACCATCGACCGCATCGACGAGATCCTCGGCCACATCTATCGCACGGGCGAGCCGAAGCGGGTTCGCATCGAGGACATCCAGCGCATCGTGGCGCGCCACTACAACGTGTCGAAGACGGAACTTTTGTCCAACCGGCGCACGCGCACGATCGTCAAGCCCAGGCAGGTCGCCATGTATCTGTCGAAGGTGATGACGCCGCGCTCCTTGCCCGAAATCGGCCGGCGCTTCGGCGGCCGCGACCACACCACGGTGCTGCATGCCGTGCGCAAGATCGAAGACCTTTCCGGCGCCGACAACACGCTGGCACAGGAACTAGAACTGCTGCGGCGCCTGATCAACGACCAGGCCTGACCGGTACCGCGACAGGCAAGCCAGAACCGTTCTGGAATTCAATGGCTTGCCTGCCCGGCCGTGAACCCGAAATGGACCCACGGCATTGCCGGGAGACGATCCGGATTCCGGATTCGCCGCACCGGCCGGCGGACTTCGTGCCCTTTATCCCCAGAAAGCCTGTGCAGCCGGCCTGAACCGGTGGCGCGGGCTTGCGTTTGCTGGCTTTTTCCTGTCAGTTTACGCAGATTCTGAGCCTGTTCAGACCTTTCGCGGGGCGCCGCCAGCCGGAGACCCGCTCATCCTTTCAAGCGAGCCTGTTTCGTCATGCGTGTTATCCTGGAACGGTCAAATCTCCTGAAGTCGCTCAACCACGTCCACCGCGTGGTCGAACGGCGCAACACCATACCGATTCTGTCCAACGTGCTGCTCAGCGCCGAGGGCGCCAGCCTCGAAATGAAGGCCACCGACCTCGACCTGGAGGTGACGGAAGCGACACCGGCCAAGGTGGAGCGCGGCGGGGCGACGACGGTTCCGGCCCACCTTCTCTACGACATCGTGCGCAAACTCTCCGACGGCGCCGAGGTGATGCTGAAGACGGATGAGGACGGCAACGCCATGACGGTGACGTCGGGCCGCTCGAGCTTCCGCCTGCAGTGCCTGCCGCAATCCGACTTCCCGGAGCTTTCGGCCGGCTCTTTCTCGCATATCTTCCGCCTCGACTCGGTTGCCCTGAAGGGGCTGATCGAGAAGACGCAGTTCGCCATTTCCACCGAAGAGACGCGCTACTATCTCAACGGCATCTACCTGCACACGCATGAGGTCGGCGGCAAGCTCAAGCTGCGCTCCGTGGCCACCGACGGCCACCGCCTGGCCCGTGCCGAGATCGACGCGCCGGCGGGTTCCGAGGGCATGCCGGGCATCATCATTCCGCGCAAGACGGTCAGCGAGCTGCAGAAGCTGGTCGACGATCCGGATGTCGCCGTGACCACCGAACTGTCGGACACCAAGATCCGCTTCACCATCGGCAGCGTGGTCCTGACCTCGAAGCTGATCGACGGCACCTTCCCCGATTATCAGCGCGTCATTCCGACCGGCAACGACAAGAAGCTGATCCTCGACCGCCAAAGCTTTGCCGCCGCGGTCGATCGCGTCTCGACCATTTCCTCAGAACGGGGCCGCGCCGTGAAGCTTTCGATCAGCGAAGGCCAGGTGACGCTCGCCGTCAACAACCCGGATTCCGGCAGCGCCACCGAGGAACTGACCGCCGACTATTCGGCGGACCCGATCGAGATCGGCTTCAACGCCAAGTACCTGCTCGATGTCGCCGCGCAGTTGACCGGCACCGAAGCCAAATTCATGCTGGCCGACGCCGGCTCGCCGACGCTGATCCACGACATGGCCGACGAGACCGCGCTTTATGTGCTGATGCCGATGCGGGTATAGCCGGCACTTGTCGTCACGCGGTTCCGCCGCGGACCGGCAGCGAGAACGATGGCGACTTCTACAGGCGGATAGCGGTTGCCGGTACAAACCCATATAAGTAAGCTAACACTTACTAACTTTCGCAATTATGCGGCGCTGGCGATTGATCTCGCGCCCGGCCCCGTGGTCTTTTCCGGCGACAACGGCGCCGGCAAGACCAACCTTCTCGAAGCCATTTCCTTTCTGACCCCCGGACGTGGCCTGCGCCGTGCTCCTTACGCGGATGTCGCGCGCGAGGGCGGCGACGGCGGTTTTGCGCTGCACGCGCGGCTCGACGGACCTGACGGCCAGGTCGAGATCGGCACCGGCATTTCCGGCGGCGACAGCGAGGGCGGCAGGCGGGTGCGGATCAACGGGGCCAACGCACGGTCGGCCGAGGACATGCTGGAATGGCTGCGCGTCGTGTGGCTGACGCCCGCCATGGATGCGCTGTTCACCGGACCGGCGGCGGATCGCCGCCGCTTTCTCGACCGGCTGGTGCTGGCGATCGACCCCGGCCACGGCCAGCGCGCCCTCGACTACGAGAAGGCGATGCGCGGCCGTAATCGTCTGCTGACCGAAGGTTCGCGCGACGACCGCTGGTTCGAGGCGATCGAGACCCAGATGGCCGAAACCGGCGTGGCGATCGCCGCGGCGCGCGCCGAGATGGTGCGCCTGCTGGCCGCCATGATCGACAGGCTGCCCGACACGGGGCCGTTCCCGCAGGCCGACATCGGCCTCGCGGGCGATTTGGAGGCCGAGATCGCAAACGCGCCGGCGGTCGATGTCGAGGAGCGGTTCCGGCGGGCACTCATGGAAGGCCGCGACCGCGACCGCGCCGTCGGGCGCACGCTCGAGGGGCCGCACCGTTCGGATCTCGTTGTCCGGCACCGGCCCAAGGCGATGCCGGCAGAGCTCTGCTCGACCGGTGAACAGAAGGCACTGCTGGTCGGCATCGTCCTCTCGCATGCTAGGCTGACCGGCGAAATGTCCGGCATGACGCCGATCCTGCTCCTTGACGAGATCGCCGCGCATCTCGACGGCGGACGGCGGGCGGCGCTGTTCTCGATCCTGGAGGAATTGAACTGCCAGGCTTTCATGACGGGAACCGATGCGGCGCTGTTTTCCAGCCTGCTGGGCCGGGCACAGTTCCTGACGGTCGACCACGGCAAGGTCAGGCCAACCGTCTAGCATGCATGTCGGCACTCCAAAACCGCCTCACACTTTTGGGCGAGATGCATGAAGACCTGACAAGGTTTTTCGGCCACGATATGGTCCTGACATGACCACTGCGCTCACCGCCGACGAGATCGAACGTTATGCCCGCCACATCGTGCTGCCCGAGGTCGGCGGCGCGGGCCAGCAGAAGCTCAAGCAAGCGCGTGTCCTGGTGATCGGCGCGGGCGGGCTGGGGGCGCCGGTGCTCGAATATCTTGCCGCGGCCGGCGTCGGCACGCTCGGCATTGTCGACGACGACACGGTGTCGCTCTCCAATCTGCAGCGTCAGGTCATCCACGGCACCGATACGGTCGGCATGTTGAAAACCGATAGCGCCAAGGCGGCGATCATCCGCATCAATCCCAACACCACGGTCGAGACGCACACATTCCGGCTGACGGCGGAGAACGCCCCTGCCCTCGTCGCACGCTATGACATCGTCGTCGACGGTTCCGACAATTTCGAAACCCGCTATACGGTGGCCGACGCCTGCGCGAGCGAAAGAAAACCGCTGGTGCATGCCGCTGTCGGACGCTTCGACGGTTCGGTGACGGTGCTGAAGCCATTCGAGGACGGCAAGGATGGCAAGCCGAACCCGAGCTATCGCGACCTCTTTCCCGAAGCACCGCCGCCGGGACTGGTGCCGTCCTGCGCCGAGGCCGGGGTGCTCGGCGCGCTGACCGGCGTCGTCGGCACGCTGCAGGCGATGGAGGCGATCAAGCTGATCACCGGCATCGGAGAACCGCTGGTCGGCCGGCTGCTGCTCTACGATGCGCTCGCCGCGCGCTTCGAAACGATCCGCTACACCAGGCGCTGACCTTGAAGCAGACCGTGCCCTTCTCCATCATCCGCATCGCCGCCGATTTCGACCGCTGGGATGATGTGCTTGCCCTGATCATGCAGGCCTTCGCCTTCATGGACGGCGTCATCGACCCGCCATCCTCGGCCCACTTGCTCACTGTCGACACATTGCGTGACAAGGCTCGGCGGGAGACCGGCTTCGTGGCCCTCAACGACGGCAGGATCGTCGGCTGCGTCTTTGCTCTCGAACGGGGGGACGACTTTCATGTCGGCAAGCTCGCCGTCGCACCGGACTGCCAGGGGCAAGGCATTGGCCGGCAGCTGATGCGGGCGGTCGAACGTCTTGCGCTCGACCGCGGCAAGGCGGCGCTGGAACTTCAGACACGGATCGAACTCATCACGAACCATGCCGCCTTCGCCCGCCTCGGCTTCCACGAGACCGAACGGACGGCGCATGAAGGCTACGCCAGGCCGACCTCGATCACCATGCGCAAAGCCATTTCGTAAGCTTTGGGCCATTTCGTAAGCTTTGGCTTTCACTTGAAGGAAGGCGAGCCGTCAGGTTCTGAGCGGCAACACGCGGTCCGGCGGACGATGCCCGTCAACGAAGGCCCTGATATTGATGATGACCTTCTCGCCCATGTCGATGCGGCCCTCGAGTGTCGCCGAGCCCATATGCGGCAAGAGCACGACCTTGCCCTTGGCGGCGAGCTTGAGCAGCTTGCTGTTCAGGGCCGGCTCGTGCTCGTAGACATCGAGGCCGGCTCCGGCGATCTTGCCGTCCTGGATCAGCTTGACCAGCGCTTCTTCATCGATGATGTCGCCGCGCGCGGTGTTGACGACATAGGCCGTGGGCTGCAGCAACGCCAGCCGCCGCGCCGACAAGAGGTGGAAGGTCGCTGGCGTCGACGGACAGTTGACCGAGATGATGTCCATGCGGGCCAGCATCTGGTCGAGGCTTTCCCAATAGGTCGCCTCCAGCCCGTCCTCGACCGCCGGCAGCACGCGATGGCGGTTGTGGTAGTGGATGGAAAGGCCGAAGGCCTTGGCCCGCCGGGCAACGGCCGTGCCGATGCGGCCCATGCCGACAATGCCGAGCCGCTTGCCCCAGATGCGCCGGCCAAGCATCCAGGTCGGCGACCAGCCGGCCCATTTCTTGTCTCCTGTCAGCACATTGGCGCCTTCCGCGAGCCGGCGTGGCACCGCCAGCATCAGCGCCATGGTCATGTCGGCGGTATCTTCCGTGAGCACATTGGGCGTGTTGGTGACGGTAATGCCCCTCTTGGCCGCCGCCGCCACGTCGATCTTGTCGACGCCATTGCCGAAATTGGCGATCAGCTTGAGGTTGTCGCCGGCCTGGGCGATGAGCGCGGCGTCGATCTGGTCGGTCACGGTCGGCACCAGCACGTCGGCTTCCTTGACCGCGGCAACCAGTTCCGGCTGCGTCATCGGTCTGTCCTCGACATTCAGCCTGGCATCGAACAACTCGCGCATGCGGGTCTCGACCGGGTCGGGCAGCTTTCGCGTGATGACCACGAGAGGCTTCTTTTTGCCTACCATTGTTTCCCTCGTTGAGACCTCTTTAACCAAGACCGGCGAAACTGAAGGCCGGTCGCGGTAGCCGATTTACCCATGTAACAAGCGGTGCCGCCGAAGACAAAGAAAAAGGGGCGCCGCAGCCACCGGGCCGGCACCGAAAGGAACGAAAGTGTCTGGTTTCGCGTCGCTTCGCCTGACCCTCAGCGCAGCATTTCTCGGCGCTCTCCTTTATTCTCCGCTTGCCACGGCGCAGAGCGCGGCGGCACCCGCCCAGAGCGCCGTCACGCTCGGACCGAGCGGCCTGCCGCTGCCGCGATTCGTCAGCCTCAAATCCGGCCGCGTCAACTCGCGCGTCGGGCCAGGCGCCAACTACTCGGTCGACTGGATGTACCTGAAGGCCGGGCTGCCGATGGAGATCATCCAGGAGTTCGATACGTGGCGCCGCGTGCGCGATGCGGACGGTTCGGAAGGCTGGGTCAACCAGTCGCTGCTCTCAGGCCGACGCACCGCCATCATCGCGCCCTGGCAGCGCGGCAAGGGCGCCCAAGTCAATCTTCTCAAGAGCCCTGACAAGGATGCCAGGGTGGTGGCGATCGTCGAGCCGGGCGTCATGGGCACGATCAAGTCCTGCGACGGCCAGTGGTGCGAGATGACGCTCGACGGCCATACCGGCTGGCTCGCCCAGGCGGCGGTCTGGGGCGCGTATCCGGGCGAGCGGGTCAAGGACTGAACGTCTCGCGTTTACGCCCGATACGGCCGAGATGGGTATCCTGGAAACCGGTTGACAGCTCGAGGCCATAGCCAAGCGCACGGTCGATGGCGATGTGAGCGATCCAGATCAGTGCGACCGCGATTGCCGTCGCATTGCCGACCAGGCGACCAACGAGCAACAGCAGCCCGGTACGATCACGATGTGCAGGGCGTTGTAGGCGATGGCGCCGATGCTCGGGCCGCCGAGATAGCCCAACATCGACAGGTCCGGCGCCAGGATGAGCAATCCGAAGAGCCACCAGGAAACGCCCGTTGAACCGTAGAATACGACAGCGGCCATGGTCACGACAGCCCATTCGAGACGGACTATCAGGTCGAGCGGCTTCATCCCAGGCCGATTATTCTGGCCGGGCCGACTATTCGGGCCGGGCCGATTGGTCTGGCCCCGGCTGTCATTCCTGGCGCTTGGGGCGCAGTCTCACGACGATGTCGACATTGGCGATTTCCATACCCTCGGGCGGGTCCGGCAGGTTGGTGACCGTCACCGGGCCGTCGGCGATGTCGAAAATCCGGTTCTCGCCTTCGATGTAGAAATGATGGTGGTCGGAGGTGTTGGTGTCGAAATAGGTCTTGGCACCCTCGACCGCGAGGATGCGCAGCAGCCCCGCCTGGGTGAACTGGTGGAGCGCGTTGTAGACGGTGGCCAGCGACACCGGCACGCCGGCGGCCAGCGCCTCTTCGTGCAGTTCCTCGGCGGAGAGATGGCGATCGCCCTTGGCAAAAAGCAGGTCGGCAAGCGCGATGCGTTGGCGCGTCGGCCTCAGCCCCGCTTCCCGTACCCGCTTGTCCACAGCGACATTTTCCTTCCGGCAGCCCCGGTCCATCTGGTCTTCCAAGCTCACAGTCCCGCCTCAAGACACGCCCAGAATGGCAAAAAATGAATGTCTGCCGAAACCGAGCGCCCTGTCGACATATATTCTGTCGTCCGAATGCGATCAATAGCGCGCATTGACCCGGGCTGACTGGCGGGTTAAGCGCAAACGCCGGTTTCCGGCCTGAAACAGATTGTGTTAGGACACCAACGACAAGGGCGCGCTACCGCCCGGACGATATGGGGACGAGATTGATGGCGGGTTCGAAATCCAGCTACGACTACGAAGAATTGCTGGCCTGTGCCCGCGGCGAGCTGTTCGGAGAGGGCAATGCCCAGCTGCCCTACCCGCCGATGCTGATGTTCGACCGCATCACAGAGATCAGCGAGAGCGGCGGCGCCTTCGACAAGGGCTTCATCCGAGCCGAATTCGACATCAAGCCGGACCTTTGGTTCTTTGCCTGCCATTTCATCGGCAATCCCATCATGCCGGGATGCCTCGGCCTCGACGCTTTGTGGCAGTTGACGGGTTTCTACCTTGGCTGGCTCGGCGAACCCGGCAAGGGAATGGCGCTGTCGACCGGCGAGGTCAAGTTCAAGGGCATGGTCACGCCATCGGTCAAGAAGGTCGAGTACGGCGTGGATTTCAAGCGCGTGATGCGTGGTCGGCTCGTGCTGGGCATCGCCGATGGCTGGATGAAAGCGGATGGCGAGCCCATATATGCGGCGACGGACCTGAAGGTCGGTTTGTCCAAGCAGTCGGCGGTCGCTTGACCACAGCCCTGGCCCGCCCATTGGCCGGCATCCCTGGAAGGAGTTGCGAATGAGACGTGTCGTAGTCACAGGCCTCGGCATCGTGTCGTCGATCGGCAACAACGCCAACGAGGTGCAGACCTCGCTGCATGACGCCAGATCCGGGATCAGCTTCTCCAACTCCTTCGCCGAGCATGGCTTCCGCTGCCAGGTCTGGGGTGCGCCGACACTCGACCCTTCCGCCATGATCGATCGCCGCGCGATGCGCTTCCTGTCGCAGGGCGCGGCCTGGAACCATGTCGCCATGGACCAGGCGATCGCGGATGCGGGGCTTGGCGAAAGCGACATCACCAATGAGCGCACCGGCATCGTCATGGGCTCGGGCGGCCCCTCCACCCGCACCATCGTCGAAGCGGCCGAAACCACGCTCAAGAACGGCAGCCCCAAGCGCATCGGCCCCTTTGCGGTGCCGAAGGCGATGTCATCGACGGCCTCGGCCACCTTGGCCACGTGGTTCAAGATCCATGGCGTCAACTATTCGATCTCGTCGGCCTGCTCGACCTCGGCGCATTGCATCGGCAATGGCTATGAGCTGATCCAATGGGGCAAGCAGGACATGGTCTTTGCCGGCGGCCACGAGGATCTCGACTGGACGATGTCGGACCTGTTCGATGCCATGGGCGCCATGTCGTCGAAGTTCAATGACCGTGCATCGACCGCTTCCCGCGCCTACGACGCCAATCGCGACGGCTTCGTCATTGCCGGCGGTGCCGGCGTGCTGGTGCTGGAAGAGCTTGAGCATGCCAAGGCGCGCGGCGCCAAGATCTACGCCGAGATCGTCGGCTACGGCGCGACCTCGGACGGCTACGACATGGTCGCGCCTTCGGGCGAAGGCGCGGTCCGCTGCATGCGGCAGGCGCTGTCGACGGTCACCACGCCGGTCGATTACATCAACACCCACGGCACCTCGACGCCGGTGGGGGATTCCAAGGAAATGGGCGCCATCCGCGAGGTGTTCGGCGAGAAGATGCCGTTCATCACCTCGACGAAATCACTGACCGGCCATTCGCTGGGCGCGGCCGGCGTGCAGGAATCCATCTATTCGATCCTGATGATGCAAGGCGGCTTTATCGGCGAAAGCGCCCATATCGAGACGCTCGATCCTGAATTCGAGGGCATGCCGATCGTGCGCAAGCGCATCGACGACGCCAAGATCGACACCGTCCTGTCAAATTCCTTCGGCTTCGGTGGCACCAACGCAACGCTCGTTTTCCAGCGCTATTCCGCATAAGGCCTGGTTTTTGTAGAAGGATTGGCGGCCATGGACGGATTGATGAAGGGCAAGCGCGGGCTTGTCATGGGTGTCGCCAACGACCATTCGATCGCTTGGGGCATCGCCAGGAAATTGTCCGAACATGGGGCGGAACTGGCGTTCACCTACCAGGGTGAGGCCTTCGGCCGCCGGGTGAAACCGCTCGCCGACAAGCTCGGCGCCTCGCTGGTCGTTCCCTGCGACGTCGAGGACAGCGCTTCGGTCGCCGAAACCTTCGAGACGCTTGGCAAGGCCTGGGGCGGGCTGGACTTCGTCGTCCATGCCATCGGCTTTTCCGACAAGAATGAGCTGAAAGGCCTTTACGCCGACACCAGCCGGGACAATTTCGTCCGCACCATGGTGATCTCCTGCTATTCCTTCACCGAGGTGGCCCGCAATGCCGCGCCGCTGATGAAGGATGGCGGCTCGATGATCACGCTGACCTATGCCGGTTCGGTCCGCGTCATGCCGAACTACAACGTGATGGGCGTCGCCAAGGCCGGTCTCGAGGCCAGCGTGCGTTATCTCGCCAACGATTACGGCCCGCGTGGCATCCGGGTGAACGGCATCTCGGCGGGACCGGTGCGCACGCTCGCCGGCGCCGGCATTTCGGACGCCCGCCACATGTTCTCCTACCAGCAGCGCAACTCGCCGCTGCGCCGTACCGTGACCATCGACGAGGTCGGCGGGTCTGCGCTTTATCTCCTGTCCGACCTCGCCTCCGGGGTCACCGGCGAGATCCACTATGTCGATTCCGGCTACCACATCGTCTCGATGCCGACGCTGGACGAGTTGAAGCAGACGGATGGCTGAGGAGCGGATTTGCGGCCCTACGCTTTGCGCGACATGTATCCTGGCGTTGGAAATAGCTTCTTTCCAGGAAAGAAATAACCCTCTCCGGTAAAATTGGATGCATTCGCGGAAAGCCATTTTAAGAAGGCGCCCGCTATAGAGTCCCGCAATCTGGGGACCGTTCAATGCCTGCCGTCAGCAACCCGAAGCGAACACCGGTGTTCCGACTGCTCACGATAGCAAGTTCGGGTATCGGTAGTTTCATCCTGGGCATCTGGGGCCTGAAGCACGGTCTCGGCAACGGGTTTGCCGGCATATCGGTGGACATGATGGTCGCGATCATGGCCGCGCTTTGCGCGCTGGCGGCATCGGGGGCGGCAATGTCCTTCTTCGCCGGCATCGATGAATCGGCGGATTTCGTCTTCAACGAGACCCATTTCGACAAGCTGACCGGACTGCTGGCCCGCCCGGCGATGGTCGGCAAGATCGCCGAGGCGGCATGCACTACAAGCCGGACCGGAGAACCGGTGTTCCTGATCGACATCGACATCGACCGGTTCAAGCAGATCAACGACGCGATCGGCTACACCCAGGGCGACGAGTTGATCCGCGCCTTCACCGAGCGGCTGAAAACCTGCGTTCCCGCGCGCACCGTGATCGGGCGCATTGGTGCCGGCGAGTTCGCCGTGCTGCTTCAGGATCACCATATCCAGGGAACGATGGAAAGCATGCTCGAGAGGCTCATCGACGAGATGATGGAGCCCTATGAACTCAGCAGCCATCAGCAATCCGTGAGCCTGTCGGTGGGTATCGTGGCCATGCCCAAGGATGGCATCGACCCGGTCCTCATCCTGCGCCGCTCCAACCTTGCGCTGCAGAACGCGCGCGCCAGCGGCGTCGGCAACTGGTCGGTCTTCGACAGCGAGATGGGGCGGGTGGCCGACTACCGCCAATGGGTCGAATCCGAACTGCACACCGCCTTCGAACGCGGAGACTTCGACCTGCACTATCAGCCGCAACTCGATCTGCCGACCGGCCGCGTCGTCGGCTATGAGGCGCTGATCCGCTGGAACCATCCAGAGCGTGGCATGATCCCGCCGATGGAGTTCATCCAGATCGCCGAGGAGACGGGGATGATCAACCCGATCGGCGAATGGGTTCTGCGCAAGGCCTGCAGCGACGCCAGCCATTTGCCGGACGACTGCTTCGTTGCTGTCAACATCTCGCCGGTCCAGTTCATGACCAAGGACTTCGTCGGCATCGTGCGCGACACGATGAGGACCACCGGCATCAAGCCGTCACGGCTGGAACTGGAAGTCACCGAGACGGCGATGATGCAGGACCGTGACCGCGCGGCCGCCATCCTGAAAGAGCTTGCCGAGATGGGCATATCCGTGGCCGTCGACGACTTCGGCACCGGCTATTCTAATCTCAGCTACCTGATCGACTTCTCGTTCGGCAAGCTGAAGATCGATCGTTCCTTCGTCAGCCGCATCGATACGGATTCCAGTTCCGGTGCCGTCGTCTCCACCATTGTCGGGCTTTCACGTGCGCTCGGCGTGAGCATCATCGCCGAAGGCGTCGAGACCGAGAGCCAGGCAACGCTGCTGCGGGCGGCAGGCTGCGAAGTCGTGCAAGGCTACCTGTTCGGGCGGCCGGCGCCGCTGAAGGTCGGGGGCGTCGATGGGCACGCCGGCGAGGACATGCGGCGCGTCGCCACTCTGCATTGAGCGACGCCCGCTTATATCAGCGCCGAGCGGAAAACACCTTGAACATACCGTCGCGGGCAAGCTCGGCGTGGCTGGCAAAGGCGGCCGACAGCACGGGCTCGTAGGGAAGCTGGCGGTTGGCGACCATGAACAGCCTGCCGCCGGGCTTCAACGCCTTGGCTGCGGCACGGATAATGCCGGCGCCGATCTCCGGCTCCGCCGCGCGGCTGCGGTGAAAGGGCGGGTTCATGGCGATAACGTCATAGCGGCGCTCGACAGGCTCGGCGAGCAGATCCGTCCAGAAAAAGCCCTGTGCCACGGTGTTGACCAGGTTGCCCTTGGCCGCCTCCAGCGCATCGAAATCGGCCTCGTAGAGATCGAGAGCCGACAGGCCTGGCGAGCAGGCAGCCATTTCCGCCGCCACATAGCCCCAGCCGGCGCAGAAATCGGCCGCGCTGCCACGCAGATCACCGGGCAGGTTGTCGACCAGCAGTTTCGAACCCGCGTCGACGCGGTCGAAGGAGAACATGCCGGGTGCGGTGTGGAACCGGTCCTCGACCAGCAAGGCCGGGTTGGCGACGCGTAGCGCAGCGGCAGCCTGCATGTCCATCGGACGGCGCAGCCAGAAGGCGATGCCGTGATACTTCGGCATATGGCCGTCGAGCGGCACAAGCTCGTCGATACACCTGCGCAGGCTGGCAATGCCGTCGTCCTTGCTGCCGGCAATGACGATCAATCCGCCCGGCGCCACGCGCTGGAGAGCCTCCGCGACGCGCAATTCGTTCTGGCCGCGATGGCGGCCGGCGATCACCAGCGCGGCCTCAAAACCATCATCCGCCGGTTGCGGCGTGACCGCGAAGCCAGCCGCCTGCAGTGCACGGAAATAGGGCCGGAAGCCTTGGACAAGATGCAGTGTGGCGGCGAAGCCCTGGGGCAAGTGCAGGTCGGGCTCGGCGCCGAGGAAAAGGACGCGTTCGCCCTTGCCTGGCAAGGCAAGAGCCTCGGTCTCGAACGGATGGAAAAGCGTCTTCAGCGCCTCAGCAGACATGTTCCTCTGCCCTTTGGTGTCTTGCGCAATTCCGGACGGAAAGCCGCTTCGCACCTTTCCTGGAATTGCTGCAAATGAAAACGGGCGCGACAACAGCCGCGCCCGCTTCGATTTCGTTGTCAGATCGCTCAGGCGGCGTCTTCTTCGCCTTCGGCCTTCTTGTCGCGCACGATTTCCTTGCCAGTCGCCTGGTCGACGACCTTCATAGACAGGCGAACCTTGCCGCGCTCGTCGAAGCCCATCAGCTTGACCCAGACCTTGTCGCCTTCCCTGACGACGTCCGAGGTCTTGGCGACGCGCTCATTGGCGAGCTGCGAGATGTGGACGAGACCGTCACGCGGGCCAAAGAAGTTGACGAAGGCGCCGAAGTCGGCGGTCTTGACGACCGTGCCTTCGTAGATCTCGCCGACTTCCGGCTCGGCGACGATGGTGTGGATCCACTTCTTCGCCGCCTCGATCTCCTTGGCGTTCGAGGAAGCGATCTTGACCGTGCCGTCGTCCTCAATGTTGATCTTGGCGCCGGTCTTCTCGACGATTTCGCGGATGACCTTGCCGCCGGAGCCGATGACGTCGCGGATCTTGTCGGTCGGGATGTGCATGACCTCGATGCGTGGCGCGAACTCGCCGAGCTCGGCACGTGCGCCGGACAGCGCATGGGCCATTTCGCCGAGGATATGCAGGCGGCCGTCCTTGGCCTGGCCGAGGGCGATCTGCATGATCTGCTCGGTGATGCCGTCGATCTTGATGTCCATCTGCAGCGAGGTGATGCCGTTGGCGGTGCCCGCGACCTTGAAGTCCATGTCGCCGAGGTGATCCTCGTCGCCCAGGATGTCCGACAGCACGGCGAAGCGCTCGCCTTCCTTGATCAGGCCCATGGCGATGCCGGCAACCGGCTTGGCCAGCGGCACGCCGGCATCCATCAGCGCCAGCGAGGTGCCGCAGACAGTGGCCATCGACGAGGAACCGTTGGACTCGGTGATCTCCGAGACGACGCGCAGCGTGTAGGGGAACTGGTCAGCGCTGGGCAGCATCGGGCGGATGGCGCGCCAGGCGAGCTTGCCGTGGCCGATTTCGCGGCGTCCCGGCGAACCCATGCGGCCGGTCTCACCGACGGAGTAGGGAGGGAAGTTGTAGTGAAGGAGGAACTTCTCCTTGTACATGCCGGTCAGCGAATCGACATACTGCTCGTCCTCGCCGGTGCCGAGCGTGGCAACGACCAGCGCCTGGGTCTCGCCGCGGGTGAACAGCGCCGAACCATGGGTGCGCGGCAGGACGCCGACTTCGGAGACGATCTTGCGGACCGTCTTCAGGTCACGGCCGTCGATGCGCGAGCTGGTGTCGAGGATGTTCCAGCGCACGACCTTGGCCTGGAGTTCCTTGAACACGGAACCGATCTGCTCGGAGGCATATTTGGGCTCTTCGCCCTCGGCCGGAGCAAATGCGGCCTTGACCTTCGCCTTGACGGCGTCGACGGCGGCATAGCGCTTCTGCTTGTCGGTGATCTTGTAGGCGTCGCGAAGCTCGTCGCCGACGATCTTCAGCATCTCGCCTTCGAGCTCGGAATAATCCGGCGCGGTGAAGTCGCGCGGATCCTTGGCGGCGACTTCGGCCAGCTTGATGATGGCCTCGATCACCGGCTGGAAGCCCTTCTGGCCGAACATCACGGCGCCGAGCATCAGCTCTTCGGAAAGTTCCTTGGCTTCGGATTCGACCATCAGCACGGCGTCGGTGGTACCGGCGACGACGAGGTCGAGCTTGGATTCCTCCATCTCGTCGATGTGCGGGTTGAGAACGTATTCGCCGTTGATGTAGCCGACGCGGGCGCCGCCGATCGGGCCCATGAAGGGAACGCCCGACAGCGTCAGCGCGGCCGAGGTGGCGACGATCGACAGGATGTCCGGGTCATTTTCGAGGTCGTGCTGGACGACGGTGACGACGATCTGGGTGTCGTTCTTGTAACCGGCGGCGAAAAGCGGGCGGATCGGGCGGTCGATGAGGCGGGAAACCAGCGTTTCCTTCTCGCTCGGACGGCCTTCACGCTTGAAATAGCCGCCCGGGATCTTGCCGGCGGCATAGGTCTTTTCCTGGTAGTTGACGGTCAGCGGAAAGAAATCGAGGCCGGGCTTGGGCTCCTTCATCGAAACGACGGTGGCGAGAACCACGGTCTCGCCGTAAGTGGCAAGCACGGCACCGTCAGCCTGGCGCGCGATCTTGCCGGTTTCGAGGATGAGCGGGCGACCGCCCCATTCGATTTCCACTTTGTGTTGATTGAACATGTCTTGTCCTTTGTATGAGGAAGGGCCGCGCCGTTTCATCGTGCGCGGGTGCCCTTCCTCTGGCTTCCTTTCTCGGGCAGCCACGGGCAAGACAACGGGAAGCTCGGGTTTGACTGGCACAATGGCCATACGAGCGTCCTGCAATCCTGCCCCATGACCGTCCATGGGTGACTTCGAGTGGCCCTCTGCGCGCTCGAAGCCGGATATGGCCAATCGATCGACTGGCCTGCGCATGACACCGAAACGGCTTGCGGAACGCGTCATGCGCAATTCAACTCTTCGGAGCGTCCGTCCGGCATCCAGATGGGGTGCGCGGCGCTCCAGTCCTGCATTCGAGTTCGGGTTGCCCCCGGTGCTCAAATGCGCGACCGGCGGACTCCCTGTGGGAGCCCGCCGGTCAATTCGTCAACGGCGCAGACCGAGCTTCTCGATCAGTGTCTGGTAGCGCGCGTCGTCCTTGCGCTTGAGATAATCAAGCAGGCTGCGGCGCTGGGACACGAGAGCGAGCAGACCACGGCGGGAATGGTTATCCTTCTTGTGGTCCTTGAAATGGTCGGTCAGGTTCTTGATGCGCTCGGAAAGGATGGCCACCTGGACTTCCGGAGACCCGGTATCGCCTTTGGCGGTAGCGAATTCACCCATCAATTCCTTCTTGCGCTCGGCAGTAATCGACATCGTGTTTTTCCTTATCTGTTCGAGGAAACGGGTCGCCCTCAGCCGGGATGTCGTCCAGCAGGGGCCGGTGCAAGCAAAGCGTCCTAGCGCTATGCTGCGGCGCATATAGTGCAATTCCCGGCAAAACACCAGCCCAATTCACGGAGCCGGCTTTTCAGCTCCAGATGCCAAGTTTTATCGCGGTTAAAGCCATTTCTTCCATTTGAAGAAAGCAATCAGCCCGAGCGCGATAACGGCCATGAACAGCAACGACGCGGGATAGCCGTAATAGGCCTTCAGCTCCGGCATGTTCCAGGGCGAACTTCCGGGATCGAAGTTCATGCCCCAGACGCCAACCAGGAATGTGAGCGGCATGAAGATGACCGAGACGATGGTGAGATAGCTGATGACATCGTTGGTGCGCGCCTGGCTCAGCGACAGATGCATCTCGATCAGTCCGGTCAGCATGTCGCGCTGGGTCTCCACCAGCTCGATCAGCCGGAGCGAATGGTCGAGCGTGTCGTTGAGGAAAACCTTGGTCTCGGCTCTGACACAGGGCACGTCGTTGCGGATCAGCGTGGCCAGGGCATCGCGCATCGGCCACAGCACGCCCTTCAGCACATTGGCGTCTCGCCGCAATTCGTGCAGCTGCCGCATCTGGTGCTTGTGCGTCGAATGCAGCATCTGGTCCTCGATGCCGTCGACAAGGTCGCCGGCCGCCTCGATCGGTGGGAAATAGCTGTCGACGATGGCGTCGATCAGCGCATAGGCCAGATAGTCGGCGCCACGGGTGCGCAACCGGTTGGGCGCCGAACTCTCGATGCGCTTGCGCACCGGATCGAACGGATCGCCCTCGCGCTCCTGGAAGGTGACGACGAAATTCTCGCCTAGGAAGAGAGCGATCTGTTCGTAGCGATGCGCGGTGACATCATCGATCATGCGCACGACGACGAAGGCATGATCCTCGAAGAAGTCGACCTTCGGCCGCTGGCCAGTGTTGACGACATCCTCCAGCGCCAGCGGGTGAAGGCTGAAGATGCGACCGATCTCCTCGATCAGCTGGATGTTGGCAAGACCAGTACAGTCGAGCCAGATCACCGGCCATTTGTGGCAATTGGCCTCGACGTCGTCGATGCTGGCATTGTCGATGGTCTTGAATTTCTGCGGCGAGATCAGGGTCAGCCGCAGTTCGGAGCGCCGCGCCGCCGGATCGGCGATCAGCGTGCCCGGCGAGGCGCCGACCGGCGGCCGCCTCGTCTTCACCGGCGCTCGCTTTTTTACCGCCTCGGCCTTTGCCATGTGGCCCCCGATCTTAAGTCAAACCGAAGTTAGACGAGAGCCATTAGCCGGCAAAGACCCGCTTGGGCTTGAACATGCCCTGTTCGACCGCGCCGATGGCAACCAGCTTGCCGCGTGCCGTCGCGCAGGCTTCTTCCGCCTCCACGGGCGCATCGCGGCCACGAATGATGACCGGGTTGCCGAGACGGATCTTGGTCGCGGCGTCGTCGCTGATGGCGATCTGCGGCAGGCAATCGAGAGCCGCTGACGTATCGACAAGAAGCGCATCGATCGCGCCGAAGTCGATCGGCGCGTCCAGGGCGTCGCCGCACTCGTCCGAACCTGACTTGTCTTCACCTTGCGCGCCGAAGCGCGCCGCCTCGAGTTCGGCGATGGTGACGAAATCCCGCGGCGTGAACGGCTCGACCTCGACCCGGCGCAGGTCGGAAACATGGCCGAAGCAGCCGAGATCGCGGCCCATGTCACGCGCCAGCGAGCGCACATAGGTGCCCTTGCCGCATTCGACCTCGAAAACCGTGTGATCGGCGCTGTGCTCGACGACGTCGAGACGCCCGATCTCGATCTCGCGCGCGGGTATGTTGACCGTCTCGCCTTCGCGGGCGAGGTCATAGGCGCGTTCGCCCGCGATCTTGACGGCCGAGAATTGCGGCGGCGTCTGCATGATGACGCCGGTGTATTTCGGCAGCAGCGCCCGCACCTCGGCTTCGGCCGGACGCAGGTCGGAGCTTTTCGTCACCGGCCCTTCAAGATCGTCGGTGGAGCGCTCATCGCCCCAGGCGACGGTGAAACGATAAATCTTGGCGCCGTCCTGCACGTAAGGCACGGTCTTGGTGGCTTCACCGAGCGCGATCGGCAGCATGCCGGAAGCCAGCGGGTCGAGCGTGCCGGCGTGGCCGGCCTTTTCGGCCTGGAACAGCCATTTGATCTTGGACACAGCCTCTGTCGATCCCATGCCGACCGGCTTGTCCAGCACCACCCAGCCGGAGACCGGACGGCCCTTCTTCTTGCCGCGACGCCCCATTATTCGCTGTCCCTGTCGTCTTTGGCCCTGTCGTCTTTGGCTTCGTCCGCGTCGAGATCGCGCGCCACTTCGGGCGACTTCAGCAGGTCGTTGATCCTGGCGAAGTTGTCGAAGGATGTGTCCAGCCGGAAGCGGAACTCCGGCATGTATTTCATTTGCCTGAGCGCGCCGGAGACACGGCCGCGGACGAATTTCGCATGCCTGTTGAGCGCTTCGATGACGGCACCGGCGTCCTTTGCACCGAGCGGGGAAACAAAGGCCGTGGCGATCTTGAGATCGGGCGACATGCGCACTTCGGAGACCGAAACGACCGAGTTTTCAATCAACGGGTCGATGATCTCGCCACGCTGCAGGGTTTCGGAGAGCGCATGGCGCACCTGCTCACCAACGCGCAGCATGCGCTGGGATGGACCGGATGTGATGGAACGGGGCATTTTTCTCAATCCTGAAAGCGTGAGGCGCGGGATAGGACCGTGCCGCATGTCTCAAACAGTCATTCTCAACGGCTTTGGCTCAACAGGCTTTGGGCGGCGGTCTTACGACCACCGCCCGATACCGACAAGTCACTCTAACTCAGAGTGTCCGGGTCACCATCTCGACGCGGAAGCACTCGATGATGTCGCCGACGCGCATGTCCTCGTAGTTCTGGAAGGCCATGCCGCACTCCTGGCCGACGGGGACTTCCGAAACCTCGTCCTTGAAACGCTTCAGCGTCTTCAGCGTGCCTTCGTGGATGACGACATTGTCGCGGATCAGGCGCACGCCCGCGCCGCGCTCGACCTTGCCTTCGGTGACACGGCAGCCGGCGATCTTGCCGACCTTGGTGATGTCGAAGATCTCGAGGATCTCGGCATTGCCGATGAAGGTCTCCCGACGCTCCGGCGACAGCAGGCCCGACAGAGCCGCTTTCACATCATCCACGAGGTTGTAGATGATCGAGTAGTAGCGGATCTCGATGCCCGCGGCCGCGGCCGCTGCACGCGCCTGCACATTGGCACGGACGTTGAAGCCGATGATCGCCGCGCCCGAAGTCTCGGCCAGAGAAACGTCGCTTTCGGTGATGGCGCCGGCGCCGGCGTGGACGATGCGCGCACGCACCTCGTCGGTGCCGAGCTTGTCCAGCGCGGCGTTGATCGCCTCGATCGAACCCTGAACGTCGCCCTTGATGACCAGCGGGAATTCCTTCAGCCCGCTCGTCTGCAGTTGCGACATCATCTGTTCGAGCGAGCCGCGCTGGCCGGCATGCTTGGCAACCGCCTTCTCGCGCGCCAGACGCTGGCGATACTCCGTGATCTCGCGAGCGCGAGCCTCGTTGTTGACGACCGCAAAGCGGTCACCCGCCTGCGGCGTGCCCTGAAGGCCGAGCACCTCGACCGGCATTGCCGGCGGCGCTTCCTTGATCTGCTCGCCGCGATCGTTGACCAGCGCGCGCACCCGGCCCCATTCGTTGCCGGCGACGAGGATGTCGCCCGGCATCAGCGTGCCGGTCTGCACCAGCACGGTGGCGACGGGGCCGCGGCCTTTGTCGAGCTGGGCCTCGATGACGACGCCCTCGGCGGTCCGGTCCGGATTGGCCTTCAGGTCGAGGATTTCGGCCTGCAGCAGGATCGCTTCGAGCAGCTTGTCGAGATTAGTGCCCTTGGTCGCCGACACTTCGACGTCAAGCACTTCACCGCCCATCGATTCCACGAACACCTCGTGGCGCAGCAGTTCGGAGCGCACCTTCTGCGGATCGGCGTCGTGCTTGTCGATCTTGTTGATCGCCACGATGATCGGAACGTTGGCCGCCTTGGCATGGCTGATCGATTCGATCGTCTGCGGCATCACGCTGTCGTCGGCAGCCACCACGAGAATGGCAATGTCGGTGGCCTGGGCGCCGCGGGCGCGCATCGCCGTGAAGGCGGCGTGGCCGGGCGTGTCGATGAAGGTGATCTTCTGACCGTTCTTCTCGACCTGATAGGCGCCGATATGCTGGGTGATGCCGCCGGCCTCGCCGGACACGACATTGGCGTTGCGGATCGCATCCAGCAGCGAGGTCTTGCCGTGGTCGACGTGACCCATGATGGTCACGACCGGCGGACGCGGCACCAGGTCTTCCGGACGATCGGCGATGTTGAACAGGCCTTCCTCGATGTCGGACTCGGCGACGCGGCGGACCGTGTGGCCGAATTCGGTGGCGACCAGCTCGGCCGTATCAGCGTCGATGACGTCGCCCGGCTTCAGGATCTGGCCCTGTTTCATGAAGAACTTGACGACATCGACCGCACGTTCGGACATGCGCTGCGCCAGTTCCTGGATGGTGATGGTCTCGGGCAAGATCACTTCGCGCATGACTTTCTCGCGCGGCTCGTTGTGCATCGCGCGCTTGAACTTCTCCTGACGGCGACGCATCGACGACAGCGAACGGGCCCGCGCATCCTCGTCGGAAAGCGCGGAATTCAGCGTCAGCTTGCCGCGGCGACGGTCTTCCTCGCCTTTGGTCGGCTTGGCCGGACGCGCCACTTCGGGCGTGACCGGGCGGCGTACCGGCGCCCCGGCACCAGCCCGCTTCGGCTTGACCTCTTCCTCTTCGTCCGATGTCGCCAGTTCCGCGGCCAAGGGCGCGCGGCGGCGTGCCTCTTCCTCGGCGCGACGGCGGGATTCGGCTTCGGCCTGCAGGCGCGCTTCCTCCTCCGCCTGCCGGCGCGCGGATTCCTCGCGCTCACGCTTGCGGCGCTCTTCTTCCTCGGCGCGGCGCTTGGCCTCCTCGGCGGCGCGCTGGCGGTCCTCGACTTCGCGAACCTTCGAGCCTTCGAGTGCCCTGCGGCGCGCTTCCATTTCACTGCGCGACAATTCGTTCAGCACCATGCCGCTGCGCTCGACCGGAGGCGGCGGGGGCGGCGGCGCCTTGGGGGCTTCCTGGACGACGGGCGCGGCAGCCGCGACCGGCGGCTTTGGCGTGAGAACGGGCGCAGGGGCAGCGGCTACCGGCTCCGGCCTGTCGCCGGGCAGCGAGAACTTGCGCTTCTTGGTCTCGACCACGACCGACTTGGTACGGCCATGCGAGAAGTTCTGGCGCACAGTGCCCTGTTCCATGCCGGGGCGCTTCAGCGTCAAGGTCTTCTTCGGCGTAACACTCAACGTCTTGTCGTCGCCCGATTTCGTATCGCTCATTCCATATCCTCTGCGGCCTCATCTTCGTCAGCAACGGCCGCAAGCATTGCCAGATCGTCCGGGGTACCGCCCCGATACCGGTCGAGCGCAACCATGCGCTTCTGGACCGCCTTACCCGCGTCTCCCGCGAGGACGGCAGCATGTATCACATTTGTACCCCCCAATGCCAAGCTCAACTCGGCCTCGGAGAAAAGTTTGTAGGCAAGGATGGAGGGGCCGCCGACATGGACGGTCGCCCGCCGCGCCTGGCTGATCTTGCGCACACCATCGTCGGACGCTTCGGTAGCGTGAAGCACGAAAAGCGCCAGCCCGCCGCGCACCGCGCTCTCGACCTTGGTGGCGCCCAGCGCTATCGCGCCTGCCTTGCGGGCGAGACCCAGCATACCCAGCGCGGATTTGGAGAGCAACCCGTCGACCATGCCACCCAGATCGGGCGGCACAACCACCTGTGCCTTGAAGGCGCGGGCAAAGAGGTTTTTGGCCGCCGCCTTGTCGATATGTAGGCGGTCAGCACTCACCCAGCAACCACGGCCGGGCAGATTTCTCTTGAGATCGGGAACGACGGCCGAATCCGGGCCGACGACGAACCGGATCAGATCATCCGGTTCGGCCTGCTTGCGGGTGACGATGCAGGTGCGATCGTTCATCTCGTCCAGGGGCGGGTTCTGTGCGATGCGGTTTCACCTCACGCACCAACGGCTTCGTCAGCCGATGCTTCTTCGGCTGCAAGCTCGTCCTCGGAAATCCAGCCGGCCTTGAGACGGGCGGCGAGCACCATCTGCTCGGCGTCGGCGCGCGAAACGCCGTGACTGGCCAGCACGCCGGGATACACCTTGGTTTCGCCGTCCTTGCGTTCCTTCCAGCCGGTCAGGTCGTCGGCGGCATAGCCGGCGAAATCCTCGATCGTCTTCACGCCGTCTTCGCCAAGCGTCACCATCATGGCGGTGGTGATGCCGGGGATTTCGCGCAGCTCGTCCTTGACACCCAGCGCCTTGCGCTTCTCGTCATGCTCGGCCTCGATCTTCTCCAGATACTCACGGGCGCGGGTCTGGATTTCCGAAGCGGTGTCCTCGTCGAAGCCATCGATCGAGGAGATTTCGCCGGAATCGACGTAGGCCACTTCCTCGACGCTGGTGAAGCCTTCCGAGGCAAGCACCTGGCCGACCATCTCGTCGACGTCGAGGGCTTCCATGAACAGCGCCGAGCGCTCGACGAATTCCTTCTGGCGGCGCTCGCTCTCTTCCTGCTCGGTCAGGATGTCGATGTCCCAGCCGGTGAGCTGCGAAGCAAGGCGCACGTTCTGGCCGCGACGGCCGATGGCCAGCGACAGCTGATCGTCCGGGACCACAACCTCGATGCGCTCGGCATCCTCGTCGAGCACCACCTTGGCGACTTCGGCCGGCTGCAGCGCGTTGACGATGAAGGAAGCGGCCGAGGGCGACCACGGAATGATGTCGATCTTCTCGCCCTGCAATTCGCCGACGACCGCCTGGACGCGGCTGCCGCGCATACCGACGCAGGCGCCGACCGGATCGATCGAGCTGTCGCGCGAGATGACGGCGATCTTGGCGCGCGAGCCCGGGTCACGGGCGACCGACTTGATCTCGATGATGCCGTCATAGATTTCCGGCACTTCCATGGTGAAGAGCTTGGCCATGAACTGCGGATGGGTGCGCGACAGGAATATCTGCGGGCCGCGCTGCTCGCGGCGCACGTCGTAGACATAGGCACGGACTCGATCGCCGTACTTGTAGTTCTCGCGCGGGATCAGTTCGTCACGGCGGATGATCGCCTCGCCACGGCCGAGATCGACGATGACATTGCCATATTCGACGCGCTTGACGGTGCCGTTGACGATCTCGCCGATGCGGTCCTTGTATTCGTCGTACTGGCGGTCGCGTTCAGCCTCGCGCACCTTCTGCACGATGACCTGCTTGGCGGACTGGGCGGCGATGCGGCCGAAATCCATCGGCGGCAGCTGTTCGGCGATGAAATCTCCGAGCTGAGCGTCGGGATTGCGCTCCCGGGCAGAGGAAATGGCGATCTGCGTGGCATAGTCGTCGACCTTATCGACCACTTCCATCAGCCGCTGCAGCTTCATCTCGCCGGTGTTCGGGTTGATGTCGGCACGAATGTTGGTCTCCTGGCCGTAACGCGAACGCGCCGCCTTCTGGATCGCATCGGCCATGGCGGCGATGACGATCGACTTGTCGATCGACTTTTCACGCGCGACCGCATCGGCAATCTGCAGCAGTTCAAGTCTGTTGGCGCTTACAACCATATTTTTTTCTCCCGAGCCTGTTTGCCGGACCTTCGGGCCCGGCAGCTCAATCAACTTTCCTGTTCGTGTTCTTCCGTGGCGTCCGTATCCGCACCCTCTGGCACATCGTCGTCCGGCTCGCCGCAGCGTTTCTTGGCTTCCTTGCGCGCCCTGTTGTCCTTCGACAAGGCATCGCGGATGAGGTCGTCGGTCAAGATCAGGCGCGCCTCGGCGATCGCATCGTAAGGCACGCGCACCGTCGGCTCCTCGCCATAGGCCGCCTTATCGCGCTCGATCAGCACGTCATTTTCGCCGGCCTCGACGATCTTGCCCTTGAAGCGCTTGCGGTCGGCGACGACGACCGACGTCTCCATCTTCACCAGGTGGCCAGTCCACGCCGTGAAATCCGATTTGCGGACCAGCGGCCGGTCGATGCCGGGAGAAGAGACTTCCAGATGATACGCCTTTTCGATCGGATCGTCGACGTCGAGCGCCGGCGACACCGCGCGGCTGACCTCTTCGCAATCCTCGACGGTCATGGTGCCGTCCTCGCGCTCGGCCATGATCTGCAGCGTCAGTCCGTTCTGACCGGACAGGCGCACGCGCACCAGGCGAAACCCGATGCCGCGCAGCACCGGCTGGATGATCAGCGCGATGCGCGCATCGATGCCGCTTTCGCGGATGATGCGGTCGTCACCTTCGCTTGCAGTTGCAGTCATCTAATCCCTGTCGTTCTTTTCGAACCTATCGGCAGGTAATAAAAAAGAGCGGGACCGGGTGGACCCACTCTTCGTCATACCGACCAAGAACTTGAAGCTGATATAGACGATCCGGGCCGGCGTTTCAAGTCCGCAGTGCCGGGGCGGCAAAAGCCCCGACGGCATCCGCGCTGCTTCAGACGCATGGCCCCCCATGCGGGCAATCCCCCTGTGAGCGCCGACAGGATGCTCCTATCTGTTAGCCACGACACGAACAGAATTGGCGCGCGGTGGCGCGCGAAAGGACAGGATCATGAGCAACCGCGGAATATTTTCCGCCTTGGGCGATCTCTTCACAACGTTCGGCAGCGCCGTCGCCGCGTCGCGCGCCGTGGAAGCCGGCCGCGCGCGGTCGACCTGCGCAAGCTCGGCATGGATCCGGCCGTGTTCAACCGATTCGGCCGTTTCTGAGCCTGCCGTGAAGGCTTACGTCCTGACGAAAGTCAGATAGGCCGGCGGCCTGCCCTCGCGAATGGCCTTCGCCTCGTAACGGGTGCCTGGCCAGCCATCGTAAGGGCGATGCCAGTCCGCCGCTTCCGCGGCCTGCCATGCGAAGGCGCCATGCGCCCGGCAATGCAGCAAGGTCCAGTTCACATAGGTGTCGATATCGGACGCGAAGCGGAATTTCGAACCCGGCTTCAGGACGCGCGCGAAACGGTCGAGATTGATCTGGCTGACGAAGCGCCGCTTCCAATGCTTCTTCTTCGGCCAGGGGTCGGGATAAAGAAGATCAATGCCATCCAGCGAGGTCGGGGGCAGCCAGTCGAGCAACTGTGTGGCATCGTCGTCATAGACCCTTAGATTGGGAAGCGGCGTTGCCCGGACCGCCATCATCATCTTGGCCATGCCGTTGACGAAGGGCTCGACGCCGATGAAGCCGATCGTCGGCGCCTCGACGGCGCGATGCAGGAGATGTTCGCCACCGCCAAAGCCGATTTCGAGCCGCACGGCCGAAACGTCGGCTTCAAACAGAGTGCGCAGATCCGGGGGTGCCGCGGTCGCCAGATCGAGCCGATAGGCGCCAAGGCCGCTTTCCAGGGCAGCGGCCTGCTGCGGGCGAACGGGCTTGCCGCGCCGACGACCGAAAAAGGCTTCGGTCGTACGGCTTGGCCTGTCTTGCGGGCTCATCTGGTTGGGCGCGGGGACCGTCGTGGCGTTCAGGCCGCGACAGCATCCTTGAGCGCCTTGGCGAGATCGGTCTTTTCCCAGGAGAAAGACCCATCACGGCCGGCCTTGCGGCCGAAATGGCCGTAGGACGACGTCTTGGCGTAGATCGGCTTGTTGAGGTCGAGATGGCGGCGGATGCCGGACGGCGACAGGTCCATCACGCTGCGCAGCGCATCCTCGAGCTTTGCCTCGTCCACCTTGCCGGTGCCGTGCAGGTCGACATAGACCGACAGCGGCTGGGCGACACCGATGGCATAGGAAAGCTGGATGGTGCAGCGGTCGGCAAGTTTCGCCGCCACGACATTCTTGGCCAGGTAACGCGCCGCATAGGCGGCCGAACGGTCGACTTTGGTGGTGTCCTTGCCGGAAAAGGCGCCGCCGCCATGCGGAGCCGCCCCGCCGTAAGTGTCGACAATGATCTTGCGGCCCGTGAGGCCGGCGTCGCCGTCAGGCCCGCCGATGACGAACTTGCCGGTCGGGTTGATGTACCAGTTGCAGTCGTCGGCGATCTTGAGGTCGCCCAGCGCTTCGCGAATGTAGGGTTCCACGACCTTGCGCACCTTCTTCGAGTCCCAGGTCGCGTCGAGATGCTGAGTCGACAGCACGATCTGCGTTGCCTCGGCCGCCTTGCCGTCGATGTAGCGGACGGTGACCTGGCTCTTGGCATCCGGCCCGAGCCTGCCGGCCTCGCCGTTGTTTTCGTGACGCGCGGCGGCCAGCAGTTCGAGGATCTTGTGGCTGTAGTAGATCGGCGCCGGCATCAGGTCCGGCGTCTCGCGGCAGGCATAGCCGAACATGATGCCCTGGTCGCCGGCACCTTCCTCACCCTGGCGGTCGGCGGCGTTGTCGACGCCCTGGCCGATGTCGGGCGACTGGCCGTGCAGCAGAACCTCGATCTTGGCCGTCTTCCAGTGGAAGCCTGCCTGTTCATAGCCGATCTCACGGATAGCCTTACGGGCGACGGATTTGAATTTCGCCGGGTTCACGACAGGGTGCCCCGCCGCGTCCTTGAGGATGTTACCGGCCTTGTCCTTCTTCAGCAGCGTCTCGGGGACGCGCACCTCACCGGCGATGACGACGCGGTTGGTGGTCGCCAGGGTCTCGCAGGCAACGCGGACTTTCCATGGGTCCATGCCGGTCTTCTTGGCTTCACGATAGACCAGATCGACGATCTCGTCGGAAATCCGGTCACAGACTTTGTCGGGATGGCCCTCGGCAACGGATTCCGAGGTAAAGAAGTAGTTCTGCCGCGTCACGGGTGTCCCCTCTTGAAAAACGATCGGCAGGCTGCCGATTTTGGCGCGCCACGTGTTAGCGGGGCAGAGCGCCGCTCGTCAAGCGTTGCCTCCGTTCTGGCATGAATGTCGACGCCGATATCTTGTGCCACCGGCGGCTGGTTGCCGCCGGTTCGAAGCGCGTCGCGGATCAGTCGAGATCGTCCGCTGCGAGCGATTTCACCAGGTCGATGATCCTGCGGCGCACCTTGACGTCGGCGATCTTGACAAAGGCGCGGTTGAGCTGAAGGCCTTCCGGGCTGCCGCAGAATTCGACGGCAAAAGCCATCGAGGCATCCTCGGCAAAGCCGCGGTTGGCCGCGGACTCCTGGCCCGGCGCATCCTCGAAAAAGAAGGCGACGGGCACGCCGAGTATGGAGGCAATCGCCTGCAGGCGGCTGGCGCCGACGCGGTTGGTGCCCTTTTCATATTTCTGGATCTGTTGAAATGTGATGCCGAGATTTTCGCCCAGCTTTTCCTGGCTCATTCCGAGCATGTTGCGGCGGAGCCGAACCCGGCTTCCAACATGGATGTCGATCGGATTCGGTTTCTTCTTGTTTTCTTCTGTCATTTTTTCCTCGCCGAATTTTTTCGGCTTTGTGTTTTTTTCCTGCCCAAAGAAAGCCGGAGGCGAACTGCCCCAACAGAACGATCCACCGGCTTCGAGAAATTTTCAGGCGGTACAGTATGAGTTTCTAATGTGCCAACTGTCAATTCACCCGTAGCCTTTGCCTTACATTCAACAGGGCCCCGACCAGCGCAAACAGCAACATGATCAGCATTCCGTCAATGCGTCGCTGGCCTGAGGAAACGACCGTCTGTTCGGAAATCGGCACCTTCACATCAATGGCTCCGCGCGCGTCGATCGCCAGCGCGTCGACGACGCGTCCGTGTCGATCGACGACGGCCGAGATGCCGTTATTGGCAGCGCGCAGCAAGGGCAATCCGTTCTCCACCGCGCGAATCTGAGCCTGCCGGAAATGCTGGTATGGCCCCGGCGTGTCGCCAAACCACGCATCATTGGTGACGTTCACAATAAGCTGCGCTGACGTAGCGTCAACCGCCACGAGGTCGGGAAAGATCACCTCATAACAAATAAAAGGCAGGGCATGGATGCCGCCCGGAAGCGTGATTGCGTGGCGCTCGTTGCCGGCCGTGAACGTCATCGGCCCGGCGACGAGCTGGTCGATACCGAAACGGCCGAGCAGGTCGGCAAAAGGCAGGTATTCGCCGAACGGCACCAGATGGACCTTGTCGACGGCGTCAGCGATTTCGCCCTTGTCGTTGATCGCCACCACGGAATTGTAATAGCGGCTGTCAGGGCTGGCCGCCGAGCCGGCCTCCTCGCGAACGACGCCGGCAATCAGCATCTGGCCATCGGCCAGCATGTCGCCCAGCGCCGTCAACGCATCAGGCCGCTCGGTGAAAAGGAACGGCACAGAGGTTTCCGGCCACAGGATCAGCTGCGGCTTTCCGTGGCCGGGCTCCGGTGCCTTGGCGGACAGGCCCAGCAAGGTGGCGAAGATGCGGTCACGCACCGAGGCGTCCCACTTTTCCGACAGATCCACCGCCGGCTGGACGATGCGGACATCCAGGCTGCGCTCAGCCGGCTTTTCAGGAGCGGCAAGCCTGACATAGCCGAAGCCGACATGGGCGGCGGCAAGCAGCACAAACAGGGCCGCGCCCAGGCGAAGATGCCGGTGCGCCGCCAGCAATGCGGGCAGGGAAAAGAGGAACACGGCAAGAGCGTTCATGCCGATCATGCCGGTCACCGAGACGCTCTGCATCAGAAGAGGCACAGGCATTGCCGCGTAGCCGATCGCATTCCAGGGAAAGCCGGTGAACAGGAAGCCGCGCAGCCACTCCATCAGCCCGAAGCCGAAGGCAAGAGCGGCGATGCGGCCGATATCGCTGCTCCACAGGAGCCGGGCGACCATCGTCGCAAAGCCATAGAAAAAGGCGAGCGCGAAGGGAATGCCGATTACAGCGAAGGGAAGTGCCCAGGCAAAGCTGTCGGCCTCGACCAGCAGCGCCGAGCCGACCCACCAGAGGCCGGCGAGGAAATAGCCAAAGCCGAACCACCAGCCGACGGCGAAAGCCGGTAGCAGGCGCCGGAACAGGCTGCCGGAGGCTTCGCCGGTTGCGCCGTCCAGCAGCCAGACCAGCAAGGGAAACGAAATAAAGCAGGCGGCGAAGAAGTCGTATGGCGCCTGGCCGAGCACCGCCAGCGCTCCGGCAAGAAAGGCAACGAGCGCGCGCCGCCAACCCCAAAGCAGAATTATCCGGCCGGCAAGGCGCACCATGCATACTTCCGAGTCGCGCGAATCAGGACGCCAGATTTATCAGGCCGCGGCTTGCACTCCAAACGCCGACGGCCGCGATGCGCCAACCCGCCGCTCTATCGGTGCCAACCCTCGATCCGCAAGCCGCTCAGGCGTTCGGCCTCTTCGCGGGAAACGGAACGGATCGGCTGCGTGAAGGTCCAGACGTGACCCTCGGGATCGCGGGCCCGATACTGGCGCTCGCCATAGAACTGATCCGTTGGCTCCTGGATTATTACCGCACCGGCTGCTCGCGCCTGCTCACAATGCGCTTCGAGGCCGTCCTTCAGCCTGGCATAGACCGACTGCGTGTTCTTGCCGGAGACCGCGGCGGGGCTGGCGACATAATCGCTCCATTCGGAATCGACGATGATGTAGCAATCGCCGAACCGCATCTCGGAATGAACGAGCTTTCCATCGGCGTCACTGACCACCATGCTGCGCTCGAAGCCGAACGCCGCTTCCAGCCACGCCAGCGCGGCAACAGGGTCCCTGTAGAAGACACCGGACCCCAGGCTCGCGTGCTTGAACGGATCCTCAATCGTCATCGGCGAGCGAGCGGCTCAGGCCTGTTCGGTGCGCGCCGCGGCACGCCGGCGGCGTTCGCCCTTCTGGCTCTGCACGATGCGCACGCGCTTGACGCGGCGCGGATCGGCATCGAGCACATGGAACTCGAAGCCCGGAATGGCCTGCACCACCTCGCCGCGCGCCGGCACGCGGCCGAGCGTGTTGAAGATCATGCCGCCGATGGTGTCGACATATTCGCCATGTTCGCCAGCGGCGAAATCGCCGCCGATCATCTTGGCGACGTCATCGATCTCGGCCTTGCCGTCGACGACGAACACGCCGTCGCCGGCCTGGGTGATCATCGGCTCGTCATCGTCATGCTCGTCCTCGATGTCGCCGACGACCATTTCGACGATGTCCTCGAGCGAGACAAGGCCGTCCGTGCCGCCATATTCGTCGATGACCAGTGCCATCTGCGTGCGCGTCGTCTGCATGCGGCCCATCAGGTCGGAGGCAAGCATCGATGGCGGCACGAACAGAACCGGGCGGATCAGGTTGAGTTCGCCGATGGTGCGCGCGAGGTCGACCTGGGCAAGATCAAGCTGCGTGGCGGCCGGCGTCTTCCTGGTCGTGCGCCCCTTCCTGACGCGCGCGAGCTTGGTGATGTGCGCCAGCACGTCGCGGATATGGACCATGCCGCGCGGATCATCGAGCGTCTCGGAATAGACCGGCATGCGGGAGTGGCCGGATTGTTCGAAGGTGCCCAGGAGGTCGCCGAGCGTCGTGGTGATCTCGACGGCCTCGATATCGGCGCGGGGCACCATGACGTCCTCGACGCGCACTTCACGCAACCGCAGGATGTTGTTGAGCATAGCGCGCTCGCCGGGCGAGAAGGATTCGGCATCGCTGGCTGTCTCGGCAAGCGCGCCGGCGATTTCCTCACGCAGGCTGGTTCCATTGCGTTGCCGGAACAGGCCCAGAACACGCTCGAACAGGGAGGGGCCGGCAGGCGAAGACTCGCTGGCAACGCTGCCGGTGTTGGCAACACCAGGGGTAACGGTACTCGGACTTGATCCCTCTTCCGACGTATCGGAAGCCTTGGCGGCACTGCCGGCGTCGGGGCGGGCGGCAGTCTCTGGTTTGTCGTTCATCGTCGTCCGGTCAATTGTCAGATGTAGTTACGCGTAGGGATCGGGAATGGCAAGCCTTGCGAGCGCTGTACGTTCGAGAGCTTCCATCTCCTCGGCCTCGGCGTCGGTCTCGTGATCGTAGCCCAGCAAATGCAGCAGGCCATGGATGACGAGATGGGAGATATGGTTCTCCAGGGGCTTGTCTTCCAGTGCCGCCTCGCGCGCCACCGTCTCGGCGGCGAGCACAATGTCGCCCAACATCGGCGGCAGCGGAGCGCCTTTCGCATGCGGAAAAGCCGGGAAAGACAAGACGTTGGTCGGCTTGTCCTTGCCGCGCCAGCCGGCGTTCAGCGTGCGGATATGGGCGTCGTCGGAAAAAACGACGCTCAGTTCGGAATGTCCTGCCGCGCCGGTTTCGGCGAAAGCGGCCGCGGCGGCTTTGTCGACAAGCTGCAAAAGCACCGCCTCTCCAGGCCAGTTTCCCGCCTCGACCATCAGATCGATGTCGACGGGAAGGGGCAGGCCTATCCCATCAGGCCTTTCGGGCTCGCTCATGGGGTCAGATCAGCCTTCGGTCCCCATGCCGCGCGCGAGCTTGCCGTCCCGGTCATAGGCCTTGACGATCTCGGCGACCAGCGGATGCCGGACGACGTCACCCTCGTTGAAGCGCACCGTCACCATACCCGTCACGCCGTCAAGGATCCTGAGCGCCTCGACGAGGCCGGACTTGGTGTTCGGCGGCAGGTCGATCTGGGTCGGATCGCCCGTGACGATCATGCGCGAATTTTCGCCAAGACGCGTCAGGAACATCTTCATCTGCATCGGCGTGGTGTTCTGCGCCTCGTCGAGGATGACCGCGGCATGCGCCAGCGTGCGCCCGCGCATGAAGGCGAGCGGCGCGATCTCTATCACTTCGGCCGCAATGGCGCGTTCGACCTTGTCGGCCGGCATCATGTCGTAGAGCGCGTCATAGAGCGGCCGCAGATAGGGGTCGACCTTCTCCTTCATGTCGCCGGGCAGGAAGCCCAGCCGCTCGCCGGCCTCGACCGCGGGGCGCGACAGCACGATGCGCTCGACCATGCCGCGTTCGAGCAGCATCGCCGCATGCGCCACCGCCAGATAGGTCTTGCCGGTGCCGGCCGGACCGATGCCGAACACCAGTTCCGACCGCTCCAAGGCCCGCATATAGGCGTCCTGGGTGAGCGAGCGGGCGTAGATCGTCTTCTTGCGGGTGGATATCTGGGCGGCGGAAACCTTGCCCTTGCGCTCCAGCGTCGGCAGCGTGAGCTGATCGTCGGCGGCCACCGCCATGCGCACGGCGCCGTCGACATCGGACTGACTGATATCGACGCCCTTCTGCAGAATCCCGTAGAGATTGTCCAAGGCGCGGCGCGCCTGTTCGGCGGCCGAAGCAGACCCCTTGATGGTCAGCTGGTTGCCGCGCGAGCGTATGTCGACGCCAAGCTTCTGCTCGAGCCGGGCGAGGTTCTCGTCGAACTGACCGTAAAGGGCGCTGGCAAGCTTGTTGTTATCGAAAGTCAGAACGATGTGCGCCATGTCAGAAGCCCCAGATGCCGGTACCGGGGGCAGATTCTTCAGCTCCGCTGCGCTCAACCGTCTCTCCTCATCTGCCGAGACCATCAGGCCAATTCGGCGAACAGGCTGTTGTAGCCCGTCTTCGTGATTCGTACCTGGATAATGTCACCGATTTCGCCGGCCTTTTCATCAACAATAACCGGCTGCAGCCAAGGCGAGCGGCCGACCTTCTGGCCGGCCTGCCGGCCAGGCTTCTCGATCAGCGTGTCGATGCTGCTGCCGACCAGGCTCGAGCCGAAATCCTGCTGTTGTTTCAAGAGCAGAGCCTGCAGGAGCTGCAGGCGTTCGTCCTTGACCGATTCCGGCACATGACCGGGCATATCGGCGCCCGGCGTGCCGGGGCGTGGGGAATATTTGAACGAAAAGGCCGAGGCGTAGTTCACCTGACGCACCAATTCCATGGTCGCTTCGAAATCGGCATCCGTTTCACCGGGGAAGCCGACGATGAAGTCGCCAGACAGTGCGATATCCGGCCGCGCGGTACGGATGCGATCGAGCAACGCCAGATAATCCTCGGCCGTGTGCCTGCGGTTCATCGCCTTGAGGATACGGTCGGATCCCGACTGCACCGGCAGGTGCAGATAGGGCATCAGCGACGGCAGGTCGCGGTGGGCAGCGATCAGCTCGTCGTCCATGTCGCGCGGATGGCTGGTCGTGTAGCGCAGCCGCGCAAGGCCGGGGATTTCGGCCAGCCGGAACAGCAGCCGGCCAAGACCCCATTCCTCGCCGTTTTCGCCTTGGCCGTGCCAGGCATTGACGTTCTGGCCGAGCAGCGTCACCTCGCGCACACCGGCCTCGGCCAGGCGTTCGGCCTCGGCGACGATCTGCGCCACTGGCCGCGACACTTCCGAGCCCCTGGTATAGGGCACGACGCAGAAGGTGCAAAACTTGTCGCAGCCTTCCTGCACGGTGAGGAAGGCGGTGACGCCGCGCTTGATGATCTCGGCGCGCCTGGGTCGCGGCAGATGCTCGAACTTGTCCTCGATGGCGTATTCGGTCTCGACGATCTTCTCGCCGCCGCGGACTCTCGCCAGCACGTCCGGCAAGCGGTGATAGGTCTGCGGACCGATGACCAGATCGACAGCCGGAGAGCGCCTGATGATCTCGGCGCCTTCGGCCTGCGCCACGCAGCCGGCGACGCCGATCAGCAGCTCGCGGCCGGCATCGGCGCGCTCCGCCTTCATGTCACGGATGCGGCCGAGCTCGGAATAGACCTTTTCGGCCGCCTTCTCCCTGATATGGCAGGTGTTGAGCAGCACGAGATCAGCCTCGCCGATGGCATCGGTCGCGGTGTAGCCGTCGGCGGCGAGCGCGTCGCTCATGCGCTGTGAGTCGTAGACGTTCATCTGGCAGCCATAGGTCTTGATGAAGACCTTCTTCGCTGCCGTGGCACGCGCTGCCGGCTGTCCGGCGACAGTGCCGATGTCGTCGCTTTCAATCGTGTTCAAGTCCATCCGGCGGCTTCTAACGCCTTTCCGTGACAAAAAACAGACGATTCTCGGTATGCGCCCGCAGGAGCGTGCCGGGGCTAGGGGCTCGGGCGCGGATCGGCGAGTGACGCCTGCATCATCTCGCGCACCTGGCTTTCCATCAGCCTCGCCGTTTCCTTGCGGTTCGAGCCCTTGGAAAAGGCAATCGCTTCGCCGAAATGCACCTCGACATCGAGGGCGCCTTCGGCCATCAGCACCTTGAGATGCGGCATCAAATCCTCGTCGCCGATCCAGGCCGCGATGGGGCGGTGCCGGCGGCCGAGCGGCACCCCATGCAGGCGCGTATAGACAATTGCCACCGGCTGGACGAACACCTGCTCGGCCGCGCCTTCCGAAATCGCCATCGAGGCGGCCCCGAACAGCGTGCTCTTGAACGGCAGGACGACATTGCCGTCACCGGTCGAGCCCTCGGCGAACAGCACCATGGCGTCGCCCTTGGCCATGCGGCCGGCGATCTCGCTGGCCTGGTCGCCCGAAGAACGCTTGCGTTCGCGCTCGATGAAAACGGTGCGCTGCAGTTTCGACAGCATGCCGATCAGCGGCCAGCCTTCCATGTCGGCCCTGGCGATGAACTTCACATCGGCAAAAGAGCCCAGCACCATGATGTCGGTCCAGGAGATGTGGTTCGCGGCAACCAGCAAGGGGCGCTTGGCCGACAGCGTCCCCTTGACATGGATGCGCATGCCGAGCGCCCGCACGATCAGCCTGTGCCATGTCTTGAGGATGACGGTTTCCGGCCACCAGCCGGTTTTCATCGACAGTATCTGCAACGGTACCAGGACCAGCGAACCGGCGACGACGAGGCCCAGCGCCAGGAAAACCCTGATTTTTCCGATCATGCGTCCTTGGCCCTACCATTACAGTGCCGCGCGTCCTCTTGGACGCGCAAAGGACGCTGTAACACCTTAATCCTGGCGCATGATCCTTCCGAAAATCGGATCCGATTTGGGGGTCATGCGGCCTCTGGCTAGCGAAGATCGCGGCGCATGACAAGCGCCCCGGTCGGCCCGCGCCCGGGCGCCTTGTAGTAATCCGGGCGCTTGCCGACCTCGCGGAAGCCGAGCCGCCGATAGAGGGCGATCGCGGCGACATTGGTCTCGTCGACCTCCAGGAACAGCGCTTCGGCGCGCTGGGCGTGCAGTTCGCGCAGCACCGCGTCCATCAGCTGCCAGCCCAGGCCCTGGCGGCGATGCGATCGCGCCACGGCGACGGTCAGAATCTCGCCCTCGCCGGCTGCCAGCCTTGCCAGCACGAAGCCCACCGGCGGCTTGGCGCCCTGCCCAGTTTCGCGCGCGGCGTAGCCGAACACGGTGTCCTGTTCGAGCAAGGCAGCGAACTCGCCATCGGTCCACGGGCGGACGAAATCCTCGCGGTGCAGCAGCGAGATCGCGGGACTGTCGGTGATCCTGAGCGGCTCGAGTGCGTAGTCCCGCCGACGCGGCTGGAGAAAAGGTATGCGCATTCTATTTTTCTTGCCTTGAAAGAATAAATCCGGCCTGCGGCTTGGCATCAGCGCCGCGCAGGTAAAGCGGTTTTGGCCTGTCGCCCTCGCCTTTGGTGGCAGCCAGGCGTGCGTAGGTGACAATATCGGCGGTCGCCGCCCGAGGCCCGATATCGAAGGCGCGGCCCGCCGATGTAGCGATCTGCGCCGCCGCCGTGCCGGCAAGCACGGCAGCATTATCGACCGCCAGGGCCGTGGCTTCCGCCAGCGTGGCCACCGCGGGGCCGTAAGTCAAAGCTGACATTTTATCATACAATGCGGCATGGATCTCCTCACGGCCGGCATCGAGCGCCGCCAGCACGGCGCGGCCGGGAAATGCCGCTGCCGCTTCGGCCGCTAGCGCCTCGAGCGTCGTCACGCCGATCGCTGGCACCTTGAGCGCCAGCGCCAACCCGCGCGCTGTCGAAACACCGACGCGAAGGCCGGTGAAGGAACCGGGACCGACGGCGACGGCGACGGCGCCAAGGCCGGCGTAGTCAGTCGCACCCGCCTTCATCGCCTCGGCGATGACCGCCATCAGGTGTTCGGCATGGCCCTTGCCGAGATCGAGCACCGAGCGGCCGAGTTCCACCTCTGCCGCCGCGTCGTAGACGCAGGCGGCGCAGAGGCTGGCGGCACAGTCGATGGCAAGCACTTTCATGAAGCGACCGGTTCCGAGAACCACCTCCCTGTGCCCGCCAAGGCGCGCCACCGCAAGCACAATTTGTTAAGCGGCTTCGGTTCTGCCAGCGCGCTACCGGACCTGTTCGATGCGCAGCATGTGGTTATCCCAGACATAGTCCGGTTCCGACCGCGCCATGCCGCTGCCTTCAATAATCTCGCCGGCGCCGGTGGTGGCCATGAAGCCGGATCCGTCCGGCGCCACGCCGCAGACCTCGACCAGCGCGCGGGTCGAGATCACCCGGCCACTCGCCGCATCGATCACGGCAAGCGAATTACCTTCCGGCGACGAGACAGCGACCGTGGCGGCTGAAGGATTGGCGGCGACCGAGCCGATATAGTTGCGAAAGCCGGACAGCACATCCCCCGGCATGTCGAGCAACTGCAGATCCTTGCCGCGCGTGGCGCGGCCGACCAGCGCCGGACGATCGGTGCCCGGCCCCCTGTATTGGCAGCCGAACCAGACGGTGCCGGTCTGGTCGGTGTCCATGTGGCGGATCGACAGCTGGTGCAGCGCCGCCGGCAGTTCGTGCTTTTCGATGAGGTCACCAGAGACGCGGTCGACAAGCACATAGGACGGCTTCATGGTCGCGATATTGAGCTCGGCGCGGCCATAATCGGGATGGGTCTCGATGCCGCCATTGGCGACCGCGATCGTCCTGCCATCGCCCAGCAGCAGAAGCTCGTGCGGCCCCATGCCGTAGGTCGGGAACTCGCCGATTCGGCTGAATTTCGCCCGCGCATCATAGACGCCGACCACGCCTGCGGCGTTGTCGAAATCATTCTCCGTGGCGTAGAGCAGCGCGCCATCGGGCGAGAACACGCCATGGCCGAAGAAATGCCGGCCGTGGATGCTGGCGATTGTCAGCGGAGCATCGTGCCCGATGTGATCGAAAACGACGGCGAAAGTGCCTGGCTGGCGGGCGAAAACCACCGAACGCCTGGATACGGGATCGAAGGTGACGTCATGGCCGCGATCGGGCAGGTCGATCGCATGCAGCACCTTCCCGGCCTCGGACAGGACGGCAGCACCAAAACCGCCGTCGCGCTTGACGAAGGCGGTGGCGAAGACGGCATCCGCCGCCAGCGTTTTTGCCCAGGCCGACGGTGCCATCGCGGCGGCGAAGCCGATGCCGGCGGCTCTGAGGAAATCCCGACGATCGATGAGGGATGATCTCATGACACTATCCCGATGGTCACCGGCTCGTTCATTGTCATGTTGAAAGACCGGAGTTGGCATTCAGCTGCCATCATACTCAGTCCCCGTCCAACGACGAAAAACCCGCGGTCAGCCCGAATTCGGCGGTCAGCCTGGTGCCGATCAGGGTCGACAGGCTGGAGGTGATCAGCGCGAAATGCTCGAGTTTTTCGCGCAGCGCCGGATCGGCGAGCGCCTTGTCGATCGGACCCTGGATGGACTTCGCGGCGGCGACGCCGTTGACCAGCTGGACATGGATCGACTCCGCCATCCAGCGCGCATCCGCCGGTAGCGCATCGCCCAGCTTCGAGACCCGGAACAGCGCATCGATGCCCGCGAGATTTCCGGCCAGCGAATTGGCGGTATTTTGCGAACGCCAGTAGATCGCCTGTTTCGGCTTGTCGGCATCCGGCTTGCCACCCAGAAACCCTTTCAGGCGCACGTCGCGAACCATTTCCAGTTCCTTGACGAGGACGCCGACCAGTTCCGTCACCGCCTCGTTGCCATCGCGGTAGAGCGCGTTCTGTGGCCCCGGATTGGCCCAGAGCGCGGCAAAACCGTCGGGCTTGTTCCAGGCCTCGCTGACCTCGCCTGCAATCGTTTCAACGTTGCCGGCGACCGCCGCGCCATAGGCGCAGCGATAGGGATCATCCTTGCCCGCAAGCGCATCGGCGCCGTCGCCGTAAAGCACGAATTCCAGCGCACCCAGGCCCTGCATTGCAACGCTCTTGCCGGCCAGTTGTGCCGGATCGGTGGCGGTGGCGTCCTTGTCCGACAAGGCCGCCTGCACCTGCTTCAGGCCAATGCTCTTGCGGTCCGGCCAGTAGAGCATGCGCTCCAGCCGGTTGTTCTCCTTGATCGGTCCAAAACCAATGATCTCGGCCGACGACCAGGCGTAGACCGTGGCGGAAAATTCGGCGCGCGCCGCGTCAAGCTTCCCTTGCGAAGGCGCCTCGCAGAGCTTGTGCATCGCCTTCGCCAGGGACTGCGTGTGTTCGTGGAGGCCGGCATAGGCCGGGCGGACAAAACCCTCTATGGCGCGCTGGATGATATCGGAAGCCTTCACGGCCGCCGATGCCGGAAAAATACCCAGCAACGCCAGGGGAAGAACGAGAACCAGCGCGGAACGCTTCGGCATCAGAGTGACTCCAGGAATTTCAGCAATGCGTCGCGCTCGGCGGCGCTGGCGGCGGCAAAGCGGTCGCGCGCCTTCTGGCCCTCGCCGCCATGCCACAGGATCGCCTCGGTCAGGCTGCGCGCACGGCCATCGTGCAGAAAGAAGGAATTGCCGTTGACCGTCTCGGTGAGGCCGATGCCCCACAGCGGCGGCGTGCGCCACTCGCTGCCGGTCGCGTCACCCACGGCTTGGCCGTCGGCCAGATCAGGACCCATGTCGTGCAGCAGGAAATCGGAATAGGGCCAGATCAGCTGGAAGGCTTGCGCTTTGTTGGGAGCGTCGCGGCGGGTGACGAATTTCGGCGAGTGGCAGGCAACGCAGCCGATCTCGTAAAAGACCTTTTTTCCCGCAAGCACATCAGGCGCGGCGAGATCGCGGCGTGCCGGCACGGCCAGGTTCTGCGCATAGAAGGTGACGAGATCCATCACCGGCGACGGCGCCTCGACCGGGCCGAGGCGATCCTGCACGCCGTTGGGCATGGCGAGGCATTTACCCTGCGCGGCGGTGCAGTCGCCCCAATGTTTCGGTTCTTCCGGCGTCGAAATGCCGATGTCGCCGGCAAAAGCATCCGCCGCCTGCTGGCGGATCGTCGCGGTCTGCGCCTTCCAGCCGAAACGGCCAAGCGTCAACTCACCGCTCAGGCTGTCGCGGACGATGTTCGGCCTGCCGGAAATGCCGTCACCATCGCGGTCCTCCGGATCGGCATGAGCAAGGATGTCGGCCGGCGCGATTTGCTCGATCAGCCCAAGGCCGATCATAGGCGGGGTCAGGCGCGGCGACAGCGTGGTGCGCGGATCGAGAGGCCCGTAGGCAAGATCGGTGACGGAGTAACTGGGCTTACGCAGGGAAACCACCGTGCCATCCGTCAGTTCCACCTTACGTTCCTGATAGTCGAGATGCATTCGGCCCTCACCGTGCAGGCCAGGCACCGCCAGCTCCTGCAACTGCGTGCCGTAAACCGGATCGGGGAAGTTGGGCAGCTGGTGGCCGGCGATGGCCGCCTTCTCTTCGGCGCTGCTCGCCTCGCGGGCCAACCGCAGGAACATCGAGGTGCTGCCGGAATCGCCTTGCGGCGGGCGGCCGCGGCCATCCTTCAAATGGCAATTCTGGCAGGCCCGTTCGTTGAACAGGGGTCCAAGCCCGTCCGATGCCTGCGTCGAGGATGGCGACGACACCCAGTTCTTGCGGAACAGGGCGTTGCCGAGCTTGAAGGTGCTCTGTTCCTCGAATGTTATGTTGGCCGAGGATTGCGAGAAGGACTCGCGGCTGACGTCTTTCTCGGACGTGCCGGCGCCACCTTGCATCAGCTCGAACGGCTCGGTTCTGGAAAAATCCGTGATCGCCCTGGTGACGGCGGTGACGCGCGCCCGATCCTTCGCGCCGAGGTCGGTGCGCGTGATGGTGAGGCCAGCGGGAAGATCGCCGGCCATTGCGGAAGAGGTAAGCGCCAGCATGGCGATGACGCAACGCCGACCAGCCGATCTGGGCGGCGTTTTCCGAACAGGCAGTGGACGTTCAGCCCGCCGCAAACGGCGCAATACAGCTATGGGGCGCCGCATTTCCACATATCCTTATTCCGCTTCGTCCGCCGGGGGTTGTGCTGCCGGTATTCCTCCTCGCCGATCAAGGCCAGCAGGCCGAGTTGCGTCTCGAGGGGAACAGAGCCTTGTTAAGCCGCTCGATGATCCGCGGTTCGCCTTTCATGGCTTCTGCTCCCGTATTGGACGCGCAGGCCTCTGACGCGATCCAGATGTGAAACGACATCGGCGCCGCCTGCCTCCGCGCGGGCGTGGTAATTTTCGGTGACCCGAATGATCGTTTCGATCACATTTGGGAAGCAGCCGCAGCAACGCCCGCGCTTCTGCATGGCGTGGTAGACCTTTGCCGGCACGATGAGCTGCCAGGGGTCCTTGTCAAGCAGCCCGACGATGGCCTGCTCGATCTCCGTTTCGGTGATGATGTTGCAATGGCAGATCAGCATTACTTGGCTCGGATGGCTGGCGGCGCCTCCCGCGCCGCGTGGCATTTCTTACTGCCGAGGCCTCATTCCGACGCCGGTCGTCCGGCCTCGGAGCTCGCCCCAGATATTACTTGAACACCTTGTCGGGCGCGTCGAGGCTGTCGGAGCCTTCGAAGGCGATGGCGTTGAGCTTCAGCGAACCGACGGCGCGCTCGATCGACTTGGTCTGGTCGATCAATGCGTCGATCGCCGCCTGAACGGTGGCATTGCCTTGCGCGTTGCCCTCGGCGATCTGCTGGTCATAGGCCTCGCCAGCCTCGGCTCGCGCCTTGATCGCTTCCATCCTGGCGACGGTGACATCGAGCTTGTCCGACAGCTCCTTATCGATCGCTGGGTCGACTGCCTTCACCATATCGGACACCGAGGGCCCCGAAACGACGGTTCCGTCGAGGCGGACATAGCTGGCGTGATAGGCGGCGCGGATACCGACGGCGTCGTAAAGATGGGAGTTGTAGGTGTTGTCGGAGAAGCAGTCTTGCTCCTCTTCCGGATCATGCAGCAGCAGGCCGAGCTTCATGCGTTCGCCGGCCAGTTCACCGTAGGACAGCGAGCCCATGCCGGTGAAGATGATCGAGATCGCGGTGTTCGGCTCGCCATCGACGAGGTTCTTGCGCGCGGCGCCGTCTTCCTTCCAGTCGTTGACCATCTTCTGCAGGTCGGAGACCAGAAGGTCAGTTGCCGATTTCAGGTACTGTGCGCGGCGGGCGCAATTGCCGCCGGTGCAGTTCTTGAGGTCGTAGTCCGTATAGGGACGCTCGCCTGCGCCCGGACCGGTGCCGTGCAGATCCTGGCCCCAGAGCAGGAACTCGATGGCGTGATAACCGGTGGCGACATTGGCTTCGATACCGCCGGCCTGCTGCAAGGTGCCGGAGAGGAATTCCGGCGAAAGCGTCGAGGCATCGACCTTCTTGCCGTTGATCTCGATTTCCTTGTTGGCGATTACATTGGCCGTATAGAGCGAATTCGCGTCCGATTCCGTGCCGTAGCTCTTGGCAACGTAGTCGATCAGGCCTTCGTCCAGCGGCCAGGAATTCACCCCGCCTTCCCAGTCATCGACGATCTTGTTGCCGAAGCGGTAGACCTCGGTCTGCGGATAGAGCACGCGGGCCGCCTTCCAGGCGTCGCGGGCGGCGTTGAGCGTTTCGGCCGACGGCTTGGCAAGCAAGGCGTCGACCGCCTTGTCGAGCGTCTGCGCGGTGATCAGGGAATCCTCATATTTGGCAAGCCCGATATCCGCGTAAGTCTTGATGACCGCCTTCGCGTCGGTTTCCGCCTTCGCGGCCAGCACGAACACCGCGGCCGTCAGCAAGGCCGTGGCACCGACCGCCGCGAACCTGCCGCCATATCGTGCTGTCATTATCGTTCTCCAGTTTCTCGGGTATTCCGCAAACGGCGCGCGTGGCAGCCGGCACCAGGCCGTGTGGATGCCACCGGCCGCGGGATATGCCGCGCTGCCGCGCGGCTCAGGGAAGAAAGACACCAAAATGCCTCCAATCGAACGGGTTCAAGGCCCAGACATCAAAGGGATGCGCCAATGCGCGAGATCCCTTAAAGCTTCGACGCCAGTGGAAGTCAACCAAAATTGCTGGAAAATCCAATCGAAACAATAGTTTAGAATAATTCTAAACTATGATAGTCAACTTTATCCGCTGCCTGCACCGGTTTTCTCGACGAACTGTCCGATTGACAGCCGCCATTCCCGGTGCGACCCGCAAAAGCTCTCTTGCGGCGGCGTCGGACAATTGCCACTTGGCGAGACGTCCTAGGATCGAAATCGGGATGGGAATGCGATGAAGAACGGTGTGGTCATTGTCGGTGCGGGTCATGCGGGCGTGCAGGCGGCGGCAAGCCTGCGCGAGGACGGCTATGACGGGCCGGTGATCCTCGTCAGTGACGAGAACGAACTGCCCTACCACAAGCCGCCACTGTCGAAGACCTTTATCAAGGACGCGGAAGCCAAGCCGCAGCCCCTGCGCGGCGAGGCCTTCTATACTGGCAGCGCCATCGATTACCGGCCGGGAATCCGGATTGAGCGCATCGATTCCGGTCGCCGCAGCCTCGACATCGCCGGCGGCGGCGCGCTTGCCTTCGATCATCTGATCCTGGCGACTGGGTCGCGCCCGCGCGCCCTGCCGCTGCCCGGCTCGGATCTGTCCGGCGTTTTGTCGCTGCGCTCGCTGGCCGACGCGCGGCTGATCCGGGAGTTGAGCGCACAGAGCGAAGATGTCGTCATCCTTGGCGGTGGTTTCATCGGGCTGGAGATCGCCGCGACGCTTCGGGCGGCCGGCCGCACGGTGACGGTTGTCGAAGCGGTCGACCGGCTGCTTGGACGCGCCGTGGCGCCCGTCGTGGCGAGCCATGTCCGGCAAAGGCTGGAAGCGACCGGCGTGCGCATCCTGACCGGCACCTCGATTGCCCGGCTGGAAGGCGAAAACGGTCATGTCGTGGCCGCGATCACCTCAACAGGCGAAAGGCTGCCGGCGCGCATGGTCGTCGTCGGCATCGGCGCCGTGCCGAATGTCGAACTGGCGCAGGCAGCCGGCCTCGTCGTGGCCAACGGCATCCGAGTCGACCACCAGATGCGCAGCTCGGTGCCTGAAATCCTCGCAATCGGCGACGCCGCCTCCTACCGGCACTGGTTCACCGGCGGCGACGTGCGGCTGGAATCGGTGCAGAACGCCACCGACCAGGCGCGCCTTGCCGCGCGCACCATATCAGGCCATGCCGATGCCTATTCGGCGGTGCCGTGGTTCTGGTCCGACATTGGCGACATGAAGCTGCAGATGGTCGGACTGACCGCCGGCGGCGACAGCCATGTCGTGCTGGGCGACCTGCCGGACAACAAGTTCTCGATCTACCATTACGCCGGGGACCGGCTACTCGGCATCGAATCCGTCAACCGGCCAGGCGACCACATGCTCGGCCGCAAGATGCTCGGCGCCGGCTTCTCGCCGACGCCGCACATGGTGGCCATGGGTCCCGAAGGGCTAAAGGCAGCACTTGCCGCGTTTCAGAACCTGGAGCCTGCGAAGGCCAGTGCGTAGAATTGCCAATTTTTGCCATACACTATATCGTGGCTGAATGAGCACTATGAATATTTCACTGCCAGACAGCTTGAAGCATTTTGTCGATCAGCAAGTGGCCGATCGGGGCTATGGCACGAGCAGCGAGTATGTGCGTGAATTGATCCGCCACGATCAGGATCGCCAACTTCTGCGTGGTTTGCTTCTCGAAGGCGCGTCATCCGCGCCGGGCGCTCCCGTAGACGATGACTATTTCGCCGCGCTGCGAAAACGAGTGCAGGGCCAATAAATTAGGTGGCCACAAAGCCGATCATTCCTCGAAACCTTGCTTTGCGGGATATCGAGGAGGCCGTTGATTACTTTGCTCGCGAGGTTGGTTCGCATGTGGCGTTGGGTTATGTCGAGGATCTTCAAAGCGCCTACAAGCTGATAGCCAGCCATCCGGCATCGGGCTCTTTGAGATATGGCTACGAAATTGGATTGCCCAGCCTGCGTAGCGTGCAACTCAAGCGCTATCCGTACCTGATTTTCTATCTTGAGCAGACCGACCATATAGATGTGTGGCGGGTGCTGCATGCCACGACGGACATTCCGGCATGGTTACAGACTCCGAACTCCTGACGGCCCGCTCACCGGCCTCGGCGTAGACCGTCAGGAGGGAATGGGCGCCGCCCCTTTCAGGCGGCGCAGACTTCGCGGATCGAGCTTTCCAGAATGTCGAGCGCCTCGTTCATGACTTCGTCCTGGATGGTGATCGGCGCCAGGAAACGGATGACGTTGCCATAGACGCCGCAGGTCAGCAGGATCAGCCCCTTGTCGAGCGCCTTCAGCCGGATGGCGTTGGCGATCTCGGCCGAGGGCAGGCCCTTCTTGACGTCGTTGAACTCGACCGCGTTCATGAAGCCGAGGCCGCGGATATCGACAATCTCGGGCACGTCGTCGCGGATCGACTGGAGGCGCTGCTTCAGCCGCGCACCCAGTGAGTTCGCGCGGTCGCACAGCTTTTCGTCCTCGATGACGTCGAGAACCGCATGCGCGGCGGCGACGCCGATCGGGCTGCCGCCATAGGTCCCGCCAAGCCCGCCAGGGCCGGGCGCGTCCATGATCTCGGCGCGGCCGGTGACCGCCGCCAGCGGGAAGCCGCCGGCCAGGCTCTTGGCCATGGTGGTGATGTCGGCAGCGACCTCGTGGTGGTCCATCGCGAACATCTTGCCGGTGCGGGCAAACCCGGTCTGCACCTCGTCGGCGATGAGCAGCATGCCGTGCTGGTCGCAAAGCTTGCGCAGCGCCGTCAGGAGCTCACGCGGCGCATCGTAGAAGCCGCCCTCGCCCTGAACCGGCTCGATAATAATGGCGGCGACGCGGGCCGGATCGACATCGGCCTTGAACAGCTTGTCGAGCGCGGCAAGCGAATCGGCGACCGAGACGCCATGCAGCTGCACCGGGAACGGCACGTGATAGACGTCGCCCGGCATGGCGCCGAAGCCAACCTTGTAGGGAACGACCTTGCCGGTCAGCGCCATGCCCATGAAGGTGCGGCCGTGGAAGCCGCCCCCAAAGGCAATGACGGCTTGGCGGCCAGTGGCGTTGCGGGCGATCTTGATGGCGTTCTCGACCGCCTCGGCGCCGGTGGTGACGAAGATGGTCTTCTTCTCGAACTTGCCGGGCAGCATGGCGTTCAGGCGTTCGGCCAGTCGCACATAGCTTTCGTAGGGCACGACCTGATGGCAGGTATGGGTGAAGCGGTCGAGCTGCGTCTTGACGGCCTCGATCACCCTGGGGTGGCGGTGGCCGGTATTGACCACGGCGATGCCCGAGGAGAAGTCGATGTAGCGGCGGCCCTCGACATCCCAGATCTCCGAATTTTCAGCCCGGTCGGCATAGATCTGCGTGGTCATGCCGACGCCGCGTGAAATCGACTGGTTTTTGCGTTCGGAAATGGCTGAATTCTTCATTGATATCCCTCATCGGGCCGGCGCCCGTTCTCGTTGATCAGATGTCTTCTGACCTTATTTCATGTTTTCCTCAAGTCGGCACCATCGGCTGGCGATTGGGCCTGCCGCCGGCGGAAGCCTGCCTTAACCAGTCGGGAGATACGCGTACGAGACCGGTTTCCTTTTTCCAGGGATCGATTATCCTCCAGATATCCGCGAGCGGTCCGCGGCCGAGGGGAGCCCATGAGCAGGAACGCGACATCCTCCGTCTCGCCGCCATCGGTCAAAACCTCCAGCCTTTTGTCTTTTCCAGTCGCCTCGGCGCTTTTCGCCTGTATGGCCGCCCTGCTGCTGACCGGCTGCCAGAAGCAGGAGGCCGCGGCGAAAAAGCTGCCGATCATGGTGCGCACCGAGACGGTGGCGCTCGCCGACTATGCGCCGAGAACCTCGCTGACGGGCGTAATCGCGGCGCGCACGCTGAACAATCTGTCGTTCAGGGTCGGCGGCCGCGTCGCCGAGCGGCTCGTCGATGTCGGCCAGCATGTCGACCAGGGCGCGGTGCTTGCCCGCATCGATCCGCAGGAACAAGAATCCGATCTGCGTTCCGCGCAGGCCGACCTTGACGCGGCACAAGCACAACTGACCCAGGCCGCCGCCACATTCGCGCGGCAGAAGACGCTGCTTGCCCAGGGCTTCACCACCAGACGCGATTTTGACACCGCCGACCAGGCGCTGAAGGTGGCGCAAGGCAGTGTCGATGCAGCGCAGAGCGCGTTCGCCAATGCGCAGCAGAACCTTTCTTTCACCGAACTCAAGGCAGGGGCCGCCGGCGTGATCACCGCCCGTCAGATCGAGACCGGCCAGGTGGTGCAAGCAGCGCAGACCGTCTTCACCGTAGCCGAGGACGGCGACCGGGACGCCGTGTTCAACGTGCAGGAGACGCTGGTCGCCAGGACGCCGACCTCTCCCGCGGTGACAATCACGCTGTTGTCCGATCCGCAGGTGAGGGCAACAGGCAAGGTGCGGGAAATTTCGCCCGCGGTCGACCAGGCGTCCGGTTCGATCCGGGTCAAGGTCGGCATTGCCGATACGCCCACCGGCATGCCGCTGGGCGCGGCCGTCATCGGCTCGGTCAGCGCCAAGCCGGCGAAGGCGATCCTGTTGCCCTGGCAGGCGCTGACGTCCAGCGGCGGCAAACCGGCCGTCTGGGTCATCGATTCCTCGACCAAGGCGGTAACGACAACGCCGGTCGAGGTGCTGGCTTTCGATTCGGGCACGGTCGTCATCGCCAAGGGGCTGGACGAAGGCCAAAGCGTCGTTACATCAGGCGGGCAGCTGCTCAGTCCCGGCGAGACGGTCGAGATAGCGGGAGCGGGCCAATGAACCGGCTGCCACGCATCCTGCTTGGCCTGTTTGCGCTTGGCGCGCTTGGCGCCTGCTCGAAGTCGGATCAAAAGCCGCCGGAGATCACCCGGCCGGTGCTGTCGCTCGTGGTCGAGCCGCGCACCACCCAGACCTTCGGCTTCGCCGGCTCGGTCGAGCCGCAGGTCAGCGCGGACCTTGCCTTCCGACTGCTCGGCCGGGTTGTCTCGCGCGACGTCAAGGTCGGCGACATCGTCAGCAAGGGCACGACGATCGCCGCGCTCGACCCGACCGCGCTGGAGCTGGCGGTGCAAGCGGCCAAGGCGGAGCTCTCCAACGCGGAGGCACAGTTCGCCAATGCCGCCGCCAGCGAGGAGCGCCAGCGCCAGCTGCTTGCCTCGGCCAACACCTCGCAGTCCGTCTTCGATGCCGCACAGCAGGCAAGGAAAGCGGCCGAGGCCGGTGTCCAACGGACCAAGGCTTCTCTGGCCAAGTCGCAGGAGCAGCTTGGCTATGCCAGGCTGTTCTCGGATTTCGACGGCGTCGTCACCGCGGTCGGCGCGGAGGTCGGCCAGACGGTTTCACCCGGGCAGACGGTCGTCACCGTGGCGCGCTCGGACCTGCGCGAAGCGGTGGTCGATATTCCCGACCAGTTGACCGGCGATCTCTCCGCCGGCACGCCCTTCCAGGTCATCCTGCAATCGCTGCCGACGATCCAGACGGAGGCCAAGCTGCGCGAGATCGCGCCGCAGGCCGAGGGGGCGACCCGCACCCGGCGCGTGCGACTGACGCTGACCAATCCCCCGCAGGCCTTTCGGCTCGGCTCGACGGTGACGGCAACCCGCATGACCAAGGTGGCGCCGACGATCGAACTGCCCATGTCGGCGCTGCTCGAAAAGGACGGCGCCGACAAAGTGTGGATCGTCGATCCGCGGACATCGAGCGTGAGCGCGCGCGACATCAAGGTCGCGTCGAGGAATGGCGGCACCTTCACCGTTGCCGAGGGGCTTGAAGCCGGCATGCGTGTCGTCACCGCGGGTGTCCACAGCCTGAGCGAAGGTCAGAAGGTGAAAGTGCCCGAGGGAGGGGCCTCATGAAGGGCTTCAATCTCTCCGACTGGGCGCTCAACCACCGCTCGCTGGTCTGGTACTTCATGCTGGTCTTCGTGGTGGCCGGCGTATTTTCCTATCTCAATCTCGGCCGCGAAGAGGACCCGGCCTTCACCATCAAGACGATGATCATCCAGGCCAACTGGCCAGGCGCCTCGGTCGACGAGACCGTGCGGCAGGTGACCGACCGCATCGAGAAGAAGCTCGAGGAGCTCGACAGCCTCGACTACACCAAGTCGGTCACGACAGCCGGCCAGACCGTCGTCTTCGTCAACCTGAAGCCGACCACCAGGGCGCGCGACGTCGTGCCGACCTGGCTGCAGGTGCGCAACATGGTCAACGACATCCGGAACCAGTTTCCGCAAGGCGTGCAGGGACCGTTCTTCAACGACCGCTTCGGCGACGTCTACGGCAACATCTACGCCTTCACGTCGGATGGGCTGACACCGCGCCAGCTGCGCGATTATGTCGAGGATGTCAGAACCAGGATCCTGACCGTGCCCAATGCCGGGAAAGTCGACCTGATCGGCGCGCAGGACGAGGCGATCTATCTCGAATTCTCGACCCGCCAGATCGCGGCCCTTGGCCTCAACCAGCAGGCGATCGTGGCGAGCCTGCAGGCACAGAACGCAATCACGCCTTCCGGTGTCATCCAGTCCGGCCCGGAGCGCATCAGCGTGCGCGTCGGCGGCCAGTTCACCTCGGAGGAGAGCCTGCGCGCCATCAACCTGCGCGTCAACGACCGCTTCTTCCGGCTGAGCGACGTGGCGACCATCACGCGCGGCTATGTCGATCCGCCGACGGCGCTGTTCCGTTTCAATGGCCAGGACGCGATCGGGCTCGCCATCGGCATGAAGCCCAATGCCAACCTGCTGCAGTTCGGCGAGGCGCTGCATGAGGAGATGAACAGGGTGCTGGCCGACCTGCCGGTCGGCGTCGGCGTGCATCTGGTCGCCGATCAGCCTGTCATCGTCGAGGAGGCGGTGTCGGGCTTCACCCGCGCCCTGTTCGAAGCGGTAGCCATCGTGCTCGCGGTGTCGTTCATCAGCCTCGGCATGCGCGCCGGCTTCGTGGTGGCACTGTCGATCCCGTTGGTGCTGGCCATCACCTTCACCGTCATGGAATATCTCGGCATATCGCTGCAGCGCATTTCGCTGGGCGCGCTGATCATCGCTCTCGGGCTGCTGGTCGACGACGCGATGATCGCGGTCGAGATGATGGTGGCGCGGCTCGAGGTCGGCGACACCTTGCGCAGGGCGGCGACCTATGTCTACACCTCGACCGCCTTTCCGATGCTGACCGGGACGCTGGTGACGGTCGCGGGCTTCATCCCGATCGGCCTCAACAACAGCGCCGCCGGCGAATACACCTTCACCCTTTTCGTCGTCATCGCCGTGTCGCTGCTGGTGTCATGGATCGTGGCGGTGCTGTTTGCGCCCCTGCTCGGCGTCACTATCCTGCCGGCGACGATGAAGGCCAAGCATCACGAGCAGCCCGGCCGCTTCACGTCGCTGTTCCGGCGCATCCTTGTCGGCTCGGTGCGCCGCCACTGGCTGACGATCATCGTGACGGTGCTGTTGTTTGCGGCCTCGATCGCCGGTTTCGGCCTCGTTCAGCAGCAATTCTTCCCGCCATCCGACCGGGCGGAACTGGTCGTCGACTGGAACCTGCCGCAGAACGCGTCGATCGCCGATACGCGCGACCAGATGGAGCGGTTCGAGCAGCGGGCACTGGTCGGCAATCCAGACATCGACCATTTCTCGTCCTATATCGGCCAGGGCGCGGTGCGCTTCGTGCTGGCCTATGACGTGCAGCCGGCCAACCCCTATTTCGGCCAGACCGTGATCGTCACCAAGAACATCGGGGCGCGCAACCGGGTCAAGGCGGCACTGGAAAAGCTGCTACGCGAGGAGTTCGTCGGCACCGACGCCTTCGTCAAGCTGCTCGAGCTCGGACCGCCGGTCGGCCGCCCGGTTCAGTACCGCGTCGGCGGTCCTGATATCCAGACGGTGCGCGAACTGGCGCAGAAATTCGCCGGCATCATCTCGGCCAATCCGAAGCTGGCGGCCCCGACCTTCGACTGGAACGAACCGCAGCGTGTGCTGAGGGTCGACGTGCTGCAGGACAAGGCGCGCCAGCTCGGTATCACCTCTTCCGACATCGCCAGCGCGCTGAACAGCACGGTCGGCGGCGCCACCATCACCCAGGTGCGCGACGCCACCTACCTGATCAATGTCGTGGCGCGCTCACGCGAGGCCGAACGGGGCTCGATCGAGACTTTGCAGAACATGCAGCTGCCGACCAGCACCGGCGAGGCGATCCCGCTCGCGGCGGTCGCCAACTTCCGCTATGACCTCGAGCAGCCGACGGTGTGGCGGCGCGACCGCATCCCGACCATCACGGTGCGCGCCGGGCTGGTCGGCGATGCGCTGCCGGCAACCGTGGTCAACGAACTGAAGCCCTCGGTCAACGCCTTCATCGCCAAGCTGCCGCCGGGTTATTCGGTCGAAACGGCGGGCTCGGTCGAGGAGAGCGCCAAAAGCCAGGGACCGATCGCGGCGGTTGTGCCGTTGATGCTGTTCGTGATGGCGACGATCCTGATGGTGCAGCTGCAGAGCTTCCAGCGCCTGTTCCTGGTGGTGGCGGTGGCGCCGCTCGGGCTGATCGGCGTGGTGGCGGCCCTGGTGCCGAGCGGCGCGCCGCTCGGCTTCGTCGCCATCCTCGGCGTGCTGGCGCTGATCGGCATCCTGATCCGCAACTCGGTCATCCTGATCGTGCAGATCGAGGACCTCGTCGCCGAAGGCAAGGATCGCTGGGTGGCCGTCATCGAGGCGACCGAGCATCGTATGCGGCCGATCGCGCTGACGGCGGCGGCGGCCAGCCTGGCACTGATCCCGATCGCGCGCGAAGTGTTCTGGGGGCCGATGGCCTACGCCATGATGGGCGGCATCATCGCAGGTACCGCGATCACGCTGCTGTTCCTGCCAGCGCTGTATGTGACGTGGTTCCGGATCAAGGAGCCGAAGCGGGAACAGGAGGGCGAGACTGGACACCGAGAAGCGGTATCGGAAGGCGGGGCAGCCTGAGCCTATTGCGCGATCCTTCAACGCAAAATGTTGAAGGCTGGCGGGACAGCACCCCCCTCTGTCCTACCGGACATCTCCCCCGCAAGGGAGGAGATTGAGCGCCCCGCCGCTTTCGCCAATCGCCGTTGCAGGAGAGAGCGCAACGCCGAAGCTGCTGATCTCCCCCCTTGCGGGGGAGATGTCCGGCAGGACAGAGGGGGTGGGCGGGAACTCGGCGTCAGCGATAAACGTCAGGCCCGCACAAACCCCTCGCTCGCCCTGAGCAATTTCCGCGTATAGTCCGCATTCACGCGGTGGCCGATCAACTGGCTGGCGGTCAGCGTCTCCACCGCTTCGCCGTTCTGCATCACCATCAGCCGCTCGCACATATGTGTGATGATGGCGAGGTCGTGGCTGACCATCAGGAAGGTGAGCTTGCGCCGCCGTCGTACCTCTTCGAGCAGGTTCAGCACTTCGGCCTGTACCGAGGCGTCGAGCGCCGAGGTCGGCTCGTCGAGCAGGAGGATCGAGGGTTCAAGGATCAGCGCGCGGGCAATGGCGACACGTTGGCGTTGGCCGCCCGAGAGCTGGTGCGCGTAGCGGAAGCGAAAACCGTTGCCGAGGCCGACCTCGTCCAGCGCGCGTTCGATGCGCTTTTCGCCGTCGGCGAAGCCGTGGATGGCAAGCGGCTCCTGCAACAGGCGATCGACGGTCTGGCGCGGATGCAACGAGCCGTACGGATCCTGGAAGACCATCTGCACCTCGCGGTAGAAAGCCTTGGCGCGGCGCGCGCCGAGCTTCTTGCCGTTGACGGCGATGCTGCCGGAGGAGACCGGTGCGAGCCCGGCAATCGCTCTTAGCAATGTCGATTTGCCGGAGCCGCTTTCGCCGACAAGCCCATAGGACTCTCCTTCCCTGACCTCGAGGCTGACGCCCTTCAGCGCGCGAAAGCGGTCGAAGACCACCTCCAGCCTGTCGACGGCAATCGCTGACGTCATGCCGCCCACTCCGGCTTGCGGTCGAGCACCGGCAAGGGATGGCGCTCGAAGCCGATCCGGGGCATGCAATTGAGCAGGCCGCGCGTATAGGGATGCTGGGCCTCACGCAGCTCCGAGGCCTTCAACTGCTCGACCACCTTGCCGGCATACATCACCACGACGCGGTCGCAGAAGGACGAGACCAGGCGCAGATCGTGCGAGATGAAGATCAGCCCCATGCCGCGCTCGCTGACCAGCTTATCGAGGATATTGAGCACGTCGAGTTGCACGGTGACGTCGAGCGCCGAAGTCGGCTCGTCGGCGATCATCAGCTCGGGTCCGGCGATCAGCATCATCGCGATCATGGCGCGCTGGCCCATGCCGCCGGAGACTTCGTGCGGATGCAGGTCGAAAACGCGTTTGGGGTCACGGATCTGTACGGCCTCCAGCATGGCCAGCGCCCGCTCGCGCGCCTCGGCCTTGGAGACCTTCTCGTGCGTGCGCAGCGTCTCGACGATCTGGCGGCCGATGCTCATCACCGGATCGAGCGAATATTTCGGATCCTGCAGGATCATAGCGATGCGGTTGCCCCGCAGCGCCCGGCGTTCGCGTGGCGAGATGCCGAGCAGGTCGATGCCGTCGAAGGCCAATTTGCCGGCCGATATCCGGGCCTGCGGCGGCGTCAGGCCCATGATGGCGCGGCCCGTCTGCGACTTGCCCGAGCCGGACTCGCCGACGATGCCAAGACGTTCGCGGCCAAGCGAGAAGGAGACGCCACGCACCGCCTCGATCAGACCGGTGCGGGTCGGGAAGGTGACGCGCAGCTCCTCGACGTCGAGAAGGACGCTCATTGGTCACCGCTGCGGGGATCGAGTGCGTCGCGCAGGCCGTCGCCGAGCAGGTTGAAGCCGAGGCTGACGATGAGGATGGCGAAGCCCGGCGCGCCGGCCACCCACCATTGGTCGAGCACGAAGCGGCGGCCCGAGGCGATCATCGTGCCCCATTCGGGCAGCGGCGGTTGCGCGCCCAGACCAAGAAAACCGAGGCCGGCGGCGGTGAGGATGATGCCGGCCATGTCGAGCGTCACGCGAATGATCAGCGAGGAGATGCAAAGAGGCATGATGTGGCGCAGCACGATGCGGGCGGGCGACGCGCCCATCAGCTGCACTGCCTTGATGTAGTCGGAGTTGCGCACGGTCAGCGTTTCGGCACGCGCGATGCGCGCATAAGGCGGCCAGGACGTGATGGCGATGGCAAGCACCGCATTCTCGATGCCCGGACCGAGCGCGGCGACAAAAGCCAGCGCCAGGATCAGCTTGGGAAAAGCGAGGAAGATATCGGTGATGCGCATCAGGATGGCATCGGTCCAGCCGCCGGCATAGCCGGCGACGGTGCCGACCAGAAGGCCGATCGGGGCTGCGATGATGGCAACCAGGATGACCACGTAAAGCGTCCAGCGCGAGCCGTAGAGGATGCGCGAATAGATGTCGCGGCCAAGATCGTCGGTGCCGAACCAGTGCGCGGCGCTTGGCGCCAGCAGCCGCGCATTCTTCAAATCGCCGACGGTCGGCGAATAGGGCGCCAGCACGCCGGCAAGAGCGGCAATGACCAGCAGGGCGATAATGATCAGCAGGCCGACAAAGGCCAGCCGATTGGCGGAAAAGCGCCGCCATGCGACATAGGCGCGGCCGAGCCTCGCCTGCGTGCGGGACGCCGGCCGCTCGCTGAGCAGCCAGTCGCGACGGCTCTGGATCGCCTCGGCGCTCATGCGGATTTCGTCCTCGGATCGAGCAAACGATAGAGCAGGTCTGACAAAAGATTGATGCCGATGAACACCGAGCCGATGACGATGGTGCCGCCGAGCACGGCGTTCATATCGGCATTCTGCAGCGAGTTGGTGATGTAAAGGCCGATGCCCGGCCAGGAAAAGACAGTCTCGGTCAGCACCGAGCCTTCTAGCAGGCCGGCATAGGAGAGCGCGATCACGGTGACCATCGGCACGGCGGCATTGCGCAGCGCGTGGGCCCAGATGATGCGGCGTTCCGACAGGCCCTTGGCGCGCGCGGCGACGACATATTCCTGAGCAAGTTCGTTGAGCATGAACGAGCGCGTCATGCGGCTGATATAGGCGAGCGAGAAATAGCCGAGCAGCGAGGCCGGCAGGATGATGTGGCGGAAGGCGTCCCAAAAGACATCCCACTGACCCTGCATCGCAGAGTCGAGCAGGTAGAAACCGGTGATCGGCGTGAACGTGTATTCGTAGACGACATCGAGCCGCGCGGGAAAAGCCACCCATTGCAGCTTGGCATAGAACAGCACGAGCCCAAGCAGGCCGAGCCAGAAGATCGGCACGGAATAGCCGATCAGGCCAATCACGCGCACGATCTGGTCGATGAGGCTGCCGCGCCTGACGGCCGCCAGCACGCCGAGCGGCACGCCAAACAGCGCGCCGATCAGTGTTCCGAGCGTGGCCAGTTCCGTCGTTGCCGGAAGAGCGCGGCGGATGTCGGTCATGACAGGGTTGGTGGTCAGCACCGAGGTGCCGAAATCCCCGTTCAGCGCACTCCTGACATAGATGTAGAACTGCTCGATCAACGGCAGGTCTAGGCCCATCTCGCGGCGCGTGCGCTCGACGACATTTGCCGGCGCCCGGTCGCCGAGCACCGCCAGCACCGGGTCGATCGGGATGATGCGGCCGATGAAGAAGGTGACCGCGAGAAGACCAAGATAGGTCGTCACCGCGATGACCAGGAACCGGCCGATCGAGGAGAGAATGGCAAAGGCACGGGCGCTGCCGCGCCCCGCCTTCTCCTGGCTTTCAACCGTGCTCATGCGGCGTGTCCGCGGGCGCTATTCCTTGGAAACCGGCCCGACGAAGTTGGTGTCGAAGCTCGGGCCGAGCGCGAAGCCCTTGAGGTTCTTGCGCAAGCCAGCCACTTCCAGTTGCTGGTGGATGAGGACGAAGGGGCTGGTGTCGAGTACCTTCTTCTCGAGGTCCTGGTACAGCGCGGCGCGCTTGGCCGAGTCCTTCTCCAGCAGAGCCGCTTCGGTCTGCTTGGTCAGGTCCGGAATGTCCCAGGCGTTGCGCCAGGCCAGTGTGTGCGACTTGCCGGCATCCGAATTGTCCGGGTTCGAGGCGAAGGTCTGGGCGTTGGAATTCGGATCGAAATAGTCCTGTCCCCACTGGCCAATATAGATGTCGTGGTTGCGGGCGCGATACTTGGTCAGCGTCTGCTTGCCGTCACCGGGAATGATCTCCAGCTTGATGCCGGCTTGTCCGAGCGTCTGCTGGATCGATTCCGCCATGCCTGTCGTCGGCTGGCCGGTACGCACATCCATGGTCACGCTGAAGCCGTCTGGCAGACCGGCCTTGGCCAGCAGTTCCTTGGCCTTGGCGACGTCGAGCTTGAAGGGGTTTTCGTCGAGAGCGCCGAGATCGCCCTTGGGCAGGAAGGTCTGGTGGATCTCGCCGATGCCCTTGAGGATGGTCGAGCTCAACGCGTCATAGTCGACCAGATATTTGAAGGCCTGGCGAACCTCGGGCTTGGCCAGGTTCGGGTTCTTCTGGTTGAGGCTGATGTAATAGACCGTGCCCTTCGGCGCGCTGTTGGTGGTGAGATCGGCGTTCTTGGCGATGGCGTCGAGGTCGTTCGGTTCGAGATTGCGGGCAACGTCGATGTCGCCGGCCTCGAGCGCCAGGCGCTGCGCCGAGCTTTCCTTCATGTTGCGATAGATGACGCGGGCGAGCTTGGCCTTTTCGCCGTGATAATTGTCGTTGCGCTCCATGACGACGGCTTCGTTGGCGCGCCATTCACGCAGCTTGTAGGCGCCGGAGCCGGCATAGCCGGTCTTCAGCCAGGCGTTGCCGAAGTCATTGTCCCATTTGTAGTCGGCGGTGGGCGCGGCCTTGACGACGTGCTCCTTGACCAGCTTGCTATCGACGACCGATGCGACGGTCGCCGACAGGCAGTTCAAGACGAAGCTCGGCGCATAGGCCTTGTCGACGGTAAACTGGAAGGTGGTGTCGTCGACGGCCTTAGCCTTGTCGGCGACGTTGTCGCCGCTGATGCCGAACTGTTCGATGATGAAGGCCGGGCTCTTGTCCAGCTTGACAACGCGCTCGAACGAGTAGGCGACGTCGGCAGCCGTGATCGGATTGCCCGAGGCGAATTTCAGGCCGGGCTTGAGCTTGAAGGTGTAGGTCAGGCCGTCGTCGGAGACGGCCCAGCCTTCGGCGAGGTCGGGCTTGACCTTGGAGGTGTCGCTGAGGTCGAGGCGGACCAGCAGATCATAGGTGTTGCCGGTGACCTCGGCGGTCGACAACTCGAACGCCTCGCCCGGATCCATGGTGATGATGTCGTCGATCGCGAAGCCTTCGACCAGTGTGTCGGCGGGCGTGACCGCGCCAGCCGGGGCACCAGCCAGAAGCAGCGCCGACATAGCCGCGCCCGCAAGCAGGATGCGGGATCGTAGAGCAAACTTTTCCATCATCATGGCAATTGTTCCCTGTTTTGTTGACCTGAGTTCCCGGCTCAGGATTGCGGTGTTCTTTTCGGGGCCGGCAAGGCCCTTCGACGACTTACCGTCGTGGTTTTTGTCCAATTGGTCAACAGCATATCCGGCGCTTCGGGGCGGGCAACGAGGATTTTACGCGACGACTCATTCAACCGGAATGGCGGGCGGCACCGACACACACGCAGGCCAATCGGGGCTGGCAAACGGGACAAATCCCCTTACTTTTTTGGGTTTATTTCAGCGCGGCGACCAGGCCGGCATCTGGAAAGCAGGTCGCGGGCTCGCCGTTCTTGGTCTGCCACTTGCCAATCGAGCGTCGGGTCTTGAAGCCCGGCAGGCCGTCGGCGCTGCCGACATCATAACCTTTGGCTTCCAGCGCCCGTTGCAGGGCGGCGATGTCGGAACGATGGAGATCGCCTACCGGCCCCCAGCTGCCGGAAAAATTCTGATCGCCATGGGCAATCCCGTCAGCGCCGTGGCCGATGAACAGCGCGTAAAGATCGCTGGTGTTGTATTCCTTGAGCACATAGAAATTGGGGGTGGCGATGAAGGCCGGGCCGCTGCGGCCAGCCGGCATCAGCAGGAAACCTTCCGCCTTCAATTCGCTCGCCGGAAACGGCTTTCCGTCGACGCGCTTGATGCCCATGGCAGCCCATTGCGAGATCTTCTTGCCCTGGTCCGGACCTTCCAGCGAGCAGGAGACGCTCTCGGGCACCGTCACCTCGAAACCCCAGCCGCGTCCCCGCACCCAGCCATAGTGGACGAGATAGTTGGCGATCGAGGCGAGCACGTCGGGCGTCGAATTCCAGATGTCGACGCGTCCATCGCTGTCGAAATCCACGGCATGCTTGAGGAAAGAGGTCGGCATGAATTGCGGCTGGCCGAGCGCACCGGCCCAGGATGATTTCATGGCATTGACCGGGGCCAGCCCGCGCTGGACGATTTCCAGCGCCGCAAGCAGTTCGGTGCGGAAGAAATCCTTCCTCGTCGACATGAATGCCTTGGTGCCCAGCACCTCGAAGGCATCGTAAGGCATCTTCGCCGCGCCGAAGCCGGTCTCGCGGCCCCAGATCGCCAGAAGGATCTCGCCGGGAACGCCGTAACGTTTTTCGATCAGCCCAAGCACTCTTGAATTGGCGCTCTCGCGTGTGCGCCCGCCCAAGGTGACGGCGCGGACGATCTTCTCGGCGAAATAGTTGGCAGGCGGACCGAACTCGGCCTGATGCTGCTTCTGCGGCGTCGCCGGCTCTTCGCCGGGCATCACGAGGTCCGGCAGCTTGAGGTTCGGCTTCACGCCGAGGAAGGCAGCGTCGAAGGTCTTTTTCGAGATGCCTTTGGACTTGGCTTCGGGCCAGAGGTCGGTTTGGAGCCAGGCCTGGAACTGGTCGTCGACGGAGGCGGCGGAGGCGGGGATGGTGAGGAGGAAAATGACGAACGCTGCGAAGAGGGAGAGGAGAGCTAATGTTCGATTCTTGCGCACAAGCTTCGAAGGGTTTGTGGCAGGCATAGGCGTGGACTTCCCCATTTGTCCCCTCAAAACGCCGTCCGCGAGCGCAGCGCCGCGGCCAGCGTGCCTTCGTCGAGATAGTCGAGCTCGCCGCCGACCGGCACGCCATGCGCCAGCCGCGTCACCTTGATGTCGAAGCCGGAGAGTTGATCGGTGAGGTAGTGCGCGGTGGTCTGGCCCTCCACCGTCGCGTTGACGGCAAGGATGATTTCCTTCACCTCGCCGCCGGCGACACGGTCGATCAGCGAGCGGATGTTGAGCTGATCGGGACCGATGCCGTCGAGCGGCGACAGCGTGCCGCCGAGCACATGGTAGCGCACATTCATCGCCGCCGCCCGCTCCAGCGCCCAGAGATCCGAGACGTCCTCGACAACGATGAGGGTGGCGGCATCACGGCGCGGGTCGGTGCAGATCATGCAAGGGTCCGACGTGTCGAGATTGCCGCAGGTGGAGCAGATGCGCACCTTGTCGGCCGCCTCGCCCATGGCGGCGGCCAGCGGCGACAGGAGTTGCTCCTTCTTCTTGATCAGATGAAGGGCGGCACGCCTGGCCGAACGGGGACCAAGCCCCGGCACCTTGGCCAGGAGCTGGATCAGGCGTTCGATTTCGGGACCGGCGATTCGCTTGGACATCGCTCTGATCTAGGATTTTTCAGAGCGCTTTGAAACAGCCTGCATCCGCGCATGACCTGCCATTGCGGGTCGGGACGCGGATCAATTCTCTTCGAGCGGCCGACCCTGGCTGACGATCATCTCGGCAATGGCATCGGTGTTTTCAGGCGTCGACTGGAATCCCATCGCCGCTTCCTGCGGCGCGGTCTGGACCGAGGAGATGACCCTTGTGTTCAAGACGCCGCCGAAACGGGCGGCATCCGGCTCTTCCATCGGCTCCTGCATCGCCACCAGTGTCGGCTTCACCGCGACGCGCGCGGACTTTGCCGCCGGCGCCCCGGCGGCCGTCATATAGGTCTGCTCCGCGGGTACGGCGGTTGCCGGGGTCGAGCGCGCGGTGGTTACGCCAGCCTGCTTGGCCGGATCGGCACGGACAATCGTCCTGACCACCGGTTCCGCGGATGCCACGAGCACGGGCGCCGCAGGCGCGCGCTGCTGCTGTTCAGCCGAGGCCACCATCGGCTCGTCGGGCAGCGGCTGCCAGTCGCGGCCGCGCTTTTCGTAGAACGCATTGCCGCCGGCGACCATGGTGTAATGCATGTTGTTGTAGGGGAAGCGCAGGCCGGCGGTGTGGAAATACATCGTGTTCTTGAGCTTGGCCTTGCGCTCGCCCTTGAGCACGGCGTCGGCGGCTTCCTCGACATCGGGCATCGCCCGCGAGTTCATCTGCCTGGTCATGACACCTGGCGCGAACTGCCCGGGCTCGCCCACCACTTCGCAGATGGTGTTGCCGTGCTGGCCGGAGCGCAGCCGGTTCATGACCACGGTGCCGACGGCGATCATGCCGTCACGGCTCGAACGGTTGGATTCGAAGAACATCGCCCTTTCCAGGCATTCCTTGTCCTTCGGCGTGTGGCCGTAAGACCGCGAGCTCAGGAAACTCGGCGTGATGGCGTCGGTCAGGCTGGCAACGGACATGCCGTGCGACGTGGTCTGACTGCAAGCGGCCAAGAACAAGGGAGACGTAACGACGCCGAGCAACAGCGGCGCCTTCCATCGCATGGCAATCAACAGGTAACCCTCTCACTTCGATGCCCGCCCCCAGGCTGCGGCAAGAATGAGACACTTTCGGGCAAAATGATGGCTAAAACGTTATTAATGAAGCACTGTTGCCAAATTGGCACAATTTCGTGGCTTTCCAGATGGATCGAGCCATCGTTTCATAAATGCGATGATCGGCCTCTCATGGTTTCGCCGCAATTCCGGACGGAAAACCGCGTTATGCTTTTTCCGGAATCGCTTTTATCGCCCCGCCGCAATCGCGGCCGGTTGACCCGGCTCGATCTCCTCGACTTTCTCCGAAAACAGGCCACGCCTGAGGAACAGTGCCCGCGCATCCCTGGCCGTCGGCGCGATCCTTCCCGGCCAGTCGCTGTCGATGAACTCGGCCTTGGTGAAATCGGGATTTGTTTCGGAAGCCGCCTCGAGGAATTCGGCGATCTCCAGCACGATCGCGCGCTCCTCCTTCGAAAGCGCCGATCTGCCGGCCTCGATCGACGGGCGGTGCACAAAATCCTCGAACAGATTGAAGTAGCCCTTGATGCCGACAATATCGACGCCAGCATCGCAATCGGCCAGGATTTCCAGGATCTCGTAGAGCCTGTTGCGGATACGCTGCTCGATCAGTCGTTCGGACGGCTCGTCGATCATGGGCTCATCGCCGCCGAAGGCTAGAAGGGCAGTTTCATTCCCGGCGGGATCGGCAGGCCGGCGGTCAGCGCCTTGGTCTTTTCCTGCATGATCTGCTCGACCTTGGCCTTGGCGTCATTGTGGGCGGCGAGAATCAGATCCTCGAGGATCTCGACCTCGTCCTCCTTGAACAGAGACGGATCGATCTTCAGCGACTTCATCTCGAACTTTCCGCTCAGCGTCACGCTGACCAGGCCGCCGCCCGCCTGGCCGACGGATTCCACCGTGGCGATCTCATCCTGCATGGCCTGGAACTTGGCCTGCATTTCCTTCGCCTTGCCCATCAGGCCGAGAAGATCTTTCATGGTCCGATCCTTGTCTTGATTTGTCAGGTCTCGTCGTCATCGGCCGGCGGTTCAACCGGCACTTCGGCCTCGGTCTCGTCGACCTCCGGCGCGTCGGGAATGCGCACGTCGATGATCTTGGCGCCGGGAAAGCGCGCCAGGATGGCGGCGACGGTCGGATCGCTCCTGGCATCGAGGAAGGCGTTTTCGCGCTTCGTCGATTCCATCTCGGCCAGCGTCTGGCCACCTTCTTCCTTCGACAGCGACACCAGCCAGTTGCGGCCGGTCCAGGCGCGCAGCTTCGTCGTCAGGTCGTTGAGCAGCATCTTGGGCGCGTCGCTGGTCAGGCCGACATCGATGCGGCCAGGCTCGATGCGCACGAGACGAATGCAGCTCCTGAGCAGCACCTTGAAAGCGATGTCGCGCTGCGCATCGGCAAGGGCGATAATGTCGGCCAGCGATTTCAAGGGTACCGGCTGCGTCTCCGGCACCGGCTGCGGAGGCCCGACGAAGGCGGTCGGCGCCGGCGTGGCCTCGACCAGCCGCATGGTCTGCGCGCCGCCCGATCCGCCAGGCATGCGCGTCTGGGCCACCGCGCTGGCCCCGCTGCCGCCGCCATTGCCGGGACTGGCCGGCGCTCCGTTTGGCCGCGGCGCACCGTTTTGAACCGGTGCTCCCCCCTCGAGCGATCGCAACGCCTCGTCCAGCGTCGGCAGGTCGGCGGCGTGCGCCAGACGGATCAGCACCATTTCGGCGGCGCTGACGGGCCGGTTGGAGGACTGCACCTCGGGAATGCCCTTGAGCAGCATCTGCCAGGTCCGCGACAGCACCCTGACCGACAGCGCCCTGGCGAAATCGGCGCCACGCTGGCGTTCGTCCTGCGACAGCGATGCGTCGTCCATGGCGGTCGGCACGAAACGCAGCCTCGTGACGAGGTGGTTGAACTCGGCAAGGTCGGTCAGCACGGCGGCCGGATCGGCGCCGGTATCGTATTGCGCGCGGAATTCGCCAAGTGCGGCCGCCACATCGCCTTTCATGACATGTTCAAACAGATCTACGATGCGGGCGCGGTCGGCCAGGCCGAGCATGGCGCGCACGGCCTCGGCGCTGACGGAGCCGGCACCATGGGCGATCGCCTGGTCGAGGATGGAGAGCGAATCGCGGGCCGAACCCTCGGCGGCGCGCGCGATCATCGCCAGCGCGTCGTCGTCGACCGAAATGCCTTCCTTGGCCGCGATCGAGGAGAGATGCGCGACCAGCGCGCCGGCATCGATGCGCCTTAGGTCAAACCGCTGGCAGCGCGACAGGACGGTGATCGGAACCTTGCGGATCTCGGTGGTGGCGAAGATGAATTTGACGTGCGGCGGCGGTTCTTCCAGCGTCTTCAACAGGCCGTTGAAGGCCTGCGTGGACAGCATGTGCACTTCGTCGATGATGTAGACCTTGTAGCGGGCCGAGACCGGCGCGTAGCGCACGCGCTCGATGATGTCCCTGATGTCGTCGATGCCGGTGTGCGAGGCGGCGTCCATCTCGATGACGTCGACATGACGGCCTTCCATGATCGCCTGGCAATGCTCGCCGGGCACCGAAAGATCGACCGAAGGCTGGTCCACGGCTGATGTCTTGTAATTCAAGGCGCGGGCCAGGATACGCGCCGTCGTCGTCTTGCCGACACCGCGTACGCCGGTCAGCATCCAGGCCTGGGCGATGCGGCCGGTGGCAAAGGCGTTGGTGAGGGTGCGGACCATCGGCTCCTGGCCGATCAGCTCGGAGAAGTTCGAAGGACGGTATTTGCGCGCCAATACTCGATAGGCGCCGGCCTTGTCCGCTCCCGAATTTCCGGCTTCGCTCATTCGCCCGTAAAGCTCCAAGGACCGCGTCTCGACGCGGTCGATTCCTGCGCATAGTTTCGCCCGCACGGCTTGGCGCCGTCAATGTCGCGGGAGAAAGGCGAAGAGGCGGGAGGCTGGAACAATGACCCGTTCCGGGCTCGTTAGGGCTGCTTCCTTCCGGACCTGACCCGGTTGGCGAGTGGATCGTCCACCACCAACCTCCCGCTGTCCATATCGGCAATTGCGCGATGAAATGCAAGTGCGCATGAGATTTGATGCGCCAAACCGTGAGGGAAACAATGATTCGCTTGCGGCCCCCGTGCCAGCGCTCTAGCGTCCACGAGTCCGAGGAAACCAAGAAAATTAAGGGAAACGCCGATGTTGCCGGGCCTGAAGGCCGGATTCACGCTGGACGCCCGGCTGGAAGCGGACAGCGAGCAGTTGATGTGGCTTGGGCTGTGCGAATTGCGGATCATGAACGATCGCCGCTGGCCATGGCTGGTTCTGGTGCCGCAAAGGCCGGGTGCGGAGGAGATCCACGACATGACGCCACTCGACCAGGCGATGCTGACCTTCGAGACCAACATGGTGGCGCAGGCCCTGAAGAAGGTGACCGGCTGCACCAAGATCAACACCGGCGCGCTTGGCAACATCGTGCGCCAGCTGCACATCCATGTCATTGCACGGTCTGAAGGCGATCCCGGCTGGCCCGGCCCGGTGTGGGGCCACGGCCTGCGCGAGCCCTATCAGCGTTCCGATCTGCGCCGGTTTGCCGAAACGATCAGGGCGGCGTTATAAGCCATCCCCTGTGTTCAGCCCAAACATGTCCATCCCAAAGTTCCAGAGTCCGCATGAGCTTCAGCCTGTTTGACGCGCCCCTGCGCGAGCCGAGCCAGTTCGTCGGCTTTGCCGGCAACACGATCGACCGGCAATCCGAGAACCGCGCCGACGATTCGGCCGACAAGGCGCTCGCCGACCCGACGGCGCGGCTGCTTTTGATGAACGGCGGACGGCTCTACCTGAAGTCAGGAAATGGCACCGGTCTTGATCCCTGGTTTGGCGTCGCGGAGAGCCAGCCATTTAATCCTCCCTTTGGTCAAAGTGTCCTGCTCGGCTTTTCCGAACAGGGACCGGTGCTGGCGGTGCCGGCCGGCATCGACCCCGAACAGCTGCCGGAAACCGTCAAGGCGATCGACTACCGCTCGGTCTATATGCAGGGGCTGATCGACGAGGCGGCGGCCGGGGCGATGGCGCAAGGGGCCTCCCTGCTCGCCTGGCATGCCAGCCACCGCTTCTGCAGCAAATGCGGATCCGAATCGCAAATGCGGGCCGGTGGCTACAAACGGCACTGCCCGAATTGCGGTGCCGAGCATTTCCCGCGCACCGACCCGGTGGCGATCATGCTGACGGCGACGCGGGAGAAATGCCTGCTTGGGCGCGGCCGGCACTTCGCCCCGGGCATGTATTCGGCCCTTGCCGGTTTCATCGAGCCGGGCGAGACGATCGAGGCGGCGGTGCGCCGCGAAACGCTGGAGGAGGCCGGCATCCGGCTCGGCCGCGTCGTCTATCATGCCAGCCAGCCCTGGCCGTTCCCCTATTCACTGATGATCGGCTGCTTCGGCGAGCCGCTCAACGAAGACATCCAGGCCGATCTCAACGAGCTGGAAGACTGCCGCTGGTTCTTGCGCGACGAAGTGCGCTCGATGCTGGCCCGGGAACATCCTGGCAACCTGATCACGCCGCCGAAAGGCGCCATCGCGCATCACCTCATCCGCGCCTGGGTCGACAGCGCATAGCGAATACTGAAAGTCATTGCAGGAGAGGCAAATGATCCGCCACACCGTCGTCTTCACGCTGAAGCATGCGCCGCACTCACTGGAGGAAAAGCGCTTCCTGGTCGACGCCAGGAAAATCCTCTCGGCGATCCGGGGCGTCACCCATTTCGAACAGCTGCGGCAAGTGAGCGCCAAGAACGACTATCGGTTCGGCTTCTCGATGGAGTTCGCCGACCAGGCCGCCTACACCAGATACAACGACCATCCGGACCATGTCGCCTTCGTGCGCGACCGCTGGGTGCCGGAGGTCGAGAAATTTCTCGAGATCGACTACGTGCCGCTGGGCGCGGTGATTTAATCCGCCACTTTCCACTGCTCGCGCGACTGGCTGGCCGGATAGACACCCAGAATGCGCACCTCGCGTGAAAAGAAGCGAAGCTCGTCCAGCGCCAGCTTGACCAGCGGATCGTCGGGATGGCCTTCGATATCGGCGTAGAAAAGCGTCGCCGTGAATGCGCCCAGCTGATAGCTCTCCAGCTTGGTCATGTTGATGCCGTTGGTGGCGAAGCCGCCCATCGCCTTGTAAAGCGCGGCCGGCACGTTGCGGACGCGGAACATGAAGGTCGTCATCATCCTGACGTCAGGTGACGGGCGCTCGGCCCACTGCTTGTTCTTGGTCAGGACGACGAAGCGGGTGACGTTGGAATCGGTATCCTCGACATTCTCCTCGATGATATCGAGCCCGTAAAGCGTCGCCGCCAGCGCCGGCGACAGCGCGGCCATGGTGCGGTCCCTGACCTCGGAGACCATCTTGGCGGCGCCCGCCGTGTCACCAGCGACGACCGCCTTCCAGCCGTTCTTGCGGATGTATTTGCGGCACTGGCCAAGCGCGTGGATATGGCTGTGCACGGTTTTGATCTCGTCGCGTATGACGCCGGGCAGCACCATCAGCTGGAAATGGATCGGCAGAAAATATTCGCCGACGATGTGAAGCCTCGATTCCGGCAGCAGGTGATGGATGTCGGCAACGCGTCCGGCGATGGTGTTCTCGATCGGGATCATGGCGAGATCGGCCTTGCCGGTCTCGACCGCGTTGAACGCGTCCTCGAAGGTCGGGCACGGCAACGGCTCCATCGAGGGATAGACGTTGCGGCAGGCGGTGTCGGAATTGGCGCCTGGCTCGCCCTGGAAGGATATTCTGTTGGTCTTTTCAGGCATGGCCAGATCTCGATTCACAGTGTCTCTGTTCGGAGGGATCAGTTTGAAAGGATGGTTCGGGCGCGCTCAAGGTCTTCCGGCGTGTCGACGCCAAGCGGCAGCGACTGGACGACCTCGGCGTCGATGCGCATGCCGGCTTCCAGCGCCCGCAACTGCTCCAGCCGCTCGCGGCGCTCGAGCGGCGATGGCTTCAGCGACACGAAACGCTCGAGCGCGGCACGTCGATAGGCGTAGAGGCCGACATGATGATAGAGCGGCCCCTCGCCCCATGGCGCGGTGGCGCGGGTGAAATAGAGCGCCCTTAGCCTCGTGGCGGACAGAGGCGAACCGACGACCTTGACGACGTTGGAATTGGTCTTTTCCTCCTCGCGTACGATCTCGACGCAGAGCGTGGCGATATCCACGGCCGCGTTCTCGAAAGGCCAAAGCGAGGCGGCGATGATGCCGGGATCGATGGTCGGCAGGTCGCCCTGCACATTAACGATGGTTTCGACCTCGCGCCGGGGATCAAGCTCGACCAGCGCCTCGTGGATGCGATCGGAGCCGGATTCGTGATCGACGCGTGTCATCACGGCCTCGAAACCGTGCGCGCGCACCGCTTCGGCGACACTCCGCGTGTCGGTCGCCACCACCACGCGGCCAAGGCTGGCCTCGGCCGCGCGGCGGGCGACATGGACGATCATCGGCGCGCCGGCGATGTCGGCCAGCGGCTTGCCCGGCAGGCGGGTCGAGGCCATGCGGGCGGGGATCAGGATCAAGGTGGACATGGCTATGGCAAGGCGTTCGAAAAGGGGAGGGGAAAAGTGGCAAAAGGTCTCACTGGAAGCGCCCTTATAGGTGTTGCAACGCCCGAGCAAAAGACCTAGTTTCCGCCCCGATTTGACCGGCTCTGGAGGGCGGGTCTCGACACCGACGGACGGAGTGGACGGATCAGTCCGCCGGAAAAGGGAGCAAGGGGCGTATGGATTCCAACGAAGTCAACAAACTGCTCGCCGGATTGCTCGGAACCATTTTCGTCGTTTTCTCGGTCGGACTTGTCTCGGACGCGCTGTTTGCCTCGCCGGCTCCGGAAAAGCCTGGCTTCGCCATCGAGGCCGCCGAGCCCACCGAAGGCGGCGCTACCGGCCCGGCCGCCGAGGCCAAGCCGATCGCCGATCTGCTGCAGACCGCCAATGTCGAGGCGGGCGCCGCCGTCTTCAAGAAATGCCAGGCCTGCCATTCCGGCGAAAAGGGCGGGCCGAACAAGGTCGGCCCCGATCTGTGGGACGTCGTCGACCGTCCGGTCGCCGAACATGAAGGCTTCGCCTATTCGGCCGGCATGAAGGAATTCTCCAAGGGCGGCACCGAGAAGTGGACCTACGACAACATCAACCACTTCATCACCTCGCCGAAGAAATTCGTGAAGGGCACCGCCATGGGTTTCGCCGGCCTGCCCAAGGACGAGGACCGCGCCAACGTCATCGCCTATCTGCGCACGCTGTCGGACAATCCCAAGCCGCTGCCGGCGCCGGGTGCCGCCGCGGACGCTTCCGCGCCCGCCAAGCCAGCCAGCGGAGCCGCTCCGGCAAAGCCGGCTGATGGCGCCGCACCGGCCAAGCCGACCGCTCCCGCGGCACCCGCACCGGCGGCACCGGCGCCGGCCAAATAACCAAAATATCATCTCATGATCTTGAAAAAGCCGGGTTCAGCCCGGCTTTTTTGTCGAGAAAACGCACGGTGCGGCGACAAAGCCGGCGCATTGCGGTTTTCACGAGCGCCAAATCATCTAGGATCACTCCTTCTGGATGATCTGGCACGTATCGCGAAGAGGATGGTGCATGACGGTTGGCCGAATGCTTCTCAAGTCGCTGCTGGCGGCGGCCCTGCTGGCGGCAGGGTTGCAGACGACCCTAGCCGACGAGTGGCGGACCACCTCATCGCTGATCGGCCAATCCAAATACGGCGACAACTTCCAGCACTATGACTATGTCAACCCCAACGCGCCCAAGGGTGGCACATTGAATTCGGTGCTGCTCGGCACCTATGACAGCTTCAACCCCTATATCGTCCAGGGATCGCCGGCGGCCGGCCTGGTCGGATTCGGTGGCGGCCTGCTCTACGACACGCTGATGGAGCAGGCGACCGATGAGGGCAGCACTAGCCATCCGCTGATTGCCGACGCCTACAAATACCCAGCCGATTATTCCTCTGCGACCTACCGGCTCGACCCGCGCGCGAAATGGCATGACGGCCAGCCGATCACCGTCGATGACGTGATCTGGTCGTTCCAGGTGCTGAAGGCGAACAGCCCGCAATACAGTCGTTATTTCGAGAACGTCACCGATGCGGTCGCGGTCTCCGACCACGAGGTCGAGTTCCGTTTCAACCAGAAGGGCAACCGCGAGCTGCCGAAGATCATCGGCGACCTCGCGGTGCTGCCGAAGCACTGGTGGGAAGGCACGGATGCCAACGGCAAGAAGCGAGACGTCACCAAGCCGACGCTGGAAATCCCGCTCGGCTCGGCGGCCTACAAGATCGCCAGCTTCAAGCCGGGCTCGGAAATCGTCTGGCAGCGCGTGCCGGACTATTGGGGCGCCAAACTGCCGGTGAAGATCGGCCGCGAGAATTTCGACACGCGCCGATACACCTATATCCTCGACGACAATGCCGCCTGGCTTGCCTTCACCAAGGGCGGCCTGGAAGATATCAACCGCGAGTACAGCTCCCGCAAATGGGCGACGGCCTACAATTTCCCAGCCATCCAGGCCGGCGACGTCATCAAGAAGGATTTTCAGACCCAGTCGCCACAACCAATGCAGGGCTTTGTCCTGAACCAGCGGCGGCCGTTGTTCCAGGACCGGCTGGTCCGGGAGGCACTGACCATCCCGTTCGATTTCGAGAGCATGAATCGCACCTTGTTCTTCGGCTTCAATACCCGCACATCCAGCTATTTCCAGGGGACCGAACTGGCATCCAGCGGCTTGCCGCAAGGCAAGGAACTGGAAATCCTGGAAAAATATCGCGACAAGTTGCCGCCAGAACTCTTCACGCAGGAATTCAAGCTGCCCGTCTACGACTCCCCGCAAGCGGAGCGAAAGTATCTGAAGCAGGCGGTCGATCTCTTCGCCAAGGCCGGCTGGGTCATCAAGGGCGGCAAGATGGTCAACGCCAAGACAGGCGCTCCGTTCAAGTTCGAGATTCTCGGCTGGAATGATACCGACCAGGTGATCGCCAGTCCCTATATCGCCAATCTGCGCAAGATCGGTGTCGACGCCTCGCTCCGCATCATCGATCAGACGCAATACATCAACCGCGTCAACAACTTCGATTTCGATGTCGTCACGGGCCTGTTCGGCCAGTCGGACTCACCTGGCAACGAGCAGCGCGATTTCTGGAGCTCGAAGGCCGCCGACGCACCTGGTTCGCGCAATCTGATGGGCATCAAGGAGCCCACCGTCGACGCGCTGGTCGACCGCATCATCTTCGCCACCGACCGCGATGATCTCGTCGCCGCCACCCATGCGCTCGACCGCGTCCTGCTGTGGAACTTCTACGTGGTGCCGCAATACCATCGGTCCGCGGTTTGGCTGGCCTATTGGGACAAGTTCAAGTTCCCCGACAAGCAGCCCGCCTATGTCGGTGCCGATATCGATTCGTGGTGGATCGACCTCGACAAGGAGAAGGCGCTGGCGGCCAAATACAAAGGCGGTAATTGATGGCGGCTCTTCCCCGCCGCGACTTCCTCGCGCTTGGCGCGGCTGCCGCCGCCGCGACTCTGCTGCCCGCAAAAGCCTTCGCCGACATCGCGACAGGCACCAAACTGCACGGCCTGTCTGCCTTCGGCGACCTGAAATACAAGCCGGATTTCACCCATTTCGACTATGTCAATGTCGAAGCACCGGCTGGTGGGATCTTCAATTTCGCGCCGCCGAACTGGGGCTACAACCAGGATACGCAGACCTTCAACACGCTGAACTCCTTCGTGGACAAGGGCGATGCGCCGCCGCGCATGGAAATGTGCTTCGACGGGCTGATGGTGCGCGCGCTCGACGAACCCGACGCCGTCTATGGCCAGATCGCCGACGGCGTGACGCTGTCCGACGACCGCAACGCCTTCACCTTCTCGCTTCGCCCCGAAGCGCGCTTCCATGACGGCACGCCGCTGACGGCGCGGGACGCAGCCTTCACCTTCAAGCTCTACAAGGACAAGGGTCACCCCGACCTGTCACTGTCGCTGACCCATATGGTCGATGCCCTTGCTGTCGACGACCGCACGCTGCGGCTTACCTTTTCCGGCAAGCAATCGGCCCGCACCGTGCTCAATGTCGTGGAGTTCCCGATCCTGTCGAAGGCCTTCTACACGGCCAATCCGTTCGACTCCTCGCAGTTGAACCCGCCGCTCGGCTCCGGCGCCTACAAGGTCGGGCGCTTCTCCGCCGGCGCCTGGATCGAATATGACCGGGTGGTGGACCATTGGGGCCGCGACCTCCCGGTCAATCGTGGCCAGAACAATTTCGACCGCATCCGCATAGAGTTCTACCAGAACCGCATGGCCGGCTTCGAAGCCTTCAAGAAAGGCGAAATTACCTATCGCGAGGAATTCACCTCGCGCGTCTGGGCGACCGCCTACGACTTTCCAGCCCTGACCGCCGGCAAGGTCGTCAAGCACGAATTCCCCGCCGAAAAGCGGCCGACAATGCAGGGGACGGCGGTCAACCAGCGACGCGAACAGTTTCGCGACCCGCGCGTGCGCCAGGCGATCGCGCTCTGCTTCGATTTCGAATGGACGCGGCGCAACTTCTTCTACGGCTCCTACGAGCGTTCGCAATCCTGCTTCGAGAAATCCGACTTCCGTGCCGAAGGGCTGCCATCGCCGCAGGAACTGACCCTGCTGGAGCCGTTGCGCAGCCAGCTTCCGCCGGAAGTCTTCGGCGAGGCGGTGACGCAGCCCGCGTCCGACGGATCCGGCCGCGACCGCAAGCTGCTTGGCCAGGCGGCAAAGCTTCTCAATGCAGCGGGCTGGAAGCGGACGGGCGATTTCGTCGTCAATGAGAAGGGCGGCAGGCTTTCGGCGGAATTCATGGTGGACGACGATACCTTCGTGCAGGTCTATTCGCCCTGGGTCGCCAACATGAAGGCGATCGGCATCGACGCCACGATCCGGCTGGTGGATTCGGCGCAATACCAGGCGAGGCAGGCGACATTCGATTTCGATCTGCTGTCGGCCGCTTTCTCGTTCAGCGCGACGCCGACGCGCGACGATCTCGAAGTCTTCTTCCACTCCAGAACCGCCAACCTTTCCGGCTCGCGCAACCTGCCAGGCGTGTCAAACCCCGCTATAGACACGCTGATCGATGCGGTTGGGGCAGCCAAGGACCGTGAAAGCCTGACAGTCGCGATGCGGGCACTCGACCGGGTCTTGCGCGCGCGGTGCGATTGGATTCCTAGTTGGTTCCTGGCGAATCACCGAAGCGCCTATTGGGATATGTTCGGCTTTCCCAAGCAGAAGCCCGATTTCGGTTTTCCGGTCGAGGCGCTGTGGTGGGTCGATAAAGACAAGGCGGCAAAAATTGGCAAAGGCTGAGATATCAGTCCAAAGAGGGCAGGAAGCCTGATGGGCGCCTATATCCTGCGCCGCATCCTTTTGATGATCCCGACTCTGTTCGGCATCATGGCGATCTCCTTCGCCGTCATCCAGTTCGCACCGGGCGGCCCGGTCGAACAGGTCATCGCGAAGCTGACCAACCAGGGCGGCAGCGACCGCCTCGGCGGCGGTGGCGGCGATACGGGCGGTTCCAATTTCGACGCCGCCGGCGACGTCGGCTCGAAATATCGCGGCGCCCAGGGACTCGATCCAGAATTCATTAAGAAGCTGGAAAAGCAATTCGGCTTCGACAAGCCGCCGCTCGAGCGCTTCGGCATGATGCTCTGGAACTATGCCCGTTTCGACTTCGGCAACAGCTATTTCCGCGATATTTCGGTGCTCAATCTGATCCTTGAGAAAATGCCCGTTTCGATTTCGATCGGACTTTGGATCACGCTGCTGTCCTACCTGATCTCAATCCCGCTCGGCATCCGCAAGGCGGTCAAGGACGGCAGCCCGTTCGACGTCTGGACCAGCGGCGTCGTCATTGTCGGCTACGCCATTCCAGGCTTCCTGTTCGGCATCCTGTTGATGGTGCTGTTTGCCGGCGGATCCTTCTGGGACTGGTTCCCGCTGCGCGGCATCGTCTCGGACAATTGGGACCAGTTGTCATGGCCGGGCAAGATCGTCGACTATTTCTGGCACATGACCCTGCCGCTGACGGCGCTGGTGCTGTCGGCCTTCGCCACGACGACGCTGCTGACCAAGAACTCGTTCCTGGAGGAAATCCGCAAGCAGTATGTGGTGACCGCGCGCGCCAAGGGCCTGTCGGAAAGGCAGGTGCTTTACGGCCACGTGTTCCGCAATGCCATGCTGATCGTCATCGCCGGCTTTCCGGGCGCCTTCATCTCGGCCTTCTTCACCGGTTCGCTGCTGATCGAGAACATCTTCTCTCTCGACGGCCTCGGCCTGCTCGGCTTCAGGTCGGTGGTCGAGCGTGATTATCCGGTGGTGTTCGCCAACCTCTACATCTTCTCGCTTCTCGGACTGTTCATCGGATTGCTGTCCGACCTCATCTACACCTGGGTCGATCCGCGCATCGATTTCGAGCGGAGAGACGTCTGATGTCGGAGGCAAGCGTTACTGCCGGCGCGGTACCGGTGCGGATCCCACGGCCGTTTCTGTCGCCGCTCAACAAGCGCCGCTTGCAGAATTTCAAGGCCAACCGGCGCGGCTTCTGGTCGTTGTGGATTTTCCTCGTCCTGTTCGTGCTGTCGCTGTTTGCCGAATTCATCGCCAACGACAAACCGATCGTCGCCTCCTACAAGGGCGAGATCCTGTTTCCGGTGCTGGTGGCCTATCCGGAAGAAAAGTTCGGCGGCTTCTACGCCGTCACCGACTATCGCGATCCGGTGATCCAGGACGAGATCAACGCCAATGGCTGGATGATCTGGCCGCCGATCCGCTACTCCTACCAGACCGTCAACAACGCCATTCCCGAAGCCGCACCCGCAAAGCCGTCCTGGCGGTATGACGCCAAGACGCGCTGCAACCAGTATCCGAAAGGGGCTGATGATCCTGCCTGCATTGTCGGCAACTGGAACTGGCTGGGCACCGACGACCAGGCGCGCGACGTGTTGGCGCGCGTCATCTACGGTTTTCGCATTTCGGTGCTGTTCGGCCTGGTCCTGACCGCCGGGTCGGCCTTGATCGGCGTCGGAGCCGGTGCCGTGCAGGGCTATTTCGGCGGCTGGACGGATCTGCTGTTCCAGCGCTTCATCGAAATCTGGTCGGCTATACCCGTGCTCTATCTGCTGCTCATCGTCGCCGCCATTCTGCCGCCGGGGTTCTTCATCCTGCTCGGCCTGATGCTCTTGTTCTCCTGGGTGGCGCTGGTCGGCGTGGTGCGGGCCGAGTTCCTGCGCGCGCGCAACTTCGAATATGTCAACGCGGCGCGCGCGCTCGGCGTGCCCAACCGCACCATCATGTTCCGGCATCTGCTGCCCAATGCCATGGTGGCGACATTGACCTTCCTGCCCTTTCTGCTCTCGGGCTCGATCTCGACGCTGACCTCGCTCGACTATCTCGGCTTCGGTCTGCCGCCCGGCTCGGCCTCGCTCGGCGAACTGCTGAAACAGGCGCAGCGCAACCTCAACGCGCCGTGGCTCGGCATTTCCGGTTTCGTCGTCATCTCGCTGATGCTGTCGCTGCTGGTCTTCGTCGGCGAGGCGACGCGCGATGCCTTCGATCCGCGCAAGACGTTCAAATGAGAGGCAAACCGGCATTCGGAATGTTATATTCTCGGTGTGGCAATTCGCATAAAAGCGGCCGTATGCGTCAATTGGCGAAACGACTGGTGGCAGTGACCGGCGAATCACAAGTGGCAGCCACGCCGCCCCCCATGAGAGGACCTCGCTATGAATAAGGTCATCCTTGAGCATTATCCGGCATCGAAACTCCCCGATGAATTGCGATCGGGTATAGCCCTGGGTGCCTCGGTCACGGTTACTGTAGAAGAGGAAGCCAAAAGGCCTCTCAGCCGCGAACAATTGCTTGAACTTATGCAAAATGCTCAGGCCAGCGCGCCGGGAACGAGCCTCGAAGAAGCTGTCGCGCGCGTTCGTGCCCTCCGTGATGAATGGGAGGATTGATGGCCGCCTTCCGGCTTTATATCGATACGAACATTTTCGTCTACGCTTTTGAAAACAATGATGCACTCGCAAAAAAGCTGCTTCAGCTCATTTCATTGAACGGGGGTAGACAGCAGCCTTTCCTCGCGACAAGCGAGATCGTGTTGGCAGAGTTGATGGTTGATCCTCTGAAAAAAGGCAACGAGTCGCTTGTCGAGCTCTATGACAATATTTCGATTGGCAACGCCTTTGTCTTAGTTGGGACGGTAACTCGCGAGGTTCTGTGGCACGCGGCACAGCTCCGTTCGAAATTCGTTTCTCTCAGGCTACCGGATGCGATTCACCTTGCCGCGGCCATGCACTTCGGCTGCACGCAATTCCTGACTGCCGATACCAGGTTGAAAGATGCCTATTCTCTCGCGCCAGATCGACTCGTTCCTCCTCAATTGACAGCGGAAATTTCGATCATGCGACCGGAGATTTCCGCCTTGGACAAAGCTATCTCGGAAATCGAGGGATGAGTGCTCCCCTGCTCAGCGTACAGGACCTCAGCGTCGCCTTCAGGCAGGGCGGCGGCCAGTCCGTCGCCGTCGACCATATCTCCTTCGATATCGCCGAGGGCGAGACGGTGGCGCTGGTCGGCGAATCCGGCTCCGGCAAGTCGGTCTCGGCGCTGTCGGTGCTGAAGCTGCTGCCCTATCCCAGCGCCAGCCATCCCTCGGGCAAGATCCTGTTCCAGGGCGCCGACCTGCTGGCGATGAACGAGAAGCAGTTGCGCCAGGTGCGCGGCAACAAGATCACCATGATCTTCCAGGAGCCGATGACCTCGCTCAATCCGCTGCATACGATCGAGCAGCAGATCGTCGAGATCCTGAAGCTGCACCAGGGCATGGCCGACCGCCCGGCCAAGGCGCGCACGCTTGCGCTGCTCAACGAGGTCGGCATCCGCGATCCGCAGAAGCGGCTCGACGCCTATCCGCACCAATTGTCCGGCGGCCAGCGCCAGCGCGTCATGATCGCCATGGCGCTGGCCAACGAACCGGAACTCCTGATCGCCGACGAGCCGACGACGGCGCTCGACGTCACCGTCCAGGCGCAGATCCTGGAACTGCTGGCCGGCCTCAAGAGCCGCAAGGGCATGTCGATGCTGTTCATCACCCATGATCTCGGCATCGTGCGCAAGATCGCCGACCGGGTCTGCGTGATGACCAAGGGCAAGATCGTCGAGACGGGACCGACCAAGGACATCTTCACCAACCCCCAGCACCCCTATACGCGTCACCTCCTGGCCGCCGAGCCAAAGGGCAAGCCGCCGGCCGCCAATGCCGGCGCCAAGGCGGTGATGACGGGCAAGGACATCAAGGTCTGGTTTCCGATCAAACAGGGCTTCTTCCGCCGCACGGTCGATCATGTGAAGGCGGTCGACGGCATCGACGTCACCGTGCGCGCCGGCCAGACGCTGGGCGTGGTCGGCGAATCCGGATCGGGCAAAACGACGCTCGGCCTGGCGCTGGCGCGCATGATCTCCTCGACCGGAACCATCCAGTTCAACGGGCGCGACATCAACCAGCTCACTTTCAACGCCATGAGGCCGCTCAGGCGCGAATTGCAGATCGTCTTCCAGGACCCGTTCGGCTCGCTCAGCCCGCGCATGTCGATCGCCGAGATCATCGAGGAAGGCCTGAAGATCCACGAACCGAGGCTTTCACCGGACCAGCGCGACGACAAGGTGGCCGCCGTGCTGCAGGAGGTCGGCCTCGATCCGGCGACCCGCAACCGCTATCCGCACGAGTTTTCCGGCGGCCAGCGCCAGCGTGTCGCGATCGCCCGCGCCATGGTGCTCAACCCGCGTTTCGTCATGCTGGACGAGCCGACATCGGCGCTCGACATGAGCGTGCAGGCACAGGTCGTCGACCTCTTGCGCAGCCTGCAGGCCAAGCACGACCTCGCCTATCTTTTCATCAGCCATGACCTCAAGGTCATCCGGGCGCTGGCCAACGACGTCATCGTCATGCGCAACGGCCAGATCGTCGAAGCCGGTCCTTCCGAACAGATTTTTGGAAAGCCGCAAACGGACTATACTCGGGCGCTCATCTCGGCAGCCTTCAAGATAGAGACGGCGCCAACCGGCATCGTCAGCGAGTGATTGGCATAAAAGGGACTAGACGAACCACGATGGAAAAAGGCCGCATCCTGCTTGCCGTCACCGGCTTTCATCCGCAGCGCTGGCGCGACCTGTTGTCGGCCGAGCGCGAGGTGGTGCTGGAGCCGGATGGCGCCAAGGATCCATCGATCACCTATGCGGTGGTGTGGAAGCAGAAGCCGAATATTCTGGCGTCGCTGCCCAATCTGCGCGCCATCTTCTCGATCGGCGCCGGCGTCGACCATATCTTCGCCGACCCCGGCCTGCCCGATGTGCCGATCGTCAGAGTCGTCGCCGACAACCTCACCCAATACATGACCGAGTATGTCGTCTGGCGGGTGCTCGACCATCATCGTCAGGGCCTGCTCTACCGGTCGCAGCAGCCGAAGAAGATCTGGCGCGAGGCGCAGCAACGGCCGGCCGAGGACATTTCCGTCGGCATTATGGGGCTCGGCAATCTCGGCCGCGCCGCGGCCTCGGTGCTTCTGTCGCTCGGCTTCGCGGTCAATGGCTGGTCGCGCACCGACCGGCCGATGCAAGGGGTCGCGACCTATTGCGGCGAGGCCGGATTGATCCCGTTCCTCAAGGCGACCGATATACTGGTTGTGCTTTTGCCGCTGACGCCGGACACGCAGGGCATAATCAACTATGGCGTGCTGAAGGAACTGAGGAAACGCAACGGCCTCGGCGGCTCGGTGCTGATCAATGCCGGACGCGGCCGCCTGCAGAAGGACACCGACATCGTGCGGGCGCTGGACGACGGCACGCTGAAGGAGGCAAGCCTCGACGTCTTCGAGGTCGAACCGCTGCCGAAGACCAGCCCGCTGTGGAAGCATCCGAAAGTGTTCGTCACGCCGCACGCCGCGGCGACCTCCGATCCGGTCCATCTGGCGCCGATCATGCTGCGCCAGATGGACGCCTTCGAGCGCGGCGAAAAGCTGGACAATCTGGTGGACCGCAAGGCGGGATATTAGCTGGACTTTACCCTCGCCTGGTCAGGTTAGCCAGGCAGCGCGAGCTTCTTCTGCTTGTCCGGCTTGCCGCAGTCGCGGCGGTCGATGGACCGGTTCATGGCATCGATCTCGCCTGACGCCTTGTCGCTGTCGCGCTGGGCCTTGGAGCGTATGTCGGGCGTGAACGGGCCGAAGCCCATGGCGGGATTGGAGAAGGTCGGCTTCGCGGTCGTCGGGAGGTGGTATTGCTGCGCCAGCCCATTGCGCTGCGCCAGCAGTTGATCGCATGGCACGCTGTCATACTGCAGCGAAGACTGGATGTTGGCGTCCTGGCGCTCCGACATCGAATTGCCCACGCAGCCGGCCGTCGCCAGGCAAGATGCCAAGACCATCATGTTCCAGCGCATCTGATATGCTCCTCCAGATATCCCGCCCTGATGCGACCAGATCGCAAATATCAGTCGCGCACGCAAATCCGACTTTTTCGCAGCAGCGTCACCGCATGACGACCATCCACAAATCATGCGGCGTGACCTTTTCGGGCCACGACCGCCAGCCCGTTGACGGGCTGGCGGCGATCCTGCCGGATGGTTGTCGGTTTCAGTGTCAGGATCGAAAATCCATTGGCCTCGAGTATGCGCCTGACGTAGCTATCCGAGTGTGCATAGCGCCGGGAGGGTTGCAGAGCGAAATCGCCGCCATCCAGGCTCTCGACCGAGAAGACAAACAGGCCACCGCCGGCGAGCAGGCTGGCAACTGTCGCCACGATGCCCTCCAGCGCGCCGATGTAGATCAGAACATCGGCTGATGTCACCAGATCGGCCTTCTCGCCCGGATAGGAAAATCGCTGCAGATCCGCTTTGGTCAGCGCGTCATAAACGCCTTTTGCCCGCGCTTTCCTCAACATGCTGGCGGAGATGTCGACTCCTTCCAGCCGGTCGACAATCGGCCTCAGCCTCTCGCCCATCAGGCCGGTGCCGCAGCCGAGGTCGAGCGCCAGGCGGAAGCGCCCCGGCTCTGTCTGGCGGATGATGGCGTCGAGCACACCGGGCAGCCGGTAGTCGAGCTTGCCGACCAGCATCTCCTCGAATGTCTCGGCATAATGATCGAAAAGCGTTTCGACGAAGGCACTGGGCGGCGCGGTGGCAACCGGCCCCCTGCCGATCAACTGCAATTTGAGGGCCGCGCCCTGGCGATCGGCGGGGTCCAGTTTCAGCGATGTCGTCCAGGCCTGCGCCGCGAGGTCAGGCCTGCCGGCGGCTTCCTGCATCTCGCCAAGGCGAAACCAGCCCATGGCCCATCGCGGCGCCAGGTCCAGCGCACCAAGCAGCAGCTCGGCCGCCTCCGCGTGATCGCCCGAGGCAAAGAGCATCTCGGCATAGTCGGCACGACGATCGGCGTTCAGGTCGCCCGACGAGGTCTGAAGCGGTTTCATGATGATGGTTCCACCGGCGGAGGCGTCCGGCTGCATGTCCATGTAGAGCAAAACATGTCGAAGCTGAACCGAATTGCGTATCCTTTGCCGAGGAGTCAGCAGTCTCCGGTGACAGGCTTCCCGTGGCGGAATTATATCCTATCTTGGGACGATGCGCGCCAGCGACCTGCTTCATCCCCGGCCCGAGGGCCTCTACTGCCCGCCCGGCGATTTCTTCATCGATCCGGTGCGGCCGGTGAACCGGGCGCTGATCACCCACGGCCATTCCGACCATGCGCGCTCGGGCCACCGCTCGGTGCTGGCGACGCAGCAGACGCTCGACATTATGGGCCTGCGCTATGGCGAGGATTTTGCCGGCATCCGCCAAGCGGCGCGCCTCGGCGAGACGATCGTCCTCGGCGGTGTCAGCGTGAGCTTCCATCCGGCCGGCCATGTGCTGGGCTCGGCGCAGATCTCCGTTGAGCATCAGGGCACGCGCATCGTCGCTTCCGGCGACTACAAGCGTCAGAAGGATGCGACCTGCGCGCCGTTCGAGCCGATCCGCTGCGACGTGTTCATTACCGAGGCGACCTTCGGCCTGCCGGTGTTTCGCCATCCACCCGATACCGAAGAGATCGCCCGCCTTTTGAAATCGGCGGCGCAGTTTCCCGAACGCTCGCACCTGGTCGGCGCCTATGCGCTGGGCAAGGCGCAGCGCGTGATGCGGCTGTTGCGCGATGCCGGCTACGACAGGCCGCTCTACATCCATGGCGCGCTGGCCAGGCTCAGCGACTATTACCAGAGCCAGGGCATCGATCTGGGAACGCTGGAACCGGCGACGGTGGAAGGCGGCAGGCAAGACTTCGCCGGCGCCATCGTGGTCGGGCCGCCAGCGGCCTTCGCCGACCGCTGGGCGCGGCGCTTCCCCGATCCGATCTCGTGCTTCGCGTCGGGCTGGATGCGCATCCGCCAGCGCGCCAAGCAAGGCGGCGTCGAACTGCCGCTGATCATATCGGACCATGCCGACTGGGACGAGCTGACCGCCACCATCAAGGAGACTGGCGCCGAGGAGGTCTGGGTCACGCATGGCCGCGAGGAAGCGCTGGTGCGCTGGTGCGAACTCGAAGGCATCGCCGCCCGGCCGCTGCATCTGGTGGGCTATGAGGACGAGGGCGATTGACGGCATGAACCGCTTCGCCGAACTCCTCGACCGCCTTGTGCTGACCCCGTCGCGCAACGGCAAGCTCACTTTGCTCACCGATTATTTCCGCAGCGTCGAGGATCCGGATCGCGGCCTGGCGGTGGCCGCGATCACCGGCGATCTCAAAATCGCGGCGGTCAAACCGGCGATGCTGCGCATGCTGGTCACCGAACGCATGGACCCTGTGCTGTTCGGCTATTCCTACGACTATGTCGGCGATCTCGCCGAGACGGTGTCGCTGGTCTGGCCGCAAACACCCGGCAAAATCCCGAACCGCGAGCCGACGCTTGGCGAGGTCGTGGCCAAACTGCAGGCGGCGAGCCGATCCGACGGACCGAAGGTGCTGGCGGGGCTGCTCGACAGCGCTGGCATCTCGGCGCGCTTCGCCATCATCAAGCTGGTCACCGGAGGCCTGCGCATCGGCGTCTCGGCGCGGCTCGCCAAACGGGCGCTGGCGGATCTCGGCGAGGTCGATGTCGCCGAGATCGAGGAGCTCTGGCACGGCCTGTCGCCGCCCTACACCGCGCTGTTCGCCTGGCTGGAAGGCAAGGCCGACAAGCCTCGGAACACGGCGATGGCGCTGTTCCGCCCGGTTATGCTGTCGAACCCGGTCGGCGACGGCGATCTCGAAAAGCTCGACCCCGTGGATTATGCGGCCGAATGGAAATGGGACGGCATCCGTGTGCAGGCGGTAGCGGAAGGGGGCATCCGCCGGCTTTATTCGCGGACGGGCGACGATGTCTCCGGCGCTTTTCCCGATCTTGCCGACGCCATGCATTTTTCCGCGGCGCTCGATGGCGAATTGCTGGTCGGCGACCCGCGACAGGCGACAGGAACCTTTTCGGACCTGCAGCAGCGGCTGAACCGCAAGACGGTGACGCCGAAGATGCAGCAGCAATATCCGGCCTTCATGCGCTGCTACGACTTGCTGCAGATCGGCGCCGAGGATTTGCGCGCACTGCCCTTCCGCGAACGGCGCGGCCGCCTCGAAGCCTTCGTCAAGACACTCGACCCGAGCCGTTTCGACCTGTCGCCCTTCGTGGCGTTCACGGATTGGCAGGCGCTTGAAGACCTGCGCCGTTTGCCGCCGCATCCGATCATCGAGGGCGTGATGCTGAAGCGCTGGGATTCGCCCTATGTCGCCGGGAGGCCCAAAGGCCCGTGGTTCAAATGGAAGCGCGATCCGCACACGGTGGACGCCGTGCTGATGTATGCCCAGCGCGGGCACGGCAAGCGGTCGAGCTTCTACTCGGATTACACGTTCGGCGTCTGGTCGGGAACCGAGGGCGAGGAGGAACTGGTGCCAGTCGGCAAGGCCTATTTCGGCTTCACCGATGAGGAACTGAAGCAGATCGACAAATATGTCCGGGACAACACGGTCGAACGTTTCGGGCCGGTGCGCTCGGTGCGGGCCGACCGCGACAACGGCCTGGTGTTGGAAGTCGCCTTCGAGGGGCTCAACCGCTCGACCCGGCACAAATCCGGCGTCGCCATGCGCTTTCCCCGCATCTCACGGCTGCGCTGGGACAAGCCGGCCAACGAGGCCGACCGCATCGAGACGCTGCAGGCGCTGCTGGACCGCTAGGGCAATTCCAGTGTGCAGCCGCTTTCCGCCCGGAATGACCCAAGGCAACGAGTTAGAGCGAGTCAACGATTCTATCGAACGCTGAACCGCTCTGACTGCTCGCAACTACGGCTCGACCGAGACGCGGATCTCGTAGATGTTGACCGCCTTGCCTTGTTTGTCGAAATCGGAATTGACGGCGATGGTTCCGGCCGAGCCCGGATGCTTGTTGGGGAACTGCACGTCGAACAAATATTCGTTGCGCTGCTGGCCGACCGCGTAGCGCTTGCGGCCGCAGTCGCCGAGCTCGCCGAAATTGCAATCGACGGAGATCTGCGTGTCCTTGCCGTCCTCGGCACGGGCGACGATGTCGAAGACCGCGTGCTTGCCGGCGAGCTTCTCCAGCACGCCCTGTCCGACGTCGAAGACGATCGCCGAACCAGAGGCGCCGGACTGGATACGCAGGAACGAGCCGGTGTCGTCCTTCATCACCTCTGCCTTGGCGTCCGAGGGAGCGGCCACATGTGTCGGGTCGTTCGGCGAGAACACATTGATCCAGTCACGCGACTGGTCCGGCGCGCCCGGCTTTGCCGGCGCGTTGGCGCCGTCGGCCGGCGTGAAATCGTCGCCCTCGACGGTCGGCGGCGCCTCCGGCGGCGCTGTATTGAGCTGCGCCGCCGTCTTGAATACGCCGGTCTGCATGGCGAAAAACAGGCCGATGCCGATTGCTGCTAGCAGGGTCACCGTGAAGAAGATCGCGGTCAGCGGCAGGCGTCGTCCGCGAATGCGCCGTTCATCGCGGTCCGGCGCCACTTCGGTCGCTGCTCCCGGCGCGGCGGGGGCTGCGATGTCGATAGCGTCCGGCATGATGTCGGGAACGACCGGCAGCACGCGCGAGCGCGCCGCGTCGGATGCCGGGTGTACAGGCCCGTCCACGGTAAAGGCGGGCGATGGCGCCTCCTGTCCCGTCTCGACCGCCGGCGCTACGCCGGCCGTGGGCCCGGCCACCGGTGCGTCGATCTGCGGGGCGACGTCCGGCACCGCCGGCAGGAATTCGGATTCGATTTCGGTGATCTTCGCCTGGATCGCCTTGCGGCGCTTGATGGCGACTTCCACTGTCACGCCGGGATTGGCCTGGAGCGCGCGGTCGAGCGCGGCAAAGGCCGACCGGTAGACCCTCTCGCGAAACGCGCGGTCCTCGGCATTGCCCTTTTCCAAGGCGTTCCGGATCGCTTTTTCGATCGCGTCCAAGCGAGATCCCTCTGCAAATTGTCCAACCCTGCGTGATGGTTAGCCGCAGGCGACCAATCAATCAACGGGCGGACGGCCGCATTCTGCCTCGACAGCGTGTCCAAAGTCCATCTTGGCGATGTTCCGGCAAACAAAATCGGACCCTGTCTGCGATTTTCACGCGCAAGGACGGGCGAACCCTGCCGCAAGACCGATCCGAGGCCGGCTTTCGATCTTGACGGAAGCCCGTGCAGAATTGCCAAGTCGCATCTTGAATTCGCAGCCGGTTGAGTCTATCACCCAGCCCATCTTGGAGGCCTTGGCCTCCCGGGCCGCTTTAGCTCAGTTGGTAGAGCACATCATTCGTAATGATGGGGTCAGGTGTTCGAGTCACCTAAGCGGCACCAAAACTCAACACCTTGGCTGATCGCCTCGCCGGATTTGTACGCAACGGAAAAGACTCCAGCCTGCGCCTTCTGCCCAAGAGACCGAGTTTTCCAACCTCATCAACGACGACACTCGCGAACTGGACCGGACGGACCTGTCCGCCGAGGAGTGCAAAGCCATCGAGCAGCGTAGAGCCACGAATATATGCCCGGCTCCTTTGCGGCAGCATTGGCTCGATTAGCGACCACTCAAAATCCGTCGGCTCAAACCGGCGACGCATCACAAGGCTCCCTGCCGGAGCCTTGATTCACCACTTGCTTACCTTGGCAAGCATTTTTATGAGTTTACGGTCCAGACGACGCCTTGTAGATTGAACCCATGGCGCTCAAACGGATGGACAACATAGGTATCGTCGTCGATGACCTCGGAGAGACGATTGATTTCTTTCTCGAGCTCGGCCTTGAGCTCGAAGGGCGGGCCACGATCGAAGGAGAATGGTCCGGACGTGTCACCGGATTGGGCGATCAGCACGTCGAGGTTGCCATGATGCGCACGCCAGACGGCCATGGCCGGCTCGAGCTATCCCGCTTCCTCACGCCGCCTGCCGTCGCGGATCATCGTAACGCCCCTGTCAACGCTCTCGGCTACCTCCGCGTCATGTTCGCCGTGGACGACATCGACGACACGCTTGAAAGGCTCCGCAATCGCGGCGCGCAGCTCGTAGGCGAAGTCGTCCAGTACAAGGACGTCTATCGGCTCTGCTACATCCGCGGGCCCGAAGGGCTTCTCATCGGACTCGCCCAAGAACTCAACTGAGCGCGATACGACGACAATGACGAAGGGCCTGCTAGCGGGGGTGCGAAGGATCGCGGCGCCCGCCACGCATATCGCCATTGTCGAGACTCATGTTTGATGTGAAACTCCCGGCGTCAGCATGGAGGCCCAAAATGCCCAACAGTTTCAAGACCGGAGACGTCGTCAGGCTGAAGTCGGGAGGTCCGAAGATGACGGTCAGCGACGGCGCGGCTTCCGGCACGTATATGTGCCATTGGTTCAACCGCGAGGGCGATGTCTGGACCCCGCAACATGCGGGCTTCAAATCGGACCAGCTGGTGGCCGCCGACCAATCCACATAATCCCAGCCCGACCGCCAACGATAGTGGCCTGCCTAGCGTGGATTCAGATCACGCCAGGCGCCGTGTTACGGCGACCGCTCCAAGGACGAGCACCACCGTCGACAAATCGGAACAGGCGGCACGGCGACCGACGGATTTCTCCCGCCGCGGCGTTTAACGGTTGAAGCGTGACCATGGCACGGGCCGTGGCCGACGCCCCAACCGGAGACGCCAGAGCATGATACGCCGTTCGATCCTTGCCGCTGCCTTGAGCCTGTCGACCGTGGCAGCTTTTGCCCAGACGCAGCCTCCTGCTCCTGCTCCTGCCACACCGCCGGCTGCCGCGCCCAAGGCCAAGTCCGATCTTACGCTGGCCAAGTTCCAGAGACGGCGGGAGACGGCGATCATGGCCGCCGACACGGATGGCGACGGCAAGATCAGCCTGCTGGAGTGGGAGGCTTTCCAGGCCAAGCGCAACGCCAAGGGCGATCCAGCCAAATCCTTCGCCCGCATCGATTCCAACCATGACGGCTTCATCGATCGCGCCGAACTCGACGCGTTCTTCGCCAAGCGCTTCGCCAAGCTGGACAAGAATGGCGACGGGGTTCTCGCGGCCGACGAGATGCCAGGCCACAAATCCGCTCCCAAGGCGGAGCAATGACCAAGAGGCCATGACGCGTGATGAACCTCGGGAGTGCGCCAGCAGATGAGCGCCGATCCGGACGAGGAGTTGGTCCGTCGGGTCGGGGCTGGCGATCCCGCGGCGGTGCGGACGCTTGTCGCGCGCAAGCTGCCGCGCATCCTTTCGCTAGCCGTCCGCATGCTGGGCGACGCGGCGGAGGCCGAGGATGTCGCCCAGGAAACCTTCGTGCGGATCTGGCGTCATGCCTCGAGCTGGCGGCGCGGCAACGCACGCTTCGACACCTGGATCCATCGGGTGACGCTCAACCTTTGCTACGACCGGCTGCGCCGGCGCCGCGAATGGGTGACCAACGATTTGCCGGATGTGGTCGACCCGGCCCCGCTTCCCGATTCCCGGGAAGAGACGCATCGGGTCGAGCGCGCCTTGCAGGCGATCGCGCCACGCCAGCGCGAAGCGATCATCCTGGTCTACTATCAAGAGATGTCCAATATCGAGGCGGCCGCGACCCTGGAGATCAGCGTCGACGCCCTGGAGAGCCTGCTTTCGCGCGGCCGGCGGGCCCTGCAGGCGATTCTGGCCAGGGATAGCGTCCATGACTGACAAAGGCGCGACCATGGATGCCGAACATTCATCGCGCTTTGCGGGCGTCCGGTGGGGGGCCGGTCGCTGTCGTTTCCAACCCGCGTGGGCACGCGGCGCAAAAGGGCAAGGGGAAAGCAAATGACTAAAGACATCGAAGACGGCCCGGCAATGGATGCAGAGCGTTTCGCGGCGCTCGCCGAAGCCTATGGCGGCGATTTGCGTCGCTGGCCGGAAGCGGAGCGCGAAGCCGCCGCGGCCTTTGCTCCAAGCGAGGCAGGCCAAGCCATTTCGCGACATGCCGGCACGCTCGACACCCTGCTCGACAGCTACAGCGTCCAGCCCCCCGGCAAGGCGCTGCACGGCAGCATCCTACGCGTCGCCGACCGGCACCTCGTCCAGCGGCGGCGTCAGCGGTTCTGGTGGTTGGGATTGGGACTTGCCGGCATCGGCCTGGCCGGCGCCGTGGCCGGATTGGCCCTGGTGACCGTCGTCACGCCCGAGGCTCAGCCCGACCACTATGTGCTCGATGCCAATGCGACGGCCTTCGGCGACGCCGGGCCCGACAGCGACACGATCGAGGAGGATCTATGAGCACAGGCCGAAACCTCCTCATCGCGTCGGTGGTGCTGAATGTGTTCCTGGCCGGCGCGCTCGCCGGCGGCGCCGTCTGGATAAGAAGCGGCAAGCAGGGCCAGGGCTATTCGCTGGAAGCGGCGGGCGGCCGGCTTCCCGACCAGCAGCGCACGCAGTTCCGCAAGGCGCTGCGGGAGGTCCGCCGCGAATCCCGCGATATTATCCTCGCTGGCCAGCAGGCCCGGCGGGAGGCGGCGGACCTGCTGCGGCAGCCCGTCCTTGACAAGGCGGCCCTGACGGCAGCCCTGGAGCGGGCCCGCAATGCCGACGTCACCATACGCGCGCGGCTGGAGCAGCGCATCATCGAGTTCGCGGCGGCGGGTTCGGCCGAGGATCGCGCCGTGTTGGCGGAAGGGCTCACAAGGCGCGCGGGCCAGCAACCACCCGCCACGCCAAAAAAATCGCCGTGACGACCGACGGAAACTGCCGGCGGCAGCGTTTAACCGGGAGAAGGGCAGGATCTGCCGGACCGCTGCGTGCGAGCAGGTCTTCAACCTCTGAAATATTCGGAGCACGGACATGTTTCATCTGACAAAATACGCCATTACCGCCGCTCTTGCCGTAACCGGCACGGTTGCCACGGCCGCGGCATCTTCGGCGATGCCCATGGTGTCGCTTGCGCAGCCAGCCGCCCCCGCGCTGGTCGAGCACGTGGCCTGGGGCTGCGGCCCCGGCTGGCATCCCAACCGCTGGGGGCGCTGCGTTCCTTATCGCGTGGGGGTCTATCCGCGCTATTATTACTGGAACGGCCCGGGCTTCCACGCCTGGCATCCGCACCACCGCTGGCATCGCTGGCATCGCTGGTAGGCGCTTCCGAGGCCGGCTTCCGCGCCGGCCCCACACCTTGATTGAGCAGGTACGAAACGGCTCGAACGGGCTTCAGGCGCCTCGCGCGGAAAGCCCAAGCAATGGAGAGTTGACTTGGCTATCCCGGCCTCCAATTCCCAGCCAGATCCGGCCCTTGTCGCTTCCAACCGTTTCGGGCTCGGGGCAAAGCCCGGCGACCGCGACAGGATTGCCGGCGACCCGCGCGGTTACCTGAAGGCGGAACTGCGGCAGCCCGACATCGCCATGATCTCGCTGGACGACCCGGCCTATGCAAGCCTGCTGGGCAGCACGCCGGCTATCCAGGCCAGCATGGCGGCAAATGTCCAGCGCAAGCTCGAACGTGAACGCATGGCCGCAGCGCAGCCGGCGATGGCAACAGCGAGCGTGCAGGAGATGCCCGCCCAAGCCACACCGGCTCGGTCCAAGCCAGTCCAGCCCAAGCCGGCCCAGTCCGCGCCGACCCAGGCTGCGCCTGCCCAGCCCATGCCGTCGCCGACCGCCCCCGCGAAGCCAGCCGTTCCACCGGTCGAGGCCAGGCTCTTCCGGGCCGAAGCACAAGCGCGCTTCGACAAAGCCTTTCGGGCCGAGGCCGGCTTCGTCGAGCGTCTCGTCTATTTCTGGTCGAATCATTTCTGTGTCTCGGCGGCGAAGGGGCCGATCGTGCGGGCCAGCGCCGGTGCCTTCGAGCGGGAAGCGATCCGTCCCTTCGTACTCGGCCGCTTCGCCGACATGCTGATGGCGGTCGAGCGGCATCCGGCGATGCTGTTCTATCTCGACAACCAGCAATCGATCGGCCCGGACTCCCGCGCCGGCAGGAACCGCCAGCGCGGCCTCAACGAGAACCTCGCCCGCGAGATCCTGGAACTGCACACGCTGGGCGTCGGCAGCGGCTACAGCCAAGCCGATGTCACCAGCTTCGCCCGTATCCTGACCGGCTGGATGATGGCCGGACGGGAAGGACGGCTGGGCGAGCCCGGCAGTTCGGTCTTCAACGCCAATGCGCATGAGCCTGGTGACGCGGTGCTGCTGGGCAAGACCTATCCGGCTGGCGGCATGGGCCAGGCCGAGGCCGCGCTCAACGATATCGCCCGCCATCCGGCGACGGCGCAACACATCGCCACCAAGCTCGCCCGACACTTCATAGCGGACGAACCGCCACCGGCGGTGGTGACGCGTCTCGCCAAGCTGTTCACCAGGAGCGATGGCAATCTCAGGGCGTTGGCGGCGGCGCTCATCGACATGCCTGAGGCCTGGTCGACGCCATTGACCAAGATGCGCTCGCCCTTCGACTACATCGTCGCCATCCGCCGGGCCGCCGGACCCGGCCCGGCGAACGATCCCGGCCAGTCGCTCAACTGGCTCAGCGCGCTGGGCGAGCCGCTCTGGCAGCCACCGGGGCCGAACGGCTTTTCCGACCAGGCTGACAGTTGGGCCTCTGCCGAAGGCATGAAGATCCGCCTCGACATCGCCTGGCAGGCGGCCCGCCAGGTCAAGGACATCGGCAATCCCAACGACATGCTCGACGCCGTCATCGGTCCCTCCGCCTCGCTGGAGACGCGGCAGGCGGTCGCACGCGCCGAGTCCAAGCAGCAAGGCCTGGCGCTGCTGCTGATTGCGCCCGAATTCCAGAGACGATAGCGCCAGCGCGGACAACTCCCACGGAGACAAGGTCATGAGCCTGCTGTGTGAAACCCCTCGTCCTTCCCGCCGCGCCGTGCTGATGACCGGCGGCGCGCTGTTTGCCTGGGCCTATCTGCCCCGCTTCGCCCGTGCCGCCGACAATCGCGACCCGCGCCTGATCGTTATCGTGTTGCGCGGCGCGCTCGATGGCCTGTCGGCTGTCGGTCCGGTCGGGGATCCGGACTATGCCGGCCTGCATGGCGATATCGCGCTGTCGCTCACCGGCCCGCACGCGGCGCTGCCGCTCGATGGTTTCTTCGCGGTCAATCCGGCGATGCCGGTATTCGCGCGGCTGTTCAAGGCAAGACAAGCGGCGGTGGTGCATGCAGCCGCGACAGGCTACCGCGAACGCTCGCATTTCGACGGGCAGGATGTGCTGGAGAGCGGCTATGCCGGCCCGGGCCATGTCGCCACCGGATGGCTCAACCGGGCGCTCGAGAGCCTGCCGGCCGGCGACCGCGTCGCGACGCTTGGCGGATTGGCCGTCGGGCCTTCGACACCGCTGGTGATCCGCGGCGCGGCACCGGTGCTCGGCTGGGCGCCGCAATCCCTGCCGCCGCCAGCCGGCGACCTCGCGGCGCGGGTTCTCGATCTCTACCAGCATCGCGACCCGGTGCTGGCGGTGGCCTTGCAAAAAGGCCTCGATGCCGACCGCATGGCGCTCGACGACCAGATGGTCGCCAAAGCAATCAAGCCGAAGGGGGGCCTCGACAGCGCCGCCGGCATGCGGCAGGCCGCGCAAGGCGCCGCCAAGCTGATCGCGGCCGATGATGGGCCGCGGGTTGCCGCCCTCGCCTTCGACGGCTGGGACACCCATGTCAATGAGGGCGGCGCGACCGGCCGGCTTGCCACTTTGCTCGGTGGTCTCGACGGTGCCTTCGAGGAATTCGAGAAGGGGCTTGGCGAGCGCTGGAAGGACACTGCGATCGTCGCCATCACCGAGTTCGGGCGCACGGCGCGGATCAACGGCACGGTCGGCACCGATCACGGCACCGGCACGGTGGTGCTGCTCGCCGGCGGCGCGATCAAGGGCGACCGCGTCATCGCAGACTGGCCGGGATTGAAGCCGGCTCAGCTCCGTGAGCAACGCGATCTCGCGCCGACCAGCGATGTCAGAGCCGTGCTGAAGGGCCTGCTCGCCGACCAGTTCGGTCTTTCCGCCGCCGTGCTTGGCGACAAGGTGTTTCCGGAGTCGGCGGCAGTGAAGCCGATGACGAACCTGGTTGTCTGAAACGCTCACGACGCCGCGATTTTCAGCGCGGCGCCGTCTCGCCGTCACCCGTGATCAGGCGGCCTCGACCTTGGCGGAAGGCTCATCCTCGCCACGCACCAGTCTGGTCACGCCGGCGAAGTCGAGCTTGCCGGAGCCGAGCACCGGCACTTTCTGGACGACGCGCACTTCGGCGGGCACCATCAAGTCCATGGCGCCGTTCGTCTTGGCGAAGTTCAGGAACTCGGCGCGCGTGGCGCCGGGAGCCTCGGTGATGAGAATGAGCTTCTCACCCTTGCGCGCATCCGGCACGGAAGCGACTGCCGAGAGCAAGCCCTTCCACAGTTCGCCGGCCAGCGCCTCGACCGCTGCGAGCGAGATCATCTCGCCGCCGATCTTGGCGAAACGCTTGGCGCGGCCGCGAATGGTGATAAATCCCGCCTCGTCGATGGAGACGACGTCACCGGTGTCATGCCAGCCGTCCGGGAGAGGTTCGAGCACGCCCGGCTTCTCGGCGCGCAGATAGCCCGCCATGACGTTTGGCCCACGTATATAGAGCCGCCCGCCATTGTCGTCACGAGGCACCGGATCGAGACGATACTCCATTCCGGGCATGATTTTGCCGACAGTGCCGGAGCGGTTGTACATCGGTGTGTTGATGGAGATCACCGGCGCGGTCTCGGTGACGCCATAGCCTTCGAGGATACGCACGCCGAACTTTTCCATATAGGTCATGCGCGTCGCGGCCTTGACGGGCTCCGCGCCGGCAAAGCAATAGCGTATCGAACGGAAATCGTACGGGTGCGCGGTGCGGGCATAGCCGCTGAGAAACGTATCGGTGCCGAAGATGATCGTCGCGTTCGATGCGTAGATCAGTTCCGGCACGATGCGGTAGTGCAGCGGCGACGGGTAGAAATAGACCGGTACGCCCGAGATCAGCGGCAGCACGGTGCCGGCCGTCATGCCGAAGGAATGGAAGATCGGCAGCACGTTGAACACCTTGTCGCCCGAGTGGAAGTCGATGCGGGAGGCGGCCTGCGCGGCATTGGCCAGGATGTTGCGGTGGGTGAGCACCACGCCCTTTGGCGTGCCTTCCGACCCGGAGGTGAACAGGATCACCGCAGGGTCGGCGGCCTTGCGGGCAACCCTGGGCGTGCTCTTGCGCAACAGGCCGAGCAGTTTGTCCTTGAGGCCGATGGTGGCGCGCAGATCATCCAGCCAGACAATGTCGACCGACCGGCCCATCTCCTCGACCACGGCGCCAAGCTTGGCCTGTTCCACGAAGGCCCGCGAGGTAAGCACGGTGCGCACCTCGGCCGCCTTGCAGGCCGACAGGATGTTGGCCGCACCGGCGGTGAAGTTGATCATCGCCGCCACCTTGCCCGCCGACATCACGCCAAGCAGTGTGGCGCAAGAGCCGTTGGCGTTGGGCAGCATGATGCCGAGCGCCCGCTGGCCGGCATAGAGGTTCTTGAACTTCTCACCGAGGACGGCGGCCGCGGTGAGTAGCTTGCCGTAGCTCAGCGAACCGGTGACGGGATCCTGAACGGCGAGCCGTTTCATGCCGCGTTCGTTCGCGGTCTCGATGATCTTTTCCAGCACGGTCTTGTCGATATTCTGGGTGCGGAAGACGAGATCCGACATGACCTGATAGAGTGCTGCACCCGCCGCTGCGCGGCGCTGGCGGCCTTTCAGTTCCTGCGGCACTTCAAGCTTGACCGGCTTCAGTATGGTCACTTTGACCTTCGGGAACAGGCGGCGGCGCACATGCTGAGAGGTCAGGCGCGAGAACGGGCTTTTCTCCAGCCCGTCGATGCGGATCGGCACCACCGTCGAGCCGGTCTTATCGGCCACCATGGCGGCGCCGTCATAGACCTTCATCAGGCCGCCGGTGACGGTGATGCGGCCTTCGGGGAAAATGACCAGCGGATCACCGTTCTGCACGATCTTGATCAGCGTGCGCGTCGACATTGGCTTGGCCGGATTGAGCGGCAGCGCGCGGGTCAGTTTCAGGAAAGGCTTCATCCACCAGGCCTGCGCGATGGTGTAGTCGATGGCGAAGACCGGTTCTTCATCCGTCAGCGTCAACGCCAGCGGGCCATCGAGGAAGCTGACATGGTTGAGCGCCAGGATGGGTGCCTTGCCGGCAGCCTTGAGGTTTTCGATCCCCTCGACTTCCAGGCGGTGGAAGGCGCGGAAGAGGATGGAGACGAAGTCGCGGAACGGATTCGTCGGCAGGTATCTCAGCATCAGCCAGGCAGCGACCACATTGGCCGCGACGAGGCCGAACAGGATGCTTCCGACGGAAACGCCCGCTGCCTGGATCGCGGCAACGAGTATGCCACCCACGGTCATGAAGCCGGCATTGACGATGCTGACCGCGGCGACGACACGGGCACGGCGCGCCTCGGGCGACCATGCCTGCACGGCGGCGAAGGTCGGCACCACGAGAAAGGCGGCCGAGATGGCCATGCCGGCGAGGTCGATCGCGACACGGATGGTGTTCGGCCCGGCGAAGAACATGGCAAGGGTCTCGGCGCTCGGCGACGGCTGCATGCTCCAGATTGTCCAGGCGAGGTGCAGGCCGAACAGCGCAAGCAGCGCCGTGCCGACCGGGGCCGGCAAGAGCACGACACGTCCCTGCGACATCCATGCGGCAATGGCCGAACCGATAGCGATCGAGACGGCGAACACAGCGAGGTAGGCGGTGACGGCGATCTCTCCGCCGCCGAGCGAATCCTTGACCAGCGTCGGCAGGATCGAAAGGATAATGGCTCCGATCAGCCAGAACCAGGAGGTCATCAGGCCGGCGCGCCAGATGCGTGTTTCGGTGCGCAATTCGCTGACCTGACGCCAGGTCGAACGAAGGATGTTCCTGTCGATGACAAGGCTGGGAGCAGCCGAACCCGTCGAAGGAATGTAGCGGCTGACGAACCAGCAGCCGACTGACAGGATCATCATGATCGGCCCGAAGACCCAGACGCCGATGCCATCGGCCGAGACGACGCCGCCGGCGATGGTGCCGCCCAGGATGGCGGCGAAGGTCGCCGACTCGATCCAGGCATTGGCGCGCGGCAATTCCTTGCGCTCGAGATGATCCGGCAGGATGCCGTACTTGATCGGTCCGAACAGCGCCGAGATGATGCCGAACATGAGCAACGCCGTCATCAGCACCGGGATCGACGACAGCGCGATCCCGATGACTGCGACTGCAGCGGCGGCGATCTCCGCGAATTTCAGCCGGCGGGCGATCAGGGCCTTGTCGAACCGGTCAGCGATCTCGCCGCCCAGGGCTGACAGGAGCAGGAAAGGAGCCATGAACACGGCTCCAGCAAGCGTGACCAGCGAGGCCGCCTGGTCGGCGGCCAAGGTGAAGAGGATCAGAAAAACCAGTGTGTTCTTGAGGAAATTGTCATTGAGCGCGGACAGGAACTGCGTCCAGAACAGAGGCGCAAAGCGCCGCGACAACATGAGATGAGTGTTCATGGCGGTTTCCATTTGGCGGAACCCTACGGCTGTGCGCCGACAGGCCCTGCGGGTTGCAGGCGCTGTTTCAATCCCAGCGATATCGGTAAGCTGGTTAAACTTCCTTACCGCGGTTCATGCCCACGCTTGGCTCCGGCAGCCGGTGTTTGAACCCACGGAAGAGACGGGTTGTGCGGTACACATGCCAAGCTGTTTCGGCATTTTTCGACCCTCCTGAACGCTGTTCACGATAGGACCCTATCACATCATGAACAACGTTCAAGAGAAAAATGAACGACGTTCATTGCCAATGAAGGAAGAAGGTCGGACTACGGAACCCTGTCTCGAAAGGAATGTGCATCGCCAACGATTAGCCTCGCACGCGCTATGCACGCCAGAGGAGCAGCCCGGTGACATCGGTGCGGCGCCTATTGGCACGCCTCAATCGACGGGATTTTGATCCAAGGTCGCCACCGTCTTCAGCGCACCGTCGAGCATGTCGCCCTTCTCGTCTTTCAATGCCGCCTCGCGCAGGCGGCGGATCCAGTCGGCGGCATCTTCACGGTCCTTGAGCATGTCAAGCGCCGACAGCACGCGGTCGAATTTCGACTGGGCGCGGACATGGGTGTCGCTGTAGCCCTTGATCAGCCGGCGGCAGTTGAGGATTTCGAGGGCAAGGGCGTAATCAGAGGGCACGTAACCAAGCGCGAGCGTGTACCATTGGTCAAGATGCGCGGTCTCGACCTTGTGGCGCAGCAGGCCGCGGCGCCAGCGACGCAGGCCGCCGATGAACCAGAGAGCGGCAAAACCGGCAAAACTGTCGGTGCGGATGCGCCGGCCATGATTGATGCGGCGGTCGAGAAAGGCGGCAAGTTTCGGCCGGTTCTCGATGTAGCTGCCCAATGTTGCCGGCAAAGTACCGCAGAACTCCTCGATACGCGGATGGAAATATTCGGTCACCTGCAGGATCGAGCCATCCTTGACGCCGACCTCCTTGCGCACACGCCTGTCCCGCGTCGAGCGCGTTTTCAGATCCGCGACACGGATCATGTCATCATAGCACATTGCATTGGCCAGATGCTTGGCGGCGGCGATGGACAGCGCATGGGCATGGCCGGCGTCATCCAGCGCGACGGCCTTGTCGAGCCGGTCGAGATAGTCGCGCCCATAGGCGATGTCCTGATAATCGACGACCTTTCGCAGACCGCGCAACGCCATGTCGCGCACCGCCATGGGCATCATGTCGATGCGGGCAGCGAGCGCCTGCCAGCCCTGCAGCAGGTTTTGCGGGCCACTCACGCGCCCCGCTCCGAGAGTGGATTCAACGATCGCCGACTCGGCCACCTTTGGCGCCGGCACGGCCGTGCCGCGCGCACGATCATAAGCGGCGGCGAAGGCCGCAAGGCTGGCCTTGACGCCGCGACCACCAGCACCGACCGCCTGTTCGTAGCTTTCGCGCGTGAACGGCAGCGCGTCGGATCCGGCCAGCGCGCCAAGCAGGCTGGCGGAGATCATCGAACCGTTGTCGGCGGCGATCTTTTCCATATCGAAAACGATGAAGCGCTTGGACGCGGCCTCGGCGGTCGCGTGCACCTTGGACGACGAGGCCCGGCCGTCACCCGGTTCGATCTTTTCCGACACGGCGGCGATGCGGTGCGACGAAGCGATTAGTGTCGTGCGCTCGGGCGTGACGAAGCCCCTGATGATGGCGCGGCCGGCTTCCATCAGTTCGGCGGCGATCAGAATGTCGACATCGCCCTGCGAAGGCGACAGCGCGAACACCGGCAGCCGGCCAGTGTCGCGCGCCATTTCGATATAATAGATCGTGGCGCCGGTGCGCTGGGCAACGCCGGCGACCGAAGTCGATTGCGCGACATAACCATTGCGTTCGGCAACGTCGGTGATCCAGTCGGCAAGCACGCCGCCGCCCTGGCCGCCAACCGCCAGCACCGCGAGTTTGATGACGCGCTCGCTGTCCTGAGCACCGGCCTTGGCGCGAAATGGCGGGACAGCGTCAAGCATCGGCAAAGGTCAGGCGCCGGCTTTCGCGACGGCGCTGCAAGAGGCTGATCACCGCGCGGCGCGCGCTTTCCAGGAAACGGTCCCAGCGGCTCGGATTGTGCACGACATCGGCGCGGTAGAAGGACGGGCACAGCACCGCCGCATCGGCGACCTCGCCGCAATTGCCGCAGCCGACGCAGTTCTGATCGATGCTCGCGACGGGATCGTCGCGCAGCGGATCGTCGAGCGACTTCACCGACAGCGACGGGCAGCCGGACAGCCGCATGCAGGCATGGTCGCCGGTGCAGATGTCCTCGTCGACGCCGAACTTCGGCTTCACCACGCGCTCGCCGCCCTTGATCGCCTTGTCGACCAGCGGCTTTTCGCGGCGCTGGCGGTTGAGCATACATTCGGACGAAGCGACGATGACCTTCGGTCCCTTCTCGTCGGTGGTCAGCGCCTCACGCAGCGTGTCCTGCATCTTGCCGACATCATAGGTGTGGTCGACATGGCGCAGCCATTTGACGCCCATGCCCTTCACCGCCTCAGTGATGGGATGCTTGGTCGATTTGGTCTTGTTGCCGGCGCGCGATGAGAGAATGTCCTGCCCACCGGTCGCGGCCGAATAGAAATTGTCGACGATGACAATGACGCCATCGTTCTTGTTGAAGACCGCATTACCGATCGAGGAGGTCAATCCGTTGTGCCAGAAGCCGCCATCGCCGACGAAAGAGATGGAGCGGCGCCTGGCATCGGGCGAATTGAAGGCCGAGGCCGAGGCCGGCCCCAACCCATAGCCCATGGTTGTGGCGCCGAGTTCGAAGGGCGGCATGATCGAAAACAGATGGCAGCCGATGTCGGACGCGATGTGGTGTTTGCCGAGTTCCTGTTCGACCAGCTTGGTGGCGGCAAAGATCGGTCGCTCCGGGCAGCCGATGCAGAAGCCCGGCGGGCGGCCGGGCACGACGTTGATCAGATCAGCGGTGTCGACGCCCTCGCCGACCTTGTTGGGCGCACGTACTTCGCCCGGCAGCAGATGCGGCGCCTCTGCGCGCAGGAAGGCACCGATGCCGTCGAGCATGACCTGGCCGGTATACTCGCCGGCCATCGGCAGATATTCCTTGCCGACCAGCCTTGTGCCGCGCCCGGCCTTGTGCAGCATCGCGGCAAAGGCCTGTTCGATGTAGTTGGGCTGGCCTTCCTCGACGACCAGCACGGCCTGCTTGCCCTCGCAGAAGGACAGGAACTCATCGTCGATCAGCGGATAGACGGCGTTGAGCACATAGAGCGGCACGTCCGTCTCGCCATAGGTGTCGGCAAGGCCGAGCCGCTGCAGGGCGCGGATGACGGAATTGTACATGCCGCCCTGCATGACGATGCCGACCGAGCCATGGTCCGAGCCGAAGAACTCGTTGATCCTGTTCTTGGCGATGAAATCCACCGCCGCCGGCCAGCGCTTTGCCACCTTCTCCTTCTCGTGCAGAAAGGAGGCGGGCGGCAGAACGATGCGGCCGGTGTCGCGGCGCGGTGCCGAAAGCGCATCGGCCACGCTCATCGGCGGGCGCTTGTTGTCCTTGGCGATGAAATGGCCATGGACATGGCAGCAGCGGATGCGCACCTGCAGCATGACGGGCGTGTTGGAGATCTCCGAGAGTTCGAAGCCATCCTCGACCGCCTTGACGATCGACGACAGGTTCGGGCGTGGGTCGAGCAGCCACACCTGGCTCTTCATGGCAAAGGCATGGCTGCGCTCCTGCATGATCGAGGAGCCCTCGCCGTAATCCTCGCCGACGATGATCAGCGCGCCGCCGGTGACGCCGCCGGAAGCGAGATTGGCCAGTGCATCGGAGGCGACATTGGTGCCGACAGTCGACTTGAAAGTCGCGGCACCGCGGATCGGATAGTGCACCGAGGCGGCCAGCATGGCGGTGGCGGTGGCTTCCGAAGCGCTGGCCTCGAAATGCACGCCGAGCTCGCCCAGAATGTCCTGCGCGTCGGCCAACACATCCATCAGATGGCTGATCGGCGCGCCCTGATAGCCGCCGACATAGCCGACGCCGCATTGCAGCAGCGCCTTGGTGATGGCGAGAATGCCCTCGCCAGCGAATTCCTCGCCGGCGCCGAGCCTGAGTTTTTCGACTTCCTTGGCAAAAGACCGTTCGGCCATCTCTGCCTCCTTCCGTTGCCGCCGACAGCCGGCGGCGGCTAATCTAGAGTCCCTGTCTTATGCATGTCGTTTCCCCAAAACCGGGTCCACTTTTGGGCGACATGCATCAGATGTCGTGCTTGCGAATATTCTTCAGGATCTTCTGCAGCGTCGCGATCAATGCGGCGTATTCGGCATCATCGACATCGTCGAACATCGCCTCGAACGCGTCATGCATGGCCGGCCAGGCGCGGGTGAACTCGGCCCGGCCCTCGTCGGTCAGGAACACGTGGCGGATACGGCTGTCGGTGACCCCTTGCTCGCGCCGCACGAACCCCTGGCCCTCCAGCGTGTCGAGCGTGCGGCTCAAGGTCGATTGCTCGATGACAGTGTAGACCGAGAGGTCGTTGACGGTGACACCATCCGTAACCGAGAGCACGGCCAGCGTGCGCACCTGCGAAATGGTCAGGCCCTGCCTGCGGAAATCGTCGCGCAACGTGGCGTTGTAGCGACCCATGATGCGGTTCATCAGATAGGGCGCGAATTGCTGCAGTCCGATCTGGCCGAGGGTCGAGATGCGCTGGCGCCTTTCGGGAAGCTTCTGTTCCATCACAGCCTCCCCGCCAGGAGAAAGCCGGAGCCACCGCCGAGACCCGCGCCCGGATGGGTCGAGGCGCCGATATGGTAGAGGTTTTTGATACCGGTCTGATGATTGCGGCTGGTCTTGAACGGCCGCCACAGGAATGACTGGTCGATGGTGGAGGAACCGCCATAGGGGTCACCGCCGACCAGGTTGATGTTCATGGCTTCGAGATCGGCCGGCGAATAGGCACGGCGCGCGATGACGCTGTCCTTGAAGCCATCAACATGGCTGGCGAGAACCGCCTCGGCGCGGTCGGCGTAGGCCTCGCGCAACTCGGCGGTCCACTGCCCGTCGGCCGGCGTCTGCAGCTTGCCGGCGGCATCGCCCTTGATGTGGCGCGGCGCCTCGGGCAGCTGCAGCCATAGGATCGCCTTGCCCTCCGGGCAGCGCGACGGATCGAGCGCGTGCGGCTGACCGACACAGATGGTCGGTACTTCAGGCAGCATGCCGCGCGCCGCTTCGTTGCAGGCTTTCGAGACACCGTCCAGGCCCGGCGTCAGGTGCAGCAGCGCCACCTTGTCCAGCCCTTCACCGCGCCACGCCGGCGGCTTGTCGAGGGCGTAATGAATCTGGAAATTGCCTTTGCCGTAGCTATATTTCCGTGCCGCGTCGGCATCGGCTTTGGGAGCATCCGTGCCCAGCAGGCGGTTATAGAGCTGCGTCGGCGTGACCGAGCAGATGACGCTCTTCCTGGCATGGACCGTCTCGCCCGAGGCCAGCCGCACGCCGGTGGCGCGGCCGCCGGCCAGGATGATGGAAGCAACGTCGGATTCTGTGGAAATGACGCCGCCGCGCTCGATGATGAGCGCCTCGAAAGCCGACAGCAGGTTCTTCGCCCCGCCCTTGACGATCGGCGCGCCTGCCGCCTCCAGCGCGAAGGCAATCACCTTGGCGATCTGGCCGGAAAAGGCATCTTCCGGGCCGAGCCCGGCATGCAGCACCCAGGGCGCCCAGAGCGCACGGATGGTTTCGGACCGGTAGGTGCTTTCCAGCCAGCCGCGTGCCGGCACCAGGGCCTCACCAAGGAAGTCGGCAAGGCCGCGCGGACCGCGCCGCCAGGCGTCGCCCGCCAGCAGCTTCGCGGTCGAATAAGACCACAAGCTGCCGCCGAGCAGGCCAAACAACAGGCCGGCATTGCGCTCGATGCCGCCGACATCCTCGGCATGCCGGTCGCCGTCACCTGCCGCGATTGCGTTGAGTGCCGCGACATTGGCGGCGCGGTCGGTGCTGAGCACCGCATGGCTGCCATCAGGCCGCAGCACGCCGGTCGGCGTTGCCGTGTGGCAGAACTCCAGGCCGTGCCGCGCAAGGTCGGCGCCAAGTGCCGAGAAGGCCGGCGAGGTGATGAACAGCACGAAGGTCGTCGCCATCACGTCATGGATGAAGCCGGGCGCGGTGATCTCCTCGGTGCGCATGCAGCCGCCGATGCGATCGTTGCGTTCCAGCACGAGCACCTTGGCGCCCTTGCCGCCAAGCATCGCCGCGCACACCAGCCCATTGATGCCGCTGCCGACGATGATGTGATCGGGCGCTTTCATTGGACACTCGCGGACGGCGGGAGGTCAGATCTGGCCGCGCAACGTGGCATTCCTTCGCGCTGTAGAGCGCTAGCCTCGCCAGGCTGGCGCCCTCTTGCTGCCATGACATTATCACCCGCGCGCATGATCTTCTCCCGAAGACCCACCTCGCTCTATTTTCCCGATACCAGCGCCAGCGCGCGGATCGGGCTGCCTGTGCCGTGCTCGATCTTGAGCGGTGCGGCGATCAGGATCGCGCCCTTCGGCGGCAGCTGGTCGAGGTTGCAGAGGCTGGCGAGCCCATAACGATTGGCCTTGTGCATCAGCGTGTGCGCCGGGAATGGCGGCTCCATGCCGCCAGCCTTGCCGGCATCGGTGCCGATGGTCTCCGAGCCCCAGCCCTTGATGTCCTTGCTGATCAGATACTGGATGGCTTCAGCCGTCGGGCCGGGCGTGTGCGGTCCGGTCTCGTTGGCGTTGAGGAAAGCGGCTTCCGAGCCGTTGCGCTTGTACCAGTCGGTGCGCATCACCACCCATTCGCCGGGGTTGATGGCACCATGCTTGGCTTCCCAGGCCTTGATGTGGTCGACCGTGAGCAGGAAATCGTGATCGGCGGCGGCTTCCCCGGAGCAATCGATGACATTGACCGGGCCGACGAAATTCTGCGCCGGAATGGTGTCGGTGGCGCCGTCCGGATAATCCTTGCCGGTGATCCAATGCTGCGGCGCATCGAAATGCGTGCCGGAATGCTCGCCGAGCTTCAGCCAGTTCCAGGCCCACCACGGACCGTTCTTGTCGTAGCGGGAGATCGAATGGATCTCGACCTTCGGTGTGTCGACGGCAAGTTCCGGCGGCAGCTTGATCAGCGGCGTGTCGGGTCCCAGCGGCGCCGAGAGGTCGACCACCTTGATGGCACCTGAAAGCAGCTGGCCGGCGACCTCGCCGAGGAGTTTTTGCGTGTCCATGATCTCTGTTCCCTCTTTCTTGATGATGCTGGAGGCTCGTCTCGGCCCTTAATATCCTACTAGACGAAAACATATGCATCTGCAATTATCTTTAAGCATAAAGGAAATGGGAACGGGGCGTGAGCGAGTTCGACGCCATCTTTGTCGGGGCGGGCCACAACAGTCTGGCATGCGCCGCGCATCTGGCGCTGAAAGGCTGGAAAACCGGGATTTTCGAGCGCAGCGCGACAATCGGCGGTGCCGTCCAGACGCGCGAATTCACCCTTCCCGGCTTCCGTCACGATTTCGGGGCGATGAATCTGAGCCTGTTTGCCGGCTCTGCCTTCCACCGGAAATATGCAAATGAATTGAAAGCGCAGGGGCTGGAGTTCGCGCCGGTCGCCGACTGCTTCGCCAGCGCCTTCCCGGACGGACGCTGGTTCGGCGTCAGCAACAGTCTGGAGAAAACAGCCGCGCGCATGGCTGCGTTCTCCGCCGCCGATGCAGCGACATGGCGCAGGCTGGTCGCGGCGTTTCCGGCGGAAGCCGAGCATCTGTTCCGGCTGCTCGGCTCGCCGATGAGTGCCCGCGCGCTTGCCGGTACGGCCTGGAACCTGTGGCGCAGGAAAGGCATGTCCGGCGCGCTCGATACGGGTCGCCTGCTGCTGTCATCGCCGCGCGCCTGGCTCGAGGAAAACTTCGAGTCGCCGCATGTGCGTGCAACACTCGCCACCTGGGGGATGCATCTCGACTTCGCGCCCGACATCGCAGGCGGCGCCGTGTTCCCCTATCTGGAATCGATGGCCAACCAGAGCTTCGGCATGGTGCTGGGCAGGGGCGGCGCCGACACCATCGTCCGCGCCTTGTCGGGCATGGTGACGTCAGCCGGCGGCAAGATCGTCACCGGGGCCGAGGTGGCCGAGATCAGGGTTTCCGGCGGCAGGGCGACCGGCGTGCGGCTGGCTTCCGGTGAGAGCCATATAGCGACCAGGGCGGTCATCGCGGGCGTTGCGCCCAGGGCACTGACGGGCAAGTTGCTGTCCGCCGGTTCGGGCGACGCCGGCTTCGATACGGCGATGAAAAAGTTCCGCCATGCGCCGGGCACGATGATGATCCATCTGGCGCTCGACGACCTGCCGGACTGGCGCGCCGGGGCGGAGCTTCGGCAGTTTGCCTATGTCCATCTGTCGCCCTCGCTCGACGCCATGTCGCGCACCTATCAGCAGGCGATCGCGGGCATGCTGCCGGACGAACCGGTGCTGGTCGTCGGCCAGCCGACGGCGATCGACCAGTCGCGCGCGCCCGCGGGCAAGCATGTGCTGTGGGTGCAGGTGCGCATGCTGCCCGCCGAAATCCTGGGCGATGCTTCGGCCAAGATCGCGGCCGCGCATTGGGATCAGGTCAAGGAGGCCTACGCGGACCGCGTGCTCGACATGATCGAGACCTATGCGCCCGGACTTCGCCAGAAGATCCTTGGCCGGGCGGTGTTCTCGCCCATCGACCTCGAGCGCGAGAACCCGAACCTGGTCGGCGGCGACCAGGTCTGCGGCAGCCATCATCCGGCGCAGAATTTCCTGTTCCGCCCGGCGCGCGGCTTCGCCGGCTGGAACACGCCGGTCGCCAATCTGCATCTCACGGGCGCGGCGACATGGCCAGGCGCCGGCACGGGTGCGGCCTCGGGCTTCATGCTCGCGCAACAGCTTGGCGGGAGGTAGGCCCGACGATTTCACGGAGGCTGCGAGAGGCAAGGCGCTGCTGCCCACGAAGCCTGAACCAATGAACGGACAGTGCCGTGCAAAGACAATAACCAACAAGGGGAACGACAATGACAATCAACAGACGCGAATTGCTGGGATACGGTGCCGCGGCACTCGGTGTGGCCGCTGTCGGCCTGCCAAACATCGCCAAGGCCGCCGCCGGCGAATTGACCATCGCCTATAATGTCAACCTGCCCTCCTGGGACCCGACCACCGGCCCATCGGCCGTCAACCCCACCATCCAGGGCCTCTACCAGTCGGTGTTCGATCAGTTCATCCCGCAGAAGCCGGACCTGTCCTTCGCGCCGGGCCTGCTGACCGAATGGGGCTGGAACGACGACCGCACCAAGGTGACGATGACGGTGCGCGAAGGCGTGAAATGGCATGACGGTTCGCCGTTCACGCCCGAGGACGTCGTCTGGTCGCTGCAGCGCGCCGGCGACGAGAAGACCGGCAACCCGATCCAGTTCGTCTGGAAGAACGTCAACAACTTCAAGATCGACGGCAACAAGATCACCGGCGACGTCGTGCAGTTCGACCCGGTCTATTTCAAGTGGATGTCGTTCCTGACCGGCTACATCATGCCGAAGGCCTATTACGAAAAGGTCGGCGCCGAAGGCTTCGAGAAGGCCCCGATCGGCACCGGCCCCTATATGGTCGAGAAATTCGAGCGCAACGCTTTCCTGCGACTGAAGGCCAACCCGAATTACTGGGGCGGCAAGCCGGCCTTCGAGAATGTGACGATCAAGTTCGTCACCGACGCGGCGAGCCGCGTGGCAGAGATCGAATCCGGCTCCTCGCAGGTGACGCTCGAAATCCCCTATGAGGAGTATGACCGCCTGATCGCCAAGGATGGGCTTGCCGGGTCGTGCAAGAACGTTTCCGACATCGGCATGATCTTCTTCAACAACAAGGACGCCATGCTGGACAAGAACGTCCGCCAGGCGGCTGTGATGTCGGTGGACAAGGAGCTCCTGGTCAAGCGGTTGCTGCGCGGCTACGGCCAGCCGATCGATACGCTGGAGACGCCCGAATACACGGCCTTCGACCCGTCGATCAAGGTCGAGCACAATCCCGAAAAGGCCAAGCAATTGCTCGCTGCTTCCGGCTACTCGCCGAAGAAGCCGGCAAAGATCACCATCCAGACCACCAAGGGCTTCAAGCCCAAGGACTACGAGATGGTGCAGGCGATCGTCGGCATGTGGCGCAAGGTCGGCATCGAGGCGACGATCGAGGTGTATGAGATCGCCAAGCACTATGAGCTGCGCGCCGCGCACAAGCTGGCTCCGGCCGCCTTCTACAACTGGGGCAACGCCATCGGCGATCCGACCACCTCGACCGGCTTCGCCATGTTCGGCCCGTCGCCGCACTCGTCCTGGAAGACCGACGACCTCGATGCCAAGATCGGCCCGCTCTGGGGTGAGAAGGACGAAGCCAAGCGGATCGCCGGCTGGAAGGCGGTCGACAAATACATCGCCGAGCAGGCCTATGTGCTGCCGCTGATCCAGTACGCGCAGCCAATCGTGCATGCCAAGGGCGTCAAGGTGGTCCAGCATATTTCCGGCGCGCTGCTTCCGGCCCTGATGACCCCGGCCTGACATCAACCCTGAATTACCGCGCGCCGTCACCAATGACGGCGCGCATTTTCCATCGGGAATACGAGCCACGGGCTCCTGCAAAGATTTACATGCTCCTGCAAAGATTCCTGATCCGTCTTGCGACGATGCTGATCACGCTGTTCGGCGTGGCCGTCGTCGTCTTTGTCGTGATCCGCGTCGCGCCCGGCGATCCGATCGCCATGATGCTGCCGCCCGGCGCGACGGATGCCGACATCGCCCGGCTGCGCGCGCTCTACGGGCTCGACAAGTCCATCGTTGAGCAATTCTTCATCTGGCTGTCCGGTGTTGTCAGGGGCGATTTCGGCACCTCGATCTCGCTCAGGCAAGATGTGCTCGGCCTGGTCTTCAACCGGCTGCCGGCGACGCTGGAGCTCGCCATCGTCGCGCTTGTCATGGCGGTTGCGATCGGCGGCGTGACGGCGATCCTCGGCGCGCGCGAACGCGGCACGGCGGTCGAGGCCGGCATCGACATCGCCAGCGGGGCGGCGTTGTCCATTCCCGATTTCCTGTGGGGGCTGGTGCTGATCCTGCTGTTCGGCGTGCTGGTGCCGATCTTCGACATTTCCGGCCGCGTGTCCCCACAGCTCGACCTGCCCTTCGTCACCCAGTTCTATTTCTTCGAAAGCCTGCTGCGGCTGCGTTTCGACCTGACCTGGGATCTCTTGAAACACATGCTGATGCCGGCGGTGGCGCTGGCACTGCCGCTGGCGGCGATCATCTCGCAGCTGTTGAAACAGTCGCTGAAGGAAGTGCTCGACCTCGATTATGTCGTGCTCGCGCGGGTCAAGGGATTTTCGGAAACGCAGGTCATCCTGCGCGAGGCGCTGAAGAACGCCGCTTTGCCGACGCTGACCCTGGTCGGCGTGCAATTCACTTTCCTCATCGGCGGCACCGTCATAGTTGAGCGGCTGTTCTCCTATGAGGGACTCGGCAACATGGCGATTGATGCCGTCATCAACCGCGACCTGCCGCTGATCCAGGGCATCGTGCTGGTCTTCGCGCTGCTCTTCGTGCTGATCAACCTTGCCGTCGACATGATGTACGCGCTGCTCAATCCGAGGCTGCGCCATGGATAAGGCACGCATGTGGCGACGGGGCGTAAGCCCTCGGCTGTGGCTCGCCGGCGGTTGGCTGCTGCTGGCGTTGCTGGCCGCGATCTTCGCGCCGCTGGTCGCGCCGCAGGATCCGCTGGCGCAGGACCTGATGCTGGAGCGGCTGCCGCCCTTCTGGCTCGACGGCGCCGAGCCCGGCTATTGGCTGGGCACCGACAGCCTCGGCCGCGACCTGCTCTCCCGGCTGATCTTCGGCGGCCGCATCGCCTTCATCGTCGCCTTCGCCGCCGCGATCGCCGCCTGCCTGGTCGGCTCGACGCTTGGGCTGATCGCGGGCTATTTCGGTGGCTGGGCCGACCGCATCATCTCGCGCATCGTCGATATCTGGATGGCGTTCCCGCCGGTGCTGTTCGCCATCCTTCTGGTGGCGGTGCTCGGCACCGGCCTCAGCTCCGTCATTCTCGCCATCGCCATCATCGACTGGACGCGCTTCTGCCGGGTGATCCGAGCCGAGGCCATGGGCCAGTCGCGCATGGACTATGTCGAGAACGCCCGCATCGCCGGCTATGGCCGCATCGGCATCATGCTGCGCGAAGTGCTGCCCAACGTCGTGCCGTCGATCGTCGCGCTGCTATCGCTGGAAATGGGCATTGCCGTGATCGTCGAAGCGATCCTGTCCTTCGTCAATCTGTCGATCTCGGCCGACGACCCGACCTGGGGCGGCATCATCGCCGAGGGGCGGCTGTCGATCCATCAGGCCTGGTGGGTGCTGGTGTTCCCGCTGATCACGCTGATCCTCACCGTGCTGTCGTTCAGCCAGTTCGGCGAAGCGCTGAAGGCGCGCTTCGATCCGGTGCTGCGATGAGCGCCTGCCTCGACATCGTCAATCTCAGCGCGGTGCTGCCGAACGGCCAGCGCGTGCTGCGCTCGGTGTCGCTCGCGGTGCAGCCCGGTGAGGTGCGCGCATTGGTCGGCGAGAGCGGCGCCGGCAAGACCATGATCGGCAAGGCCGTGCTTGGCGTCTTGCCGTCGAGCGTGCGCATTGTCGAAGGCGATATGAGGCTTGAGGGCGAAGACCTGGGCAAACTCCGGCCCAAGGCACGGCGCACGCTGATCGGCGCGCGCACGGCGCTGATCCCGCAGGACCCGCTGACCGCGCTCAATCCATCGCGTCGCATCGGCCCGCAGATGACCGACCGGCTGGTGCGCATCCTCGGCTGGAGCGCCGAGAGGGCCGACACCCGCATCCGGCAATTGCTTGACGAGGTGCAGATCCGCGACCCCGAGCGCGTGCTGAAAAGCTATCCGCACGAGCTTTCCGGCGGCATGCGCCAGCGCGTTTTGATCGCCGCCGCCTTCGCCGCCGAGCCACGGCTGATCGTCGCCGATGAGCCGACCACCGCGCTCGACGTCACCGTGCAAAAGCAGATCTTGCGGCTGATCGCGCAGTTGCAGCGCGAGCACGGCACGGCGATCCTGTTCGTCACCCACGATCTCGGCGTTGTCGCCAAGATCAGCCAGAAGGTGTCGGTGCTTTATGCCGGTAAAGTGGTCGAGGAAGCCGAGACGGCTGCGCTCTTCGCGGCACCGCGGCACCCCTATACACGTGCGCTGATGGGGGCGACGCCGCGCTACACAGACCCGTTCGCTTCGCTGAAACCGGTGGACGAGGCGGTGCTGGCTGGGCTTGCCGCCGAGATCGCGGCGGTGGACCAGGCGTGGAGGCAGCCGCATGGCTGAACCGCTGTTTTCCGTGCGCGGGCTGAAGGTGGCTTTGCCCGACATGACCCGCAAGCCGCTGATCGGCCGCGCGCCGATGGCCGAGATCCTGAAAGGCCTGGATTTCGACCTGCCCAGGGGCTCGGTCACCGGCATCGTCGGCGAATCCGGTTCCGGCAAGTCGACGCTCGGCCGGGCGCTGGTCAGGCTGCTGGAACCCAGCGCCGGCAGCATCAGCTTCGACGGCCGCGATATCACGCATCTGCCGGAAGCGGAGTTGCGCCCGCTGCGCCGTGACCTGCAGATGATCTTCCAGGATCCGATGTCGTCGCTCAACCCACGCCGCACCATTGCCAGCATCATCGCCGCGCCGCTCAAGCAGAATGGGCTTGGCGATAATCTGAAGAGCCGCGTCGCCGAGGCGCTGCAGCGGGTCGGCCTGCCGCAGAATTTCGCCGGCCGCTACCGCCACGAATTGTCGGGTGGCCAGCGCCAGCGCGTCGGCATTGCGCGCGCGCTGGCGATGTCGCCGAAATTCGTCCTGGCCGACGAGATCGTCTCCGGTCTCGACGTGTCGACGCAGGCGCAGATCCTCACTTTGCTCGAGAAGTTGGCAGTGGAGATGGGTCTGACGGTCGCCTTCATCAGCCACGACCTGTCCGTCATCCGGCGGCTGTGCCGGCAGGTGATCGTCATGCGCGAAGGCAGGATCGTCGAAGCCAGCGCCACCGACGCCTTGTTCGCCAATCCCCAGCAGGCCTACACGCGCGACCTCATAGCAGCCATTCCGCTGCCGGAAATCGATCCGGATTGGCTGAACGTCCCGTCGGTCACGGCTCCGACATGAAAGGCGTCGAGGCGCACAAAGGTCCGGTCGTTTCGATATGAAATTTTAAGCTTGAAATATCTGGCTTCAGGCGCGATATTCAGGCTAGCAAAAGAAGCGAAGAGGAGATCGCACGGATGAAGGTTGCGGTTCTCGGCGGCGGACCAGCCGGCCTCTACTTTGCCATTTCGATGAAGCTCAGGGACGCCGGGCACGATGTGACGGTGTTCGAGCGCAACCGGCCGGACGATACGTTCGGCTGGGGCGTGGTGCTGTCGGCCGAAACGCTCGACAACCTGGCCAAGAACGATCCGGTCAGCGCCGTGTGGATCAAGAAGCATTTCGCCTATTGGGACGACATTGCCGTCATCCATGACGGCGTGCGCACGGTCTCGTCAGGCCACGGTTTTTGCGGCATCGGCCGCAAGCGACTCCTCATCCTGCTGCAACGCCGCGCGCGGGAACTCGGCGTCAAGCTGATGTTCGAGACCGATATCGGCGATCCCCGTCCCTATATGGAGACGCATGATCTGGTCGTCGCCGCCGACGGGCTGAACTCCAAGGCACGCAACACTTTCGTCGATGTCTTCAAGCCGGACATCGACACCCGCAAATGCAAGTTCGTCTGGCTGGGCACCAGCCAGAAATTCGACGACGCCTTCACCTTCATCTTCGAAAAGACCGAGCATGGCTGGGTGTGGGCGCACGCCTACCAGTTCGACAGCGACACCGCGACCTTTATCGTCGAGTGCAGCGAACAGACTTGGGCAGCCTTCGGCTTCGGCGCGATGACGCAGCAGGAATCGATCGCGGTCTGCGAGCGCATCTTCGAAAAGCATCTCGGCGGCCATGCATTGATGACCAACGCCAACCACATCAGGGGTTCGGCCTGGATCAATTTCCCACGCGTGCTGTGCGAGCGCTGGTCGTACAAGAACCTGGCGCTGATGGGCGACGCGGCCGCCTCGGCGCATTTCTCGATTGGCTCCGGCACCAAGCTGGCGCTGGAAAGCGCGGTGGCACTGGCCGAGTATGTCGAAACCGAGCCGGACCTCGATGCCGCGTTCCGTAAATATGAGGATGCCCGCCGCACCGAGGTGCTGAAGCTGCAATCGGCGGCGCGCAATTCGCTCGAATGGTTCGAGGAGGTGGAGCGCTATCTCGGCCTCGATCCGGTGCAGTTCAACTATTCGCTGCTGACTCGTTCTCAGCGCATCAGCCACGAGAATTTGCGGCTGCGCGATGCCGAATGGCTGGGCGGCGCGGAAGAGTGGTTCCAGCGCCAGGCGGGGGCCGGCGGCAACAGGCTGCGCCGGGCGCCGATGTTCGCGCCGTTCAAGCTGCGCGACATGCGGCTTAACAACCGCGTCGTTGTCTCGCCGATGGCACAGTACAGGGCCGTCGGCGGCTGCCCGACAGACTGGCACTTCACTCACTATGCCGAGCGTGCCAAGGGCGGCGCTGGCCTCGTCTATATCGAGATGACCTGCGTCAGCCCGGAAGGGCGCATAACCCCCGGCTGTCCCGGCTTCTACGCGCCCGAGCACGAAGTGGCGTGGAAGCGACTGGTCGATTTCGTCCATACCGAGACGGAGGCGAAGATCTGCGCGCAGATCGGCCATTCCGGCGCCAAGGGTTCGACCCGTGTCGGCTGGGAAGGCACCGACGTGCCGCTGACCTCCGGCAACTGGCCTGTCATGGCCGCCTCGGCGGTGGCGTGGTCACCTGAGAATCAGGTGCCGAAGGCGATGGACCGCGCCGACATGGATAGGGTGCGCGACGAGTTCGTGGCCTCCGCCGAGATGGCGCATCGTTGCGGTTTCGACATGCTGGAGATCCATGCCGCGCATGGCTATCTCCTGTCATCCTTCATCACCCCGGTCACCAACCGGCGCACGGATGAATATGGCGGTTCGCTGGAGAATCGCATGCGCTATCCCCTCGAAATCTTCCATGCGGTGCGCGCCGCCTGGCCGGCGGAAAAGCCGATCTCAATGCGCATTTCGGCCAATGACTGGGTCGGCATCGAAGGCGTGACACCCGCCGACGCAGTCGAGATAGCACGGCTGCTGCATGAGGCCGGCGTCGACATCTGCGACGTTTCGGCCGGCCAGACCTCTTTGTTGGCGAAGCCGGTGTACGGCCGCATGTTCCAGACGCCGTTTTCCGACCGCATCCGCAACGAGGTCGGCATGGCGACGATGGCGGTCGGCAACATCTATGAACCGGACCATGTCAACTCGATCCTGATGGCCGGACGCGCCGACCTGGTAGCGCTGGCCCGGCCGCATCTTGCCGATCCCTATTGGACGTTGCATGCGGCGGTGACGCTCGGCGACCGTGGGGTGAAATGGCCGGATCCCTATCTGCCCGGGCGCGACCAGCTCTACCGTCTGGCCGAGCGTGACGCGGCCGCGGGGCTCAAGGTATGAGTGCTTCACGCTTCCCAAGTTGGCGCCGTACCCCCACCCCTAACCCCT
>NZ_VFUZ01000018.1 GCF_006658505.1 Mesorhizobium sp. B2-4-15
CGCGCCTCGGAAGGCGAACATTCTCGACCGCTCACACCCCTCGATCGACGTCACGGCATGGATCCTAGGGTCTGCGCAGGCGGCTTCGCGCCTGCTCCGCCCTAGGATGACGAAGGCGCTATTGACCGCTCGCTCAATCATCATAGCTGTGCCCTGCCCTGAGCCCATCGCGTACCCGCGCCGCGATCGCCAAAAACTCCGGGCTCTCGCGGATGTCGAGCGGGCGCTTCCTCGGCAGTGTCGATTCGATGATGTCGCTGACGCGGCCCGGGCGCGGCGACATGACGATGATGCGCGTCGACAGATACACCGCTTCCGGAATGGAGTGGGTGACGAAGCAGATGGTCTTGTTCGTTCGCCCCCACAATTGCAGCAACTGCTCGTTGAGATGGTCGCGCACGATCTCGTCCAGCGCGCCGAACGGTTCGTCCATCAACAAGAGGTCGGCGTCAAAGGCCAGCGCACGGGCGATCGAGGCGCGCTGCTGCATGCCGCCGGAAAGCTGCCAGGGATATTTCTTCTCGAAGCCCGAAAGGTTGACGAGATCGAGCGTGCGCTTGATCCGTTCCACCTGCTCCGCCCTGGACAGGCCCATGATCTCCAGCGGCAGCGCGACATTGCGCTCGATGCTGCGCCACGGAAACAGTGCGGCGGCCTGGAAGACATACCCGTAGGCGCGCTTCTCGCGCGCCTGTTCCGCTGTCATGCCGTTGACCGATATCGTCCCGGACGTCGGCTTCTCCAGGTCGGCAATGACGCGCAGCAGGGTGGTCTTGCCGCAACCCGATGGGCCGATGAAAGAGACGAACTCACCCTTGCCGATGGTGAGATCGACATTGGACAGCGCCTGCACCGGCCCGTCATTGGTCTGGAAAGTGAGGCCAAGTTTGCTTGCCGCGACGACGGCTGGCGAAATCCCAGTCATCGGCGGGTGCCTGCCTTGTCCTGTCCCTGCGGCGGGATTCCGATTGCTTTTATCGCGATGTTGTTTTCCACTCGCCCAGTCCCATTGAATTTGTCCCACTCGCCATTGAATTTGTCCCACTCGATTGACGCCCGGAGTTTTCCCGATGTCGCCCAAACCGACATGCCATCTTATCCGCCCTGAAAGCACTTATGAAGGCAAGCAGGGATTGACCTATTTCGCCGGTATTGCCACGGAATCGGTCGGCTCCTCCGGTATCTGCATGCACGTGCTCACCATGCCGCCCGGCGCGCGCGCCAAGGCGCATCTGCACGAGAACCATGAAACCGCGATCTATGTGCTCTCCGGAGAGGTCCACACCTGGTATGGCGACCGGCTCGAGCACCACATCGTCGTCAAGGCCGGCGACCTCTTCTACATCCCGGCTGGTGTGCCGCATCTGCCGGCCAATCTGAGCAACGCTCCCTCTTCGGCCGTCATTGCCCGCACCGACCCCAACGAACAGGAAAGCGTCGTCCTGCTGCCCGAGCTCGATGCCCTGGTTGCGTGAGGCCGTTATTGGCGGGTTAGGCGGCCGACGCTCAATAGCTTCAGGTCCGCGCCGCCCCTCATCGCCCTGCCGGGCACTTCTCCCCGTATAGAGACGGGGAGATGGACGCCGTCGCGAAGGATTTCGCCAATAGCCTGCGTTGCCAGAAAGAGCACCGAGATCGCACTCAGCCCCCTTCTCCCCGTCTCTATACAGGGAGAAGATGCCGGCAGGCAGATGAGGGGCGGCGCCGACGTCGGCAATCATCTGCACCGAGACACTTCCCCGTATACGGTGCCTTCCTCATCAGCGATCACCAATTTCCCGGCATTCTTGGCGCTGTGTTTGATGGTGAAGGTGGCGGGCGACTTTCCCTCCTCGCCTTCGGCTTCACAGTCAGCCTTGACCGTCAGCGAGCCGTCGGCCTGGGCCTTCTTTTCGGTAAAGGTGCAAGCGCTCGCCACAGTGACGAATGCCTCGCTGGTCAGCAGCAGCATGTCCTCGGCATAGACTTCCTGGCCGTTCTTGTTGATGCAGCCGGACTTGTTGCCGTACGGCTTGGACAGGTCGATGCCGGCAGCCGAAGCGGAGCCGGCAAGCAGAACAAAAACAGCGGTGGGAAAATGTCCCGCGTGCCTCACCTCAAACCCCGGTCGCCGGAATGCCTGTCCGCTCGACCTTGCGCGGCGCGGTGATCTCTTTCCATGTCGACAGCGCGCGGTTGACCGCCGCATTCGGCTCGCGGCCGACGAATTCGCCATGCCCAGGCTTCGCCTTGACCTCGGCCTCCTGGATCGACAGTTCGCCGCGCGAGAAGACGAAACGAGGGAGGCCGGTCACCTCGACGCCCTCGAACACGTTGTAATCGATGACCGACTGCTGCTTCTTCGAAGAAATCGTCTTCTTGCGCTTCGGATCCCAGACGATGATATCGGCATCCGCGCCTTCGACGATGGCGCCCTTCTTCGGATACATGTTGAGGATCTTGGCGATGTTGGTCGAGGTCACCGCGACGAACTCGTTCATCGTCAGCCGCCCGGTGTTGACGCCCTTGGTCCACAGCACCGGCATGCGGTCCTCGAGCCCGCCGGTGCCGTTGGGGATCTTGGTGAAATCGCCGACGCCGAAGCGCTTCTGCTTGGTGGTGAAGGCGCAATGGTCGGTCGCCACCACCTGCAGCGAGCCCGCCTGCAGGCCGGCCCACAGCGAATCCTGGTGCAGCTTGTTGCGGAAGGGCGGGCTCATTACGCGGCGCGCCGCATGGTCCCAATCCTTGTCGAAATACTCGCTCTCATCCAGCGTCAGATGCTGGATCAGCGGCTCGCCGAACACACGCATGCCCTTCTGGCGGGCGCGGCGGATCGCCTCGTGGCTCTGCTCGCAGGAGACATGCACGACATAGAGCGGCACGCCCGCCATGTCGGCGATCATGATCGCGCGATTTGTGGCCTCGCCCTCCACTTCCGGCGGACGCGAATAGGCGTGACCTTCCGGGCCGTTATTGCCGGCGGCGAGCAGCTTCTGCGACAGGGCCGCAACCACATCGCCGTTCTCGGCATGCACCAGCGGCAGCGCGCCAAGATCGGCGCAACGCTGGAACGACGCATACATCTCGTCGTCATCCACCATCAGCGCGCCCTTATAGGCCATGAAGTGCTTGAACGAAGTGATGCCCTTGTCGACGACGATGGCCATCTCGTCGAACACCTGCTTGCCCCACCAGGTGATCGCCATGTGGAAGGAGTAATCGCAGGAGGCCCCGGAGGTCTTGTTGTCCCACATCTGCAAGGCTTCGAGCAGCGACTGCTGCGGCGCCGGCAGGCAGAAATCGACCACCATGGTGGTGCCGCCGGCCAGTGCCGCGCGCGTGCCGGATTCGAAATCGTCGGCCGAATAGGTGCCCATGAACGGCATTTCCAGATGGGTATGCGGATCGATGCCGCCGGGCATCACATAGCAGCCGGTGGCGTCGAATTCGTGATCGCCGTGCAGATTGGAGCCGATGGCGACAATCTTGCCATGCTGCATCAGCACATCGGCCTTCCATGTGCGGTCGGCCGTGACGATGGTGCCGTTCCTGATGACTTTGGTCATTTTTGTTCCCTTGTTTTGCTGCGCTTCTTTTAGAGCGCTTTGCTTCTATTCTCGATCAGCCGACCACCTGGATCAGCGTCATCCCCATTGGAATGGACGCTACATGACTCCGACTTTCCGCAATATCTCTTCCACGCACCCGTCGAACGATTCCGCCAATTCACCTGTCGAAAACCTCAGCACGCGATAGCCTTGCGTACTCAGCCAGCCATCACGTATCCGGTCCTTCTCCATCTGCTCCGGTGCAAAATGGTGCTGTCCATCCACCTCGATGACCAAACTCTCGTGGAGAACGAAGTCCACAATGTAAGGGCCGATTGGCGCCTGTTTCCTGGCATGCAGACCATAGAGCCGACGGAACTCCTTTAGCTCGGACCAGAGTTTACGCTCGCCTTCCGTCATATTCCGGCGCAACGCCCTGGCACGTTTTATGGCAGCAGGGTCGATCGCGGTCGGTGCCAAGGCGAGTACCCCCACCCTCAATCCCTCCCCACAAGGGGGAGGGAGGCTTGGGATAGCGCCATCATTACGCAACCGCAAAAGCTTCGTGGTACAGGAAAATACCCCGGCGAGGACGGTCCCCCTCCCCCTTGTGGGGAGGGGTTAGGGGTGGGGGTACAGCGCCGACATCTCATTCGACAATCACCGCCGTCTCCACCACCGCGTGGAACAGCACGTCGGCGCCGGCGGCGGCCCATTCCTTGGTGATTTCCTCCGCCTCGTTGTGGCTGAGGCCATCGACGCAGGGACACATCACCATGGCGGTGGGCGCCACGCGGTTGATCCAGCAGGCATCGTGGCCCGCACCCGAGACGATGTTGCGGTGCGTGTAGCCGAGGCGCTCGGCGGCATCGCGGATCGCCTTGACGCAGCCCTTGTCGAAGGTCACCGGATCGAAATGCCCGACCTGCTCTATCTTGTATTTGATATCGAGCGCGTCGCAGATCGTGTCGATGCCTTCGCGGATGCGACCGTCCATGGCGTCGAGCACTTCCTTCTCCGGCGAGCGGATGTCGATGGTGAAGACTGTGCGCCCGGCAATGATGTTGCGCGAGTTGGGGTAGACTTCCATATGGCCGACGGCGCCGACGGCGTCGGGCTGGTAGTCCATGGCGATCTCGTGCACCAGTTCGATCACGCGAGCCATGCCGAGCCCGGCATTGCGGCGCTTCGGCATTGGCGTCGAGCCGGTATGCGCCTCCTTGCCGGTCAGCGTCACCTGCAGCCATTTCAGGCCCTGGCCGTGGGTGACGACGCCGATGTCGATGCCTTCGTCCTCTAGGATCGGGCCTTGTTCGATATGCAGCTCGAAGAAGGCGTGAATCTTGCGGTCGCCGACCTTCTCGGTGCCCCTCCAGCCGATGCGCTCCAGTTCTTCGCCGAATTTCTTGCCGTTCTTGTCCGTATGCTCGTAGACGTCGGCCTGTTCGAGCACGCCGGCGAACACGCCGGAGGCCATCATCGCCGGTGCGAAGCGCGCACCTTCCTCGTTGGTCCAGTTGGTAACGACGATCGGATGTTTGGTTTTGATGCCGAGGTCGTTGAGCGAGCGCACGACCTCCAGCCCGCCGAGAACGCCAAGAACGCCGTCATACTTGCCGCCGGTCGGCTGCGTGTCGAGATGGCTGCCGACATAGACCGGCGGCAGGTCGGGGTCGGTGCCCTCGCGGCGGGCGAACATGGTGCCCATCTCGTCGACGCCCATTTCGAGCCCTGCGGCATCGCACCAGCGCTTGAACAGATGCCGACCCTCGCCATCCTCGTCGGTCACGGTCTGGCGATTGTTGCCGCCGGCAATGCCGGGGCCGATCTTCGCCATCTCCATGATGGAATCCCACAAACGGTCTGAATTGATTCGCAGATTCTCGCCGGGTGCGGCCATTCAAAACCCCATCGATTGCGCGGCGTCCCCCTCCCCCTCGAGGGGAGGGTGGCCGCGAAGCGGTCGGGTGGGGTCGCCGCTCATGCGCTCGACCTTTTCCTTGACCACCTGCGCGACGTGCCAAGCGCTGTTTATGACATCAGGCTCGTCGACGCGAAAGACGTCAAACCCGAGCGAATGCAGATAGGCGTCACGGACAGCATCGTGCCGTTTGCCCTTCTCGTACTCGTGAAGATCACCGTCGACTTCAACGATCAGCTTCACGGAAAGGCAGGCAAGGTCAACGATGTAAGGCCCAAACGGGCACTGGCGCCGGAATTTGATGCCTGCCGATTTCAGCTCACGCAACTCATACCAAAGGAGAGATTCACCCTTGGTCGCGTGAACTCGAAGCGCGCGCGCCTTCTGGCGCATTTCGAAGCTCACGCGGGTACGGGGCATCAGTGGCCGCCTCGCTGCAAAAGATCAGGTCGGCGCACTGCCGCGCTGACCCCACCCGGCCGCTTCGCGGCCACCCTCCCCTCGAGGGGGAGGGATATCTGCGCCCAGTTCTTCAATCGATAGACCTCAGCACTTCACGCACATGGTCGATCAGTTCGTTGATCTGGCCCTTGGTGATGATCAGCGGCGGCGACAGCGCGATGATGTCGCCGGTGGTGCGGATCAGCGCGCCGCGTTCGAACGCCTTGACGAAGGCCGAGAAGGCACGCTTGGTCGGCTGGCCGGCGATCGGCGCCAGTTCGATCGCGCCGATCAGGCCGATGTTCCGGATATCGATGACATGCGGCTCGCCCTTCAGCGAATGCAGCGCGTCCTCCCAATAGGGCGCCAGTTCCTCGCCACGGGTCAGCAGGCCTTCTTCCTTGTAGGTGTCGAGCGTGCCGAGTGCGGCGGCGCAAGCAACCGGATTGCCCGAATAGGTGTAGCCGTGGAAGAACTCGATCATGTGCTCGGGGCCGGTCATGAAGGCGTCGTGGATTTCCTTCTTCACGAACACCGCGCCCATCGGGATGACGCCGTTGGAGACACCCTTGGCGGTGGTCATGATGTCGGGCGTGACGCCGAAATAATCGGCGCCGAACGGCGCGCCGAGACGGCCGAAACCGGTGATGACCTCGTCGAAGATCAACAGGATGCCGTGCTTGGTACAAATTTCGCGAAGCTTCTGCAGATAGCCCTTGGGAGGCAGGATGACGCCGGTGGAACCAGCGACCGGCTCGACGATGACGGCGGCGATGGTCGAGGCGTCATGCAGGGCGACGATGCGCTCCAGCTCGTTGGCGAGCTCCGCGCCATATTCCGGCACGCCCCTGGAGAAGGCGTTCTTCTCGGGCAGATGCGTGTGCGGCATGTGGTCGACGCCGCCAAGCAGCGTGCCGAACATCTTGCGGTTGGAGACGATGCCGCCGACCGAGATGCCGCCGAAATTGACGCCATGATAACCGCGCTCGCGGCCGATCAGACGGGTGCGCGAGCCCTCGCCCTTCACGCGGTGATAGGCGATCGCCATCTTCAGCGCCGTCTCGACCGATTCCGAACCGGAATTGGTGAAGAACACATGGTCCATGCCCTTGGGCGCGATGTCGACCAGACGGTTCGCCAGTTCGAACACGATAGGATGGCCCATCTGGAAGGCCGGCGCGTAGTCGAGCTCGGCGGCCTGGTGCTGGATCGCCTCGGTGATCTTCGGACGGCAGTGGCCGGCATTGACACACCAGAGGCCGGCGGTGCCGTCCAGCACCTTGCGGCCATCGCTGGTCGTGTAATGCATATCCTTGGCGGACACGAACATGCGTGGCGCCTGCTTGAACTGCCGGTTTGCCGTGAACGGCATCCAGAATGCGCTGAGATCGTTCGGCGTGACTTTCAGCCGGTTGGACATGACCAAGACTTCCCCTTGTAACCTGTTTCGGTGCGTCCAACGCTTGGTCTTTGCCGCGCTTTCGTGCTACGCAAATTTTTGACCGATTGGACAAACGTTAGCACCGCCCTGTCGGCGGTCAAGGGATTACTAGCGGAAATGCGGCTCCTGAAGTGCGTTCCACAGGCTGGGGAAAAACTGGTCCAGAGAATTGGTCCAGACAGACGCCAACGCGGGGATCCGCAACGGTGAACACCGGCACGGAAGCCCCTCGCCGCACCCGCATCCAGCAGGAAAAGCGCGAACTGATCCTGGAGGCAGCGCTCGAGGTGTTCTCCACCAACGGCTTCCGCGGCTCGACCATCGACCAGATCGCTGAAGCCGCCGGCATGTCGAAGCCCAACCTGCTCTATTATTTCCGCCGCAAGGAAGACATTCACGAGACTTTGATGCAGCGCCTGCTCGACACCTGGCTGGCGCCGCTCAGGGAACTCGACGACATCGGCGATCCCATGACCGAATTGCGCAGCTACATCAGGCGCAAGCTCGAAATGGCGCGCGATTTTCCCCGCGAAAGCCGGCTGTTCGCCAACGAGATCCTGCAAGGCGCGCCGCGCATCATGCCGCTGCTGGCGGGTGAACTGAAGACATTGGTCGACGAGAAGGCCGCCGTCATCAAGGGCTGGATGCGTGCCGGCAAGATCGCCCGAACCGACCCCTGGCACCTGATCTTCTCGATCTGGGCGACGACGCAGCACTACGCCGATTTCGACGTCCAGGTCCGCGCCGTGCTGGGGCCGAACCGCGGCGGCGACGGCCGCTTCGAGGACGCGGCGCGCTTTCTGGAACAGTTGTTCCTCGATGGGCTGAAGCCGAAGGGCTAGGGACATCAGAACGGCCTAGCAGGCGAGACCAACTCACCAGTCACCGACTTACCGGTGATTTGGTTGTTACCGACCGGAAGGATTGGCCGGGGCATTCATCATTTCGTCATCCACGGGCGGAGCAAGGAGCGAAGCGACGCAGCGCAGACCCGAGGATCCTGTGTGTTTGTTCAGTGCTATGATCAAAGTGGGAAGGAGGCCGAGAGGATCCTGGTCGTCCTTTGACGGATAGGCTGCGGCACTGCGGCGGGATCAGTTGGAGATCAGGCCGGGCCAGAAGGCGAACAGCAGCAGCCCGGCGACAATTGCGTAACCGACTGCGAGGTGGACTGCTTTCATGACGGGGCGGCCCATCTCCCGGGCTCGCTTAGGGTGCAGAGGATCGTAGATGACGTCGACCGCGGCACCGATAGACCGTGTCCTGCCATTAACCGGCAGATAGGACTCGAAACGCCAGGTTCGTCCGGAGCGATCGGCGAATTCTATGATCGGGTTGTCCGAATATTCGCCAGACTTATCGATGTCCACCACCTTGCCGGTGGCAAAGATGCCACGCCGCTTGAGGACAAAACCGCCATAGCTCTGCACGCCGATGGGCGCCAGGAAGAAGACGCCGCACAGGAAGCACCAGATCTGTAAGTCGCTTGGATGCCAGCCAACGGCTTCCGCGATCGCGCGGAACGGAAACAGCGCCTGATGGAAGATCTCCGAAACGCGTGCCCAGAATGCGGTCCAGCCTTGCTCCATGCCCGCTCCACTCGTGAACCCACGATTTCATACAGGATAATCGCAACGGAGCGATTAACACGGGTGGCGTCGATTGCGCCGAGTTCCCCGGCCCGCTCGGAAGTATTGCCCTATGAAGCGTCAGGCCCCGCTCAGCGCGACATTGCCGCTGAAGCCGTTCATGCGCTGCCCGGTGTCAGGGCCTTGATGGTCCCCCGGAAACCGGCTGCATCGACCGCTTCCTTCAAACAGCTGGAGCGCCGCCGCCTTGGCGGCGCCCCCGGGCAATGGGGGCAATCAGGCAGTCTTGGCGGCCGGCATCGGATGAATGGCGTGGAACGGAATGCAAAGCCGGTTCCAGGTGTTGATCATGCCGAGCGCGACCGACAGCTTGACCAGTTCCTCTTCCGAGAAATGCTCGAGCGTGCTGGCATAGAGTTCGTCCGAAACACCATTGTTGGCGATCAGCGTCACCGCCTCGGTCCAGGCCAAGGCCGCGCGTTCGCGCTCGGAAAACAGTGGCGATTCCTTCCAGGCCGAGACCAGATAGAGCCGCGGCTCGGTCTCGCCGTCACGGCGAGCCTCGCGGCTGTGCATCTCGACGCAGAACGAGCAGCCATTGATCTGCGAGGCCCTGAGCTTGATCAGGTGCAGCAGGCTCACCTCCAACCCGCATTCGTCGACCGCCTTGTTGAGCGCCATCACCGCCTTCATGACCTCCGGCGCCTTGGCGAAGAACTGTATCCTCTGTTTCATCGTGTTGTCCTTTCACATCGACTGGGTTTTAGATTTGCTTGGTTGAACCGGATTTCTGCGGCCGCTGGTGGCGCTCAACGAAAGCGCAGCTCGCTGCAATCGACCGGGGATCGCCTTCCTCGGCGAAATTGGCCACGACGTCGGACAGCTTGGTCTCGGCAAGCGCGGCCCGATAGGCCCTCTCCGCCTTCAGCATCGCGGCGTTGATGCCGCAGGGTTTGACATAGGCCGAGGCATCGAGCTTGACCGGACCATTGCGGCGGATTTCGCCGCAGCGGAAAGCCGGCTCGCGCCCTTCGACCGCCAGCACGATATCGAGCAGGGTGATGCGTTCAGCCGGCCGCGCCAGCCGGTAACCGCCGGTTGGCCCTGGCACCGATTCCAGGATGCCGGATGAAGTCAGCATGTTGAGATGCTTCAGGAGATAGCTCGGCGAGAGGCCAAAGGATTCTGCCAGCGCGGCGCCTGGAATGGTGCTGTTGCCTTCGACGCCCGCCAGCGTGGCCGCGCAGTGGATGGCCGCCTCAACGCCCTCGCCAAGCTTCATTGTCGGTCTCCAAATTCGTCGATATAATTATCCTCGATATATTTTATCTGCAATAGGAGAATCGTAGGAGCCTGATTTTTGAGAGAGGTTTTCTTGGAGAACGAAGACCCGTTGTCGTGCCAAGACGCCTTCCAATTCGGCGCTGGCGCTGCCCCTCACCTGCCTGCCGGCATCCTCTCCCCATATAGAGACGAGGAGAGGGGTGCTGTCGTGAGAGCTTTCGCCAATCTCCGACGTTGAGGAAGAGGAGCTGGCGTCGCGGCCAGCCCTTTCTCCCCGTTTCTATACGGGGAGAAATGTCCGGCAGGACAATGAGGGGCGGCGCCAACCCGTGAATTGAAGCATTGCGCCAAATAGAACCGCCCCGTTCAAAACACGGGGGCGACTGAACTCAACCGACGTTACGACCAGCCGCTACTCCGCTGCCACCTTGGCCATCGGGTTGTTCGGGTGCGTGGTCCAGTTGGCGTAGACCGGCGACACCGGCTTGCCCGTCCGCTCATCCATCGCGCCGGCTGCCAGCGGCTCCATGGTGATGCAGTTGTCGACCGGGCAGACATTGACGCACAGATTGCAGCCGACGCACTCGGCCTCGATCACCTCGAAATGCCTGACGCCGTTGACCATGCTGGTGATCGCCTGGTGCGAGGTGTCCTCACAGGCGATGTGGCAGCGGCCGCATTTGATGCAGGCATCCTGGTCGATATGCGCCTTGGCGACATAGTTGAGGTTGAGATATTGCCAGTCGGTGACATTGGGCGTGGCGCGGCCGATAATGTCGTCGAGCGAGCGGTGGCCCTTCTCGTCCATCCAGTTTTCGAGACCGGCGATCATCTCCTGCACGATCTTGAAACCGTAGGTCATCGCCGCCGTGCACACTTGCACATTGCCGGCGCCAAGCGCCATGAATTCGGCCGCATCGCGCCAGGTGGTGATGCCGCCGATGCCGGAGATCGGCAGGCCGCGTGTTTCGGGATCGCGCGCGATTTCGGCCACCATGTTCATGGCGATCGGCTTAACCGCCGGACCGCAATAACCACCATGCGATCCCTTGCCGTCGATGGTCGGCATCGGCGCGAAATTGTCGAGGTCGACACCAGTGATCGAATTGATGGTGTTGATCAGCGACACCGCGTCGGTGCCGCCGGCATGTGCCGCCCGCGCCGGCTTGCGGACGTCGGTGATGTTGGGCGTCAGCTTGGTGATGACCGGCATGCGCGTGTACTGTTTGCACCAGCGCACCACCATTTCGATATATTCCGGCACCTGGCCGACGGCGGCACCCATGCCACGCTCCGACATGCCGTGCGGGCAACCGAAATTGAGCTCGATACCGTCGGCACCGGTCTCCTCGACCAGAGGCAGGATGGACTTCCAGCTTTCCTCGACGCAAGGCACCATGATCGAGGCGATCAGTGCCCGGTCGGGCCAGTCCATCTTGACCTGCTTCATCTCGCGCAGATTGGTCTGCAAATCGCGGTCGGTGATCAGCTCGATATTGTTGAGGCCGAGCAGACGGCGGTCCGCACCCCAGATCGCGCCGTAGCGCGGGCCGTTGACGTTGACGACGGGCGGGCCTTCCTCGCCGAGCGTCTTCCAGACGACACCGCCCCAGCCGGCCTTGAAGGCGCGGATGACATTATAGGCCTTGTCCGTCGGCGGCGCCGAGGCCAACCAGAACGGATTGGGCGATTTGATGCCGACGAAAGTGTTGCGGATGTCTGCCATGCTCACGCCCTCCCGTTAAAGGTCAGTGCCCGGTGGATGGACTCCGCCGCATCGCGCCCCTGCGCCACGGCCGAGACGGTCAGGTCATCGCCGCCAAAAATACAGTCGCCGCCGGCCCAGACCTTGGCGAGCGAGGTGCGCCCTTCCGCATCGACCTTGATGCGGCCGGCTTCGAGGTCGATCGCAGCACTGCTGCCGTTGAGGGCGGCCGGGACAAAGCTCTGGCCGATGGCCTTGAACACCTGGTCGGCGACGAGCGTCAGCGTCTCGCCGGTGCCGGCAAGCCTGTCGCCACTCAGCGCTGTGTATTCGAGTTCGATGGCCGACACCTTGCCGCCCTCGGCAATCACCCGCTTCGGCTGCAGCCAATGGCGGATGGTGACGCCGTTGGCGGCGGCCAGATCCTGTTCGAATTCGGAGGCGTTCATGTGCTCCTGGCCGCGCCGGTAGCAGATGGTCACCTCTTCCGCGCCAAGCAGCTTCGATTGCACGGCGGCGTCGATCGCCGTCATGCCGCCGCCGATGACGACGACGCGACGGCCAACCGGCAGGCCCGAGAGATCGCTCGCCTGCCGCAGTTCGGCGATGAACTCCACCGCATTGGTGACGCCGGCCGCATCCTCGCCATCGGCGCGCAGCGCGTTGACGCCGCCAAGCCCCATACCGAGGAACACAGCATCATAATTGCGGATCAGGTCGGAGAGCTGATAGTCGCGGCCGAGTGCCTTGCCGTTCTGGGTGTCGATGCCGCCGATCGAGGTAACGTAGTCGACCTCGGCCTGGGCGAAATTGTCGACGCTCTTATAGGCGGCGATGCCGTATTCGTTGAGGCCGCCGGCCTTCGGGCGCGCTTCCAGGATGGTCACGTCATGGCCATGACGGGCGAGCCGGTGCGCGGCGGCAAGACCGGCCGGGCCGGCGCCGACAACGGCAACCGTCTTTCCTGATGGTTCGGCGCGCTTGTAAAATTGCTTGTTCTCGCCCATCGCGATATCGGTGGCGTAGCGCTGCAGCCGACCGATCTGCACCGGCTTGCCTTCCGCCACTTCGCGAACGCAGACCTCCTCGCACAGCGTCTCGGTCGGGCAAACGCGGGCGCACATGCCGCCAAGAATGTTCTGGTCGAAGATGGTCTTGGCCGACCCGATCGGGTTGCCGGTCGATATCTGACGGATGAACATCGGGATGTCGATCGAGGTCGGGCATGCATTCATGCATGGCGCGTCGTAGCAGAAATAGCAGCGGTCGGATTCGACCAGCGCCTCGTGGTGATCGAGCGGTGGATGCAGGTCGGAAAAATTGTCGGCATACTGCTCGGCCGCAAGCCGTCCGCCGGCAATGCCTTCCTTGAACTGGCCTTCTGGCATTTTCAGTTCCCCATGTTTTCGTTTTGGGGAAGGCTAGCACGTTTTATTTTTTTATCAATTGGTCAATTTTCTGGATAAGTCGCTGAAAAACTTCGATAAGAACATGATTTTTTCACTCATATTATCAGCTGAAATCGGGCGACCCGTAGCATCGTGGACGAAACATCTTACTCGACGGCACATCTTTGCGCAAAGTTGTCGGATTCCGTCTCGAAGATCGTCCTATGATGGATCGAAACACGATCGGTGCATAAAGGTGAGGAGACCGACAATGCCGAAATCCCCAATGCCCTTCTTCTGGTACGAGCTGATGACCACGGACCTCGACGCCGCCGAGGCATTCTACACCAAGGTTGTCGGCTGGACGGCGCAGCCCTTTGAGAAGGCCCCCGGCATGCCGCGCTACATCGTCATGAATGTCGGCGAGCGTGGCGTCGGCGGCCTGATGACGATGCCCGAGGATGCGGCCAAGATGGGCATGCCGCCCGCCTGGCTGGGTTATATCCATACCAAGGACATCGATGCCGCCACGGCATCGCTTAAGAAAGCCGGCGGCACCGTTCATCGCCAGCCCGACGACATTCCAGGCGTCGGCCGCTTCGCCGTCGTCGCCGATCCGCAAGGCGCGACCTTCATGTTCCTGCAGCCGAACGGCCCGGACCAACCCGTCGTGCCGGCCGCGACGCCTGGCCATATCGGCTGGCATGAGCTCTACACGTCGGATTGGAAGGCCGCATTCGACTTCTATTCCAGCCAGTTCGGCTGGGCCAATGCCGGCGATTTCGACATGGGGCCGATGGGCATCTATCAGACCTTCACGGCCGGCCCCGAATCCGGCGGCGGCATCATGAACAAGCCGGAGCAGATTCCGGTGCCGGTCTGGCAGTTCTATTTCAACGTGACAGCCATCGACGCGGCGGCCAAACGCGTGACCGACAATGGCGGCAAGGTCCTGATGGGACCGATGGATGTGCCCGGCGGCAGCTGGATCGTGCAGTGCCAGGATCCGCAGGGCGCCCATTTCGCGCTGATGGCGCCGGGACGTTAGGGGAACGGCGACGGCTCGCACGACAGACGGCCATTCATCACGTCGCCGACGAACGGCGGTCCCGGCTGGCGCCAGTTATTCCGGCGCCAGCACGGCGACCTTGAGATCAGCTTTCTTCGCACCGCTGAACTGGAGGGTGGCCTGGCCGGCCGCGAGCTTGAAGCGCACGCTCTTGCGGATACCCGGGCAAGTCTTGACGCCGCTGTAATCGGCCGATCTCACGGCCTTGCCATCCTGGATGACATCGATCCAGGCCTCGCCCGACAGGCTTATCTGGATGCTCCCCTCGGGCGGCACGGCCACACTTGCGACGGCGCCAAACGTGCCCGGCGCCGGCGCATGCTCGGGCCGCATCGCGAAGCCGGCCTTCTCGACCGGCACCAGTGCGAGATCCGCTGCCGCACCGACCGCCAGCGTTGCCCCCGACGGCATTGCTGGCGCCGCGGGAAACAGTGCCTGTTCGCGCGTCACCGGCCATTTGAAGGCCTCACACCCCGCGTCCTCGGCCATGACGGCGGTCGTCGCCGCCAGCATGGCTGCGAAACCAAAAACGAGTGTCTTCATGGCGGGCTCCGTAGGACCGAATGGCGGATCGGGAGAGATTTGCGCCAACTATAGCGCCACGAAGCAAGATGACCAGTGGAACCAATCGGTCCGCTTCGCCTTCTTTGTCTGCCCGATCATGTCCTCCTCACCGACAATTGATATCGGTGCGAACGTTGTGAATGGTCCGGCTATCGGGGATGCTTTATGGCCGGGCCGGGAGGGACAAATCGGAGTTCTAGATGAAGCTTTTCGAAGGTCTTGCCAGATACCAGCCGCAGGCGCTCGGCATGCTGCGCATCATGACCGCGCTGCAGTTCATCGAACATGGCAGCCAGAAGCTGTTCAACTTCCCGGCAAGCGCCCAAGCCCACGCCCTCACCGGACTGACCACCGCTGCCGGCATCCTTGAATTCGCCGGCGGCATCCTGCTGGCGCTTGGCCTGTTCACGCGCCCGGTCGCGTTCCTCCTGGCCGGCGAAATGGCAATCGCCTATTTCTCGGCGCACATGCCGCGCGACTTCTTCCCGGTCAACAACAGCGGCGACGCGGCGATCTCATTCTGCTTCATCTTCCTTTATCTGGTCTTTGCCGGTGCCGGAGCCTTCGCGCTCGACAACCAACGCAACGCATGATGCCCCCGTGCGGGGGTGAACCTCACCCCCGCATGCGCTCGAAATTCGCATCGAACAGTGGCGTGGCCTGGATGCGCGCCACATGCCGCTTGCCCAGCAACTCGATTTCGAACCCGTCGCTCTCGTCGGCGATCTCCTTCGGCACGTAACCGACGGCGACGGATTTCTTGGAATGATGCGCGAAGCCGCCCGACGTCACCCAGCCGCGCACCGTGCCGCCGAACCAGATCGGCTCGTCGCCGATGACATCGGCGTCGTCGGCCTCGACGATGAAAGTGCGCAGGCGCAGCTTGCCGCCCTGCTTGCGCTCGGCGAGTGCCGCCGCCTTGCCGATGAAATCGGCCTCCTTGCCATAGGCGACGAAGCGGTCGAGCCCGGCTTCCAGCGGCCCGTAGATCGGCCTGTATTCGCGTCCCCACGAGCCGTAGTTCTTCTCCAGCCTGAGCGCGTTGAGGGCACGTGAACCGAACAGGCCGATGCCGAATTCCGCGCCCGCCGCCATCAGCGCCTGGAACGCCGCACGCTGATATTCCGGCGCCACCCAGATCTCGTAGCCGAGATCGCCGGTGTAGCTGACGCGGCCAACCAGGCACGGCGCCATGCCGATATCCATTTTCGCCACCGCCATGAACGGAAACGCAGCGTTGGAGACATCCGCTCGGCTGACCTTGGCCAACACATCCCGCGCTTTCAGCCCGGCGATGGCAAGGCCGGTGAGTTTCGCTCCCAGCGCTTCGATGCGCACCGAACCGTCCTTCGGCAGATGCGCCTCGAACCAGCGCATGTGGTATTCCTCGGCAATGCCGGAGCCGGCGAGGAACCAGCCATCGGCTCCGAGATTGGCCAGCGTGAAATCGCCGATCAGTCTGCCGTCCTCCTTCAGCATCGGCGCCAGCGTCATCCGGCCGGGCTTCGGCAGCTTGCATGCAAGCATCTTGTCGAGCCAGGCCGCCGCGCCCTCCCCTGTCACCTTGTATTTGGCGAAGCTCGAAATCTCCGACAGGCCGACGCCGCCGCGGACTGTCGCGACCTCGCTGGCGACATGGGTGAAGTCGCTCGAACGGCGCCATGAGAACTCGTCCTTGACGCCCTCCGGCGCATACCAGAGCGGCACTTCCAACCCGTAGGCGACGCCCCATTGCGCGCCTCTGGCCGACAACAGGTCGTAGACAGGAGTTGTCTTCAGCGGCCGTCCGGCCGGCAATTCCTCATTGGGAAAGCGGATCGAGAAGCGCCTGGAATAGTTCTCCCGCACCTTGGCGTTGGTGTAGGCCATCGTCGCCCAGTCGCCGTAGCGCGCCACATCCATCGCCCAGATATCGGCGCCGGGATCGCCCTCGATCATCCAGTTGGACAGCGCCAGGCCGACGCCGCCGCCCTGGCTGAAGCCGGCCATCACGCCGCAGGCGACCCAAAAGCCCGGCAGGCCGCGCACCGGCCCGACCAGCGGGTTGCCGTCAGGCGCGAAGGTGAAGGGCCCGTTGATGATCTGCTTGATGCCGGTGTTCTGGAAGGCCGGGAAATGCCGGAAGCCGACCTCCAGCGACGGTGCGATGCGGTCGATGTCCGGCCCCAGCAATTCATGGCCGAAATTCCATGGCGTTTGGTATTCGGACCATGGCTTGTTGGCCTTCTCATAGGTCCCCATCAGCATGCCGCCGCGCTCCTGGCGCAGATAGAGCTCACCGTCGAAATCGACCGCGTGGATGATCTCGGTGCCGGTCTTGGCGTTCCAGTCGGCAACCTCCGGCATGTCCTCGGTGATCAGGTACATGTGTTCCATGGCCAGCACCGGCAGTTCGAGCCCGACCATGCGGCCGACTTCGCGTGCCCACAGGCCGCCGGCATTGACGACATGCTCGGCCACCACCTGGCCCTTGTTGGTGATGACGCGCCACATCCCGTCGGGCCGCCGCACGATGTCGTCGACCTTGGTGAAGCGCTCGACCTCGGCGCCGAGCTTGCGCGCGGCCTTTGCATAGGCGTGCGTCACGCCCGAAGGGTCGAGATGGCCGTCCTCCTTGTTGCGGACGGCGCCGACGAACTGCTTGGGGTCGAGCAGCGGCATCAGTTCGGCCGCCTCTTTCGGCGAGATCACTTCCAGGTCGATGCCAAGATAGCGGCCCTTGGCGACGACACCGCGCAGCCAGTCCAGCCGCGCCTCGGTCGCCGCGAGAAGCACACCGCCGGTCAGGTGCACGCCGGTCGCCTGGCCGGAGAGTTCCTCGATCTCCTTGTAGAGATTGATGGTGTATTTCTGCAGCTTGGCGACGTTGGGATCGCCATTGATCGTATGCATGCCGCCCGCCGCGTGCCAGGTCGAGCCGGAGGTCAGCTCGTCGCGTTCCAGTAGCACCACGTCGGTCCAGCCGTGGCGGGCAAGATGGAACAGCACGGAACACCCGACGACACCGCCGCCAATGACCACGACCTTTGCATGCGATTTCATGGATTTTTCTCTGATATCAGTGAGTTGGATGGATGAGCGGATTCAGGATGGGAGGGATCTATTTGGGATTCGTAAAGGTTGGCGCCGCCCCTCATCCGCCTGCCGGCACCTTCTCCCCGTATAGGGACGGGGAGAAGGGAGAAGCTGCGACGTTAGCGCCCCCCTCTCCCCGTTCTTCACGGGGAGAGGGTAAGGGTGAGGGGCAGCGCCGACCTTTGAAAACCATCACGGCTCGCCCTGCCCGATAGCCTCACGCCGCTTCGCCATGTAGGCCTCCAGCGCCTCGCGCACGGCGATGTCCATCGCCGGCTCGGCATAGTCCTCCAGCGCCTTCTTCCACAGCCGCGTCGCGCGCGCGGTGGCGTCGAGGCCGCCGGCCTCCTGCCAGGCCTCGTAATTCTGCCAGTTGGACAGCATCGGCTGGTAGAAGGCGGTGGCATAACGCTCCAGCGTATGCGGCTCGCCGAAGAAATGGCCGCCGGTCGGCACTGCCCCCAGCGCCTCGACGGCAAGCTCGGCCTCGTCGACCACGATCGGGCGCAGGAACTCCATCATGTGCTGGATCATCTCGACATCGATGATGAACTTTTCGAAGGACGCCGTCAGCCCGCCCTCCTGCCAGCCTGCTGCATGGTAGACGAGATTGCCGTGGCCGAGCACCGCGCCCCAGAGCGCCATCAGCGTCTCGTAAGCGCCTTGCGCATCGGCGGCGTTGGAGGCCGATCCTGGTGTCGTCCGGTACGGCAGCCCGTAGCGCCGGGCCAGTTGTCCCGATGCAATATTGGCCTTGGTGTTCTCCGGCGTGCCGAAGGCCGGCGCACCCGACTTCATGTCGACATTGGAAGTGAAGGCGCCATACATGACCGGTGCGCCGGGCCGTACCAGCTGCGTCAACACCACGCCGAACAGCGCCTCGGCATTCTGCTGCGCCAGCGCGCCCGCCAGCGTCACCGGGCTCATCGCCCCCATCAGCGTGAAGGGCGTCACCGCCACCGACTGGCCGTACTCGGCCATCGTCATCAACCCCTCGGCCATCATCTCGTCGAAGCGGCGCGGCGAATTGACCGAGATGATGGTGGCGATGCCGGGATCGTCGCGCATCTGGTCCAGCGTCAGCCCGCGCGCGATCGCCATCATCTCGATGCCGTCCAGCGCCCTGCCCCGGCCGATCGCCGAGACATGGAAACTTTTGTCGGTCAGCGTCAGATTGGTGAAATAGGTATCGAGGTGGCGCGAATTGGCCGGCAGTTCGACCGGCGCGCAGACCTGGTTGCCGAGCATGTGGACGCAGTTGAAATGCTGCGCCAGCCGGGTGAGGTCGGCATAATCGCGCAGATTGCCCGCGCGCCGGCCACGCTCCATGTCGTGCACATTGGGCGGCCCGGCAACAAGCGTGAAATTGATGGTGTTGCCGCCAAGATGGACCGTATTGGCTGGGTTGCGCGGTGTTAGGCGGTAGCTGGACCGCGTCGTCTTCAGCGCCTCGTCGACCATGCTGCGATCGATACGGACATTGGCCGTTGCGTGATCGACCTTGGCGCCAGCCTTCTCGAACAGCGACAGCGCCCGCGGGCTCATTACCTCGATGCCGAAATTCTCCAGGACGTGCATCGACGCCTGGTGGATTGCCTCGATCTGGTCGGCGGACAGCAACGCCATCGGCGGATAGGGATTCCTCACCCGCCGGGGCGGCAGTTGCGGAATGGGCGCTGGCCCCCTGTTGCTGGTGCGCTCGGCGCCGCGCTTGCGTCTTGGCTCGTTCATGCCCGACATCAAAGCCTCGGCAAACCGGGCGAGCTTTCAGAAATACGTCATTTACAGGCGTGATTTTAGCCAAGGCGGCATCCATGCAGCATCGTTTTATAAAAAGCGACAACTGACGTCGGAATATCCCTACGGCATTTTTTCACGCGCCCGTGCCGACGAAGCATTAACGGACGCAGCAAGATTCCTTTTATGATTTCGGCCTATTGCTCATCCAATGCGCAGGTCGAGTTTTAGTAAAATTGTAGCGGTTGGTGTGTTGCTGGCACTTTCGGCCTGCGCGACCGCGCCCAGCCATATCAACAATGTGTGCGCTGTCTTCGACCAGAATGATGGCTGGTTCGACAATTGGCAGTCGGCCGCCGAGCGCACCTCGCAGAAATACGGCGTGCCGGTCCCTGTGCTGATGGCGACCGTGCGCAAGGAATCCGGCTTCAAGAGCAACGCAAGGCCGCCGCGCACCAAGCTGCTCGGCTTCATCCCATGGAAGCACGTCTCGTCAGCCACCGGCTTCTCGCAGGCGCTGGACGGCACCTGGTCGCAATATCAGAACGAAACCGGCAATTGGGCGGCGCGGCGGACCAAGTTCGCCGATGCCGTCGATTTCGTCGGCTGGTACCACTCCAAGACAGCCGATAGCTACGGCGTCGCCCGCAACGACACCTACAACCTCTACCTCGCCTACTATCTCGGCTGGACCGCCTACGGTCGCGGCAACCGTGGCGACGCCGGTGTGCAGAGCTACGCCCGGGCCACCGACAAGATGGCCCGCGACTATGCCGAACAGCTGAGGCAATGCGGCAGCTGACGCGCCGCCAGGAGCAATTCCAGGAAAGTGCGCGGCGGTTTTCCGTCCGGAATTGCGTAAGACAAAGATCTATAGCGGGTCAACATTCCATCAAACGCTGAACCGCTCTCGCTCAATGCCGCCTTGTCGTATCGTCAGGCTTTGAAACCCCGGTTTCCGAAACCTCGTCGCGGACTTCGTGACGACGGGCTCGCATGGCAGCCTCGCTTTCCTCGACGGCCTCTCCGATTTGGTCAGCCTCCAAACTTCCCGTCTTGCCATGCGGCCGGCTGGGCTGGGTGCCGGCAAAGCCGGGGCCGGCACCATGCGGCGCATCGTCCGGCACACCCTCCTGGGCGGCATGGTCCTTGTCGAACTTGATCACCGGCTCCATCTTCGCCAGCACGTCGTCGGAGAGCCAGCACAGGCTCATATGGCCGTCGCCGAGGTTTTTGACCGGCGGCACCTTGGTCTCGCACAGATTGTCCGGCACCAGCTTCTTGTAGCCGCAGCGTGTCTGGAAAGGACAGCCGGATGGCGGGTTCATCGCCGAGGGGATGTCGCCTTCGAGCACGATGTGCTTCTTGATCACGCTGGTGTCCGCGATCGGGATCGCCGACAGAAGCGCCTCGGTATAGGGGTGGTAAGGCGGCGCGAAGATCTGATCGGTCGTGCCCTGCTCGACGATGTAGCCGAGATACATGACGACGACGCGGTCGGCGATGTAGCGCACGACGGACAGGTCGTGGCTGATGAACAGCATCGTCGTCTTGTTCTTGCGCTGGATGTCCATCAGCAGCTCGGTTACGGCCGCCTGCACCGACACGTCGAGCGCCGACACAGGCTCGTCCGCCACCACCACCTTGGCGTCGCCGGCAAAGGCGCGCGCCACGCCGATGCGCTGCTTCTGGCCGCCCGAAAGCTGGCGCGGCTTGCGCGTCTCGAAGGCACGCGGCAGCTTCACCAGGTCGAGCAGTTCTAGCATGCGCTTGCGCCGGTCGGCGACCGTCTTGCCGACCTTGAATTTCTCCAGCGTGCGGATGATCTGTGCTCCGACCGAATGGCTGGGGTTGAGCGTGTCGAACGGGTTCTGGAACACCATCTGGATCGACGACACCGTATCGACGCTGCGGCTCTCGATGCCGGTCGACTGGATTTCCTTGTTGCCGAGCTTGACACTGCCAGAGCTTGCCGTCTCAAGCCCGAGCAGCACCTTGGCCAGCGTCGATTTTCCGCAGCCGGATTCGCCGACAATGGCGACCGTTTCGGATTCACGCGCCGTGAACGAGATCGTCTCGTTGGCCTTCACGACGCGGCCTTCGCTCGAGCCGAACACCTCGCTGCCGCCAACCTTGTAGTATTTCCTGAGGTCCTCGATCTTGAGCACGGGGGCGCCGGGCACGACCTTTTCGTTGACCTTCTTGGCACCGGGCGGCAGCGCTTCCCAGTCGATCTCGTTGAAGCGCACGCAGCGCGAGAAATGGCCTTCATGTCCCGCGACCTCGACCATCGGGATTTCGGCGGCATTGCAGACGCCCTCGACGAAATGGTGGCAGCGCGGGCCGAAATTGCAGCCCTTCGGCCGCTCATGCGGCAGCGGCAACTGGCCGGGGATCGAGATAAGCGGCCGCGAGTTCTTGTCCGCGCCTGGCAGCGGGATCGAGCGGAACAGCCCCTGCGTGTAGGGATGGCGCATCCGGTCGAACACGTCCTTGATCTTGCCGGTCTCGACCGCCTCGCCCGAATACATCACCGTGATGCGGTCGCAGGTCTCGAGGATGAGGCCGAGATTGTGCGACACGAAGATCATCGAGGTGCCGAACTTCTCGCCCAGCCCCTTGACCAGTTCGACGATGCCCGCCTCCACCGTCACGTCGAGCGCCGTGGTCGGCTCGTCGAGAAGAAGCAGTGCCGGCTTCGACAGCAGCGCCATGGCGATGACGATGCGCTGCTGCTGGCCGCCTGACAGCTGGTGCGGATAGGAGCGCATCATGCGCTCAGGGTCCGGAAGCTTGACCGAGCGCACCATTTCGAGCGCGCGCCTATGGGCCTCTTCCTTCGACACCTTGTCGTGGATCAGCGGCACTTCCATCAGCTGCTGGCCGATCTTCATCGCCGGATTGAGGCTGGCCATCGGCTCCTGGTAGATCATGGCGATCTTGTTGCCGCGGATCGAACGAAGTTCGTCCTCGGAGAGCTCGCCCATGTCCTTGCCCTGGAACTTGATCCTGCCGCCGACGATCCTCCCGATGTTGGAGAGATCGCGCATGATGCCGAGCGACACGGTCGACTTGCCGCAGCCGGATTCGCCCACGATGCCCATCGCCTCGCCGGGCATGACCGTGCAGGAAAAGTCCATCACGGCCGGTATCTCGCCCTTGCGGGTGAAGAAGGAGATCGACAGGTTTTCGATCTCGATGATCGGCCCATTGGTCGGCCCATTGGTCGGCTTGGCCGGATTTCGAACTGCCTCGTTCATGGGTCGCTCCAATCCTTGGTTCTTCCGTTTAAGCATGATCCCGAAAACCGGATGCCACTTTCGGGATCATGCTCTGGGCAATTAGGGTCAAGAACCCCGCCATCAATCCTTCATCGATTGCTCACGCAGGGAATCGGCCAGCAAATTCAACCCCAGCACGAACGACATCAGCGCGATCGTCGGCGGCAGTGCCGGGTGGATGAAGGAGCGCAGCAGCCGGCTGGCGTCCTTGATCGCCGTGCCCCAGTCCGGGCTCTCGGGCGCCAGGCCCAGGCCGAAATAGCCCAGCGTGCCGAGCAGGATCGTAGTGTAGCCGATGCGCAGGCAGGCGTCGACGATCAGCGGTCCGCGCGCATTGGGCAGGATCTCCCAAAGCATGATGTACCAGGGCGATTCACCGCGAGTCTGCGCCGCCGCCACATAGTCGCGCGTCTTGATGTCCATGGTCAGGCCGCGCACGATGCGGAACACGCCGGGGCTGGAGGCGAACACCACCGCCACGAAGATGTTGAGCTGGTTGGGATCGATATGGACGATCTTCAGCGGATCCCTGTCGAAGACAAGGCCGATATAGATCCAGCCACCAATGATAAGCGTAAGCCCGAGCAGGATGTAGATCCGGTCCGGCCGGTTCTTGAAGCGTGTCCAGAACAGCACGCAGAAGAAGATGATCGGGAACAGGAAGAAGACGCCGGCGAGCGCATAGGGGATCGGCGTGTCCATGATGCCCGGCGTCACCAGCAGGTAGAACAGCAGGATCACCGGGAAGGCCAGCACGAGATTGGCCAGGAACGACAGGATCGAATCGATCTTGCCACCGTAATAGCCGGCCGGCAGGCCGAGCGTGATGCCGACCATGAGCGCGAAACCGGTCGCCGCGGGCGCGATGATCAACACGATCTGGCTGCCATAGACCATTCGCGAAAAGACGTCGCGCGCCAGCTTGTCGCCGCCGAACAGATAGACGAGCCCCGATTGCGGTTCGATGGCGCCCGGCAGCGTGTCCTTCATGATCGGGATCTGGCCGAGCGGATCGAAAGGCGAGATGGTCGAGGCGAAGATCGCGGTGAACAGCCAGAACAGGCAGATAAAGACGCCCGCCATGCCGACGCCGCTGTCGAACAATTGGCCGTAGAGCGCCAGCTTCTTCTTGTAGAGGAAGCTCGCGCCCATGACGATGGCGAGCGCGACCCAGACCGGCCAGAAGCGCCAGAGCACTTCGAGGATGATGGCGGAGCCGCTGATATATTGGGTTTGCATGCGCCGTCTCCCCTACTGAACCCGGATGCGCGGATTGAGGAACGCGTAGCCGACGTCGGAAATAAGCTGCGTGATCAGGACGATGAACACCGAGACCAGCGAGCAGCCGAGCAGAAGATCGATGTCGTTGTTGCCGGCGGCCTCGACCAGCGTGTAGCCGAAGCCCTGGTAGCGGAACATCACCTCGACGATAACAACGCCGGTGAGCAGCCACGGGAACTGCAGCATGATGACGGTGAAGGGTGCGATCAGCGCATTGCGCAGCGCGTGCTTGACCACCACGCTGCCGAACGAAAGGCCCTTCAATCGTGCGGTGCGGATATATTGCTGCGTCATCACCTCGACCATCGAGGCGCGCGTCATGCGGGCGATGTAGCCGATGCCGTAGATGGCGAGCGTGATCACCGGGAGCGTGAAGTTATAGAAGGTGATGCCCTGGCTCGCTGACGCTGCCGACCCGTTCAGCCAGCCGAGCCAGGAGGCAAAGATGACGGTGAAGATGACGCCAGACACATATTCAGGCGTCGCCGTCGAGGCGATCGAGGCGACCGACAGCGCACGATCGGTGCGCGACCCCTCCCGCATGCCGGCAAGGATGCCGACCAGCAGCGAGACTGGCACCATCACCCCCAGCACGCAGAGCATCAGAATGCCGGTGGCGCCGAGCGCCGGGAACAGCTTGGCCGCGACGGTGGTCTTGAACTTTGTCGAGCAACCGAAATCACCTTCGATCACGCCGGATAATGTCGGCACGGCCGGGTCATTGCAGAAGGAGAAACGCTGCGTGGTCTTTCCGGTCGCCGGATCGGTGATCGGCTGCTTGGGTACGATGCCAAGCCACTGGCCGTAGCGCACGAAGAAGTTCTGGCGGTAGCCATGGTTGACCAGCCAGCTCTCGAGCTGCTCGGCCGATGTGTGCATTTCAGTCTGGCTGATCGCCAGCTTCTTCAGGTTGGGTTCGAGATTGACGAGGAAGAAGACGACCAGCGTCAGGCACAGCATCGTGAGCAGAATCGTACCGATGCGTCTGGCGATGAATGAGAACATTTGTGCCCCCTGCCGGCCGGGTTGGGGTCAGATATGGTCAACCCTGTGTCGAAAACCTTGTGACGTCACGTCGCCGCTGCAGCCAAGGCAACGGCGACGATCCTGCGGAAACGAGGGGCGGTCGCCCCTCGCATTCCTCAAGCCGTGGGTCACGCCTGATCGAGCCAGACCTTGCCGAAATCGTGCTCGTAGGTGGGGTGCATCGAGTGGTTCTTAACTTCGGGCTTGATGTTGATGTAGAGCTTACGCCAGTACGGCTGGATGATGATGCCGGAATCCTGCAGCGTCTGCTCGATGTCCTTCATCACCACCTTGCGCTTTTCTGCATCGGCGATGCCAAGCGCCTCGCCCACCTTCTTGTCGAACTCCGGATTGGCATAGGCCGTCTCGTTCCAGGCCTCGCCAGAGCGATAGGCGATGGCGATGACCTGGATGCCCAGCGGGCGCATGTTCCAGTTGGTTTCCGAGAACGGGTATTTCGTCCAGTCGTTCCAGAAGGTCGAGCTCGGCAGCACGGTGCGCTTCACCTTGATGCCGGCTTCGCGCAGCTGGGCCGCGATCGCGTCGGTGGTGTTCTTGTGGTAGTCCTCGTCGTTGCTGATCAGCTCGTGCTCGAAATCGATCACGCCGGCTTCCGTCAGCATCTGCTTGGCCTTGGCGATATCGCGCTTGATCTCCGGCAGCTTGACATATTCCGGATGGATCGGTGCGACATGGTGGTTTTCAGCCGGCGTGCCGGCATTGCCGTAGCCGAGCTGCAGCACCACGGAATTGTCGACGGCCAGGCACATCGCCTGACGTACCTTCTGGTCGCCATAGGGCTTGGCGTTGACGTTGAAGCGCGACACCACGGTCGCCGCCGTCACCACTTCCGAAACCGGAGCGCCGACGCCTTCGATGATCTTGACGTAGTCGGCGGTCGTCTCGTGGTTGGTCTGTACTTCGCCCGACTCAAAGGCCGAAACCGTCGCGGCCGGATCGGTGCCGTAGTCGATGAACTCGACGCCGTCGAGGAAGACTTCGCCCTGCCACCACTTGCCGGTCTCGCGGCGCTTGTAGACCACCTTCTGGCCGACATCGTAGGACACGAGCTCAAACGGGCCGGTGCCGATCGGGCAGTTCTTGAAGTTGGCGCCCTTCGCATCGAAGGTCTTGTGCACGACGAGTGCCGGATAGTCGGTCAGGTTGGCGATAAGCGCGATGTCGGGCTTGCTGAGCTTCAGCTTGACGGTCATGTCGTCGACCTTGACGATCGATCCTTCGCTCAGCTTCTTGGTCTTCTCGTCGACGAGGCTGCCGAGGCGGCCCGGCATCGAATTGCCTTCCGCGGCCTTGTCGGCCCAGCGGGTGAAATTGTAGATGACGTCGTCGGCGGTGAACTTGTCGCCATTGTTCCACTCGACACCAGGCCGCACATGCAGCGTGTACTCGGTGGCGTCGTCATTGATGTCCCAGCTTGCCAGCAGATACGGCGCGAACGTGTACTGGTGGGTGTACTTCACCAGGGGCTCCAGCGCTTGGCGTTCGGCATTGGCGATCTCCGACCAGTCGGCCGTGCGCGGATCCTTGGGATCCTTGACGGACATGGCGACCTTGATCACGCCACCCTTCTTGCCCTGCACGTCCTCGGCCTTGGCCGGTGTCGGCGCGGCAAGGCCGAGCAGGCCATAGGCCATGGCGGTCGAAGCGCCGAAGATGCTGGCGAGCGCCAGGAATTCGCGGCGGTCCACCTTGCCCGATTTGGCTTCTTCGGCCATCGCCAGGATGTGGTCCGGAACGCTGTCGCCGTTGCTCTTATAAATTGTCATGATTAACTCCCATTGTTGGCTTTCCGCCGATTAACATTCCGCATCCGGGCCGTGATGTCAAAGACGGCATGGAATGGGAACATGTTAGCGAATGTGCAACTTTGGAAAGAGAGCGGTTCGCGCGATAACGACAGTCTTGGCGCAAAATTGCTAGTGCGCCCAGATTTCGCCAAAATCTCTTCGGGCCATTAAACTGAGACATTTACACAGGTTACGACAGCGCCAGCCCCGGCCATGGTGAGGGCCAGACCCCTCAATATTCCTTTTCGTAGAAGATGCCGCCCTTGGCCTCGCCGGCATCCGTCGCCTCGCCCCGCAATTTGACGCCGCGCCCGACATTGAGGTCGATGGCCGCCTTGCCCGATCCCGGCTTGTCGCCCCTCTGGATGGTCACATAGGTGCGGTCGTTCAGGTACTTACCGGCCGAGACCGCCGTGCCGCCCTTGTCGTCGGTGGTGACGTCGAGATCGTCGACGCCGATGGCGCTGCGCAGATTCTCCAGCAACGACGTCGAACCGCCGACACCGGCCAGTTGCCCCGCCGCTTCGGCCAGTTGCGCGATCTGCAGCGGCGACAGATTCGACATCGAACGGCCGAAGATCAGTTGCGCCAGCACCTCGTCCTCGGGCAGCGCCGGCACCGAAGTGAAGGTGAATTTCGGATTTGTCGCCTCGCCCGACACCACGATGGTGACGGTGGCGCTGGTGGTGGTCGTTGTCGCGGTCAGGTTGAGATAAGGCACCAGCGAGCCGGAAAAGCCGACCGTGCCCTCGGTGAAGGTCAGCCGCTTGCCGAGGATCGACAGCCGGCCGCGCTGCAGGGTGAAGGTACCGACCGCTTGCGGCGACGAAGCCGGGCCGGTCAGCCTCAGCGAGCCACCAAGCTCGGCGTCGACACCCCTGCCCTGGATGAAGATCTGATTCGGCGCGTTGACCGTGACGTCCAGTGCGAGGCCGCTGCCGCCGCTCTTACCGCTCGTCGTCGCCGGCCGCAGCGCCTTGTCCTGCGCCCTGACCGCGCCCGGCGCGTTCTTGTGCTTGACATCGAGCGCCGAAAGCGAGCCCGGCAGCTTGTCGGGAACGGTGATGACGGTCTTGCCCAGGTTGACGGTGCCGGCAATCGCCGGCGCCGACGTCAGCGGGCCCTTGATCGTCAGGTCGCCGCCAAGATTGGCGGTCACCACACGCCCGTCCGTATAGCGGCCGTCGGTGAGCTTTATCGACAGGTCGGCCGGGAAGCCTTGCGCCGGATTTATGCCGACCGTGCCGCTGGCCGACAGACTGCCGCGCGTCGACAATGTTCCGGTCAGCCGGTTGATCCTGGCGACGCCGCCCCCGATCGAGACGTTGGCGGCGATATCGTTGACCGCGAGGCCCGAGCGCGCATCGACGAGCCGCGCGCCGGAAGTGTTGACGCTGCCGCCGATGACCGGCGACGTCGCGGGACCGCGCACTTGAACATTGACGTTGGCGGTTCCCGTCAGCGACAGGCCTTGCGCGGCAAGCTTCTGGCTGAGGATGTCGAAGGGCACGCCGCCATTGAAATCGAGCGCCAGCGCCGGCGTGCCCGTCGTCGTCACCGTGCCGCCGCCCTTGAGGCCAAGGCCGGCTCCGTCGCTGACATTGGCGTTGAAGGTCAGCTTGTTGGCGGCAAAGGTGCCGGACGAGGAAACGCTCACCGCGCCGACACCGGCGCCGCGGGTCTGCGACGTCTGCACACCAGCCGCGTCAATGTTGAAAGCAACCGCCGGGCTCGCCGGCGCACCGGTCACCTTCACCGTGCCCGAAATCGAACCCGCCGCATCGAGGCCGCGCGAAAAACTGTTGGCGAGCGACATCGGCACCTTGGCCAGCGTGGCATTGATGTCGAGCGTCTGCCCGACCTTGCCCGTCACCGTCGCCGTGCCGCCGCCAAGGTTTAGCACCAGCCTGTCCAGCGTCGTGATGCCATTGGCGATGCTGACGGTGGACGCTTGGGCGATGGCGGCCTGGATTCCCTGGACAGTCGCCTGGCCCGAGGCAAGTTCGATGGTCGTCGTGCCGTTGGCGACTTTCACCCGGCCAGCCGCCTTGGCCGGAATGCCCTTGACCGTGGCACCGCCGGAGAAGCCGGTCCAGTCGCCATCGCGCTTCAGATCGACGTCGATGCCGCTGATCACCGTGCCGCCCGATATGACGGTGTCGGCATGGATCTTTCCCGAGATCACCGGCGCCGCGAGATAGTTGGCGATCAGCGCATCGATGGAAACGGTTTTCGCCTGGAGGTCGCCGCGCGTGATCGAGGCGCTGGCCGCCTTGATGGCGAGCTGGGGTGCCGTGCCGTTCTTCGAAAAGGCGATCGTGCCGCGCACGTCGCCTTCGGCCTTTTCCAGCGCCAGCGCGGCCAGTGGCCCGATGTCGGGCAGGTCGAGCGAGATCGTGCCTTCAGGCACGAACTTGTCGTCCAGCGCCAGATCGCCGGAGATCTTGTTCTGACCCAGCGACAGAAGCAGGCCGTTGACGGCGCTCCTGCCGTCCGCGGTCGCGAGCACGGCGCTGCCTTGCAAGGCCTGTCCCGCGACATTGCCGGTCAGCCGCACATTCGCCGCCGGGTTGGCGGCATCCGCCTTGCCGGTGGCGGTCAGCCTCAGCCCGGTGATGTCGCGCGACGCCACCGACAGCTTGTCGCTGTCGACGGTCAGCGACAGGTCGGGGGCGGTGGCCGGCCCCTGTGCATTCAACGCGAAGGCAATGGCGCCCCTGGCATCCTTCGACAGCAGCGAGATGTCGCTCAACGCGCCCTTGATGCCGGCGGCCACCTTGTTGTCGGCTAGGCTTGCCTGTCCCTCGGCGCTCAGCGCGCCGGAGATCAGCTTCAATCCATCGACGTTAATAGCACCATTGGGATCGCGCTTCAGCGTGGCGCTCAACTGCGCGCGTTCGCCGAGCATGCCGCGTGCCGCCGCCGGCAAGGCCGATGATGGGGCATCCGCATTCAGCTTGAGATCGATGGCACCGTCACGCAGCGATACCTGGCCAGCGACCTGGCTGTTGAGCGCCTCGCTCTTGAGAGAGCCGCTGTCGATGGCCACGGCATCGGCTGTCAGGCGCCCGCTGAGCGCGGCAGTAACCTTGCCGGCGATCAGCGGTGCGATCGTGGCATTCTCGAGACCCACCTTGTCCACCGATACCGTGCCGGAAACCGGTCCGGCGCGGTTCTTGAGATCGAACGCATCCGAATGCAGTGCCACCGCAAGCCCGTCCACTTTCGCCGGGCTGGTCGTGACCGAGGGCAGGATCGCGGAAAGGTCCAGCCGGGCATGCGTGCTTTCGCCCGCGATTTTGGCCGACAATGACCGGACCTCGATCTTGACCGGGCTCTGCGCGCTTCCAACCGTCAGCGGCAGGCTGGGGCCGGATGAGGTGAGGTCGAGCGCGAAATCGCTGGGGCCGTTCGGATTGATGGTGCCGGCGGCCTGGCCGGAAATCTTGTCGCCGGAGAGCGTGGCGTGGTCGAGGATGACACCGCCGGCCATCGTGTAGCCACCCGCCGCATCGACGGCGAGCGGCCCGAGCCCGGCCTGGCGCGTCTGGCTGGATTCAACACCGGCGAGTTGCGCGTTGAACCGGACCTCCGGAGCAGCCGGCGTTCCGGTCACTTGCGCGATGCCACTGAGCGTGCCCGCGGCATCGAGGCCGGGCGAAAATTCATTGGCAAGGGCCGCCGGCAGCGCCGAGAATTGTGCCGCGAGATCGAGCGTCTGGCCGGCGCTGCCCGACAGCGTCACCGAGCCGCCACCGATATCGAGCGCGAGCTTCTCGATGTTAGTCGTACCATTGGCGATGGTCAGCGACGAGGGCTTGGCGATCGCCATCTTGATGCCGCGAACCGTGGCCTCGCCCGAGGCGATCTCCACACTGGTGGTCCCATCGGCGATCTTCACCCGCCCGGCGGCGGTCGCCGGAATGCCCGCTATGGAGGCGCCGCCGGTGAAATTGGTCCAGTCGCCGTCGCGTTTCAGGTCGACGCCGAGGCCACTGATTTCGGTGGTGCCCGAAGTGACCGTATTGGCCTTGATGGTGCCCGAGATCGCCGGCGCCTCGAGATAGTTGGCGATGAGCGCATTGACGGCGATCGTCTTGGCCGTCACCTCGCCGCGCGCGATCGATGTGCTCTTGGCGTCTATGGCCACCGAGGGCGCGCCGCCCTCCTTGGCAAAGACGATGCTGCCGTTGATGTCGCCGGTCACAGCCTGGCCGGCGAGCGCGGCCAGTTGATCGATGGCGTGAGCGGCAAGCGTGAGCGTGCCCAAAGGCATGTATTTGTCGTCCAGCGCCAGGTCGCCAGACACCTTGTTGTCACCCAGCGAGACCTGGAAGCCATTGATCGAACGCTTGCCCTCGCTGGTGACCAGCGCCGCCTTGATGTCCAGCGGCTGATCATTGACGGCGCCGGTCAGCAAGACGTTGGCGGAAGGGCTCGATATGTCGGCCTTGCCGCTCGCCGTCAGCTTGATCGCCTTCACCGTGCGGCCCGAGGCCGTCAGGCTGTCGCTGTCGGCGGAGACCGTGAAATCGGGCGCCGTCATGGCGCCGCTTGCCGACAGCGCGAAATCGACCCCGCCGGCAACCGGCACGCCGACCGTCGGCGACAACACCGAAACGTTGCCCAATTTGCCCTTGATGTCGGCCTGGATGTCCGTGCCGTGCATGCTGGCGGTGCCGCTGGCGCTAAGCGATCCGGAGGTGAGTTCGATCGAATTGGCGGCGAACGCCCCCTGCGGATCGCGGGTCGCGGCGGCCGAGAACTTCACCCGTGCGCCGAGCACCGAGGCGATCTGCTGCGGCAGGGCCGTCGCCACGGCGTCGGCGTTCATCTTGAGCTGCATCGACAGGTCGGCAAGCGCAACCGTCGCCGTCAGCGAGGCGTTGAGCGCATCGGAGCGCAGCGTGCCTTGGTCGATGGTGATGGCGTCCTTGCTGACGGAGCCAGCCAGATCGACGTCGACCTTGCCGGTGACCAGCGGCGCCAGCGTCGCGACGTCGGTTTTGAGGCCGCCAGCCTCCAGCTTGACCGCAACCGGCCCGGCCCGATTCTGGATGTCGAAACCGTCGGAGTGGATTTGCGCCGCCAGATCGTCGAGCCGCGTGCCGCCGGCGACGATCGAAACGAAGGAGGCGCCGATATCGATAATCGGGGCCTTGCCGTCGCCAAAGGCACGGGCGGTGGCGTTCTTGATCGCCAGCGTGATCGGTTGCGCCTTGCTGCCGACGCTGACCACGACCGGCGGGCCCTTGGCGGCGAGTTGAACCGAGAGATCGCTGGCCCCGGCGGGATCGACGATGCCGGCGGCGGTGCCGTGCATGGCATCGCTGTCGATATTGGCCCGGTCGACACTGATACCGCCGGCTGATGTGGCGGTGCCCGCGACATCGAAGCTGGTCTTGCCGGCAAACAGTGGCTTCAAATTCTCCGGCAGGAAGCGGGCGAAATCGCCGTCACCCTTGGCCTCGACATGGCTGCCCTTGTCGGTCGACTGGTGGCGGCCCGTCAGCTGGGTGACGATCTCGCCGTCGACGGTGAACGTGGCTATGCCGTTCCAGTTGGCGAGCGGCCCGGTGCCTGAGATGACTATGTCGACGGGCGGCGTATCGGGCAGCTTGAGCAGATTGGCGATGATGCCGCCGGCCGGCTCCGAAGCCTTGAGGTCGAGGTCAAGCCTGTTGTCTGCCGGCGCGAAGTGGATCTTGGCGTCGACATTGCCTTGCTTGCCGTCATGGCGGGTAACATTGAGCACCGTCTCGACCGCCAGCGGCGCGGCTTCGGCCTTGACCGATCCCTTCGCCGCAAGCTCGGCGATGCCGCTGCCGGCCAGCTCCTGGCCAAGCGCGATTTCGGGCAAGTCGATCTGCTTGATATCAATGGAAACAGGCAGCGTCGTCGTGCCGCTCTGCGCGGGCGGTTGTTGGGTGCTGGCCGCCGGCAGCCGTGCCAATTCGATGCGGTCGGCCGCGATGCGGTCGGCGCTGAAGTTTTTCGACAGCAGCGCCAGCGGCGACCAATCGACCGCCACTTTGCGCGCCACCAACCAGGCACCCTCGCGGTCCTCCAGCACGACATGGTCGACGCTGAGCGCGCCCGACCATATGCCGTCGATGCCGCTGACGGTGACCTTGCGGTCGTCGCTCGAGGCCAGGCGCGAAATGATGCCTGCGAGATTGTCGCGTCCGCGTTCGGTCTTGGTCAGCACGACCAGCGCACCGATCGCGCCCGCGACCACGATCAGCAGCGTGTAGAGGACAATGCGAAGGATGCGCCAGACCGTCTTCATCTCAAAACGCCTGCCCGATGCCGGCATAGATGCCGAAATGCGGATCGCTGGGGTCGCGGTTGAGCGGCACGGCGGCGTCGATGCGCAGCGGCCCGAACGGCGTCACATAGCGCAAGCCGATGCCGGCGCCGACCTTGACGTCCGAGAAGTTGGGAACCGACCTGGTCGACACCGTGCCGGCATCGACGAACGGCACGATGCCGATTGTGTCGGTGACGGCGATGCGCATCTCAACCGAGGTCTCGAAGAAGGACAGGCCGCCGATCGGCTGGCCGGTGAAATCCTTGGGACCGATGCCCTGATAGGCATAGCCGCGCACCGAGCCGCCGCCGCCGGAATAGAAGCGCCTGTCGGCCGGAACATTCTCGAGCCCCGTGCCGACGATCGAGCCGACGGAGACGCGTTCGGCCAGGACGAATTTCGAGGCTGTATCCAGCGACTGATAGGCCGATCCCTCGCCCTTCAGCTTGAGGAAGGCCGCGCCGCTCAGAATGTCGTAGCTGGGCTCCGCATAGGCCAGCACCCTGAAGCCCTTGGTCGGGTTCAGGCGGCTGTCCCTGTTATCATAGACATACTGCAGGGGAACGCTGGCGATCAGGTAAGTGTGTTTGCCGAAGGCATCGCGGATGCGTGAATAGTCGAGCGCCACCTCGGCCGAAACGGTCTGCTTCTTGTCGAGTTCATAGGACAGGCCGGTGCTGCCCTTGACCGAGAAATGGTCATACGCGTCCGGGTGCTCGAAGACCGTTTTCACGCTGGCAAAGAATTTCGAGGCCGGTCCGATCACGCCGGGCTTCTCGAACATGATGCCGGCATTGTAGTTCAGGTCCGACAGATTGTTGTTGCCGATGCCGCTGATGGCGCCGTCGATGCGCAGCTTCTCGGCGTGACCAAACAGGTTGCGGTGTCCCCAATAGCCTTCCAGGCCGAGGCCCTCGGTGTTCGAAAACGTGCCGCCAAGCCCGAAATAGCGCGGCTTGCGTTCGCTGACCTGGACGCCGATTGGAATATTGCCGTCGGCGTCCAGTTTGTCGGCTTCCTTGAACGTCACGCTGTTGAAGACCTCGAGCGCCAGCAGCCTGTCGCGCGCATCGCTGATCTCCTGCGGGGAGTATTGCTTGCCGCGCTTCAGCCCGGTCATGTATTCGGTGAAGTCGCGGTCGACCTTCTGGGTGCCTTCCACCGTGGTCGCGCCATAGCCGGCGACCGGGCCGGCGGCGACCGTCAGCGTCACGTCGAGCGTCGAGGTGGCGTGGTCGGCGACGATCTGGCGGTCCGTCACCTTGGCCAGCGGCCTGCCCTGCTCTTTCAGCGTGCGCACGACCAACGCTTCGGCCTTGAGCACCGCGCCGGAGCCGGCGTCGCCGCCTGATATCAGGCCATAGTCGGCGCCCATCAGCCCAGCCGCGTCGCCCTCCAGCCGGATGTTGCCGAGGGTGAATTTGGGACCGGCCGAGATATTGATCGCCACCGGAATGGGCTGCGGGCCTTTGAATTCGGCGTCCGGCGGCAACGCGTCGAGCGGCTTGCCATCGATGGTGATGGTGACAACGCCTTCGTAACGGGCATCGGCATAAAGGGCCGCGACCAGCTGTTCGCGGTCGCTGCGCGCCTTGGCCATCAGCCCGAGCGAGCCCGAGACGGGCCGGCCCTCGTCGCCTTTCAGCGCTGACGCATTTTCGAGCTTCTTGACGAGGTCCTTGTCGGCATCGGGCGCGGTGAGGGTCACCGCGTAGCGCAGCGGATCGACGATGTCGGCGTCTTCGTCGCTGGAGGACCCCCACAGCTTGATGCCGAAAAGCTCGAACGCGGCCGCTGATCTCGATCCGGCAACCAGCGCGGCCGAGCACATCATGGCCAAAAGCAGGGCGCGCGGAAGCACGCGCCCTGGCGCGGTACCCCCTGACATCTGCTTTTCATACGCCGGCATTAAGACAACCTAATTCACAAAACTAAAATTGGAATGAAGTTCTGAAGCGCTCGTAAAGGGGCCACAATCCAATTGTCTGAAATAGGACGGGCTTGGAATTCACACCTTTTGCGGCTCCGCAAGAAAGCGTGATCCCCTGTCCTATGGAGGTTATTGTCCGCATACCGGCGATCGGCCGGAAAATAAACCGTTGGCAGGCGGAAACCTGCCGCGCCCGCGCGTTGACAAGCCCGACTGAAGCTTGAACATGCCCGGACGTCTGCAATTGTCTGGAGGGTGTTATGGCAATGCGCGCGGCTCGTGGTCTGTCGATTCTCATCCTTCTCCTTTTTGCCTTGGGCACTGTCGCGCAAGCGGCCGAGGCGCGAAAAATCGCAACAACGGACAATTCCGACTATTTCGGTTTCGACCTCCGATCCGACCAGAACGTCACGCTCGACCAGTGCAAGACGACCTGCCTCGGCGATCCGGCCTGCCGTGCCTTCACCTACAACACCAAGGCCAAATGGTGCTTCCTCAAATCCGACTACAACCAGCTGAAGCCTTTCAATGGCGCGGTTGCGGGCAAGATCGTCAACATCGACGGCGACCCCGATATCGGCGCGCCGCCGGAGCTTGCCTTCTTCCCCAACTGGATGGCCGACCAGGCCCAGCAATACCGCAACAAGCTGCTCGGCCCCGCCTTTGACAAGCCGACCGAAGGCATGGCCGCACTGACCAATGCCGCCGAGCAGGCCGTGCTGACCGGCGACCATCGCTCCGCCATGCAGAAATACGAGGCCGCGGTCTCGGTGATGCCCGACGACGGCCAGCTCTGGCTCAACCTGGCGCGCGAAACGCTGGCCGTGCAGCCCGCCGCCAACACATCCGAAGCCTCCACTTTGCCGACAAACGGCACGTCGGCGGCCTTCAACGCCTACAAGCTGCTGCGCACCACCCGGACGCGCGCCGATGTACTGGCGCTGCTCGGCGCCGGTCTTGACAAGCGCGATCTCTACCGGCCGGCCTTGCAGGCCTATGAGGCCAGCCTTGCGCTGGTGAGTTCGCCTTCCGTCCAGGCTGACTATGCCGATCTCAAGGCCCGCAAGGGTTTCCGCGTCATCGACCACAGCGTCGACGCCGATACCAGTGCGCCGCGTATCTGCGCGCAATTTTCCGAGGATCTGGTCAAGACCGGCGTCGACTACGCGCAATTCGTGACCGTCGACAATGCGCCGCCCAAGGGCGTCGAGGCCAAGAACAAACAGATCTGCGTCGAAGGTCTCGAACACGGCCAGCATTACGACGTCACCTTCCGCGCCGGTCTGCCGGCGGCGATCGGCGAAGTGACCGCCGCTCCCACGGTGCTGTCGATCTATGTACAGGACCGCGCGCCGTCCGCCCGCTTCACCGGCGACAGCTTCGTGCTGCCGGCCGGCGCGCGCCGCGGCATTCCGGTCGTCACCGTCAACATGAACGCCGCGGAAATGAAGCTCTACCGCATCGGCGACCGTTCGCTGGCGCAGCTTCTGTCGGGCTACCAGTTCCTGCACCAGCTCGACGGCTATGACATCTCCAACATTTCCGAGCAGATGGGCGCGCCGGTCTGGCATGGCCAGCTCGATATCGTCAACGACCTCAACAAGGAGGTCACCACCTCGTTCCCGGTCGACGAAGCCCTGCCGCAGCGCAAGCCCGGCGTCTATGTGCTGACCGCGCGGGCGGTCAACGACAAGAGCGACAGCTACAATTCGATGGCCACGCAGTGGTTCGTCGTCTCCGACATCGGCCTGTCCACCTATACCGGTCAGGACGGTCTCAACGTCTTTGCCCGGTCGCTGGGCTCGGCCAAGCCGATTGCCGGCGCAGAACTGACACTGGTTGCCAGGAACAACGAGGTTCTCGGCACCGCGACGTCCGATGCCGACGGTCACGCGGTGTTCAATCCCGGCTTGACGCGCGGCGACGGCGGCATGGTGCCGGCCGTGCTGATGGCCAAGCAGGGCGACAATGATTTCGTCTTCCTCGACATGTCCAAGGCAGGCTTCGACCTGTCCGACCGTGGCGTCACCGGGCGCGCGGCACCCGGCGCGCTGGATGTCTATGCCTGGACCGAACGCGGCATCTACCGCGCCGGCGAGGATGTTCATGTCGCCGCCCTTGCCCGCGACGGCGCCGCCAATGCGGTCGAGAACCTGCCGCTGACCTTCATCTTCTCGCGCCCCGATGGCGTCGAGGACCGCCGCATCGTCAGCGACGGCGCCTCGGCCGGCGGTCGCGCCGTCGACTTGCCGTTGGAACCCAACGCGATGCGCGGCACCTGGTCGGTGTCGATCCACACCGATCCCAAGCAGCCGGCGGTGGCCAGCCAGATGTTCCTGGTCGAGGATTTCGTACCGGATCGCATCGAATTCGACATGAAGGCCGACAAGCAGGAAATCGCGCGAGGCGAAACCGCCAACATCAACATTGACGGCCGCTTCCTCTATGGCGCACCGGCGGCGGGCCTGGCACTGGAAGGCGAGTTGACGCTGTCGACGTCGCGCGACTGGGACCGCTTCCCCAACTTCTCCTTCGGCCTCGCCGACGAGCAGTCGGCCGAACCCACGGTCACGCCGCTCACCAATCTGCCGGTGGTTGGCGATGACGGCAAGGCGACCTTCCCGATCTCCGTCGATCAACTGCCGTCGACCACCAAGCTGGTCGACGGCAAGGTGACGGTGCGCATGCGCGAAACCGGAGGGCGCGCCATCGAGCGCTCGCTCAATATCGGCATCCGTCCGCAGGGCCACATGATCGGCATTCGCCCGGATTTCGCCGACAATGAAGTGCCGCAGGGCGGCACGGCCAAATTCAGCCTGATCGCCGTCGATCCGGACGGCAATCGCGAGGCGCTGAAAGGCGCGCAGTGGACGCTGGTCAAGGTCGAGCGCAATTACCAGTGGTACCGTTCCAACAATTCGTGGAGCTACGAGCCGGTCACCTTCACCAAGTCGATCGCCAACGGCCAGATCGACCTCGGCGCCGATGGCGACGCCACCGTCTCCGTGCCGGTCGACTGGGGCCAGTACCGGCTCGAGGTCGAAACCTCGGACCCCGAGGGGCCGGCGACCAGCTATGAGTTCGACGCCGGCTGGTATGTCGCCTCGACCACGACCGAAACGCCTGACGGCCTGGAGATCGCTCTCGACAAGGAAAACTATGCCGCGGGCGAAGTGGCCAGGCTGAAGGTCTCGCCGCATTTTGCCGGCGAGCTTCTGATCAATATCGGTTCCGACAAGCTGTTGAAGACCATCACGGCGACCGTGCCCGCTGGCGGCAGCACCGTCGACATCCCGGTTGGCGACGACTGGGGTGCCGGCGCCTATGTCACGGCTACCCTATTCCGGCCGGGCGACGCGCAGGAAACGCGCATGCCGGCCCGCGCCATTGGCGTGAAATGGCTGAAGGTCGACCCAGGCGCCAAGAAGCTCGCCGTCACGCTGACGCCGCCCGACAAGACCATGCCGCGCCGGCAGCTGTCGATCCCGGTTTCCGTGGCCGGCGTAAAGCCGGGCGGCAACGCCTATGTCATGGTCGCCGCCGTCGATGTCGGCATCCTCAACCTGACCAACTACAAGGCGCCGGACCCTGAGAACTGGTTCTTCGGCCAGCGCATGCTGGGCATGGAGATCCGCGACATCTATGGCCGCCTTATCGACGGCTCATTGGGCACCACCGGCAAGCTGCGGACCGGCGGTGACGGCGCCAACATGAAGACGCAAGGGAGCCCGCCCACGGAAAAGCTGGTCGCCTTCTTCTCCGGCCCGGTCCAGCTCGATGCCGACGGCAAGGCGCGGATCGACTTCGACATCCCGCAGTTCAACGGCACCGTGCGCGTCATGGCTGTCGCCTGGAACAAGGATGCGGTCGGTCATGCCCAGTCGGATGTGATCGTGCGCGATCCCATCGTGATCACCGCCGGCCTGCCGCGCTTCCTGGCACCCGGGGACAACGCCGTCATGCGGCTCGACGTGGCTGACACCGACGGCCCTGCCGGCGACTACGCGCTGTCGATCGACACCACCGGCGACCTTTCGACGGGTGACAAGCCCGTGACCCAGAAGCTGACGCTCGCCCAGGGCAAGCGCCAGACGCTGACCGTGCCGTTGATCGCAAGGACGGCGGGCAATGCCTCGCTCACCATCAAGCTGGCGCACGCCGACGGCACCAAGGTCGAGCAGACGCTCTATGTGCCGGTGCGCCCGGCGCAATTGCCGGTCACCACGCGCCTTGTCGTCGACCTCAAGGGCAATGGCGGTGCGCTGCGCGTCGACAAGGAACTCTTGGCGGCGAGCCTGCTTGACGGCGCTTCGGTCAGCGTCGGTGTTTCGCAAGCAGCAGCCTTCGACGTGCCCTCGCTCTTGATGACGCTCGACCGCTATCCCTATGGCTGCGCCGAGCAGACGACCAGCCGCGCCATGCCGCTCCTTTACGTCAACGAAATGGCATCCGGCATCGGCATGGAAAGCGATCCCGATCTGCATGGCCGCGTCCAGGATGCCATCTACAAGGTCCTGAGCTACCAATCCTCGAGCGGCAGCTTCGGACTGTGGGGTCCGGGATCAGGCGACCTGTGGCTCGACGCCTATGTCAGCGAGTTCCTGACCCGGGCGCGTGAGCAGAAATACGACGTGCCTCCCCAAGCCATGAACCAGGCGCTGAACAACCTGCAGAACTCGCTCGGCTACGACCAGAGCGTACAGGACCGCGGCAGCGAGATCGCCTACGCCCTCTATGTTCTGGCCCGTAACAAGAAGGCCTCGATCGGCGACCTGCGTTACTATGCCGATACCCAGCTGGAAGCCTTCTCGAGCCCGATGGCCGTCGCCCAGCTGGCGGCGAGCCTGGCGCTCTACGGCGACACACAGCGCTCGGAGGCGACGTTCAAGACCGCGCTGCGGCTCGCCAAGTCGAGCACCGACTACGACTGGTACCGCTCCGACTATGGCTCGGCGCTGCGTGACGGCGCTGCGATGCTGGCGCTGGCGGCGGAATCGAAGCCGGTGTCGACGATCGTACCAGAGCTGGTCAAGCTGGTGACCAGGGAACGCGCCGAAGCCCGCTGGACCAGCACCCAGGACGATTCCTGGATGCTGCTGGCGGCTCGGGCGCTGAAGGAGGGGAACGATTCGATCACGCTGACCGTCAATGGCGCGCCACATTCCGGCGGCTATTCCAACCAGGTCAACGGCGCCGACCTCGTCGACAGCCCGCTCGAAATCGCCAACACCGGCAAAGCCCCGCTGCAGGCCGTCGTCACCACCGTGGCGTCGCCGGTTCAGCCCTTGCCGGCCGGCGGCGAAGGCTTCACCATCGCGCGCACCTACTACAAGCTCGACGGCACCGAAGCCAATGTGACGGAGGCGACCCAGAACGAGCGCTATGTCGTCGTGCTCAAGGTCACCGAGCAGAACAGCTGGCCCTCGCGCCTGCTGGTCACGGACCTTCTGCCCGCCGGCTTCGAGATCGACAATCCCGGCCTGGTCTCGAGCGCGCAATTGACGAACTTCTCCTGGCTGGCACAGACCGACGCCGCGCATCTCGAATTCCGCGACGACCGTTTCGTCGCGGCTTTCAACCCGGCCGACGGCGACCACGACCACAATCTGACGCTCGCCTATGTCGTGCGTGCCGTGACGCCGGGCACCTACGCCCATCCCGCGGCAACGGTGGAGGACATGTACCGGCCGCAATATTCGGCGCGCACCGCCACCGGCATGATGGAGATCAAGGCGCCGTAAGGGGCCGATGAAAATGGCGATGGTGCTGCCCCTCATCCGCCTACCGGCACCTTCTCCCCGTATAGTGACGGGGAGAAGGGGGCTGCCGCGGTCGCCGGCACCTGCTCTGCAACGTCGAAAATTGGCGAAAGCCTCGGCGCAGGCCTCTTTCTCCCCGTCCCTATACGGGGAGAAATGCCCGACAGGGCAATGAGGGGCGGCGCCATGCTCTCCAGAAAATTTCTGCGTCGGGCAGCCATAACCGCAGCGTCTTGCGCCGGCTTCCTGGCACTTTCCTTGGCAGCCCTTTGGGAGCTCGACCGCGCCTTCCCGCCCCCGCTTCCTGAAAAACTCGCCGTCTCCACTGAGGTCCAGGACCGCGATGGCCAGTTGCTGCGCGCCTTCGCCACGCCGGACGGTTACTGGCGGCTCGGAACCAGCCTCGATCAGGTCGACAAGCAGTTCGTCGACATGCTGGTCACCTATGAGGACAAGCGTTTCTGGGATCATGAGGGCGTCGACGTGCTGGCGCTTGGCCGCGCCGCCGGCCAACTCGTCACCAGCGGCCACATCGTTTCCGGGGGCTCGACCCTGTCCATGCAGCTTGCCCGTCTGATCGAGCCGCGCGAAAGCCGCAGCCTCGGCTCCAAGATCAAGCAGATGCTGCGCGCCATCCAGATCGAGCGGCGGCTGTCCAAGCGCGAGATCCTCGAACGCTATCTCACCCTGGCGCCCTATGGCGGCAACCTCGAAGGCGTGCGCGCCGCTTCGCTCGCCTATTTCGGCAAGGAACCGAAGCGGCTCACCGTCTCCGAAGCCGCGCTGCTCGTCGCCCTGCCCCAATTACCGGAAAAGCGCCGGCCTGACCGCAACCTAGAGATCGCCCACGCCGCCCGCGACCGTGTGCTGAGCCGCATGGTCTCTTCGGGCCTGATCGGCGAGCGCGAGGCGAGACGCGCAGCACTCGACGATGTGTCGGGCCTGCGCCGCACCTTGCCGGCGCTGGCGGCACATGCCTCTTTTGCGATGCTGCCCAAGGCCGTTCCCGGCCAGCCGCTCAAGCTGACGATCCGCAAAAGCGTCCAGCAGGGCCTCGAACAGGTGGCGCGCGACGCCGCCGCCAAGCTTGGGCCGCGTCTCTCCGTCGCCATGGTGCTGGCCGATTCCCGCACCGGCGACATTCTGGGCGAAGTCGGCTCGGCCAACTTCTTCGACGCCAGCCGTTCCGGCTGGATCGACATGACCAAGGTGGTACGTTCGCCCGGCTCGACGCTGAAACCGTTCATCTACGGCCTCGCCTTCGAACAGGGGCTGGTGGCGCAGGAAACGCTGATCGAGGACAGCCCCGTCGATTTCGGCGGCTACAGGCCGAAGAATTTCGACATGGGCTACCAGGGCGATGTCTCGATCCGCCAGGCGCTGCAACTGTCGCTCAACGTGCCGGCGATCCGCGTCCTCGACGCGGTCGGTCCGGCGCGGCTGACGGCGCGGTTTCGCCAGGCGGGCGTAAATCCGATCCTGCCGGTCAACGAGGCGCCGGGCCTCGCCATCGGCCTCGGCGGCGTCGGCGTCACGCTGCGCGATCTCGTCCAGCTCTATACGGGGCTCGCCAATGGCGGCAAGACGCACTCGCTGCGTGACGGCACCGAGCCGGCCGATGCCGAAAGCTCGACCGCCACCATTCTGAACGACCAGGCCAACTGGCAGATCATCGACATATTGTCAGGCGTCAAGCCGCCGGAAGGCGCCTCGCAGCGCGGCATCGCCTACAAGACCGGCACCTCCTACGGCTACCGCGACGCCTGGTCGGTCGGCTTCGATGGCCGCTATGTGCTGGGTGTCTGGGTCGGTCGTCCCGATGCTGGCGCCGTGCCAGGCCTCTCGGGCTACGTCTCGGCCGCGCCGATCTTGTTCGAGGGCTTTGTCCGATCGGGTCTCGCCACCGTCCCATTGCCCGGCAAGCCGCCCGGCTCCTTCACCCCCAGGCGCGAGGACCTGCCGGTGACGCTCGCCCGCTTCGGCGCCGGTGCGGACGGCCTGGTACAGGCGGCGCCGACCGAGCCCGCGCCGACCATCATCTTTCCGCCCAACGGCGCCCGTGTCGATCTCGGCACCAACTCGGCCGATGCCACGCCGCTGGTGCTCAAGCTGCAAGGCGGCCGCGCGCCGTTCCGCTGGCTGGCCAACGGCAAGCCGCTCACCGGCATCGACCGCCGCCGCACGGCGACCTGGCTGCCGGACGGTGCCGGCTATTCGACGCTGACCGTGATCGACGCCGTGGGACGGGCGGCCAGCGTGAAAGTGTTTGTCCAGTGAAAGCGTTCCTTGAACAGAATGCTCCATGCGATTCAGCGCCTTGGCTTTTGCGCGCTGACGAGCGAAACCGCGCACCATCCGCTCGAACGAACCGTTCGCGAGCCAGCGCTTCGATTTCCCGGTAACCGCCGACCAACCGGCCCGCACCAACCCTAAACGGCCTTGCCCCGGACCTGCCCATCTCTAGATAGGGGCGATGGCGGACGCTGGCTTTGCGCAGGGCGGCGGCGAGGAAAATATTTCCCGATGTCGCCAAAGGTCGTCAAAGATTTTCTTCAGAAGGGCAAAAAAGGCAACATTCATTGCATCTAAATTCTACCAATTCCGTAGACTTGGCATGGGTTCAATGGAGGCAGAAATGACCAAACCTCATTTCATGAAACTGCTCGGCGCGCTGATCGCCACATCTGTCCAGTTCGGCACGCTCGGTTTCGCGTTTGCCGACACCACCATTCTCAACGTGTCCTACGATCCGACACGCGAGTTGTACAAAGCCTATGACGAGGCCTTCACGGCGCACTGGAAGGCCGAGACCGGCGAGACGGTGACCATCCAGCAGTCGCATGGCGGATCGGGCGCTCAGGCCCGTGCCGTAATCGATGGCCTCGACGCCGATGTGGTGACGCTGGCGCTCGAAGGCGACATAAACGCCATCGTCTCGAAGACACAGAAGATCAATCCAGACTGGCGTACGAAATTCGAAAACAATTCAGCGCCTTACACTTCGACCATCATCTTCCTGGTCCGCAAGGGCAATCCCAAGGGCATTCATGACTGGAGCGACCTCGTCAAGGACGGCGTCCAGGTGATCACGCCGAACCCCAAGACCTCCGGCGGCGCGCGCTGGAATTATCTGGCCGCCTGGGCCTACGCCAAAGCCAATGATGGCGGCGACGAAGCCAAGACCAAGGAATTCGTCGGCAAGCTCTACGCCAACGCCCCGGTGCTCGATACGGGCGCGCGCGGCTCGACGGTGACCTTCGCGCGGAAAGGGCTCGGCGATGTGCTGATCGCCTGGGAAAACGAGGCCTATCTGGCACTCGACGAGTTCGGCGCCGACAATTTCGACATCGTCTATCCGCCGACCTCGATCCTTGCCGAGCCGCCGGTTGCGGTGGTTGACGCCAATGTCGATGCCAAGGGCACGCGCAAGGTCGCTGAAGCCTATCTGGGCTGGCTCTACTCCAAGGAAGCACAGACCATCATCGCCAAGAACCACTATCGTCCCGCCAAGCCCGATCTGGTGCCAGCCGAGGATCTCGCCAAGCTGCCGCCTATCAAGCTGGTGACCATCGACGACCCGCAGTTCGGCGGCTGGAAGAAGGCACAGCCTTACCATTTCGGCGACGGTGGTATATTCGACCAGATCTATAAGCCAAAATAAGGCCGCGATGGCGAGAGGGGAAGTCCGGCAGGCTCGCCTCTCTCAAGCGGTGAAAGTCTGGTCCGCAATCCGCCCGGTCCGCAATCCGCCCGGTCCGCAATCTGCCCGGTCCGCAATCTGCCCGGTCCGCAATCTGGTTGACTAAAAAGGGACGATCCAGAATTCCATGGCCACAGCACCCGCCCAGACGGGGTGGCGGTTCAAGCAGCCGAGCGTCATTCCGGGTTTCGGATTGACGCTCGGCTTCTCGCTTGCCTACCTCACCCTCATCATCCTCATTCCGCTATCCGGGCTGATCTGGCGCTCGGCCGCCCTTGGCTGGACCGAGTTCTGGGCAATCGCCACCGATCGCCGCACGATCAACGCGCTGGAAATCAGTTTCGGCACCGCCTTCGTCGCGGCTGCCGTCAATGTCGTCTTCGGCACGCTCGTCGCCTGGGTCCTGGTGCGCTACCGCTTTCCCGGCCGGCGCGTCGTCGATGCCATGGTCGACCTGCCCTTCGCGCTGCCGACGGCGGTCGCCGGCATCGCGCTGACCACCCTCTACGCGCCGAACGGCTGGGTCGGCCATCTGCTGGCGCCGCTTGGCATCAAGGTCGCCTACACACCATCAGGCATCATCATCGCGCTGGTCTTCATCGGCCTGCCCTTCGTCGTGCGCACCGTGCAGCCGATCATGGAGGAAATCGACGAGGAGGTAGAGGAAGCCGCCGCCACGCTTGGCGCCAACCGGTTCCAGATCATCATCCGTGTGCTGTTTCCAGGCCTGGCACCGGCCATCGTCACCGGCTTCGCGCTGGCCTTTGCCCGCGGCGTCGGCGAGTACGGCTCGGTCATCTTCATCGCCGGCAACTTGCCTTACAAATCCGAGATCGCGCCGCTGCTGATCGTCATCCGGCTCGAGGAGTACAACTACCCCGCGGCGACCGCGACCGCGGCGATCATGCTCGCGCTGTCCTTCATCATGCTTCTGGTCGTCAACCTGGTCCAGACATGGAGCCGCAAGCGCTATGGCTGATCCCGAGATCAAATCCTACGAGCCGCATCACGAGAGCAGGTCGGCGGCGGTGACCGAAAGCCGCCCGGCGCAGGCCGTGCTGATGGCCATCGCTTTCGCCTTCCTCGGCATCTTCCTACTCTTGCCGTTGGTCATCGTCTTCAAGGAAGCCTTCGCCAAGGGCATCGGTGCCTATACCGAAGCGCTCGGCAATGCCGACACGCGCTCAGCGATCCGGCTGACGCTGCTGGTGGCGGCGATCTCGGTGCCGCTCAACATCGTCTTCGGCATTTCCGCCGCCTGGGCGATCGCCAAGTTCGAGTTCAAGGGCAAGGCTTTCCTGACCACGCTGATCGACCTGCCCTTCTCGGTCTCGCCCGTTATCTCGGGCCTCGTCTATGTGCTGCTGTTCGGCGCCCAGGGGTTGCTTGGCGAGTGGCTGAAGGCACATGGCATCCAGATCTTGTTCGCCGTGCCCGGTATCGTGTTGGCCACCGTGTTCGTCACCTTCCCCTTCGTCGCCCGCGAACTGATCCCGTTGATGCAGGAACAGGGCAATGGCGACGAGGAGGCGGCCCTCTCGCTCGGCGCCAATGGCTGGCAGACCTTCTGGTATGTGACGCTGCCCAACGTCAAATGGGGGCTGCTCTACGGCGTGCTTTTGTGCAACGCCCGCGCAATGGGCGAATTCGGTGCGGTTTCGGTGGTGTCGGGCCATATCAGGGGCCTGACCAACACCATGCCGCTGCATGTCGAAATCCTCTACAACGAGTACAATGCCGTCGGCGCCTTCGCCGTCGCCTCGTTGCTTGCCGGGCTGGCGCTCGTCACGCTGGTGTTGAAAACATTGCTCGAGATGCGTTACGGCGCCGAACTCGCCGCGACGCGCGGACACTGACAAACGCATGCCGCCCAGAGCGGCTACCGGTTTGGGATAAAGGCATGCATCCACTACAAAGGGACTGTTGATGGAAGTTCGCGTTGCCAATGTGCGCAAGGAGTTCGAGCGTTTTCCGGCGCTCCACGAAGTGTCGCTCGACATCAAGTCCGGCGAGCTGATCGCGTTGCTTGGGCCATCGGGGTCTGGCAAGACGACCTTGCTGCGGCTCATCGCCGGGCTGGAGCGGCCGACGCGCGGAAAGATCTTCTTCGGCGACGAGGACGCCTCGCAGAAATCGATCCAGGATCGCAATGTCGGCTTCGTCTTCCAGCATTACGCGCTGTTTCGCCATATGACGGTGGCCGATAATATCGGTTTCGGCCTCAAGGTCCGGCACGGATCGACGCGCCCGCCGGCGGCGGAAATCCGCCGCCGTGCCTCCGAGCTTCTCGATCTCGTCCAGCTTTCAGGGTTGGAGAAACGCTATCCGGCGCAGCTCTCCGGCGGCCAGCGCCAGCGTGTCGCGTTGGCGCGCGCCATGGCGATCGAACCCAAGGTGCTGCTGCTCGACGAGCCGTTCGGCGCACTCGATGCGCAGGTGCGCCGCGAACTCCGCCGCTGGCTGCGCGAAATCCACGACCGCACCGGCCACACCACGGTCTTTGTCACCCATGACCAGGAGGAGGCGCTGGAACTTGCCGACCGCGTCGTGGTGATGAGCCAGGGCCGCATCGAGCAGGTCGGCACCGCCGACGACATCTACGACACCCCAAACTCTCCTTTCGTCTACGGCTTCATCGGCGAATCGAGCTCGCTTCCGGTCAAGGTCGAGAATGGCGAGATCTGGCTCGCCGACCGTCCGATCGGGCTGTCGGCGCCGCACGCCCCTTCGGGCGATGCGACGCTGTACTTCCGCCCGCACGATGTCGAACTGCTGGACGGCTGCAGCGGCTGCATCGCCGGCACGGTGGCCGCCAGCCGCCGCGTCGCCGGCACGCGGCGGGTAGAGCTCGAGATCGGGGGCGAACGCCAGCGGGTGGAGATAGAGTTGCCCGTCGACCACCCGGCGGCGCAGAAAAGCCGGGTTGCTTTCAGGCCTGGACGCTGGAAGCTGTTTCCGTCGAGCTAGCTCGACGTGCCTTTCAAGGAAAGCACCAAGGTCATTGGATTTCTAGGGGAAGCCGCAAAGCCATGATATTCGTAGAAGGCTTTTGCCTCGCCCGATAGCGCATGAACGAAAATGCCACGAATCCCCAGGATCGCCGCGGCTTGACCGGCTCGCAGAACAGCATCTTGCAAGAGCGCCACACCTAGGCCTTTTCCTTGCCAACTGGCGTCGACGGCGAGACGTCCGAGTACGACCATTGGAATGGGATCTGGCATGTTGCGGCGAACGGCGCCCGGTGCTTCCGCCAGATCGAGCGCGCCCGAAGAGAGACAATAATAGCCAACGACGCGCGCTCCTTCCGCCACCACGTAAGTCCGTGATGCACCACTGATCTGATTGGCCCGCGCCCTGCGTCGAAGCCATTGATCGAGGCTTTCCGTCCCGCTCTGGAAAAGTTCAATGTCGTGGTGTTCGATCAGCGGCGTGGGCGCCGACAGCATCACCCCTGCCATGGCCTGCTTGCGTTCATAAGGCGTGCAAACCCTTCGCCGCTTGGCGGTTCGTCCAGGATGTCGAGATAGTGCTGGTAACTCTCCGCATCCACCTTGATCAATGTTTGATCGAGCAGCGTGTCCTCGGCGGCACGATAGGCGGCATCGATCATGAAGTCGGAGCGGGTTTTCCCACGTATTTTGGCGGCGCGGTCAATCACCACGCGTATATCCTCTCGGATGCGAAGATTGACAGGCTTGGCATGGGTCTCAGCTGTGCTTTTGGTCATGATGGCTCCTGCTCTCTACCGTAGCATGCCGCATACACAATGTGTATCTATTTCGTTGCTGAGCCGGTCTGGGAGGATCGGTTTCCGAAGCCCATTAAGCAAACGCCGTTTGAATGGAACCCTACGAACAGGTTATTTTAGAGAAGGTTTTTCCAACCGCGGCCAATCTGTCTCGAGACCATGCCTCGCCCTACACTGTGCGACACGGCTATCTTCAAGCCATACACGCATTGCATCCGGAGCCATTTTCATGAAGCGATTTTTCCTTGGCCTCACCACTGTCGCCGGCCTTGTCCTCGCATCCTCCCAAGCCTGGTCGGCCGACAAGCTGCTCAATGCCTCCTATGACGTCGGCCGCGAACTGTTCGTCCAGATCAACAAGGCCTTCATCGAGAAACATCCCGGCGTGACTATCGACCAGTCGCATGCCGGCACCTCGGCGCAGGCGCGCGCCATCGCCGAGGGCCTTGGCGCCGATGTCGTCACCTTCAACCAGGTCACCGACGTCGATTTCCTGGTCAAGAAAGGCCTCGTCTCCGCCGACTGGCAGAAGGACTTTCCCGACAACGCCTCGCCTTTCTATTCGCTGCCCTCTTTCCTGGTGCGCGCCGGCAATCCCAAACACATCAAGGACTGGAACGATCTGGTGCGCGACGACGTGCAGGTGATCTTCCCCAACCCGAAAACCTCGGGCAATGCGCGCTACACCTATCTGGCGGCGACCGCCTACGCCAAGGAAGCCTTCAAGGGCGACGACGCCAAGGTGAAGGAGTTCATCACCAAGCTGTTCAACAACGTGCCGATCTTCGACACTGGCGGGCGCGCCGCGACCACCACCTTCGTGCAGCGCGAGATCGGCGACGTGCTGATCACGTTCGAGTCCGAGACGCGCGGCATCCGCAAGGAATATGGCAGCGACAAGTTCGAACAGGTCACGCCTTCGGTCAGCCTTTTGGCGGAGTTCCCGGTGGCGATCGTCGACAAGGTCGCCGACGAGCACGGCACGCGTGACCTGGCCAAGACCTATCTCGACTTCCTTTACACGCCAGAGGGCCAGGACATAGCCGCCGAAAATGGCCTGAGGGCCCGCGACCCCGCCGTCGCCGCCAAATACAAGGCCGATTTCCCCGATATCCGGCTGCTGACGGTGGAAGATGTTTTCGGCGGCTGGGACAAGATCCAGAAAGAGCATTTCGCCGCCGGCGGCCTGCTCGACCAGGCCTATGGCAGCCGCTGAGAGCCGCGGCACCGAGACGCGATGAGAGAGCCGGCGCTTTGCCGGCTTTTTCGTTTATGTGCCGGCAGCCAGTTCCGGCCGGGATTCTGCCGGGGCAGTGCAAAACGTTACAAAGAATCAACGCGTTTGTGCCTAACGTGCCATCCGGCGGCTTGTTGTCGCGAAACGGCAGCGCGCGGGAAAAGCGTCATCATTTGCACACAAACAGCCGCCAGATGCGGGGTGGTTGGGGTTTTTAGCGGGTTGACCTGGGCATGCTGACGAAAAAAGGCAAATACGGCCTCAAGGCCCTCGTGCATCTTTCCAGCCTTCCGGTTGGCCAATTGGCCTTCGTCAACGACATTGCCGTCGCCAACAACATCCCGAAGAAATTCCTCGACGCCATCCTGGGCGAATTGCGCAATGCCGGCTTCGTCCAAAGCCGCAAGGGCAAGGAAGGCGGCTATCGCCTCGCCCGCCCCGCCTCCGAGATCAAGATCGGCCACGTCGTACGCGTGCTCGACGGGCCGCTGGCGCCGATCCCTTGCGCCAGCCGCACGCAATATCAGCGCTGCGAGGACTGCGACGAGGCCACCTGTCAGGTCCGGCACATGATGCTGGAAGTACGCCAGGCAATCGCCGAGGTGCTGGACAATCGCAGCCTCGCCGCCATGCGCGATGCCGACAATGATGATTTTCCAGTCGAGTTGACATCCCAGATCTAGAGCCGGTGGATGAGGCTGCCGAGGTTCGCGAAATCCCGAAAAGCCACCCGCAAGCAGCCATCGGCTGCCGGCTTTCGCACTGAAATCATCGCCGACATCTTTGTCCCGGAATATGCCGAGGATGTGCGCTTCTTCAGCCGCAAGCTGGTTCATCCCGGCAGGCTGCGCCGCTTTTCCAACCGGGATTTTCGCGAAAGCCTGCTTGCCGTCTTCTATCTGGCGGTCGCGGCGATGCTGCCGGTGCGCTGGTGGGCGCCGATCTGCGACCGGGCGTCCCGGCTTCGCCTGAAGCGCCATATGCGCAAGGACTTTTCCGGCTATGCCGGCGCCGTGCGCGCCGTGCTCGGCGACGGCATCGACGCGCGCAAGCTGTTCGAGGCCTTGCTCGCCGCGCACCATCGCCGCCGCTTGCAGCTTGCCGCGCATCTGGCTGCCAGACGCTGGTCACCTGTGATCCGGTTGGAAGGGCTCGACGGACTGCAGGCCGCCCTGCGGCGCGGCCACGGCGCCATCCTCTGGTGTGATCAGTTCACCGCCCAGACCATCATCGGCAAGCGCGCCTTGCATGAGGCCGGCATCGAAGCGCATCAGGTGAGCGTCAACACGCATGGCGTGTCGGAAACGCCTTTCGGCATGCGCTTTCTCAACCCGGCGATGGTCCGTGTCGAAAACCGGTTCCTGAAAAGCCGGATCGTCTTCGATCGCGACGACGCCTATCAGGTCACGATCCGCATCCAGAAGATCCTGAGGCAGAACGGCGTTGTGCTGATGACCAACACCATCCATGCCGGCTCGACCTTTACCGAGGCCGCCATGGGCGAGAGCGGCTGGACGCACCTGGCCTCGGCACCGGCGAATTTCGCCGCCAGAAGCAAGACGGCGCTGTTTGCCATGTCGACTTTCGAGGCGGTTCCCTTCCGCGACTACCGCGCCGCGATCAGCCCCGAACTGCTGCCGGCGACATCGGCGACAGACCCAGCCAGGGACGGAGCGAAGAACCTTGCCTTGCAGGCGCATTACATCCTGCTGAAGCGCGACTGTCTGCTGCAGGCCCTGAAACATTGCCCCGAGCAGATGATGTCCTGGTCCGGGCGCCGGCGGCTGACAGAGGCGGCTCCAAGTGTCGGCATCGGCGCCGAAGAAGCCTCATGACCGGCGTATCGAACGGACCGCGTCGGTGACGAGTTCGTCAACCGGGCGCGTCGCGTCGAGCGTCAATGCGCCTTCTTCCGCTCCAGGCGGTTCGAGGATGGCGAACTGGCTGTCGACGAGGCTCGCCGGCATGAAATGCCCCTTGCGGTTGCCGACGCGCCGCTTGGCCGTGGCGGCATCGATCTCCAGATAGAGGAAGACGATGTCAGGGCAAAAGCCGCGCAGGCGTGCGCGATAACTCCGCTTCAGCGCCGAGCAGGCGGCGACCACGCCTTGCCCCTTGCCAACCGACGCCGCGATGCGCTCGCCGATCGCATCGAGCCAGCCTTCGCGCAGCTGGTCGGTGAGCGGCTCGCCACGTGCCATGCGGGCGACATTCTCAGGCGGGTGCAGTCTGTCGCCTTCGATGAAGGCCGCACCCAGCGCCGCGGCCAGTGCGGCGCCGACGGCCGACTTGCCGCAGCCGGCGACGCCCATCACCACGATGGCCGGAGGCGCCGAGCCGGGAGCGCCCGCCGGCGCCTGCGCTGCCCTTTCGTTCACTGTCAGCGGCTTGCCGGCGCGCGGCCATAAAGCAAGAGCATGGCCACGATGACGACGCCATAGATGATCTGCCGTCCCGCTTCCGGCATCTGCATGACCGACAGGATGGATTGCAGCAGCGTGATGAGGATGACGCCGGCGACGGTGCCGAGATAGGAGCCGCGCCCGCCCAGGATCGAGGTGCCGCCCAGCACGACAGCGGCGATCGAAGGCAGCAGGTAGGCGTCGCCCATCGATTGTGCCGCCTTGGACGCGTAGCCGGCCAGGAGCACGCCACCGAAGGCGGAGAGCCCGCCGGAGACGGCAAAGGCGATCATCACCACGCGCCGCGTATCGACGCCGGAGAGATAGGCCGCGCGCTCGCGGTTTCCGATGCCATAGACCGTGCGGCCGAAGCCGGTGCGGGTCAGCACGAACACCATCGCCGCACCGATCAGCGCCCAGATGATGACCGCGTTGGGGACGCCGGGAATGGTAAAGCCTGTCGCAAGATATCGCATGGCGCCCGTGGCCGAATCCTGTGGCGAGAACCCCCCCGTGTAGACGACCATCAGCCCTTGCGCGACGGCGTTTGTGGCGAGCGTGATGATCATCGAGGGGATGCGCAGATAGGCGACGCCGATGCCGTTGACGATGCCGATCAGCACGCCGCAGAAGATGCCGAACGGGATGGCCAGCGCCACGCCAGCCGGACCGTAGGCCGCGGCCGCGCAAGCCATCATCGCTCCCGCCGCAACCGACCATGGCACCGACAGGTCGATCTGGCCAAGCAGGATGACCAGCATCATGCCGGTCGCGATGACGCCGAGAAATGCGGCCACCTTGAGCTGCTGCAAAAGATACTCAGGCGACAGGAAGCTGCGCGAATAGAGGCTGCCGAGGAGCAGCAGCACCACGATGCAGGCAAAGGCCGTCAGCACCGCCGGATCGGCGCGACGAATGAATTTCGGCATGCGGCCGGCAATGCCGCCAAGCGTCGTTTCGCTCACAGGAACCACTCCAGCCGGTTGCGGACCCGAAACAGGGCGAAGGCGCCGAGGCTGACGGCGACCAGCAGGATAATGCCCTGGAACAAGGGCTGCCAGAGCGGATCGAAATCAAACACGAACAACAGGTCGCCAATGGTGCGGAAGGCAAGCGCGCCGAAAATCGCCCCTATGGCACTGCCCTTGCCGCCGAACAACGAGACGCCGCCCAGCACCACGGCGGCGATCGAGAACAACGTGTAGGCGTTGCCGCTGGCATAAGCCGCCTCGCCCGTATAGGTGAAGAAGGTCAGGAACAGCCCACCGATCGAGGCCAGCAGCCCGGCCAGCGCGTAGGCGGCGAACTTGCCGCGACGGATCGGCACGCCGGACATATAGGCCGCCGTCTCCGACGACCCCGCCGCATAGGCCGCGCGGCCAAGCACCGAGCGGCTGAACGGCACCCAGATCACCAGCACGACGGCGAGCAGCACGACAAGGCTCGCCGGCACCACGCCGAACACGCGGCCGGTCAGCGCATCGGCCAGGTCCTCATTGACCGAACCGCCCGGAAACGGCCGCAGCAGAAGGCCTATGCCGTAATAGACCGCGCCTGTGGCGATGGTGGCGACGATCGGCTGCAGCCGTCCGTAGATGACGACGGCGCCGTTGATGGCGCCGCACAGAAGGCCGACCGCCAGCACGGCAAGCACGCCAAGCGCCGTCTGGATCGGAGTGCCCACCACAAGCCAGGAGGCCAGGCAGTTGGTGAGGAGGAAAATCATGCCGACGGACAGGTCGATGCCGGCGGTGATCACCACCAGTGTCTGCGCAATGGCGACGAAGGCAAGCAGCACGCCCTTGTTCGCCGCCGTCTGCACCACATTGGCGGTGAAGCCGGCCGGATGGTTCGAGGTGTAGATGACGAACATGACGATGAAGATTCCGAGCGCGAGCAACGTTCCGCGCTGCTCGGCCAGCCAATAGCGCCAATCCTTCACGCCTCTACTCCCAGGCCCACCGGGCTCTCCTCGCCATGGATGTTGAGCGCGCTTGCTATCAGCGCCCGCTCGGTGATCTCGGCGCCGACCAGTTCGCGCTTGATCGCCCCATCGTAAAGCACCAGCACCCGGTCGCAGCAGCCGATCAGCTCGTCATAGTCGGTCGAATAGAACAGGATCGCCGCCCCGGCATCCGCCAGCTTGCGCATCAGCTGATAGATCTCCTGTTTGGTGCCGACATCGATGCCGCGCGTCGGATCGTTGAGCAGGATGATGCGCGGCTGGCGCATCAGCCATTTGGCGATGACCACCTTCTGCTGGTTGCCGCCCGACAGCGCGCCGACCGGAATGTCGAGACCGGCGGTTTTGATCGCCAGAAGGCCAACCATATCGTCGATCAGCCGCTGTTCGGCAGCGCGGTCGATGATGCCGCCCTTCGACAGCCGGTCGAGCGAGGCGAAAGACAGGTTCTCGCGCACCGTCATCGGCAGCATCAGGCCTTCGGTCTTGCGGTCTTCGGGGATGAGCGCCATGCCGATGCCGTCCTGCCTCGCGGCTGCGGGACTGCTGATCGCCACGGGCTTGCCGTCGACCAGGATTTGGCCGGAAAGACCACGCAGCACGCCAAAAAAGGCGAGCAGCAATTCGCGCTGGCCCTGGCCGTCGAGCCCGCCAAGCCCGACCACCTCTCCTGCCCTGACGCTCAGCGAAATATTGTCCAGCCGGTCCGTCCAACTGAGCTTGCGCGCCTCAAGCCTAGGGGCGGCGCTGGCCGGAGCCGCCGGCAGCTTGGGCGGGAAAATGTGGCTGTATTCGCGGCCGATCATCAGCTCGACCACCTCATTGTCGCTCTTCGAGCCGGCCTTGTAGCTGGCGACGTTACGGCCATTGCGGAATACCGTGCACTGGTCGGCGAGTTCGGCGATCTCGTTCATGCGATGCGAGATATAGAGCAGCGCCAGCCCTTCCGAACGCAGCCGCTTCAGGACACCGAATATCTTCGAGACATCCCCGGCCGTCAGCGCCGAGGTCGCTTCGTCAAGGATCAGGATGCGCGGCTTCCTGGCCAGCGCCTTGGCGATCTCGACCATCTGTCGGCGTGACAGCGGCAGGTCCTTGACCAACGCCTGCGGATGGATGTCGGCCGCGCCCGCCCGCGCCAGCGCGACTTCCGCAATGCGGCGCTGGGCCTTGCGGTCGATCATGCCGAAGCGCTTGGGCGGGTCGGAGATGACGATATTGTCGGCGACGCTGAGCTCAGGGATGAGCGAGAGCTCCTGGAAGATGCAGACGATGCCGGCCTGGTTTGCCGCCGCCGGCGAGGCGAAGGTCACCTCACGCCCATCCAACAGCATGCGGCCCTCGTCGGGGGCCACGACGCCGGCCACGACCTTGATCAGCGTCGACTTGCCGGCACCGTTTTCACCGAGGATGGCATGGATGCTGCCGATGGAAACCGACAGATCAGCCTTCTCCAGCGCCCGTACGCCACCATAGCGTTTGGATACGTCTTCCACGCGCAAGAGCGGAACCGCGCTGTCCATCAGCCCTCCCAGGCTATTTCCGATTGACGCATGCGGCCGATGCCGCGGGTTTGCCCCCCGCGCCACCGGCCTGTCCGACTACTTGTTCTCCTTGGTCTGGCCCATGATTTCCTGGGCTGTGAAATTGATGCCGCAGGTGGGGAAGGAATTGCCGACGAAGAAATTGTCGGACTGGTCGGGGAAGAAATCCTGGCCGGCCTTGAAGTTGGGATCCTCGACGATCGCCAACGGCAGCTTGACCGACTGGGGCACGACATTGCCTTCAAGGGCAGCTATCGCCGTTTTGATGGCGACGGCGACCTGGGCTGGTCCAGTTCCGGCTGACGAGCATTTGAGTCCATCCGTCGCATGCGCGGCGCAGAACTTGCGGAAGCCGTTCTCCGTTTCGCCGCCGAATGGCACGAATGGATGCTTGGCGTCCATCATCGCCTGTACGATGCCGGTGTCGCCGCCCTGGCCGGTGATGCCGTCGAACGGACCGTTGGTGGCGATCGCGTCGGCGGTCGCCTTCTGAGCCACACCGTCGTCCCATTTGCCGACGACCTCTGTGACGGCCCATTTCTTGCCGGAACCGTCCAGCACCTCGTGGATGCCGGCATGACGGTCCGTGTCCACGGAAGTGCCGGCCACGCCGCGCACTTCGAGCACCTTGCCGCCATTGGGAACATGCGAGACCAGCCACTTGCCCCACAATTGGCCAAGGCCCTTCTGGTCGACATTGACGTTGATGGCCTCCTTGGTGTCGAGGATGTTGTCAAAGGCGACGAGCACGACCCCCGCTTCCTTGGCGCGCTTGATGACTGGCCCGAAGGCCGTCGGATTCTGCGCGTTGACGACGATCGCGTCAAAGCCGGAATCGATGAAGTTGTTGATCGCGGATATCTGCGCCGGAACATCCTCGCCGGTCGACACAACCTTGAATTCCTTCAGCTTCTTGGCGACTTCCGGCTGTGCGGCATAAGCTTTGGCGGTCTGTACCATCTGGATACGCCAGGTGTTGGCGATATAGCCGTTTGCAAGTGCAATCCGGTATGGGCCGGGCTTCTTGGGGAACTTGAAGAATTGCGTATCGGTTGCCCATGGGGCGAAGCAGTCCGGCTCGGCTGCTGGTCCCTTGACGATTTCTGGGCCTGCGGCCATCGCCGCCGAGCTCAACATGACGAATGCAGTGGCGGCAACGATGCCACCGACGAGTGACTTGATCATTGATATTCCTCCCAGTTGCAGTTCTGATTTGTTTGTTTGGCTGCGATACGATGACGCGTTCCCAAGCACCTCCTGCCCCGGCCCGCTCGCATGTCAGGTGGCCGGCGCCGACCTGATCGCCCCTGTGGGCCCTGCCGCTCTTTTGAGCGGCAACGAAACTATCATTTTATCAATAATAAACAAGGATCATCTGTCGCTTATATATAATAAACAGCACACTCGACTTCAGGCCGCCGACGAATGGTAGCGCTACCAAGAAGGGCTGTAAAGTGTTATATCAGCAGGTTCTAAAATGTTTTCAGCGTGCCGTGCTCTCGCGCCGTTGCAGTTCGAAGCCGAGGTCGACGATCCGCTCCCGCGGCCTGTCACCGGCGATCGCGGCCAGCGCCATGGCGACCGCGCGCCTGCCGATTTCATAACGATGTGTGCGGACGCTGGTGATCGAAGGAAAGGCCACCTGCATCATATCAAGATCATTGAAGCCGACGATGCCGATTGTGTTCGGCACTCCGATCGCGGCGCGGTGGCATTCGAACAGCACCCCGAGTGCGATGTCGTCATTGTTGCAGAAGACGCCGTCGAGCGTCGGCATCTTGGCCAGGGCATCGCGAAACAGGTCGCGGCCAAGCGATACGCTGGACGGCACCGGCGTGGTCGTTACCAGACGCGGATCGAACAGGCCGGCCTTCTCCATCGCCGCGCGGTAGCCGGCCAGACGCCGCTGCGAGCGCGGATCCATGCGCGCGCCGATGAAGCCGATGCGGCGATACCCCACTTCGATCAGATGTTCGGTCGCCGTCCTGCCGCCATCGAGATGCGAGAAACCAACCATCATGTCGATCGGATCGGGCCCGGTCTCCATGACCTGCACCACCGGGCAACCGGCATTCTCCAGGAGCTTTCGCGAGCTCGGCGTCTGGTCGATGCCGGCCACGATCAGCGCCGCTGGCCGCTGGGAGCCGAACACCTGCAGCAGCCGCTCTTCCTCCAGCCCCGAATAATGCGTGTTGCCGAGCTGTATCCGGAACGGGCTGTCCGACAGGCTGTCATAGATGCCGCGCACCACCTCGGCGAAGACGTTGTTGGTAAGCGACGGCACCAGCACGCCGAACACCTCGGCACGCGCCGAGGCCAGGGCCCGCGCATTGGGATCCGGCACATAGCCGAGTTCGTCGACAGCGGCCTGGATCTGGCGGCGTAAATCTTGGCTGACCCGTTCCGGCTCGCGCAGTGCGCGCGACACGGTGATGGCGCCGACACCGGCCTTCCGCGCGACGTCCGCTATGGTCGGGCGGCCGCCTCCGCGGCGTGAGCGCGGCTTGATCAAGGCCATGGCCCGTGCGCATGGCCGCCGAAGCGCGGCTGCAATACGATCATTCCAGCTGTCGTCATCTCACCGGCCCGCTGCCGCGCCCCTCGGCCTCTGGCGTCGCGCAGTGACTGGCCATTGTCAAGCCGAGGTGATCGAGGGCCACGCCCCGTCCCTTGCCTCAGACCGCTGCGGCGGTCCTGTGCATTGCCTTCCAGAGCACCAGCACCATGGCCAGTATGTTGAGCAGGTTCCAGGCGATGCCGTTCAGGAATGCGGCGGCGTAGGAGCCGGTCAGGTCGTAAATCCAGCCCGACATCCAACCGCCGATCGCCATGCCGAAGATGGTTGCCATCATGACGATGCCGATGCGCTGGCCGGCTTCCCTGGCGGGCATGTACTCGCGCACGATGATTGCGTAGCAAGGCACGATGCCGCCCTGCGACAGGCCGAAGACCAGCGACACGACATAGAGCGAGGCGAGCCCGTCGAACGGGATGTAGAAGAACAGCGACAGGCACTGCAGCACCGAGCCTATGAGCAGCGTCTTCACGCCGCCGATCCGGTCGGCGACAAAGCCCGAGGCAAGCCGGCTGACGACGCCCGCCGCCATCATGATCGACAGCATGTCGGCGCCGTGCGCCACGCCGTAGCCGAGATCCATGCAATAGGCGACGATATGCACCTGCGGCATCGACATCGCCACGCAGCAGCCCAGGCCGGCGACGACCAGCAGCACCTGCAGCGCCGCGGGCGACAAGGAGATCGGCTGCACCAGCCGGCTTCCTGGCGAACCGGCGGCCGCCGCCTCCGGAGCGCCGCGCCGCAGCATCAGCACCAGCGGCACCATAGTCACCAGGCAGACGATACCGATCGCCGCATAGGTGAAACGCCAGCCTTCCGCCTTCATCAGCGTGGGCATGACGGTCGGCCAGATCGTCCCCGCAAGATAGTTGCCGGCCGCGGCCGCCGTCACCGCGACACCGCGCCGACGGTTGAACCAGTGCGAGATGTCGGCAATCAGCGGGCCGAAGATCGCCGACGTACCGACACCGATCAGCAACCCCTGGGCAAGGGTGAATTGCAGGATCGATGTCGACAGCGCCGCGAGCAGGAAGCCGGCGGCGAGCGCGACAGACGAGAGCAGTGCCGGCATCCAGTAGCCCATGCGGTCAATGGCCCGACCGACCAGCACGTTGCCGGCGGCGAAGCCGACCATGGTCGCGGTGTAGGGCATGGATGCCGCGGCGCGGTCGATGCCGAACTCGGCCTGCACGGCGGGCAGCACCACGACAACGGCCCACATGCCGACGCCGCCGATCGTCGCCAGCAGCATCGAGATGGCGAGCCGCATCCAGGCATAGGAGCTGTCGATACTAGGGGGCGGCTGGCTCAAGTCGGTTCGGGTCAAGGCGTTTCCTGTCGGCGATCTCGAAATCGGCTGCCGTTACCGCCACTATCGGCGCATTCTGGGCCTACGGCAGCGCCACGGCGGGAAAATCGGTGGCTCCAGAGCAGGCGGGACGCGGGAACCGACGCCAATCCATGGAGTTTTGCGACCAGCAACCCTGCAAAGGAGCCCGTCATGACCGCAACCAAGAAGAAATGGTCGGCCGAAGTGACCGAGCACAGCGACGCGATGGATCTCGAGGATCATATCTTCGAATCCGACGATGCCAAGAAAATCGCCTCATCGCTCAAGCGCTCGGCCGAACACAGTCATCGCCGCAAGGCCGAACCATTCCAGTCCGCCATGTCGATGCTGAATTTCTACATCAACCGCGCCGGCAAGAACCTGCCCGCCGCACGCAGACAAGTGCTCGAGCGCGCCAAGGACGAACTGCGCGTGGCCTTCGGCCGCGAAAAAGAGGATTAGCAGTCAGCTCGGGCTTAGCGTGATTTGATCACGTGGTCGGTGTTGGCGAGCAGTTTCCGCACCGCGGCGCGCGCCGCGTCCGGCCGCTGCAGGCGGATGTTCTTCTCGATCGCCTCATGCAGTTTCTGCGCGTAGTTCAGGTCGTCCACCGCCCGCGTCGTATAGGTGAAGAGATGGTCGAAGGCGGATTCGATCAGCACGCCGAGCGGCACCAAAAGGTCGTTGCCGGAGGCCCGCAGAATGGCGAGGTGGAAGCGCGTGTCGGCACGCGTGCGCTCCTGCAGGCTGGCCGCCTCCCCCATCTCGCGGCAGGCCTGGCTGATCTCGGCCATTTGCTCGTCGGTCCGCCGCATGGCGGCGAATGCCGTCGCTTCCGGCTCGATGATGTGGCGGAACTCCTGTACCGTCTTCAGGAACACTTCGCGATCCGGCGAGGTCGCGTACCAGGCGAGCACGTCGCGATCGAGCAGGTTCCAGCGCTCCTTGGGCTCGACCCAACTGCCGATCTTGGGGCGTGAGGCAAGCAGGCTTTTGGCCATCAGCATCTTGATCGCCTCGCGCACCGCCGAGCGGCTGACGCTGAAAGTCTCCGACCACTTCGCTTCATTGGGCAGGATGGTGCCGGGCGGATAGTCGCCGCGCACGATCCTCAGGCCAATTTCGCTCGCCAGCGACGTGTGCACGCTGGCGCCAGGAATACGCGCAGCGTCGGGCCGGCGAACACCGGAGGACCCTTCGGCGGCTGTCGGCTTTTTTGGCGATTTTTCCTTGTTCGGCTTTGCGTCCCGCATACACTTCAGAAAGGCCGGTTTGCGAAAGCTGTCAAGAACCCCCGGGCGGTTGGGCCGCAAAGCCCGCCGCTATGCACAGCCCAGCCCGGTTTGCTCGCTTGCTCAGGCCGTTTTGACATATTTGCGCCAGCTGTGCTCCGGGCGGAAGCCGAGCATGTCGCGGGCCTTGCGGTTCGACAGCAGCGTCTCGTATTCGCCAAGCTCGCCCTTGACCGGCACGCCGGGATAAAAGCGCTCCAGCAGCTCCGCCGTCGGCAGGTCCGACGAGGTGTCGTCATTGGCGGCGTTGAACACCTGGTAGCCGAGCCCATCCTTCTCGATGGCGCGCAGCGTGATCTGGCCAAGGTCGCGCGCATCGACATAGCTCCAGGCAATGCGTTTGCGGAAACCCGGATCGGCGAACCATTTCGGGAACAACTGGTATTCATGCGGCTCGATGACATTACCGATGCGCAAGGCATAGATGTCGATGCCGCTGCGCAGCGCGAAGGCACGCGCCGTCTTCTCGTTGACGACCTTGGACAGCGCGTAGCTGTCCATCGGGTCGACGTCATACTCCTCGTCGAGCGGGAAATGCGTGGGGTTGCGCGGCTCGTTGGCGAAGACCAGCCCGTAGGTCGTCTCTGAAGAGGCGATGATGACCTTGCGGATGCCAAGTTTCACCGCGGCCTCGATGACGTTATAGGTGCCCATCGCGTTGATGCGGAACACCTCATTGTCGGGCGTGATCATGATGCGCGGGATGGCGGCGAAATGCACCATGGCGTCGACCGGCTGGGGACGCAGCGACGGATCGAATTCATGCAGGCCCATATAGCTCGACAGCGCGTTGAATACCTGCCCGCTGTCGGTGATGTCGGTGATCAGCGTGCGGACCTTGGGATTGTCGAGCGGCCTGGTGTCGATGTTGAGCACCTGGCAACCCTGCTCGACAAGATATTGCACGACATGGCGCCCAGCCTTGCCGCTGCCGCCGGTGAACATGATGCGCTTCGTCATTCTGGTCTCCTCGCAGGCTCTGGAATTCCCGTCTATTGTCAGACAATATTGCATTTCGCAACCACTCAAGGCTAAAACGACAGCGCAATTATCGATAATCCCCGACAGGACGGATGACATGAACACCACCGCCGCGCGCGAAAAGATCGGCTTCATCGGCCTTGGCCTGATGGGACACGGCATCGCCAAGAACATCGTCGACAAGGGCTATCCCCTGACATTCCTTGGCCGCAAGAACCGCAAGCCGGCGGAAGACCTTCTGGGCCGGGGTGCCCAGGAAGCGACGTCGTCGCGCGACGTCGCGGCGGCATCCGATATCGTCTTCATCTGCGTCACCGGTTCGCGCGAAGTGGAAGCCATCATCCGCGGCCCCGGCGGCCTCAAGGAAGGCTTGAAGAAAGGCTCGATCGTCATTGATTGCTCGACCTCGGACCCGGTCTCCACCGTGGCCCTTGCGGCCGAACTCAAGGCGCTTGGTATCGACTATGTCGACGCGCCGTTGAGCCGCACGCCGAAGGAAGCCTGGGAAGGCACTCTCGACGCCATGGTCGGCGCGCCCGACGCCGTCTTTGCCAGGGTGAAGCCGGTGATCGAAACCTGGGCTGGCCGCATCGTCCATATCGGCGACACCGGCGATGGCCACCGCATGAAGCTGCTCAACAATTTCATCTCGCTCGGCTACGCCGCCATCTATTCCGAGGCCTTGGCGCTGGCTGAAAAGGTCGGCATCTCGCCACCGCGCTTCGACAGCGTCATTCGCAACGGCCGCATGGACTGCCCCTTCTATCAGACCTTCATGCGCTGGACGCTGGAGGGCGACCGCGACGCCCATAAATTCACCATCGCCAACGCCTTCAAGGACCTGACCTATCTGGAGTCCATGGCGGGCGCGGCCGGCATCGCCAACCCGCTCGGCAACGCGACCAAGAATTCCTTCGCCGGCGCTCACGCCACCGGCCCGACCGAGCAGTTCGTGCCGATGCTGGCGACCCATATCGGCAAGATCAACGGCGTCGACCTGATGCCGACGAAGGATGGCAAGAAACAGACGATTTGAGAGCCTGGACGCTGACACTTCTAACAAAGGCTGCGCTGCCCCTCATAGTCCTGCCGGACATTTCTCCCCGTATAGTGACGGGGAGAAAGACGACGTCATCGGCGATTTCGCCAATCGTCGGCGTTTTGAAAAAAGCGCAGAGGGTGCGATTGGCCTCCCTTCTCCCCGTCACTTTACGGGGAGAAGGTGCCGGCAGGCGGATGAGGGGCAGCGCCAACCTATGTCGTAAGCCACCTCCACCACCTGCCTTGGGTCACCGCCGCCCTCTTCCGATCCCCTCATCGGTGTCGGCGAGCAGCTTGTGCACGGCATTGCGGGCCGCCGCCGGGCGCTGCAGGCGGATGTTCTTCTCGATCGCCTCGTGCAGCTTCTGCGCCCGCCGCTGGTCGCCGACCTGCCGCGTCGTGAAGACGAAGAGATGGTCGAGCGCGGATTCGATCAGCACGCCGAGCGGCACCAGAAGGTCGTTGCCCGAGGCCCGCAGGATGGCGAGGTGAAAGCGTGTGTCGGCGCGGATGCGCTCCGGCAGGCTCGCCGCCTCGCCCATCTCGCGGCAGGCCAGGCTGATCTCGGCCATCTGCTCGTCGCTGCGCCGCATGGCGGCGAAGGCGGACGCTTCCGGTTCGATGATGTGGCGAAACTCCTGGACGGTGCGCAGGAACGCTTCGCGATCGGGCGCCGTGGCGTACCAGGCAAGCACGTCGCGATCGAGCAGGTTCCAGCGCTCCCTCGGTTCGACCCAGCTGCCGATCTTGGGGCGTGATGCCAAAAGGCTCTTGGCCATCAGCATCTTGATCGCCTCGCGCACCGCCGAGCGGCTGACATTGAAGGTCTCGGCCCATCTGGCCTCGTTGGGCAGGATGCTGCCGGGCGGATAGTCCCCACGCACGATCCGGAGACCAATCTCGCTGGCGAGCGAAGCATGAACACTGGACCCGGGAAAGTGCGCCGCATCCGCCCTGCGCACGGCAAGCTGATCGCGACCGGCTGGCGTCTTGGTCCTGCTGGCTTTTCCCTTTGCCTTCTCGTGCGGCATCCACGTTCCAATAGGTCGGCCGGCTGTCGTCCGGATTGATCCGAACCTGCGCGGGCGTGCCGATCCTGCAGCCGAAAATCCAAATTGTGGACGCGTCGAAGCCGGAGCCGGTGGCTCCAAACACAGCGTCTTCTTGAAGACTTCGATAGACCGGGGGCGCTCGCTACCGAGCACCCCCGGATCGAAAACCTACTTCTGGATGCAGGTATCGACTGTGTCCTTGGTGCATTCGTCAAGGCCGGTGAACACCGGATCCGCGACCTTGGTGCCCTTGACGAGATCGATCATCACCGACGGGGCCTTGTAGCCCATCTCGAACGGCCGCTGGCCGACCAGCGCGGTGACAAGGCCATCCCTGGCGATCGCCACCTCGTCGCCGATCGTGTCGGCGGCGCCTATGACGAAGTCGTTCTTGGCGATCCGGTCCTTCAGCGGCCCGAACAGGTCGCGGTAGGGCTGCGGCGCCCCAAACAGCGGCCAGCCGCCCATGATGCCGAACGCGTCGAGCTTGGGATTGGCGGCGAGGATATCGGTCATCGCCTGCACGCCCTTGGCGCCGTCATCATTGGTGAACACCGGGCAGCCGGCGACTTCTGTCCAGCCACCCTCACCTGCCAAAGCCGCAAGTCCTTCCTTGCCGGACAGCGCGTCGCGCATGCCTTGCGCGCGGCGCAGGATGTTGTCGGCAGCCGGATTGCCCTCGATGGTGCAGATCGTGCCGCCCTTCGGCTTGGCCTTCTTGATGTATTCGCCGATCTTCTTGCCCATCAGATAATTGTCTGTGCCGAGATAGGTCTTGCGAAGGGCAGCGTCCTCCTTGGTCAGGTCGGCGTCGACGGTCATGATCGGGATCGTCGGGTTGGCGCTCTTGATCGTCTGCGCGATCAGCGGCGCGTTGGACGGCGAAATCGCCATCGCCGCCGTATCGGGCTTGCTCAGCATGTCCTGCACGATCTGCGCCTCGCCGGCCTCATCCGAAGTCGACGCCGGACCGGTGTAGAAGCATTCATATTCTGCGCTGGCGTTTTCCTTGTTCCATTTCTCGCAGCCCTGATGGATGGCCTCGAAGAACGGATTGTCGAGACCTTTCACCACGATGACGACCTGCTTCTTGGCCAGAGCCGGCCCGGCGCCCAGCGCCATGGCGGCGACGGCGGCGAGCAAAACTGTTTTCCTCATGTCAGTCCTCCCTTTGGAAACAGACGGACACGGCGTGCCCGCCACACGAACCAGCCCGGATCGAGACGACAGAGGCGCGAGCGCTCGTGCCACCAAGCCAGGCCGATAAGCATTTTCAGATGCGAGCGGACCGGCAATCGCCGGCACGATCGATAATCTTCAGCCGCTCCCGCCGGCAATGATGGCGTCAGGGAGACGGCATGTCTTCCTCCGGCGCCAAGCTAATAACGGCGAAGCGTCAACGTCAATTGCAATTTGTCCTACAAAACGGATTTTTCAAAACAGTGTCGCACTATTCGTCTGACAATTGCCGGTTCCTATTCATCCGACAATTGACGCCCGCGCGGCCATTTGCGTAAATGACGGCATCGCTGTTCCCGGGGGGAGCTGGAGGAGAGCGATGCGAGGCTGCGCCGGCCATGGGCAAGCGGCAAGCACGGGAGGCAAAGGCTGGTGGCTGTTCTCGAACTCACCAACATCTCGAAGCATTTCGGCGCCATCCAGGCGGTCAATGACGTGTCGCTGTCGATCGAGCCCGGACAGGTCGTGGGCCTGATGGGCGACAACGGCGCCGGCAAGTCGACGCTGGTCAAGATGATCGCCGGCAATTTCCGCCCGAGCCACGGCGTCATGCGCATGGACGACAGGGAACTGATCCTGCACAAGCCGGCGGAAGCCCGCCAGCACGGCATCGAGATCGTCCACCAGGACCTCGCGCTGTGCAACAATCTGACGGCCGCCGCCAATGTGTATCTCGGCCGCGAGTTGCGGCGCGGCGTCGGTCCGTTCCGCATCCTCGACTATGCCGCCATGTACAAGCGCGCCGGCCAGCTCTTCGCCGAACTGAAGTCGGAGACGCGGCCGCGTGACCTGGTCAAGCAGATGTCGGGCGGCCAGCGCCAGGCGGTGGCGATCGCCCGCACCATGCTGTCGCAGGCCAGGATCGTGCTGATGGACGAGCCGACGGCGGCGATCTCGGTCAGGCAGGTCGCCGAAGTGCTGAACCTGATCCGCCATCTGCGCGATCAGGGCATTGCCGTTGTGCTGATCAGCCACCGCATGCCCGATGTCTTCGACGTCGCCGACCGTGTCATCGTCATGCGGCGCGGCCGCAAGGTCGCTGACAAGACGATCGCGTCCAGTTCGCCCGAGGAAGTCACCGGGCTGATCACCGGCGCCATCGAGCAGGTGGCATGACAGCGCGAAACCCGGATTTCACCACGACGGCACGCATCGGCGCTGGCAGGAAAGAACGATAATGGCAGTCACCCTTGACCAGACGATAGCGCAGAAGCAGCACACTTTCCTGTCGCGTCTGTTCTCCAGCCAGACCTTCTGGGTGGTCATCGCCGTTATCCTGGCCTGCGTCTTCCTGTCGTTCGCCACCGACGCCTTCGCCACCTCGAAGAACCTCTACAACATCACCCGCAACATCACTTTCGTAGCAATCGTCGCGCTCGGCATGACTTTCGTCATCATCACCGGCGGCATCGACCTGTCGGTCGGGTCCGTGCTGTGCTTGTGTTCGATGGTGCTGGCCGTGACCATGCACGCCGGCTATTCGATCGAGGTCGGCATCCTGGCCTCGATCGCCACCGCGCTCGCCATCGGCGCCTTCAACGGCGTTCTGATCGCCTATCTCGGCTTCCCGCCCTTCGTGGTGACGCTGGGCATGCTGTCGATTGCCCGCAGCCTTGCAATGGTCGCATCCAACAACACGGTCGTCTTCCAGTTTGGGCCCGACCACAACAAGCTTCTGGCGCTGGGCGGCGGCGCCTGGCTGTTCGGCATCGCCAATCCTGTGCTTTACATGATCTTGCTGGCGCTGATCACCGGCTTCATCCTGCGCTGGACGAAGTTCGGCCGGCATATCTTCGCCATAGGCGGCAACGAGCATGCCGCGACGCTGACCGGCGTCCCGGTGAAGCGGATCACGGTCGCCGTCTACATGATCTCGGCGCTGTCGGCCGGCGTTGCCGGCATCATCCAGACCGGTTGGCTGGGCGCCGTCACCACCAATCTCGGCACCGGCATGGAATTGCAGGTGATCGCCGCCACCGTCATCGGCGGCGCAAACCTGGCCGGCGGCGTCGGCACAGCCTTCGGCGCCATTGTCGGCGCGGCGCTTATCGAGGTGATCCGCAACAGCCTTGGCCTGCTCGGCATCAACGCCTTCTGGCAAGGCACCTTCATCGGCGGAGCCATCCTGCTGGCGGTGCTGTTCGACCGCATCCGCAATTTCAGGCGCAGCGACTAACAGCCTGTCGCCGTCGAAGCATTATTCGTTCCGGTTCCTATCGTTCAGTCTGGCCTGTCCTTCGGCCTGCGGCTTTTCCCGGCCCAGAAGAAGGACGGGCTGACATTGGTCGGGCAATTTCATCCTCATCCTTGCCGGAATGCTGACTGGCATGGAGCCAGAAACCACGGATGCCTGGAATGAGAGCCTGCGCACGCTGTCGGCGGCACCCGATTCCCACGCCAAGCTCTCCGGCCTCGGCAGGTTCGTGCATCGCAATGATGCGGCGTTGATCGCCTGCATCATCGACAACGCGATCGACATTCCGGGCTCGGACCATCTGATGTTCAGCTCGAACTTTCCGATCGAGAAGCTCTGGACCAGTCACGCCGAGCTGATCAAGGCGCACCGCGATGCGGTGGCGAAACATGGGCCGACCGCGGAAGCTGATATCTTCTGGAACACGGCCGAGCGAGTTTACAAGCCTGTGTAAGCGCCCGACCTCGCCTTCTCCCACAAAGGAGAGAAGGCGAAAGCCAGCGGCAACCCCTTACTGCGTCGGCAGCATGCCTTCGACGTCGCCCGCCGCGTCGGCGAGCACGTCCTTGGGCGACGCCGACTGGTCGACGATCCGCGACAAATTGTCGACGATCGTCTGCGTGACCTTCACACCGTTGGTGCCGGGGAAGGCGTACCACGGAATCATCCGCGGCATCTGGCTGAGGCCGGCCTGGAACAGCGGATTCTTCTTGTAGAAATCGCCGAGATAGTCGGAGGATTTCGCCGCGAGCTCGTTGTTGGGGACATAGCCCGTGCCGGGCACCACGACCGACGCACCATAAGGACCAGCTGCGAATTTCGCGAACTTCCAGGCGGCGTCCTGCTTGGCGGCATCCTTGGTCAGGATGACCACGGCGTTGCCGCCAGTCGGCAGATGGCCGTTGACCGGATCGATCAGCGGGATTTTGGCCGTGCGCAGCGTGAACTTGTCGCCGACATTCTTGATCGTGTTGACGAGGGCGCCGGTGGTCTGGAATTCGAAGCCGACCTTGCCGGCCGCGAAAGCCTGTTCGCCAGCCGGCTTGGTGAAGACCGGCATGCCGCCCTCCTTCACCATCCGCTGCAATATCTCGACCGCCTTCTCGCCTTCAGGCCCGTTGAACGCGACCTTGCTCTCGTCCTCGTTCAGCATCTTGCCGCCGGCGCCGAACAGCAGCGCCGAGAACATCCAGTCATCGCCCTGCCAGCGGAAATCGATGCCGTCGACGCCATTGCCGAGCGCCTTGATCTTGCCGCCGAGCGCGATCACCTCGTCCCAGGTCTTGGGCGGATTGTCCGGGTCACCGCCGGCGGCCTTCACCAAGTCGGCATTGTAATACATGATCGGGTTCGAGGTGGCGAAGGCCAGCCCGACCTGCTTGCCGTTGACCTGCGCCAATTTCAGGATGGTGTCGGAGAAGCCGAGCTCCGCCATGTTGCCTTCCTTCTTGACCAGCGGGCCGAGATCGACGGGAACGTTGCGCTCGTTGAGCATGCGCAGGCGGTTCAAGCCGATGAAGGTGATGTCGGGCATTTCGTCGGTGCCGGCCTGGCGAAGGATAGTCTGGATACCTTCCTCGTAGGTGGCGGACGGGCTGGCGAACTGGATCTTGATGTCGGGATTTTCCTCCATGAACTTCCTCGAGATCGTGTCCATCACGTTCTTGAAGAAGCCTGGCATCGGGTAGTGAACCGTCAGCGTCGTTTCGGCATAGGCCGGAAGGGCCGCCGCCAGCGACAGCGCCGTTGCGGCAAATATCCTTGAGAAATGCTTCATTGCTCGTGCTCCTTGTTGTTGGTCCGGTCAGCCTTTGAGACCGGTCATGGTGATCCCCTCGACGAACCGCTTCTGCGCGAGCAGGAAGGCGGCGACGAGAGGAAGGGTGATGATCAGCGTGGCGGCCATCAGCGCGCCATAGTCGTCGCCGGCCTCGGCGGCCCGGAAATACATCAGGCCGAGCGGCGGCGTGGCGTAGGCCTGCTTGCTGACGACGATCAGCGGCCAGTAGAGATCGTTCCAGTGCGCAACGACGGAAAAGATCGCGAATGCGGTGACGGCCGGCCATGCATTGGGCACGATGACGCGCGCGACGATGCCGAGCTCGGACATTCCGTCGAGCCGTGCCGCGTGCAGCAGGTCGTCGGGCATGGCGCGGAAGAACTGCAGGAACATGAAGATCGCGAACACCGATATGGTGAACGGCGCCACCAGCGCGGTGTAGCTGTTGAGCAGGGACAGCCTGTCGAAGGCGACATAAAGCGGCAGCGCCGTCGCATGGATCGGCACCAGCAGGCCGAGCATGACCAGCACCATCATCAGCCGCGCGGCCCGGAACTTCAGCTTGGCCATGGCGTAGGCGCAAGGGATCGCGACCGCGACCTGGAAGAAGAAGATCAGGCCGCACACCACCACGCCGTTCCACAAAAGCGTTGCCATCGGCACCTTGTTCAGCGCCTTGGCGAAATTCTCGGCGAAGTAGAAATGCTGGGGCAAGAGCGACAGCGACGAGGTGAAGATGTCGCTCTGCGTCTTGCCCGCCGTCGAGATCATGAAGATGTAGGGCGCGAGGATCATCAGCGCGCCAAGCGAAAGCAGCCCGAAGCGGATGATGCGGCCTGCGGGGATGGCGGTGCTTCTCATGTGTAGTGCACCCGCCGGTCGAGCACGCGGTACTGCAGAAGCATCAGCACGACCAGAATCGCCAGGAAGACGACGGTCATCGCCGAGGCGTAGCCGACGCGCAGATAGACGAAACCCTCCTGGTAGATGGTGAAGAGCAGCACTTCGGAGGCCTTGTTGGGGCCGCCATCGGTCAGCATCTTCACAGTTTCGAAAACCTTCACCGCATTGGTGATGCTGATGGTGACGACGAACAGCGTCGTCGGTCCGAGCATCGGCCAGGTGACCAGGAAGAACCGGTCGAGCGCCGATCTCGCGCCGTCGACGTGAGCAGCGGCGTAGAGCTCGCGCGGGATCGCCGTCAGGCCGGCCAGGAACAGCACCATGTTAAAGCCGACCGACTGCCAGATTCCGATGATCGACAGGCTGTAGAGGACGGTATTCGACGCGCCGAGCCAGTTCGGGCCGGGAATGCCGGCCAGCGAAAGCAGCGCGTTGAGCGGCCCGATCGTCGGGTGGAAGATGTATTGCCAGACAGTCGCCATGGCGACGATCAGCGAGGCGACGGGCAGGAAATAGACGGTGCGGAAGAAGCCGCGCGCGCGCCCCTCGCCTTCGATCAGCAGGGCGACGCCCAGGCCGAGGACGATCGAGACCGGCGCGACGATCGCCGTATAGACCGATGTGTTCCACAACGATCTGCGGAAGGTGCGGTCGCCCAGCAGATGCGCGTAATTCTCGAAGCCGACCAGGCGAAACTTGCCATAGCCGAGTTCGAAATCTGTGAAGCCGAGGAAGATCACGGCGGCCACGGGCAAGAGCACGAACAACAGCAACAGCACGATGGCCGGCAATGCCAGAAGCCAGGCGGTCCGGTCTTCGCTGCGCTGCCGAAGAGCGGCGGCACTCGGGACGTTGCCCGCCACCGCAACGCTAGACATAGGCCGGCTCCTGCCGCGCGCCCGTCGTGCCGGCGATGCGCAGGCGCCTTCCCTCCGGCCCAAAGACCATGGCCTGCTCGATGGACACAAGGACGCCCACCGGCATTCCCGCGATCAGTTCCCTCGCCTCGTGCGGCACGAGCTTGGCGATGACGGTCTCGCCAGAGGCGTCGAGCCGGCAATGGGCAATGACTTCCGACCCGAGGAATTCGAGACGCTCGATACGCCCGGCAATGCCGCTCCGCCCGTTTGGTGACAGCTTCACGAACTCAGGCCGGATGCCGAGGCTGACCGGGCCGGTCGCCACCTTTTCCAGCAGGGCCAGCCGGATCCCCTCGAAGCCGACGCGGCCGCTTTCGGCCTGCGCCTGGACGATGTTGATCCTCGGCTGGCCGACGAAACGCGCGACCTCGATATGGGCGGGATCGTTATAGATCACATCGGGCGCGGCCAGCTGCAGCAGATTGCCGCCGATCATCACCGCCACACGATCGGCCATCGAAAGTGCCTCGGCCTGGTCGTGCGTCACATAGAGCGTCGGCACGCCGGCGCGGCGGTGCAATTCGACGATCTCGCCGCGCGCATGGACGCGCAGATTCGCATCGAGGTTGGAAAGCGGTTCGTCCATCAGGAAGATGCTGGGCTGCCGCACCATGGCGCGAGCCAGCGCCACGCGCTGCCGCTGGCCACCCGACATCTGCCCCGGCTTGCGGTCGAGCAGATGATCGATCTTCAAGACAGTCGCCATCTCGCGGACGTCGCGTGAAATACCGGCGCGAATATCCTTCTGGCCAGGCAGCAATGAGCCGATCACCGGCAAGCGCTGCGCCCCGCTCAGCCGCTTCATGGCCAAGGGAACCGCGATGTTCTGGCCGGCGGTGAGATGCGGATAGAGCGCGTAGGACTGGAACACCATGGCGATGTTGCGGTCGGCCGCGGCGACCGGCGACATGTCCTTGCCGCCGACGACGATTTCGCCGCTGTCGGCATGGTCGAGCCCTGCCAGGATACGCAGCAAGGTGCTCTTGCCGCAGCCCGAAGGACCGACGAGAGCGATGAACTCGCCGGGTTCCACATCGAGGCTGACGCCGTTCAGGATGGCGTTGCCGCCAAACGACTTCTTCAGGCCGCGAAGCGAGAGCGCGCTCATGATGCGACCTTCTTGCGAACCTTGTGCGCCTCGTGCGGATAGACCTCCTCGACCACATCGTCGAGGACGTGAATGGTCATGCCTGGAATAGCGACGATCTCGCTGGAGACCGTGTCGCCGAAATCATGCATGACTGCACCAAGCAGCCGCTCGCCCGGCATGTCGCGTTCCATGTCGCCGACGACGAAGGCCGCCGACGGGCCCCACACCAGCGACGTGTTGGCGTATTTGCCTTGCCACGCCCGGTGCAGGTGACCGCTTGCAAACAGGGCGACATCATGAGCGGCGATCAGATCGTAGAGGCGTTGGCGGTGTGCCGGGCGGACGCTCCAATAGCCGGTATCGCCTTCACCCGGTTCGTCGATAAAGAGCGGCTTGTGGGCGAAGAGCGCGACGCGCCGGTCGCCGCGGCTTTCCAGCACGGTCCGCAGCCATTCGAACTGGGCCCCTTCCTCGGCATCATCGAAGCCCATCAGCAGGCTGTCGAGCCCGACGAGCCGCCAGCTTCCGGCGTCCTCCATCCAGTAGTCGGGGCCGACCAGCCGGCGCCAGCGATCGAGCCGCCCGGCATTGACCGGCTGCAGCGATCCGGGCAGATGGCCGACATCGTGATTGCCGGGCACGATCAGCATCGGCTTCGAGATTTCCTGCATCATATCCATGCAGAAGGTGATGTCGTCGTCCCTGTCGGCGCCGTCGACACTGAGGTCACCGGTGTGGATGACAAGGTCGGCGCCGCTCTGCTCGATCCAGGCGGCCAGCGGCTGCCAATTGCCGTTGAAGTGCGGCTTGGTCGGGCTGAAATGGGTGTCGGTGATCTGAACGATTTTCATGACGGCTCCACTGCGAGAGCCGACGCCGGAGAACCCCAGGCGACCAACTTCGCGTGAGGCTTCCATAGTGCCGTTACATGTCACTTCCTTAACAACATGGGGACAAATGTTCCCGCCATGCATATCGGCCGGCTGGCGGCGTGGATGCTGCTCCCTTCTCCCTTGTGGGAGATGGGAAGCCTCATTTCACTTTGCGGATCGACCGGAATCTGCATCCCCGTAACCAAGATGATTGGTCTGGGCGGCCAGCCCGATGATCGAGACCAACTCGCCATGCCGGGCCTCGGTCATGCCCTTGGCCCGCGCCGCCGCCGCGTGCGAGTGGACACAGTAGGAGCAACCATTCGCCGTCGACACCGGATAATTGGCCAGCCCGCGCTAGAAATTGTTGACGAGATCGGGCATGCGCGAAAGCACCGCATCAAGGCGAACGGCCGGTGCGGAATTCACCTCCGCGTCGACTGGAAAAATTCGATTTCAATTCCTCGCCGCGTGGCCGGAAACCTCGGCACCTGCCCCTTGCGGCAGCACGAGGAAACGCAGCGCCGCCACCAGCCCGATGGCGCCGATCGCGAGGAAGGCGATTCGAAAATCGACGAGGCCGAGTGCTGGCCCACCCCTGGCGATCAGGGACAGGTTGAGGATCGCCGCCGCCACCGCGACGCCGAACAGCATCGCCACCTGCTGCAGCATCGAGGACAGCGTCGCCGCCGAGCTGCGTTGCGCCGCGGCGATATCGGCGAAGGCCAGCGTGTTGAGTGCGGTGAACTGCATCGAACGCGACAGGCCGGCGATCAGCATCAACACGACAACCAGGGCCTGCGGTGTCTGCGGCGAGATCGCTGCGCAGGCCATGATCGAGGCCGAGGCGATGATGCCGTTGACGACCATCACCGAGCGAAAACCGAAACGCCGCAGCGTCGGCGTCGTCACCGTCTTCATGCCGAGATTGCCGAGAAAATAGGCCAGGATCATCATGCCGGCATCGACGGGCGAGAGGCCGAAGCCGACCTGGAACAAAAGCGGCAGCAGGAACGGCGTGGCGTTGATCGCCACCCGGAAGATGGTGCCGGCGGCCAGCGTCGAGATGGCGAAGGTCTGCACCTTGAACGAGGACAGGTCGAGCAATGGGTGCGGCGCGCGCCAGAGATGCCGCACCGCCAGCCAGCCTACGACGATCCCCGCCGCGATCAGCAGCACCGTTGGCAGCATGCCATCCTCGGGATGCGCGATGCGCTCGAGGCCGTAGAGCAGGCAGGCGAGCCCGAGCGAGGTCAGGAAAAATCCCGGCCAGTCGAGTGGCTTGGGATCGGCCTCCCGGTCGCCGGGGATGAAGCGGGCGACAAGCGCCAGCCCGACCAGCCCAAGCGGGATATTGATGAAGAAATTCCAGTGCCAGGACAAATAAGTCGTGATGAAGCCGCCGAGCACCGGTCCAACGACGGGCGCGAACAGCGCCGGCCAGGTGATCAGAGCGGTGGCGTTGAGCAGCTCGGACTTCGACGCATTGCGCAGGACGAGGATGCGCCCGACCGGCGTCATCAGCGCGCTGCCAAGGCCCTGCACGGCGCGCGCGGCGACGAATTCTGTCAGATTCTGCGAGAAGCCGCAGGCGAGCGAGGCGAGCGTGAACAGCGCGATCGCGACGAGGAAAATGTTGCGCGCGCCGAACCGGTCGGCGAGCCAGCCCGACAGCGGCACGAACACCGCCATGGTCAGCATATAGACGGTGATGCCGATGCTCATCGCCACCGCCGGGACGCCGAAGGAGGCGCCCATCTGCGGCAGCGACGTCGAGATGATCGTGGAATCCAGCAACTGCATGAAGAAGGCGATGGCAACGATCAGCGCCACGCGCCGTGCGTTTGTTGCTGTCGTCGTCGGTTGGGAAGGGGCTTCGTCTTGGGAAAGAGCAGTCATGACGACCTGGTTTGAACAGCATCCGGCTGGCTCAGTCCATAGATTATCCAACAAACTTTCGTATCGCCTGTTTGCCTGTTATGGAGGGAATGGGGGCTCCCGAGGAACAGTGCGCGCATGAAGCCCATCTATATCGACTATCTCAATGCCCTCGACATCGACGCCCTTGCCATGACCGATGCGGAAATCATCGGCGCGGTCGAGGCCGGGCTCGTCGCGCAAGGCAAGGGCCAGACGGTGATCGAGCCGCGCGTCCATCTCGAACCCGACCCGTCCTTCCATGGTCATTTCAACGTACTGCGCGGCTATGTGGCGCCACTCGATGCGGCGGGCGTGAAGATCGTCGGCGATTATGTCGACAATTATCTGCATGGACTGCCATCCGAGTTCGGCATCCTCAATCTGTTCGACCCGCGCACCGGCACGCCGCGCGCCATCCTCGACGCCACCGTCATCACCGACATGCGCACCGGAGCTGTCACCGCCATCGGCGCGAAGCATCTGGCGCGCAGGAATTCCAAGGTGCTGGCCCATATCGGCGCGCGCGGCACGGCCTATTGGAACGTGCGGCTGCTCGACCATCTCTTCGACTTCGACGAGATCCGCGTCCATTCGCGCCGCCCAGAAAGCCGCGACGGCTTTGCCGCCAAACTGTCGGCCGATCTCGGCAAGACGGTTACGGCGGTGGCCGATTGGGAAAGCTGCGTCGAGGGAGCCGACATCGTCGTCGAGGCCTCGCGGCTGCCGGAACCGCCGCCACTGCTCAAGACCGAATGGATAAAGCCCGGCGCGCTCGTGATACCCTACGGTACGATGAGCGCGGTGGAACTGTCGCTGACCGACATCATGCAGAAGATGGTCGTCGACGACTGGGGCCAATGTAAAGGAGGCAAGTTCGGCTCGCTGCGCGCCCATGTCGAGACCGGGCGGCTGAACGAAAAGACGCTGCATGCCGAGCTTGGCCAGATCGCCGCCGGCCTGAAGCCGGGACGGGAGCGAGACGACGAGACCATTCTGTTCTGGCATCGCGGCCTGTCGCTCTCCGACATTGCACTCGGCAAGGCGATGCTGACCAAGGCGGGAGAAAAAGGCATCGGCCAGAGGCTGCGCTTCGCATGAGCGCGCTGGTCCTCACCGGGGCCGGTGTCGGCATTGCCGATGTCGCCACCGTCGCCCGTGCAGGGCGCAGGGTGGAAATCGGGTCGGATGTCATCGGCAAGCTGGAGAAGGCGCGAAAAGTGCTCGATCATGCCGCCGCCTCTGGCCAGCAGATCTATGGCCTGAACACCGGACTTGGCGCCAATCTCGGCACGACGGTCGAAGGCGACGCCAGCGTTTTCCAGCGCCAATTGCTGGAAGGGCGCAGCGGAGCGGTCGGCGAAACGCTGCCGATCGAGACTGTCCGCGCCACCATGGTCGCGCGCGCAGCGATGCTTTCAGCCGGCGGCTCCGGCCTTTCGCCTGCCGTGTTCGTGGCTTTGGTCGACGTCCTCAACGCCGGAGTCCATCCGGTGATGCCATCGCTCGGTTCCATCGGCGCCGGCGACCTGGTGCTGATGACCGCGCTCGCCCGCCTGCTGATCGGCGAAGGCGAGGCCGACTATCAGGGCCGGCGCATGCCGGCGGCAAAGGCGCTGATGATGGCCCGCCTCGTCCCTGTCAGCCTGGCTCCCAAGGATGGGCTGTCGCTGATCAACGCCTCGGCGGTCTCCGCCGGCAGCGGCGCGCTCGTGGTGACGGATACGCTGTCAGCCCTTGTCCAGCAGCAGCAGGCCGGTGCGCTGACCATGGAAGGTATCGGCGCCAACCGCACCATCCTTGATCCGCGCCTGCACATGGCACGCCCGGCGGCTGGTCAGCAGGAGGCCGCAAAGGCGCTGCATGACCTTCTCGCCCGTGACGTGGCGCCCGCGCCCACCACCTTGCAGGACCCGCTATCGATCCGCTGCATGCCGTCGATCCATGGCGCACTGATCGAGGCGATCGGTCAGGCAAAGCGGGCCGTCGAGATCGAGCTCAACGCCGCTGCCGACAACCCGCTGGTGCTGGGTGATGACGGCGTGGTGATGTCTGCGGGCAATTTCCACACCGCCGCACTCTCGCTCGCCTTCGAGACACTCAGCCTGGCGATCGCGCAATGCGCCGCGGCGAGTGTGGCCCGCTTCATCCAGCTCACCGGTTCGGGCCGCAACGGCCTGCCCAAATATCTGTCGCCGGTGGGAGGTGCGTCGGCCGGTTTCGTGCCGCTGCAAAAGACGGCGACATCGATCCTGGCCGCCATCCGCCACAAGGCCAATCCGGTTATGCTCGATTTCCTGCCTGTCTCCGAAGGGGTCGAGGATCATGCGACCCAGTCACCCCTGACCGTTGCGAAATGCGCCGGGATGATCGCGCTGTGGCGGCGGCTGATCGCCTTCGAACTGATGGCCGCCGCTCAGGCCGTTGACCTGCGTGAAGGGTTGACGCTGGCACCACGCACATCGGCCGTCCACACCGCGATCCGCGCGCTGGTTCCGGCGCTGAAGGAGGACAGGCCGCTCGGCATAGACGCCGAAGCGCTCCATGCCGCGCTCGCCGGTGGCTCCTGGCAGCCGAGCTTACGTCAGGCCGACCTTGTCCAGGAACAGGCGTAGCTCGGCCGGATCCATATGCACGATATGCCTGTCCTCGGGATAGGCACCGCTTTTGACGTCGGCGACATATTCGGAGAACGCCGCCACCCGCTCCGCTTGCAGCCGGTCGTACTCGGCGGCGAAGTTGCGATAGACCTTGGAGTGGCGGGGCATGTGGCCACGGTTCTGGCCAAGAATGTCCTCGGCGAACAGATATTGCGCGTCGCAGCCCGTGCCCGCTCCCATCGACAGCATGATGAGTGATGTCCGCTCAGAGATCGCCTTGGCCACCTCGGCCGGCACAACCTCGATCTCGGCGCCGACGGCGCCCGCCGCTTCAAGTTGCTTCACTGCTTCAAAGACCTGCATGGCGGTATCGGCGGTCTTGCCGACAGCCTTGAAGCCGCCTGTCCAGGTCGCGCGCGACGGGATGAGGCCAACATGGCCGATGACGGGAATGGCATCGTCCGCCATGCGCTTGATGGTGGCATAGCCGGCGCTGCAATAGACCGCGTCGGCGCTGGCCTTGTAGAGGCGGAAGGCCCAGCGGACGAAATCATCCGCCGTGCCGATCTCGAAGAAATTCTCGCCCGGCATGGTGAACAGGCTGGGTGCCGCATCGCGGTATTGCGGGTTGAGCACCAGTTCGGGCGGCACCGAGACGATGTCGACCCCTGCCCGTTCGGCGGCCTCGGCCTCGTCCAGGGTCAGCACGCGCAGCATGGTCAGTTGGCGCTTACCCTTCATCGCGCGCAGATCGGCGACGGTCGGTCTCTTTCGGCTCATCGAACTTGTTCCTTCGTTGTGTGGGCGGGAGGCCATGTCGGCCGATCAGTCGATCTCGATCATCACCTTACCGGCCTCGATCTTTACCGGATAGGTCTTGAGATTGACGCAGACCGGCGCGCCCCTGGCGTGGCCGGTCTTGTAGTTGAAGCGACCATTGTGTTTGGGGCATTCGATAATGTCGTCCATCACCAGCCCGTCGGCCAGATGCGCCTTCTCATGCGTGCAGTAGCCGTCGGTGGCGAAGAACTCGTCATCTGGCGAACGGTAGACCGCGAAGGTACGGCCACCATGATCGAAGCGGATGACATCCTCTTCCTCGACGTCGTCCACAGCGCACGCTTCAACCCAATCGGCCATCTCGGTCTCCTCAGGACATTGGTGATCGCTACTCGGCCGCCGCCGACATATCGACCTCGTGGAACTCGCCGCGATAGGGCCTGGCCGTCGGTGGTAATTCGCGCTTGAGGTAATAGTCCTCGTATTTCAACTGCCTGAGCAGCACCGGCCAGACCTCGCGATAGGCATGCCACATAGACGGGTTCGGCTCCGGCAAATCGTGCTTGATCAGTTCATGCAGCCTTGGCAGCGCGTGGTACGGCACCATCGGGAACATGTGGTGTTCGACATGGTAGTTCATGTTCCAGTAGATGAACCGGCTGATGGGGTTCATGTAGACGGTGCGGGTGTTGAGCCGGTGATCGACGACATTGTCGGCAAGGCCGATATGCTGCAGCAGACCCGTCAGCACCATGTGCCAGGTGCCGTAAAGGCGCGGCAGGCCGATCAGCACCAGGGGTACCCATGACCGCAGGGCGATGGCGAGAGCGATCGTTGCGACATAGATCGCGATATGCCAGCGGGCGGCCCCCACAGCTTTTGCCCATTCCATCTCGGGGATATAGCTCTTCTCTTCATCGGACAGTCGGCCAAAGGCCTGACGCGCCAGCGTCGGCAGCGAATAGCGGAAGTCGAGAATGCCGGTGAAGGCCAGCGCCGCCTTCAGCAGGTCCGGCGGACGCATGACGGCGATCTCGGCGTCGCGGCCGACAATGATGGTGTCGGTGTGGTGGCGGGCATGGCTCCAGCGCCATTGCACGGGATTGCGCATCAGCATGAAGGAGGCGATGTGGTAGACGAAATCATTCATCCAGCGCGTGCGGAACGCCGTGCCGTGGCCGCATTCGTGCCAGCGCGAGTCGCTCGACGAGCCGTAGAGCACGCCGTAGACGAACAGGAACGGCACCACCCACCACGAGCCCCAGAACCAGACGATCCCGGCGGCGGAGCCCAGGATCGCCGCGAGCCAGATCGCCGTCTCGCGGATCGCCGGGCCGTCGGAGCGCTGCATCAGCTCCTTCATCACCTTGCGCGGCACATCGGTGTGGTACCACTCGGCTGAGGCAAGCCCGGTCTCGATCGCGATCCGTGTGCTTTCGCCGACCAGGCTGTAGTCGCGCTTCGCCATCGTCTTCTCCCGCTGGCCTCAAAGGCCGTTGGCGCGGAATTTCCCGTCCAGAAATGTCTTGGCGCGCGGCACGTCATCCTCGGTCAGATGCTCGATGATGACCGGGATGTTCGGGTGCTTCTCGCTGAGCCGCTTGAGATAGAGGTCGTAGTTGAGCGAGCCTAGACCAGGTGCGGGCAACTCGATCTCGCCGACACCACGGAATGTCAGCCCTTCATGGGCGTTCTCGTCGCCAATGTCGGCATGCTTCTCCGACTTGTCGCCGCCCGAGCGCTTGACGTCCTTGGCATGCGCGATCCTGATCTTGTCCGTCAGCGTGTCGAACACCTGGTTCAGCACCTGGTCCATGCGATCTATGTTGTGAGCCTCGAAATAATTGGTCGGGTCCATCAGCAGGCCGAGCCCGGGGTGATCGACCTGCGCGAACATTTTCACCGTCTCCTCGACCGAGCCGACGGCATTGTTGACATAGGTTTCGAGCAGGAACACCGCGCCGTGGTCATAGGCCGTCCGGGCAAGGTCGGAGATCACCTTGCGGCATTCCTCGAACCCCTCTTCGGTCTTGTTTTTGGGATGATGCACCCAGTCGGATTCGGTGTTGTAGGTGCCGGTTTCGGAGATCACATAGGGCGAGCCGAAATCGCGCGCGTTGCGGATGATCTCCTTGAGATAGCCGACGCGCCTTTCGCGCTCGGCTTTGTCGGGATGGATGATGTTGGTGTAGCCTGAAATGCAGCAGACCGGCAGATTATGGTCGCGGAATGTATCGCGAACCTTTTTCGCCTTGTCCCCAGTGATCTGCCCGGCCGACAGGTCGATATCCCTGAAATGCAGGTCGAGTTGTACTGTGTTGAAACCGAGCGTGCGGATGCGCCTTGCGGCCTCCTCCAGCTCGTAAGGGAAATAGCCTGTAAAGATACCTGCCTGCATCATGGGGTGAAGTCCTCCCGGTAAGCGATTCAGCCGCCACGCTAATCGGCGGCAGGATGTTCAGTCGGTCGAGATTTCGGCGAGCCTGACAGTGCGACCTTCCGCCATCGAGCGATAACCGGCTTCGACCAGAGCCATGGTCTTGACGTTCTCGGCGACCGACAGCGCCGGTGGCGTGTCGGTCTTCACGGCATATTGAAGCTGCTCCATCACGCCGATGAAGGCGTGCGGGAACCACATCGTATCCCAGCTTGGGCTGACCCATTCACCGCCGGTCGTTTCGGTCGAGGCGTAGGTCAAGGTCGAAGCCACGCCAGTCGGCCAGCCGATCGTGCCCTTGGCGACACCCTTTGTGCCGTCGACACGCCAGTTGATGTGCTGATCGTCTCGATAGCCCTGCTGACGCGGACCGGACCACACATCCTCCAGCGACACGGCGAGCACGCCGGAAGGGAACCGCAAGGTCGACACCGTGATGCCGTCGGAGTGCTCGAACGTCGTGCGCGGATCCTTGCGCGTCAGCGTGGTGATCTCCAGGGGATCACCGAACAGGAAGCGCAGCACGTCGAGATGATGCACGCTCATATTGGCAAGTGTAAGCCGGTCGTAATCGGCGAGGAAGGCCTGCCAGTGCGGGATCGCATGCATATCGATCTGCGCGAAGACGATGTCGCCGAGCGCGCCAGTATCGATGATCTGCTTCAGCACGCGCATGGATTGGTCGTAGCGCATGTTCTGGTTGACCGAGAGGATCTTGCCTGAAGTTGCCGCCTCGTCGCGCAGCTTGACGGCTTCCTCGACCGACAGCGCCAACGGCTTCTGCGCCAGGATCGCCTTGATGTGCTTCTGCTTCAGCGCATGACGGATCAACGCCGGCTGCTGGTCGGGAGGAAAGGCAAGGTCGACGATCTCGACATTATTGTCTTCGATCAGCTGCTCCGGCGTGTCGTGCACGGTCGGGATACCCCAGCGTGTGGCCACCTTCTCGGCGCTGGCCTTCGTCCGCGAGGCGATCGCCACCACTGGAAATTCGGCTTGCGCATAAGCGGCCAGGTGGCACTCGGCCATGATCATGCCGCCGCCGACGCAGCCGATCCGGTATTCCCTGACGCGCACCTTGACGTCCGGCTCGAATCCCATGCTCGCCATCCAGTCCTCCCGTCGAGGACTGGATATAACGCGATGGCCCCGGCATCGGCCAAGGCCTGCACCATCATTTCCCATCAGGACAATGGAGGTGAAAGCCGTGAAGGTTAAAAGCAAAAAGGCCGGCTCAGTTGGGCGCGGCGTCGAAAATCGCGAGGCGATGTCTGCCCTTATTGGACCGCTGCTCCCTCGGCGACCGCGGCATCGACAAAGCGGACGATCGCCTTGCCATCCTCATCAACACCGATGAAAATCCGCTCACCAGAAACAATGCCGGCAATATCACACACCACCAGCGGCATGCTGATCCCGTAAAGGAACTCCGCCACGATGGCGCCGACGGCCAGGATCGGGTCCGGCCGCTCAATGAGAATTCCGGTCGGTGCCATGCCCCTGCGGATCGCCTCCGCCAATACCGAGGACGAGGAGGATGAGCCCCGCCCGCTCGGCATGACCAGGATCTTGCCGGCGACATTCTGGCTGAGACCGGGATGGGAATGGTCGATGATATCGCCCGACTCCGCATCGACGCCGCCCCAGAAGCTGAGCGGCTGCGAAAACACCAAGGCCTGCCCTTCCGCGGTGCCGGCCAGCTGGAATGTACCGGATCGCTCGACAACTTCCGTTTCCACCGGCATCGTCATAACACACTCCGCACGACATGTCCGACAGCGGCGGAACGGATGCAATCCCTCATCTCGGCGAAAGCGACAGTCACGCCGATATTGCCTGGCGCGTAATGCGCCCATTTGCCGGAATTTGTCATCACCACGCCGTCGAGCCGTTCGAGAATCGCTGTGACATAGGTACAAGTGTCGGCGACGGGGATCAGGCCGAACGCCTCCATGCCATCAAGCGCGCCCTCCTCCTGCAGTCGCGTCAGCGTCGCCCGCCCGGTGTTGACATAGATCGGAATGCCCCTGCCCGGCGCGACCTCGCGCAGCATGGGCAACAGGCGCGCCCATTCTTCGTGGGAGAAGTGCGGCGTGCCCAGCGACACGGCCGAGAGCGGCGCACCGTCGGCCACTCCAGACAGCCTGGCCAAAGCATGATCGATGTCGGCACGGCTGATGCGGATAGTCTCCTCGGGCGGCATGCCCTGGAATGCGTCATCAAGCGTTCCCGCTTCCGGCGTGATGCCGACCGCATGAAACAGCGCCACAGCACCTGTCGTTGCCGCCGCGGCACCCAACGCCTTCAACTGGTCCTCGTCGCGCGGTTGCGGCAGGCCAGTGATAACCGGAACACGATCGCCGCTCGCTTGCCCGATGATCAGCCCGACGCCGACGAACAGGCTGTCGCTCGGTTCCGGATCGGCAACCGCCAGTTCGAACAGGATGCGGCCGCGCCGGTTTTCGCTCAGATGCAGGCCCCAGGCCGGCGCGCGTCCGGTCATGGCGCAGCACAGATCGATGAAGTCGCCATAGCGGTTGGTGCGCGCGCCGATCACCGAATTGGCGAAGACGATGGCGTTGGATTCACCCCAGGCGATCTGCTGGCCGAAGCTAGGCCGAAAGCGCGTTTGGTAGGGCGCGCACGTGAAGGTCGCCTGACAGCCAAGCTCCAGATGCGCCTTCATCAGCCGCCGCGCTGGCACTTCCTCCGCTGCCGCCATCTTCACCATGCCTGGATGGATGAGGTCGAACGAGCCGACATTGAGCGTCGTCGATACCAGCACGCGGCCACCGCCCTCGACCAGCCGTTCGACGAAATCGAGCCCCGCCTTGCCGTGATAAAGGCAGCCATCGATGTGGGCGCCCGAAACATCGAGGAGGCCATGCGCGCCTACCGCGTTGGAAAAGGCAACGAGGATTTTCATCGCGGCAGCGGCCGAAGGACCTTGCTCGCCGTCGAGCATGGATTGATCTCCGACAGTCAATTCCAAAGTCATCGGTACTCCAGCAGCTTACTCGACAGCATGGCGGGACAGCGCCCCCTCTGCCCTACCGGGCATCTCCCCCACAAGGGGAGATGGGCAGCTTCGGCCTTATTGCACTTTTTGCAACGTGGAATTTCCGCGAAACCGGCAACAACAGCCGATCTCGCCGCTCGTGGGGAGATCTCCGGCAGGACAGAGGGGGGCGCGAAGGAACGCCAATAGTTGCAGCTATTTACAGCGCCAACTATCCCGCCGCGATCAGCACCGTGCTCTCCGGCGACCAGCGCAGCACCACGTCCTGCCCTTCCGCCAGCCGGTCCATGCCGGTGTTCTGCACGATGACCTTCAGCGTCTGGCCGGCACGCTCGACGAAATAGGTGCTGTTGTTGCCGGCAAAGATGCGCTTGGAGACCTGCCCTCGCAATTCGTTGGCGTTGGCGGCGTCCAGAACCCCGGGATCGGCCGCGATGCGGATGCGCTCGGGCCGCACCGCGCAACTCGCCTTGGCGCCGGCAGCAAGCCGGTCGCCCACATCGGCCGCGATCGCCGTGCCATCCGGCAGGCGAATGCCGTTGCCGGTCGCGTCGCCGCGAAAGATGTTGGCGTCGCCGAGGAAAGTGGCGGCGAATTCGCTCTTTGGCCGGTCGTAGATCTCCTCCGGCGGCCCTTCCTGCACCAGCCGCCCGTCGCGCAATATGCCGATGCGGTCGCTCATCGTCAGCGCCTCTTCCTGGTCGTGCGTGACGAAGATGGTGGTGATGCCGATCTCGCGCTGGATGCGCTTCAACTCGATCTGCATGTCGACGCGCAACGCCTTGTCGAGCGCGCCCAATGGCTCGTCGAGCAAAAGCACGCGCGGCTTGGTGACGATGGCACGCGCCAGCGCCACGCGCTGACGCTGGCCGCCGGAGAGCTGATGCGGGCGCCGGGCGCCAAGCTTGCCGAGTTGCACGAGATCCAGTGCGCGCTGCACTTCGGTGGCGATCACCGCCTTCGCCTCGCCGCGCACCGACAGGCCGAAGGCGACATTGTCGGCAACGCTCATATTGGGAAACAGCGCATAGTTCTGGAACACCATGCCGATGCGCCGCTTCTCGACCGGCACCCGCTCGACGCTCTCACCGCCGATGGAAATACGGCCCGAGTCGGGAAAGTCGAAACCGGCGATCTGACGCAGCAGCGTGGTCTTGCCGCTGCCGGACGGCCCAAGCAGCGCATAGAAGCCGCCATCGGCGAAATCGATGGAGACATCGTCCAGCGCCTTGTGCGCGCCGAAGCTGCGCGAGACGTTCGATACCTGCACGCCGGCCATTATTTCTCTCCGCCGAATTTGAAGAAGCGCGCCGTGAGCAGCATCAGCGCCATCGACACGACAATGATGATGGTCGAGACCGCATTGATCTCGGGCGTGAAACCCTTGCGGATCGCGGCATAGATTTCGACCGGCAGCGTCGTCTGTCCCGGCGTCGACAGGAAGTAGGAGACGACGAACTGGTCGAACGAAACCGCAAAGGCGAACAGCCCGCCGGCGATCACGCCCGGCATGATCCAGGGCAGCGTGACGCGATTGGTCACCTGCCACTGGTTGGCGCCCAGCGAACGCGCCGCCTCTTCCAGTTCCGGCGCGAAGGTCTGCAGCCGCGCCGAGACGACGACGATGACATAGGGCAGCGCCAGCGCGACATGGCCGAGCAGGATGGCGAACAGGCCGCGCCCGATGCCGACGCCGAAGAAGAAGATCAGCATCGCCGTGCCGGTGATCAGCCATGGAATGGCGATCGGCGGGAATAGCAGCGCCTGCAGCAATTTCTTGCCGCGAAATTCATAGCGAAAGAGTGCCAGCGACGCCGCCGTGCCGAGAACCACGCAGATGATGGTGGCGATGACGGCGATCTCGAGACTGTTCCAGGTGGCCGAGATCAGCTGGTCGTTCTGCCAGAGCGAGGCATACCAGTCCGTCGTCCACTCGAATGGCAGTTGGTAGAAGGGCGAGACATTGAACGACATCAGCGCCATGATGATGATGGGCAGGTAGAGGAAGGCGAGCAGCATGAAGATATAGAGCCGGCCGAACCATTCCAGGATGCGGGTGATCATCATCAGTTGGCCCTCTTCAGCACCGGCGAGGCAACCGCCAGGATGACCAGCACGACAGCCAGCAGGATGAAGGAGAGAGCAGCCCCCAGCGGCCAGTTGAACACGGCGACGAACTGGTCCTCGATAACGGTGCCGTAAAAAGTGCCGGTGCGTCCGCCGAGGATGCGCGGCTCCATGAAGGAGCCGACGACCGGCACGAAGATCAGCGCGGCGCCCGCCACAAGGCCGGGCATCGACAGCGGGATGATCACCCGCTTCAGCACCTGAAGCCGCGAGGCGCCGAGCGAACGCCCGGCCTCGATCAGCGAGTCATCGATTGCCTGGAGGGTCAGGTAACAGGTCAGCACCATATAGGGCACATAGGAGTGCACCAGCCCGATGATGACCGCCGGATAGGAATACATGAGATCGATGTTGATCTTGAACGGCAGCACGGCATTGAGCGCAGTGTCGAGGATGCCGCCCTCGCGCAAAACCATCGCCCAGGAGAAGATGCGCACCAGCCCGTTCGACCAGAACGGCAGGATGACGAGCAGGAAAATCGCCTCGCGGCTTCTGCCCTTCAGTACCTTGGCCAGCACGTAGGCCGCCGGATAGCCGATGATGATGCACCACAGCGTCACCTCGAGACCGAGGCGCAGCGAGGCCAGCAGCAATGTCAGATAGAGGCTCTGCGAGAAGAAGGCGGCATAGTTGCCAAGCGTGAATGCCCATGGCTTTCCCGACAGCGGCAGGTCGGTCATGAACGAGAAGAAGACCATCGCCGAGAGCGGCAGGAAGATCGCCACGGTCAGCCAGAGATAGGCAGGCGCCAGCCACGGCAACGCCTTTCTCAGCCCGTTGTGCGACGCGATCGCACCCTGCGCTGCCATGAGAACCCTCCTCCCCAGGATTGAGGAACCAGCCGGCGCGAGCCGCCGGCTGGTCCAGACGTGAACTTTACTTCACATCGACCTTGAGCTGCTGCCAAAGCGCCAGATAGGCTTCGCGCTGGGCGTCGGTGATCGGCGCCTGGAACTGGATGCGCTTGGCCACCGCAGGGTCGCCCATCACCTTGCGGTTGAAGGCATCCTCCGGCAGCGCTTCCACCGCCTTGGTGTTGGCCGAGACCGGAGCACCGACCTTGGTGACCCATTCGACATAGAATTTCGGGTCGATCATGTAGTTGATGAAAGCCTCGGCGCCGGCGACATTCTTGGAGCCGACCGGAATGGAGAAGGCGTCGAGCCAGGCGACAGCGCCTTCCTGCGGGATGACCAGTGAGACCGGCAGCTTGAAGTGGGTCTTGGCGCGGTCGGCCGAGCCGCTCCAGTAAGTGCCGATGTCGATCTGGTTGGAGGCGACCATCTGGTTCCAGTCGTTCTCCGAACTCCAGAAGGTCTTGATCTGCGGCATCAGCGAGGTCAGTTTGGTCTTGACCGCATCCATATCCTTGATGTCGTTGATATTCTGGCCGGTGGCGATGGCGCCGAACTGCACCGCCTCGACAGCGTCGTCGCGGATGATGACGCGGCCCTTATGCGCCGGATTCCACATCTCGGCGATCGACGTTGGCGGCTTGTCGAAGGATTTTTCGTTGATGGCGAGCGCCGTCAGGCCCCAGACCCACGGCACGCCGTAGACCTTGCCATCATGATCGAGCATCGGCGACCCGGCCTTGTCCTTGCTGATGTCGGCATAGTTCGGCAGCTTGGAGATATCGATCGGCTGGATCAGCTTTTCGGCCATTGCCTGGTCGTTGAAGGCGGCATTGATCATGACGACGTCATAGAGACCCGGATTGGTCCTGATCTTCGTCAGCATCTCCTGTTCGGAGTTGAAGAAGTCGTTGACCACCTTGAAGCCGGTCGCCTTCTCGAAATTGGCGACCGCCCAGGGTTCATCGGCGCCGTAGCCTTTCCAGTTGAGGACATGCACTTCTTCGGCGGCCTGGGCAGCGAAGGCAAGTGCGGAGGTGAAGACGGCGGTTGCCGTCAAGAGTGCAGTCAAGTCAGGCATGCGCATGGTTCGTTCCTCTCTGTGTTTGCCCGCTTCCGGGGCTTGTCAGGCTGTCTGATGGGCCTTCTTTGTCTGGCCAGGTGTGCCGGTCAAAGGACCGTTGACCTGGCTCAGGAAAATCTGGATCTCCGCGTCGGTCGGCGCTGACGAGCCACCATGGCGGGTGACCGAAATGGCGGCCGCCGCATTGGCGTAGCGCGCCGCCTCGAAGGGCGGCACGCCGCGCGCCAGCGCGCTGACGAAGGCGCCGATATGAGTGTCGCCGGCGCCATTGGTGTCCACCGCCGCCACCTTGAACCCGGGAATGGTCTCGGCGGACCCATCCGCCAACCGCATATGGCAGCCCTTGGCGGCGCTGCGGATGATGACGCCATCGGCTTTCGGGCAATGCTCCGCAAGCAGTTGTGCCGCAAGCGACTCGACGTCGTCGCCTGGACCAGCGATCTCTCGGGCTTCAGTCGTGTTGCAGCTTAGCCAGGTCGTACGGGCCAGAACACGCTTCAGGATGGGACGAGCGATGTCCGCAACGACGGGCGCCGGATCGAAGACGAAGGGAACGTCTTCCGGCAGCGCCTCGATCCAGTCGGTGAGCGCCTCGCGGCTCCCGGTATAGCTGAGCGTATAGCCCGAGGCGAACACCCAGTCGCCCGGTAAGACAACCACGGGCGCCATCATGCCGAGGCTAAGAATGCTCTCCGCACCAGGCCAGGACACGAAGGTGCGTTCGGCATCGCTTGAGATCATCGCGACGCAATTGCCGCTGTCCATGGCAGGCGATGGCGGCGTCAGCGTCTCTATGCCCTCGGCGGCAAGGGCGGCACGCAGGAAATCACCATTCGGCCCGCTGCCGAGCTGGCCGCCAAACACCACTGTCATGCCGGTCCGGCTGGCCGCGACCATCATGTTGAAGCCGCCGCCGGCGACTTGGGCATAGGTTGACGCCGTCTTCTCCGTGCCCGGCGCCGGCAAGGCGTCAATGCGGTAGACGTAGTCGACCACCGCGCTGCCGGTATGGACGAGCCGCCCGCTCATGCCGCCGCGTCCTTGCCCGGGCCGGTCTTGTCCACGCCATTTTTGGCCATCCGCGTCGCGACAAGATTTCCGGCAAGGGTGCGAATCTCGGCAATGTCGAGGCCGACGAGCCTGGCGATATGCTGTTGCGGCAAGGCCGCGAAGCCCGTGCAGGCGCCGCCCATGCCGGCCGCAATGGCGCCGATCGTGTCGGTGTCGCCGCCGAGATTGGCGCTGACGACCGCCGCTTGCCAGGGATCGCCGCCCGCGACTTCCAGCACAGCGAAGGCGGCCGGAACGGACTCCTGGCTGGCGACGCCGGTGCCGACCAGGTCGGTGATCAGCCGTATCGCGTCCGTCGTCGCTTTGCCCCGCACCAGATCCTGCGCCCAGACAATACGTGCGGCGATATCGCCGCCGGTCACCCAGTAGCCGAGCGTCGCCCCTCGCCCCGCCGCCGCGACGGCACTGTCGGAGGCGGCGCGCCAGTCACCGCCGGAAACGCCGCGGCTGACAGCGGCCGCGACGGCAGCGGCAGAGGCAATGGCGATCGAGGTGTTGTGTGTCGCCCGGCAGGTCTCGGCCACCTTGGCGACCAAAGCCTCCAGCGCTTCGACCGGCATCATGATGCCGACCGGCGCGATGCGCATGGCCGCACCATTGGTGTCGCCGCCACGCCCCGCGTCCTCGGCTGGCACACCATTGTTGATGGCATCGATGGCGCGCTTGGTCGACGGCCCGAGCAGATCGTAGCTGCCGCGCGCCTTGACATCACGCTCCCAGTCGAGCAGCGCATTGACCCAGCGCGTATGGTCGAAGCGGTCGCCGGATTCGATGAGGATGCGGCCAAGCAGCAGCGCCTGTTCGGTATCGTCGGTGATGGTCCCGGCCGCCAGCCCCTTCGATACCGGATGGTCGGCAACGGGCGCGACGAAATCCTCGACGTGGCCGTAGAGCTCGGCGATCCGCGCCGGCGACAGAAGCTGCGTCGGCATGCCGAGCGCATCTCCCAGCGCTCCACCGATGAGAGCGCCCATGGCGCGGTCGATCATATCCGTGCGTTTGTCCGACATTGCTCAGAACCTCATATGCAGCGCGAAATGCGCGGGGTTGAGCAGACTGGTGACATATTCGATCGGCCGGTCATCAGCGGCGCGGGTCAACCTGCGACCACGCAGGAACGGCGTGCCCTCAGGGCAGCCGAGGATGGCCGCGTCCTCGGCATTCAGCATCTCGATCCCGATCCATTCCTCGCCATGATCAGGCACGAGTCCGGCGGCGCGCAGCGTCTGGTGCAGCGATCCCTCACGCAGGCCGCGCAGCGGAACGTCTTCGAGTTCCGGCGACAGCGGCAGGCGGCTGCGCTCGATGGAGATCGCATGACCGTCGCTTGCATTGGTGCGTACACGATCGACGGCGATGAAGGACGGGCTTTCGATCTCAAGCAGCGCGGCAAGCTCCGCATCTTCGATCACCTCGAGCCGCAGCGTCCTTGTCTCGGCGTTGGCGCCAGCATTGGCCAGCGCCCGCGACCAGCCGATCGCGTCGTCGACCGGCTTTCCGTCGAAAGTGACGAAGGAGCCGATGCCGACCTTGGTGGTGATCAGCCCACGGCTTGACAGTTCCTCGAGGCCCTTGCGGACCGTATTGCGGCTGACGGAGAAGCGCTGGACCAGTTCATTCTCGCTTTGCAGGCGATCGCCGAAGCCGAGCACGCCGGAGCGGATTTCATGCTCCAGAACGGTGGCGATCTGCTCGGGCTTGCCCGTGCCGGGAGAGAGCTGAATCGCGCCGCGCTTCATATGGGCACCTGTCCAGTGAACCTGTATAATCCTGTTCACTACTCTGACGCGACAGCTCTGTCAACGAGCAAGGAATGAATGCCCGCACAACGCAGGCAAGCCGAGAGCACGGACTGGCAGGCAGCCGCCGCCGAGCAGGCAACACTCGGGCATCCCGCGGCGCTCAAGGCCGGCAAGGCGTCAACATAGTCGTCCGGAGAAAAAGAAAGCCCGCTCCGGGAAGCCGGGGCGGGCCTTGGAGGAGGATAAGGGGTGGGACCCTCTCCTCTTGTTTCCACGGGGGTGTGGACCGCCACTAGCATACCTGAATCTCGCGTGACACAGGATCACAAGCCGGCTTTTTTCATCACAATCCGGTGCGCAACGATATCAATACGATCACGAAATCGCGATCACCCACGGATCGCGCCCTTAGATGCGTCCGAGCACGACAAGGATGATGATGATCAGCAGCAAAAGCCCGAGTCCACCGCCGCCATAATAGCCGGTTCCGTAGAACGGCCCGCCACCGAGCCCGCTGAAGCCGCCAAGTAACGCAATGACTAGAAGGATGATGAGTATGGTGCCTAAGCTCATGATTCCCGCTCCTGTGTGCGCTCATGCGCCGGTTAGACATCGCTTGCTGCGATGTTCGAAGATGAGAACGCTCGAGCGGCCTTACCGTTCCGCCCCGCGAGGCATCGCCAAGCAAGAAGGGTTCGTCGGCAAATGGCTAGCTCCACCCTCTTGGCGCTGTGATAGGCTGCGGATCGAAGGCGAGGAGCGATCATTCGGGGCGACCTGAGAAGACCCAATGACGCGGAAAGGCCGCCTGGAGCGGCGGGCTTTCCGACCGGCCGGAGGCCAGGAGAGTGCGCTTGAAAGCTCGGGCCGACGGCTTCGCGGCGCGGATAGCGCCAAAATCGCGTGTCGGTCGCTGGAAGGCGACCAATCGATCCATTTCGAGCATGGCGGGGAAGCGCTGTTGGCCAATCCGACCCAACCAGGTCGGCTAACCCCTTCAGAATATCCGGTAGAACAGCCTGTAGCGTACACGTTCCATATAGGCGCGATACTCCGGCTCGGCGACCAGCAGGGCCTCCTCGCGCAGGATTCGATACAGCTGCATGTAGGTGATGACCGCATAGACCGCGAGATTGTGGAAGGAAAAGGCCGACAGCAGGTAGAGCACGTGTCCGGCAAGGTAGCCGGCATAGATCGGGTGCCGCACAAGCCTGTAGGCGCCGCCCGTCATCACGCCGCGATTGGCAGGCAGGATGGCAAAGGAGCGGCCCAGCGATATCTTGCCCCAGATGACAAACAACAACGCGATCAACTGCAGCGGTGCAGCGATGTAGACCGGAACAAGCGCGATGCCAGGTTTGAGGCTGATCAACGCTACTCCAAAACTTGCGGTTACGGAGACGATGACCGCAAGCGGATTCCAGTCACGCGTCACCGGACGCCGCGACAAAAGCAGCCAGGTGAAGGTGAGTATCTCGGAAATCGCAACCAGCGCGGTGTTGAGCCGGGTCGGATCCTCCAGGAGTTGATGGACGCCGCGGAAGACAAACAGTCCCGCGCAGGCCAGGGCACAGGTGCGAAAGAAGCCTTCGCGCAGGTCGGTCAGGATCTCGCGCTTGCGCGCCTCGGACAAAACCCCGTCCCGGTTGGCACGCGAGAGCGCTTCACTTTTTGACATAAGCAAGGCAAACACCCCGATGATCCCTCGGGGCGACCTTTGCACGCAACCATTGCCGGGCGGTTAACCGACAAGATCAGATCGGCATTAAACGGGTCGCAATGCCCTCGACCAGCAAGCGAGCTGCGGGAACCACAATGCAAATTGTGTCCGCCATGTTGCAATTTATGCTTGCATTGCGGAACAAATAAAGAACAATAGGCGGATTACCGCTGAAGCGGACCAAGGGGTTTTCGGGGGAGGACCAGCGAAATGGCGAGTTGGAAGGGCGCGGGGCTAGCCGCCGCCGCTATCATATCATTCGTGCAGGCGAAGACCTCCTCAAACCGGCGGCAGTTGGCTGGGCTTGCGGTCATCCTTGCGCTGAACGCACCGGCCCTCGCGTCAGAGAAGGACTATGCAACCTGCATTGGCGAGAGTGTCGAGCCGGACAAGCGCATAACCGCCTGCACGGCGATTGCGGAGGACACCGCGGAGCCGCCGAGCATCCGCGCCACCGCATACATCTATCGGGCCGTCGCCCGGGACGACAAGCAGGATTACGATCGGTCGATCGCCGATTACAGCGAGGCGATTGCGCTCGATAACAAGCAGGCTTCGGCATACTTCAACCGCGGAGCCGATTGGTACAACAAGGGAGACAACGACCGCGCCATCGCGGATTTCAACATTGCCATCAGCCTGGAGCCGTCGGCCAGCGATGCCTATTCCAGCCGTGGCGCCGCTTTCCTGCGCAAAGGCAGCACCGATGCCGCCATTCTCGATTTCCAACAGGCGATCGAGGCCGATCCACGGAACGGCAAGGCCCATGCCGGCCTCGGCACCGCCTGGGACAGGAAGGGTGATCTGACACGCGCCATAGCAGAATATGACGAGGCGATCCGCATCGATCCGAAGGACGCCGACGCCTTTTTCGGCCGCAGCCGCGCCAGGATGCTCAAGGGAGACGGTGCCGGTTCGGCGGCCGATTGCCGGCGCGCCATCGAGCTCGACCCGAAGCGTGGGGGAAGCTGTGGCGAGCAGGATGCGGGAGCCGATGGCAAACCGCCCACGCCGGCGGATACGCATAAACCGCGAGCCATTGTTCCTGATTTAGGGGCCACGCAAGACACGCTTGCCGCTAGGGCCTTGGCGGCGTCCGACCCGCGCGCGCTGGAAGCGACCCTTGGCGGCGATGCCTTTCTGGACATGGGCAAGTACGATCAGGCGATAGGCGCCTACAACCAGGCGATCTCGCTCGACCCAAACAACCGGTTCGCCTATTTTGGCCGTGGCAAGGCCTGGGCTGCCAAACGCGCTTATCAGCAGGCCATCGCCGACTACGACAGGGTTATCGAACTCGCCCCCAATTTTGCAGCGGCGCTTTTTCGCCGGGGCCTTGCAAAGGTCACGTTTGGCGACATCGATGGCGCTCTCGCCGATTGCGATCGCGCCGCCACGCTCGATCCACAGGCTCGCGACGCATTTTACTGCAAGGGCATGGCTTGGCATGCCAAAGGCGAAGCGGGAACCGCAATCACTGCCTATTCGGTGGCGATCCGGATCGATCCGAAGGATGACGCCAGCTATTACGGACGTGGCATGGCGTGGGCCGACCAGAAAGATTACGAAGGCGCCATCGCCGATTTCGACCAGGCACTCAAGCTCGATCCGGACAATGGCGACTACGCCGTAAGCCGCAAGGCGGCGGTGGCGTCACGGGAAGAACAGGCTGCCGAGCCCGCCGGCGGCACAGCCGAACCTGCCGATGTCGCTGACGTCATCAGGAATGCCGACCGGCTGACCAAAGAGCGCAACTATGATCGGGCGATCGCCGAATACGGCCGGGCCATCAAGCTCGATCCGGACAATTTGGTCGCCCATTACCGTCGCGGCGTCGCGCTGGCCAGCAAGGGCGACTATGACGGTGCCATCGCCGAGCATACACGGGCGCTCGCACTCAACCCGCAATATGGTGATGCGTATTTCAGCCGCGGCTGGGCCTGGAGTCGCAAGCACGACCCCAACCACGCCATTGCGGACTACAGCAAGGGTCTTCAATTCGATCCAACGAACGCCGCCGGTTTCTCGAGCCGCGCCGGAATGTGGATAGCCAAAGGCGACTACGACCGCGCGATTGCCGACCTCAATGTTGCGATCGCCATCGATCCGACGCTACCCGACGCGCACTTTGCCCGCGGCCTGGCCTGGGGAGACAAAGGCGATTTCGACCAGGCTCTCAGGGATTACAATCGGGCGGTTGAACTCAATCCCAAGGATCCCGAATTGCTGGCCGTGCGCGCCGCGGCGTTGTCGCTCAAAGGCGAAAAAGATCGCGCGATAGAGGGCTACACCCAAGCCCTAGCAATCAAGCCGCAGGATGTGACATCGTACGTTTCCAGGGGTATGCTCTGGGCCGACAAAAAAGACTACGACCGCGCAATTGCCGATTTCGACAAGGCGCTAAGCCTGCGGCCCGGCGATGCCGATGCCCGCAAGGGGCGCGATGCGGCGGTCGCGGCAAACGGACAAAGCGTAGAGGTCGACGAGAAGTCCGCCCCAGATCCGCGTGCGGTCTTGGCACTGTTGGAGAGCGGCGACGCCTTCTACAAGAAGCGCAAATACGCTCGCGCCATCACCGAATACAGCCGTGCCGTGGCGCTCGCACCAAAGGAGGCGTCGACCTATTCGGCGCGCGCCCTGGCACGTTTGCAGAACGGCGAATATGACGGCGCATTGGCGGACTTCAGTCAGGCGCTCCAGCTCGATCCCGACTATGCTGAAGCTTACAACGGTCGCGCCCTTACTCTGGTGAAGAAGCGGGAGCCGGAAAAAGCCATCGCCGATCTTGACCGTGCGATCGCGATGAAACCGGACCATGCGCCGTATTATTTCGGACGCGGCAGCGCCTGGTACTACATAGGCGATTTCGACCGCGCCGTTGCCGATTTGGACCGGGCGATTGAGCTCGATCCCAAATACGACATTGCTCGTCAGAGTCGAAAACTGGCGTTGGCGGCAAGGGAGAAAGCGTCTCGCTCGAAAAAGCCTGGCAAGCTCGCCAACGGGGCCGCCAAAGAGACGCACGATCAAGACAGCGCCCCACAAACCGACAATCAGGCAAGCGCCCTGTCGTTCTTCAAAAAGGGCCGCGCGCTGCATGAGAAGGGGGACTATGACGGCGCGATTACCGAATTCGACCAGGCGATTGCCCTCGCCCCAACATTCCGTGACGCCTATTCCGGCCGCGCCCTGGCCCGATATGCCAAGCACGACTACGATCGCTCCATCGACGACTACAATCAGGCAATCGCCCTCGATCCAAACAACGCCGCGACACGCTACGGCCGCGCTCAGAGCTTCACCATGAAGCAAGACTACGAACGGGCTCTTGCGGATTTCGACAAGGCCATCAGCCTCGCCCCTACCGAAGCGAACATCTATGCCGATCGCGGCCTCGTTCGAATGGGCCAGCGCGACGACGCCGGCGCCTACGGCGACTTCCAAAAGGCTCTCAGCCTCGATCCCAACAACCTCTACGGCTACTTTGGCCGAGGCGTCATCCGAAACAGCCGGGGAGACTATGAAGGCGCCATTGCCGACCTAAGCAAAGGCATCAAGCTCAATCCGAACTTCGACGGGCTCTATGAGATGCGAAGCCGGGCATGGGAAGCCAAGGGCAACCACAAACGAGCCAAGGCCGACCGCAAGAAGGCGCTGAGCCTCGGGGCGAAGTGAACAAGGTTGGGAGGCCGGCGGATGTCGCGGTGGAAATGATTGCAAGTGGCGGCGGTCGCCGATCTGAGGCAAAGATATACACCGCTCCTGACTTCAGCGCCGGACAGCGAGGTCTCGCAAGCGCTTTCCGCGCAGCTCGACATGCTCAATCATGTCATGGCACGAGAAACGCCTGCCACGTGCAACAATTACCTGCGCAATGGGCCGGACGCGATCAGCGCGCGCCCAGCCACGATTTCCTGGCTCACCTGGACAAGATCGGTGCCACGCTGTTCAACGCCTTCGGCGCAGCCAAAAGAAGCGGTTTGCCGGCGGCCGTGCCCAGCGATCAGGACTGGTCGCTGGTCGCCGACGCCTTCATCAGAAGCGGCGGAACGCCGGTCGAGATGGACGCCATCGCGAACGTAGACCAGGACTTTGAGGGTCTCTGCCCCGCCGTCGCGAAATTTTACGCCGCCGCCCTGTCGCTGCAAGGCGAGCCTGGGTGGCACATCAAAACCGCCCTGCTCTACGCCATCGTGAAGGATTAGGCGCGGCGGCTGACGTGCCTTGACCAGACGCCGCGTTCCTTCGCTCAGGCGCCCACAAACTCGTCGGTGAAATACCCCTCGAAATCCGGCTTTTTCTTCAACGCCTTGCCATTGCCATCGAGCAGTATTCCCGACGAGAACAAATATCCGCCCATCGCCTCGACCTTGGCCTTGTCGATGGTGCCGATAGCGCCGGCGGCACTCTTCAGGAAATGACCGTCGTTCAGCGCCTTCAGCGAGGCGTGAATCAAAGCCGGATTGGTGAGCGTATCCTTGTTCGCGGCAATCAAGAGGTCGCCGGCCTCCTGCGGCTGGTCGACGGCGAACTCGTAGCCGCGCCGTGTCGCCTGCACGAAGGCGGCGGCCGCCTTTGGATTAGCCGACAGAAACGCATTGCTGGAAGCGATGAAGGTGGTGTGCTCGTCCGGCACGCCGTAGTCGGCATAGCGGAAGCTGCGCTGCTTCAGGCCCTTGAGCCCGGCCTCCACGCCTTCCCAGGTCGAGACTTCCAGCGTGAAATCCACGGCGCTGCTCGCCAGCGCATCATAAGCCGAGGTGCCGAGCGTCACCGTCTTGAAATCGCCCTTGCCGCCGTCATGGCGGATGATGGTCGAGATCAGCGCGTTCTCCCAGGCGCTGCCGAAACCGCCATAGGTCAGGCCGTCAAGATCCTTCGGGCTTTTGATCGCGGCGCGGTCGGCGTTGAAGACGACGCGGCCGGTCTCCGACTGGACGACGGCATAGACCGCCTTGAGATCCGCGCCCGCGCTCTTCTGCGTGAACAGGCCGAGCGCGCCGGAAATTCCGAAATCGGCGACGCGGTTGGCGACCAGCGTGCCCGAGCCGGTATCGCCATAGGGCAGGATTTCGACATCGAGCCCGGCATCGCGGTAGAAACCCTTGTCGCGAGCGACGAACAGGCCGATGTGGTTGGTGTTGACAGTCCAGTCGAGCGCGACGGTGATTTTTTGCGCTTCCGCCCTGGCGCGCGCGGCCCCGGCGAGCGGAGCCAGCGGCAGGCCGGCGGCCAAAGCCAGGAGCAGCGCCTGGCGGCGGTTGAGTTCAGTCATTTTTCTCTCCATCAAACAATCGGGCCATCAAACGATCGGGAATTCGGTTCGGCCTGCCCCAAGCAGCGTGTCGAGGATGCTGGCCTCGATTGCCGCCGCCTCGCGGGCGAGCGCTGCACTTTCGGTGCGCGGGCGCGGTAGCGGCACGGCCACTTCGGCAACGACACGCGCGGGCCGCGCCGACAGCAAATAGATGCGGTCGGACAGAAGCACCGCCTCGCGCACGTCATGGGTGATGAGCAGCGCCGTCCAGCGGTGGCTCGCCCACATCTTCTCCAGCCAGCGCTGCATGGCCGTGCGGGTGAGCGCGTCGAGCGCGCCGAAAGGCTCGTCGAGCAGAAGCATGTCGCGCCGCTGCACCACGGTGCGCAGCAAGGCGGCGCGCTGGCGCATGCCGCCGGACAGTTCGGCCGGCCAGGCGCGCTCGAAGCCGGCAAGGCCGAACTCGGCGAACAGGGGCGCGACCCGCTCGCGCGCTGCCCGGCGCCTCACGCCCTGCACTTCCAGTCCAAGCGCGGCGTTGTCGATGACGCGCCGCCACGGCATCAGCGCGTCGCGCTGCGGCATGAAAGCGAAATGTCGGCCGTGATCGTCGAGCGGCGCGCCGTCGAAACGCATCTCGCCCTCGCCCGCAATCGCACCGGTCAGCAACTGGAGGAGCGTCGACTTGCCGGCGCCGGATGGCCCGAGGATAGAGACGAACTCGCCATCGTCCACGGTCATCGAGATGCCGGAGAGCACCTCGAGCGTGCCGAAGTTCTTGCGCACGTCGCGGAGTTCCAGCCGGGTCATGGCCGTTCCTCCTCGGTCGGCTCCGGCTTTGCATCGCGCCCAGCCCTTTCCCACGGCATGGCAAGGCGCTGAACGAGCACCGCCAGACCGAACAAGGCAAGCGTCAGCGCCGAACTGACGGCGACCGCGGCGAGCACCAGGTCGGGCCGGAAATTGTTCTTGGCGCTCAGCATGTAGATGCCCAGCCCCTTCGCCGCGCCGGCATATTCGGCGAAGATCGCGCCGACCACGGCATAGGTGATGGAAATGCGCAGGCCGGCAAAGAAATAGGGCAGCGCCGAAGGCAGGCGAGCCAGCCAGAAAATGCGCCATCGCCCCGCCCCCATGGCGGCGAGCATCTGGGCAATCTCTTTGCTGGTCGACACATAACCTTCGACCAGCGCCACCATCATCGGGAAGAAGGTGACCAGCGCGACGAGCAGAATCTTTGGCAGCAGCCCGAAGCCGAACCACAGCACCACCAGCGGCGCGATCGCCACCAGCGGCAAGGTCTGGCTGGCGATCAGGATCGGGAACAGCGCGCGGCGCAGCCTCGGCAGGAAATCGACCAGCGCCGAAAGCACGAAGGCGGCGACGACCGAGCAGGCAAAGCCGGCCAGCGTGGCGCGGATGGTGGGCAGCGTGTTGTCGGCCAGCGCTGCGCGATTTTCCCAGGCCTGCGCCAGCACGCGCGACGGCGCCGGCAGCACGGGCGCGACGCCGCCGAAGCGGGCGCAGAGTTCCCAGGCGGCAAGCAGCAGGGCGAAAGCGAGGGCCGCGGGGGCGGCCTTGGCGAGAGCTCGCGTGAAGGCTGATCTCCCCCCTTGTGGGGGAGATGGCCGGCAGGCCAGAGGGGGGCGCGAAGGATCGCCAACCTTCGAAACTTGTGCTGAAGGTGCTGAGCGTAACCACCTGATGGGTCGGCGGGACAGCGCCCCCCTCTGCCTTGCCAGGCATCTCCCCCACAAGGGGGGAGATAGGCCGTCACCGCCGCCTTCGCCAATCACCAAGGGCTTCGCTGCCCCCTGTGGGAGGCGGATGGGGGTAGGGACGCTTTCCCCAGGCGGATCAAACGAACCAACCACGACAATATCCTCGACGGCGCCAGCCGCCGCTCAACCCGCGGTCGGGCTGTTGGCCGAAATGGTGATGTCGAGGGTCACGTGGCCGGCGCCCGGACCGAAGCGGCAGAAGGCTTCGTTGAGCGTGGCGAAGATCGCGCCGGCATCGCCGCGCAGTTTGGTGCAGAAATGCTTTGAGCGTTCGAAGACGCCCGACTGCTTCAGGAAGTCGATGCAGCCATAGATCTCGTCCATGTGGTCGCCGGCGCCCATCACATAGAGCGAGAATTGGGCGGCCGCCGGCTGGTCGGTCGAAAGTGTCGACTGCACGGCGCGGATCGCGGCCAGCTTGCGCTCGTCGAGCGGGATTGTCGGGCCGCCGACCTCGTCGGAGCGGCAGATCGGGTCGTCCGGCTCGCCGGGGCAGCCGCGCGAGACGGCGGCCGACAGCACGCAATGCTTGCCGCTCCTCGCGGCCGCCACGAACAGGTCGCGCATGGCCGGGAACAGCACTTCGGGCGGCCCGACCAGCAGCGTCGCGATGTCGTCGGTCTCGATCCGCAGCCTGTCCCGGTAGGGATCGAGCGCGCCGAGCGCGCCCAGGATGACGCCGACGAAATCGTCGGCCATGGGATATAGGGAAATCTGTGCGCCTGAAAACATTGCCCGCCTCGCTCCGCTGGTATTACCCAGATCAGCTTCTAGGGTCTGTGGGCTTGCCGCCCCCGTCTCAGCCCCGACCGTACGGAGCACCCCTGTGGATGAGCGCGTTAAAGCACCATTCGATCGATTGGGGAAGCGGTTTTTTTCAGCGCGCTACGCCAAAAGCGTTGCGCCAGAGCAGTGGCAGCTGGCTGCGCCGGCGAGAAATTTTCCGGGAACCTTCACCTGGTCGAGAGATTGTCCCGCCAGTCGCTACGCGACGAGTTCAATGGAGACCAGCCATGTTCATGAAAATCCTCGCAGCTTCGGCGCTCACTGTCGCTCTTGCCAGTTCCGCGATGGCGCAAAGCAATAGCGCGAGCGGCAACGATGGCTCTGGCGGCAGCGGCAAGTCGGTCACTGTAGAACCGAGTACGCCAGCTTCGCCTGATGCGCTCGATCCGGCAATGACCAACAGCACGACCATCGCGCCGGGCGGATTCGATTCCAATGCGGACCAGAATTGCCCGACCAACCCGCAAGGTGCGCAGTCCGATGCCAATGGCAACGCCACGGCGCCGACCTTGAACGACAAGAACTGCGGCAAGTAAATCATTGCCAAAAACGGAGAAAGCCGCCGGGCGGACGCCTGGCGGCTTTCTCCGTTCGATATCGCTCCCAACGCTCCCGAAAGGGATTCGCACCGCATCAGGGATTTCGCCAGGTATCGGCCGAAGCGTCCTTCTGGACGCAACAAGGTTCGATGCTTTGTGCCGAAACGTTAGGACGCTGCCTTTTCGCGAACCGGCAGCCTCCAGCCGGGCCTGACGAAATGGCAGGTATAGCCGTTGGGATACTTCTCCAGATAGTCCTGATGCTCGGGTTCGGCCTCCCAGAAGGCACCGGCCGGCGCGACTTCGGTGACGACCTTGCCGGGCCACAGACCAGAAGCATTGACGTCGGCGATGGTGTCTTCAGCGACGCGCTTCTGCTCGTCGCTGGTATAGTAGATCGCCGAACGGTAGCTCATCCCGACATCGTTGCCCTGCCGGTTGCGCGTCGTCGGATCGTGGATCTGGAAGAAGAATTCCAGCAGCGTGCGGTAGCTGATCCTGGCCGGATCGAAATTGATCTCGATCGCCTCGGCGTGGGTACCATGATTGCGATAGGTGGCGTTCGGCACATCGCCGCCGCTGTAGCCAACCCGGGTGGAAAGGACACCCGGAAAGCGCCGGATCAGATCCTGCATGCCCCAGAAGCAGCCGCCGGCAAGTACCGCTCGTTCGCTCGAAGTCGCCATGTTTCGTCTCCCAAAAAGCAATTCCGGCTGTTTGACGGTTTCCCGTCAGGAATTGCGCAAAGAAAATTGAGTTGCCCCATAAATGGGCATTGCCGCCCGTTTCGTCCAGTCGCCTGGGAATGGGCGGCGGCCTCGGCCAGTGGGAACCGGACGACAGGCTTCAGCCGCGCGGATACCGCGTGCCGGGCGGAATGACAGCAAAGTTGATGGCTATTGGCGGCGCCCCGCGCGACCAGTTGAAAAGAACGGTCTTGACCGGGATGTTGTCCAGCCATGCCCGCAGCGGCAACGGTACGCCGCGACCCGACCAGACCATCAGCATGCCGTGGTCATGCAGCCGCTGGCTTGTGATCCAGGGCGCGAACTTCATATTCAGGTCAGTGAAGATCGAGGGCTTGTCATACGCGTTGAGGCCGGCCAGCATGGCCAGATTGGTATCGCCGCCGACAATGTCGAGCCGGCCAGGTGCCGCCGCGTGCCAGATCGCCTCCGCCTCGTCCGAGATCGGCTGCGCGGGCCAGCAGACAGCGTCCATGCGCCCCCTTATGTTGCAATCCGTCCAGCGAACGGCCGCATAGGCGCCTGACATGGTGACGATGCAGGTGAAGGCGCAGATCGCCAGCCTTCGCATCTGGACAGCGCCAAGCCGATGGCCAAGGAAAGCGAGCACCACGACGCCAATGAGATTGTACATCGGCGCGCCCCAGGATTCGCCGGTGCCGGTGAACAACGAGGCGACCATGATCAGCATCGCCGGCCCGAGCCCCATCCACACGAGATAGGCGAGCTTACCGCGCTCGACGGGCTCTTGCGGAGCTGGCGTGCGCCGCAGCAGCCCTGATATGGCCAGCACCAGGAGGAAACCGGAGAGCCCGGCCAGTTGGACACCGATATAGTAGAGGCGCGCACGGTGTTCGGTCACCCACGCGTCGCGGTCGGCGAAATAGGTCAGCGGCAAGAAATCGACGCGATAAAGCTCGACGGCCAGCGGCGCGGCCACGGCGAGAAAAACGGCAAAGCCAAGCCATGGCCAAGGCGTCGCCAATCGGCTGCGCGCGCGTGCGTCGGACAACAGCCAGAGTGCGCCGAAGGCAAGCAGCAGGCCGGTGGAGAACTTGGCATAGAGCCCGACGCCCGACACCAGTCCGAGCGCCAGCCACCAGCCCGGCCCGCCGCCGCGGCCGGCGCGCCAGAGCAGCCAGCAGATGGCCGCCCAGAACGGCATCTGCGCGTAGTCATGATTGAATTGCGGGGTTGGCCAGCCGAAGAAATAGACCGACGGCATCAGCAAGACTGCAGCCAGCGCACGGTTTCGCCCCAGCATGTCGCGGGCCAGCAGATAGACCAGGACGAAAGTCGTGGAGATCGTCAGCTGGGCAAGCAGATATTGCGGCCAGCGGAACGATCCGGTCAGAAGGTGGCTGGTCTCGAGCAGCCAGGCGGGCAGTTGCGGATGCTTATAGGTCAAAAGCACCCATTCGCGGCCCCACATGAAGCCTTCCACGACGTCGCCAGGCGGCGCGGGATCGACCAGCGATGGCACCACCGTCCAGCACAGGATCTGCGCCAGGCACAAAAGCGTCAGCAAATACCAGGGATGACGAAGCAGGCCACGCCAGACCGATGACGGGTCCAAGCCTGTGCCGGGCAGTCCTGCCGGCACCCAACGATCCATGGAGTCATCAATTCCCACCATGCGGCGCTTAAACCACATCGCCCAGTTTGCCGAACAGCCCTAACATCAAAGCTTACAAAAAAGTATAGCTGCGTGCCATTGCGACACCAAGATTGAGCAGGAATTTCGGCGTAACACCGCCTCCCCGAGCAAACAGCCCGCACACCCGATCCCCTCTGAACCTCCCGGACACTCGATGCGTCACCAGCATGCCGTCATCCACCACCGCGCGCTCGACTTCTGGCTGGCGCGTGCCGCGGTGCTTGTCATCATCTGCCTGCAGCTTCTGGTCATCAACGATCTTTCCTTCGGCCCGCGCTGGCTGGCGCCGGCCCTGGAAGCTGCCCTGCTGGTGCCCCTGTCGGTGGCCACTGCCTGGACGCAGGTCGCCACCCGGAAGGCGGTCGAGGAGGAGCACTGGTATCTGGTCGGCCGGTTTCGTGTTATGATCCGCAGGACGGCCCTGGTGATGACCGGCGTCGTCAGCATCATGAATTGCGGTTCGCTGGTGTTCCTGGTGCGCGCGCTGCTGGCGGGCCATGCCGGCTCCAGCGGCCAGACGCTGTTGGTCGACGCGCTCAACATCTGGGTCACAAATGTCATCGTCTTTGCCTTGTGGTTCTGGAGCACCGACCGCGGCGGGCCGCCGACCTGCGGCCTCGTCGCACGCGCGCATTCCGATTTCCTGTTCCCGCAAATGACCCTGAGCGACCGCGAGATCCGCGACTGGCTGCCGGGCTTCGTCGACTATTTCTTCCTGGCCTTCACCAATGCGACGGCGTTTTCGCCGACCGACACCTTGCCGCTCTCGCAACGCGCCAAGCTGCTGATGATGGCGGAGGCGACGATCTCGCTACTGACGATCGCGCTGGTCGCGGCCCGCGCCGTCAATATTCTCGCCTGATGCATCTCGCCCAAAGCTGGCCACGGCTTTGGGCGTTCAAACGCGACGCGATCCAGGTCCAGAAACACAAAATAGCCCGCCCGGCGAGCCGGAGCGGGCTATTTTGGTTGTCTTGATAGTTGGAAGAGGGAATGGCACGCTGATGGTTGGCAACCATCCACTGCCTCAATCGGCGCCCAGATCAAGTTCGAAGACCACCTGGTCGCGCAGCGGAATGCTATCTATGAGCAAGCCTTCGGGATAGCCGGTGGCCGGCCCAAAGGCGTCCTTGACTATACTGGCCATCCGAAAGCCCAGGCGCTGATAAAATCGCAGATTGCCGATATCGGCGGTTGCCGTTGACACAATCAGGTGCCTGCCGCCGCGCTCGCGGCAGTAGGTGATTGCCGCCGCGACAAGGGCCCGGCCCAGCCCTTCGCCCTGCCGCGCCTGGGTGATCGCAATGCTCTTGAGCTCGAAGGTGGCGGCATCGCCTGTATCGATGATCAGCGCATGGCCGACGATCTCGTCGCCCGCGCGAGCGACCACCACCTCGCCCTCTTCGATATAGCTTGCGACCTGCGTGGGCGAATCGTCGGCAAGGGCAAACAGCGGCAGCAACGCGTCGCGATTCCCGTCATATCGTTCGATGTGCATTCGCGGGCCTGTTCTGGATCAATGCCACTGCCAGTTCGGCAGCGTTGCGCGGGGATATAGCAGCGGCCGATCAGGAGCCACAAACGCAAAAAGGCCCGCCCCGGCGAACCGAGGCGGGCTTCAATCGACCGGGCCGTCAGGCACGGTTATCGACGCTGGCAGAACCGGGGCTATTCCTCCGGGGCTGGCCTGAATTTCCGCACGATCACCTCGAACAAAATATCAGATATCCACATGGCGCAGACGCCGATGAGAAAGGCCGCCGCCAGCGTGGTCGTGTCGTCATTGGCCAGCGGCAGGCCCGTGGCGCGGGAATACTGGACCACGGGCAGCGTCAGATACGGCTTATAGGCCGCCAGTTGGTTCGCGCGGCGACGGCGGTCAAGCTCCGCCAGCAGCGCCAGATATTCCGTCCGGGCCGAGCTCAGTTGGCTCATCGAGGAACGGCCTGACGACGGCCTCGAGGGCGCGGATGCGGTTGCGGATCTCCTCATCGCTCAGGGCATCCAGTTGGTTGATGGCGACATCGAAATCCTTGGGCAGTACGGAAAGCACGATCTTCAGATACTGGTCCGGCTTGTCGGCCCGCACCTCGGCGATGACGCCGGCGCCGTGCGCGCGGAAATCGGCCCGCACCGCGGTCAGGAAATCGTCGCCGAGCGTTTTCTTCGTCCGCTTGGGGCGGGACTTTGGGGCAGAGGCCGGGTTGGCGACGGGTTTGCGCCTTGCCTTGCGCTGTGCCGGCCTGCCGGCGACTTCATCAGCCATTGGCCTCGCCCATCGCCTTTACGGCGGTATCGCTGGCGGAGACCGCCCTGCCCGCCTTCGGCACCCGCCTTGCCGGTTTCCTCGAGCGGGCGGCTTTCTTCCTGGGCTTCCTGGGCTTTGCCGTCCCGGCAGGCTTCGTCGCCTTGGTTCGGGCCTTGAGCCCCACCAGGGTAAGGCCAGCAGGGCGCGCGCCGCTGCCCGGTTGCGGAAAGCAAAAGCCACCGGCCGCGTCCCGCACCATGCCGATCAGCACGCCGGATGCGACTTGCTCGATCCGCCACAGGCGCGCTTGCGGCGCCGCGCCCTCGAACTCGCCGATGGCGCTGACGACCTCGCGGCCGTCATCGTCGGTGATGATGGTGGCGTAACGTGGCATGAGGTCTCTCACATTTCGCGGAAGTCGCGTTCTGTCGCGCCCCCTGTTCTGCCTCCCCATCTGGGGAGTTTGCGGTTCGGGCGCGTCGCCCGATCTGGCGGCTTGGGCGATTGGCGAAAGCCGGGAGGACGGCCAATCTCCCACCTGTGGGGGAGATGCCTGGCAGGACAGAGGGGGCGCCGTAGAGCGCTGGCGCACAAGTGCAGCCGAGGTCCCAAAGCGCCAGAAACACAAAACCCGCCTCGGCGGCGGGTCATTGGCGCAAATCAGCACCATGGACAAATATGTAGCATGGCTGCCCTCAGCCGGTCAACGATTTCCTAGGAAAAAATTCACATCGCGTCGAAACGGCGTGATCCGAGACTGACATGCACGCCGCTTTTCAGCAGCCCGGGAAAAGCGCGTGGCCGGTTTCCGCCCGGATTGCGTCAAACCGGCGAGATGGCGCACGATCCCGAATGGTGGATCCGGCCCCGTCGAGGCCGTTGCACCCCAGTGTCACGGAAAACGCTTTCGCGCCTTCGCCGTGGCGAGGATCTTACCTGTGCCATCGAGCGCCCTCACCGAGATCTCGTAAGTGTGCGGTTTGGGCGGGCATGGCCCGCGATAGCTGAAGGTTCCATAGGGCAAGGTTTTCTGACCGGCGAAGGCCACCGTTCCACCGCCATGCTTGAAGTCGGGCGCGTCCAGGTCGGTCATCCTGAACGCCAGGGTCTTCGTCCCGGCGGGAACGCCCGAGAGTGTTATCGGCGGCGATTTCGGATCAAAGCACTTGGCTGTCGGCCCCCATTCGAACGTCATCGTCATGCCGGCGGCCGCGGCCGTCGTCATCGCCATGATAAAACCAAAGGCTAGAGCAAGTCGCATACAGACCTCCTGCTTCCTACCCGGCCCGCGCCAGTATAGTCTCTTTTCCCGCACAAGGCATCGCGGACACGCGGCTCCATCGCGGCGCGCCCGATGGAACGTCAGCCGCCCGATCAAGGGGCATCGCACCGTCATCCGGATCGGAATAGGCCTTCATGCGTTTGGAATCCATCGAATGGGAGCAAAACCATGAACGTCGCCAATCTGCAAATCGAAGGTCTGCTGATGGCCATCGCCGCCATCAACCACGCCCTTGTCCGAAAGGGGGTGCTGTCGGCCGAGGAGATCGACATCGCCTTGCGTAAAGCCGAAGCCAGCGAGACCAGCGAGGAACGATCCGAAGGCATGTCGTCGTCGAGCAGGGACGCCGTCAATTTTCCCATCAGGCTGCTGGAGCTGGCCAACCAGTGTCAGCCGGAGGCGGACATACCCTCCTTTTCGAAACTGGCCCGCATGGTGGGCCAGATGAAGGAGGCCTATAACGACCAGATGTGAACCCAGACCGGCCTGGGCCGCATCGGCCGGGACAGCGGTCTCGGCCTCACGCCCTGCCCGGCCATCCCAGGTTCAGCGCCAGCATCCTTCCCGGTCCGTGCACCGCCGCGAACAGCAGGCCGGCCAGGAAGGAAAAATGGTCGACGAAAAAGCCGAACTCGGCCTGGTTGCCGGCCCAGTGGCTGGGGCCGTGGAAGGCAAAGGCCAGGAACAGCACATAGGCCGCGGCGATAAGGGCCGCCTGCGAGAAGAAGGCTCCGCTGAGGAGACACAGCACCAACGCGACCTCCAGGATCGCCGCGCACCAGGCAAGCAAGAGCGGAAACGGAAAACCGGCGGCGGCGATGTAGCCCGCGGTGGCGCCCATGCCCATGAACTTGAAGGTCACCGCCATGAGGAAGACGGCGGCAAAGATCAGGCGGGCAATGAGAAGGGCCGCCGTCTGCCACGGCGATTGAGCGATTTGCGAGGGCATGGTCGTTCTCCAGTTTGGTTCGCCCACAGGACGTGCCGGCAGGCACCGATCCGACAGGCCTCGGCAAATTTTTCCCCGGCTGTCCCCGCCCCTGGCTAATCCGGCACAACTGATTCCGGTTTGCCAGCTGATGTACCCAGCGTTCAAGGGAAGGATCAAGCCTGGCCAAGGCCTTGACCATCGGCGCGCCGCGGCATGCGGCGCTGACGAAATCACGAACTTGCTCGTAACCATGATCGTGCTATCGTCAAGGCGGGGCTAATGCACGGGCATGACCGGTGCGGTGTTGGGTGGGCAAAAAAATTGGGCGCGAGCGTCAGATTGGGGACGGTGTCCCATCTGGTCCGGTCACCGGTTCTGGAGTGCAGCGGCTGCGGTGGCACCGGGCAGGTTTTCCAATGCCCGCGCTGGACGAGTTCCAACGGCCTTTGCTGCCCGGCCGGCACGCACCAGCGCGGCTGCCCTGGCGCCAGCGCACCTTGCGCCGAATGCGGCGACGCCAGCCGGCACGACGCTGACCCCGTCTGCCCCTCGGCCTGAACCGACCGCTTGCGACCGGCGCCGGGCAGGCCTTATCCGGTCCGTCCGCCGCCTTCCATGGAACCAGCGGCGTCGATCGCTGTTATGTCTGACCGCGGCATTGCGTGGCGAACCGGGGAATTCGACGCCTTCGCGACCGGCCGCTGACGGAAAGCGAGGCCTGGCATGCCCGACGACAAATCGAAGATCAAACAGGACCGCAGGCTGGTTTCGAGCGAGGAGACCTACGAGGTCGCCGCCTTCGCCCGCAAATACGGCATCCCGCAGAGCGAAGCACAGACCATCATCAAGCGCTATGGCCCCTCGAGGAAGAAGCTTGACAATCACATGGCCGCGCGCGGATAGCCGGCGGCATGGCAGACTGACGAAGGGAGGCCGCCACCATGTCCGACACCACACGCAGGACCGGCAGTTGCCTGTGCGGCGGCGTGCAGTTCGTCGTCACCGGCCAGCCGTCGCGGGTCGGTCTTTGCCACTGCAAGGACTGCCGCAAGGCGGGCGGCTCGGTCTATTCGGCCTTTGCCATCTGGCCGCGCGACGCTTTCGAGACATCGGGCGAAGTCGCCTCCTATGGCACGCGCAGCTTTTGCCCGACCTGCGGCGGCCGCGTTGCCTGGGTCGGCGACAATGAGGCCGAGGTGATGCTTGGCAGCCTCGACGTCGCGCCGACCGACCTTACTCCCGAATATGAATTGTGGATCGGCCGGCGCGAGGCCTGGCTGCATGCCTTGCCCGGCACCGAACAATTCGAACATGACCGGCCGGAGGCGCCAGACGCCGATTTGCCGGCGGCCAGACCTCTGTCGGACGCCGTCGCGCAGGACTGAAAATTGATTTTTCGGATTGGAACCCTCCGTTGTCGGCGGCGTTATCCGCCGCCCTTGCTGCATTGCGTTGTCCAAAAAACGCTGCTCGGCCGGGCGAAATTACCAGTCACGGAGACCACCGTTGAACGACAAGATGTTTCCCCGACCAATCCGCCTGAAATTTGCCCCCGAGCGGGAGCGCGTGGTGCGCAGCGCCTGGGAGGGTCTGGAATGCCTCGGCGACTGGCCGGCCGGCCGGGGCCGCCGATACCGGGCGGCGTGGCGCAGCTGCCGCGATGCATTGGATGGCTGGACGGCGCCGGAAAAGGCGATGGAGGCAATGATCGACGCCGCGCGCGAAGCGCGGATCCTGCAATAGCGGGCAAAACCAATGGCCGATTTGATGCTGCCGACCCCGATGCGGGTCAAGCCCCATGGCTCGGACACGATCCGTGAGGTGACCACGCTTCAGGACGCCAGTGAAATCCTGATCGACTGGCCGCATGCCAAGCGCGGTCCCTTCTATCAGGCCGCGCGCGAAAAGATCGAGGCGGCGCTCGAAAGCAATGCCGGCGCGGCTCAGGCACAGGAGGCCTTCACGGCGCTGTGCGATCACGCCGGCCTTCTCATTCGTTAGAGCAGTTCCGGTAAAATCGCGTAGCGGTTTTCCGTCCGCAATCGCGCCAGGACAAGGAAACAGTCCGGTTTCAAACAGAAAGGCAGGCGAATTCCCGCCTGCCTTTCTGTTGCCGAACCGCTCCTGATTATGGGGTAGGCAGATCGCCGCTCACGATCGGATGGGAAGTCTCGAACCCGAAACTCTTAGGCGCCATCAACATCAAAACGATCACGATGGCGATGGAAGCAAGAAACGTGGCGGTGATGACAATATCTCTCACGATCCGTTCCTTTCAAATCCAATTGTCAAAAGAAACGTTTGGCCTTGTACGAGGTTCCTCTGCCCAGCAATAATGCTGACGAATTGGCTTTTACTTCTGTGGCGGCTGCGCCGGCACTTCGCCCGGCTTGATGATCGGTGTATTGCCTTCGTCAGGCGCCGGCGCGGCCATGCCCTGGTCGCCGGTGGGCGGCGGCTTCAGCACGCCGCCGCAATCATTGAGCTTTTCGGTCAAATTGCCGCCGCCAAGCGGCTGTTTGCCGCCTTGATCCGTCTGTGCACGGCACTTGTCGGTCTGTTTCGCCTGGCTGTCGGTATTCGGCTGCGTCTGCGCCGCCGCCGGCACTGCCAGCGCCAACATCAGGGACGCGATGGCGAGAGGTTTCATCCCGGCCTCCTTTCTTGCGCGGCCGCCCACGGCGGCCTTCCCTTCGCAGGAACAACGTCCATCGGCCGAAAAGGTTGGCCACTTCCCTCCCGCCAGCTGGAAGCGTCGCTGGCGCAACGCACAGCCTGTCGCGGAACTGGCGGACAGATAATGGGTTTTGTGCGACAATGCATGTCCGCTCGGGCAACTCCCGCAAAGGTGTGAAGCGGTCGTCCGCCCACGGTTGCCTCAAGAGCCTGGCACCGCATCAAAAACCAAGAGAAACCGCCATGTCCGCTCGCGTTCGAATCCTGTTGATGACCCTGGTCCCCATGCTCGCGGCGACCGGTCTGGCCGAGGCCCGGCCCGACAGCCGCGGCATGAGCTGCGCCGAGATCCGGGCCATGATCCAGAGCCAACGCGCCGTGGTGCTGACCACCGGCCCGAACACCTATGACCGCTATGTCAGGCAGTTCGGCAATGAATGCGACTGGCCGGAAGTGCCGATGTCGGCCTATATCCCGTCCCGCGACGGGCATTGCCCGGTCTATCGTTGCGAAGAGCCGGTCAACAACTTCCCGAATTGACGCTCCGCCGCGCCGGCGTCATAACCGTTCTCGCTTCTCCCGCTTCGTCTAATGGTAGGACAGCGCCCTTTGAAGGCGTGAATCGTGGTTCGAGCCCATGAGCGGGAACCAGCCCTTCATCAGGGCAGCACCGGTTTTGCGCCGCCCCTCCTGAAACCATTTGATGGACCCCGGCGTTGACGATTGGGGGCATGGCCAGACAGGAGACATTCCATGACCGTCAACTGCCGTATATCCATCGACAACCGGCCGGACGCCACCAACGCCATTTTCCAGGCGGTGCCGCGGATTGGAGAAAGCGTTTCCCTGTCGGTCGACGGAAGTCCCCAGGACCTGCGGGTCTCGCGCGTCGTGCACGTCCCCGACGGCAAACTGGAAGGTGCCGCGATCATCGTCGAGGTGACGACCAACATCCTTTGAAGCATTCCAGGAAAAGCGTGAAACGGTTTCGCGACCGCAATTGCGTCTAACCAGGCCTTGGGCCATGCCACGGGCCGGTGCTCCCTGGCCTCACGCTAGAGTGATTGGCAGGCATGAAACCACGCGCGGCGGCACGCGTTCTAAGCCCGCAACCTTGTCGAGGTTCCAATGCAAACTGCGTGGTTCTCCAAGCCCGTGGTGGTTTCGGTCGGCGTCACCGGGGCCACCCGCAACCTGTCCAATACACAGCAGGCCATCGAATTGCTGACCACACATTGGCGCGACGCAGGCAGCCCGAAGCATCAGTCGGCACTGCGCGCCTGCCGCCGTGCGACAAGTGGCGACGTCTCTCCCGATACCGCCAGGGAGGCCTTCGTCGAGGCCGCGCGCGAGGCGCATATCCTGGTTGAGTGAGTTGCCCCGCCACTCGTCCTGGCGCCGGGGCGGGCTGTTGGAACGCCTTTCGAACGGCCCGTCCCACCCCGCCGGCCTGGTTTCGCGAGGCACCCACGGATCGTTGCCATCGTTCACAATGTCGTGACCAATGGAACCGCCTGAAACCACAGGCGTTTTTTTCGCAGACGTTTGTCGGGCAACATCAGGAGGCGTCTATGCGTGTCATGAACCTCGTCACTCTCGCCCTCATCATCCTTGGCGGTCTCAACTGGCTGGTCATGGGATTGACGGGCCATGACGTGATCGGCATGGTTTTCGGGGGGGCCACCCTGGCTCGCCTGGCCTATGTAATCATCGGCCTTGCCGCCATATGGCAGTTGATGCCGGGATTCCAGAGCTTCACGGTTGGAGAAGTCGATGCCGAAAGGCATCTCCATCATCCGTGACCGGTAAAGGCGGGGTGGTGGGAAGCCCGCCGCCCCGCCCGGTACAAGGCCGCTCAAGCGGCACTGAACCAAACCGTGGTCGCCGACCAACACGGCTCCCGACGGCCAGACCAGCGTCAACCGGGACGCTCTTCAGGGGCCGAAGCCCACCGCGGCCTCGTTGTCGGAGCCGACTTGCGGCACGATAATCGATGTCAGCGGCGCGTTGAGGCGCCAACTGAGATGACCGGGCAACCGTTCCAGGATGGCGGAGCCGCCGAGTGACTGCGGCGCCACCCGTTGCAGCACGACCGTGCCGAAACCCTTGCGCGCGGTCTCGTCGCGCCTGGTTCCTGGGCGGGGCTTGGATGTCTCCTCCCACAACAGCTGGAATTCCCGTTCGCCTGAAGCACGCGAACCTTGGCCCCCCGAGCCGATCGTCCAGGTGATCTCGACCCGGCCGTCTTCGGTGCCCAGCGCGCCGTATTTGGACGAATTCGTGCCAAGCTCATGGAACGCCATGCCGAGATTCTGCACCGCGTTCGACTGCAGCGTCAGAACCGGGCCGGAGAGCGTTATCTGTTCCTCGCGGCCGAAAGGCTTCAAATGTTCCTGGATCAAGTCGAAGAGGCTGGCGCCCGCCCATTCCGAGGTCACAAGCAGGTCATGTGAGCGCGACAGCGCCATGATGCGGGCACGGATCAGTTCCTCGAACTCACGCGGATCGCTCGAACGCTTGCTCGTCTCCCTCACCATCGACAGAATGACGGCGAACTGGTTCTTGACGCGATGGTTGACCTCGCGCATCAGCAGCCTGATCCGGCGCTCGCTCTCCTTGGCGGCGGAAATGTCGCGCGCGATCTTCGAGGCGCCGACGATCTCGCCACGCGCGTTCTTGATCGGCGACACGGTCAGCGAGACGGCGATGAGCACGCCGTCCTTGCGCCGTCGCGTCGTCTCATAGCTTGCCACCTGTCCGCCATTGCGAATCCGGCTGATGATCTCGGTTTCCTCGCTCTTGAGGTGATCGGGGATCAGCATGAGGATCGATTGGCCGACCGCTTCCTCGGCGCTGTAGCCGAACATGCGCTCGGCCGCCGAGTTCCAGCTGGTGATGATGCTGTTGAGATCCTTGCTGATGATGGCGTCGAACGAGGAATCGACAATGGCCGCGAGACGCGCATCGGCGGTCGCGTCCTGCCTCTCATCGTCCATAATGCCGGTTACCGCCGCCACGACTTCGCTCATTGCCATGAGGTAGCGCGCAAACGGATCAAGGCAATCGCTCCCCGTGCATTTGGCGCATCCCAGCCAAAGCGCCCCTCACTCCGACGACCGATCGGCCGCTTTACCGGGCTGACCGTTTACCTTGCCGTTCCCGCTATCGGGCATGAGAACGCCGAATTCCTGTGACTTGACGCCATGCTCCGCCGTCAGGAAGCCTTCGGAGGCAAGACCGCGCCGCAGCAATTCCCTGACCGCCGCCGAACGGCTCGGCATGCGCCTTTCGAAGCGCCAGTTTTCCAGGGCCGCCAGCTCGTCCGCGGTGAGCATGATCTGCAATCGTTCCGGGCGTTCCAGTTCAGCCATGCGCGTTTCCTCGCTCAAGACTAAAATACGGTGAGTTAGTATTTATCTCACTCAACTCATAGTTAGGATTGCTTTCATCATCCGTCAAGCTCTGCCAATGGGTGAACGGCGCAACCCGCGCATGATGGGGATCCGGCGTTGGTCGCACGTTTGCATAACTATGCTAACTAATTGATTTAGTTTAATATTTTCAAATTTCCACTTGTCATACGCCGGCCATGGGTGCATGCTCCTACCAAAATAGAAACCGTTCGCCTGTGGGAGGCTTCGATGCGGTACAACTTCTCCACGCGCCTGCGCGATGACGTCAATTCGGCCGTCCAGACGGCATTCCACAAGGGCATCGTCAACATCGCGGCGGTGGCTGAGCAGGTCAGGGTCAGGAACCTTGTGGAAAACGTCGCCCTCGAGGACATCGAATATCTGGTCCTGCGGGCCGCCCAACTGCTTGGCGCGCCGATAGAATTCGACGCTCGGAGCAACGGATTGGCTTTGCCTGGAAATGGTTTCGTCGCGGATGGTGGCGAGGACGCGATGATCCCGCCCGATCTTCGTCAACATGCCTCGATGCAATAGCCCGGCGACGCCAAACCGGGCGGCGGGTCAAGGCGCCGGGCAAATGGACGCCGCCGCTGCCGGCCTACCACTTCTATTGCCCCAGCCGGCGGCACGCCTCCCTGGCCTTCAAACTGCTGGTCGATACCTTGCGCTACCAGCCATGACGGGGAGAACATGCTCCCGAACGGGATCGACCGTCAGCGCGTCGCATACCTGGCCAGCGCGTGCTCGATCAGCACGTCGATGACCTGGCTGTAGCCGATGCCCGTCGCCGCCAGCGCCTTGGCGTACATCGAAATGTCGGTGAAGCCGGGAAGCGTGTTGACCTCGTTGACCAGCAGCGAACCGTCAGCGCGCAGGAAGAAATCGACGCGTGCCATGGCCTCGCAGCCGAGCGCCCGGAAAGCCCGCGCGGCCATCTCCTTGGCCTTGTCGGCAATCGCGGCCGGCACATCGGCGGGCACCTTGACCACCGCGCCGTCGGCGTCGAGATATTTGGCCTCATAGGTGTAGAAGCCATGCTTGCCGGCCGGAATGATCTCGCCGGGCAGCGACACGGTGAGCGAGCCGTCGGCCCGCTCCAGCACCGAACACTCGATCTCGCGCCCGTCGACGAACTCCTCGACCAGCACCTTGCCGTCGTAGCGGAAAGCCGTTTCGACGGCCTCGTCGAAACCGTCCCTGTCATTCACCTTGCTCACCCCGAAGGACGAGCCCTGGCGTGCCGGCTTGGCGAAGAACGGCAACCCGAGCGCCCCGGCGATCTCCTGGAACGAACCGACATCGTTTCGATGCACAGTAACGGAGCGGGCAACGGCGAGCCCGGCCTCGCGCATGAGCCGCTTGGCGACATCCTTGTCCATGGCGGCGGCCGAGGCGAGGATGCCGCAGCCGACATAGGCGACATCGGCAACCTCTGCGTAGCCCTGCACCGAGCCGTCCTCGCCGAACGGACCGTGCAGGACGGGAAAGACGACATCGACCGGCGGCAGTTCAGGCTGGGCGCCGCCTTTCGACACCGCCACCAGCCGGCCCTTGCCGCCGGGCAACAGCGCGACCTCGGCGCCATCCGCCGACAGCGGAGCCCCTGCCCCGTCGCCGATGGCGTCGGACGACGGTTGCAGCAGCCATTTGCCCTCCCTGGAAATGGCGATCGGCACCACCTCGTAGCGCGTCCGGTCGATCGCCTTCAGCACATTGGCGGCCGACAGGCGCGAGACGTCATGCTCGGCCGAGCGCCCGCCATAAAGGATGGCGACCCTGATCTTGTCCTTCATGGAAATTCCCTCGAACTCAAATGGCGACGGCAATGCCGCGATTGGCAAAGAAACGATCGAAATCGGATGGCGCCAACTCTGCGTTTGCCTGTGTGGCGCTGGTATGGCCGGACGGATTGTGGAAGCAAAAACCCTGATCGGGTGCCGAAGTGACCAGCACCAGGTGGCCGCCCTTCGACGGCGGTTCACGCTCGGGCCAGCGGATCGAGCTGCTGACGGAAGCGATGAAGAAGCGCGACCGGGTAAGGATCGCCGGAATGTCCGCTGTCGCGACACCGGTCATCACCTCGGCGTCCAGGCCGAACTCCGCCTTCACGAAAATGACGAAGGGCGCATAGATCAGCCCCTTGATCGATCCCCCGCTGACGACATAGCCGCCATATCCAGTGCATCGTCTCGCCAGCACGACCGTCGGCACGATCTCGCCCCGCGTCGCCAGGATCATCTTGAGACACGCCATGCCGCAGATGTTGGCGGCCCAGAGAGCGTATTCGTCGAGCGTCTCGGCACCCGAACCCCGCCACAGCGGATCCCGCCGCAACGCCGCCTCGGCGCCGTCGGCGAGCACGGCCAGCGTCATGTCAGGCGTTTCCCATTGGCTGAAAAACGGCACGGCTTCGGGCAACGGACTCATGCGACGCCTCAGGGCTCAGTTCAATTTCGCATACGAGAATACGAGATTGATGAAAACCGATCTGCGGACATTTGGCGCGCGAGCATCCGGCCATGCTTGGGGAAGGCTCTTCGCGAACGACGATCGGATACATTCAGATACATAAGACTTGGCGCGCCGTCGCATGTCGGAAAGTCATTTCCATGCGTTCGCGCCGAGAACGCGGCAAGTCTGGTCTACGTCACTCGAGAGTGCCGGCATCGTAGTACACGATAGCGGTTGTTCAGTAGAGGCCGTCCAGAGAAAAAGTAGTGCCCTGTCCACCTATCGCGACAAGTAGTGATATTAGACTTATCTAATTAGCTCATTTTGCAAATATAAAGGTTTGCCAAATTCAATTAAGAAAGCCGTAACGCGGTGCGTATACTGATTGCGCGTCCGGGTGGCTATAGGGGATGGGTCATGGTCGAAGACAATATCTGGGCGGCTTCACTCGAAGTTTATATCCGCAACCGTAGATGGGTTCTTGGATACATCGTTTTGGCTGGCGCGCTGGCGGTGCTTGAAAGCTTCGTGAAAGTCAATTCGGGAGCTTCAATCTTCGTCGGCGTAATGACGTCGACCTTCTTGGCTATTCCTGCTCACATCGCGGTTTTGACGCAGCTAGATACCGACCAGGTATCCAATTGGCTGAAGGAAAGGCCTAAGGCTTTTTTCAGTTTCGTAAGACGTTGCCTCTTGCTCGGCTTTCTCGGCGCGATAGCTCCCTTTGCGGTCGGGATTGCCATGGTCATCGGCGGCGTTCATGCGTCAGTCGCCCTGTTGGCGGCAATTCTTGTCTGGGTTTTTTCCGGCATCGCTGCGTTCGCAAAATGGGGTACGATGTTGCCTGCGGTCATTGCCGACGATGATCAAACACTTGCGGCTGCCGGCAAGCGTGGTTCCAAGGTGTTCGGCTATGCGTTTCCGCGTCTGCTCATCTCGTTCGGCCTGATCACTCTTCTATTCATAGTGGCGTTGATGCTGCTGTTCACTCTGCTGGGCATCGATCCCAAAAATCCAGGATCCCTGTCTCTGGTTCTGCCTGTCGTCGGCGCCACCATTACCGCCTATCAAATCGTCATGACGTCCCTCGTGTTGTCGCGCTCCTACCTCAGGGCGCAACCACCTGCGCCATCTACACGCCGGATGGCATTTGTGGTTGGCAGATAAGACCTCTCCATACACGCGCGCGCACCGGAGCATCGACCACCTCCAACTCATGGTCAGCGATCTCCATGTCAGCCGGCGGTTCTACAAGGGCCGTGATGCAGTTCCTGGATTTCCATGAAGACACCTCCTCGCAAGGCTCCGAATTTAAATTCGGACCGGGCGTCGTCAATACGCGCGGCGGTGTCAACTGACATGCCTTGCCCGGCTCCGCCGGATCTCTGGCAAGTTGGCCCTGCGCGGCGGCTGGCAAATTTCCGGACAGTGTCCGCCGCGCAGCGCCAGCCGCCTCACTTGGTGTTGGTCACCGAGGCGGGCCGGTAGTGTCCATGGTGGCGCGTTTCAGGCACGAGCAAACCCCGGCGCGAGGGCGGGATTTGCTCGGTTCGATGGGTCAGAACTTGTAGCTAAGGCCGACCCGTACATCGTGCGTCTTAAGATCGGTATTCGCAACCGTGTCAGGACCAAAAAGCGGCACCGAGATATCCTTCTTGCCAAAGTCGGAGTAGCGATATTCGACGCGAGCGATCCACCTGTCGGTGAAAGCGTGCTCGACGCCGGCTCCAACCGTCCAGCCAAGATGCGTTTCGTCGTGGATTAGTAATGAACCGCTGGTGTTGATCACACTTATTTCATACTTGGCCGCGGCCACGCCCGCGGTGATGTAAGGCAAGGTCCGATCGAACGCATAGCCAGCCCGCAGCCGCGCCGACCCCGACCATTGGAGTTCGCTCTTGAGCAACGCGCCGGCGCCGGCGAAGGTCGCCATCGCATCTACATTGCTGTACGCAATGTCGGCCTCGGCACCGAGCACGAAGCGGTTCGCCATTTCCTGGTTGAAGCCGATATGGATGCCGCCGATGAAACCGTCCGGATCGAGGGGAGCGTTGACGTCGGTGCCCCCAATGCCAGCGCCAGCGATGAAGAGATTGGATTTACCGGCGGCGTAGCCAAAATGAACGCCGGCATAGAGGCCGGACCAGGTGTAGCCGGCGGCAACGGGCAAGGTTTCATTGATGTCGGCCGCAGATGCCATTCCGACTGGCGCGAGAACAAAGGCCGTAGCGAGAAGAATCGTTTTCATTGTTGTTTGCTGCCCCAAGGGTGTTGCACTTCCCCGCTGCGGAAATGCTCAGCGGGGATCCAGTTGGTGTCGAGAGCCCGATGTTGCATTGTTCGCCACCCGCGTCTTGGGCTGAACCGCACCGGAATTGTCTTGGAATGCGCCGCAGCACTTGGCCGGCCGGTGTGGCCATTCGGCATCAGCCGAGACACGGGCCGGCAGGACGGTCCCGTTCAGAATTTGTAGGCGATGCCGAGCCGGATATCGTGCGTCTTCAGTTCGATCGCATCGGGATTCAACACGGCTCCATCGAAGGTCGAGTGAGGTGTGGACTGAAGGTCACCAAGCACCAGGAGGCGGGAGGTTCCAGGTCATGCGCGCCGACATCTACAATGGAGGCACGCCGTCCTTCGTGCCATTCACCAGGCTCGAAGGACGGCAGCATCAAGGGCACGCATAACGGCCCCTGAAGCCTCGGGCGCGGCGGGATTACCCCTTCAGCAGGGCCGCCAACCTTGGAATGCCCTCGGTCACCGCGCGGCGGTCGGCCAGCGTGAACGACAGCCGCAGCGTGTTGCGCCCGGTGCCGTCGGCATAGAAGGCATTACCGGGCACGAAGGCGACGCGCGCCTCCTTCACCGACCGCGCCAGCAGTTCGGTGGCATCGGCCCCCTCCGGCAGCGTCACCCAAACGAACATGCCGCCTTCCGGCCGGCTCCAGGTCACACCCTCGGGCATATTGGCCTCGAGCGCGGCAAGCAGGCCGTCGCGGCGCTCGCGATAGGCGCCGATCAGCTTTTCCACCTGGCCGTCGAACACCGATTCGGCAACGCGGTGCATGACCAGCTGGTTGATCGACGGGCTGTGCAGGTCGGAAGCCTGCTTCATCAGCACCAGTTTCTCCACCACATGGCGCGGTGCGCAGACCCAGCCGACACGCATGCCGGGCGACAGGATTTTCGAGAACGATCCGCAATAGAGCGTGCGCGCCTTGTCGATGCCGCCGGACCTGATGCAGTCGAGCGCCAGGATCGGCGGCACGCCCTCGCCGTCATAGCGCAGCGCGCGATAGGCGGCGTCCTCGATGACGGCGATGTCGAGTTCGCCGGCGAGGTCGAGCACGGCCTCGCGTTGCTTCCGGTCCAGCGTGTTGCCGGTCGGGTTGGCGAAGTCAGGCACCAGATAGGCGAACTTGACCTTGCCGCCATTCGCGGCCGCCGCCGCGCGATAGGCGTCAGGCGTCATGTTGCCGCCTTCCGGGCGCAGCCGGTCATAGCGCGGCTCGTAGGCGTTGAAGGCCTGCAGCGCGCCGAGATAGGTCGGCCATGTCACCAGCGCGGTATCGCCCGGCGAAAGGAACAGCTTGCCGAGATAATCCAGCGCCTGCTGCGAGCCGGAGGTGATGAAGATGTTGGCCTCGTCGCAGGCGACGCCGAGCTTGCCCATCTGCCCGGCGAGCCAGCGCCGCAGCGGCAGATAGCCTTCCGAGACCTGGTATTGCAGCGCCGCCCCCGCCTCCGCGCCGCTGAGCACTTCGGCATAGGCATCGCGGATGGCATCGGCCGGAAACAGCGACGGATCGGGGATGCCGCCGGCGAAGGAGATGATATCAGGCTTGTCAAGCAGCTTCAGCAGCTCGCGGATTTCGGAAGCCTTCATGCGCGAGGAGCGCGAAGCCAACAGGTTCAAAAGGGTCAAGACACGCCTCCCCGGACGTTTCGAATATAGGTCAACTTAGCTGACCTATATCCGCTCTTGCCGGCAAATTGAATAGAGCCTGAAAGAATTCCCGCATGCGCCAGCGTCGCGGAAAGAGCCCAGGCGTGCGGCTGGCCCATTGATCCCGTTACCGGAGACCCATTCCCTCCCCTCGAGGGGAGGGAATGCTGCCGCGCGCATCTTACTTCCACCCCGGAATCGAAAAACATGCTCCATCTGCCAGGATCGGCATCAACGGGAGTCTCCCTCCCGCCTGTGGGGAGGGGTTAGGGGGGACGGGCTCTCGAGGAGCGCGGCTATCCTCCACTTCCTATCGCGTTCGGATGTCCGAAAATAGGGCGTGGATCGAGTTGCTTTCGGCTAGCATCTGGCGGAACTTCAGTGCGTAACATCCGTTGATTCTGACAGACCGAGAAACCGGGCGTTTAATCAATTCGCAATCGAGCGATGTGACACTGCGCCCTCGTCATAGCTGTCATTTCAGAGCCAAATCCGATAGCATCTCGTGAAACAAGGGAGAGATGGTAATGGCGAAGTCCATGACTATGATGTCCGGAAAGAAAGCCGCAACCGCTGCAGCGGCTACCGACAAGAATCCCGTTTACAGGACTGTCGTCCGAGAGCTGCGCACGCTACAGACGGCCGTTGAAAGTCCTAGCGGCAGTTGGACATTGCTCAAAGAGCGCTCCTCGGCTAACGGTAGCTTTATCGAAAAGCGAAAATAGCGCCGGGGGGCCATGCGTTCGTTGTATTCTGAGTCCGATCACGGACGCGTTGTTGGCACCCAAAATTCTGAAGACTACCGCGACGAATGGCGCCGAGACTACGCGCGCCTCATTCACAGCGTTGGTTTTCGCCGGTTGCAAGGCAAAACCCAAGTCTTTCCCGGTCACGAGGGTGATTTCTTTCGAAATCGACTAACGCACTCTTTGGAAGTGGCCCAGATCGCAAAATCCATTGCGATAAGGCTAAATGCTACTCATGAGCTTTTTGCCGATCCGGCCCAAAAGTTGGTCCCGGACCTCGTCGAATTCGCCGGCATGGCGCATGACCTTGGGCATCCGCCATTTGGACACAATGGTGAAGAGGCCCTCGATGAGTGTATGCGGGAAAGCTTCGGCGGGTTTGAAGGCAACGCTCAGACCTTCCGCATCTTGTCACGGCTTGAGAAGAAGGTAACTTTAACGGCGCCGGACGATCTGCGTCCCTTCGCCGACGAAAAAGATCAGAGGTGTGGGTTAAATCTCACCTATAGATCGCTTGCCTCTATATTGAAATACGACTCGGTGATCCCGATCCGGTCTGGCGACAGACCCGAGGATAAGCGCAACGAGGTTGTCAAAGGTTTTTACGAATCCGACAGGCAATTGGTAGAGAAAATCAAAGAGAAGGTGCTTGGAGAAAAGTACGTCGGAAAATTCAAAGTTGTTGAATGTTCAATAATGGACATTGCCGACGACATCGCTTACTCGACATATGATCTTGAGGACGTATTTAAGAGCGGGTTTCTTAGCCCTTTAGATCTTTTTGCTCTTGATTTTGCGATTTATGACAACGTTGTCACTACCATCAACAAGCGGCTGGCGAAGCAGTATCCTGAAGTTTCTACGCGCATAACCGTTAAAGACGTGCACGAGATTTTGCATGACGTTTTTTCGGAATTGTTCACGTTTGGAACAGAACAAATAGCGATTCTGAAAAACAGGAAGTCAACAAACGAATATAAAAAGATGTACTTCTCAGTCGAAGCGCAGCAAAGATCAAGACTATATGCTGAAGATGGTTACTATAGAACTGCGTTTACATCGAATCTTGTCGGAGCTTTTATCCAAGGGGTCGAGGTGCAGCCCAATTCGGTTCATCCGCAGTTGCACAATGTGCGCCTGGATCTGAAAACATTCATAACCGTCGAGGTACTAAAAAACATAACGTATGAGGCAGTTATCCGGGCACCAGCATTGCAGGTAGTAGAATACAGAGGGAAAGACATAATCAAGAAAATATATGACGCTATTAATGAAAAAGGCGGCGATAGATTGCTACCGAGGGATTTTAGAGAAATATACAAAAATGGCGACGATCTGAACAAGTGCAGGACCGTCTGCGATTTCATCGCGGGAATGACTGACCGCTACGCGGTTGAATTTTACAGTCGTTTGTTCGGTGCGAACGGTATGACGATGCATAAGCCGCTGTAGGAAGGTTCCGAACCTCCAGAAGGCATTCAAAGTACCTTTGCGCTAATCACACGTCAGCTTGAGGAATCGCCCGATAGCAGTCCTCCTCGTCGCCCTTGCTTCACGACCATCACTTCGCCTTCCTCAGCTGCACGCCTGGTCCCTCGCCATCCTCGGCGACGAAGATGACGCCGGCGGCTTCGAGTGCCGTGCGGCGGGGGTACTCTCGTAGGGCGAAAGCCACGGCCCCCTTTGCGATTGCCCTGCCGTTTACGGAGAGAAATGGCGGGGGACCTGCGCAACCCTTTCAGGCTCAATCCGCGTCATCGGGCGGCTTGGCCTTGCCGCACTGCGCCAGCACCTTGCCTATTGCCCCGCCCGAGCCCTTCAGCGGAAAACTGTTCGCACCATACTTGTCCGCGCTCACGCTCACCTCGCCCTTCCCGCGCAACAGGTCGAGCAGCGGATCGGCCTTGGCCAGGTCCGCCACGAAATAATTGTACATGGCTTCGAGCTGCAGCGTCTTCGTCACCGTCTTGCCGTCGGCCTTGAAATCGAAGGCGCCGCTGATGCCGGGCTCCAGTTGCTGGCCGCTGGCGCCCAGATCATAGCTCAGCACCGGATTGTCGAAGCAGGTCAGCATCAGGCGCGCATCGCCTTTCGGCCCGCCGCAGACCGAGGCTGTCAGCACGCTGCCGCCCTCGTCTTCCTCCATCTTCGCGCTCCAGCCGCTGCACGGCGCGGCAAGAACCGGCTGCGCGGCCTGCAATACGGTCATGGCACAAACGATGAAGAAATATCCTGCTCTCATGAGTCCCTCCAAACATTTGCAGCACCCGCCGGCAGCATATAGGAAAAGCGGTCCGGTGACATTGGCTGTTGGGCAAGCCGTCCGGGCCGATTTGGAGAGAGTGGTGCCAACAAACCGTGTTCGTCTGCGTCTTTTGCCGGTCGCGCTGATGGCCTGGCCCCTGGCAGCCGCAGCGGCCGGCTGGAAGCCGGTCGAGAAGGTGGAGACCTATGCCATATCGGGCCAGTCGGGGCTGGAGCTCTACCGGTCGATCGGCGAGAACGGGCCGAATGTCGGCATTGCCCACGCCATCGCCCACACCAATTTCAAACTGACCTGGACCAGGGACTATCAGGCGCGTGGCGGGGCCTGCGTGCTGGTGTCGGCCAAGCCGAAGCTGATCATCACCTACACCTTGCCCAGTCCCACCGCGCCGCTGCCATCAGCCGTCCAGAAGAACTGGGAGGTTTTCCTCGCCGGCGTCAATGCCCATGAGAAGGTGCATGGCGCCAGCATTGTCGACATGGTGCGCAAGATCGAGGCGGCGACCGTCGGCCTCACGGTCCCGGATGATCCCCAATGCAGCAAGATCCGCACGGAGATGACCAAACGCCTGTCCGAACTCTCGCAGGCGCAGCGGCAGTCCAGCCGCGATTTCGACCGCGTCGAACTCGGTCAGGGCGGCAATCTGCAGAAGCTCATTCTTGCCTTGGTCAATGGCGGCTGAGAGGGACCTTCGCGGCGCGATGGCCCCTTTTGCCTCGGCCGCCTCTACCGGCTCAGGTCAAGCGCCGCGCTCAGATCACCCATCGGCGGCTCGCCATTCACGGCAAGCGCCTTGTCACGGGCGACGATACCGGAGAGCACCGGCAGGTCGTAGCGCGCCGTGATGAAGCGCAGGATCGAGGTCGTGTCATACTGTGTGTGGTCGACCGTGCCCATCTTCGCATAGGGCGAGATGATGAAGGCCGGGACGCGGTTGCCTGGGCCCCAGCGATCGGCCTTGGGCGGCGCGACATGATCCCAGAAGCCGCCATTCTCGTCATAGGTGATGACCACCAGCATGTGGCTCCATTGCGGGCTCTTCTCCAGATGCGAAACGAGATCGGCAAGGTGCTGGTCGCCGCTCGCCACATCGGTGTAGCCGCCATGCTCGTTGAGGTTGCCCTGCGGCTTGTAGAAGGCGACGGCCGGAAGCTTGCCCTCGTCGATCGCCTTGATGAACTCGGCGCCCTCCATGCCGCCGTCCTTGAGGTGCTCGGTCCGCGCCGCGGTGCCGGGCGCGTAGGCGGCGAAATAATTGAACGGCTGGTGGTGGAACTGGAAATTCGGCACCGGCGTCGCGTTCTTGCCGTCGAGCGCTACCTGCCAGGCACCGGCATACCAGGCCCAGTCGACGCCCTTCAGCGACAGGAGGTCGCCGATGGTGATGTCGTGCTGCGGCGGCAGCGTGGTCGGCTGCGCCGGGTCGGCAAGCGCCTTGTCGCCGCCTTCGACCGGCTTGTTGGCGCTCGGCTGATAGGGCGGCTGCATGGTGTTGACGGCATAAAAATCCGGCGTGATGGCGCCGTCATTGACGAATTTAGGCGCCCCGCCAAGCGCCGAGGCCGGTGAGTCGTCGGCGACCTTCAGTGTCTTGCCGCCGGCATCGACCACGGCGATCAGCCCCTTTCCCGGGCTGGTGTCGGCGTGAGGATAGAACGGCGCACAGGCGCAGGCGAGTTGGAAGTGGTTGAGGAAGGAGCCGCCGAAGGCGCCCTGGAAGAAATTGTCGGCCAGCACGTATTTCTTCGCCACCGCCCACATCGGCAGGCTGGAGCCGTCATAATGACCCATCACCAGGCCGCCGGAATCGGCCCAGGCGGCGAACTTGTCGTTCTTTCCGCCATCGATCTGCATCTGCTCCTGATAAAAGCGGTGCCAGAGGTCGCGTGTGACGACCCCCATATTCTCGTTGAAGCCCTTGGGGTCGTCGATCGAGAAGACGGCATTCGCGAGATGGGCGGTCTGGGCCTCGGTCATCGCGGGCGTCACGCCCTTGCCGGTCAGCCCGCCCCAGGCCGGCGGCAGTTCCGCGAGCGGCTTGCCGTCACGATCGAGCTGGCGCGCCTGGTCGGCCGAGACGTTGGCGAGCCCATCGGCGCCGGGAAAGCCACCATAAAGATTATCGAAGCTGCGGTTCTCGGCATAGATGACGACGACGGTGTCGATCTTGTCGTAGCCGGGAGGGGCGGCGTGGGCCGCGCCAGCGAACGATGCCAGCGCCGTCGAGGCGAGGCAGAGCGAGAGGAAGGACCTGATCATGGAGACGCCTCGTGGCTGGAGAATGGCTGGAGGAATTCTTCGACGCTAGGACCGGTGCTTGTCAGCTTTGTGACAGGGCAAGGATCATGCAAGGAGGCACGAAGAAAGCTGGCGGGACAGCGCCCCTCTATTCTGCCGGACATCTTCCCGCAGGGGCACGGCAATCGCATATGGAAAGCCGAGGCTTTCGCCCTACGAGTACCCCCACCCCTAACCTCTCCCCACCGAGTGCAGGGCTATCGCATATGGGGCCAAGGCTTTCGCCCTACGAGTACCCCCACCCCTAACTTGCCGGGGCGAGCCACGGGTCTCGCCCGTCCTTCGGACCCCCACAAGGGGGAGGGAGACTTCCGTTGACGCCGATCCTGGCAAATTGAGCATGTTTTCGATCCCAAGGCGCAAGTAAAGCTGCGCGCGGCAGCATTCCCTCCCCCTTGTGGGGAGGGTTAGGGTGGGGGTCCCTCTTCGCAAGACTCCATACGCGATAGCCGTGCCACAAGGG
>NZ_VFUZ01000019.1 GCF_006658505.1 Mesorhizobium sp. B2-4-15
TGAGGGGCGGCGCGGACCCGCGAGGAAAGCATGTTCACTCCCCTGCCGCCGGCTGCGACAGCGGCGCGTTGAGAACACCCGGCAGCGGCGAGGTGTCGCCATCCTTGGCCGCCTTCAGCGCCAGATGCACCAGCACGCCGAGATAGGCGATCAGCAACAGCAGGTAGAGAATGAGATAGATGGCGAGCGTCAGCGCGACATGGCTGCCCGCCACCGGGCCGACGGCGTCGGCGGTCTTCAGCACACCCGTCACCAGCCAGGGCTGGCGGCCGATCTCGGTCGTGTACCAGCCGGCCAGCGTCGCCAGCCAGCCCGACAGCGCCATCGGCACCATCAGCAGGGCGAGCGGCTTCGGCAAGCGGTGCCGGCGCTTGAGGAAGAAGGCCGCCGACCAGGAAACGGCAAGCATCAGAAGGCCGGTTCCGACCATGATGCGGAAACTCCAAAAGATGGGGAAGACCGGCGGATGGTTGCCCGGAAAATCGTTCAGCCCCGGCACGACGCCACTGGCGCTGTGCCGCAGGATCAAGCTTGCCCCGTCGGGAATGGTCACCTCGAACCTGTTCTCCTTCGCCGCCTCGTCGGGCAGGGCGAAGAGCACCAGCGGCACGTTGGGGCCGGTGTTCCAGTTGGCCTCCATGGCGGCGATCTTCTGCGGCTGGTGCTCCAGCGTGTTCAGCCCGTGCTGGTCGCCGGCCAAGATCTGGATCGGGATCAGGATCGCGGCGGTGAAGACGCCGGTGCGCAGCGCCTTCCCCATCGATTCCGAGCGGTCGCCATTGAGATAGCGCAGCGCCGACAGTCCCGCGATCAGGAACGAAACCGTCAGGCCTGAGGCGAGCAGCATGTGGACCAGGCGATAGGGCATCGAGGGGTTGAAGACGACGGCCCACCAGTCGACGGCATGCGCCTTGCCGTCGATCATCACGAAGCCGGCCGGCGTCTGCATCCAGGAATTCAGCGCGATGATCCAGAAGGCCGAGACCGTGGTGCCGCCGGCCACCAGCACGGTGGCCAGCGTGTGGATGCGGTTCGACACGCGGCGGAAACCGAACAGCATGATGCCGAGGAAGGCCGCCTCGAGGAAGAAGGCGGTCAGGATCTCGTAGGCGAGCAGCGGCCCGGCGATGTTGCCGACATGCTCCATGTAGCCCGGCCAGTTGGTGCCGAACTGGAAGCTCATGGTGACACCCGAGACCACGCCCATGGCGAAGGACAGAGCGAACACCTTCACCCAGGTGAAATAGGCACGCATCCAAGCGGAATCGTTGGTCGCGTTGTAGCGCAGCTTGAAGAACAGCAGCACCCAACCCAGCGCAATGGTGATCGTCGGAAACAATATATGGAACGAAATATTCGCGCCGAACTGCATGCGCGAAAGTATGAGCGGGTCCATGATGGGCTCCGGCTGCTGCAAGTATTCGCGAAGGATAGGCCCGAAGCGGGTTCAGGTCAAAGCGGCGTCCTGCCGCGAGGCCGAACGCCACAGGACAATTTTGCCGGTTGCAAGTGGCGCATTTTCGGCCGGTCCCCAAGCCTCGATGTCGAGAACTGTCAGCAGCGCCATTGACTTCCGGTTGCATGCGACGACAACAGGCCTATATCAGGGGACCTCTTTCAGGCAGCCGTTTCAGCCATGCCCTCCATCCTGTCCATTTCCGGGGTCTCCAAGACCTACGCCACCGGTTTCACGGCACTCAAGCAAGTCAATCTCGACATCCAGCGCGGCGAGATCTTCGCGCTGCTCGGTCCCAACGGCGCCGGCAAGACGACGCTGATCTCGATCGTCTGCGGCATCGTCAACCGCTCGTCGGGCACCGTCACCGTCGACGGCCACGACATCGGCCGCGATTATCGCGCCGCGCGCAGCCTGATCGGGCTGGTGCCGCAGGAGCTGACCATCGATGCCTTCGAGACGGTCTGGGCAACGGTCAACTACAGCCGCGGCCTGTTCGGCAAGCCGGCCAACCCGGCCTTTGTCGAGAAGGTGCTGCGCGACCTGTCGCTGTGGGACAAGAAGGACGCCAAGGCGATCACCCTGTCGGGCGGCATGAAGCGGCGGCTGATGATCGCCAAGGCGCTGTCGCATGAGCCGCGCATCCTGTTCCTCGACGAGCCGACCGCCGGCGTCGACGTCGAGCTGCGCCAGGACATGTGGGCGATGGTGCGGCGGCTGCGCGAGGACGGCGTCACCATCATCCTCACCACCCACTACATCGAGGAAGCCGAGGCGATGGCCGACCGCGTCGGCGTCATCAATCGCGGCGAGATCATCCTGGTCGAGGGCAAGGCCGAACTGATGCGCAAGCTCGGCCGCAAGCAGATGACGCTGGAGCTACGCGCGCCGCTGGACAGTGTGCCCGACGGGCTCTCGCACTATGCGCTGGAGCTGGCTCCGGACGGCAACCAGCTCACCTATACCTATGACAACCAGAGCGACCGGCCGGGCGTCGCCTCGCTGATCCGCGATCTCGAGGCCGCGGGGGTCCAGTTCCGCGATCTGGACACCAAGAACAGCTCGCTGGAAGAGATCTTCGTCAATCTTCTGAGGCAAGAGCCATGAACCTGCGCGCTGCCATGAACCTTCGTGCGGCCCCCAATTTTCGTGCTGTCTGGGCGATCTACCGGGTGGAGATGGCGCGTGCCTTCCGCACCGTGCTGCAGAGCATCATCTCGCCGGTCATTTCGACATCGCTCTATTTCGTCGTCTTCGGCTCGGCCATCGGCTCACGCATCACCGAGATCGACGGCATCAGCTACGGCGCCTTCATCGTGCCGGGCCTGATGATGCTGTCGCTCCTGACGCAATCGATCTCGAATGCGTCGTTTGCCATCTACTTCCCGAAATTCGTCGGCTCGATCTATGAATTGTTGTCGGCGCCGGTCTCCTATCTGGAGATCATCATCGCCTATGTCGGGGGTGCTGCGACCAAGTCGATCCTGCTCGGCCTGATCATCCTGGCGACTGCGGCGCTGTTCGTGCCGCTCAGGATCGAGCATCCGTTCTGGATGGTCGCTTTCCTGGTGCTGACCGCGGTGACCTTCAGCCTGTTCGGCTTCATCATCGGCATCTGGGCCAAGACCTTCGAACAGCTGCAGCTGGTGCCGCTTCTGATCGTCACGCCGCTGACCTTCCTGGGCGGCAGCTTCTATTCGATCCACATGCTGCCCGGCATCTGGAAGACGATCACGCTGTTCAACCCGGTCGTGTACCTGATCAGCGGCTTCCGCTGGAGTTTCTACGGCAAGGCCGACGTCTCCGTCGGCGTCAGCCTGGGCATGACGCTGGTCTTCCTGGCCGTCTGCATCGCCATCGTCGCCTGGATCTTCCGGACCGGTTACCGGCTGCGGAACTGACGCGGCTTCGCAGAATCCAGCTTCAAATGGCCTTGACCAGCCGCAGCAACCCCAGCATCTCGATATATGTCCCCTTACGGAAGGCGATGTAGACCGGCTCTTCCGCGCCATGGAAGCGGCGCTTGAACGCCGCCTGGCCCTGCAGGTTGAACCTGCGGCGGTTGATCCAGGGCGACTCGTAGGCGCGCTGAAAGATGTTTCGCCAGAACGCGCTTTCGGCAAATCCACCTTGGCCTATGTCGACCAGTGGCGACAGGCCAAGCGTGACCACGGAAACACCCTCTTCGCGAAACCGGTCGACGGCGAATTTGGTCAGCCCGATCTCGGCATGCGGCGAGGCGTCGACATGCTTGCGCTTGAAGGCGGTGGTGTAGCCAATCACCTTGCCGTCGGCGAACAGCGGGTCGAAGTCGAGCAGCGCGATCAGTTCGCCATCGGGACCATGCAGGACGAACCGGCGCATGTCGGTGCCGAGCTGATCGTTGAAGGGGCGGTTGAGGAAGCCCATCTCCCAGCGCTTGACGATGCGGTCGCCGCGCCAATTCTGCGAGAGCCGGGCGATCTCGTCGAGAAAGATGGTGCGTTTGTCCTCGTCGAAGGAAAACCCCTTCTTCAACAGCCAACGCTCGGAATAGCGCACCGTTTCGTTGCGCTTGCCGGAAAAGTCATGATGGGGTAGCGGCAGGCGGGTGTCGATGCCCAGCCGATTGATCTTGTAACCGAGCCCGGCCAGCACGCGTGCGGTCTCCCCGCCGATCTGCACGAACCATGGGTCGCCGGCGGTCTCGACAAAGCGCCTGATGTAGTCGGGCCGCTTGGCCGGAGCCGCCACCGGGTCGCCAAGCGCGAAGTGATGCCTCATCTTGGTGCCGAAGGCGATGTAGCCGTCGGCGTCGCCGAAATAGGAAAGCTTGCCCTGCACGGCGGTGGAATAGGCGAGCGAGAAGTCGCCATGGCGGCGAACCATTGCCAGCCGTTCGACATGCGTCAGCGCCTGGCGCTCGACCTTCGGCGAGGCACCCTCGAGGATATTGTCGAAATAGATCCGCAAGGAGGGCATTGTCGAGATTCCGCGTGCCGCCTGTGGTTCGACGCGCCTGCCGACACACCACGGCGCCTTGATTTTCGCGGGAAACCGAAATCGGTTGCGGGTTTCGAATTCCTGCGTCGGTAACAAGATCCGCCAGCCCCCCGGCCTCGAATCAATCAATTTGCCGCGACCTGATTATCGCCGATGCCGCCGATATGCCATATAGGACTGCATGTATTCGGACAGAAGCGGGCAATCCGCTCCATGTCGTTGTTTTGGCCGCATTTTCGCAACCCCAGTCGTTTCAGCTTGGCGGCGGAACGCTCTGGAGCGCAAGCGCGGCTCGGCGCAGGACCTCGGCAATCGGCTCCGATCTGCCACGGAGGGTCTGCGCGCGATCAAACGGTTACAGCACCCTGCAATGCGTTGCGGGGTGCCGTGGCGGTTGAATGGGACGAGAGAGTGAATGGCTGATACGACGACCAGGGCGATGGTGGAGCAGTTGGCGGCGATCGAGCCGGCGATCGTCATTGGCGCCGGCGCCGCCGGACTGGCCGTCGCCCAGGCTTTGATCAAGGCCGGCGTGCCGACCGCGATCCTCGAAAAGGAGAGCCGGCTGGCCGAGCCCTGGCACCGGCGCCACCAGCAGCTGCATCTCAACACCCATCGCGATCTGTCGGCGCTGCCCGGCCTTGCCTTTCCCAAGGGTACCCCCGCCTTCCCTCCCAGGAATGTCGTTATCCGCCATATGAACGATTTCCGTGAGGCGAACCGGCTGCCGGTGGAGTTTGGCGTCGCCGTCGAGACCATCATGTTCATGGGCGACCACTGGGCGGTCCGCACCAGCACCGGCTCGCGCCTCGCGCGTCATGTCATTGTCGCCACCGGCCGCGACAGGGAGCCTTTCACGCCGCGGTGGACGGGCATGCAGGCGTTCACGGGCCGGATCATCCATTCGGCGGATTTTGGCGACGCCAACACCTATGCCGGCAAGAAGGTGCTGGTCGTCGGCGCCGGCAATTCGGGCTTCGACGCCCTCAATCATCTGGCGGGCGTGGATACGGCGGCTCTGTGGCTGTCGGCCCGCAACGGCCCCGCCCTTCTGCCCAAGCGGATCGGCAAGATCGCCGTGCACCGGCTCTCGCCGCTCATGGCGCGCTTGCCGCTGCGCGTCGCCGATGCGGTGATGGCGCTGACGCAGCGCCTGGTTTTCGGCGACCTCACCAAATTCGGCATGCCGCCCGCGCCGGCGGGCGGCGCCAGCCGCCTGACCTCGGACTACACCGCGATCGCCGCGGACGACGGCGCCGTCGGCGCCATCAAATCGGGCAAGATCGTCGTGGTGCCCCCGATACGGGAGTTCACCCGTGACGGCGTGGTCCTGGCCAATGGCAGCCTGGTCGATCCCGACATCGTCATCGCCGCGACGGGCTACCGCACCGGGCTGGAGCGCATGGTCGGCAGTCTTGACGTGCTCGACGGCAAGGGCGTTCCGCTCTTCAACGGCGGCGACGCCGACCCGAAACTGCCGGGCCTGTGGTTCACCGGCATGCGGCCGAGCATTCGCGGCTGCTTCGCCAATGCCGCCATATTGGCCAAGGCGATCGCCGGCCGGATCGCCGGTTCCCACCCTCCATCCGGCGCGTCGCGCTGATCCCGGCTCGAGGAGCCGGCAATCATGCGTCTACAGGCATGCCGGATTTGAACGACGCAGCGATCGGACTCCATGCGAAAAGGAGGGGCCTCGGGTCCCGAAACCCCTCCTTCAGAGTTTTCACCTGAACTCAGACGGCGATCTTGCCGCCGCCCTGTTTGGTGATGGCGACGACCGCCGGCCGCACCGGCATGTCGGGCTTGAAATCGGGCCAGCGTGTCGACGGATCCTCATAGTAGGAGGGGCGGCCAAAGGCTTCCCAGTCTTCGCCGCCGTCGCCCGGATGCTGGACGGCGACGAAGGCGGTCTGGTCGTCGGGCGAAAACAGCGGACCGCACATTTCAGCGCCGATCGGCACGCGGAAGAACAGTTTCGAGGTCGCGCGCGCCGCGCCTTCGGTGTCGACCGCCCACAGGCCGTCGGTGCGGCCGGTGGCCTCCGGCCCCTGGCCGTCGGTGGCGACCCACAGGCGTCCGGCCGAATCGACCGCGCAATTGTCGGGCATGCCGAACCAGCCGTTGGCCGTCGTGGCGGTCGAGAAGGTGGCGCCGACATCGGCGACGGAATGATCGCCGCATTTCAGCAGCACTTCCCACTTGCCCTTCGTGGCGGCGAAGTCGCCGTCGCTCTCCGATATCTCGATGATGTGGCCAAAGGCGTTCGCGGCGCGCGGGTTGGCGGCATCGACCTGGTCGCCCTTGCGCTTGGAATTGTTGGTCAGCATGACATAGACCTTGCCGTTGACGGCATTGGGCTGGATGTCTTCCGGCCGGTCCATCTTGGTTGCGCCGAGCAGGTCTGCCGCGCGGCGCGTCTCGATCAGCACGTCGGCCTGGCCGGCAAAGCCGTTTTCGGCCGTCAGCGGGCCCTGGCCGAAGACGATCGGCAGCCATTCCACCGTGCCGTCCTCGGCGAATTTGGCGACATGCAGCGTGCCGTCGTCGAGCAGGTCCTTGTTGGCCAAGCGGTCGCTGGCGTTGAAGGTCCCCTTGGTGACGAATTTGTAGACATAGTCGAAGCGCTCGTCGTCGCCGAGATAAAAGACCACGCGGCCGTCCTTGGCGACGATCGATTCGGCGCCCTCATGCTTGAAGCGGCCCATGGCGGTGCGCTTCTTCGGGGTCGAATTCGGATCGTCGACGTCGACCTCGACGATCCAGCCGAAACGGTTCGGTTCGTTCGGCTCCTTGGCGAGGTTGAAGCGGTCGTAATGCGCGCCCCACTCATAGGCGCCTTCCGGGATGCCGAGGCGCTTGTAGTTGGCCGATTCCTGGTGGCCCTCCGGCAGTTCGCCGGAGAAGTAGCCGTGGATGTTCTCCTCGGCCATCACATAGGTGCCCCAGGGCGTGACGCCGCCGGCGCAGTTGTTGACGGTGCCGAGAACCTTCGTGCCGGATGGGTCGGCATTGGTCTTGACGCGGTCATGACCGGCGACCGGTCCGGACAGCGCCATTTCGGTGTTGGAGGTGATGCGGCGGTTCAGCTTGCCGTCGCGCACCACTTGCCATTTGCCCGACACCTTGCGGATCTCGACGATCGTGCCGCCATGCGCCGCCATCTCGACATCGACCTGCTCCTTGCTCAGCGGTGCGACCTCGGCTGCCTTCTTGCCGTCCTTCTCGACGATCTTGACGATGCCGGGGAACATCAGATGCGGGTTGGTGTATTCGTGGTTGACCACCAGCAGACCATGCTCGGCGGAGCCCTGGATCGGGATATAGCCGACATAGTCGTTGTTGTAGCCGAACTGTTTTGCCTGGGCCTCGGCCGACTGTTTGGTCGGATCGAATTCCGGCGAATCGGCGAACAGCGGGTCGCCCCAGCGCAGCAGCACGTCGGCGTCATAGCCTGGCGCGACATGGTGCTTGTCGTCGATGCCGGCCTCGAGCTCGTCGAATTTGAAGGCGGAGCCTTCGGCGGCGCGGGCGTCGTCCGCGGCGATCATGGCCAGCGGGCTGACGGTGGCGGCGATCGCCGAGACCGCGAGCGATCCCTTCAGGAAACCCCGGCGCGAGAACCGCGCGGCAATGATCTCGCCCATGGTGCGGTTGTCGGTGGGGTTGATGGCCGGTCCTTCGTTTTCCTCAAGCAGGCTGGTGCGGAATCGGGCGTCGGAGGAACGCTGTTCGGTCATGGGGCTTGCCTCTGGCTGTTGGAGTTGCTGGAGCTTGGGTACCTGTTCAATCCCGTACAGTCGGCTGATCACATTTTCGTGACATTATGCCTGTTCTGTTGCTTGCATGGTGCAGGTTGCTCACCCGGAATCTCGGACTTTGGTCCAAGCTTGCGCTTGCAAAGGTCCTGGAGGACAAACGCAACGGTCGGAGGCCGCTTCCGGCTACTACGTCTTTCGGCGATGTTGGCTGCAACGTTGAGGGTGGGCGCGCCGGCTCAATCGACGGAGACTAGGATGCGAAGATCGATCACGACCCGTTGTTTCCGGTTGGCGCTCGGATCGGCATCCGCGCTGGCGCTGACCGTCGCTCCCTACCACATTGCCTTTCATGGCTTCGCTCCAGGCCTCTACGCTGCCAGCGCACAGGCCGGCAAGGGCGGCGGGAACAGTGGCGGCGGAAATAGCGGGAACGGCGGCGGCAACAGCAGCGGCGGAAATAGCGGGAATGGCGGCGGCAACAGCGGCGGCGGAAATAGCGGGAACGGCAACGGCAACAATCCAGGAACGGGTAGTGGTGACGACGGCAGCGGCAACCCGGGATCCAGCCCGGGCCAGAACAACAGCGGCGCCAGCAGTCACGTCAACGTGGCGACCGGCGACAAGGTCGAAGTGGATGGCAAGAAGATCACGGTCCAGCATCCGGACGGCCTGACGGAAAAGATCGAGAACGGTCGTTTCAGGATGGAGGATGCCCTCGGTCGCACGATCATCGACCGTCGGGTTACGCCGGCCGATATCAGCCGTCTCAAGGCCTTGTGAAGCTGGCCAACAGGCAACGGTCAGTTTCGCATGTCACCTCCGCCGCCCCCGGCGGAGGTGACCTCTTTTTTGACCGCGCCGCGCGGCTTCCCGCATCGCGATCGCTATGGACGGTTCCTGTCACGGTCGCGAAACTCGCGCATCATGAGGGCCGCTTCCGTGCGGTTTCGCACGTTGAGTTTCGACAGCACCCCGGTCATGTGGTGTTTGACTGTCTTTTCCTGCAGGTCCAGCCGCAAGGCGACTTCCTTGTTGCTGAGCCCCTCGGCCACCAGCCGCAGGATTTCCGTCTGCCTCCCGGTGAGTTGCCGCAGGCGGTCCGTCGTGCCGTCGGCCGGCTGCAGGGACTGGAGATCGGAAAGCAGCCGGGCCGACAGCGTCGGCGAAAGATAGCTCTCGCCGGCCGCAACATTGCGCAGGATATCGGCGAGCGCGCGCGATCCGATACCTTTGAGGACATAGCCGCGCACCCCCGCGTTCAGCGCCGTGGTCACATCGGCATTGGCCTCTGAGACGGTCAGCATGACGATCTTCTGGGCAGGATGGTCGGCGAGGATGTTTGCAACCGCCGCCAGCCCGCCGCCCGGCATGGAGATGTCGAGCAGCAATATGTCGGGCCGCACCGTCGAAGCGAGGCGTTCCGCATCCTGCGCGGTCGCGCCCTCGCCGACCATTTCGAAGCCTCCGATCTCCGACAGGCTGCGCGTCACACCTTCGCGAAAAAGCGGATGATCATCGACAATGGCAATGCGAATAGCGCCAATCATGCTTGCTCCTCGACAGACAAACTGATCACCAACCGCGTGCCTTGCGGCCCGCTCAAGGTCTCGAACTGGCCGCCAATGCTCTCGACCCGTTCCCGCAGGCCGGCGAGCCCTAGCCCCTCCGCCCGTGCCGGATCGAAGCCTGGTCCGCCATCCGAAACTTCCACGAAAAGCCTGCCATTTTTCATCTCGGCACGCACCACCTGATCTTTGCCCTGTCCGTGGCGATAGGCGTTGTTCAGCCCTTCCTGCACGAAACGGTAGATGCTGATCTTCTCAGAGGCGCCGGGCTCGGGCAAATGTCCAGGCAATGTGAGCGTCACCGAGGTTCCCGTCCGGCGCTCGTGTTCGTTGACGGCCAGCCGCAATATATCCGTGGTGGCGGCCGTTTCTATCTGCGGCAGCACGAGGCCGGTGCAGATGCCGCGTATTTCGCGCATCGCATCTTCCAGCGTCTTGCGTATCATCGCGACCTCGGTCGAGCGGCTTTCGCCCCAGTGGCCGTCGCCGGAAAACACCGGGCTGTCCATGCGCAGCGCCGCCAGGGCCACGAGCTGGGCCGGACCGTCATGGAGGTCGGCGCCGATCCGGCGCAGATATCTTTCGTTGAGTGCGGTCGCGCGGCGCGACGCCCGCTGCACGCGGTGGCGCAAGGCGCTGTTCTGCGCCACCAGGCCTTGCAGCTCCGACACCTGGCGGCGCAGCGCTCCGCGCTGATCGTCGATGGTGCGGCTGCCGCGCAGGACGATGCCCGACAACAGCAGGAATGCCGTCAAGGTGGTGCCGGCCACGACAAGCCAGCTCGACAGCAGGGCCGAAGCCAGCGTGGCTTTGAAATCGCCGGCGACCTCGAAGAATTCGGTGACGGCCACCACGTCGCCGGACCAGGGTTCGCGCACCGGATTGTAGATCTCCAGCAGCGGTACGCCGACAGCCTGCTCCTTGCTTTCATTGCCGTCGAACGTGTCGAGTTGGGCGGTGACGCTGCCTTGGAATGCGGAACGCAGATTGTCGCTCAGATCGAAGCGGCGGCCGATCAAGGCCGCGTCCTTCGCATAGAGCACGGTGCCGTCGTGCCGCCAGAGCCTGAACGACACAAGGCGTTTGCCGAGCGCGCCCTGGCCAAGCGTCTCGTCGAGCGCCTGTTTGACGGACTCGCTCAGCTCCTCGCTCTTGCGCAGGTCCGGCAGCAGTGGTGCAATCACGCTGTCGACATAAAGTGCGGTCGTGGCGGCCGAATTGCGGATGACGCCGTCCCTGATCTGCATCGTCACCCAGAAGCCTACCACCAGCATGATGGCCAGAAGGCCAAAGCCGCCGGCAACGAGGAATTGCACGGCAAGGGAAAGCTCGCTCCAGCGCCGCGTCAAGTTCTGAAGAATACGAATCATCGGCTCCTGGCCAACCCCCTCTGTCAACAGGCCGGGCGGTGGCTGCACATTGAGCTTCAGTCTTGCCCTTGCCAAGACCTTCGTTCGAACGACGTCGCTTGACGTCCCGGCGTGCTTCGGAAACAAGAGCCGCGACACACATGGCGGGCACCGCTTCGAGGGGGATGGGACGTGAGCTTTTCGGGACTGCTCCAGCTTGGCTTTTCAACGGTGATCTTCCTTTTGGCGGCAACCGCCGCCAAGCAATGGGGATTGGCGCCGAGCCTGGGCAAGATCCTGCTGACCCTCGCGCTCTATTCGCTAGGCAACCTGATCATGCTGCGGCTGATCCGCGAATTCGGCATGTCGGTGTCGTTCAGCCTGTCGGCCGTCATCCAGCTGGTCTCGGTCAACGTCGTGGCGCTGCTGTTCTTTGGCGAGCGCGTCAACGCGTTGCAGGCGACCGGCATCGTGCTGGCGGTCGCCGCCGTGGCGCTGATCACGCTCGGGCCCTATCTGCAGGGGCGATAATCGAGATGAAGACTGCGACACCGGCCCGATGAAAGATACCGCCAACACCCTGCTCAACCGAATCGAATTCCCGGTCCTCCTGGCCGGCCTTGTCATCGCCGGTGGGCTGTGGGGCTTCGTGGAGTTGATGGAGGTGGCGCGGGCGACCGCGCCGCACGGCTTCGACACGGAAATCCTGCTTGCTTTCCGCCAGGCGGGCCAGCCCGGCGTTCCGGTCGGTCCGCCGTGGCTGGAAGGGGCGATGCGCGACATAACCAGCCTTGGCAGCCCCAGCGTGTTGGTGCTGATCACCACGGCGGCGATCATCTACCTGCTGTTGATCCGCAGGCCGGGAACCGCACTTCTCATTTTCGTCGCCGTGGCGGGGGGACAGGTTCTGTCGAGCCTTTTGAAGGTCGGCGTCGACCGGCCGCGGCCCGAGCTCGTCTCGCATCTGGTCAGCGAAACGTCGCTTTCCTTCCCCAGTGGCCACGCCTTGCTGTCGGCGGTGACCTACCTCACGCTCGGTTCGCTCGCGGCGCGTTTCCTGCATGGCCGCGCGACGAAGGTCTATGTCCTGGCACTCGCCGTGCTGACGACGGTGCTGGTCGGCGTCAGCCGCGTCTATCTCGGCGTCCACTGGCCGTCGGATGTGCTGGCAGGCTGGTGCGCGGGCTTCGCCTGGGCGATGTTGTGCTGGTTGGCCGCGCGGCTCCTGCAGCGGCGCAGTGTGGTCGGCGAAAGCGAGTGATTTCATATGTTTGAACCATGCCTGATGATGCTTGAAACGTCAGAATGATAGTATTATACGTTATGTCTGCAGACTCAGACATGGGTTCCGGCCGATGATCACTGCCGCGCAGATGCGTGCCGCAAGGGCGTTGGCCGGCATCGACCAGAAGACACTCGCCGAGCGCGCCGGCGTCTCGCTTCCGACCATCCAGCGCATGGAAGCGAGCGACGGCGTGGTCAGGGGCGTGGTCGATACGCTGATGAAGGTCATCCAGGCTCTCGACGAGGCCGGGGTGGAGTTGATCGGCGAGAACCAGGCCAGCGAACGCGGCGGCAGGGGCGTGCGCCTCAAGCCCGCCGTGCCGCCAGGTCCCAAGGCTGAGCCGGCATAAGTCGCGACGGCGACCGCCGACAGTCCTGCCGACGATCCCGCCGCCTTTCAGGTGCGGAAGGCAGTCCATGGATCAGATACGGCGGGCAGGGCATCAATCGGCCCATAAGGCGGCCCATAGGCCGGCAAAGCCGACATTTTCCGAATTGTTCACGCCGAAACTCGTGACGGTCTGGCGGGAGGGTTACCACCTGCCGCAATTCAAGGCCGACTTCATGTCCGGCCTGACGGTCGCCATCGTTGCGCTGCCGCTGTCGATGGCAATCGCGATCGCATCGGGCGTGACGCCGGAGCGTGGCCTCTACACCTCCATCGTCGGCGGCTTCATCATCTCGGCATTGGGCGGCAGCCGCTTCCAGATCGGTGGGCCGGCCGGCGCTTTCATCGTGCTGGTGGCGGCCACGGTTGCCCGCGTCGGCGTTGACGGCCTGCTGCTGGCGACGATGATGGCCGGTGTGTTCCTGCTCGCCATCGGCTACCTCCGGCTCGGCACCTACATCAAGTTCATCCCCTATCCGGTCACCGTCGGCTTCACTGCCGGCATTGCCGTCATCATCTTCTCCGGCCAGATCGTCGAACTGTTCGGATTGACCCTGCCGGGCAAGGAGCCCGGACCGTTCGTGCCAAAACTGATCGCGCTTGGCGAGGCGGCCAGCACGATCAACCCCGCCGCGACCTTCGTGGCGGTGCTGACCATCGCGACCATCGCCTTGCTGAAGCGCTGGCGGCCGAAATGGCCGGCCATGCTGATCGCCATCGGGCTCGCCTCGCTCGTCGTGGCGCTGCTTGCGCTGCCGGCCGAGACGATCGGCACGCGCTATGGCGGCATCCCGCGCAGCCTGCAATGGCCGGCCCTGCCGCCGGTCGGCCTCGGCAGGATGATAGAGGTCCTGCCGGACGCCATCGCCTTCGCGCTGCTCGGCGCCATCGAGTCGCTGCTGTCGGCCGTCGTCGCCGACGGCATGACGGGCCGGCGGCACCGGTCGAATTGCGAGCTGGTGGCGCAGGGCTTCGCCAACATCGCCTCTGCCCTGTTCGGCGGCATCTGCGCCACCGGCACCATCGCCCGCACCGCCACCAATGTGCGGGCCGGCGCGCACGGGCCGTTCTCGGGAATGGTGCATTCGGCGATCCTGCTCGTGCTGATGCTGGTGGCGGCGCCGCTCGCCAGCTACATCCCGCTCTCGGCCCTTGCCGGCGTGCTGGCGGTGGTCTGCTGGAACATGTTCGAAAAACAGGCCTTCGCCACGCTGCTGCGCGCGTCGCGCGGCGATGCGCTGGTGCTGATGGCGACCTTTCTCATCGTCGTCTTCCGCGACCTGACCGAAGGCATCGTCGTCGGCTTCGCGCTCGGCTCGATCCTGTTCATCGACCGCATGGCCAAGTCGGTCGCGGTCGAGGCGGATCTGGTGCAGGACGACGTCGCCGACCGCATCAATGGCGCCGGCGCCTATGATTCCAGCGAGGCGAGCGACGCCGACACCGTCGTCTACCGTATCTCGGGCGCTTTCTTCTTCGGCGCCGCCTCCACCGTCGGCAGCGTGCTCGACCGCATCGCCGATCAGCGTCGCAACTTCATCCTCGACTGTTCCGCCGTGCCGCTCTTCGATTCGACGGCGGCCAATGTCATCGAAAGCGCGGCCCACAAGGCCAGGCGCGCCGGTGTGCGCTTCATCATATCAGGTGCGTCGCCGCAGATACGGCGCATGCTGATCAACCACGGCGTCAAGCGGCCGCTGGTGACCTACGCCGCCTCGATCCGCGACGCGCGGGCACAGCTGGCGGGAGAACGAGAGGCACAGTAGCTCTCGCTCGAGGCGCGGCGTCGGCCGACTCCTATCTGTTCAGCGATCCCGGACCGCTGACGAAGGGGCTGCCCCTGAGATAGAATCGCAGCAGGCGGTCGGCATCCTTCGAAATGCCGATCCTGGTGCTCTGCCCGATTTCGCCGGGCTCGTGGTCATCGCTTGCCAGCCATAGAGGGCCTTCCCGGCACAGGTCGAGGCCATCGAGCGACCGGTCGACCCGTAACGCCGCGGCCAGCCGTCCCGGCCCACGCGTCAGGTCACGCAAGCGCTCTGTGCCCCGGTTCAGCCGCATGATCGCGATACCTTCCAGCGGCTCGAGGGCCCGGATCAGCACGCCGGTACCGATCCCCGGCATGTCGCTCGAGACATTTAGCATGTAGGAGACGCCATAGGCGAGATAGACATAGGCGTGCCCCCGCTCGAGGAACAGCGAGCGGTTGCGCGGGGTCATCCCCCGATAGCCGTGCCCGGCGGCATCGCCGGCGACATAGGCTTCGGTCTCGACGATGCGGCCGCTGACCCTGCCTTCCGGCAAGTCGCGCACCACCACCTTGCCGATGAGAGTACGGGCGAGGGACACGGTATCGTTCGGCAAGTCCTCGCGGCCGATCGGCCGGTGACTATCCCTGTGCTTCACGGTCGCCACAACCCGACGGATCGAAGTCCTTCCGCAGTCAACCCGCGGCGGCCAAATCCTCCGGCGACGGAGCGCCGGCAAGATCGTCGCGCGCCTTGCGGGCTAGTTTCTTCGTCGAGTGCTTGGGGCTGTCGCCAAACAGTTCGGTGGCCTCGGCGAGACAGGTTTTCCTCAGGCTCTTTTCCGAACGCTTCAGCAGCTTGCTAAGAAGCTTTGTATCCGACGGCGGCCCAAGCGGCTCGCCGTCGGTCTCGAGCAGTGCGCGCATGACGAACACATCATGCAACTCGCCGAGCCGCTCGCCCAGCGTATCGACGGCCTTGCGCCGCGCCTTGATCGGCGCCGGCCAAAGCCTGCCCAGCAGCGAGAGATGCATGCCATGTGTCTTGGCCGCCTTGCGCAGGTCGTGGAAGTCGTCGGCTTCGCCGCGCGAGCCGGCCTTGTCGAGCGCCTTCCTGGCGCGGCGCAAGATGGCACGGGCGCCTTCGGCAAGCACGTCGGCGGCCTGTTCCGGCTGGTCGGGCAAGGCAAGACTTTCGATCCGCTTCATGCCGTCCTCGCAGGCCGCGGTCGCCGCGCCGATTGCTGCCCGAAGGCCGGCGCCCTCAAGCAGATCATGCTGGCGGGCGACCAGCCTGTCGCGTACGGCATCAAGCCCGCCATCGGCGCTTTCCTTGCGAAAATCCGCCGCCAGCCGGTCGATGGTCTCGATCAGCGCCGTCGCCTCACGGGGGCCGGCAAGCAGCGCCGCCACATTCCTGTAGCAATGGTTCTCGGTCGTGCAGAATGTATCGTCTCCGGAATGAACCAGCCGCAGCAAGGCGCGCGCGCTCTTGAGCCGCTTGCGGCACTTATGCACTCCCTGTTCCGGCCGGCTGCGCGCCGTGTCCAGATGCTGGAGGGCCTTGCCAATTTCCTCGGCAAGGATGCGCCTGACCTCACCGGTCAACGGCAGGCGCGGGTCGATGCGAAAGCTCATGCGGCGATCTCCGGAATCCCCCCGAGGGCGAGCGACGCGTTGTAAAACTTCTGCTCGCCGGTGACTTCTCGGCCGAGCCAGTCTGGCAGCATTTCGTCCGGCACGTCCTCCGGCGTCTCGAGTTCGGCCACCACAAGTCCCGCGAGCCCGCCGCCAAAAACGTCGACTTCATAGAGATAGCCGCGATGCCTAACATGGTGACGTGTCTTCTCGATGACACGTCCGATGGCGAAGGCCAGCATCTCCAGAGCGTCGGCCAACGGGATCGGGTATTCGAATTCGTCACGCTCACGCGCCGCGTGCCCGAATTTGAGCGTCAGCTTGGCGGCGGCGCCGTCACTGATGCGGATGCGGACGGTTCGCCCAGGCGCGGTGGCGAGGTAGAACTGGAGAATGCGGATATCCGCCTCGACCAGTTCCCGCCACGCGGTGCTGGAGACCAGGAACTTGCGCTCGACTTCCTTGCCCATGGCCGCGCACTAAAGCGTCTGCCGCGGGCGATGGCAAGACGGCTATGTCCACAAGTTGACTTTAATCAATCGATTGATTAAAGTTCGGCATGACCAGATCGCCAATCACGGGAACTCCGCGCCGCCAACCAGCCCCGGCGGAGCTGACGCGCGCCGCGCTTGTTCGCGCGGCGTTGAAACTGTTCGGCCGGCAGGGTTTCGATGGCACCTCGACCCGCGAGATCGCGGCGGAAGCGCAAGCCAATATCGGCTCGATCGCCTATCATTTCGGCGGCAAGGAAGGCCTTCGCACTGCCGCCGCCGACTATATCGTCGAAACCATCCAGACGATCGCCGGCCAGGCGCTCGGCAGCGGCCAGCCGGGAGCGGCAAGCGATCCGGAAGCGGCGCGCGCGCAGCTTTTCGTGGCGTTGGAGCGGATGGTCGGTTTCATCGTGGCGCAGCCGCAGGCCGGCGAGATCGTGCAATTCGTTCTGCGTGAGCTGTCGCATCCGACGGCGGCGCTCGACCGCATCTATGATGGCGTCTTCGAGCCGACGCATCGCCGGCTGTGCGTGATCTGGGAGCAGGCGACCGGCGAGCCGGCTGAAAGCGAACGGACCCGGCTGACCGTGTTCACGCTGATCGGCCAGGTCATCTATTTCCGCATCGGCCGCGAAGCGGTGATGCGCCGCATGGGCTGGCATGACATCGGCGCCGCCGAGGCCGCCAAGGTCGTTGCGGTCACCACGGACAACCTCAGCGCCATACTGGCCGCCAGAAAAGGGACGGGGATGAAGGGGCAAAGACCATGAGCTTGCTGTGTTCGCTGCCGCTCGCCGCGCAGCTTTTCGGGGCCTGTGCGCCCACCGCCCCGCTGGCCGTCGGCTATGTCGAAGGCGACTATGTGCTGCTGGCGCCGATCGAGGTGGCGCAGGTCGAGGCAGTTGCCGTGAAGCGCGGCGATCGCGTCACGCCCGGCACGACGGTGGTGACGCTGGAAAGCGCCGACGCAAAGATCGCGGTGGCGCAGGCCGAGGCAAGCCTCGCCCAGGCGCAGGCACAGCTTGCCGACCTGCAGGTCGGCAAGCGGCCGGAGGAAATCGCCGCGCTCAAGGCTCAGGTCGACATGGCCAAGGCGCAGGCCGATGACGCAAAGCGAAAATACGACCGCGCCGCCGATCTGTTCAAGCGCGGCACCGGCACCCAGGCCGATTACGACACGGCTTCGGCGACGCTGGAGACCGCCAACGCCCAGGTCGGGCAGGCTGAGGCCAATCTCGCCGTCGGCGGCCTGCCGGCGCGCGCCGAGACGATCAAGGCCGCCGACAATCAGGTCAAGCAGGCGCGGGCCGCGTTGCAGCAGGCCGAGTGGCGGCTGTCGAAACGGGTGCTGGCGGCGCCGTCGCCCGGCCGCGTCAACGATGTCATTCGCAATCCAGGCGATACAGCCGGGCCGACGGCGCCTGTCATCTCCATGCTGCCCGACGGCGCGGTCAAGCTCACCGTCTATATACCGGAAACCGCCTTCGCTTCCGTCAAGGTGGGCAGCCTGCTCAAAGTTCGTTGCGACGGTTGCGGCCCGGACGTGAAGGCGCGCGTCAGCTATGTCTCGCCCGACCCCGAATTCACGCCGCCGGTGATCTATTCGCTCGAGAACCGGCAGAAGCTGGTCTATCTCGTCGAGGCGCGGCCGGAGGGCGATGCGGGTCTGCTGCAGCCCGGCCAGATTGTCGACGTCGATCTCGCGGAAACGGCGAAATGAACGTCATCGACGTTCATGGCCTGGTCAAGCGGTTCGGCGACAAGACCGTCGTCGACCATGTGACGATGGCGGTCGCCGAAGGCGAGATCGTCGGCTTCCTCGGCCCCAATGGTTCGGGCAAGACCACCACCATCCGCATCATGTGCGGCCTGCTGACGCCGGATGAGGGCGAAGGCACGGTGCTGGGGTTCAACATCCGCACCGACTCGCTCCGGATCAAGCGCGAAGTCGGCTACATGACGCAGAAATTCTCGTTCTACGAGGATCTGACGATCGGCGAGAACCTCGAATTCGTGGCGCGGCTCTACCAATTGAAGCCGGTCGAAGAGTACGTGGCCAAGACACTCGATGAGCTTGGGCTGGCCAGCCGCCGCAACCAGTTGGCCGGCACCTTGTCCGGCGGCTGGAAGCAGCGGCTGGCGCTGGCCGCCTGCATCATGCACAAGCCGAGGCTGCTTTTGCTCGACGAGCCGACGGCCGGCGTCGACCCGAAGGCGCGGCGCGAATTCTGGGACGAGATCCATCACCTCGCCAGCGGCGGTCTCACCGTGCTGGTCTCCACCCACTACATGGATGAAGCCGAGCGTTGCCACCGCATCAGCTACATCTCCTACGGCAAGATGCTGGCCACCGGCACCGTCGCCGAGGTGGTGCAGAATGCCGGGCTGACCACGTTCGTTGTCCAGGGCCCACGTCTCGACAAGCTGGCCGAAACGCTGCAGGGCCGCCCCGGCGTCGACCAGGTGGCGCCGTTCGGCGCGACGCTGCATGTCGTCGGCTCCGACAAGAAGAAGCTCGAAACGGCCCTCGCCGATGTCGAGAAGCAATACAAGGGCGTGACGGTGGCACCAGGTGAGACCAGCCTCGAGGACGTCTTCATCCAGTTCATGTCGGGTTCGAAGGACAACATGGCATGAGCAGCGTCTTTTCCTTTGCCCGGCTCGGCGCGCTGCTGATCAAGGAATTCATCCAGATGCGGCGCGACCGCATCACCTTCGCCATGATGCTCGGCGTGCCCCTGGTGCAGCTGGTGCTGTTCGGCTTCGCCATCAACAATGATCCGAAGGGCTTGCCGACGGCCCTGGTGGCGATGAGCAACGACCAGTATACGCGCGCCATGGTCTCCGCGCTGCAGGTGACGGGCTACTATCGTTTCGACCATGTGGCCCAGAGCGCCGAAGAGGCGGAGTTCCTGATGGCGCGCGGCGACGTGTCCTTCGTCGTCACGATCCCGGCCGACTTCGCCAGGCGCGTCGAGCGCGGCGACAATCCGCGGATCCTGATCGAGGCGGACGCGACCGATCCCTCGGCCGCGAGCGGCGCCATTTCCACGCTGAGCACGATCGCCGGCCAGGCGCTGCTGCGCGCCCAGGGCATGCAGGCCGCCGCCGCCGAGAACGCCAGACAGCAGCTCCAGGTGGTGGTGCATCAGCGCTACAATCCGGAAGGCATCTCGCAGTACAACATCGTGCCCGGCCTGCTCGGCGTCATCCTGCAGATGACCATGGTGATGATGACGGCCATGGCGCTGACCCGCGAAACCGAGCGCGGCACGATGGAAAACCTGCTCGCCATGCCGTCGAGCCCCGCCGAGATCATGCTGGGCAAGGTGCTGCCCTTCCTTGTCGTCGGCGCGGTGCAGGTTGCGGTGGTGCTGGTGGCGGCGAAGCTCCTGTTCGATATCCCGTTCGTCGGCAGCCTGACACTGCTCTTGTCGTCGGTGCTTGTCTTCGTGCTTTCGCTGGTGCTGCTCGGCTATACCATCTCGACCATGGCCCGCTCGCAGATGCAGGCGATGCAGCTCACCTTCTTTTTCTTCCTGCCCTCGCTGCTGCTGTCGGGCTTCATGTTCCCCTACCGCGGCATGCCGGGCTGGGCCCAGGCGCTGGGCGAAATCTTCCCGCTGACGCATTTCCTGCGCATCACCCGGTCGGTCATGCTCAAGGGGGCCGATTTCCATGCAATCGCGGTCGAGATCGGCTGGCTCGCCGTGTTCGTGCTGGTGTTCGCGGGCACTGCGCTGTTGCGGTTCAGGCGCACGCTGGATTAAAGTTGATTGGAATACAACGCTCGGAAGAAACTATCCCCGTATCGGCTGAACTTGACCTTGGCCCAAGCAGCGATAGCGATCTCTTCGTCCGTGACCGCTCGCCTGTATTCCATTGTTATCCTCATGCCTCCGCCCTCTAAGCCATTGTCAATTATGGTCATTCTCGGGCTTCCATCCGAGAAATAGATATACCAATATGCAAAAAGGACGAGATATCGCTTGCCGATGGAGGTTGCGTAACTCTCGATGGCCTGAACTGCCGCCTGAACGGCGTCAAAAGATTTCGAGCGCAGTGCTCGCTCAAGCGTGACGAACAGTAGGAATAGATCTTTGTCGATAAGGATGGGGTTGCCATCCCCTGTATTCTTTACGCCACGGAGTGTCAGTTTCCGCCTCGTGGCAAGGTAGATCGAAAGGGCCATAATTACTCGAAAACCGTGTTCGCTGCGCTGAACATCGCAGCAATTCTAGCACCTGCCAAAGTAATCGAGCGCCCTCAGCTTGTCCAATCGCAGATGAAGCCGACTTACGCGGCGGCCATGATTTCGGCATAGGTGCCAAAATCGACATTGCCGCCGGACAGCACCACGGCGACGCATTTGCCCGCGAGTTCGATCCCGCCCGAAGACAGCGCCGCCAGTCCGACACAGCCGCCCGGTTCGACCACCAGCTTGAGATGGGCCATCGCGTCACGCATCGCCTGTGCCGTCGCCTTGTCGGAAACGGCGATGGCGCCGGCGAGGTTCCTGCGGTTGATCTCGAAAGTGATGGCGCCCGGCTCGGCGGTGAGGATCGCGTCGCAGATCGAGCTGTAGCCGGGTTCGTTCGAAACCCGGGCGCCGGCGGCAAGCGAGCGGCGCGTGTCGTCGAAATGCTCCGGCTCCACCGCCCAGACCGCAGTGCCGGGCGAGGCATCCTTGACCGCGACGGAGATGCCGCTGGTCAGGCCGCCGCCGCCGCAGGGAACGATGACCGCGTCGAGGCTGACGCCGAGCGCCCTGGCCTGCCTCACGAGTTCCAGGCCGATCGTGCCCTGGCCGGCGATGATGGCCGGATCGTCGAAGGGCGGCACCAGCACCATGCCCTTGTCTAGATAGGGGCGAACCACGCTCATGCGGTCGTCGCGGAAGCGATCGAACGGCACCACCTCGGCGCCCATCCTGCGGACATTGCCGATCTTCATCGCCGGTGCGTCAGCCGGCATGGCGATGACCGCCTTGACGCCGAACATGGCGGCGGAAGCGGCGACCCCTTGCGCATGATTGCCCGAGGAAAAGGCGACGACGCCACGGCTGCGTTCTTCTTCACTGAGCGATGACAGCTTGTTGTGGGCGCCGCGGAACTTGAACGAGCCGGTGCGCTGCAGCGTCTCGGGCTTGAACAGGATACGGCCGCCAAAGCGCTTGTTCAGCTCCTGCGATTCGATCAAGGGGGTTTCGACAATCAGGCCCGAAAGCCGGATAGCGGCGGCGCGGATGTCGGCGATGCCGGGAAGGGTGAGGGTGGTCATGCGAATTCCAGCAAGAGAGATGATGTCTCTCATGATGCCCGCAAAGGCACGTGGCGTGCCATTGAAAAAATGTGACCGTTACAAAGTTGGCGAGTCATGAACGGCGTTTGCACCGCCCCTCACTGTCCTGCCGGCAGGGCAATGAGGGGCGGCGCCGAGACCGGCAATTGAGCGCTCCTAACCCAGCAGCGTCCTTTGCCTCTTGGTGCCGCCCAGCTTGCGCCAATTGTTGAAGCGGTGGGTGGCGGCGGCAAACGAGATCTTCATCTGCTGTGAGACCGAATAGCGCGACTTGCCCTCGTCGAACATGCGGTAGCAGCACTCGACGCCTTCCTCGGTCAGCTTGCCATCTGGAGCCTTGTTGTGCGGATTGGCGGGGTCGAACTTCTCGACCTCCTGCTCGACCAGGCCCTTCAGCCTCTGCAGGTCCGCCTCGATGCTGGCGATAAGATCGAGGACAGGCTTCGGGTCGAAATGCTGTGCGGGATGCTTTGTCGTCATCTGCTGGATCCTCATTCTTGTCTTAGGTTCAGCTATATAGGCGAATCTTTGCCGATAACAAAGGACCAACCGCCCTCGAGCGCTTCAACAATTCTTGACCTCGCGGCCAAGCATGCGATTGACCGGAGACACTTCCAACCCTAGTTTAGAACCATTCTAAACTAGGGTGATTTCCTCATGCTTTCCCGTGTTTTCGGCTTCGGCCGCCGCTCCTTCGAGTCACTCTCCGAACAGGAGATCCTGGCGCTGGCAATTTCGTCCGAGGAGGACGATGGCCGCATCTACCGGGCCTATGCCGACGGGCTGATGGAAAGCTTTCCGCAATCGGCAAAAGTGTTCGAGGAGATGGCCGAGGAAGAGGATGGCCATCGCGACTCACTGATCGAGCTTTTCCGCAAGCGTTTCGGCGAACGCATTCCGCTGATCCGGCGCGAGCATGTGAAAGGCTATTTCGAGCGCAAACCCGACTGGCTGGTGAGGCCACTCGGCATCGAGCATGTGCGCAACCAGGCCGAGGCAATGGAGCGGCGGGCCTACCTGTTCTACGTTGAAGCGGCAAAGCGAACGACGGATGCCTCGACGCGCAAACTGCTCAACGATCTGGCGGTGGCCGAACAGGGCCACGAGACGCTGGCGCAGCGGTTGGAGCAGAAGCACGTGCCGGGCGCGGTCAAGGCCGAGGAAGCCACGGCCGAGCAGCGTCAGTTCATTCTCACCTATGTGCAGCCGGGGCTGGCCGGGCTGATGGACGGATCGGTGTCGACGCTGGCGCCGATCTTCGCCGCCGCCTTCGCCACGCATGACACCTGGCAGACGCTCCTGGTCGGGCTTGCCGCCTCGATCGGCGCCGGCATTTCGATGGGTTTTACCGAGGTCGCCTCGGACGATGGCAAACTGTCTGGCCGCGGTTCACCGATCAAGCGCGGCCTGACCGTCGGCATCATGACGACGCTGGGCGGTCTCGGGCACGCGCTGCCCTATCTCATCCCGCATTTCTGGACGGCGACCGCCGTCGCCGCCGTGGTGGTGTTCTTCGAATTGTGGGCGATCGCCTTCGTCCAGAACCGCTACATGCAGACCCCCTTCCTGCGCGCCGCCTTCCAGGTGGTGCTGGGCGGCGCGCTGGTCTTCGCGGCCGGCGTGCTGATCGGGAATGCATGAGCGCCTTTTTACCTTCTCCCCTTGTGGGAGAAGGTGGATCGGTGCGCAGCGCCGAGACGGATGAGGGGTGTTGGACGGAGTGAGACGTTGGCAGCCTTGTCACCATGCACCCGCATTGGACGCGTTAAGCTGGAGCACCCCTCATCCGACCGAGCTTCGCTCGGCCACCTTCTCCCACAAGGGGAGAAGGAAGAACCAGCACTCATCCATTCACCGCCCGGCTGTCCGCCGGCACCTGTTCCCTCTCCGTCAGCCCATAGTCGCGCACGACATGCGCGATGCGCAGACGATAGCCGGCAAAGATGCCGCCACGGCCGGCTTGCTGCGCCTGCCGGTGCTCCTCGGTGTTGCGCCAGGCTTTCACCGCGTCCTCGTCGCGCCAGAATGACAGCGACAGGATGCGGCTCGGGTCGGCCAGGCTCTGGAAGCGCTCGATCGAGATGAAGCCATCGATGCCGTCGAGCAGAGGGCGCAGATTGGCGGCGATGCCGAGATAGGCATCGCGTTTGCCCGCCGCCGGTTCGACCTCGAAGATGACGGCGATCATGCTTTCACCAATGGCGCGTGCGGACCGGAGACGTGCCTCAGGAACATGCGGTCCTCCTTGAGGATGAAACGTTCACGGCGGGCGAATTCATAATTTGCCTTGCCGGCGGGATCGGCGGCAAGCCGGGCGCGATAGGCTTCGTAGGCCGCCAGGCTGTCGATATTGTAGGCGGCATAGGCTGTCGTGGCCGAACCCTCATGCGGGGCATAATAGCCGATCAGGTCGGCGCCGCAGCGCGGAATGGCCTGGCCCCAGTTGCGGGCATATTCCTCGAAGGCAGCCTTGCCGAACGGGTCGATCTCGTAGCGGATGAAGCAGGTCATGGTCATGGTCGGCTCCCTGGTTTTTTGCATCGATGGTTCGAGCGCGGTCGAACCGTTATGCGCATCGGTGTGCTAGGCAGTTTCGTGTCAGGAGCCGCCGGCGCTTGCGTCGCCGGCTCCTTGAGCTGAAGCCAGAATAATGGTTACCTCACTGGGATGCTTCGACAAGGATCAAACTATGCGTGAAGGACCCGACATTGCCCGTATCGCCAGCCTGGTCGGCGACCCGGCCCGCGCCAACATGCTCTCCGCACTGATGGGCGGCACGGCACTGACGGCGAGCGAGCTTGCGCTGGAAGCCGGCGTCTCCCTGCCGACCGCCAGCTCGCATCTGTCGAAATTGATGGAGGGCGGACTGCTGACCCTGGCCAGTCAGGGCCGGCATCGCTATTACGGCCTTGCCGGGCCGCAGGTGGCGGGCATGATCGAGGCCATCACCGGCGTTGCGGAAGCCGTTGGCCCCAAGCGCGTTCGGCCAGGCCCGCGTGACGCCGCGATGCGCGTCGCCCGCGTCTGTTACGACCACCTCGCCGGCGAGCAGGCGGTGGCGATGCTGGACCGTCTGGTCGAGAAGGACATCCTGCTGCGCGACGACAATGAGATCAGGCTTGGCCCGTCGGCGGCATCGCATTTCGCGGCCATCGGCATCGATGTCGACGCCAGGCCGCGCCGGCCAGTCTGCCGCGCCTGCCTCGACTGGAGCGTGCGGCGCTCGCACCTCGCGGGCACGCTCGGGGCCGCCATTCTCGACAAGATCCTTGCCGAGAAATGGGCACGGCGGGAGAAGGACAGCCGGGCGGTCATTTTCTCGCCGCCGGGCAAGGCGGCATTCGAGAGGGTGTTTCTAGCCTGAGCCGGCTACCCCCGCTTCAACACCTTGCCCTTTTTGAAAAAATCCGCCCACGGATCGGCTTTCGCCAGCTGCTTCAGCGTCGTCTTGTCGCCGATCGGGAACGCGTTTGGCGCCAGCCCGGCCTCGATCTCGGCCCAGGTCACCGGCATCGACACGGTGGCGCCCTTCTTGGCCCGTGAGGAATAGGGTGCGACGGTGGTCGCGCCGCTGCCATTGCGCAGATAGTCGACGAAGATCTTGCCGGTGCGCGCCTTCTTCGACAACGTCGCGGTGTAGCGGTCGGGTGCTCCCTGTTCCAGCGCGCGGGCGAAATCATGGGCGAAGCTCTTGACCTCGGCCCAATCCGCCGACGGTTTCAGCGGCACGACGACATGAAAGCCTTTGCCGCCCGACGTCTTGACGAAATTGGGCAGCGACAGCTCGTCGAGCTTGCCCCGTATGTCGAGGGCGGCCGCGCGCACCGCCTCGACGTCAACGCCCTCGTCCGGGTCAAGATCGAAGACGATCTGGTCGGGCCTTGCCAGATCATCGATGGTGCAGCCCCAGATGTGGATTTCGACCACGCCGAGCTGGACCAGGGCCGCAATGCCGTCGAAATCGCGGATGAACAGGATTTCCTCGCCATCGGTGGGATCGTTCGTCTTCCCGATCTTCTCGTGCATGCCGGCCGACGCATGCTTCTGGAAGAAGCGCTGGCCGTGGACGCCATCCGGCGCCCTGACCAGGCTGAGCGGGCGGTCGACCACGAACGGCTTCATGCGCGGCCATACCAGTGCATAGTGATCGAGCAGGGCCTGCTTCGATATCTTTTCGTCGGGCCATAAAAGCTTGTCGGGATGGGAGAGCTTCACGGTGGTTCTAGCGGTTCCGGCAGCCTTGGCGGCGCTTGAAGCCGGCTTGGCTTCGACCGCGCTCTTGGCTGTCGGTGCTGCCTTGGGCTTTTCCTGCACGACTTCCTCCGCCGGCTTGTCCTCGCGCAATCCCTGGAACGAAGCATGGCGTATAATACGGTCCGAGGTCCAGCTGCGAAACTCCACTTCACCGACAAGCTCCGGCTTGACCCAGACCAGGCCCTTGCCCTTCGGCACGGCCGCATTGAACGGTGAAGCCGTGGCTTTCAGCGCATCGAGTTTCTTCTTCAACTCGTTGGCGCCCTTGGTGGAGAAGCCGGTGCCGACGCGGCCGGCATAGTGCAGTTTGCCGCCCTCGTAATAGCCGACCAGCAGCGAGCGCAGCCCGCGCCCGGTCTTGTCCGACGGCAAATAGCCGCCAATGACGAATTCCTGCCGTGCCGTGCATTTCGACTTCACCCAGGTCGGACCGCGCCCGCTGCGGTAGGGCGCATCGGCGCGTTTGGAGACGACGCCTTCCAGCCCCATGCGGCAGGCATGCTCCAGCATGATCTTGCCGGGCTCGGCGAAATGGTCGGAGAAACGGACCGCCGGATTCTCGGATTGCTTGCCGAGCAGTTCCTGCAGGGCCTGCTTGCGCTCGACCAGCGGCTCGCCGCGCAAATCCTTGCCGTCGAGCCGCATCAGGTCGAACACATAATACATGAAGCGGTGTGTCCGCTTCGCCGACAAATCCTGCTGCAGCAACGCGAAGGAGGAGACGCCGCTGTCGGCCAGCACGACGACCTCGCCGTCGATGATGGCGTCGTTGCATTTCAGTCCGGCGAGCTCGGCAACGATCTCGCCGCCGAATTTCTCCGTCCAGTCGAGGCCGGTGCGGGTCAGAAGCCGCACGTCGGTGCCGGCGATCTGCGCCTGCATGCGATAGCCGTCGAACTTCACCTCGTGCAGCCAGTCCTCGCCGGACGGTGCATCCCGCTCTAGCGTGGCAAGCTGCGGCTCGACGAACTCGAGTTTGTGACCAGAAGCCTTCGCCGTGCCGGCGGCCGGCTTGTTCGAATGCCAGACCTTTGGCTTCTCACCCCTGGCGGTCTTACCCTCGCCGACTTCTTCGATCGTCAGGCCGGACTTCACCGATCTGGGCTCGTCCTTCAGAATATCCTCGCCCGGCCGCGCCGCCGCATCGTCCGACTTGATCAGCAACCAATTGTCGCGCTTCTCGCCGGGGCGCGGTCTCAGCCTCACCAGATGCCAGCGGCCGTGCAGCTTGTGGCCGTTGAGTTCGAAATCGATATGCCCCTTCTTCATCGCCTTGGCCGGGTCGCCGTCGGGCGTCCACGTGCCTTCGTCCCAGACGATGACCGAGCCGCCGCCATATTCGCCCTTCGGAATGGTGCCTTCGAACGGCGCGTAATCGATCGGATGATCCTCGACATGCACGGCCAGCCGTTTCTCATGCGGGTCGAGGCTGGGCCCGCGCGTCACCGCCCAGCTCCACAACACGCCTGCGTGTTCCAGGCGCAGGTCGTAGTGCAGCCTTGTCGCGGCATGCTTGTGGATGACGAAGATGCCGCCTGCCTCGCCCTTCTTGCGGACCACCTTGCCGGCCGGCTCCGCGGTTTTCTTGAAATCGCGTTTGGCATGATACTGTTCGAGGCTAGCCATCTGTTCGCATCCTCACGCCGACTTGCGCTTGGTCGCGGCTTCTTTCGGCTTGCCGCGCTTGGTCGCCGCTTTTGCCTTCGCCGCGGCCTTTGCGCGGCCGGTGCCGGAACCACCTTCGGACGAAAGACTCTTCTTCAGCGCATCGAACAAGTTCACGACATTGGAGGGCTTGGGCGGCGCCTTGGCCTTCGGCGCCTTGCGGCCCGCCTTCTTGGCACGAATGAGCTCGAGCAGCGCGTCCTCGTATTTATCCTCGAACTTCGAGGGATCGAACTTCGCCTTCTTCTTGTCGATGATGAGCTCGGCCAGATCGGTCATTTCCTGATCCGTCTTCACCGCCTCGATGTCGCCGAAGACGGTGTCAGGCTGGCGCACGGTGTTGTCGTAGCGCAACGTCGTCAGCAACATGCCCCTGCCGAGCGGCTCGATGACCACGGGACGTTCGCGCCGATAGAGCACGATACGGGCCAGCCCCGCCATCTTCTTGCCGGCCATGGCGTCGCGGATGACGGCGAAGGCTTCCTGCGAGACTTTATCGGCCGGTGTGACATAGTAGGGAGTATCCAGGTAGATCTGCTCGATGGAGGATTTGTCGACGAAACCGTCGAGCCCCATCGTATGCGACGACTCGATCTGTACGGCCTCGATCTCGTCTTCCTCGATGTGGATGAAGTCGCCATTGTCGTCTTCGTAACCCTTGATCTCGTCGTCGTCCCCAAGCGGCTTGCCGGTTTCGGCGTCGACATAGATACGCTTGACCGTGTTGCCGGTCTGGCGGTTGAGAATGCGAAACGAGACTTTCTCGGCATGAGTGACGACGTTGGTCAGTTCGATGGCGCAGGTGACCAGCGAAAGCTTCAGGTAGCCTCTCCAGGCCGGACGCGGCGCCATGACGATTCCTGTTGAGAAAGACGATTCCTGTTAAGAAAGATGAGGTGCAACGGACGACGGCGCAACCGGTTCCAATCCGGTCGGACCAAGGCCGGCGCGACTGCCTCCGGCCTTGGCCGTCAGCCCCTTACTCGGCGGCCTGCAGGTTGATCTTGCTTTCCGCCATTTCGGTCAGCTTGCGATCCGTCGCCTGCTCTTCCTTGAGGTTCCTGGCCAGCAGATCGGCGCAGTCGCTGCGGCCAAGCTGCTTGGCCCAGGCGATCAGCGTGCCGTAGCGGGTCATCTCGTAGTGCTCGACCGCCTGCGCCGATGCGATCAATGCGGCGTCGAGAACCTCCTTGTCGTCGATATCGCCGCTTACCTCGTCGGCCTCCTCCAGGATGCCGTCAATGGCCGGGCAGTTGACCGTCTTTGCCTTGACGCCACGCAGTTCGAACACCTCCTCGACGCGTTCGACATGGCCCCTTGTCTGCTCGAGATGTTTTTCGAAGCCGGCCTTCAGCTGCGCGTCGGTGGCTTTGTCGATCATTTTCGGCAACGCCTTCTCGATTTGTTTTTCGGCATAATAGATGTCGCGCAGAGTATGCACGAACAGCTCGTCCAGCGTTTTGATATCCTTCGAAAAGAAGCCCATGGTTTCAGCCTTTCCATTGCTCTTGCGGTTTCGGGATTGTTGGCCTGCCCTTGGCAGTGCCCGTCAAGCCGGCATCCCGGCTCCAAGGGTCAACGTCCGGTGCATGGGCCGGTTCCGGTCCCATTGGCAGGAGGCAAATGAAATTCCGGCGGCCGTCTGGAAGTTGAAACAAAACCGCGCGCGGGCGACATTCAAACGAAACATATGTGATGCAAAAGTCACACCGGCGAAAATGGCGACAAAAGGCGTCGAAACACCCCGAATCGGCCGCATTCCGGCCACGAAGCAACGGGTTTTCGACCAGAAATTAACATCACGTTCACCGACTATTCACGCCTCGATGCTATCATTCCCGCAAATCGGAAAGGACATCCGAAAACGGGACAGGGACAGGTAAAATGAACTTCCTCACGCACCTCATCGGCTATGCCGCCGCCATCCGCGAGTTCGTCGCGCCGACCTATCGGCCCGAGCGCTATTACATGCGCGGCCCCGGTCCGGCTTGCGCCCGCCGCGGCACGTCGCTGGGCGCGCACTGACCATGACGTTCGAGAGCCGCCACAACAGCCGCATCTGCAGGCCGGGTGCCGACTCCCGCGCCACGACCTATCGCGCCGAGCGTCCGATTTTCGCCGACAGGCGGCGTGCGACATCGCCACGTCTTTGATGCCGCCTCCGGCTGGCTTGGTGTCGCAGGACACGAGCAGCCGAGGCACCCGTGACCGATTCTCCCCAGTCAAGCCGTACCAAGCCAGGCCATCCACCTGAATCCTTCGACGCAAGCCATCCGCTGATCGTTTTCGATGGCGTCTGCGTGCTGTGCTCGGGTTTCGTGCGCCTCGTGGTCAGGCTCGACCGTCAGGAACCGATTCCGCTTCGCCACCGCGCTTCGGCGAAGCGCGTTCCGGAGACACGGGCCGCGTACCGACAGCTACGAAACCAATCTCGTTCTTGTTGATGGCGCCGCCTTCACGCGGCTCGACAGCTGCGCCGCGGTCATTGGCTGAAGACCATCCAGTGTTCAGCGGACGAAACGACATAGCCGGCTAACGGCATGGCTGGCTGGGTTTTGAGATGGAAGGTCTGCCGGATTCACACCCGCTCGTCGGGACGATCACGGGCCGCCGCGACTGGCGGGTTCGCACGGCTCCAGCACGATCGCCCCGCCCGCTGTCTTGCCAAGTTCCCGGCAGCCCTGAGGGGTGCACAGCGTCCACCCATCGCCAGTCGCCCCGGAGGCGGCTAGCACGACGCGGCGCTGCGTGCCGATCCTGGGCGCGTAGACCCACCAGCCGCCGCGAAGCACCGCGCCCTCGGGTGGCTCCATGCCGGCGCCCGAGCCTTCGATGCGCGCCTCGACGACCTGCAGGCCGGAAGGCGTCACCCTCCAGTCTTCCTCCCAGCGCGTCCGTTCGACCGAATGCGTCCACGACAGGGTAAAGGCGGCGGCAGCCAGCGCCACTGTCTTGCCGGCGGCCAGGATGCAGAGGCTCAAGGAATCGTCGGCCCGGGAGCGCCGGACACGGTGCGGGTGCGGTACCAGTGCGCGCCCACCACCAGCAGCGACAGGACGAAGCCGGCCTCGTCGGTCAACGGCACCGCCGCCACCAACAGGAAGGCTGCGGCGGCGGCCGCGAACCGTTCCCATACGGTCAGCCGCGTGCGCAGGAAGCCGATCACGGCCGCCCCCCAGAGACCGATCGCCAGCACGGCCTTGACGACGATATAGGCGACCGCGGGCCAATACCCGACCGCCGCCGACAGTGGGCCGCCGTCCTGCAGCATGAGAGCCGGCGTGTAGACGGCCATGAACGGCACGACAAAACCGGCGGCGGCGACCTTTATTGCCTCGAAGGCGATTTTCAATCCGCTTTCCCGGGCGATCGGCGCGGCGGCGAAACAGGCAAGCGCCACCGGCGGCGTCAGATCCGCCAGGATGCCGAAATAGAACACGAACATGTGGCCGACCAGCAGCGGCACGCCAAGCTGGAGCAGCGCCGGCCCTGCGATCGAGGCCGTGATGATGTAGTTTGGAATGGTCGGAATGCCCATACCCAGCACGACGCAAGTAACCATCGTCAGGACAAGCGACAGGAACAGGCTGGACTGGCCGATGGAGACGATGAAGGCACCGAAGGTCGTCGCGACGCCGGTCAGCGTCATGGTGCCGACAATGACGCCGACCACGGCGCAGGCAATGCCGACCGGCAGCGCCGTGCGGGCGCCTTCGGCCAGCGAATCCCGGCAGGCGATCAGCGTGTCGCGCCCGCCCGAGACGAAGAGGTTTGCCACGATCAGCACGGCGGCGGCGATGAGAATGGCGTTGATGCCCATCTTGAAGAAGCTGGCGGCGACCAGACCCAGACCGATCCAGAAGGCGGCGCGCAGGATAGGCGAGGGTAGCCCGAGCGCCACCGAGCCGCCGAGGATCAGCAGCACCGTCATGGCGAGTCCGATCGTGCCGGCATAGAGCGGCGTGTAGCCCGAGAACAGCAGATAGATGAGGACGGCCAGTGGCAGGATCAGGTACCAGCCCCGGCGGAAGGCCGCGAGCGGCGAAGGCAATTCGGCCCGGGACAGGCCAAGCAGATTGTGTTTCCCGGCTTCGAGATGCACCATCCAGAATGCCGAAGCGAAATAGAGCAAGGCGGGAATGATCGCCGCCTTGACGATTTCGGAGTATTCGACGCCGAGCGTCTCGGCCATGATGAAGGCGACCGCGCCCATCACCGGTGGCATGATCTGTCCGCCCATCGAGGCCGTGGCCTCGACGCCGCCCGCAAAGGCGGCGCGGTAGCCGAAGCGCTTCATCAGCGGAATGGTGAACTGGCCCGTGGTGACCACATTGGCGACGCCGGATCCTGAGATCGTGCCCATGAGCCCCGATGCGATCACCGCCACCTTGGCCGCGCCGCCGCGTGCATGGCCGACGAAACCCAGCGAAACGTCCGTGAAAAGCTTGATCATGCCGGCGCGTTCCAGGAACGAGCCGAACAGGATGAACAGGAAGATGTAGGTGGCCGAAACATAGATCGGGATGCCATAGATGCCTTCCGTGCCATAGGCCATCTGGTCGACGACTTGCGAAAAGTCGTAGCCGCGATGGTTCAGCGGCGACGGCAGATGCTGGCCGAACAGCCCATAGAGAAGAAAACACCCGGAGATGACCGGCAAGGCCGGCCCCATCATCGCGTAGGCAGCAGCGAAGACGGTGACCAGCGCGATGACGCCGAAGATCAGGTCGGCCGTGTTCAGGTCGCCGGCGCGCAGGATCAGCGCCTGGTATTCGAGATACTGGTAGGCGGCGACAGCGACACCGGCCAGGGCCAGCGCCCAGGCGAGCGTCCGTCCGGCGGCGCCCAGCTTGCGCGCGGACGCGACGAGCGGGAAAGCCAGCAGCATCAGGAAGCCGACATGGGAGGCGCGCAGCACCTGACTCGGGATGCTGAGGATGTGGGCGGCCGTGGCAATCTGGAACAGCGAGAAGATGACCGCGATCCAGAACAGCAGCCTGCCTTCCCGCGACGGCGCGAAACCGCCACCGGTCGGGTCGTGGAAATCTTCCGCCGTGGCCTCTGTTCTTGTCTCGGTGCCGGCCGCCGTCTGAGCCATGGGACTTGCGCCTTCAATCGGCCGGGAGCCGGCCGCCCGGTTCCCGGCCATAGCCCCTTGTCACATCATGCCCTTTTCCTTGTAGTAGCGCGCGGCGCCCGGATGCAGCGGGATGGGCAGCCCCTTGATCGCGTCCTCGAGCTTGATCGACTTGGCGGCATTGTGCGCGGCAACCATCTGGTCGAGGTGCTCGAACAACTGTTTGGTCATCTGATAGGCTTCCTCATCCGACAGGTCGGAGCGGGTCACCAGGATGTTCGTGACGGCCAGCGTCGGGATGTCCTGCTTCTGGCCCTGGTAGGTGCCGGCGGGAATGGTCGCCGCCTGGAACGGCGCGCCCAGCTTCTGGGCGACCTCGGCCGGAACCGCCACCACGGTGATCGGCAGCGATGAAGCAAGGTCCTTGATCGACGCGACGCCGAGCCCCGCCGACTGCAGCGTGGCGTCGAGCTGGCGGTTCTTGATCAGTTCGACCGATTCGCCGAACGGCAGGTATTCGGTCCTCGACAGATCGCTGTAGCTCATGCCCAGCGCCCCGAAGATGGCGCGCGCGTTGAGTTCGGTCCCGGATTTCGGTGCGCCAACCGACAGGCTCTTGCCCTTCAAGTCGGCGAAGGACTTGATCCCGGACTCCTGGCTGGCGACGATCTGGACGTAGTTCGGGTATATGGCCGCGATCGCGCGCAGCTTTTCGAGCTTTTGCGGGAAACCGGCATCGGCGTCGCCTTCGGCGGCGGCTTTCACCGAATCGCCGAGCGCGAAGGCGATCTCGCCCTTGCCCTGCTCCAGAAGGTTCAGGTTCTCCACCGAAGCCTTTGTCGCCTGGACCTGGGTACGCACGCCCGGAATGGTCTTGCCGTAGATTTCCGAAAGCGCGACGCCGAGCGGGTAGTAGACTCCGGACGTGCCGCCGGTCAGCACATTGATGAACTCGTCGGCCCTGGCACCGCAGATACCCACGCCCAGCGAAAGGGCCACCATGCCAGCCGCGATGAACTTCGTTCTGAAAAAGAGCACGTGTTTTCCTCCCTGGAATAGCGACAACCGCATCACCTCCTCGACGCGGACCGGCCCGAGTTTAGACGGCGGGCCGCAAATGCCAACCCGCAAATGTGCCACTAGACGAACGGTTGAGTGGATCCGGAACGTCTGCCGGCTTGCGCAAGGCGCGACCGCGGCCGAAAGTTTTCCGCAGCCTGTCGAAATCGGTCGCCGCCGCGCGACATACGTTCGGCCCGCAACGGAGCGGCCTTCGAAACCACGGGAGAAGACCCATGCGATACATGCTTTTGATCTACAATGACGAAGCCGCGATGGCGAATACGCCGAAAGAACAGACCCAGCAGGCCCTCGCGGCCTACGGTGCCTATACCGAAGCTTTGAAGAAATCCGGCGCGTGGCTGGCTGGCGAACGGCTGCGCCCGACCCAGGCGGCCACTGCGGTGCGGATGGCCGGCGCCAAGACCAACGTGCTCGACGGCCCCTATGCCGACACCAAGGAGCAGCTTGCCGGGTTCTATATGATCGAGGCGGCCGACATCGATACGGCCATCGAATGGGCGGCGCGCTGTCCCGCCGCCAGCACCGGCACGGTCGAGGTACGGCCCATCTGGGAAATGACCGAGTACATCACCGAGCAATGAGAGTGTGATGGACGATCGTTCTGAGAAGGCATGGGCGGCGGCCGAAGCAGCCGCCCGGCAGAGCTACGGCAAGCTGGTCGCCTGGCTCGCGGCGCGCACGCGGGACGTCGCCGGCGCCGAGGACGTGCTGGCTGATGCGTTCGCGGCCGCGCTCGAACGCTGGCCGCGAACCGGTGTGCCCGCGCAGCCGGAAGCCTGGCTGCTTGCCGTGGCGCGGCGGCGCCGCGTCGATGCGGTGCGCCGGCGGCTCACCCGGGAGGCTGGCCGCGAGCATCTCAAGCTGATTGCCGAAGAGATGGAGGCGCGCATGACCGACGAAGACCTGCCCGACGAGCGGCTGCGCCTGATGTTTGCTTGCGCGCATCCGGCGATCGAATCGGGCGTGCGCGCACCGCTGATCCTGCAGACCATCCTCGGCTTCGATGCCGCGACGATCGCTTCGGCGTTTCTCGTCTCACCGGCAACGATGAGCCAACGCCTGGTACGCGCCAAGGCCCGTATCCGCGAAACCGGCATTCCGCTCCGCGTGCCGGAGCGGACCGAGCTTGGCGAACGGCTGGACGCCGTGCTGGAAGCGATCTACGCGGCTTTCGCCGAAGGCTGGTCCGATCCGGCCGGCACCGAGACGCGGCGCCGCAATTTGGCGAGCGAAGGCATCTGGCTTGGCCGGCTGGTGGCCTCGCTTCTGCCTGACGAGCCGGAGGCGCTTGGCCTGCTTGCATTGATGCTGTTTGCCGAGGCGCGCCGGCCCGCCCGACGCGGTGCCGCCGGCGATTATGTGCCGCTGACCGCGCAGGATTGCGCGCTGTGGGACGATGTCTTGATCGACGAGGCCGAGGCCCTGCTTGGCCATGCCGCGACCAAGGGCGTCATCGGCCGCTATCAGCTCGAGGCAGCGGTGCAGTCGGCCCATACGACGCGACGGCTGAGCGGCCGCATCGACTGGGCCGCGATCAGGCAGCTCTACGATGCGCTGTCGATGATATCAGGTTCGCCTGTCGTGGCGATCAACCGCGCGGTGGCGATCGCCGAGACAGACGGGGCGACGGCAGGGCTGGCCGCGCTCTACGTGCTGGGTGATGACAAGCGCCTCGCCGACTATCAACCCTACTGGGCCGCCCGCGCAGGTCTGCTGGCCAGGCTCGGCAATGTGGTGCATGCGGCCGAAGCCTATGACCGGGCCATCGGCCTCGAACGTGATCCGGCGCTGCGCCGCTTCCTGCAGGCAAAAAGGGCAGCACTTCCCAAAAACTGAAGGGCGATGCCGCTGGCCTGCTCAGGCCGGCCACATCTGGTGCGAGGCGTTGAGTTTCCGCATCAGCGCATGTCCGCGCAATTCGCCCCACAGGCGTTCGATGTTCGGCCAGGCCACGCGTGCCTTGCCTATGTCGGGATGCCAGGCCACCAGCATCACCAGATGGATGTCGGCCACCGACATCGCCTCGCCGGCCAGCCAGTCACGGCCGCGCAAGGCGACGTCGATGACGGCAAAGCCGCGATCCATCTCGGCGACGGCGGCCTGCTTGACGGCTTTGGCGCCGTCGGCATCGGCCGTGTAGCGCGGCGCGTAATAGAAGCGCAACATCGCCGGGTAGATCACCGACGACATGAAGGCCATCCAGCGCAGGAACTCGGCGCGCGCGGGCGCGTCGATCACCGGTGCCAGGCCAGCCTCGGGGTGGCGCTCTGCAAGCAGGATGCAGATCGCCGCCGATTCGGTGATCGAGCGGCCGTCCGGCAAGGTCAGCACCGGTACCTGGTTCAGCGGGCTGATCTCCAGGAAAGCCGGATCGGGCCGGTCGGTCTTCGGCACGTCGATCTGCTCGAAGGGTGCGTTCGCCAGCGCCAGCGCCGCCTCGATGACAAAGCCGCCGCTGCCGGGACGCGTATAGAGCTTGTACATGAAATCCTCCCCCGGCCGGAAACAGGCCGCCAGAGATTTGCACCGGAAGCGGTGTTCCGCTCAAGGCGGCAAGGAATGCCACGGCCGGTTTTTTCAGCGGGCCAGGCTCACCAGGTGTTTGCGGGACAGCACCCCCCTCTGGCCTGCCGGCCATCTCCCCCGCAAGGGGGGAGATCAGATGTACGACTGCCTTTCGCCAATTTTCAGCGCTGACGAAAACGCGGCAGGATCGAAGCTGCCGATCTCCCCCCTTGCGGGGGAGATGCCCAGCAGGGCAGAGGGGGTGGGACGGAACTCGACCGACCAAGGTCTACGCCACTACATGGCTCCTACAATCCGCGCTCCGCAACGCTTGGGATGATGAAAGAGGGGTCGACCCTAAGCCCCCAGCCCCTCAAACAGGATCGTCGACAAATAGCGCTCGGCGAAGTCGGGGATGACCACGACGAGGGTCTTGCCCTTGTTCTCCGGCCGCGAGCCGATGACGATTGCCGCCTGCAGGGCCGCGCCCGACGAAATGCCGACCGGCACGCCCTCGAGGCGGGCGACGAGACGCGCATTGGCGACGGAATCCTCATTGGAAACCTTGACGATCTCGTCATAGATGGTGGTGTCGAGGATCTTTGGCGCGAAGCCGGCGCCGATACCCTGGATCTTGTGCGGGCCTGGCTGGCCGCCAGACAGCACCGGCGAGGCTTCCGGCTCGACGGCGACGACATGCAGCGAGGGCTTGCGCTTCTTCAAGACCTGGCCGACGCCGGTGATGGTGCCGCCAGTGCCGATGCCGGCAACGAAGATGTCGATCTCGCCCTGCGTGTCGTTCCAGATTTCCTCCGCTGTCGTCTTGCGGTGGATTTCCGGATTGGCGGGGTTTTCGAACTGCTGCGGGATGACGGCATTGGGGATGGTCGCGGCCAGCTCGTCGGCCTTGGCGATGGCGCCCTTCATGCCTTTTGGCCCTTCGGTCAGCACCAGCTCCGCGCCAAGCAACGCCAGCATCTTGCGGCGCTCGACCGACATCGTCTCGGGCATGGTCAGGATCAGTTTGTAACCTTTGGCGGCGGCGGCGAAGGCGAGCGCGATACCGGTGTTGCCCGAGGTCGGTTCGATCAGCGTCGTCTTGCCGGGCGAGATCTTGCCCGCCGCTTCCAGCGCCTCGATCATCGCCACGCCGATGCGGTCCTTGACCGAGGCGATCGGATTGAAGAATTCGAGCTTGGCGACGAGATTGGCAACGATGCCCTTCTCCTTGGCGAACTTGTCGAGCCGTACCAGGGGCGTGTCGCCGATCGTGTCGGTGACGGAATTGTAGATGCGGCCGCGGCCGGGGACGCGGGCGGAGGTGACGGGCTTGTTCATTGGTTTCGCTCCCAGGATTTCAGGCAATTGGCACCAGCCGGCAAGATAGGGCCTTCGGCCGCGCAAGATAGACTGTCGGCCGAAAATATCCGAGTAGGGCTTGTGTCTAAAACGCTTCCGCCTTGGAAAAGCGTTTCGGGGCGACGCCTGTTTCTGGAATGGATTCGCTGAAAGCGCCCTATTGACGGGCGGCGATCGCTGCCGCGGCGCCAATCATGAACCCCGCCGCCGTGCGGTTCAGGGTCTTCAGCGCGCGTGGCGATTTCAGGAACCAGCGCGCCTTGGCGGCGAGCGCCAGGTAAGGCACCAGCACGGCGAACAGGACGACGACCGTCAGCGCCGCGAGGATACCATAATCGGCAAGCGTGATCGTCTTCAGGTCGACGATGGTCGGCGTGATGGCGAGGTAGAAGATCATCGTCTTCGGATACCGAGCGTCACGGTAAGGCCGGCGGCGAAGCTCGACAGCAATCCGGCCTTGCCGTTTTTCGCTTCGACGGTTTCGGGTGTGATGCCGGCGGTCCAGAAGCGCCAGCCGAGGAAAGCCAGATAGGCGATGCCGGCCCATTTGATCGCCAGGAACACCATGCCGAAAGTCTGCGCGACGAAGGCGAGGCCCAGCACCACGGCGGTCAGATAGGTGAGATCGCCAACCATCAGGCCAAACGACATGGCGAGCGACGAGCGAAAGCCGGAGCCCAGCGCACGCGCGACAAGCGCCGTGATGCCGGGGCCGGGAATGGCGGCGGCGATGCCGAGAGCGGCGCTATAGGCGAGGAAGCCGGTGAGGGTCATGACATGTGTCTCAAATCAGCATGTCTTGTCGCATGGTATGGACCGCAGTTGAATTTCCTGGAGCTGGAATCCATTGCACCAGACATCGCGGTCTTCGCCTTATGAAGCCCCCTCATCCGGCCGCTTCGCGGCCACCTTCTCCCCGAGGGGAGAAGAGCCGGGCCTCAAGGTTGGTGACCTCCTCTCCCCACGGGGAGAGGTCGGATTGTCCCGAATTGCTCTTCGCAATTCGGCTGGCAATCCGGGTGAGGGGGACTGCTCTGCTCAAGCAAGACTCCTCAGGAACGGTCGCCCCCGTAGGTCACGCGCCAGATCGTGCCGTTGCCGTCCTCGGTCACGATCAGCGCGCCGTCGCTCGCCACCGCCACGCCCACCGGCCGGCCCCAGACCTCACCGTTGGAGATGACGAAGCCGGTCATGAAATCCTCGTACTCGCCGGTCGGCTTGCCGTCCTTGAACTTGAGCCGGACGACCTTGTAGCCGGTCCTGTTGCCGCGGTTCCATGAACCATGCAGGGCCACGAAGGCGTCGCCCCTGTATTCCTTGGGAAACGCCGTGTCGGCAGGCAAATCCTTGCCGTCGTAGAAGGCGATGTTGAGCGGCGCCGAATGCGCCTGCATCAGCACGTCGGGAATATCGGTCTTGCCGGCAATATCGGGGCGCGCGCCCTTGTGGCGCGGATCTTCGTTGTTGCCGATATAATACCAAGGCCAGCCATAGAAGGCACCCTCCCTGACAGCGGTTGCATATTCGAACGGCACATTGTCGCCGAGCGCGTCGCGCTCATTGACGACGCACCACAGCGCGCCGGTCGCCGGCTGCACCGTCATGCCGGAACAGTTGCGCAGGCCGGTGGCGACGATGCGGCCATTCTTGCCGTCCGGGTCGAAGGCCCGCACGTCGGCGCGGCCTTCCTCGGCGCCCCAGGTGGCGCCGAGCGGCTTCGACCTCACCCACGCTTCGAGGCCGCCATCCGGCTTCCTGCTCATATCCTCTGCGACGTTCGAGCCGGAGCCGACCGAGAGATAAAGTGTCTTGCCGTCGGGCGAAAAGGCGATGTCGCGCGTCCAGTGGTGGTTCGAGGGAATGTTGTCGACAATGATCTGCGGCTTGCCGGAGGCCTTCAGCGCGCCCTTGCGGTAGGCAAAGCGCACGATGCTGTCGCTGTTGGCTACATAGACCCATTGCGGGTCGTCGCCCGGCGGATAGAAAGCAATCCCATAGGGCTGGTTGAGATTGCCGGCAAAGATGCTTTTCTCGGCGGCTTTCGCGCTGCCCTCGGTCAGGCGGTAGACACGAAGCTGGTTGGCTTCGCTGTCGGCGACGAACAGGTCGCCATTCGGCGCGATGCGCACGACGCGCGGATTGTCGATGCCGGACGCAATCAGCTCGGCCGAGAATCCGGGCGGCAGCCGTGGCTTTGTATCGGCCGGCATGTCGGCAAGGCCGGCGCTGTTCGAGGCCGATTTGGTGGCATAGGGTTTCGGCAGGTCTTCCGGCCTGATCAGCCGGCGCACCCCGGGTTCGTCGGCGCGCCAGTCGCCGAAGGCGGCGGCGCCTCTTAGGACGGGTTGGTCGGCGGCCAGGACCGAACTGGCAATCACAAGGCCAACCGGGATGGCGGCCATTGAAGCAAATCGGATCATGGGATCCTCCGCAACGTGTCGGCAATCGGTTGCCACGGCCAGCGGCAACGGCTGACCATCGCGATTGTTCCACGCCACACGCCGAGTTGAAGCGGCGCGAGCGGCGGTCAGGCCTCCGTGGCGTCGAGGTCGCTGTCGAGGCGCCTTTCCAGTTCGACGAGATCGGCCGGCAGCGGCAGGCCCATGGCGCGCATCTCGCGCAGTTTTTCGCGCAGCTGCTCCTGCACTTCATGCGCGTCTTCCGGCTGGTTGACCATCTCCTCCAGCAGCAGGCTGATCTGGGCCTTGAACGATTCGAGCGCCATTGTTTTTCTCCTTGCGGCCTGTTCGTTCGGTATCGCACTCGAAAGTGCGTCGACATCCCGGTCAGGTCGGGCCGAAATACCTTACCGCAGCATGCGGGAAATTAACTGCGCGGTATAGTCGACCATCGGCACGATGCGGGCATAATTCAGCCGGGTCGGGCCGATGACGCCGAGCGCGCCGACCACGCGGGCATCCTTGTCCCGGTAGGGCGCGACCACCAGCGATGAGCCCGACAGCGAAAACAGCTTGTTCTCCGAGCCGATGAAGATGCGTACGCCCGATCCCTGCTCGGCAAGGTCGAGCAGCTGGATCAACCCGTCCTGCGTCTCCATATCCTCGAAAAGATGCCGCAGCAGTTCGATGTCGGCCTGCGCGGTGACGTTTTCGAGCAGATTGGCGCGGCCGCGCACGATAAGCCGCGCCGGCAGACCGCTTTCCGCGCCCGCCCATACCGCCAGGCCCTTCTCGACGAGGTCCTGCGACAGCGTGTCGAGAGCTGCCTTGGTCTCTTCCTTGATGCGTGCGATCTCGGTGCGCGCCTCGGCCAGCGTGCGCCCGCGAATATGCGCGTTGAGGAAATTCGAGGCTTCGTGCAGTTGCGAGACGGTGATGCCTGCCGGCAGCTCGACGACACGGTTCTCGACGTCGCCATTCTGCGAAACCAGCACGGCAAGCGCCTTGGTCGGCTCCAGCTGGATGAACTCGATGTGCTTCAGCGCCACCTCGTTCTTGGCGGCCAGCACCAGGCCGGCGCCGCGCGACATGCCCGACAGCATCTGGCTGGCCTCGGTCAGCATCTGCTCCAGCGTCGCGCCCGAGCCCGATGCCCGCACCTGTGCCTCGATGGTGCGGCGCTCCTCGTCGGAGAGGTCGCCAAGCTCCATGAAGGCGTCGACGAAGAAGCGCAGGCCGGCTTGCGTCGGCAAGCGGCCGGCCGAGATGTGCGGCGCGTAGATCAGCCCGAGATGTTCGAGGTCGCTCATCACATTGCGGATGGTGGCCGGCGACAGCGAGGAGGGCAGGATGCGCGACAGGCTGCGCGAGCCCACGGGCTCGCCGTCCCTGAGATAGGAATCGACGATGCGCCGGAAGATGTCGCGTGAGCGCATGTCGAGTGATTGAAGCGCAAGCGTTTGCGAACCGGGATCGATTGCCTTGGTCATTCGGCCAAAAACCTCCTTGTCGAGGATATAGACTTCGGCGCGGCGCGCGCAACCCGGTGTCTGTGTCGGATCACCCGGTCCGTTTTCCTTTGCGTGCTGCCCCCCATGCGTCTAAAAGCCGGCCACGATTTCAAAAAACTGACAGAAGGCAGGCCGAATGCGCCCCTCCAAACGCCAATTCGACGAAATGCGCGCCATCTCCTTCGAGCGCGGCGTCTCCAAGCACGCCGAAGGCTCGTGCCTGGTGAAGTTCGGCGACACCCATGTGCTGTGCACGGCAAGCCTCGAGGAGAAGGTTCCCGGCTGGATGCGCAATTCGGGCAAGGGCTGGGTGACGGCCGAATACGGCATGCTGCCGCGCTCCACCGGCGAGCGCATGCGCCGCGAAGCCTCCGCCGGCAAGCAAGGCGGCCGCACGCTGGAGATCCAGCGCCTGATCGGCCGTTCATTGCGCGCCGTGGTCGATTTGCAGGCGCTGGGCGAACAGCAGATCACCGTCGACTGCGACGTCATCCAGGCCGATGGCGGCACCCGCACCGCCTCGATCACCGGCGGCTGGGTGGCGCTGTACGACTGCCTGCGCTGGATGGAAGCCCGGCAGATGGCCAGTGTCTCGAAGGTGCTGAAGGACCATGTCGCGGCGATTTCCTGCGGCATCCATGACGGCCAGCCGGTCATAGATCTCGACTATCTCGAGGATTCCTCGGCCGGCACCGACGCCAATTTCGTCATGACCGGCAAGGGCGGCATCGTCGAGATCCAGGGCACCGCCGAGGGCGAGCCTTTCTCCGAGGACCAGTTCGCCGCCCTGATGGGCTTGGCCAAGAAAGGTATTTCGCGGCTGGTGAGTTTGCAGCAGATGGCGGTGGCGTAAGATTTTTGGACGATTAAGGTTGGCGATCCTTCCCACCCCCCTCTGTCCTGCCGGACATCTCCCCCGCAAGGGGGGAGATTGGCAGTTTCGCTGGCCGTGCCTACCCGTCAACGTTGAAAATTGGCGGAAGCAGTCAATACCGCTGATCTCCTCCCTTGAGGGGGGTGAGGAGTGGTCCGCGCAGCGGACGGGAAGCCAATTGCTTGGCTTTCCGAACAACAAACGCCCGGAGCGACAGCGTAGGGCCGGGTCCGGCAGGCCAGAGGGGGGCGCCTCGTGACACCCTCCGCGATCTTGGAATCGGCCCTCTACGTCACCGACCTGGCCGCCGCCGAAGCCTTCTACACCGATATCCTCGGCCTTGACCTGCTCGGCAAGGTCGACGGCCGCCACCTCTTCTTCCGCTGCGGACCGGGCGTGCTGCTCATCTTCAACGCCGAGGCGACCAGGATCCCGCCGTCGCCCGATGCCAAGCTGAAAGTGCCGCCGCACGGCACGGTCGGCGAAGGTCATCTCTGCTTCGCGGCAACCGCCGACGAGATCATCCGCTGGAGAGCGCATCTCGAGGCGAAAAACATTGCCATCGAAAGCGAATTCGAATGGCCGCAAGGTGGCCGTTCGATCTATATACGCGACCCCTCGGGCAATTCGATCGAGTTCGCCGAGCCAAGAATCTGGGGCCTTTGATGCATTCGCCAACTGTTCATACGCTTGACGGCAAGAAGATCGTCGTTGCCAGCCACAATGCCGGCAAGCTGCGCGAATTCGCCGATCTGATGGAGCCGTTCGGCTTCGAAGCGAAGTCGGCCAAGGACTATGGCCTGGCCGAGCCTGACGAAACCGGCACCACCTTCGAGGAGAACGCCTACATCAAGGCGCTGGCCGCCGCAAAGGCGACCGGCCTGCCGGCGCTGTCGGACGATTCTGGCCTCTGCGTCGACGCGCTCGACGGCGCGCCGGGCGTCTACACCGCAAACTGGGCCGAAACCCCTGAGGGATCTCGCGATTTCGGCATGGCCATGCAGCGCACGGAAGTGGCGTTGCAGGAAGTCGGCGCGGCCGAGGCGGCACAGCGCACGGGCCGCTTCGTCGCCGTCATTTGTCTGGCCTTTCCTGATGGCGAGGCGGAATATTATCGCGGCGAGGTCGAAGGCACGCTGGTCTGGCCGCCGCGCGGCGAGCTCGGCTTCGGCTACGATCCGGTGTTCCTGCCCAATGGCTTCGAGAAAACCTTTGGCGAGATGAGCGCCGAGGAAAAACACGGCTGGAAGCCTGGCCAGACGACCGCCCTGTCGCACCGCGCCCGGGCTTTCCAGAAATTCGCCCGTGCCAGGCTGGGCGCGCAATGATCGGAACCGGCATGAGCATGCCGCTCGACCGGACGCCCGGTTTCGGCGTCTATGTCCACTGGCCGTTCTGCGCGGCCAAATGCCCCTATTGCGACTTCAACAGCCATGTCCGCCACCAGCCGGTGGATCAGGAGCGCTTCGCCGTCGCCTTCGAGGCGGAGCTGGCAACGATGCGTCAGCGCACCGGCTCGCATGAGGTGACCAGCATTTTCCTCGGCGGCGGCACGCCGTCGCTGATGAAGCCCGAGACGGTGGGCAGGGTTCTGGATGCCGTGGCGAAGAACTGGACGGTGCCGGAAGGCATCGAGGTGACGCTGGAGGCCAATCCGTCCTCGGTCGAGGCCGAGCGTTTCCGTGGCTACCGCACCGCCGGCGTCAATCGCGTCTCGCTCGGCGTGCAGGCGCTGAACGACAGGGATTTGCGTTTCCTCGGCCGGCTGCACAATGTCGAGGAAGCACTGCATGCGATCGGCCTGGCCAGAGAAATCTTTCCGCGCCTGTCCTTCGACCTGATCTATGCCCGGCCCGGACAGACGCCGGAGGCTTGGGCATACGAGCTCGAACAAGCGATCGGCCATGCCGCCGACCATCTGTCGCTCTATCAATTGACCATCGAGGAAGGCACGCCCTTCCACGCGCTGCACGCGGCGAAGAAATTCATCATTCCCGACAACGACCATGCCGCCGATCTCTACGCGTTGACGCAGGAGATCACCACGGCGCATGGTTTGCCCGCCTACGAGATTTCCAACCACGCTCGGCCGGGCGCCGAAAGCCGGCATAATCTGACCTACTGGCGCTATGGCGAATATGTCGGCGTCGGCCCCGGAGCGCATGGCCGCTTCGTCGAGAATGGCCGCCGGATCGTGACCATCGCCGAAAGGATGCCGGAAACCTGGGCCAATCTGGTCGAGGCCAAGGGCCATGGCGTCACCGGGGGCGAGGTGCTGACCCGCTCGGAAGAGGCCGACGAATTCCTGCTGATGGGGCTGAGGCTCGCCGAAGGCATCGACCTGTCGCGCTACGAGGCGTTCTCCGGGCGCGGCCTGTCGAGCGCGCGGCTGTCGGTGCTGCAGGGCGAGGGGCTGGTGGCGCCGATCGGCAATTCCCGGCTGCGCGCCACGCCGGCCGGCATGATCGTGCTGGATGCCGTGGTGGCCGATCTGGCGCGGTAGGACATGATCCCGAAAAGTGGGAACCGGTTTTCGGACAAGATCAGAGAATGTCCCGGTGAAGAACGTCCTCTTCGTCTGCAGCCAAAATCGCCTGCGCAGCCCGACCGCCGAGCAGGTGTTTTCCAAGCGCGGGGATATCGAGGTTGAATCGGCGGGCACCAATCACGATGCCGATACGCCGCTGACGCATGAACTCGTCGCATGGGCCGATATCATCTTCGTCATGGAAAAGGCGCACCGCGCCAAGTTGCAGAAGAAATTCAAGTCCAGCCTGAAGAAGGCCAGGGTCATCTGCCTCGACATCCCGGACAATTATGAATTCATGGATCCGGAGCTGGTGCGGATTCTGGAGGGCAAGGTGCCGCGGTATCTCGGCTGAAGAAATGGGGCGGCCGATCATAGGTGTCTTCGTCATCCTCGGGCTTGACCCGAGGATCCATGCCGCGACCCTTGTCGAGGGATGCGACGGGCCAGATTTCTGCACCGTTGCAACGCATTGATGTCATGGCATGGATCCCAGGGTCTGCGCCGCGTCGCTGCGCTCCTTGCTTCGCCCTAGGACGACGAAGTTAGGCGGTCTTCGCGCTCACCGCGAAGGTTATTCAGGCGTCGTGCTTGTGGCGGTGTTTGGCGCGCTCTTTTTCGGCGTGCGACTCCCCAGCGCGAACCGGCTTGGCGTCGGCCTTGTCGCGGCGGGCGCGGTGCTGGTCGCCTATCGGATGCGGGGGCACGCCCTCTCTGGCGCTTTTCGTTTCAAGACGGGTGATGAAAATATCGAAGCGATTGGGCATCGTTCGGTCAGTGCTCCGTCGTGCTGTCTGGTTTGTCGTTGGAATGCCTGGCGTCTGTCGGCAAGGCCCCGGCGGCCCGCTTGCTCAGGCTGGCTTCGTCTTCGGCAGGCAGGCGCTTGTCCCTGGTCGGGGAGGCGCTTTTGCGGCCGGCATAGTAGGGCGCGAAAACGTCCTGTATCATCAGGCAATCCATCCTGTCCTCCCTTGGGAATCAGGGGCTAAATCCGCCAAATCCGGTTTCGTTCCCTACTGTGGCGAAGGAATGGCGGCTACCTTACATCGACGTGAGTTTTGCAAGCCCGCGCCAGCCATGCCAAGTATGATTTTGGCAGGCCAAACAGGGCTGAACGGAGACGGCATCATTGACTGGCGAGATGGGCAAGCGCAGCTATGTGGTCGGGCAGACCGAGATCGCGGCCCGTCCGCTCGAGCCGGCGCTCTATCTGGTGGCGACGCCGATCGGCAACCTTGCCGACATCACGCTGCGCGCGCTGGAGACGCTGGCCGCCGCCGACATCATCGCCTGCGAGGACACGCGGGTGTCGCGCGTGCTGCTCGACCGTTACGGCATTCGCCGCCGCACCACCGCCTATCACGAGCACAATGCCGGCGAGGCCGGGCCGAAGCTGATCGCAGCCCTTGAGAGCGGCCAGAGCGTCGCGCTGATTTCCGACGCCGGCACGCCGCTCGTTTCCGACCCCGGCTACAGACTGGTCGGCCAGGCGCTCGACCATGGCATCCGCGTCGTGCCGATCCCCGGTCCGTCCGCGCCGCTTGCAGCACTCACGGCATCCGGCCTGCCATCGGATGCCTTCCTGTTCGCCGGCTTCCTGCCGGTGAAATCAGGGCAGCGGCTGACGCGGCTGGAAGCGCTGAGGGCCGTGCCGGCGACGCTGATCTTCTTCGAATCGCCGCGCCGGCTGGCCGAGTCGCTCGGCGCCATGGCCGAAGCGCTTGGCGGCGAACGCAAAGCCGCGATTGGCCGGGAATTGACCAAGACTTTCGAGGAAATGCGCATCGGCACGCTGAGGGCGCTGGCCGATCACTACGCGGCGGCCGACACGCCGAAGGGCGAGATCGTCGTCTGCGTCGGCCCCGCCGAGGCCAAGGCTGACGAGCCCGAGGACATCGACCGCCTGCTGCTCTCGCTCGCCGCCGAAATGCCGGCCTCAAAGGCCGCGGCGGAAGCCGCGAAGATGACCGGCGGCCAGAAACAGATGCTCTACCGGCGGCTGCTGGAGCTTAGGGATGCCCATGCCGATGGCTGAGCGCCCGAGCGCCAGCCGCCAGAAAGCCTATCGGCGCGGCCATCGCGGCGAATGGCTGGCGGCCGCCGCCCTGCTGCTGAAGGGCTACAGGATCCTGGCGCGCCGCCATCGCACCCGCTTCGGCGAGATCGACCTGATCGCGCGGCGCGGCGACCTGGTGCTGTTCGTAGAGGTCAAGGCCCGCCGCACGCTGATGGAAGCCATGGAGGCGATCGGCCATGAATCGGAGCGCCGCATCGAGGCGGCCGCCGACATCTGGCTCTCGCGCCAGTCCGACTATGGCAGGCTGTCGATGCGCTTCGACATGGTCGCGGTGCTGCCTTGGCGCTGGCCGGTGCATGTCGAGAACGCGTTTTATGGGCGGAATTGAGGGCCATCCAGGAAAAGTGCGTAGCGGTTTTCCGTCCGGGATTGCGTCAAAACAAACAGTTAGAGGGAGCCACCTACGAGCGTTGCTCGCCCTTCGCTGGCTCAGGGCGTTCGTCGCTCAGGAAGCCAAGCAATTGGCTTCCTGTCCGCTTCGCGGATCGCTCCTCACCCCCAGATCATCAACGCCAGCAGCCCGACGATGCCCACCACCAGCCGCCACCAGCCGAACAGCGAATAGCCGTTGCGCGAAACGTAATCGAGCAGGAAGCGCACCACGAACAGCGCCGTGACGAAGGCGGCGACGAAGCCGATGGCGATGATAGGCAGGTCGGCTGACGACAGCACGTTGCGGTTCTTGAACAGGTCGAAGGCGAAGGCACCGACCATGGTCGGAATGGCGAGGAAGAAAGAAAACTCCGCCGCCGCCCGCTTGTCGACGCCCAGGAGCAGCGCGCCGACGATGGTCGAACCCGAGCGCGAGGTGCCCGGGATCAGCGACAGGCACTGGAACAACCCGATCTGCAGGTAAAGCCGGGTCGGGAAGCGTTCGACGTCGCGATAGACCGGTTTGAGATTCATGCGGTCGACGGCCAAAAGGATGACGCCGCCGATGATCAGCATGATGCAGATCAGCCTCGGCGATTCGAACAGCACCGTCTTGATGAAATCGTGCGCCAGCGCGCCGATGATCGCGGCCGGCAGGAAGGCGATGAGGATGCCGATGACGAAATGCCGCGTCAGCCGGTCATGCGGCAGGTCGAGCAGCATCTGCCACAGGCGCCGGAAATAGACGCTGAGGATGGCCAGGATGGCACCGAGCTGGATCAGGATCTCGAAGGCCTTGCCGGTGGAATTGAAACCGAGGAAATGCCCCGCGAGCAGGATATGGCCGGTCGAGGACACCGGAATGAATTCGGTCAACCCTTCCAGCAGGCCGAGCAGCAGGGCTTCGACGATGGTCTGGCTTTCCATTTCTACCTCGGCATTGGGGAAGACGGCGAGAGAACAGGGCTTGCTTGTCATGGCGCCGAAGTCCCCCTATAGGTCGCAGCACCGTGACGGCCCGAATTGCGGGCCGCCAAGACTTACCGGCGCAGCCGGCGATTCGCCAGTGCGCCCTATCATCGCGGAACCATGCTGACGCTTTTCCACCATCCCATGTTCGCAACCTGCCGCTTTGTCCGCCTCGCCTTCGGCGAGTACGGCGAGGAGCTGGCGTTGATCGAGGAAAAGCCTTGGACGCGGCGCAAGGAGTTTTTGGCGCTGAACCCGGCCGGCACCTTGCCGATCCTGCTGGCCGAAGGCGACGTGCCGATCGTCGGCGCGACGGTGATCTCGGAATATCTCGATGAGACGCGCGGCGTCCTCAAGCGCGACAAGCGGCTGTTTGCCGAGGACCCGATGCAGCGCGCCGAAATCCGCCGGCTGATCGACTGGTACCTGAACAAGGCCGAAAGCGAGATCACCCGGCATCTGGTGCGCGAGCGCGTGCTGAAGCCGATCATGCCGGAAACGGCGGGCGGCGGGTCACCGGATTCGGGCGCGATCCGTGCGGCGCGCGCCAACATCCGCCAGCACATGAAATACACCAACTGGCTGGCCGGGACCCGCCATTGGCTGGCCGGCGGCAGGGTCACCTATGCCGATCTCGCGGCGGCCGCGACGCTTTCGGTGCTCGACTATCTCGGCGAGATCGACTGGCGCGAACACGCCGCGGCGCGCGAATGGTATACGCGCGTGAAGTCGCGGCCCTCCTTCCGGCCGCTCCTGACCGATCGCGTGCGCGGCCTGTCACCGGTGTCGCATTATGCGGACCTCGATTTCTAGGAAAGAACCCCTGCGTGCGCTGATCGACCGCGAGGCGCGGCGCGCCGGCTTCGATGCCGTCGCGGTCACCACTCCAAATGCCATCCCGCTGGCGCCAGCACGCCTTGCCGAGTTCGTCGCGGACGGTTTTCACGGCTCGATGAATTGGATCGCCGAGACTTTGCAACGGCGCAGCGAGCCTTCGACGCTTTGGCCCGAAGTGCGCTCGATCATCGTGCTGGCGATGAATTACGGCCCGGATCATGATCCGCGCGACGTGCTGGCCAAGCGCGATCGGGGCGCCATCTCCGTCTATGCCAGGAACCGCGACTATCACGAGGTGATGAAGGGCCGGCTGAAGGAAATCGCTGGGAAGATCGTGGCGCGCGCCGGCGGCGACGTGAAGGTCTTCGTCGACACCGCGCCGGTCATGGAAAAGCCGCTGGCGGAGGCCGCCGGGCTCGGCTGGCAGGGCAAGCACACCAATCTGGTCAGCCGCCAACACGGCTCCTGGCTATTCCTTGGCACCATCTTCACCACGGCCGAACTCGCACCGGACCGGGCTGAAACAGACCATTGCGGCTCCTGCCGCGCCTGCCTCGACGCCTGCCCGACCGACGCCTTCCCGGCGCCCTACCGGCTCGATGCGCGGCGCTGCATCTCCTATCTCACCATCGAGAACAAGGGGCCGATCCCGCACGAATTCCGCGAGGCGATCGGCAACCGCATCTATGGCTGCGACGACTGCCTCGCCGCTTGCCCGTGGAACAAGTTCGCCCGCGCGGCTTCGGAGGCCAAGCTCGCCGCCCGCGACGATCTGCGCGAGCCGCCGCTCGCCGAACTGCTCGAACTGGACGATGCGGCGTTCCGCGCCTTCTTCTCCGGTTCTCCGGTAAAGCGCATCGGCCGCGACCGGTTCGTCCGCAACGTGCTGATCGCCGCCGGCAATTCAGGTGAGGCCGCACTTGCCGGCCCCGTGCGCGCGCTGCTCGGCGATGCCTCGCCACTGGTGCGGGGCGCGGCAATATGGGCGCTGGCGCGGCTTGTCTCCGAGGCCGAATATTCCGAGCGGGCCGCAACCGGCCTGAAGACGGAAAGCGATGGCGCCGTGCGCGACGAATGGCGTCTGGCGCGGCCACACGGGACTCAGGCATGAGCGAACAGCGGATCTTCATCTTTGGCGCCGGCTATTCGGGCAAGGCTTTTGCCCGCGCCGGCACGCAAGGGTTGCGCCCTACGAATACCCCCACCCCTAACCCCTCCCAACAAGGGGGAGGGGGATTTCTGTCGGTGCCGACCTCAGACTCGCCTGACCTTATGGAAAATTGCGCGCGGCAGCATTCCCTCCCCCTTGTGGGGAGGGTTAGGGTGGGGGTCCCAGTTCGTAAGAATCTTGTTTCCGATGACCCAAGCGCCGACACCGGGACAGCCACGATTATCGGCACGACGCGCTCGGCCGATAAATTCGAAGCGCTGCGCCAGGCCGGCATCGTCCCGCTGTTGTTCGATGGCGTCTTGACCGCTGAAATCGCAGAGGCGCTGGAGAAAACCACGCATCTGGTGATTTCGATCGCGCCGGAAGCGGACGGCGATCCCATATTGAAAGCCGCCCGCGTGGCAATCGCCCGAATGCCCGCGCTGCAATGGATCGGCTATCTCTCCACGGTCGGCGTCTATGGCGATCATGGCGGGGCCTGGGTCGATGAAACGGCAGCCTGCCGCCCGGTATCGAAGCGCTCGGTGATGCGGGTGGCGGCCGAGCAGGACTGGCTGCAACTGGGCAAGGAGATCAGTCGGCCCGTTGCGATCCTGCGACTGTCCGGCATTTATGGCCCGGGCCGCAACGCGCTGGTCAACCTGGAAAACGGCACCGCCAGGCGGCTGGTCAAGCCGGACCAGGTGTTCAACCGCATCCATTGCGACGACATTGCCGGCGCGCTGTGGCAGCTGATCGAAGCCGGCAAAGGGGGCATCTTCAACGTCACCGACGACCTGCCGGCGCCGCCGCAGGATGTCGTCGCCTATGCTGCTTCGCTGATGGGTATCGAGCCGCCGCCCGAAATTCCCTTCGAGACCGCCCAACTTTCGCCCATGGCGCGGTCCTTCTATGGCGAGAACAAGCGCGTCGCCAATGCGGCGATCAAGGCGGCTGGCTACCGCTTTCGTTTTCCCGATTACCGCGCCGCCTTCGACCATATGTGGGCAAGCGGCGACTGGCGCGACGGCGAGCCGCGCAGCCTGATGAAGGGCTAGGGCAATTCCAGGAAAAGTGTGAAAACGGTTTTCCGTCCGGAATTGCGCCAAGAGGTAGAGCGATCGAAACCCCGAGCGCGGCGTGCTATGATTCGGGCTTGGGATGTGGTGGGATCCGGTTTCATGAAGACAGCGACGCGGTCGTCCCTGGGCAAAAAATCACTGCTGGCGGCTGCGTTTGGCTTGCTTGTCCTGACGGCCCTCACCGTGAAACCGGCCTTCGCCGAGGAGCGCGCGAAAGACCTGTTCGGCGCCGAGAAACTGCCCACAGTGACCGCCCCGCAATCCTTCGGCTTCTATTCCAAGGGCTGCTTTGCCGGCGGCGTCGCGCTGCCCATGGACGGCATGCACTGGGAGGTGATGCGGCCGTCGCGCAACCGCCGCTGGGGCCATCCGGCGATGATCGCGCTGATCGAGAAATTGTCGCGCGACGCGGCGTCCGACGGCTGGCCGGGCCTGTTGATCGGCGACATTTCGCAGCCGCGCGGCGGCCCGATGCTGAGCGGCCATGCCTCGCACCAGATCGGCCTTGACGCCGACATCTGGCTGACGCCGATGCCGGACCGCAAGCTCACCACCAGCGAGCGCGAGAATATCAGCGCCACCTTGATGGTCGATGAAAAGACCCATCTGGTGAACGACGCGCTGTGGAAGCCGATGCATACGCGGCTTTTGAAGCGCGCCGCGAGCTACCCGGAAGTCGAGCGCATCCTGGTCAATCCGGGCATCAAGAAGAAACTCTGCGACACCGTTACCGGTGACCGCTCCTGGCTGCGCAAGATCAGGCCGTTCTGGGGCCACGACTACCACTTCCACATCCGCATCGGCTGCCAACCGGGCTCGCCCGCTTGCAAGGGGCAGGAAGCGGCGCCGGCCGACGACGGCTGCGGCAAGCCATTGGCCTGGTGGTTCACGCAGGAGCCATGGCGGCCCAACAAGAATCCGGATGCGCCGAAAGCCCGCGACCTGATGACGATGGCGAACCTGCCCAAGCAATGCCAGTTCGTGCTCGACGCGCCGGGGCCGGAATCGGCCGAGGCGGCGACCTACCGCGGCGGCGCCGTCGCGGTCGCGGCGCCCGAACCGGAAGCGCCTTCACCGCCCGCCACCACGGCCAGCGGCACGGCCGGCTTGTCAGGCGCGGTGAACGCTTTCACGACCCCCGAGGTCGGCGTGCCGGTGCCACGGCCACGACCGCCCGCGAACTGATTGTCGCGTCGCTCAATCGGTTTAGGGTGCCGTTTTCCGCGAAAGAGTGGCTGTTTGGCCGCAGAAACTCTCTCAGCGCATTGCCGGGTTCGAAAACCGTTTCCCTTTTCAAACTCATGCGCTAGTCAACGGAGAACGGCACATGCCGTCAGGGGCGCCGGAGACGGACGAGAGCATGCCAAGCGTAAGCGATATCGACACGTCGTTGCGGTTTCCGATCCTGATCGGTGACATTGGCGGCACCAATGCGCGCTTCTCGATCGTGCTCGACGCCAATTCCGAGGCCGGCGAGCCGACCATCGTCCAGACCGCCAATTACAACACCATCGACGAGGCGATCCAGGCGGCCGTGCTCGACCGCTCATCCATTCGCCCGAATTCGGCGGTTCTGGCGGTGGCCGGCCCCGTCGACGGCGACGAGATCGAGCTCACCAACTGCCCGTGGATCGTCAAACCGAGGCAGATGTTTTCGAGCCTCGGGCTGAGCGACATCGTCGTGCTCAACGATTTCGAGGCACAGGCGCTGGCCGTCGTGGCGCTGGGCGAAGAGCACATGGAAAAGATTGGCGGCGGCACGCCTGAGCCAAATGCCGGACGCGTCGTTCTTGGTCCGGGAACCGGGCTCGGCGTTGCCGGCCTGGTCTACGCGCTGCACCATTGGATCCCGGTGCCGGGCGAGGGCGGCCACATGGATATCGGCCCGCGCTCACCCCGCGATTTCGAGGTGTTCCCGCATATCGAGAAGCTCGAGGGCCGCATTTCGGGCGAGCAGATCCTGAGTGGGCGTGGCCTCGTCAATGCCTACCGGGCGGTGGCCAGGGCGGACGGCAAACCGGCGCCCTTCACCACGCCGGCGGAGATCACGGCGGCGGCGCTGGCCAAGACCGATCCGGTCGCCGAGGAAGCGCTGTCGATGTTCGTCACCTGCCTAGGCCGCACGGCCGGCGATCTCGCAATGGTGTTCATGAGCCGTGGCGGCGTGTTCCTCACCGGCGGCATCGCGCAGAAAATCGTGCCGGCGCTGAAGGCCGGCAATTTCCGCGCCGCCTTCGAGGACAAGGCGCCGCACAGCGAATTGATGCGCTCCATGCCTGTCTATGTCATCACCCATCCGCTGGCGGCACTTCTCGGCCTTGCCGCCTATGCCAGGAACCCGTCGCTGTTCGGCGTTCAGACGGAGGGCCGGCGCTGGCAGGCCTAGTGGCATCGCCTCGAGAACGCGCTGCCCGCGACGAAGTTAATCAGCCGCGGGCATAGGCAAGCCGGCCGCATGGCGCTAAGAGGAGTGCCGAATTGCAGCCCGGCCCAGGCGGAAAACCACGAAGCTCCCGATTTGACTTTTCAAGCTCCAAACAAGCAGAAGGCCACTCCCGGTCAGGTCACAGCGGTGCTCCGCCGCATTCTCGCGGAAAACAGCCGTGACTACCGCTGGACCTATGCCATGGTCATCGCGTGCTCGCTGATCGTTTCGGGTACGACCGCCTTCACCGCCTGGATCATGGCCCCGATGGTCAACCAGATCTTCTACGAACGGCGTGGCGACGCGATCGTATGGATCTGCGCCGGCTTCATGGCGGCTTTCCTGCTGCGCGGCTTCGCCGGCTATGGCCAGGCGGTCGCGCTGGCCAAGATCGGCAACAATCTGGTGGCGCGCTACCAGAAGCGCATCTTCGACCATCTGATGAAGCTCGGTGTCGGCTTCTTCAACGACACGCGTTCAGGCCGGCTGGCGGCGCAGGTCAATGAAAACGTCGGCGGCATCCGCGACCTGTTGTCGTTGACCCTGACATCCATCAGCCGTGACGCGGTCACGCTGGTCGGCCTTGTCGGCGTCATGGTCTATCAGGATCCGGTGCTGTCGCTCAGTTCGCTGCTGATCGGACCGCCGCTGATCTGGGCCGTTGTCTATCTCACCCGTCGCGTGCGGCGCATCACCCGGGAATCCGTGCTGATCAATTCCCGGCTGATCGGGGCCGTGCAGGAAGCCACGCAAGGCATCGCCATCGTCAAGGCTTTCACCATGGAGGACGCGCTTGCGCGCCACATCGGCGCCATGGCCGACACGGCCGAGCAGCGCAACAACAAGATCGCCCGCGTGTCTGAACGGCTGGCGCCGATTTCCGACATGCTTGCCGGCCTCGCCGTCACCTCCGTCATCGCCTATTCCGGTTACCGGGCACTCGTTCTTGGTCAGCCGCCGGGCGCGGTCTTCTCGTTCATCACCGCGCTGATCCTGGCCTATGACCCGGCGCGACGCCTGGCGCGCATGCAGGTCGGCATGGAGCGGGCGCTGGTCAATGCGCGCATGATCTACGAGCTGCTCGATCTCGAGCCGCAGCAGGGCGACGCGCCCGATGCCACCGAGGCGCATTTCACCACGGGCGAAGTGCGGTTCAACAACGTGTCCTTCCGCTATGTCGAGGACATGCCGGTCCTGCAGGCCCTGAGCTTCGTCGCCGCCGCCGGCAAGATGACCGCCATCGTCGGCGCCTCCGGGGCCGGCAAGACGACACTGGTGGCGCTGCTGCAGCGCTTCTACGATATCGAGTCCGGCACGATCGAGATCGACGGCCAGGACATTTCCAAGGTCACCAAACAGTCGCTGCGCGGTTCCATCGCTTATGTTTCGCAGGCGCCCTATCTGTTCGAAGGCACCATCCGCGACAACATCCGCTACGGCCGCCCCTCCGCGACCGATGCCGAGATCGAGGAGGCGGCGAAGCAGGCGGCGGCCGACGGGTTCATCCGCCAGCAGCCGCAAGGCTATGACACGCCGGTCGGCGAGAACGGCGCGACGCTCTCGGGCGGCCAGCGCCAGCGCGTGTCGATCGCCCGCGCCATCGTGCGGCAGGCGCCGATCCTGTTGCTCGACGAGGCGACCTCGGCGCTCGACAACGAGGCCGAAGCCCGTGTCCAGCAGGCGCTGACCAAGGTCATGGAAGGGCGCACCACCATCGTCATCGCGCACCGCCTGTCGACGGTGGTCAATGCCGACCACATCATCGTGCTCGAACAGGGCCATTTGGTCGAAGAGGGCACGCACGCCTCGCTGATGGCCGATCCGCACAGCGTCTATGCCCGTTTCCACCGGATACAGGGCGTCAAGGGCCTAGGGCTTGTCGACGACAGCGCGCCGATCCAGACTTCGGTTCACGACATCGAAACCCAAAGCATCGCCGGGAGCACGGCATGAGCGAGACGTCAGCAAACGACAAGCCGGCAACCGATATGGGCCTTGTGGTGGTGGGTGCTGCCGGCCGCATGGGCCAGACGCTGATCCGCGCCATCCACACCATTCCGGGCGCCCGGGTCATCGGCGCGGTCGAGCGCGCGGATTCGCCTCATCTGGGCAAGGATGCCGGCGAACTCGCGGGCATCGGCCGCATCGACGTGGCGATCGGCAATGATCCGCTGCCGGTCTTCGCCAAGGCCGATGGCGTGCTCGATTTCACCACGCCGGCCTCGAGCGTCGAATTCGCCGGCTACGCGGCGCAGGCGCGCATCGTCCATGTCATCGGCACAACGGGATGTTCGGCCGACGACGACGCGAAAATCGCCGCGGCGGCGCGCCACGCGACGATCGTCAAGTCGGGCAATATGAGCCTCGGCGTCAATCTCCTGGCGGTGCTGGTCGAACAGGCGGCACGTGCACTCGACGCCGACGATTTCGACATCGAGATCCTCGAAATGCACCACAGGCACAAGGTCGACGCGCCCTCGGGCACCGCGCTGCTGCTGGGTGAGGCCGCCGCCGCCGGGCGCGGCGTGGCGCTGGCCGGCAATGATGTGCGTTCACGCGACGGCCACACAGGCGTGCGCAAGACCGGCACGATCGGCTTCGCCACGCTGCGCGGCGGCTCGGTGGTTGGCGACCACAGCGTGATCCTGGCCGGCACCGGCGAGCGCATCACGCTCGCCCACCATGCCGAGGACCGCGCCATCTTCGCCCGCGGCGCCGTCAAGGCGGCGTTGTGGGCGCGTGGCAAGAAGCCGGGATTGTATTCGATGCGGGACGTGCTTGGGCTCGCCTGAGACCGTCTAACCCCAAAACCAAAGGGAGCAAACATGTCGCGAACTCTCGTGCTCGTCCGCCACGGCCAGAGCGAATGGAACCTGAAGAACCTGTTCACCGGCTGGCGCGACGTCGATCTGACCGAGCAGGGCCACGCCGAAGCCAAGGCCGCCGGTGAGAAGCTCAAGGCGCGCGGCCTGAAGTTCGACATCGCCTTCACCTCGGCGCTGACCCGGGCACAGAAGACCTGCCAGCACATTCTCGACGCCGTTGGTCAGAGCGACTTGAAGACCATCCGCGACCAGGCGCTGAACGAGCGCGACTATGGCGACCTCTCCGGCCTCAACAAGGACGATGCCCGCAAGAAATGGGGCGAGGAGCAGGTGCATGTCTGGCGGCGCTCCTACGACGTGCCGCCGCCCGGCGGCGAGAGCCTGAAGGATACCGGCGCCCGCGTCTGGCCCTACTACCTGCACGATCTGCAGCCGCATGTGCTGCGCGGCGGCACCGTGCTGGTGGCGGCGCACGGCAATTCGCTGCGCGCGCTGATCATGGCGCTGGACGGCAAGTCCGGCGAGGAGATCGTCAAGCTGGAGCTCGGCACCGGCGTGCCGGTCATCTACACGCTCAACGCCGATTCGACCGTGGCTTCGAAGGAAGTGCTGGAGGGCTGAACCGGCAAGCCGCTGGCGGGTTTGAAAAAAGCGCGTTGACAGCAATCGCTTGCCCGCTTATTGAGCCCGCACCAGCCCAGATGGCGGAATTGGTAGACGCGCACGGTTCAGGTCCGTGTTCCGCAAGGAGTGGAGGTTCGAGTCCTCTTCTGGGCACCAAATTCCCGTTTCGAATCGTTCGACGGTTCAGAAACCCTAAGAGAAAACGCCCGGTTCGCCGGGCTTTTCTTTGTCTGAAGCGTCGTTGCCGGACCGCCACCGACTGTCAGCGAACTGACAGGTCCCTGTTCCAATGTTCGTCCGACCGCGATCACGTCCGATCCTGCAATGCTCGCCGGCAATACTCGCCGCTGGTCGTTCAAGTACGGCCAAAGGGGCTCGGCACGACAAAGCTTTGACATGATCGCGGCTAGTTTGGAAACGCTGCAAAAATCGGAAGGCTCGGATGAACCCCACCTACACAAATGCGCAGAAGGCCATGCATTGGGCGGTGTTTCTGCTGGTCATCGGCCTTTATGGCCTGACTTATGTGACGGACCTCTTTCCACGCGGCGATCCCGGCCGTGCGCTCGTCTGGTGGCTCCATATCTCGTTCGGAATGTTGCTGTTCGCGCTGGTGGTGATCCGCCTCGGCCTGCGCCTGGCACTGGGAACGCCCGGGTTGCCGGGGGAAATGTCAGAGCTGGAACGATGGGCGGCCAAGGTCGCGCACCTGCTGCTTTACGCGCTGCTGATGGCCATTCCGGCCCTCGGCATCCTGCTCACCTGGTACAGGGGTGACGCGCTGAGTTTCTTCGGCCTCTTCACCGTTCCGGCTCCGGTTGCGCCCGACCGCGACACGGCCCGGTTCATAAGGGAGATGCACAGCCTGTGCGCTAACCTGATCCTCATCCTTGCCGGACTGCATGCGGCGGCGGCGCTGTGGCATCATTTCATCCGCAGGGACGATGTGCTCAAGCGCATGCTGCCGGAGACGGCGGGCTCCTGAGATGCGGCGTCAATCCGGGGCGATTGTTCTTCGGCTGCGAATCGCGACGTTGGTTTCAAGTCTCCCCGATCTCGTCATCGCGGCGCGACGGCTTGGCGGCCAGCAACCAACCTCCCCTCCCGGCTAGGCGCTGAACAAACCGCTTCAAACCGTCCGGGCGAGGCGCTACGCTCGCAGCCATGTCGCAAGCCACCAACCCGATCTTCTCGACCCGTCGCGATCAGGCGTTCCCGACGCTGGCCGAGGCCGACATCGATCGCATGCGCCGGTTCGGCGAGGCCAGCGCCTATGCCGCCGGCGAGCACATCGTCAAGGCAGGCGACGTGGCGCCCGGCCTGATCGTCGTCCTGTCGGGCAGCGTTGACATCACCCAGGATGGCGGGCTCGGCCGGCGCGAAACGCTCATCACCCACGGTCCAGGCAGCTTCGTCGGCGAGTTGGCGCAGCTTTCGGCCCGCCCCTCGCTTGTCAATGCCGAGGCCGCCGAGCCGGTCGAGGCGTTCGTCATCCCCTCGCGGAGGCTGCGCGATCTGATAGTACAGGAGGCCAGTCTCGGCGAGCGCATCATGCGGGCGCTGATCCTGCGCCGTGTCGGACTGCTCGAAAGCGCCACCAGCGGGCCCATCATCATCGGACCGCTCGACAATGCCGACGTGTTGCGGCTGCAAGGCTTCCTGGCCCGCAGCGGCCAGCCGCACCGGGTGCTGGATTCCGGCAGCGACCCCTGCGCGAAAACCCTGGTCGAGCGCTTCAACGTCGATCCGCATCATCTGCCGGTGGTGCTGTGTCCGAACGGCAGGCTGCTGCTCAACCCCGGCGAGAAGGACCTCGCCCGCTGCATCGGCCTGGTCAGGCCGATCGATGCCGATACAGTGTATGACGTGGCCATTGTCGGCGCCGGGCCGGCCGGGCTGGCCGCGGCGGTCTACGCGGCGTCCGAAGGGCTGTCGACAATCGTGCTCGATTGCCGTGCCTTCGGCGGCCAGGCCGGCGCCTCCTCGCGCATCGAGAACTATCTCGGCTTCCCGACCGGCATTACGGGCATGGCGCTGATGGCGCGCGCCTACAATCAGGCGCAGAAGTTCGGCGTCGAAATGGTGATCCCCGACGAGGCCAAGCTGTTGAGCGCCGCGCCCGACATGTCGGGTGCCCGTTACCTGCTCGACGTCGGCGATGGCGAGACCGTGCGGACGCGCAGCGTGGTGATCGCCAGCGGCGCGCGCTACCGCCGCCTCGATGTCGCCAACCTGTCGCGGTTCGAGGGAACGTCCGTGCACTATTGGGCCTCGCCCATCGAAGCACGGCTTTGCGCCGGCCAGGAGGTGGCGCTGGTCGGCGCCGGCAATTCGGCTGGGCAGGCGGCCGTCTACCTAGCCAGCCATGCGCGCAAAGTGGTGCTGCTGGCGCGGGGCGGCAGCCTCGATGCCAGCATGTCGCGCTACCTGATCGAGCGCATCAAGGCGCAGCCGAACATCGAGGTGCTGACCGAGACCGAAATCGAGGCGCTGGAGGGCGAGGAGGGCAATCTTGCCACCGTGCGTTGGCGCAACCGCGTCAGCGGCGAGGGAACGACGCGCCCGATCCGCCATCTCTTCCTGTTCATCGGCGCCGACCCGAACACCGACTGGCTCGCGCAATGCAATGTGGCGCTGGACGCCAAGGGGTTCATTCGCACCGGGTCGGAGCTTGGAACGGCGCACGGCCTGATGGAGACCAGCCGCGGCGGGGTGTTCGCCATCGGTGACGTGCGCTGCGGCTCGGTCAAGCGCGTCGCGGCGGCTGTCGGCGAGGGTGCCCAGGTGGTCGCGGCCTTGCATGCTTATCTGGCGCGGGACGGTAGCCTCGCCACGGAGAGCAATTTCAGGGAAAGTGTGTAACGGTTTCCCGGGAAAATCGCGCAGCGCTTTCCCTGGGGGAATTGCGCAGAGATACAGTTGAGCCCAACTGGCCAGGAGAATGTGATGGCGGATGAATGCAGACATGCGGCTGGGATCAAGGACGTGACGCCGAGCGCACTCGGTTGCGAGGAGTGCCTGAAGAGCGGATCGTGGTGGGTGCATCTGCGGCTCTGCCGAACCTGCGGCCATGTCGGCTGCTGCGACGACTCGCCCAACCGCCACGCCACCAAGCATTTTCACGCCACCAGTCACCCCGTCATCGAGGGCTATGATCCGCCCGAGGGCTGGGGATGGTGCTTTGTCGACGAGATCTTTCTCGACCTCGGCGACCGCACCACGCCGCAGAACGGACCGATCCCGCGGTTTTACTGAAGTTTCGAAGAGCCAGGAGAAAAGCGGTTCGGCTGATTTATCGCACCGAGCTGGTGACGGTGCGGTCGACGTCGGGAACGGATTTGCGGTCGTTGCCGGCAAGGGCCGCGATGAGGAGCAGGCTGGCCACGACGGGGACGAACAGGACGGCGATTCGGGCCTGGACATGAAGAATGGCGCGCCATTCGTTGCGCTTTTCGGGGCTGTTGCTCATCATACTCACTTTGTCATGCCCCCCAAGGCGTCACATAACCGTGAACGGTTAAGTAACTCCTTCCGGCTTTGTTAACCGGCTGGAGTTCGGCCCGGTCTCAGCCCAGCCCGATCCGCCTCGCGCCTTGTCGGAACAGCGCTTCCGCGTTGGGCTCGAAACGGAACGTCCCGATAAAATCCTCGCTCGAATAGTGCGGCAATGCCTTGCGGATTGCGGCGGCGAAGCCGCGCGCCTCGTCGAGCCGGCCGGCCAGCGCCAGGCAGTGCGCGGCGATCGCCAGGATGATGGCGTGCGCATTGGGCCGCGCCGCCGCCTTCAGCGCCCATTCGGCCGCTTCCTCGAACTGGCCGAGCCGGACGTGCGCCATGGCTCTTGCGCCCAGCATGCCGAACAGAAGCGGGTCGAAGGGGCTCAGATGGCGCGAATGGTCGGAGGAGCCGATCGCCGCCCGCGGATCGCCCGACTGCGAGTGGACGAAGGACAGCGCATAATGGCCAAGCGCGAAATTGGGGCTGAGATCCACCGCCCGTTGCAGTTCGACGAGCGAGCCGTCCTGCGCGCCGCGCAGCCATAGCGCCCGCCCCATGGCCCAGTGCGCGGCCGGATTGTGGTCGTCCACCAGCAGGCTGTGGCCGGCGCTCTCGAAGGCCAGCGCGCTCTCCCGGTCGCGGTCGCCCCAGCGCTGGAAGGCGTTCTGCCAGTGGGTGAAGGACAGGCCGGCATAGGCGCGGGCAAAGGTCGGGTCCAGTTGCAGCGCCCGGGCGAAGAAATGCCGCGCCTGCTCGTTTTCCGCCTGGGTGAAGCGGTACATGTGCCAGAGGCCGCGATGATAGGCTTCCCACGCGTTGAGCGAATTGGGCGCCTTCAGCATGGCGCGGTTGCGCTCGACCGTTTCGATCTCGGCCGATATCGACGAGACGATGCTGTCGCCGATGTCGTCCAGCACCGCGAAGATGTCGTCGGGCCGGCGCTCGAATGTCTCGGCCCAGACGATCCTGGCCGTGCGCACCTCGACGAGCTCGACGCCGACGATCACCCGGCCGGCCAGATCGCGCACCGTGCCGGTGGCGACATAGTCGACGTTCAGTTTTCTGCCGGCCTCCTCGGGAGCAATGGCCTTCTCGGCCAGCGCGAACACCGATCCGCGCGCGATGACGAAGAAATCCCTGAGCTTGGCGAGGCGGGTGATGATGTCGTGTGTCAAACCATCGGCCAGTCCGCCGCGCGCGCCGCTTTCCTCGGTAAACGGCATGACCGCCAACGACGCATGACTTGGTTCGACAGGGCCGGCTTCATTCGCCGTGGCGACCAGCTGCGACAGCGCGGGCAGCAAGGCCGGCTGCCGTTGCTCCGAAGCACTTGCCCCTTCATCGCGGATCGCCCGCCACGCCGCGCGAAGCGGTGCGAAATCCAATTGCTCCGACCGGAACAGCAGTTCGGTTGCCGCCAGGTGCTGCTCGGCCGCGCCGATCTCGCCGCGCCGGACCATGCTGGCCAGCAAAGTCACATGGGCGCGCCCGTCGAACGGCGCCAGTTCCACCCACCGGTCGAGATGGCCGATCGTCTCGTCGCAATCCGGCGGCAGGTTTTCGACGAGCTGTTCCAGCACCGCCGCGTGGCAGGAGTTGAAGCGGCGGCGCTGGGCGATCAGCCAGCTGTTGAAAAGCGGGCTGCGCTCGAGCTCCAGGCCGTCGAGCAAATCGCCGGCGAAGAGCCCGGCCAGCGCTCGCAGCCGCTCCACATCAAGCGTGCCGATTCCTTGCGCCGTGGCGCGGCTGATCTCCAGCGCGTCGACCAGGCAACCGTTAAGATCGAGCGCGACCATATCGCCCTGCGTAGAGACCCGGCGCCGCTCCGGCGCGTCGAGCACACCGCGCAGCTTGCTCAGGCACCAGCGCAGCTCGCCGCGCGGATCGTTGGGCACATCCCAGAACAGCTCGCACAGGCGGCTGCGCCCGACCGGATGCGGCGCCAGCGCCAGATAGACCAGCAGCGCCCGCAGTTTGCGCGATGCCGGCAGTGCCACCGGCACGCCGTTGCGGGAGATCGTCAGCGATCCGAGCAGGCGCACGGACAGGCCCGGCATGTCGCTGTCCTGCCTCGACGGGGCGGATTCCACGTGCGTTTCCACGCCTGCTCCCACGCTGGCCTATCGGCTTCTTGTGTATCACCGAAACCGACAAGGCGCATCCGAAGGCGGGTTTCTCCGCTGCTGCCCCATTGCCGTATCGCTGGCACGTCAGTCCTAGCGTGGCAAGGTCTCGAAACCTCGCCGCCCAAACCGCCGGTCTGTAACCGGCCCGTGAAATTGAAGACGATCACGATCGAGGAGATCAAAGATGTTGAATAGGCAAAAGATCAGGACCACCGCCGGACGCGGCAGGCTGTTCGACAGCATCCTGGATACGGTCGGCGACACGCCGGTGGTGCGCATCAACAACCTCGCACCGGCGCACGCGACGATCTACGTGAAGGCCGAGTTCTTCAACCCGGGCGCCTCGGTGAAGGACCGGCTGGCGCTCAACATCATCGAGGAGGGCGAACGCAGCGGCGCGCTCAAGCCGGGCCAGACGGTCGTCGAGGCGACCAGCGGCAACACCGGCATCGGGCTTGCCATGGTGTGTGCACAGAAGGGTTATCCGTTGGTCGTCACCATGGCCGACAGTTTCTCGGTCGAACGCCGCAAGCTGATGCGCATACTGGGCGCCAAGGTGGTGCTGACGCCGCGCGCCGAAAAGGGTTTCGGCATGTACAAGAAGGCGGTCGAACTGGCCGAGGCCAATGGCTGGTTCCTCGCCCGCCAGTTTGAAACCGCCGCCAATGCAGCCATCCACGAGGCGACGACGGCGCGCGAGATCGTTAATGATTTCGCCGGCTCGCGGCTCGACTGCTTCGTCACCGGCTATGGCACCGGCGGCACCGTCGTCGGTGTGGCGCGCGTGCTGCGCCGCGAGCGGCCCGACATTCGCATCGTGCTCGCCGAACCGGCCAATGCGCAGCTGATCGGCAGCGGCAAGACGCAGCAGCGCGGCACCGATGGCGCCCCCGCCGCCAGTCATCCGGCTTTCGAGCCACATCCGATCCAGGGCTGGACGCCGGATTTCATCCCCAACGTGCTGCAGGAAGCGATCGACGCCAGCCTCTATGACGAGGTGATCCCGATCGCCGGCCCCGAAGGCATCAAATGGGCCAAGGCATTGGCGCGGAAGGAAGGCATCTTCACCGGCATTTCCGGCGGCGCCACTTTCGCCGTGGCGCGGCAAGTCGCGGAGAAGGCGCCGGCCGGGTCGGTGATCCTGTGCATGTTGCCCGATACCGGCGAACGCTACATGTCGACGCCGCTCTTCGACGGCATCGAGGCGGACATGGACGCCGAGGAGATGGCGCTGTCGCGCTCGACGCCCGGCTGCCAGTTCCCGGCCGCTTGACAGGAGGACCGGTCATGGATGCCGCGCGAGAATCGCTCGAAATGCTGGACGAGGAGACGCTCGATCCTTCCGACTGGGCCGATGCGCACGCCCTGTCGCACCGGATCGTTGACGACGCCGTCGATTATCTGCGCGACGTGCGCCATCGCCCGGTCTGGCGGGAGATGCCGGCGGATGTGCGAGAGGTCTTCGCGGCAAGCCTGCCGCGATCGCCGGCGCCGCTGGCCGCTGTCTATGACGAGGTCTCCCGCACCGTGATGTCCTACCCGATGGGCAACATCCACCCGCGCTTCTGGTCCTGGTACATGGGCTCGTGCAATCTCGCCGGCGCGCTTGGCGACTTCCTGGCGGCGGTTCAGGGCTCCAACCTTGGCGGTGGCAACCATGCCGCCGCGCTGATGGACAGCCAGGTGGTCAACTGGTGCAAGCAGATGCTGGGCTTTCCCGCATCCGCCTCCGGCACGCTGGTCAGCGGCGGCTCGATGGCCAACATCATCGGGCTGACCGTGGCGCGCAACACCAAGGCCGGGATCGATGTGCGCGAGCACGGCGTCGCGGCAATCGAGAAGCCCCTGCGCTTCTACGGCTCGGACCAGATCCATTCCTGCCACCGCAAGGCGATGGAAGCGCTCGGCCTCGGCAATCGGGCATTGCGCCGAATTCCGACTGACTCGAGCTTGCGCATCGACGTAGATGCCTTGCGGGTTGCGATCGCGGAGGACCGCGGGGCAGGGTTCATGCCGGCCTGCGTCATCGGCAATGCCGGCACGGTGAACACAGGCGCGATCGACGACCTGCGCACGCTTGCCAAGCTGGCGCATGAGGAAGGCCTCTGGTTCCATGTCGACGGCTGTATCGGCGCGCTGATTGCCATTGCGCCGCAAAGCGCGCATCTGGTCGCGGGCATCGAATGGGCGGATTCTGTCGCGCTCGATCCGCACAAATGGCTGCATGCGCCGTTCGAGGTCGGCTGCGCGCTGGTCAGGGATGCCGCCGCGCATCGCAAGACATTCGCGGTGACGCCCGAATATCTTGAATCGACGCCGCGGGGCCTAGCCTCCGGCGAATGGCTGCACGACTATGGCCTGCAGACGACGCGCGGCTTCCGTGCGCTGAAAGTGTGGATGGCGCTGAAGGAGCATGGCGTCGACAAGTTCGGCCGCCTGATCGACCAGAACATCGCGCAGGCCTTCCATCTCGCCGGGCGGATCGAGGCCGAGCCGCTGCTGGAGCTGGCCATGCCGCCGACCATCAATATCGTCTGCTTCCGCTATCAGCCAGGGATCGCCGGCGAGCCGCTGAAAGCGCTCAATACCGAGATCATGCTGCGGCTGCAGGAACAGGGCATTGCGGCACTCTCCGACACCACAGTGCATGGCGAGCACTGGCTGCGCGTCGCGATCGCCAACCACCGCACCCGGCGTGACGATCTCGATCTTCTGGTCAGGGAAACGGTGAGGCTGGGGCGGGGGATCGCGGCGGAAGGGTCATCCGGGGATTAGCTCCAAAACGAGAGCGACAGGCATGGGCGGCTATGCGATTCTGCGGCGGTGATTCGGGAGATCCGACCGTGACGCTCTTTCGTATGGCCGTGCTCGCGGCATTGGTCTTGGCCACCCCGGCCGAAGCCGCCGACATGGCCTTCTTCGTCAAGAATCTGCGCGAGCAAGCGGTTGCCGTCGAATTGTTCAGCCGGGACCGCGAGACGGTCTGGCCGGGTAACGACAAGGTGTTCCTGATCGATCCGGGCTCTCGGAAATCGGTGCCGATCTCGTGCAATCAGGGCGAGCGCATCTGCTATGGCGCATGGGTCGACGGCAACGACCGGATCTCTGCCGGCGTCGGGCCGGATAACGACCAGCCTTGCGACAATTGCTGCTTCATTTGCGTCGAACATTCGACCGAAACCATCGACCTGGTGCCATAGGGAGCAGGCAAGGACCTGTCGGACCCAAATTAAGTCGGGGGTCGAAACACCAGCCCCACTTTCGCGACTCAACACAGCGTGCCATGGTCGCGTCGCGGCCGGGTGGGCCGCTTATCCAGGGGGTTACCATGTTCTACGCCTACGCGCGCCGCACCTTGGCCGCGCTTTCACTTGCCATGCTGATCGCGCCGTCGGCCCATGCCGGCGATGTCACCTTCGCCATCAAGAACAGCCATCCCAACGCCATGCGCGTCGAGCTCTACAGCCAGGACCGCGACTATGTCTGGCCGGGCAACGGCAAGGATTTCTATCTTGACGACGGCGAGACCAAGTCGCTGCCGATATCCTGCAACGAGGGTGAATCGATCTGTTACGGCGCCTGGGTCGATGGCGACGAGGGCACCTATTGGGGCGTCGGTCCCGGCAACAAGGAAAAATGCGAGGATTGCTGCTACACCTGCAGCGGCGGCGAAACCGAGGAGATCAACCTGGTCCCCTGACCGGTTTGCCAGCTTGACGGTTTTCCCGTTCGAGCCATAGCTTGCCCAAACACCCAATGCGCGCCGCGTCTGTCGTTCGGACGCGACGTGCTCCAGGCAAGGGAGCCCAGCGATGGCCGGCATGGTCGAAAGCGACAAGATCGATGTCGGGTTTTCCGGCAAGCGCTGCATCCATTCGCGCAACTGCGTGCTCGGCGATCCGCATGTCTTCGTGCCCAATGCGCCGGGCCAATGGATCCATCCCGAGGCCGCCAGCGTCGAGAAGATCGTCGCCATCGCCGAAAACTGTCCCTCCGGCGCCATCACATACAGCAGGAAGGACGGCGGGCCGCAGGAACAGCCGCCCGTGGTCAACACGGCGCGCATCCGTGAAAACGGCCCGCTTGCTGTTCACGCCGAAATCGTGCTCGACGGCGAGACGTTCCATCGCGCCACGCTCTGCCGCTGCGGCGCGTCGGAAAACAAGCCATTCTGCGACGGCAGTCACACCAACGCAGGTTTCACGGCCACCGGCGAGCCGGCGCTGAAGGACACGCCGGCCCTCGAGGCGCGGAATGGGCCACTCAATGTGACGCCGACGAAGAACGGCCCGCTCAAGCTAGAGGGCAATCTCGAAATCGTCACCGGCACCGGCCACACAATCGACCGCACGAGGGTTGCCTTCCTCTGCCGCTGCGGCCATTCGGCCAACAAGCCGTTTTGCGATGGCAGCCACAAGAAGGTGGGGTTTATCGGCTGAAGCCGGCGCTCTCCCCCCTTGAGGGGGAGATGTCGCCGAAGGCGACAGAGGGGGTCGGTGCGCGTGAAGCGCTAACCTGTTGTTTCGCCGCGAAGAGGGCGCCGCGTCAGGTCGGACCGACCCCCTCTGGCCTGCCGGCCATCTCCCCCTCGAGAGGGGAGAATACGCTCTCCACCGACTGGCCCATCGCTCCCGCCTTTATCCTCCGGGCCGTATCGGCTAAGGGCTTCGCAGCAGAATTCCTCGTGTCCGGACCGCCACAAGAAATGACCGCCAAACCCAAACCCAAACCTCTCTTCCTCGGGATCGACACCGGCGGCACCTATACCGATGCCGTGCTGTGGTCTGAAACCGAAGGTCCGCAAGCGGGGCCTAACAAGGGGAAGGTGCTGGCCAAGGCCAAGGCGCTGACTACGCGGCATGATCTGGCCGTCGGCATTTCCGGCGCCGTCGACGCGGTGCTGCAGAAGGCCGGCACCGATCCGACCGCCATCAAGCTGGTCTCGATGTCGACGACGCTCGCCACCAATGCGCTGGTCGAGGGCCAGGGCGGCCGCGTCGCGCTGGTCATGATCGGCTTTTCCGAAGCCGACCTTGCCCGCGATGGGCTTAAGACGGCGCTTGGCACTGATCCGGTGGTGTTTTGTCCAGGCGGCCATGACGTCCACGGCAATGCCGCCAAGCTCGATCTGTCCGGGCTGGAGGCCGCCTTGCCGGAACTCGGCGCTTCAGTGTCCGGCTTTGCCGTCTGCGCCTATTTCGCCACCCGCAATCCAGCGCACGAGGTCGCCGCCCGCGACCTGATCCGCGAGAAGACCGGCCTGCCGGTTACCGCCAGCCATGAACTGTCGGCCAAGCTTGGCGGCCCGCGCCGGGCGCTGACGACGCTGCTCAACGCCAGGCTGATCTCGATGATCGACCGGTTGGTGGCGGCAACCGAGGGCTTTCTCGATCAACGCGGTATCGCCGCCCCTCTGATGGTGGTGCGCGGCGATGGCGCGCTGGTCTCGGCGGCATTCGCCCGCCAGCGGCCGATCGAGACCATACTCTCCGGCCCCGCGGCCAGCCTGGTCGGCGCCCGCCACATGACCGGGCTCGACAATGCCATGGTGTCCGACATTGGCGGCACCACCACCGACGTGGCCGTCCTCGACAAAGGCCGGCCCAGGCTCGATCCGGAAGGCGCCACCGTTGGCGGCTTCCGCACCATGGTCGAGGCCGTCGCCATGCGCACCTTCGGCCTTGGCGGCGATTCCGAAGTGACGCTGGAGGACGGCGCGCTCAACCCGAAGGTCCTGCTCGGGCCGCGCCGCCTGGTGCCGCTGGCGCTTGCCGGCATGGCGCATGGCGAGGCGGTCAAATCGGAGCTCGAACGCCAGCTGCGCGCGCCCAACACCGGCCGCATGGATGGCCGCTTCGCGGTCCGCACCGGCGTGCCGGACAGGCTTGCCGCGGGTCTGACCGCCCCGGAAGCACGGCTGTACGAGGCGATCGGCGCGACGCCGCTTGCCCTCGACCGGCTGCTGACGTCGAATGCCCAGAACGCCACCTTGAACCGGCTGGTGTCGCGCGGGTTGGTGCACATTTGCGGCTTCACCCCGTCGGACGCGGCACATGTGCTCGGCAAGCAGGCAAACTGGGATGCCGCCACCGCCCGCCTCGGCGCCGAACTGTTCGCCCGCAGGCGCGACGGCCGTGGCCAGCCTATCGCAGCCTCGCCGGAAGCGATCTCGGAGCGGGTGCTGGTGACGCTAACGCGCTGGTCGGCCGAATACATCCTCGAAACCGCCTTTGCCGAGGACGGGCTCGACGGCGCCGCGACCGTGGCGCATGCGCTGGTCCAGCGCGCGGTCGACGCGCACCCCGGCATCGCTCGCCTCACCGTCGCGCTCGACCGCCCGGTGATCGGGCTGGGCGCCTCCGCGCCGCTGCACTACGCCGGCCTTGCGCCCTTGGTCGGCAATGATTGCGTGGTGCCTGAGGACACCGATGTCGCCAACGCGCTCGGCGCCGTGGTCGGCCAGGTCAGGGTTTCGGCCGAGGCGCGGGTCAGCCAGCCCAAGGAAGGGCTGTTCCGTCTTGCCTCCGGGGAAACCGTGCGCGACTTCCTCGACGAGGCGGCGGCGATCGCGGCGGCCGAGGCCGATGTGCGGGCGATAGTCGCCCAGCGGGCCCGGGATGCAGGCACCGACAGCGCCGAGATCGATGTCGCGACCGAGTTCCGCGTGTCGACCGTCGAAGCCCAGCGCATGTTCATCGAGGCGCATGTGGTGGCGGTGGCCTCGGGCAGGCCAAGGATCGCGGTGTGAGCGCCAAATCTCCCCCCTCGAGGGGGAGATGTCGCCAAAGGCGACAGAGGGGGTCGCCGCGCGTGGAGTGCTGACCTAGATGAGCCGCAGGACGTCGGCGTCCAATCGATCCGACCCCCTCTGGCCTGCCGGCCATCTCCCCCTCAAGGGGGGAGATACGCGGCTACGCGGCGGCAAAATGCGGGACCTTCACCCTTAGCCGAATTGACCCTTGCGCCCTGACATGCCAAAGGCCGGCCAAGCCTTTCGCCTGGAGAAAGCCCTGATGACCGATCGCGTCGAAATCGCCGGATTGCGGATTGCCCGCGAGCTTCACGACTTTGTCGCCAACGAAGCACTGCCGGGAACCGGCATCGATGCGGACACATTCTGGACCGGCTTCTCGGCCATCGTCCACGATCTCGCGCCGAAGAACCGGGCGCTGCTGGCAAAACGCGACGCAATGCAGGAGAAACTCGACGGCTGGTATCGCGACAATGGCGCACCCGTCGACATGGAAACCTACAAGGCCTTCCTGAAGGAGATCGGCTATCTCGTTCCCGAAGGGCCGGCCTTCAGCGTGTCGACGGAAAATGTCGATCCTGAAATCGCTGTCGTTGCCGGGCCGCAGCTGGTCGTGCCGGTGATGAACGCGCGCTATGCGCTGAACGCCGCCAATGCGCGCTGGGGCTCGCTCTACGACGCGCTCTACGGCACCGACGCCATTCCTGAAACGGATGGCGCGCAGAAGGGCAAGGGCTTCAACCCGGCGCGGGGCGCCAAGGTCATTGCCTGGGCCAAGGATTTCCTTAACCAGTCCGTGCCCCTGACCTCGGGCAAATGGGCCGGTGTCAACGGATTGTCGGTGGCGAACGGCGCGCTGAAGCTGGGCGAAGGCGCCGGCTCCACCACGCTCGCCGACCCGAAACAATTCGTTGGCTATCGCGGCGATGCCGCCAATCCGCAAGCCGTGCTGCTGGTGAAAAATGGACTGCATATCGAGATCGTGATCGACCGCGACAACCAGATCGGCCGCACCGATCCGGCCGGCATCGCCGATGTCATCCTGGAATCGGCACTGACCACCATCCAGGACTGCGAGGATTCGGTCGCTGCCGTGGATGCGCAGGACAAGGTCGTCGTCTACCGCAACTGGCTTGGCCTGATGAAGGGCGACCTGGCTGAGGAGATCACCAAGGGCGGCAAGACTTTTACCCGCAAGCTCAATCCCGACCGCGCCTACACCGCGCCCGCCGGCGGCACGCTGACCTTGCCCGGCCGCTCGCTGATGCTGATCAGGAATGTCGGCCACCTGATGACCAATCCGGCGATCCTGGACCGCGACGGCAACGAGGTGCCGGAAGGCATCATGGACGCGGCCGTCACGGCGCTGATCGCATTGCACGATGTCGGGCCGAAGGGCCGCCGCGCCAATTCCCGCGCCGGCTCGATGTATGTGGTGAAGCCGAAGATGCACGGGCCGGAGGAAGTCGCCTTCGCCGTCGAGATTTTCGACCGTGTGGAAGCCTTGCTCGGCATGCCAAGGAACACCATCAAGATGGGCATTATGGACGAGGAGCGGCGCACCACCGTCAACCTCAAGGAGGCGATCCGCGCGGCAAAAGACCGTGTCGTCTTCATCAACACCGGTTTCCTCGACCGCACCGGCGACGAGATCCACACCTCGATGGAAGCCGGCCCGATGATCCGCAAGGGCGACATGAAACAGGCCGCCTGGATATCCGCCTACGAAGCCTGGAATGTCGACATCGGGCTCGAATGCGGGCTGGCCGGCCACGCCCAGATCGGCAAGGGCATGTGGGCGATGCCGGATCTGATGGCCGCCATGCTGGTCGAGAAGATCGCCCACCCCAAGGCCGGCGCCAACACCGCCTGGGTGCCGTCACCGACGGCGGCCACGCTGCATGCCACGCACTACCACAAGGTCGATGTGCACGCCGTGCAGGCGGCGCTGAAAAATCGGCCGAAGGCAAAGCTCGACGACATCCTGTCGGTGCCGGTCGCCGTACGGCCCAACTGGACGCCCGACGAGATTCAGCGCGAGCTCGACAACAATGCGCAAGGCATTCTGGGCTACGTCGTGCGCTGGGTCGACCAGGGCGTCGGCTGCTCCAAGGTGCCTGACATCAACGATGTCGGCTTGATGGAAGACCGCGCCACGTTGCGCATCTCTTCCCAGCACATCGCCAACTGGCTGCGCCACAAAGTGTGCTCGCAAATCCAGGTGATGGATTCCCTGCAGCGCATGGCGGCCATCGTCGACCGCCAGAATGTCGGCGATCCATTCTACCAGCCGATGGCGCCGGATTTCGACGATTCAATCGCTTTCCAGGCAGCCTGTGATCTCGTGTTCAAGGGCACCGGCCAGCCCAATGGCTACACCGAGCCGGTGTTGCATGCACGCCGGCTGGAATTGAAGGCGAAGGGGCGGGCCTGAGAGGATCGGGCGGCCGGGAGCTTCGGCGTACCCTTGGAGGCGGCCCGAAGGGCCGGGTGGGTCGTGTGTGAAGTGCGCCGGCTCACGTGCTCCGAACTCATGCGATAAGAAGTCTCTCGGCCAGATGGATGCGGCCGTGGGTCTCGCTGGCGTCGAGCGCGCGCCATCGCTGACTACATTACCGAACCGTAATGCTCCAGCAAGGCTTCCGACAAGTCGCCGCGTCATAGTGTTCAAGGGCGATCGGGGCCTGACGTGGAGGAATATCATGACCAGAAGACTTGTTTCTGCAGCGATCATCGCGGTGTTCGCAGCGGCACCAGCCTTTGCGGCGACAGAGTATTTTGTGGCTCAAAAGGTAAGCGACAAGACGTGTTCCGTCGCCACTACCAAGCCCGACGGCAAGACAGTGATGATGGTCGGTAAGACGTCCTACAAGACCGAGGCCGCAGCGACCGCCGCGATGAAGGCCGCCATGGAGTGCAAGAAGAAATAAGGATTTCGCGATTTTGCGGAATGGCGGGCCTGCTGGCCACTCAAGCGCCCGCCATCATTCTTGAAATTATATGAAGCGATGAAGAGATCTATTCTCAGCGCTCGGCGTGGCATTGCGTTGGTCGTCACGATACCGGTGCTCGAAGCCACCGCCGCTGCCACCGCCGTGATCGACCAGCGCTGGCCCGCCGCAGTGGAAAAGGCCGCCGCAAAGAAGCACAAGAAACACAGGAGGTATAAGGCCGCGACTGGAACCTATTGATCCCGGCCGTCATCACCACAGCCGACGGCCATACTGGGTCCGCTCGCGCCGAGAGTCGGAGCGCAGTCAGCGGCGGTATCCCAGGCCCTTGCGCCACCTGCTCCGAACTCATGCGACGGAAAATCGCCTCGGCCAGATGACGGCCGGCACTTCGATCCACGCGCTCGGCGCCGAGAGTCGAACTCGCCGATCGCATAGGTCCGCATCGGCCAAGAAGTTGGCCGGCCGTTGCGCCTGTCACAGCACATTCATTGTATCAGCGTAACCTAATGGAACGTCGGGTTTCGACCGCTATGCAGGAAGCGCCATGCCTGTTCCCACCGAATATGATGCCGGATGCTCCAAAACCTCCGTGGAGCTGTCGGAGGGCTTTGAGGGCTGGTTTGCCCGCGTATGCGAGGGCGGCCAGGAAACGTTCCATGAATTCAGGCGCGAGCGCGATGCGGTTGCCTTCGCACACACCCAACGCATGCGCCTCGGGCTGCCCTGTCCGCCACTGGAGCGCACGGCATACGGCTCCGGTAAGGCAATCAGAAAGATCAACCAGATAGCAGATGTGCTGAGAACCAATAGGTTCGGTCGGCTCCTCCAGTTGTCGGCGCTATCACTAAGCGAACCAATTCGGTCGCAAAGGCTCCGGCATCGCGTCGCGAGCGATGCAAGGCAGGCCTTGTCCAAGCTCAAGGCGGCAACGCGAAGTCGCGGCTTGTTTATCGATTGCGGATCAAACATCGGCCAGGGGTATAAATTCTTTTCCCGGTACTACACGCCCGACCACTTTGACTACATTCTTGTCGAGCCAAACAAGAATTGCCTGGAGTACCTTCATGGTTTGCGCTCGGAAAACGGCGCCATGGAGATCGTGGCCAAGGCTGCGAGCGTGAAAGATGGCTATGCCGAACTGCTCGGTCCCCCGCCAGAGCGCTCAGACCCTACCTACGAAGGCTGCTCTATAGTTCCCGGCCACAACGGAGGCTTGTATCAGTCGCAGCGATTTGCGCCGGAGCTCGTCGAAACGTTTTCGCTGTCACGGATGATCCAAGCCAAGCGTAGCCTTTACGAAGTGGTCGTTCTCAAACTCGATGTCGAAGGGGCGGAGTACGAGATTCTGGACGACATGATCCGTTCGGGGCTGCATCGTGATCTCCATGCCGCTTATGTCGAGTTCCATTCCCCCTATATGAGGAACTCGGAAGGACGAAGGACCGCTGCCATGGAACGCGAAATTGTCCGTGAGTTCCTGGAGGCGGGCACGCCTATAAGCAGATGGATGTAGCGTCCGCTATCGGAGTGTACTTGTTCAGCGGATCCGCCCCGGCCTCAACATGAGGATCAATTCCAGTCCGGAGCTTCTCGACGCCCGCTTGCCCGACGCGGAACAGCGTTCAGTGGTTGTTCTGAATGGCCACCCGACAGGATTCGAACCCGCGGCTTCTGCCTTGCGAGGAAGTGGGCGACAACTGTCATCTTTGCGTCACTGCGTCACCATTATATTAGCAATGTCTTGATGAGCCCGTCATCGACGCCGGAATCCAGGTATGAGGCGGAGCATAGACATCGGCGATGAGGTGACGCTGACGGCGACTATCTTGATGGTGCGTCGGAGTGGTCGAGCGTGTGTGAGCATTCCAAGCTACGACCTCCCAATTGCCATTGAGCCTCCGAGGAAAGCCAAGCCCGGCGAAAAGGTGGCGATAACGGGATACGTGACGCGCGTTGATGATGAGGCAGGTAAGGTGACAGTCAAGATTACCGCTCGGGTCATGGTCGAGATCGACACCGCAACGGCCCAAAGGAAATCGTACCCATCCGAGCGACAGAAACCGTTTCGCGACAGGTGGGAATGAAACCCACAGGGGGCCGAGACCGCACAGATCCTGCGCCACCTTGGCGCGGGGGAGCACGCAATAGGGCTGCCAATCCTGGGGAAGCGTTGTTTTCCGACACGCGCGCGTGGGTGGAGATGGGTTCCAAACGGAATATGTCGAATCATTTTTCCGACGATCCTATAATCGCCGACGATATCGCATATAGGGTCTCGAAGGCGCTCGAGAGCGGCACGATTCAACGATTTCACAGGGTGGGCAGATCGCCCCGAATTGCGGAAACAAGATCCAGAATCGGCACGGTTCCTGGCTCAGCCTGTCAAGATCGTGAGCGACTTCGCCGCCGCCCTCCTTCCCGCCGTTCTGCTTCTTGGATTCTGTTCGTAACGTTGAGCCGGCCTTCTGTCCGGACCCTGGCAGGATACGCCGTCCTCACGGCGCTGGTTGGGGCCGCTATATGGGCTGGCGTTCGCAACTACCCCCGGTATCTTCTGAAACGGCTTCTCTCACGCCGCCAGCGGGACATCTCAACGATTGAGGCCCGGGAGGCAAATACGGTCTTCAATTCCTTCAATGTGGACGGATCTGTGTTCCAACGGCCACTTGCTACGCCGCCTGCGCCATCCGCTCTGAACTCATGCGATAGGAAATCGCCTCGGCCAGATGGATGCGACCGACGGTTTCGCTGGCGTCGAGATCGGCCAATGTCCGTGCCACTTTCAGCACGCGGTGATAGGCCCGCGCGGAAAAGGCGAGTTTTTCGCTGGCATCCTTGAGCAGCGACAGGCCCGCGGCATCCGGCATGGCGATTTCCTCGATGACCGCCGGCGCGCAATGGGCGTTGGTGGTGGCGCGGGTGGCGCCGAGCCGCTCGAAGCGTTCGCGCTGCAGTGCGCGGGCCCGCGCCACGCGCAGCGCCACATCGGCACTCTTCTCCGCACGGTCCGGCCGGATCAGGTCGCTGGCCGAAACGGCCGGCACTTCGATCCTGAGATCGATGCGGTCGAGCAACGGACCGGAAATGCGCGCCTGGTAGTCGGTGCGGCAGCGTTCGCCGCGCAGGCAGCGATAGCCGGGTTCGCCGGCCATGCCGCAGCGGCACGGGTTCATCGCCGCCACCAGCTGGATGCGCGCCGGATAGGTGACGCGATGGTTGGCGCGCGCGATCATGCAGTCGCCGGTCTCCAGCGGCTGGCGCAGCGCGTCGAGCGTCTGCGGCGTGAATTCGGGAAATTCGTCGAGGAACAGCACGCCGTGATGCGCGAGCGACACTTCGCCGGGCCGCGCCCGCAACCCGCCGCCGACCATCGCCGCCATCGAGGCCGAATGATGCGGGGCGCGGAACGGCCGCCGGTCGGTCAGCTTGCCTTCGCCGAGTTCGCCCGCCACCGAAGCGATCATCGAGACTTCCAAAAGTTCCTTCGGCGCCAGCGGCGGCAGAATCGACGGCAGCCGCTGCGCCAGCATCGATTTGCCCGAGCCCGGCGGGCCGACCATCAAGAGATTGTGGCCGCCAGCCGCCGCCACTTCGAGCGCGCGCTTGGCCGTCTCCTGGCCCTTGATGTCGGCGAGGTCGGGCAGGTCGCGCGCCGAAGCGTGGATGCCGGCTTCGGGCCGCGACAGCACCTGCGTGCCGCGGAAATGGTTGGCGATCGCGATCAGGCTGCGCGGCGCCAATATGTCGAAATCCGCGCCGGCCCAGGCGGCTTCCGGTCCGCAGGCGAACGGGCAGATCAGGCCCTTGCCTTCGGCATTGGCGCCAATCGCCGCCGGCAAGGCGCCGGCGACGGCGGCAATCGTGCCGTCGAGCGACAATTCGCCGAGAACGACGTAGCCGGCCAGCATGTCGCCCGGAATGGCGCCGAGAGCCGCCATCAGGCCCAGCGCGATCGGCAGGTCGTAATGGCTGCCCTCCTTCGGCAGGTCGGCGGGCGCGAGATTGACCGTCACCTTCTTCGACGGCATCGACAGGCCCGACGCATGAAGCGCCGCCTGCACCCGCTCGCGGCTTTCGGCCACCGCCTTGTCCGGCAAGCCGACGATCTGCATGCCGACCTTGCCCGGCGCGACCATCACCTGCACGTCGACCGGCACGGCCTCGATGCCCTGGAAAGCGACCGTGCGAACCCGCGCCACCATCGTGTTGCCCCCGGATACGGGCTGGCCTCAGCCCGTGCGATCAGGCCGAAATGGCCTCTTCGGCAGACAATCACAGTTTCTTGATCAAATCAAGAACATTACAGGAACAAGCCATCGCGGAAGTTGCAACGGAATTGCAGCCGATTGCATAGACAGAACAGGGTTAATACGACATGAAAACGGCCTACTTGCGCCGCTTGTCCTCCACCGCGTCCCAGAACAGGCTGGCGATGTCGGCACCGCCGAAGCGCGCGACTTCGCGCACGCCGGTCGGCGAGGTCACGTTGATCTCTGTCATGTAGTCGCCGATGACGTCGATGCCGACCAGGATGAAGCCGCGTTCCCTGAGCGACGGCCCGATGCGGGCGCAGATCTCGCGTTCGCGCGCCGTCAGCTCCGTCTTCTCGGCACGGCCGCCGACATGCATGTTGGAACGGGAATCGTGCTCGGCCGGCACCCGGTTGATGGCGCCGACCGGCTCGCCGTCGATCAGGATGATGCGCTTGTCGCCCTTGCGGACGTCCTTGAGGTAACGCTGCACGATATAGGGCTCGCGGAAAAGCTGGCCGAACATTTCGAGCAGCGAGGCGAGGTTGCGGTCGGCTTCCAGCAGATGGAAGATGCCGGCGCCGCCATTGCCGTAAAGCGGCTTGATGATGATGTCGCCGAACTCCTTGCGGAAGGCGGCGACTTCGAGCGGATCCTTGGTGATCAGCGTCTCCGGCATCAGGTCGGAAAACTCGGTGACGAAGATCTTTTCCGGGCTGTTGCGCACCCAGGCCGGATCATTGACCACCAATGTCTTCGGATGGATGCGCTCCAGCATATGCGTCGTGGTGATGTAGTTCATGTCGAAGGGCGGGTCCTGGCGCAGCAGGACGACGTCCATCTCGGACAGGTCGGTGCGCACCTTCTCGCCCAGCGAGTAATGATTGCCCTTCTCGTCACGCACCTGCATCTCCTCGATGCGGGCAAACACCTTGCCGTCGCGCAGCGACAGCCGGTCGGGCGTGTAGTGGAACAGCTGGTGGCCGCGCCGCTGCGCTTCCAGCGACAGCGCGAACGACGTGTCGCCGGCGATCGAGACGCTGGAGACATGGTCCATCTGGACGGCGATTTTCAACTTCATGGCGGGTCCCCAGCGCAGTCGACGAGAGCGATATAAGGGTCGCCGCGCCTTCTGCCAATCCGGCCAGCGCCTTAACGGTTGAAGACCAGCCCGGGATAGCCACCGGCGGCATGGCCGGAATGGCAAACGGCGGCCTCCGGCGCGGGATCAAAAGAAGGCGCCAGCCGGCCGCCGTCTAGTCCGCCACGGCGTCGGCTCCCTGTCTCCATAGGCGGGGCGTTCGGCCCACGCTGCTGCGAAACACCCGCGTCAGATGGCTTTGATCGACGAATCCACAGGCCAAGGCTACTTCGGAAATGCCGAGCCTGCTTTGGCGCAGCAACGTCTTTGCCTTCTGGATGCGCTCGTTCATCAGCCACTTGTAGGGCGGAACGCCAACGGTCTGACGAAAGGCGCGGGCGAAGTAGCTGACCGACAGACCGCAGGCCTGGGCGATGTCGACGATGGCGATGTCGCCGCTCAAATTGGCCAGCATCATCTCGCGGGCCCGCTGCATTTGCCATGGCGCCAAGCCGCCAACGAATTTGGCAGGCCCGTGACTGGGGGCGTAGGTCCTAACGAGGTGGGCATGGAAGGCCAGCGCCACTTGATCGATGAACAACTGGTCGCTCGATCCGTAGTGAGCGGCCTTCGCCTCCAGGGCGCGGCTCAGGCCATACAGGATCGGATCGTTCACGCCGCCCAGGATCGTTCGCAGACCGACAGGCGGCCGCTCACCAAGGTCGTATGCGAGATCGTGCAGGGTCCGCCTCGATATTTGCAGGCGCAGAAAGTCCACGGATTGATGGAGATGCGCGATCGGAGATGCCTCCAGGTCCAGAAGGACCACATCGCCGGCATTGACTTCGGGATAGTTGACGTGACGACCGTCGATCCAGCCCTCCATCTTGGCTATTGGCGACAGGTAGACGATCACCGCGAACCCTGGCTCGGGTGCCACCGCGCGGGTGAGGCATGGCCCGGCCTGGAGGCGGCTGATCGCGATCGGGTCCTTCGAGATCGTCTTGGAGAAAAAGGCAGTCTGGACCGGGGCCTTATACCGAAATGCCAGGTACGATTTGAAAACCGCCAGGTCCATATTCTGGCGCGGCACTGAGGTTTCGTCCGAGGCGTTGAATAGTCCGCCGTCTTCGGCGTCGCTTTGCAATGCAGAGCCTTCGCCTGCGCTGAACATCCCGCGCAGAAACGTCTGACGCTGCCGCGCGTGCTCCGGTGACAGGTCTTCCGGGCTGAACGAACGCGAACCGAAAGTCATGGGATGCCTACTCCAGCCAAGTCTCAGGGCATCGCCGCCGCTTGGAAGCGCGGCAGATATTGCCTTGGGTCGTCGAGGCGCAACCGCCGCCACCGCGCAGGGCTCTTTCCTTCAAGTTGCGAGAATATGCGCGTGAAATGGCTTTGGTCGGTGAACCCGCAGGCCACGGCGACCTCCGCTGCTGGCATTTCCATGTTCAGGAGAAGGTTCTTCGCCTGTCTGACGCGCTCCCTCATCAACCATTTGTGAGCGGGCATTTCGGCCGTGCGCCTGAAAGCCCGGGCAAAGTAATTCACGGACAGTTCGCAGGCCTCCGCCAGTTCCGCGAGTGTAACGCCTTCCGCGATCCTTGCGGACATCAACTCGGTGGCACGCCGGTATTGCCAGGGCGCCAGTCCTCCCCGCAGAGGCTTGATGCTGCGGAGTTGGCCGTAGGTCTGGGCAATGTGAAGGTGAAAGGCGAGCGCCACGTGGTCAAGGAATAGAGCGTCCTCATCGCCGAACATCTGCGTCTTCTTCAGCATGGCGGTGCCTAGCCCGAAGAGAACCGAGTCCTCCGCGCCGAAGGTGGGACGCAGTGACCCGATCGGCGGCCGACCGAACTCATCAGCGAGATCATCCAAGCTGCGCTGCGACATCTGCACCCGCAGGGTTTGCATTGGATCTCGGATCAGAACCCTTGGCGAGGTGCCGAGGTCAAAGATGCAGATTTCGCCGGCTCTCATCGCCCCCAAGGCTTCCTTGCGCCCCTCCATTCGCGCCTCCAGTCTCGGCAAGGGCGTCAGGACGATATGGACCGAAAAGGCCGCTTCGGGTTCCGGCTTTAACGTCCATATGCCGGAAGGTTCGGGTACGGCGACATGCGTGAATATCGTTGGGTCTTTCGAGATACCCTTGGCGAAACAGCTTTTGGTGGAGGCCGCACGGAATCGACGCTGTATCAGGGCGTCGTGGTGGTCGATTTGCGTGGCCGGATCATTCATCGATCTTCACCATCTGAGCTAACCTTGCGCTCTGCAGCCTCCGATTTCCAGAGGCTCTTACGAAGGGGCGGACTCCGCACGGCCAGCGAACCGTGCTCGGCCGCCGCTCGTAGACACAAGAGATATCTTATTTTCATTGGCGTAGGTGTTATGGACAAATTTGTCCATAACACCTACGCTCAATTCCGTGTGATCAATGGAAAAGCGAGGCAAAGAAGCTGATGACCACCACTGTCTTCATCACCGGCGCGTCACGAGGTGTCGGGCGCGCTTGTGCGACAGCGTTCCTCGACGCTGGCTGGAATGTTTTCGCGACTGCTCGAGATCCCGACCAGATCGGCATATCTCCAAGCCAAAGGCTGGCCACGGCGAAATTGGATTTGGGGGATGATTCATCGATCTCGGCGGCCGTGGAGCACGCCATCGGCCGTTTCGGATCGGTCGACATTCTACTCAATAATGCCGGGATCGGCCTTGGCGGTCCTGTGGAAGCGGTAAGCCGTGAGGAATTCCACGGCTTGCTCGACGTAAATGTGGTCGGCGCGGCGCTTGTTACGAAAGCTCTGCTCCCGACGATGCGGCTGAAGCGGAGCGGCCTGATTATCAATGTAGGATCGCTGGCCGGAGCCATCGGCCTTCCATATCTGGCACCTTACTGTGCAAGTAAATTCGCATTGGCAGGCTTGAGCGAGGCCATGCGGTATGAGCTTGGACCTTTCGGCATCCGGGTAAAGTTAGTCGAATTGACTGGAAGTCGGACGCGGTTCAGGCAGCCAATTCTTCACCACGAGGCCTATGCAACGAAGGCCGCCGCGGTTGAACGGCGTCTGCAGGAAGGGCTGGCTTTAGCCACTCCTCCTGACACTGTCGCAAAGGAGATTTTGCGGATCGCGGGCTCGAGTTCCGATCGGTTGCGATATGTGGTTGGAACCGGCGGCCTTTTAGCGAGGATAAGGGGGTTCCTGCCCGATAGGATGATCCGCTCGACGTTGGCACGCGCATTCGGCTTGATCTGAAACCGCGAGCCTGCCTCGTCTCGACCGGGACGAGGCCGAGCCGCCCCATATTTGGATTGTGAGCCCGGAAGGAGCAAATCGTGGCCAGGCCCCGGCAATTCGATCATGACGCCGCATTGAACGAAGCGATCAAAGTCTTCTGGATCAAGGGATACGCCGGTACATCAACCGATGATCTGAGAAAGGCCATGGGATTGGGCCGCCAAAGTCTCTACAACGCCTTCGGAGATAAGCGGCAGCTCTATCTGGAAGCTCTTTCGGCCTATCTGCGACGCACCATCTCTACACATCTCGATCGCCTCAGTTCGTCTTCATCCCCCTTGGCGGGCATTCGGGCGCTGCTGCTGGGAGTAATCGCCGAGGATCAATTTGAGCGAGAGCTTGGATGCCTGGGTGTAGCATCTGCCAGCGAGTTCGGAACGCGTGATCATGAACTCGCCCAACTGCAAAGCAAAGCAGGTGCCGCGTTGTCTACCAGACTGATCGAACGGGTAGGCGAAGGCACAGCCAGCGGAGAAATTGACCCGCAGGTGAACGCCGAGGATGGCGCGTTCTTTATTCAGATGACCATGAACGGACTGCAACTCGCCGCCCGCGCTGGCGCACCCGTGAATGTACTGCGCACCATGGCAGATTTCGCTGTCGAGCGTTTGCAGGCGCGACTGGCAGCCGAATAGCGGCCTGATGCGAGCAGAGAGTCCATGCAAATGGGCTAGGAAATCGCGCTCGCGCCAGAGCAGTGGACGGTGCTCAGGTCAAAGATGCCGATCTCACCGGCTTTCATTGCCCCCAAGGTTTCCTTGCGCCCCTCCATGCGCCTCCAATCTCGGCAGGGGGGCAGCACGATATGGGCCGAAAAGGCAAGCCTCGGGCAGATTGGGCTAAGCCCGTCCAAAACACGCCATGAATCTACCAGCGGCAGCGGGCGCCTTTGTCCATCGTCAGGACGTCGTCGAAGTTCTCGGCGCCTCGACATGGCTACAAGGAGCTACTCACATGACCACGTTATCAGTTGTCTTCCGGCGGATTCACATTGTTGCGGCCGCCGTTTTCAGCCTCTCGATCATACCGGTGGCCGCCTCGGCGCAGTCCGCGCAAAACGTCATCCTCGTGCACGGCGCCTGGGGCGATGGAGCAAATTGGTCGAAGGTCATTCCCATCCTTGCCGCAAAGGGTTTGAACGTCACCGCGGTCCAACTACCGCTGACTTCGCTCGCTGACGATGCAGCGACGGTGAAACGCGCGATCGACCTTGTGGACGGGCCGGTCGTGCTGGCGGGACACTCCTATGGAGGTGCGGTGATCACCGAGGCCGGAAACGATCCCAAGGTTTCCGCGCTGGTCTATGTCGCCGCGTTCGCGCCCGATGCTGGTCAATCCGCGGGGTCCTTGAACGCAACCGTAGCCCCCACGCCGCTGGCGGCGGAAGCCAAACCCGACGCGGAGGGCTTCATCAAGCTGACCAAGACGGGCGTCTACGACGATTTCGCCCAGGATGTGACGCCGGCTGAAAAGCAGCTTCTCTACGTGACGGAGTCGCCAACCAGCGTGAAGTCCCTGGGAGGCAGCATCACCGACGCCGCCTGGCACAACAAGCCCTCCTGGTACATCGTGGCTTCCCATGACCGGGCGATCCAGCCGGCGCTGGAGGCGGAAATGGCCAAGGCGATCAAGGCGAAGACCACGACGGTCGAAGGCAGTCACCTGATCATGCTCTCGAAGGCCTCCGCGGTGGCTGCGGTGATCGAGCAGGCCACCCACTAATCCTCAGCTGAGCGGCATCCCGAGGCGCCCGCGGTCTCAGTACGCGGCGAACCGCGGATGCCGCTCGGCCTGACCTGCAATTGCTGCAGTCCCATCAACGCGAATGTGGAGTTTCTTCCATGACTGCGAAATCTGTTATCCTGGTACACGGGGCATGGGCGGACGGATCGAGTTGGAGCAAGGTTATTCTCGAGCTCGCAGCCGAGGGGTTGTCCGTGACGGCAATCCAGATGCCGCTTACGAGCTTCGGCGATGATGTCGCGACCCTGCGCCGCGCCCTTGCGCTCGTCGAAGGCCCAGTCATTCTCGTGGGACATTCATACGGTGGTTCGGTCATTACCGAGGGAGGCAATGACAAGAAGGTGGCCGCGCTTGTATTCATAGCCGCCTTTGCGCCGGACAGCGACGAATCCGCCGCCTCGCTCGGGGAGACCGTGGATACCCCTCCCATGGCCGCCGAGGTTCGGCCTGACTCTTCGGGGTTCCTGAAACTGACCGAGAGCGGAATCCGCGATCACTTCGCCCGGGATCTTTCCGACAGTGAGAAGACGGTTCTGTTCGCCGCCCAGGCGCCTACCGCCGTTGCGTCCTTAACAGGAAAAATCACGGAACCCGCGTGGCAATCGCGCCCAAGCTGGTATCTGTTGGCAACCGAGGATCATGCCATCGCGCCCAAACTCCAGCACATTATGTCGAGCCGGATAATGGCCAAGGTCACGGAAGTCGCTTCGAGCCATGTGGCGATGCTGTCCCATCCCGACCTGGCCACCCGTCTCATCCTCGAGGCCGTTCGCGCGGTCTGAATTTCAGCCAAGCCGGCTGATTGCCCAACCGCGAGTCCGCCCTCGCACGACATGTCTGAGCCGAGGCCCGAGCTTCGCGATCCCCTGGATTGCGGGGGCAAGCTCGCCTCGGCCCGGTCCGGGGGCGGGCTCTTTGCCAATCCGGCCAGCGCCCTAGCGGTCGAAGACCAGCCTGGAATAGCCGAGGAAGGAAAGCGCCATGGCGGCCAGCGAGGCGGCGGCAAGTGCAGCCAGCGGCGGTATGGCTGGGATGGCAAACAGCAGGGCGCAGTAGACGAGATAGTTGGCGACGCTGGTGGCGATGCCGACGCCGCCATAGCGGGCGCCCTCTCGCGCAATGCCGCGGCTCGATGGCGCGAAGGTCAGGCGGCGGTTGATCTGCCAGGTGACGCAGAGCGCGAATCCGATCGACAGGATGCGGGCGCCGAAAGGCCCGAGCGGCGTGACGGCCAGAAGCAGCCACAGCGCCGCCGCGTCGGCGACGAAGCCGATGCCGCCGGCGAAGACAAACCTAGCGAGACGTTGCATCGTTCAGGCCGCGCGCGGGGTCTTGCCCGGTTCCGGCTTCTGCGCCACCGCGCCGGCGCGGCGCTCGGAACGGCCCGAGGGCATGGAGAGGTAGAAGATGCGCTTCTGCTCGGCCCGGCCACGCGACACCGAATCCAGGATCAGCCCTGTCACGGCCGCCAGCATCGACAGCAGCAGCAGCCCGACCGACAGCACCCAGGTCGGCATGCGTGGCACGAGGCCCGTTTCGGCGAACTCGACCAGCACCGGCGCCATCAGGAACAGGCTGGAGGCCAGGAAGAAGAGCGAAAAGGCGCCGAAGAAGCGCAGCGGCTGCGTCTCCTTCATCAGCATGACGAACATCCACAGGATCCTGGTGCCATCGCGAAAGGTCGATAGTTTCGAGGAAGACCCGACCGGCCGGCGGCCGTAGTCGAGAGCGATTTCGGCGACCGGCAGTTTGAGCTGCGAGGCGTGCACCGACATCTCGGTCTCGATCTCGAAGCCGCCGGAGACGGCCGGAAAGCTCTTGACGAAGCGCCTGGTGAAGACGCGGTAGCCCGAGAAGATGTCGGTGAAATCGCTGCCGAAGAGCCATTTGTAGAGGCTGTTGAAGACACGGTTGCCGAAAGCATGGCCGGTCCTGCCGGCGTCGTCGATCACGCCGCGCCTGGTGCCCACCACCATGTCGCAATGCTCGGTCAGAAGCGTATTGATCAGCTGCGGCGCGTCCTCGGGCGCATAGGTGCCGTCGCCGTCGGCCATCAGATAGATGTCGGCGTCGATGTCGGCGAACATGCGCCGCACCACATTGCCTTTGCCCTGGCGCGGTTCGCGGACCACGATGGCACCGGCCGCACGGGCCCTGAGCGCCGTCAGGTCGCGCGAATTGTTGTCGTAGACATAGATGGTGGCGGCCGGCAGCGTCTCGCGGAACCGCTGCACCACCTCGGCGATGGTCAGCTCCTCATTGTAGCAAGGCAGGAGCACGGCGATGACGGGTTCATGGCTGATGTCTTGCGGCATTTTCGTCTCCGGATGCCTGGCCGACCACACGGTCGCGCGCCGGAAACCGGCCTCGTCCAGGCGGTTTTACTATTTATTGAAGCCGTTAAGGCTAGGTTTAAGGCCGACTTCATGAGTGTCGATTGGCCTTGAAAGGTCCGGCATTCCCGCCAGGGGCATCGGGATGGGCACAGCAAGGGGAACTTCCACCTGGAGGTCCGATATCGCGTTCGCGCTGCTTGCTGCACTGCTGCTGCTGGCTCTCAATGCCCAGGCGGGGTTCCCGCAGCTGGCCAATCCAGCCGGGGACAATGACAGCCTGCTGCAATTGGTCGAAGTCCGTGACCTCATGGCCGGCCAGGGCTGGTTCGACCTGCACCAGTACAGGATGGGTCTGGAAGGCGGCTTCGTCATGCACTGGTCGCGGCTGCTCGACGCGCCGCTGGCGCTTGCCATCCTCGCCGTATCGGCCCTGACGGGCAGCCGCGCTTTGGCCGAACAAATCGTGCAGATCGCCTGGCCTGCCCTGCAATTCTGGCTTGCTGCCTTCTTCATCATGCGCGCGGCGCGCGCTTTCGCCGGTGCTCATGCGGTGCTGCCCGCCGTCGTCGTCGGCGGGGCGGCCCTGTACTATATCGGCATATTTTCCCCCGGCTCGCTCGATCATCACAATGTCCAGCTTGTGCTGACCCTGGCGAGCCTCGCCTTGCTGCTCGAGGCGCCCACGCACCGGCCGGCTGCCTTGGTCGCGGGCATCTGCGCCACGCTGACCCTGGCCATCGGCATGGAAAGCGCTCCCTATGCCGGAACCCTCGGCGCCGTCGTCGCCCTGCTGTTTCTCGGCAATGGCGCCGGCGAAAGGCTGATCGCCAGGGATTTCGGTCTCGGTGTCGCCACCGTCGCGGCTTTGGTCTTCGCCATCACCGTCCCCGTATCGTCCTGGGGGCAGGCCCAGTGCGATACGTTCTCGATCGTGCAGTTCGCTCTCGCCGCGCTTGCCGGCGCCGGTCTGGCGGTCGTCGCGTCATGGAAGGCCGCCAACGCGACGCTCGTCCGGCGCCTGATATCGCTCGGCTTGCTTGCCGCCGTCCTTGCTCTTGTCGTGGTGTTCCTGTTCCCGCAATGCTTGGCCGCGCCCTATGCCAGGCTCGACCCGCGTCTCCAGCAGATGTGGCTCGGCCATATCGAGGAGGCGCAGTCGATCTTCCAGCTTGTCTTCGATGATCCGGCCAGGGCCGTGGCGCGTTTCGCCACGCCGCTGGTGGCGATCATCGTGATGGCGCTTCACTTCAGCCATGGCGGATGGCGGCGGCAGGACAGCCTCGTCGGCGCGCTGCTGATGGTGGCGTTCCTGGTCAGCGCCTGGGAAGTGCGCGGCTCGACCTTCTCCATCGCCTTCGCGGTGATCCCGCTTTCGGCATGGATCGCCAAATGGCGGCAGCGGGCCGAGACCAGCCCGTCCGGCGGCTCGGTGCTGAGGATGGCCGCGGCCTGGCTGATCTCGGTCAATGCCATCTGGTCGGGCGCCGCCGATGCTGCATCGAGCGCCTTTGAAATCGGTGCGCCTCCCAGGGACGCCAGTATCGATTCGCCCTGCAACAGCAGGGGTTCGTTCGCCGCACTTGGGCGGATGGCCCCCACCACGGTTCTTGCCATCTCCAATCTTGGGTCACCGATCCTCGCCTTCACCGGTCATCGCGTCTTCGCCGGGCCCTACCATCGCAACGTCGCCGGAAATCTACTCGCGCTCGATGCCTTGCTGGGCTCCACCGCCGATGCGAAGGCCGTCATCGAAAGCCACCATGTCGGCCTCGTGGCGCTCTGCCGCGGCAACCCGGAAAGCCGGCTGTTGGCGGCCAGCGCGCCGGACGGCTTCCTGGCCGGATTGATGCGCGGCAGCGTGCCGGAATGGCTGGAACCGGTGGCTGAGACCCGGGGCACCCCGCTCGAACTCTATCGCGTCAGGTCCAGCGGCTGAAATCCCTGCGAAAACAAAGGTTTGATGCGAGGCCGCGCGGTTTCGCAAAGGCATCCGGCTTCGCGTTTGGGCATGATCTCCAGCGAAGGCCGGATCCCATTTTTCGGGATCATGCTCCGGCTAAAAAAAATCGTTTTCAGGATACGTTTCCTAAAGGGTTTGCTGCCAGTCTCGGAAATAAATACCGACGTCAAAAAACAGGGACACCGATGCAAACTCCGTTTGGCACCGGTCAGGCAAACAGGGAGAGCACGGATCTGGCCTTCACCGATCCGTTGACCGGGCTTGGCAACCATCGCCGCTTCTTCGACAAGGTCGATCGCCTGATCAGCGACCGTGCCGACGATCCCGCACCCTTCACCGTCGGCATCCTCGACCTCGACGGCTTCAAGCCGATCAACGATCTGTTCGGCCACAAGGCCGGTGACGATATCCTGATCCAGGTCGCCATGCGGCTGCGCGCCTCGATGGACGGCCATTCGACGGTCTGCCGTATCGGCGCCGACGAATTCGCCTTCCTCTATCCGCTGGTGTTCAGCGAGGAAGCGGCGGCGGAAAAATCCCGCATGCTGATCGAGATCCTGTCGGCGCCCTATGATGTCGGTGAACGCACCGCCAGGCTTTCGGCCTCGGTCGGCTGCTCGCTGTTCTATTCCGGCGACGAGACCACCGAGATCCTCATCAACAAGGCCGAAACGGCGCTCTACCACGCCAAGCGTTCCGGTCGTGGCCGCGTCGTCGTCTATACGCGCGAGATGGAAGAGGCGGCCAAGCGCGTCACCCGCATCGAACAGGCGCTGCGCCGTGCCGTCTCGGCCGGCGAGGTGGAGCCGCACTTCCAGCCGATCGTCGATCTCAACACGCGCCGCACCATCGGCTTCGAGACGCTGGCGCGCTGGACCGATCGCGATCTCGGCGCGGTGCCGCCGACGGTGTTCATTCCCATTGCCGAGGAGCGCGGCATCATCGGCCCGTTGTCGCAGCTGGTGCTGCGCAAGGCGACCGAGGCGGCCCGGAGCTGGCCGAAGGACCTGTTCCTGTCCTTCAATCTGTCGCCCTCGCAGCTCGTCGACCAGAACACCGGCCTGCACATATTGGCGATCCTCGACCGCACCGGTTTCGATCCGCGCCGGCTGGAGATCGAGATCACCGAGACCGGCCTGATGAACGACCCTGCTTCCGCCGCGCAGATCGTCGAGGATCTGCGCCGTGTCGGCATCCGCGTCTCGTTGGACGATTTCGGCACCGGCCAGTCCTCGCTCGGGCGCCTGCGCGAATTCCATTTCGACAAGCTCAAGATCGACCGCGCCTTTGTCTCTTCCATTCTCGAAGACCGTCCTTCCGAACACATCATCCGCGCCATTCTGGCCATGTGCGAAGGGCTTGGCATGGATGTGGTAGCCGAAGGCATCGAAGAGGAAGCGCAGGCCGACCGCCTGGTCCAGTTCGGCTGCGCCGGCGGACAAGGCTATCTGTTCGGCAGGCCGGCCGATGCCGACGCCACGCTCGGCTATCTCCGCGATTCCTTCCGCGGCGCCCTGCGCGCCAAGGCGATCTGACCGGCGATCCCGGCGCTGCCCACCGTCGCGGCTTCGCGCCGGGCGAGGCGCAAAGTCGTTTTGTCCGACATAAGCACGGAAATCCGACGTTTCGCCCTTGCCCGCGCGACTTGCGTGGCTAGGATGCGCGCCGTTCTGGCTACAGCGCCGCGCATCCTTCAGAACGCGCAAAGGACGCTGTAGAATTTTATTTGCGTATGATCCCTTTCCGAAGATCGATCCGATTTTCGGGGGCCATGCGCGCGGAGAGAAAGATATGATGCCATCGGCGCATTTTCCCGACCTCGAAGGAGCCTCGGTGCTGATCACCGGCGGCGGGTCCGGGATAGGCGCCGCCCTGACCGAAGGGTTTGTGCGCCAGGGCGCCAATGTCGCCTTCGTCGACATCGCCGACAAGCCCAGCGCCGCGCTTGCCGCCCGCATCGAGAAGGAGTTCGGCCGGCGGCCGCTCTACCTCAAGACCGATCTGCGCGATGTGGAGGCCTTGCGGGCATCTGCAGCCAGGGCGGCCGAGGCGCATGGCGATGTCACCGTGCTCATCAACAATGCCGCATGGGACGAGCGCCACGATGTCGCGGACGTCACCGTCGAGTTCTGGGACGACAACCTCGCGATCAACCTGCGGCCGCATTTCTTCACCGCGCAAGCTGTGGCGCCGGGGATGAAGCGGGCGGGTGGCGGCTCGATCATCAACTTCACCTCGACATCCTATCTCATCAATCATCCCGACATGCCGGCCTACACCGCCGCCAAGGCGGGCATCCTCGGCCTCACCAAGGGCCTGGCCGGCAAACTCGGGCCCGACCGCATCCGCGTCAACGCCGTTGCGCCCGGCTGGGTCATCACCGAACGGCAGCAGGAGCGCTGGGTGACGGAAGAAGCGCTTGCCGCCCATGTCGCCAAGCAGTGCATCAAGGACGTCATGCGGCCGGACGACATAATCGGCACGGTTCTGTTCCTTGCGTCGGACGCTTCGCGCATGCTGACGGCGCAAATGCTGATCGTCGACGGAGGCTTCCTGTGAGCGCGGTTCCGGCGGTAGCGGCGCTCGATTGGGGCACGACCAGGCTCCGGGCATGGCTGATCGACGGCAGCGGCAAGGCGCTTGCCGAGCGCCGCGGCGATGATGGCCTCCTCACCGCGCGCGAAAAGGGGTTTTCCAACGTGCTCGAGGGCCATCTTGGCGCCATGGGGGCACCGGAAGCGCTGCCGGTTATCATCTGCGGCATGGCCGGCTCCCGGCAAGGTTGGCTCGAGGCGCCCTATGTGACCGTGCCGGCGCCGCTCGGCGCCATCCTGGGCGGCGCGGCCCGGGTGCCTGATCGGAAACGCGACATCCGCATCGTCCCTGGCCTTGCCCAGCGTCTGGCCGACGCGCCGGACGTCATGCGCGGTGAGGAAACACAGCTTGCCGGCGCTGGTTTGCCGGCAAAGGGGCGGCATCTTGCCTGTATGCCCGGCACGCACTCGAAATGGGTCGTGGTCGAGGATGGCGCGGTTGCCGGCTTCGGCACATGGCCGACGGGCGAATTGTTTTCGGTGCTGGCCGCGCATTCGATCCTCAAACATTCGCTGGGCGAGCATCCGGCCCCGGTCGCGGCGGACAATCCATTCTTCCGGCAATGGTGCGAACGGGCGCTTGGCGAGGGCGGCGACGTCACTTCGAAGCTGTTTGCCATCCGTGCCGCCGGGCTCCTGCAGGACCTGAAGTCGCAGGATGCGGCGGCCTGCCTGTCCGGGCTTTTGATCGGCGGCGAGATCGCCTCGGCCAGGCGCCGCTATGGCACCGGCGATGCGCCGGTCGTGCTGATCGCTTCGGGTGCACTCGCGGGGCTCTACCAGGCCGCGCTGGTTCTTGCCGGACTTGATCTTCGCACCGTCGATGCCGATGAGGCGGTGCGTGCAGGGCTTATCGAAGCCGCGCGCGAGAACGGCATGATCGCCAGAACCGGAGCTTTGGCATGACCGAGACCGCCCCATTCCCGAAGCTCAAGCGCGGGCTGGTCGCCATCCTGCGCGGCCTGAAGCCCACCGAGGCGATTGCCATGGGGCAAGCGCTGTTCGACGCCGGCATCGAAGCCATCGAAGTGCCGTTGAATTCGCCCGAGCCCTTCTCGTCGATCGCCAGCATTGTCGAAATGCTGCCGAAAACGGCGCTGGTCGGCGCTGGTACCGTGCTGACTGCGGCCGATGTCGACAGGCTGCACAAGGCCGGCGGGCGGCTTCTGGTCAGCCCCAACATCGATGCCGAGGTGATGGCGCGCGCGATGGATCATGGCATGGTGACCATGCCCGGCGTGTTCACGCCCACCGAGGCCTTCCAGGCGATCCGGCTGGGCGCTTCGGCGCTGAAGTTCTTCCCGGCGAGCGTGCTCGGTGCATCGGGCATTTCCGCGATCCGGGCCGTGCTGCCGGCGCGGACCCTGGTCGGCGCCGTCGGCGGCGTTTCGGAGAAGGATTTTGCCGGCTACAAGGCGGTCGGCGTCACGGTCTTCGGCCTCGGCTCCAGCCTGTTCAAGCCGGGCATGAGTGTCGATGAGGTGGCGATACGCGCACACGCCGCCGTATCGGCCTGGGACGCGGTGTTCGGAGAGGCACGATGAGCGAGGTTTCGGTTTTCTCCGATCATATCTGCCAGCTCGGCGAAGGGCCGAGCTACGATCCCGCCACCGACGCGCTGTTCTGGTTCGACATCGTCAACGGTCGTCTTCTGGAAAAACCGGTGTCCGGCGGCGCGCTGAAGATCCATGAACTCGGCCAGATGGCGAGCGCCATCGCCATCATCGATGATCAGCGACAGATGATCGCCACCGAAACCGGGCTTTTTGTCCGTGAGGTCGCGACCGGCAGGATGACGCTGCATACGCCCATCGAGGCCGACAATCCGCTCACCCGCTCCAACGATTCCCGTGTCCACCCCTGCGGTGCGCTGTGGACCGGCACGATGGGCAAGAAGGAGGAAAAGGGCGCTGGTTCGATCTACTGGTTCTTCAAGGGCGAGTTGCGCCGCCTGTTTTCGGACATCACCGTGTCGAACTCGATCTGTTTTTCGCCGGACGGCGCGCTCGCCTACTACACCGATACCGCGACCGGCCTGTTGATGCGTATCGCCTGCGATCCCACGACCGGCCTGCCCGCCGGCGAGCCGAATGTGTTTGTCGATCACCGCTCGGCCAAGGGCTATGTCGACGGATCGGTGGTCGACCGCGACGGCGTGCTGTGGAACGCCGTCTGGGGCGGCAAGGCGGTCAAGGCCTATTCGCCCGACGGCACGTTGCTGCGCGAGGTGGCGATGCCGGTGACGCAGCCCTCCTGCCCCGCCTTTGTCGGCAAGAACGCCGACCGGCTGGCTGTGACTTCCGCCTGGTCGGGCAAGGATGAGAAACAGCGGCAGCTCGATCCGCAGGCGGGCATGACCTTCCTGCTCGATATCGACGTCAACGGCCGGTTCGAGCCGCGCTTGCTGATCGCCTGAACAGGCCGGGCGATCCGCGCTGCTCATCCTGGCGGTGCTGTCACCCAGGCGTCCGGCTTGGGTCGGTTTCGCGAAAGCTGTTTGCGTCGGCCGTGCGATGGTAGGCGATCACAGCGTCGGGAATCATTCATCTCATGTCGAGCCACAAGCCAAAGCTGATCCTTGTCTACGAGCCGGAAAAGGCTTGCTTCGATCGCTTGATCGCCGACGGTTTCGCACCGCAGCGCGCCACCGAAATCTCGTCCTATCTGGCGCAGTCGACCGATCTCGCCCTCGAATTCGAGGCGCTGGCCGCCGCCTGCGGGGCGCGCGGCCTGTCCTTTGCGCCGGTTGCGCTCGACGATGCGGCCCAGGCGCTCGATGGCGAGGATGCGCGGAACACGCTGGTTTGGACGCTGTCTGACGGCATCGCCTATTTTCGCGGCGGCGCCGCGCCCGCGCTGGCCAGGCTCAAGGGGTTGCGGACGATCGGTGCCGATGATTCGCTGTTCGCGCTCTGCCAGGACAAATTCCGCTCCGGCGCCGTGCTTGGTGCGCTCGGCCTGCCGGTGCCGCCGGCGGGCCTTGCCCGGGATGGCAAATGGCTGGTCGAGCCGCCGGCTTCCGCCGCCGGCTGGTTCGTCAAGCCCAACCGGCTCGGCGCCAAGATCGGCATCTGGCCGGATTCGCGTGCGGCTGATCTCGGCCACGCGCTGGAGCTCAGCCGGCGTGTCTTCGCCGCCTATCGCGACGACGTCGTCGTCCAGCCCTATGTCGCCGGCCGCAACGTGCGCGCCAGCTTCCTCGGGCTGGTGCCGGAAGCAGGCGTCGAGGCGCTCGGCATCGCCTTTGTCGATTCAGGCGCGGATTTCCAGACCATGGCGGACAGCCTGGCGCTCTATGGTGAAACCGGCGAGGCGGCGAAGGCCGCCGGAAATTATGTCGAACCGGAACTCGTTGCGGTTGCCGACATTCAGCCGGCCGCCGACGCCAGCATCAGGGCGATCGCCAACCAACTGATCAGCGGGCTCGGCCTGCGCGACGTGTTCTCCGTCGATCTGCGTGTCGAAGCCAACGACACCGTTCATCTCATCGAATTCGAGGTCTGCCCCGGCCTGCCTTGCTTCGATTTCCGCGCCTACTGCCGCTCGCAATGGGGGTTGAGCCTGGCTGACGCTATGGCCGAGACCGCGGCGAACAGGCTGGCCGGCAGGGAAGGCAGCGTCGCAACGGGCTGACGGCTCGGTGAAAATCGCCGGGCCTTTGACGCGCTTCGGCTGGCTGCGCCTGCTTGACGCTTTCGGGCGTGCCTCTGCTGTCGGGGCAGAGCCCTCGACGAAAGCGCGAATTGCGTCAGGACACGAGATGGAGCAGTTCGACGTTTCCGTGAACGAGCAACCGCTCAAACGCCTTCGACCAGCACGATCTCGCCATCGGCGACCTTCTGGCGGATGGCGACGGCGCGCTGATATTCGGGCGAGTGATAGCAGTCATGCGCGACCGCGAGCGACTCGAATTCGATGATGACGTTGCGCCCGCGACCAGGCCCTTCGGCCTTTTCATGCGCGCCGCCGCGCGCCAGGAATTTCGCGCCGAAGCGGTCGAAGGCCAGCTTCGAGGCGGCGACATAATCCTTGTAGCCTTCGGCGTCGCGCACATCGACACGAGCGATCCAGTATCCCTTGGGCATGTTTTTTCTCCGGGTTTGTATCGGGGGCGTCAGGCCGAGCGCATTTCATCGAGGATGGCTTCGGCCGCTTCGCGTTTGTTGGGCGCAGCGACGATCGGCCGGCCGACAACGAGGTGGCTGGACCCGTTCCGGATCGCTTGTCCCGGCGTTACCACGCGCTTCTGGTCGCCATGGTCGCTGCCCATAGGCCGGATGCCGGGCGTTACCACAGCCATGTCGGGCCCGACGATGCGGCGCACCGCTTCGGCCTCGGCGGCCGAGCAGACGATGCCGCCCATGCCGGCATGCAGCGCCTGTTCGGAGCGCCTGAGCACGAGCGTGTGCGGATCATACTCATAGCCGACGTCGATCATGTCCTGCTCGTCCATCGAGGTCAGCACGCTGACGGCGAGCAGGCAGAGGTCGCTGCCCCTGGCCGCTTCCACCGCCGCCTGCATCGCCTTTGGATAGGCATGGATGGTCAGCATGGTCATGCCCATCCTGACGATGTTCTCGACGCCCTTGGCCACCGTATGGTCGATGTCGAGCAGCTTCATGTCGAGGAAGACTTTCGTTCCGCCGCTGGCCAGTTCCCTGGCGAAGTCGAGGCCGCCGGCGAAGGCCAGTTGATAGCCGATCTTGTAGAAGGAGACGATGCCGTCGAGCTCGCGCACTGCCTGCTCGGCTTCTTTCACGGTCGGCAGGTCGAGGCCGACGATCAATCTTTCCTGCATGGATTGGGCCTGCATGGTTACGGCAGTCAGGCCTCGATCCGCGTGGACAGCATGCGGGAGGTTTCGATCAGCGTGCGGCATAAATGCTCCATCGAATTGTGCAGTCTTTCGTCACGGAAATGGCCGTCTGCGTCGAAGGCGTCGCCTCCATCGGGCACCGAGCATTCCGGGGTCACCACCTCCATCTGGCAGCGCACCAGCACGGCGCGCAGATGGTTGATACAGCGGATGCCGGCAAAATGGCCGTTGGAGGACGAGCAAAGGCCGGCGACCTTGCCGGCAAGCGGCCTGACCGATCGGCCGCCATCCCGGCGCACGCGGCTCACCCAGTCAATCGCGTTCTTGAGCAGCGGCGGGATCGAGCCGTTATATTCCGGCGTGGCGATCAGCAACCCGTCATGGGCGGTGATCAGCCGCGCAAGCTTCTGAGCGTTTTCCGGGACGCCGTTCTCCTTTTCCGGGTCCTCGTCGAGGATCGGCAAGGGGTAATCGGCGAGCGAAATGCGGGTGACCTCGGCGCCTTGTACCGCGAGTTCCTTCTGCGCCACGTCGGCGGTCCTGCCGCTATAGGCGCCGCTTCGCGCCGAGCCGGCGAAGACGAGGATTTTCGGGATCACTGCCATTGGCTCCCCTTGTTCCCGGACAGGTACAGCCGGAGCCCGCGCAAATCAACGCTCCAGAGCCATAAAACATTCGCGATTGGCCGAGGCCTTTCCAACTTCGTTATCCTAGGGCGAAGCAGGAGCGAAGCTCCGTCGCGGAGACCCTAGGATCCATTCCGCGACCTTGGCCGTGGAGTGCGGCGGAGCAGAATTCTGCACCGCGGCAGCGCACGGAAGTCACGGCGTGGATCCTCGGGTCTGCGCTGCGTCGCTATGCTCCTTGCTCCGCCCGTGGATGACGAAGTGACGGACGTTTAAGCCAATCGCAGTTATGCGATCCGCAACCAGCTCTGCGCCGGCGCTAATGCGCCTCGCGCCGGTAGATCCACAGCTGCGTCGGCGGGATGTTGCGGAAGATGAAGTCGAAATGCTTGACCGTATAGTCGCCGCGGCCGGCCGGGATCGGCGACATCGGACCATAGGTCAGCTGCACGACCGGCCGTCCGGCCGGGATGCGGTCGAGCAGGCTCTCTATATAGGCGATGCGCTGGGCGACCGGGAAGTTGAGCAGCGGCACGCCCGAAACGACGGAATCGAAGATCATCCCGCTTTTCTCGCCGAGCGTGGCGTTGAGGTTGAAGGCATCGCCCTCGATGACGTTGACGCCGGGATAGAGCCGGCGCAGATGGCGGACGAAATCGGCGGAATATTCGACCGCGTAGAGGTTTTCGGGCCGCACCCCCTGCGCCAGGATGGCGCGGGTGATGACGCCTGTGCCGGGGCCGACCTCGAGCACCGGCAGGCCGGACCTGGGATTGACGATAGAGGCCATCTTGCGGGCGGTGATCGAGCTGGTCGGAACGATCGAGCCGACCGTCTTCGGCTTGTCGATCCAGCCCTTGAAGAATTTGAGTTCGTCGTCGAACTTTTCGGCAAGCGCCTTCCGCAGTCCGTGACTACGCGTCATGCAAGCTCTCCTCAGCGCTCCCCTTGAAGCTACTTAACACCTGGTTGACGCAAGGCAAGGCGCGGCCATGCCCACGTCGTGGATAAGATAGATTTTGTCGCGCCTCAAAATGCGCGGTTTCTAGCGGCACCCTCGCGCTTCCGCCCAATGCAGAAGCCGGGCGGCGTGCTCAATGCTCGCCAAAGGACTCGAAGAAATCCTTCATGCGGGCGAAGAACCCGCTCGATTGAGGCGAATTGTCCTTCGATGAGAGTTGTTCGAACTCCTCCAGCAGTTCACGCTGGCGACGGGTGAGGTTCTGTGGCGTCTCGACCGCGGTCTGGATGTAGAGGTCGCCGACATTGGGCTGGCGCAGCACCGGCATGCCTTTGCCCTTGAGCCGGAACTGACGTCCGTTCTGCGTGCCTTCCGTCACCTTCACCTTGGTCTGCGTGCCATCAAGCGTGGTGACCTCGAAGGAGCCGCCAAGGGCGGCGGTGGTCATCGAGATCGGCACCTTGCAGTAGAGGTCGGCCCCGTCGCGCTGGAAGAATTCGTGCGGCTTCACCGCCAGGAAGATGTAGAGATCGCCGGACGGGCCGCCGCGCAGGCCGGCCTCGCCTTCATTGGCAAGCCGGATGCGGGTGCCGTCCTCGATGCCGGCCGGAATGTTGACCGACAGCGACCGCTCCTCGGTGACGCGGCCCTGGCCGGCGCATTTCGGGCACGGATCCTTGATGGTCTGGCCGCGGCCCTGGCATTGCGGGCAGGTCCGCTCGATCGAGAAGAAGCCTTGCGTGGCGCGTACCTTGCCGTGGCCATTGCACATCGAGCAGGTGACAGGCTGGGTGCCTGGCTTGGCGCCGCTGCCCGAGCATTCCGAGCAGGAGATAGAGGCCGGTACGCGGATTTGCGCGGTCTTGCCTGAAAACGCTTCTTCCAGGGTGATTTCCATGTTGTAGCGCAGGTCGGCGCCACGCTCGCGGCCGCCCGAAGAACGCCGCTGGCGCCCGCCCATCATGTCGCCGAAAATGTCCTCGAAGATGTCGGCGAAGCCGCCGGCGCCAAAGCCATGCGCGCCGCCATTCATGCCGCCCTGTTCGAAGGCGGCGTGGCCGAACCGGTCATAGGCCGCGCGCTTCTGCGGGTCCTTCAGCGTCTCGTAGGCTTCGTTGATTTCCTTGAACTTGTGCTCGCAGGCATGATCGCCGGGATTGCGGTCGGGATGGAACTGCATGGCGAGTTTGCGAAAAGCGCTCTTCAGCTCCTTCTCGTCGGCGCCCTTTTGCACGCCCAGCGTTTCGTAGAAATCAGCTTTCATTTTTTCCCGCAGTCCGGATGCTCAACGTCTTGATGCATGTTGTTGCGTCGTTTGCCGGCACGTTGTCTCGATTTAGGAGCGGTGCTGCCCCGATGCTAGAGCCGGCACGTTTCTGTTCGTGTTTTTCAGCGATTTTTCTGCAAGGGGTTGCAAAAAAGCCCGGCTTTGCGCCGGGCTTCCTACAGCGCCGCGCGTCCTCCCGGACGCGCAAAGGACGCTGTAGCACCTTTGAGTGGGCGCATGATCCTTTCCAAAATCGATATCGATTTTGGGGTCATGCGCATTACTTCGCCGTCAGGCCGTTCAGGCCGACTTCTTCTTGTCGTCGTCTTCGTCGATTTCCTCGAAATCGGCATCGACCACATCGGAGTCCTTGGCGGCGTCCGCCTTGGCGTCGGCTTCCGCCGTTTCCTTTTGCGAGGCCTCGTACATGGCCTGGCCGAGCTTCATCGAAGCTTCGGCAAGGGTCTGGCTCTTGGCCTCGATATCGGCCGCGTCATCGCCTTCGGCCGCGGTCTTCAGGGCCGCGATCGCATCGGCGATCGCCGTGCGGTCGGCCTCCGAGACCTTGTCGCCATATTCCTTCAGCGACTTCTCGGAAGAGTGCACCAGCGCCTCGGCCTGGTTGCGGGCCTCGACGACGGCGCGACGCTTCTTGTCGGTCTCGGCATTGGCCTCGGCGTCCTTGACCATCTTCTCGATGTCGGCGTCCGACAGACCACCCGAAGCCTGGATGCGGATCTGGTGCTCCTTGCCGGTGCCCTTGTCCTTGGCCGAGACGTTGACGATGCCGTTGGCGTCGATGTCGAAGGTGACCTCGATCTGCGGCACGCCGCGCGGCGCCGGCGGAATGCCGACCAGGTCGAACTGGCCGAGCGCCTTGTTGTCGGCCGCCATTTCACGCTCGCCCTGGAAGACGCGGATGGTCACGGCCGACTGGCTGTCCTCGGCGGTCGAGAACACCTGGCTCTTCTTGGTCGGGATCGTCGTGTTGCGCTCGATCAGACGGGTGAACACGCCACCCAGCGTCTCGATGCCGAGCGACAGCGGCGTCACGTCGAGCAGCAGCACGTCCTTGACGTCGCCCTGCAGAACGCCGGCCTGGATGGCGGCGCCCAGAGCGACGACCTCATCGGGGTTGACGCCCTTGTGCGGCTCCTTGCCGAAGAACTGCTTCACGATCTCCTGGATCTTGGGCATGCGGGTCATGCCGCCGACCAGGACCACCTCGTCGATCTCGCCAGCCTTGAGGCCGGCATCCTTGAGCGCCGCCTTGCAGGGGTCGATAGTGCGCTGGACGAGGTCTTCGACCAGGCTTTCGAACTTGGCGCGCGTCAGCTTCAGCGTCAGGTGCTTCGGCCCGGTCGCGTCGGCGGTGATGAAGGGCAGGTTGATTTCGGTCTGCGTCGTCGACGACAGCTCGATCTTGGCCTTTTCAGCCGCTTCCTTGAGGCGCTGCAGGGCGAGCTTGTCGGCCCTCAGGTCGATGCCCTGCTCCTTCTTGAATTCGGCCGCCAGATACTCGACCAGGCGCATGTCGAAGTCTTCGCCGCCGAGGAAGGTGTCGCCATTGGTCGACTTCACCTCGAACACGCCGTCGCCGATTTCGAGCACCGAAATGTCGAACGTGCCGCCGCCGAGGTCATAGACGGCAATGGTCTTGCCCTCCTTCTTGTCGAGGCCGTAGGCGAGCGCTGCCGCGGTCGGCTCGTTGATGATGCGCAGCACTTCGAGGCCGGCGATCTTGCCGGCATCCTTGGTCGCCTGGCGCTGGGCATCGTTGAAATAGGCCGGAACGGTGATGACCGCCTTCTCGACCTTCTCGCCGAGATAGGCTTCCGCCGTCTCCTTCATCTTCTGCAGGATCATGGCCGAGATCTGCGAGGGCGACTGCTTCTTGCCGCCGGCCTCGACCCAGGCATCGCCGTTGTCGCCCTTGACGATCTTGTAGGGGACAAGCTTCTTGTCCTTCTCCGTCACCGGATCGTCATAGCGGCGGCCGATCAGGCGCTTGACCGCGAAGATGGTGTTTTCAGGATTGGTGACCGCCTGGCGCTTGGCCGGCTGGCCAACGAGACGTTCGCCGTCGCTCGAGATGGCGACGATGGAAGGCGTCGTGCGCGCGCCTTCAGCGTTCTCGATCACTTTCGGCTCCTTGCCGTCCATGATCGCGATGCACGAGTTGGTGGTGCCGAGATCGATACCGATTACTTTTGCCATTTTTCTAGTCTCTCCGCTAAGCAGGCTTTCAGGACCCGTAAGGCGTTCCGGCGAAAGCCCCTGTTCACAAGAAATCCCGTTCGGCAACCGGTATTCCGGCGCCGGACGGCTTGGCGCGTATATAAGAACAGCCAGCATCGGGCGCAAGCATTCTGCGCGAGGCTTCCATGAACCTTTCCACTCCGGCCTGCGACTGACGTCCAGGTGCCGCATGGCGCGGCCCGGAAAGGAAGCCCAATGACCAGCAATCCAGAGACTCCAGGGTCTCCGGGAACAACAGGAACTCGGCGCGGCCACCGCCTTCGGGACGGGGTCGATGCGCTGGGCTTTCAGCTGATTCCGTTGACCCTGCACAGGAGCAGGCGTATCGTGGAGATGAGGAAAGCAGACAATTCGATCAGGGAAGAACGTGCCGGAACGCCGCGCCTTGCCCTGGTTTGCGCGGTAACGCCGAATGTTTCTCCCGTGGCTAACGGGGGTAGCGCCATGTCTCGCGTCCGCGGCACGCTTGTGTCCTCTCTGAACAGCGGCGTGCGCGGTGCGGCGCGTGTTGGCGGCGGATTGCTGGCGCTGACATTCACCGCCAGCCTGTGGCTTGGCGGCGCCCAGGCGCAGGAGAGCCAGACCCGGATCATTTATCCCGGCTCGATGGCGGTCACCGGATTTTCCGGCACCATCATCCCCAATCTCGACTCTCCCGATTCCGAAAGCGGGGGCTTGCCGCCCGGCGTCGATCCCGTGGATGAAACCTTCATCGACACCACCCAAGCCACCTTGCGCGTGTTCGACGTCTCCCATCTTGGTGGGCCGGCTTCCGGTCAGCTCGTCTTCACGCCGCCGCCATTCGAGGTGACGGCGGGCCAGATCGGCCAGGTGTTCGGCCTCACCTACGACGACGGTGTGCGCGATGGCGTTCCGTCGGGCATTCCCAACCTCTATGCCGCCGCCACTTCGCTGCATGGCGTCGAGATCGTCACGCCGGACGCCGACAAGGACGGCAGGCCGGAGCGGCAGCGCCGCGGCAAGGCCGGCGCCACTTTCATGGACGGCCAGTTCGGCACCGAAAACGGTGGCGGACCGGGCACCATCTGGAAGATCGACGGCATCACCGGCCAGGTCTCCAAATTCGCCGATGTTGGCACCAACAGCGGTCCCAGTCTCGGCAACCTCACCTTCGATCCCAATCACCGTCAGTTCTTCGCTTCAGACCTCGACACCGGCCTGATCCATCGCATCGACGCCAACGGCAAGCTGATCGACACGTTCGACCATGGCGTTGCCGGGCGCCCGGCGCATGGCCTGGCTCCGGTCGCCGATGACGGTGCGGTGATGGACATACAGGGCGCGGCCTTTGACGCCGAAGACCCCGAGACCTGGGGCTACACACAGGACGGGCGCCGCGTCTGGGCCGTCTCCTATCATGGCGGCCGGCTCTACTATTCGGTCGGCGAAACGGCCGAGATCTGGTCGGTGGGCATTGCCCGCGACGGCACCTTTGCCGGCGACCCGCGCTGGGAACTGACGGTCAAGGCCGACAAGGACTACGCCGTCACCGACATCGCCTTCGACAACAGCGGCTTCATGTATCTCGCTCAGCGCGGCCCGGTCGAAAACCGTTATGATTACAGCCGCTTCGCTGATTCCGGCAAGGGCGAGGCGATCCGCTACTGGCGCGAAAATCCCGACGATCCGGCGACGGAATCGGCCTGGGTGCAAGTGCCGCAGGAATATGCCGTCGGTTTCCCGCAGGCCAACCGGCAATCGGCTGGCGGGCTCGACCTGCAGTATGGCTATGACGCCGACGGCAATCTCGACACCTCGGTCTGCACGCGGACGCTCGTGAACACCGGCGACAGATTGCGTGACAATCCAGCACTCGCCGAGAAGCTCGCCGCCGGCGGGCCGCTCGCCGTGCATGGCGTGCAGATCACGCCCAAGGACCTGGTCAAGCCGGCGAATGTGCCGCCCTTCGGCTCATGGTTCGTCGACTTCGACGGCTATTTCGAGGATCCCGAAGTGGAAGGCCATGTCGGCGATGTTGCCATCTGGCATCCCTGCGAGGGCCGCGCCGGCTATTATGAAGAAATCCCGGGCGGCTATCTGCCCCCCTTCTACCCGCCGGACTTCCCACCGCCCGGCAATCTGCCTCCCTGTCTCGATGTCGACGACGTCCAGTATTACTGCACGCCCTCAGGCCTCGAGGCCGATCTCTATCTCCGTGACCATGCCGGCTTCGGCGGCGATTCGATCAAGGTTCAGTCCAGGACGCCAGGCGTTGGGGTGACCACACCCATGTCGCATGCGCCAGGCAGGCCGTACACGATCGGCATCACCGGCCACAGTCCGGGCGACAGGGTCGATGTTGGGCTTTGCTTCTACAGGAGGTCCGACAAGGACAAGGGCGGCTACTATCCTTGCTGCAAGATGACCTTGCCGCTCCGCACGCCAGCCGTCAGCTGCGAACGTTGAGGAGGGAAAGATGACCATTCTTGCTCCTTCCCCGCTCGCGGCAAACCCTCAAAGAACCGTCATGGAGACGATCATGAAACCCCTGTCATATGCCAGGCGCGGTGCGCGCTGGCTGATGGCGGCCGGTATCGCGGTCGCTCTCGCGCCCGCACTGCCGGCTGTCGCCGCCCAGGACGTCCAGGCCGCCAGCCCGGATGTCCAGCCGCTGCAGTTCGACAATCCACGCATCATCAATCCTGAACCCGGACGCGTGGTCCCCTTCTTCACCAAGACGGGCGGCCAGCGCAGCTGCGACTACGTCTTCTACACCTTGACCTTCGGTCTGCGCGGCGATCCCCAGAGCTTTGCCAACCCGGGCCTCGCGGCCGCATTGAAGGCGGCAAAACTCGAATTCAAGGACCAGCTTCCACATGGCCTCTCGATCGTCGACGTGCAGGTCGCCGGCGACGGCACGGATGCCTCCGGCGGGCCCTTGCCCGGTGCCGTCATCAGCAATTCGGCCGGTCCCAACGATACGGCAACGGTTTCCGATTTCCGGTTTTCGGCTTCCGACCTCGATGGCTCGGGCGCGCTGAACGAACGCGTCATCACCTTCAGGATCACGGCCAAGATCGACCATGCGGCGTTCCCCGCGCCAACCGTGGTCGACAACCAGGGCCTGATCAAGGTCACCGTCGGCACCGGCACGGGCACCATCATCCCGTCGCAGGATCCGGGAAAGCCGGATGACGGCAACCTGCTGACCGGCGATAAGACCTCTGTCCGCATCGACGTCACCAAATGCGAACCGCCACCCCCACCCCCGACCGACCATGAATGCTTCAAGGTCGAGCGCGGCACGGTCGATTGCGTGCCCGGCGGCGGCGCCTTCATCTACCACATGCCGGTCGGCCCGGAGATGGGCGGCAAGTGGGTGCAGCTTTCGACGACGACACCAGGCATCGCCATCATCCCCGACACCCAGCAGGTGCCGGCAGGCGGCGGCATGCTCAACTGGAAGATCGTCGGCGCCTCACCCGGCGAGACGATCCACATCATCGTGACCGGCATCAACACCTATGCCGGGCCGAAAGAGGGCTGGGGGCTCTGCTGCACGCAGACCATCGACATCGTCATTCCGCCCGAGCTGAAATGCCCGCCCAGGGACAAAGAACCGGACCTGAAAGTGGAAAAACATGCCGATGTTCCGCGCTGCACGATGGCCGGCGGTTGCGACTTCACCATCCGGGTCACCAATGTCGGCACCGCGCCCTATAACGGCAAGATCGTGCTCGACGAGGTGACGCTGCCGGCCGGCTCGACGCTGAGTTCAGGGCCCAATCCGCCCTGGGTCTGCGTGCCCGGCACCACCCCGATGACATGCACCTATCCGGTGACCACGCTCAATCCGGGAGCCTTTGTCGACCTCACGCTCGGCTTCAAGCCGGCCGCGGGCTGGCAAGGCGGTGTCCTGCGCAACTGCGCCGCCTACAACTACGCGGCCAGCGGCAAGCCGCTGTTCGGCAGCCAGGCCAACGACCGCGGCTGCGCCTCGATCCCGATCTGCCGCCGTGGCGATCGTGACCGCGATTGCCAGCCGCCGGTCGAGAAGAAGGTCGACCTGATCCTGAAGAAGCGTGCCCGCTCGGAAGTCTGCACCGCCGATGGCGTCTGCAGCTTCGTCATCGACATCATCAACAATGGCTCCGCTACCTATAACGGGCCGCTGACGGTGATCGACAACTACCCCAGCGGCGCGCCCACATCCTCGACCTTCGGCCCGAGCCCGCCCTGGACTTGCGGTCCGAATGGTCCCGGCCAGTTCCGCTGCGACAATCCCGGTATCTCGCTGCCTCCGGGCGCCTCGACGCCGATCTTCGTCAAGGCGGTGGTGCCGGCCAGCTATCGCTCGGACATGATCGAGAACTGCGCCGAAGTGAAGCCCATCCCCGGCGAGGCCGATCTCACCAACAACAAGGCTTGCGCCAAGGAACGCATCCGCCATCCCAACGCTGGCCAGCCTGGCCTGCGCATCACCAAGGTGTGCAGCGGCTCGCTCGCCGGCGCAGCAGTGGTCTCCTGCCGCATCACCGTCACCAATGCCGGCACGGCTGCCCCCACCGGTCCGGTGCGGGTCAACGACGCCGCTACGTTGGTATCCGGCGGAGCGCCGGTCCAGATCCAGACCGTCACATCAGACGGCGCGGAATGGGCGTGCGGTCCGGTGCCCGCCAACACGCTGTCGTGCCAGCTTCCCGGTGCCGTCATGACACCCGGAACCTCCAGGCACTTCGACGTGACGGTTTCGGCCAATGGCGAGTTCGAGAACTGCGCGCGCGGCTCCTATGGCCCGGCGCAGGGCGAGGACGCCGTCTACCCGATCGGCCAGGCCTGCGCCAAGGGCGGTGGCTCCTCGACCATCCGCGTCGAAAAGACCGGCGACCGCGAATGCCGGCCCGGCCAGCCCTGCTCGTTCGACATCACCATATCGAACGATGGGACAAGCCCCTTCTCCGGTCCGGTCCGCATTGGCGATGCGATCGGCGTGGAAGGGCTTGGCCGGCTGGACGGCGTTGCGATCACTTCGATCGGCCCGCCCTTCGGCTGTTCGCCCGAACCGACGACCTTGCCTGCCTCCTGCATCGCCAACCTGACGCTCGGTGCCGGGGAAAGCCACACCCATCATGTCATCGTGGTCATCCCTGACGATGGGCATCTCGCCAATCTGCAGGGAAACGCCAACGGGCAGAACTGCGTCGGCGTTCTCTCCCCCGACACATGGGTGCAGGGCGGCGGTGATGTGCTGTCCGGCGACCAGACCAACCTGCAAGGCGAACGCGGCAAGGCCTATGCGTGCCACCCCTTCACCATCACCCATGAGGTGAAGAACCAGTGCTCGCCGGGCTTCGTCATGAACAATGCCGGCAGGTGCGTCTGCCCTGAAGGCACCACCTTCCGCAACGGCCAGTGCACTGGCGGCGGCACCAAGCTCCTGCCGCTTCCCCTGCCGCCGCCGCCACGCTGCGTGCTGCTCGAAGGCCAGATCCGCACCGAGGATGGACGCTGTGTCTGCCCGCGCGGCACGGAGCTGGAGAATGGCGTCTGCGTCAAGACGAGCAGGCCGAACTGCACGATACCTGGCTCGGTGCCGAGCCCGGATGGCAATGGCTGCACCTGCCCCGATGGTACGTATCTCAACAGACAGGCGAATGCGTGTGTGAGGGGCGGGCCGAAGCCGCAGCAATGCACCATCCGTGGCCAGATCCACGACGCCGAGGGTAATTGTGTCTGCCCGCAAGGGACCGAGGTGCGCAACGGTGCCTGCCGGCCGATCCGGCCGAAGCCCGACCGGTGCCGCATCCCCGGCCAGATCCGCAATGCCGATGGCGATTGCGTCTGCCCGCAGGGGACCGAGTTGCGCAACGGAACTTGCCGACCGGTCCGGCCGAAGCCAGACCAGTGCACGATCCGTGGTCAGGTCCACGACGCCGACGGCAACTGCGTCTGCCCGAGGGGTACCGAGGTGCAAGGCAACGCCTGCCGGCGCAAGCAGCCGCAACTGGAGCAGTGCGATATACGCGGCCAGGTCCACAACAAGCGCGGCGAGTGTGTCTGTCCGCGCGGCAGCGAGGTGATCAACGGCGCCTGCCGCGGGCAGCAGGTGGAATGCGCCCCGGGCTCGCAAATGATCAATGGCCAGTGCCAGCCGATCATCAGGCGGCGTTGCCCGGAAGGCACGGTCGGGCGGTATCCGAACTGCAGGCCGATGCGCGGACAGCCGTCCTTGGAGATCAACCCGGGACTGCTGCTGCAGGTACTGCCTCGGCGCATGCCTCAGGCCGAACAGGATCCGGTACCGAACAGAATGCTGAAACTGCAGCAGCAGTAGCCATCTGCTCGACGCCAGATCAGAGACCCGGCGGAGCAATCCGGCGGGTTTTCTTCATGGCCCGAGACAAGCAGGAACTGGCTGCAACATGATCGCAGACCCCGCACCGCCGCCCAAGCCTGTGGAGTCGCCGTGCCTGCACTCTCGACAAGTCAGCCGCCGCGCATTAGGCAGTCGATCGAGAGTGAGCGATATGAAAAGGGCGCCCGGAAAGGCCGCGAGATGAGCAAAAAAACCCTGATCGCCCCTTCGGTGCTGGCTTCGGACTTTTCGAGGCTCGGCGACGAGGTCGAGGCCGTGGCGGCGGCTGGCGCCGACTGGATCCACCTTGACGTGATGGACGGACATTTCGTGCCCAACATCACCTTCGGGCCGCCGGTGATCAAGGCGATCCGCGCCCGCACCAAGGCCTTTTTCGACTGCCACCTGATGATCGCGCCTGCCGATCCCTATCTCGCCGCCTTCGCCGAGGCCGGCTGCGACGGCATGACGGTGCATGCCGAGGCCGGGCCGCATCTCGACCGCTCATTGCAGACCATCAGGAATCTCGGCAAGAAGGCCGGTGTGTCGCTCAATCCGGCGACGCCGGAAAGTGCTGTCGAATATGTACTCGACCGGCTCGATCTGATCCTGATCATGACCGTCAATCCGGGCTTCGGTGGCCAGGCCTTCATCCCGGGGATCGTCGACAAGGTGAGACGGGTCAAGGCGCTGATCGGCGACCGGCCGATCCGCATCGAGATCGACGGCGGTGTTTCGCCGGAAACGGCCCCCTTGGTCACCGCCGCCGGCGCCGACGTGCTGGTCGCCGGCGCCGCCATCTTCAAGGGCGGCAGCGTCGAAGCCTATCGCGCCAATATCGAGGCGATTAGGGCAGCGGCCGACAAGGCCGCCGGCTGACGCGTCACGGGTTGCGCCGTTTAATTCCAGCAGGCCGGCGAGAGCCATTCCTGGAATGTGCATAGCGGTTTTCCGTCCGGAATTGCGTGGCACCAAGGCTTGGAGCGGGTCGACGCGTTCCATCAGACGCGGAACCGGCGCCAAGGGCTCGCGCGCGGGCACGATGGGTCGAGGGCCTGCTGCCGAATCGCCGGGCCGGACGGGAGGCATGGTTCGGCTGCATTGCCGGTGTCCTTTGCGCGCGGCAGAAAAGATGATCGCATGGGCACACAAGCACCAGATGATTCCGCGTGCATACAAACACGTTAATTTTCTACTGGTTGTAGAGCCGCACAAATTCGCGTGATCAGCAGCGGTTGGCGGTATATTTCTTTGTTCTTAAGTACAATAGCGCCATCCTCTGCTTGAGCGCCCGGAGGCCGGCGCTATATGGTACATGTACGGAAGGGGAAATGTTTTTCGGACTCGAATTGCCCAAGACAAGAGTTGGGGGACAAGGAGTCGCTTTTGACATATGGCGCTGCCACCCTGAACGACGACAGCACAGGATCCAAGAGCACGCTTGCCAGCACGGTCTATCATCAACTTCGTGACGATCTTCTCGCAGGCAACCTGGAAACCGAAAGCAAGCTACGGGTCGAGTGGGTTGTCTCCAGATATGGCGCCGGTGCCTCTCCGGTCCGTGAGGCCCTAAATCGCCTTGCCTCCGAAGGGCTGCTCGGCCGCCACGACCAGCGCGGTTTCTTTATCATGCCGATCAGCGCGGCGGAGCTCGAGGAGCTGACGCGCACCCGCTGCTGGCTCGAGGAACGGGCGCTTCGTGAATCCGTTGCCCATCGCACCGCCGAATGGGAAGAGCAGCTGGTGCTGGCGCTGCATCGCCTGGGGCGGGCGTCGCGTCTTTCGCCGCAGGATCTCTCCTCGCTCGATCCGGATTGGGAGAAGTTGCACCGAACCTTCCATCGGGTGCTGATCTCGGCCTGCCGGTCGCACTGGCTGGTGAGCTTCTGCGATCAGCTTTCCGATCACGCCTACCGCTATCGGCAAATGGCCAATGATGGCGAGAGCGTTCAGCGCGACGACTTCGCCGAACACCGGCTGATCGCCGAATGCGCGCTGGACGGCAATGCCGACGGTGCCGTTCAGGCCCTGATCGATCAGTACCAGCTGACCACGGCCATGTGCATGGAACGCTTCAAGCAAGCCGGGGATTCCAAGGCCGCCACCCCGACCCACCGCACCAGACGGTAACGGCCGGGTCCTTTCGGCGTCTCACCGCACATCGCCCGCGACCTTTGCCGCGATCCGGTTTGCCGGACCCGCGTTTGCGGTCTTGACGGCATGGCTGGGAAACGCGAACTCTTTGCCGCCGACGCATGCCTTTCCATGGGCAGGCCCGGCGCCGCCATTGCCCTCGCTGCAGGAAGACTTCATGAGCAATCATCTGTTCGACGCGTTCCGGTCCCGGATGCCGGCGCCCGATCGTTTGCTGATGGAAACCGACGATGGGCGATCGCTGACCTATGGCGACATGCTGGCGCGGTCGGCACAGCTCGCGCATGCGCTCCTGCAACTGGATGTCGAGCCCGGCGACCGCGTCGCCGTGCAGGTCGAGAAGAGCCCGGAGGCGGTGCTGCTCTATCTCGCCTGTGTGCGCGCCGGCGCCGTCTTCCTGCCGCTCAACACCGCCTATACGCTGACCGAGCTCGGCTATTTCTTCGAGGATGCCGCGCCGCGGGTCATTGTCTGCGATCCGGCGAAATCGGCTGACATCGCGCGCATGATCGAGCCATCCGGTGCCGTCGTCGTCACGCTCGACCGCAACGGCCAGGGATCGCTGACGGACCAGGCATCGCGACAATCGTCCGATTTCCATGACGTCCAGCGCGGCAAGGACGATCTCGCCGCGATCCTCTACACATCCGGAACGACGGGCCGTTCGAAAGGCGCCATGCTCAGCCACGGGAATCTCGCCTCGAACGCACGGGTGCTGGTCGAGCAATGGCGGTTCACATCAGGCGACGTGCTGATCCACGCGCTGCCGATCTTCCATACCCACGGCCTGTTCGTCGCCACCAACGTCATCCTGATGGCCGGCGCCTCGATGCTGTTCGAACAGAAATTCGACCCGATACGCATCGTCTCGCTGCTGCCGCGCGCCACGGCGCTGATGGGCGTGCCGACCTTCTACACCAGGCTGCTGCAGCAGGACGGGCTGGACCGCCAGGCAGCGAGGAACATCCGCCTGTTCGTGTCCGGCTCGGCGCCGCTGCTGGCCGAGACGCACAGGGCCTGGCGCGAGCGCACCGGCCACGCCATCCTCGAACGTTACGGCATGACCGAGACCAACATGAACACCTCCAACCCTTACGACGGCGAACGGCGCGCCGGCACGGTCGGCTTCCCCTTGCCTGGCACCGCGCTTCGTATAGCCGATCCCGACACCGCCAGGCCGCTTGCCCAGGGCGAGGTCGGCATGATCGAGGTGAAGGGTCCGAACGTGTTTTCCGGCTACTGGCGCATGCCGGAAAAGACCAAGGCGGAATTCCGCGCCGACGGTTTCTTCATCACCGGCGATCTCGGCATGGTCGATGCCGATGGCTATGTCCACATTGTCGGCCGCGGCAAGGACCTGATCATTTCCGGCGGCTACAACATCTACCCGAAGGAACTCGAGAGCGAGATCGACGCGCTCGACGGGGTCGCGGAAAGCGCGGTCATCGGCATTGCCCATCCCGACTTCGGCGAAGGCGTCACCGCGGTCGTGGTCCGGACGCCGGGGTCGCGGATCACCGGAGCCGAAATCCTTGGCGCCATCGCCGGGCGCCTGGCAAAATACAAGCACCCGAAGCGGGTGATCTTCGTCGACGAATTGCCGCGCAACACGATGGGCAAGGTGCAGAAGAATCTTTTGCGCGATGCCTACAAGGACCTATACGCATCCTGAAGCGCGTCACCGAAACCGCTTCACTTTTTCTGGGATCGCCAGGATAGCCGCACCTTACTTCCGGCACCGGAGCCCCACAAGGCACGCTGGAACAGGCTGCGTTTGCGATTGCGCGGCGCAAGGTCGATGTCGCTGACCAGTTTTGCGCCGTCCTTTCGCCGTTCCAGGGTGATCTTGCGGGTGTGGAAGGCTTCAAGCTCGGCGCGGTGCGCCACGCTGATGATGGTGACATCGGGCAATTCGTGGATCACCGTCTTCATCATCTGGTCCTGGCTCTTTTCGTCCAGCGCCGAGGTCGCCTCGTCCAGCACGACGATATCGGGCCTGTGCAGCAAGAGGCGCGCGAAGGCGACCCGCTGCCTTTCACCGCCAGACAAGGTCTGGTCCCATGGGGCTTCTTCCTCGAGCCGTTCGGCAAGGTAGCCCAGGCCAACCTTGCCGAGGGCGGCCTTGATCTGCTTTGTCGCCCAGTTGTCGGCGGCGGCGGGATAGGCGACCGCGCGGCGCAGCGTACCGGTCGGGATGTAGGGGCGCTGCGGCAGCATGAACAGCCGCCGGTCGGGGTGGAAATTGACGCTGCCGCTGCCCCATGGCCACAGGCCGGCGATCGCCCGCACCAGCGTCGACTTGCCCGAGCCGGATTCGCCGGACACCAGAACCCGCTCGCCCGGTTCGACCACCACCTCGGTTTCCTTGACCACGGAGGTGCCATCGTCGAGCGTCACGGAGAGATTGTCGAGGCTGAGCATCGCATCGCCCTTGGTCTCGCCGTGCTTGATGCGCCCCAGTTCGTCGTTCTGCTCGGCGCGCTCGAGCCCGTCGAGCGACATCATCAGCGAGGCGATGCGGTGGGCCGAGGCATTCCAGTCGGCAAGGCGCGGGTAGTTGTCGACCAGCCATCCGAAGGCGCCCTGCACGATGGCGAAGGCGGAAGCCGCCTGCATCACCTGCCCGAGCGACATTGAGCCTTCGAGGAATTTTGGCGCGCACAGCAGCACCGGCACGACAGGGGCGAACAGGCTCGAGCCCTGCGAGACCAGTGCGGTGCGCATATGCTGGCCGGTGAGCCGCGCCCATCGCTTCAGCACGCCGGCGAAAGTCTTGTCTATGCCGCTGTTCTCCTCTTCCTCGCCCCCCAGCAACGCGATGCTCTCGCCGTTCTCGCGCACACGCGTCAGCACATAGCGGAATTCGGCTTCGGCCTGGTTCTTCTCCTCCGACAGCCGCACGAAATTGCGGCCGATGATGAACATCGAGGTGGAGGTGATCGCGGCGTAGACCACTGCGGTGATGACGAGGAAGCCGGGCACGGTGATGGTCGAGCCGCCAAGCGAAAAACTCAGCGCCCCGCCGATCGTCCACAGCACCACGATGAAGGTCGAGGCTGACAGGAAGGCGGAAGTGACCCCGGCGACGAAATCGACGGGCGACTCGGTTGCGACGCGCAGATCCTCCGACAGGCGGGCCTCGGGGTTCTGGTGGTCGCCCTTGACGAGGTTGAGCTGGTAGTAGCGGCCGTGATCCAGCCAGCGCGCGATGACCGAAGTGGTCAGCCAGGAGCGCCAGCGGCGCTGCATCGTCATGCGCAGATAGACCTGCGCGACGACGAGGCCGATGCTGCCCGCCACGAGCGGCAGGAAAATGGCGCTGAGAAAGTATACCGTATGGGCTTGGCGCTGCTCGATGGCGTCGAAGATGGCGCGGTTCCAGACATTGATGCCGTATTGGAAGCCGACATTGACACCGATCAGGACCAGCAGCCCGATCGTCAGCGGCCAGGCGAGCCTGTCGCCGTGCCGTCCCCAATAGCCGCGCCCGCTGATCCAGAATCGCCTCAGCAGGTATTTCTTGCGCGCCTGAGCCGCCTCCTCGGGCGTTAGTTCCGGATCGGGTTCGACGGCATCCGGCGGTGGGGGCGCGGCGACGCCGACAACCTCGGACGCCGCTTCGGCGGTAGACACCTTCTTGTCACGGGGCTCTTTTTCGCGCGGCTTCTCTTCGCCCGTCCTCTCGTCGCGCGGCTTTTGGCGTCGTGGCTTTCCCCGACGCGGCTTCAAGGGCTCGCGCGGTTTGATGCCATCGGCCGGTTTGGATTTGGGTCTCGCCTCGGACATACGCCCGACAACGACCTCGAAATCAAAAGGTTTCATGGCGTTTGTTCGAGATGACAAATCCCGACAGCGCTTGTCATTCCCGGTACAGCAGCCCGGCGACATGGTCGGCGATCGCCAGGCTTGCCGTCAGGCCGGGGCTCTCTATGCCGAACAGATTGACGATCCGGCCCGCGCGATGATCGGACGGTCCCTGCACCACGAAGTCGGCGGCGGGTTGACCGGGGCCCGACAGCTTCGGCCTGATGCCGGCATAGGCCGGCTGCAGCGCGCCATCGCCAAGGGCGGGCCAATAGCGCCGGATCGCCTCGTAGAAGACGGCGCTTCGGCCCGGATCGACCGTGTAATCCACATGGTCGATCCACTCGACGTCGGGTCCGAAGCGCGCACTGCCGCCGAGATCGAGCGTCAGATGGACGCCAAGGCCACCTCCGGCCGGAAGCGGATAGATCAGCCGCGAAAAGGGCGACTGGCCTGGAAGGGCGAAATAATTCCCGCGCGCCAGCCACTGCCGGGGGATGAGATCCCTCGGGAAGCCATCGATCCGGCCGGCCACGGCCTGTGCGTCGAGGCCCGCGGCATTGATGAAGGCATCGGCCTTCAAGGCGAAGGTCTCGCCCTTGGCGTCGCGCGTGTCGATCCGGATCCCATCGGCCTCGATCGTGGCTCCGGCAACGGCGGTCAGGAAGGCGAAGGATGCGCCAGCCGCTTCGGCGTCGCCGCGCAGCGACAGCATCAGCGCGTGGCTGTCGACAATGCCTGTCGATGGCGACAGCAATGCGCCGGCGCATGTCAGCGCCGGTTCCAGGCTTTCGGCCTCGCCGCGCGTCAAAAGCTCGAGATCGTCCACCCCGCAGCGCCCCGCATTATCCTGGATCGCCCGCAATCCGTCAGTCTGGCCGGGCTCGCTGGCAACGATCAGCTTGCCGGTGCGGGCATGGGCGATGTTATGGTCGGCGCAGTAGGCGTAGAGCCGTCGGCGCCCTTCGACACAGAGCCGGGCCTTCAGGCTTCCCGGTGCATAATAAAGCCCGGCATGGATGACTTCGGAATTGCGCGAGCTGGTGACGGTGCCGATCGCGTCGGCCTGCTCGACCACCACCACCTCGCGGCCCGACAAGGCGAGCGCCCTGGCAACGGCAAGCCCGACCACGCCTGCTCCGGCGACGACACAATCGATTGTCTGCATGGCCTCGCCTTCAGCGGGAAGCGCCGGCCTCGAACACCTTGTCGCCGCCGATCCAGACGCTTCCTATGTCAAGATCGTCCGACAGCGCGACGATATCCGCCGCCGTGCCGTTGGCAAGGCGGCCAAGCCGATGCGACTGGCCGATCGCCTGCGCCGGGTACAGCGAGGCCATGCGCAAGGCTTGCGCGAGCTCGACACCGACGACGCCGTGCATGAAGCGCACGGCCGAGATCATGTCGAGGTCGGCGCCCGCCAGCGTCCCGTCGGCGAGCCGCAGGCTGCCGTCCTTGCGATAGATGGTCCGGCCATTGAGCGTGAACGAGGTCATGTCCGTGCCGATCGTCGCCATCGCGTCGGTAACCAGCACGATTCTGCCAGGCCCCTGCTTGGCATCGAGCGCGATCCTGATCGTCGCGGGATGGACATGGATGCCGTCGGCGATGAGCCCGGCGGACAATGTGTCGATGTCGATGGCCGCGCCCGCCAGCCCGGGCTCGCGGTTGCCGATCTGGCTCATCGCGTTGAACAGATGGGTGACCACGCTGGCGCCGGCTTCGGCAAAGGCCCTTGCCGTCGCATAACCGGTGTCCGAATGGCCGAGGCTGACGATGATGCCTGCCCCGGCCAATGCCGTAATGCGGGCCGGATCGACGGATTCCGGCGCGATCGTGGTGAGCAGCACCGGCAGCTTCTGCCGCGCCGCGATCAGCAACGCCTGGTCGGCGTCGGTCATCGGCCGGATCAGCGCCGGATCATGCGCGCCCTTGCGGGCGATCGACAGATGCGGGCCTTCCAGATGCAGGCCGAGAAAGCCCGGCACTTCTTGCCGTGCGGCCGCTTCGCCGGCGGCAATCGCGGCGGCGGTGATTGCTGGCGTGTCGGTGATCAGCGTCGGCAGCAGCGCCGTCGTGCCGAACGGCGCGTGCGCCCGGCAGATGGTTTCGATCGAGGCCACATCGGGGTGGTCGTTGAGCATGACGCCACCGCCGCCATTGACCTGGATGTCGACAAAGCCCGGCACCAGCATGCCGCCGCCAGTGTCGATGGTGCGGATATCGGCGGGCAGGGCGCCTTGGCGCAGGATGGATTCGACGAGACCGTCGCGCACGACAAGCGCCGCGCCTTCATGCCAGTCGTCGCCATCGAAAATGCGGGCGCCAGTCAAGGCAAAACGGTCGCTCATACGGTCTCCGTCACCTTGCGAAGATTGCGCGGCGTGTCCGGATCGAGGCCGCGATGACGGGCGAAAGCCTCCACGAACACGTAGAAGGAGACGATCAGCGTCAGTGGATCGGTCAGCGGGTGACCGGTGGCGACATGCGGCAGGCGCGTGGCGCTATTGGCAAGCGCGGAGGTGACGAACACCGGCGCTCCCTTGGCCGCCAGGCCGTCGGCGGCTTCGGCGATGGAGGGCTCGGACGCATCGCGCGCGGCCAGCGCCAGCACCGGAAAGTCGGGACCGATCAGCGCCAGCGGGCCATGCATGACTTCGGCCGCGCTATAGGCCTCGGCATGCATGCCGCAGGTCTCCTTGAATTTCAGCGCCGCCTCGTTGGCCATCGCCGCGGACGGGCCGCGGCCGAGAATGAACAGCGACTTCTGCTTCTCGATGGTCTCAGCCAACACGCTCATCCAGTCGCAGGCGATCGCGTCGCGGAAATGGTCCGGCAAGCGGGCAAGAGCCTTGAGAAGCGTTTCGTCGCCGGTGGAGTGCGCCATCAAGGCGAGGCCGGCGACGGCGGAATTGACGAAGGTCTTGGTTGCCGCGACGCTGCGCTCGGGCCCCGCCAGTATGTCGATCGCATAGTCCGAGGCGCGCGCCAGCGGCGAGTCGGCGGTGTTGGTGACGGCGATGGTCAGCGCGCCGCCGGCCCGTGCGGTTTCGGCCATGACGACGATGTCGGGGCTCTTGCCCGATTGCGAGATCGCCAGGCATGCCGCGCCGTCAAGCCTGAGCTTGCGGCCATAGATCGAAGCGATCGAGGGGCCGACCGAGGCGACGGCAAGGCCCGCGGTCAGTTCGACGGCATATTTCATGAAAGTGGCGGCATGGTCGGACGAGCCGCGCGCCACCGTGACGACGAAATGCGGGTCGCGTTCCCTGATGCCGCGCCCGGCTTCGGCGAGCACCGCGCCGGAACCGTCAAGCAGGCGGGCGACGGCTTGCGGGATCTCCTCGATCTCGCGCTGCATATGCGTGGGGTTGGAAATCATGGTCGGCCCTCTTCGCTAGGCCCTGTCAGCCGCAGTTCGGCGACGAAATCATAGGCGTCGCCCCGGTAGATGGAGCGGGTGAATTCGATCACCTTGCCGCTCGCCAGATAGGAAATACGCTCGATATGCAGGCCGGCAATGCCCGGCGGCACTTCGAGCAGCCGCGCGTCGCCGTCACCGAGATTGGCGGCCGAGATGCGCTGCACCGCCCGCACCGGCCTGTTGCCGGTCAATTCCAGTGCAGCATAGAGCGAGGAGCCTATCCCCGCCGGGTCGGGCAGCACGCTGGCCGACAGCGAGGCGCGTTCGATCGCCAGCGGCGTGTCGTTGGCGATGCGCAGGCGCGCCACGCGCGCCACCAGTTCGCTCGACGACAGGCCGAGCACCATCATCTCGTCGGGCGAAGGCGCGTAAAGGCCACGGTCGAGCCATGCCGAACGCACGGCCATGCCGCGCCGCGCCATGTCTTCGGTAAAGGAGGTCAGCCGCGACAGCGACTGCTCGACGCGCTCCATGCGCGGCGCCACGAAAGTGCCGGAACCGTGGCGCTGGACCAGAATGCCGCCCTTGACCAGATCCTGCACCGCCTTGCGCACGGTGACGCGGGAAATGTCGGCCTTGGTGGCGATGTCGCGCTCCGAAGGCAGCGCGTCGCCCGGCCCGATCAGGCCGCGGTTGACGGCGTCCTCGATGCTTTTCCTGAGCTGCAGGTAAAGCGGCGCGCCGCTTTGCGACGATTGCTTCAGCGCGGCGAAGATCTGGTCCGCGGCGTCGTTCATCGAGCCGCCTCCGTCCTGGCGAACAGGCGGGCCGCCATCTGCACCGCACCGCCCAGCGCGTCATCGAGCGGCTCTCTCAGCAGCGCCTTGTAGCGCGCCGACAGGCGCGGCGCGTAGAGCGGCGCCAGCCCGCCAAGCAGGCAGAGCGGCGCGTCGTCCGAAAGGCCGAGCGCGCCGAGCGAAGCCTCGACATCGCCGACCGCCTTGTCGACGATCCAGTTGGCGACGGCGTCGCCCTTCCCGGCATGTTCGAACACCTTGGGCGCGAAGCCGCCAAAATCGCCGGGCTTGGCGTTGGTGGTGAATTCGACGACGTCTTCGGGATTGTCGCGGAAGATGGCCATCATAGCGTCGATCAGCGGCGAGCGGTCGCGTACACCGTCATAGGCCAGCAGCGTCTGTTCCAGGAGGTCGCGGCCGATGCGGGCGCCGCTGCCCTGGTCGCCGACCTGGAAGCCCCAGCCGCCGATGGCGCGCGATTTGCCGTTCCTGCGTGCCATATAGGCGGTGCCGGTGCCCAGGATCGCCATCGCCCCGTCGCCAGAGCCGACGGCGCCCTCCAGCGCGATCTCCGCGTCGGTCTCGACGCGGCTGGTGCTGAATGGCAGGATCGCCTCAAGCTGTTGCCGGTAGGTGCCGACATTGGCGCCGGCAAGGCCGAGAATGGCTGGCGTCCGTGGGATCAGGTCCGGATCCTGGCCGGCGGCGATGAATGCCTGCCGCGCGGCTTCGACGATGTTCGACCGAGCGCCGGTGAGGTCGGTGCGGATGTTGGCGGCGCCGCTTTTGGCGCGGCCGACGACGGTGCCGTCCACTGTTGCAAGGGCGGCCCTGCAGCTGGTGCCGCCGCCATCGATACCGAGCACGAAATTCACGCGTTTTCTCCTCCTGGCGGATAATACCAATAAAATACCAATAGCCAAGGATTAATTTCCGTTTCAAAAAGATTAAGGCGTATTTTATTGAAAAACCTACACATTTCGCCGGCTCATCGAATTCCTGACCGGGAAGCCACTAATGCATGTGGACAAGTGGTATTTTTTTGGTATTGTTCCTGCATTGGAGGAGCAGGGATGGCCGAAACGCGCACCGAAGCGCTGCACAGGAATGCCGAAGGGCTGGATATCCAGGCCCCCGAAGCCATCCTTGTTTCGCTGGCGGATGCGCAGGTCGAAGCCGCGAAGGCGGTCCGAAACGCCATTCCCGCCATCGCCAAGGCGGCGGAGATCATCGCTGGCCGGTTGAGTGGCGGCGGCAAGCTCGCCTATGCCGCGGCCGGCAGTTCGGGCCTGATGGCGCTGGCCGACGCCTTGGAACTGCCTGGCACCTTCGGCATTCAGCGCGACCGCATCGCCATCCTGGTGGCTGGCGGCGACGAGGCTTTCAGGACGCTGGCCGGCGGGCCCGAGGATGATACCGAGGAGGCCGCGACCGCGGTCGCCAATGCCGGCATCGGCGCGGGTGATTGCCTGATCGCCCTTTCCGCCAGCGGCACGACGCCCTACGCGGTGCGGGCCATCGAGGAAGCCGCCCGCCGCGGTGCGGCGACCATCGGCATTGCCAACAATCGTGATTCAGCCCTGCTTCGCCAGGCCGGAACCGCCATCCTGCTCGAAACGCCGCCTGAGGTGATCGCCGGCTCGACGCGCATGGGTGCCGGCACCGCGCAGAAGATCGCCCTCAACATGCTGTCGACCTTGGCCGCCGTCCATCTCGGCCACGTCCATGACGGTTACATGGTCAATCTCACGGCCGACAACATCAAGCTGCGCGACCGCGCGGCGCGCATCGTCGCCGCCGTCAGCGGGCGCGACAGGGACGAAGCGGCCCGGCTGCTCGAAAGGAGCGGCGGCGCCGTCAAAACAGCCATTCTGCTCGCCGCCGGTGCCGACAGCGCCGATGCGGCGCAGAAGATACTGGAAGGGACCGGCCAGAAGCTGCGGCCAGCCCTTTCGGCGATCGAGGGGAGCAAGGGCTCCAAAGCCCAGGTTCTCATCAAAACCGAACCTGAAAAAGGTCAACAGGGAGACTGAGCATGACAACGAAACTACTGACGGCACTGCTTCTGGGCACCAGCATTCTCGGCTCGGCCGGATTGGCTCACGCCGAGGACGTAACGCTCAACATCGAGAGCTGGCGCGGCGACGACCTCTCCATCTGGAAGGACAAGCTGATCCCGGCCTTCGAAGCCAAGAACCCCGGCATCAAGGTGGTGTTCGCGCCATCGGCGCCGACCGAATATGACGCAGCCCTCGGCGCCAAGCTCGCCGCCGGCTCGGCGGGCGACCTGATCACCTGCCGCCCGTTCGACAAGTCGCTTGAATTGTTCAAGAAGGGCAACCTCGCCGACCTGTCCTCGCTGCCCGGCATGGATAATTTCTCCCCCGTCGCCAAGTCGGCCTGGCAGACCGACGACGGCAAGTCGAGCTTCTGCGTGCCGATGGCCTCGGTCATCCATGGCTTCATCTATAACAAGGACGCCTTCGACAAGCTCGGCATCAAGGTCCCAACGACCCGCGACGAGTTCTTCGCCGCCCTCGACAAGATCAAGGCCGACGGCACCTACATCCCGATGGCGATGGGCACCAAGGACCTCTGGGAAGCCGCGACCATGGGCTACCAGAACATCGGCCCCAACTACTGGAAGGGCGAGGACGGCCGCAAGGCGCTCATCAAGGGCGATCAGAAATTGACCGACAAGGACTGGGTCGCTCCCTACGAGGAACTGGCCAAGTGGAAGCCGTATCTCGGCGACGGCTTCGAGGCGCAGACCTATCCGGACAGCCAGAACCTGTTCACGCTCGGCCGCGCCGCCATTTACCCGGCCGGCTCGTGGGAGATCGGCCTGTTCAACACCCAGGCCCAGTTCAAGATGGGCGCCTTCCCGCCGCCGGTCGAAAAGGCTGGCGACACCTGCTACATCTCGGACCATACCGATATCGGCATGGGCCTGAATGCGGCTTCCAAGCACGCGGATGCGGCCAAGACCTTCCTGTCCTGGGTGGCATCGCCGGATTTCGCCACCATCTACGCCAACGCGCTGCCGGGCTTCTTCAGCCTGAACTCCTCGCCGGTGAAGATGCAGGATCCGCTGGCGCAGGAATTCGTCTCCTGGCGCGGCAAGTGCAAGTCGACGATCCGCTCGACCTACCAGATCCTGTCGCGCGGCACGCCGAACCTCGAGAACGAGACCTGGGTTGAATCGGCCAACGTCATCAACGGCACCGATACGCCCGAAGCCGCGGCCAAGAAGCTGCAGACCGGCCTCGACAGCTGGTATCATCCGGCGAAGTAAGAGCTCAGGCAGCGGAGCAGGGCCGTTCCAACTGGGCGGCCCTGCTGTTTCCGATAGCATCGACTGCGAACGACGGCGCCGCCCCTCATCCGCCTGCCGGCACCTTCTCCCCGTAGTGACGGGGAGAAGGGACGAGCCGCAACGCTGGCGACCCCCTCTCCCGCCCTTTATGGGGAGAGGGTAAGGGTGAGGGGCAGCGCTGCCGTCGAACGCATTGCCTAGAGCAATTCCAGGAAAAATGCGTAGCGGTTTTCCGTCCGGGATTGTGTAAGAACAAAGAGTTAGAGCCGGTTAACGATTCTATCAAACGCTGAACCGCTCTAGACCCTTGATCGGTGGGGACCGAACTCATGGCCGCGGAAATACGACCCAAAAGACCATTTCGCTGGCACATCGCCGTCTTCCTGGCGCCGGCCGTGCTCGTCTATACGGCGATCATGATCCTGCCGCTCGCCGGCACGCTGCAGCTGTCGCTGTTCCGTAATATCGAGCAGCACCAGGTCTTCGTCGGACTGGACAATTTCCGCACGCTGTTCGGCGACCCCAACTGGTCGGTGAATTTCTGGAATGCGCTGAGAAACAATGTCTGGTTCTTCATCATCCACATGCTGGTGCAGAATCCGATCGGCGTGCTGCTGGCTGCCCTCCTGTCCAGCCCAAGGCTCAGGTTCTCGGCCTTCTACCGCACGGCCATCTTCGTGCCGACCATCCTGTCCTTCGTCATCGTCGGCTTTGCCTGGAAGCTCATCCTGTCACCGCTGTGGGGCGTGGCGCCGCATCTCATGGATTTCGTCGGGCTGAAAAGCCTGTTCACGCCATGGCTCGGCAAGGAGCAATACGCGCTGACCGCGCTCAGCCTGGTTTCGGTGTGGCAATTCATCGGCATCCCGATGATGCTGATCTACGCCGCACTGCTGTCGATCCCCGACGAGGTGCTCGAGGCCGCCGAATGCGATGGGATTACCGGCATGTCGCAGTTCTGGAAGATCAAGCTGCCGCTGATCCTGCCGTCCATCGGTATCATTTCGATCCTCACCTTCGTCGGCAATTTCAACGCCTTCGACCTGATCTACACCGCGCAAGGGGCGCTCGCCGGGCCGAACTATTCGACCGATATTCTCGGCACCTTCCTCTACCGCGCCTTCTTCGGCTTTCAGTTGCAGGTCGGCGACCCCAACATGGGAGCGACAATCGCCACCATCATGTTCCTGATCATCCTCGGTGGTGTCTGCGTCTACCTGTTCCTTATCCAGACGCGCCTGCGTCGCTACCAGTTCTGAGGGGCATGAGATGAGCATCGCCACCCGTTCGCTGCCCCGCACCATCGGCGCTCATGCGATCCTGTTGACCTATACGGCGATCGCGTTGTTTCCGGTGATCCTGGTCATCATGAATTCGTTCAAGTCGCGCGCCGGCATTTTCGGCGCGCCGCTGACGCCGCCGACGCCGAAGACCTTCGACCTGATTGGCTACACCACGGTGATCGGTCAGGGTGACTTCTTCCACTATTTCCAGAACAGCCTCGTCGTCACTGTCGGGTCATTGTTCTTCGTCCTGCTGTTCGGCGCCATGGCCGCCTTCGCCCTCTCGGAATACCGCTTTCGCGGCAACACGCTGATGGGGCTCTACCTGGCGCTCGGCATCATGATCCCGATCCGGCTTGCCACCGTCGCCATCCTGCAATTGATGGTGGCGAGCGGACTGGTCAACACGCTGACGGCGCTGATCCTGGTCTACACCGCGCAAGGCCTGCCGCTGGCTGTCTTCATCCTGTCCGAATTCATGAAGCAGGTGTCCGACGATCTGAAGAATGCCGGCCGCATCGACGGCCTGTCGGAATACACCATCTTCTTCCGCCTGGTGGTGCCGCTGGTCCGGCCGTCGATGGCGACGGTCGCCGTCTTCACCATGATTCCGATCTGGAACGATCTCTGGTTCCCGCTGATCCTGGCGCCATCGGAAGAGACCAAGACGGTAACGCTCGGCGCCCAGCTTTTCCTCGGCCAGTTCGTCACCAACTGGAACGCCATCCTGGCGGCGCTGTCGCTGGCGATCCTGCCGGTGCTGATCCTCTACGTCATCTTCTCGCGGCAGCTGATCCGCGGCATTACTTCCGGAGCCGTCAAGTGAGCGAGGGCCGAGACATTATCGTCCAAGCCCCGGCCGAGACGGCAAGCCGATATGGATTTCGAGGCTCTCGCGCCACGAACTACTACCGGGAATGGCCGGAGACGATCTGCTTGCTGAACCTCCAGAAATCCGCCTGGGGACCCCAGTTCTATCTCAACGCCGCTGTCTGGTTCACGCGGTTCGGGCCCGAGCGCCGGCCGAAAGAACACCAATGCCACGTCCGTTGGCGAGTGGATTCGCAAATGGGCGACGAGCGGTCAAAGACGTTAATGCAAGCTCTCAACCTGGAGTATCCATTGCCGGATAATCAAAGGCTTTCAGCGATCAAGGAGGGGGTCGATGCCCATGGTTTTGGGCTTTTGTCCCGCTGTGACAGCGAGGAAGCGGCTTTGCGGGTCGCGAATGAATGCGAGCCTCGCGTGATGGTATTGCTCATGGCCCGCGCACAAGAAAAGGCAAATTGATCCAATGACTGCACCCCTTCGCGTCGTCGTCGCCGGCCTCGGCAATATGGGCCGCAGCCACGCACTCGCCTACCATACCAATCCCGGTTTTCAGATCGCCGCACTGATCAACCGCTCCGACGTGCCACTGCCGGACGGGCTGTCGGGCTATGGCATCCGGCGGTCCTTCGATGACGCACTGCGTGACGAGAAGCCTGACGTCGCCTGCATCGCTACCTATTCGGACAGCCATGCCGACTATGCGGTGAAGGCGTTCGAGGCCGGTTGTCATGTCTTCATCGAAAAGCCGTTGGCAACGACGGTGGCAGACGCCAGGCGCGTCGTCGCGGCCGCCAAGGCCAACGGCAAGAAACTGGTGATCGGCTACATCCTGCGCCATCACCCATCCTGGATCCGGCTGATCGCCGAGGCGCGCAAGCTCGGCGGCCCTTACGTCTTCCGCATGAACCTCAACCAGCAATCCTCTGGCCATACCTGGGAGACGCACAAGCAATTGATGCAGACGACCTCGCCGATCGTCGACTGCGGCGTCCACTATCTCGACGTCATGCTGCAGATCACCGACGCCAGGCCGGTCGAGGTGCGCGGCATGGGCGTGCGGCTGACGCAAGAGGTCGCGCCGTCGATGTACAATTACGGCCATCTGCAGGTGCTGTTCGACGACGGGTCGGTCGGCTGGTACGAGGCCGGCTGGGGTCCTATGATTTCCGAGACGGCCTTCTTCGTGAAGGACGTCATCTCGCCGAACGGCTGCGTCTCGATCGTCATGAAGGAGGGCGTGAAGTCCGACGACATCGACACCCACACCAAGACCTCGACCATTCGCCTGCATAGCGCGGCGACCGGACCGGACGGCAAATTCGCCAGGCCGGACGAGATGTTGTCGATGGCGGGCGAACCCGGTCATCAGGATCTCTGCGATCTCGAACAGGCTTTCGTGCTGAAGGCTATCCGCGAAGATTTGGACCTGACCCGCCATATGGACGACGCGGTCAAGTCGCTCGCCGTCTGCCTTGCCGCCGACGAGAGCGTACGCGGCGGGAAGGCGGTGAGGCTTTGACATACGGATCGCCATCGACGATCGCGCGTAGCGCCCTGGCGCCTGCTTACGAATTTGGAGGATCGCCGTGGGCTCGCTGAAGATCGAAAATGTGAAGAAGGCATTTGGGCCGGTCGAGGTGCTGAAAGGTATCGATCTGGAAGTGACGGATGGTGAATTCGTCGTCTTCGTCGGTCCCTCCGGCTGCGGCAAGTCGACCTTGCTACGGGTCATTGCAGGCCTGGAGGATTCGACCTCGGGCGGTGTGCTGATCGATGGCGAGGACGTCTCCGTCACGCCGCCCGCGAAACGCGGCATCGCCATGGTGTTCCAGACCTACGCGCTCTATCCGCATCTGACGGTGAAGAACAATATGGGCCTTGGGCTCAAGCAGGCGAGCACGCCGGCCGCCGAGATCGACCGCCGCATCGGCATCGCCTCCTCCATGTTGTCGCTGGAACCCTATCTCGAAAGGCGGCCGGCCGAACTCTCCGGTGGCCAGCGCCAGCGCGTCGCCATCGGCCGCGCCGTGGTGCGTGAGCCCAAGCTGTTCCTGTTCGACGAGCCGCTGTCGAACCTCGACGCGGCGCTCCGCGTCAACACCCGGCTGGAAATTGCACAGCTGCACCGCCGGCTGAAGGCGACGATGATCTATGTCACCCACGATCAGGTCGAGGCGATGACGCTGGCCGACAAGATCGTGGTGCTCAATGCCGGCCGGATCGAGCAGATCGGCGGCCCGATGGAGCTGTATAATTCGCCGGCAAACGAATTCGTCGCCGGCTTCATCGGCTCGCCTAAGATGAACTTCATCGACGGCGCCAGGCTTGGCGAGAGGGCCAAGACGATCGGCGTGCGGCCCGAACATCTGACGGTCGATCCGAAATCAGGCGCCTGGAAGGGCACGGTGGTGCACGCCGAGCATCTCGGCGCCGACACCAACCTTTATCTCGATTGCGAAAAGGCCGGGCTGATCACCGTGCGGATATTCGGTGTGTATGACGCCGAACCGGGTGCGACGCTCTATGCGACGCCGGATCCGGCCAAGACCTATCGGTTTGGAGCGGATGGGACGACGATAAAGTAGAGCCTGACCTTCTCCCCTTGTGGGAGAAGGTGGATCGGCGCGCAGCGCCGAGACGGATGAGGGGTGTTGGAAGA
>NZ_VFUZ01000002.1 GCF_006658505.1 Mesorhizobium sp. B2-4-15
GTAGATCGAGGTGTTGATCAGCGCGCCCTTGAAGTCGCGCCCGACCGAACTCGGCCCGAAGATCTCGCGGAAATTGTCGAGCCCGATGAAGCTGGCGCTGGAAAAGGGCGTCTGCGTCGACCAGTCCTGGAAGGATAGCCAGATGGTGAGCAGCATCGGCAACAGGATGAAGATGCCGATCAGCGTCACGGCGGGCGCCAGCATGATGCCCGCCGAGGCACGGTATCTCTGAATCATTACTTCGCGGCGCGTTCCAGAATCGAGGCGGCGTCGGCCTGTGCCGTCGGCTGTGCATCCTTGGCCGAGACCTGCCCATACTGCAACGCCTCGAGCGTCTGCTGCAGGGATTCTGAAAATTCCTGTCCGCCCGGCACGACCGGGAAGGGTTTTGCGTCGGCCAGCACGCTGACATAGCCCGACAGGAATGCGGAGCCGAGCTTGTCCCTGTGCGCCTCGATGTCGGAGGTGCGCGAGGGCAGGATGCCCATCGACATCAATATGTCGGACATGGCCGACGCGCCGTTCTTGCCCGACTTCGGGCCGTTCAGCCAGGCCAGGAAATCCCACGCCGCCTTCTGCTCGGCCGCGCCGGCATTGGCGTTGACCACCGTCATCCAGGAATAGGAGATCGGATGCGGCTTGTCGCCGCTTGGGCCTACGGGGATGGGTGCTGTGGCGATGTCGGCGAACTTGTCGCCCATACCGGTCTTCAGCGCGCTCTCCCACCAGTTGGCCATGATGATCATGCCGGTCTTGCCGGAGACGAAGTTGTCGAGAAACGGTCCGGTGGTGTTGGCGTCGGCGGTGGCCATCGCCGGCACGCTGGCGCCCGACTTGATCAGATCCTCATAGAGCTGGAAAGTTTCGCCGGCCTGTTTGCTGTCCAGCATCGGCTTGCCGTCCTTGACGAGGTCGCCGCCATTGGAGACCAGCAGCGAGGCGAAGGGATGGACGACGCCCGCCGCCCAGGAATTGATCATGCCGAAACCCTGCTGTCCGGCATCCTTGTTGGTCAGCTTCTTGGCGGCATCCTTAAACTCGTCCCAGGTCTTGGGTGCGGCAGCGATCCCGGCCTGCTTGAACAGCGCCTTGTTGTAGTTCAGCGCATAGACATCGATCTCGTTGGGAATGCCGTAGAGCTTACCGCCGACCGAGGCGGCGCTGGCGACGCCCGCCGGCCAGGAGGCCTTCACCTCGCTGGCGACCGCTTCGGGGGCGGGCGCGACCAGTTTGTCGCGGGCCAGTTCGGGCAGCCACAGATCGTAGATGCCGCCGATCGTCGGACCGTCCGCGGCGCCGCCCTGGGAGCGAAGCGTGGTCAGGAGATCACCGAAGGGAACGGCGCGCACGGTGATGCTGACGTCCGGATTGGTCTTCGCGTAGTCCTTCGCCGCCGCTTCGAGCAGCGTGACGGTCTCGGGCGACCAGTGCGTGAGATAGGAGATGTTGACGGATTGTGCCCAGCCGGTGGCGGGCAGGATGGCAAGGCCCACGGCCAGTGCCAGTTTCGAAGTCCAGGCCAGAGACATCCTCATCCTCCCCTCAGGCTTAGCGATCGCGATGACGTTATGACAACATGAAGCGATGGCGCAAGGGTCTGTTTGCGAAAAAGCGGTATCGGCCGCAGATATGATTTTCCTCCGTTCGATTTCAAGGAGAAATTTATTCATATAGAACAACATATTAATCTGACATGTCCGTTGATTTATGCTCGTCGTGTCGCTCTGGCGGCATGTCAGACCTCTTGCGAATGATGCTATGTCATTATAATGACTCTGGCGGAGCGAATGACTCTTTCGCGGCCTCGACGTCCCGCGAAACGCCAAAGACTGAGAACAATGGGAGACTGGCAATGAGCATGCTTTCAATTCATCGACGTGCGGCGCTTGGGCTGATCGGCGGCCTTGCCGCCGCTTGCGCCGGCGTCTTCACCGCGCTCCCGGCAAAGGCCGACAGCGCGGTGACGCTGTGGAGCTGGCGCACCGAGGACGAGCCCGCGATGCGCCGCATCTTCGACGCGTTCGAGGCGAAAAACCCGGGCATCAAGGTCAATATCCAGTTCACGCCGGATGCCGACTACCAGAACCGGCTGAGCACGGCGTTGCGCGGCGGGCGCGGGCCCGATATCGCCCAGCTCAAGGCCTATGGCGAATTGCAGCCTTTCGTCGACGCGGGCTATCTCGATGCGCTCGACGACAGCGTGCCGGAGTTGAAGAAGATGCCGGACGCCGCCCTTGGCGGCGCGCGCGGCCGCACCGATGGCCAGCTCTATGGCGTGCCCTATTCGGTGCCGATGATGGGCGTCTTCTACAACAGGGATATCTTTGCCGCCCGAGGCATCGAGATCCCCAGGACCTACAAGGATTTCGTCACCGCCTGCGAGAAGCTGAAGGACGCCGGCATCACTCCGATCGCCACCGGTGGCGCCAACGGCTCCGCCTGGGAGCTGGAGATCGGCGTTGGCGTGATCGGTCCGACCGTCTACGGCCCCGGCTTCTACGATGAGATGATGACCGGCAAGGCGACCTTCGAGGATCCGCGCTATGTCGCGGCACTGAAGCGCTTCGCTGATCTGAAACCGTATTTCCCCGATGGCTTCGCCGGCATCGACTATACCACCGCGACGCAGCAGTTCATCGGCGGCAAGGCGGCGATGTTCCTTGGCGGCTCCTTCGAGAACGGCAGCTTCAAGTCGCAGAACCCCAAGCTGAAATTCTCGATCTTCCCGTTCCCGGCCGATGATGCAGGGGCAAAGCTCTACACCTCGGCCTTCTCGGATGGCTCCTATGGCCTCGTCTCCGAAAGCGCCAACAAGGAGGCCGCCACCAAGGTGCTGGACTTCATGGCGTCGGCCGAATTCGCGCAGATGTTCGCCGACGAGCTCGGTTGGCCACCGGCCCGCACCGACGTCAAGATCAAGGATCCGGTGCTGGCCGAAATGATGGAGATGTCGAAGAACTCGACGCCCTATCTGACGCTGGTGGGTTTCCGCTGGCAGTCGCCGACGGCATCCTCGGTGCTGCAGTCGGAGATCATCGACATGATCGAAGGCAACATCGCGCCGGAAAAATTGGCCGCGGACATGCAGGCCGCCGTCGCCACCTGGTTCAAGCCGAAGCAGTAAGGAGCCGGGCCGACCGCCTCGCGGCCGGCCTCTCGTCCGGACAGAACAGCGCATGATCAACCCCCGCCGAACAAGCAGCCTGAGGCGCACGCAGCAGCGCATGGCCGTGCTTTTCATCCTGCCGGCGCTGGCTGTCTACGCCCTGTTCGTCCTCTATCCCCTGGCGATGTCGCTTTGGGGCAGCTTCTTCATCTGGAAGGGGCTGCGCATGGTCGAGTTCGCCGGCCTGTCGAATTTTTCGAGGCTGTTCGTCTTCCCCAGCAATGCCCGGCTCTACGGCGCGCTTTGGCACAACACCGCCTGGTTCTTCGGCATCATGGTCTTCCAGAACGGTGTCGGCCTGCTGTTCGCGTGGCTGCTGTTCCTGCGCGACAGGGGCGCGGCCTTCTTCCAGTCGGTGTTCTTCTTCCCGGCGGTGCTCAGCCCGGTCATCGTCGGTGCGCTTTGGCGGCTGCTTCTGGCGCCGGGCGGGGTCGTCGAATGGGCTCTCAACGGGCTCGGCCTGCATCAGGGCAGCCTCACCGTGCTCGGCAACAGCCATACGGCGCTCGGCATGCTGATCGCCGTCGACGCCTGGAACTGGATGGGCCTGCCGGTGCTGATCTACACGGCGGGCCTGAGACAAATTTCCGGCCAGATATTCGAGGCGGCGAAACTCGACGGCGCCGGCAACGCGCGCATGCTGTTCTCCATCGCGCTGCCGCTCTTGATACCAGCGCTCGGCACGCTGACGACGCTGTCGTTCATCAACACTTTCAACCAGTTCGATATCGTCTACGTAATGCAAGGCGTGCAGGGCAATCCGAGCTACGCGACCGACACGCTGGTGACCTATTTCTACCGGCTGGCCTTTGGCGCGGAGGGAGCTGTCGGCATCACCGATATCGGCCTCGCGCTGGCGCTCGGCACCATGCTGTTCCTGATACTCAGCATGGGCACGCTGTTGATGCTGCGCTTCTTCGACCGCCGGACGGTGCAGTTATGAGCGCGCTGGCCATTTCCCGCGGGCCGGCCCTCTCGCGGCAGCTTGCGCGTTTGCCGGGCTGGATGGTGCTGATTGTCTGGACATCGGCCGTTCTCCTGCCGCTATACATCCTCGTCGTCTCCTGCTTCAAGACCACCGCCGAGATCTACGCCAACCGGCTTGGCCTGCCCACGAGTTGGGCCTTCGACAATTTCGTCCGGGCGTGGACACACGCCGATCTCGGTCACAATTTCATCAACAGCCTGATCGTCACCGGCGGCGCGGTGACCCTCACCATCGTCGTCTCGGCCATGGCCGCCTATCCGCTCAGCCGTTATAGGCTCGGCTGGAACGCCATCATGCTCGGCCTGTTCCTGTCGGGCATCATGCTTCCGATCCGGCTGGCCTCGGTCGAGCTGTTCACGCTGATGCGCAATCTCGGCCTCCTGGATTCGCTGACCGGGCTGATCCTGGTCTATTCGGCGATCCGCATTCCCTTCGCCGTCTTCATCTTCGCCAATTTCATGCGCGTGTTGCCCTCCGAACTCGACGAGGCAGCGCGCATGGATGGCGCCGGCGAGGTGCGCATCCTGTTCCAGATCATCCTGCCGATGGTGAAGCCGGCGGTCTCGATCGTCGCCATCTTCACCGCCATCGCGGTGTGGAACGACTTCTTCTTCCCGCTGATCTTCATCTTCAACGACCGCTACAAGACCGTGCCGCTGGCGATCAGCGTTTTCGTCGGCCAGTTCCGCACCGACTGGGGCCTTGTGTTCGCCTCGCTGGCGATCTCCATGGCGCCGATCCTGATCATGTATTGTCTGCTTGCCCGCCAGATTCGTGAGGGCGTCGGCGCCGGGGGAGGCATGAAATGATCGAGGACAGGATCTACGCCGCGAACTCGATCCTGGTCGTCGGGGCGCATGCCTTCGATGCCGAGGTGATCGCCGGGCCGCTGGCGGCCGCCGCCGTCAAGCGTGGCGCGGCAGTCACCTTCCTGCATCTGACCATGGGCGAGCAGGGCCATCCCTGTCTCATCCCCGCGCATTATTGCGTGCAGAAGGAAGAAGAAGCGGGCAGGGCGGCGACGCGCCTTGGCGTGGCCGTGCGCGACCTTGGCCTGCACGACGCCTTCCTGCCTTCCGATGACGAGACGGCACTGAAAGTCTGCGACGTTATCCGCGAACTGAGGCCGGAGGTGGTTATCACCCACTGGCACGGCAGCTGGCACAAGGACCATCGCGCCGCCGCCCATCTCACGCAGACCGGTATCTTCTTTTCGGCGCTACCGACGCTGGTGCGCGACCACGCCGCACACACGCCGGGCCTGCTGCTGTTCGGCGAGAACTGGGAGGATGATGACGGTTTCCGGCCCGAGCATCTCGTCGATGTCAGCGACGGCTTCGGGGCGTGGAGCGAGGCTGTCCACGAATATGAGCTGGCGCGGGGCTTAAGCAGCTTTCCCTATGTCGACTATTACAGCGCCCTCTATCGGCTGCGTGGCTGCCTGCGCGGCACGCGCCACGCGCAGGCCTTCGCGGCGGCCTCGCATTCGTGGAACGCCGGCAGCGGCCTGTTCGCGCCGCCAGCCAGTGGAGATAGCGGCCGATGACACGGGTTCTGGCCGTCGATCTCGGCGGCACCAATCTGCGCGCCGCCCTCTCTACCGGAGATATCGGAGCGCTGGAGATGCTGAGCCGCGAGCCTGCGCCGGCAAGTCTCGACGCTTTCGTCGCCCGCATCCACACCTTGTGCGCGGACGCCGGCTCGGTCGAGGCGCTCGGCATTGCCGTGCCGGGGCTGGTCGAGGGTACCGTCTGCCGCTGGATTCCGAACCTGCCATTCCTCGACGGCGTCGACATCCAGGGTCTGTTTCCAGATCTATCGATCGCGCTTGGCAATGATGCGCAGATCGCGTTGCTGGCGGAGGCAGCCGAAGGCGGCGCGAAAGGCATGTCGGACGCCATCCTGCTGGCCATCGGCACCGGCATCGGCTCGGCCGTGTTGGCCAATGGCCGTATCGTTGCCGGCGCGCATGGCGGCGCCTGCTCGTTCGGCTGGGCCTGCGCCGACGTCAAGGATCACGGCCAGGAGCGCAGCGGCTGGCTGGAGCGCGTCGCTTCGGGCCGGGCGCTCGATGTCCTGGCCAGCGAGATCGGGCTCGCCGACGGCCGCCAGCTGATCGCGGCGGCCCAGGCCGGCGAACTGGCCGCGATGACCCTGTTGGAACTGCCGGCGCGCCGGCTCGGCACAGCGCTTGCCGGCGCTGTCGCTCTGCTCGATCCGCAGGCGGTGCTGATATCAGGTGGGTTGGCCGAAGCACTGGATGTGATGCGCCCGCCGCTGCTGGCCGCGCTGCGCCGTCAGTTGCCGTCGCATCTGCGCGGCATCGAGGTACAGCCCGGCCGGTTCGGCCCAAGTGCCGGTCTTGTCGGGGCGGCACTTGCCGGCCGTATGGGGGAAGGGTGGAGGCAAGTGCGATGAGCGAAGCGAGCTTTCAGCAGCCGGACCGCAGGCGGCCGGAGCCGCTCTGGTATCAGGTCGAGGAGGCGATCCGCGCCATCGTCAAGAGCGGCGAGTGGGCAACCGGTGATCAGATCCCGGCGGAGGACCGGCTGTGCGCGCTGTTCGGCGTCAGCCGCATCACGTTGCGCCACGCGCTGCGCAACCTGGAGGAAGGCGGGCTGCTGCGGCGCGAGCATGGCCGCGGCACCTTCGTGCGCTCCACCACGCTGGTCGCCGGCACCCGCGAACTCACCAGCTTCACCCAGGAAATGGGCAATATGGGCGTGGTCGCCGGCTCGCGCCTGCTCGACTGCAGCCTGACGACCGCCAATGCGGCGGCGGCTGGTGCACTGGAGATAGAAGAGGGAGACCCGGTCGTGCGCATCCGGCGTCTAAGGCTTGGCAACAGCGAGCCGATCGGCATCCAGACGGCGCAGCTGTCGGCCGCGCGCGTGCCGGGTTTCCTCGATGCCGGCCTGCTGCAGGGCTCGCTCTACGAGGCGCTGGAACGCCACTATGGCATCGTGCCGGTCGCGGCGCGCGAGAATTACCGTGTCGGTGCGGTGGGGGCGGCCGATGCCGAACTACTCGATCTGCCCGCCGGCAGCCCGGCCTTCATCGTCGAGCGCATCACCACCGACGAGCGCGGCCCGTTCGAATTCACCGTCTCGATCATGCGGGGCGATCGCTACGAAATCCGCTCGACGCTGCGCGCCGGGCGCGTCCCGTCAGCCACCAGAAGCTGATCCATCCCAAGCCGACACTTAAACAGGAGTATCCACGTGTCCGATCTCTACATTCCCCGCCTGACCGCCCTCATCGAACAGGCTTCGAAAGCCAATCAGGAGGCCTTCGGCCAGGCTGCCAGCCGCTTTGCCGACTCGCTTGAAAGCGGCGGGCTGGTTCACCTCTATGGCTCGGGCCATTCGGTGCTGCCGGTACAGGAAGTGTTCCCCCGCTACGGCAGCTATGTCGGCTTCAACCCGCTGACCGACCCGCGCGTGATGTGGCACAATGTGCTCGGCGCCGGCGGCGTGCGCGAGCTTTTGTGGCTTGAGCGGACCGAGAAATACGCCGAGAAGTTCCTCGATCATCAGCCCCTCAACAAGGGCGATTCCATCATCATCTTCGGCCATAGCGGCCGCAACTCGTCCGGTATCGACACCGCTCTCTATGCCAAGAAGCGCGGCATCTTCGTCGTCGCCGTGACCAGCAAGAACAATCTCGACAAGCCGGCGACGCATTCTTCCGGCAAGCGGCTGGCGGACGCGGCCGACCTTGTCATCGACACCTGCTCGCCGATCGAGGACGCGATCGTGCCAGTCGAGGGCTGGAGCCGTCCGGTCTCCGGCTCGTCGACCGTGCTCGCCATGATCCTGGCACACGAACTGATCGCGCGCACCGCCGAGCAGCTTGCCAAGCGCGGCATCGAACTGCCGGTCTTCGCCTCGCCGACCATTGCTGGCGTGACGCTGCACGACACCGACGTCATCTATGGCGTCTACCGCGAACGCATGCTGGAAGCGCAGAAGAAGCACCTGCCGACCTTCCAGGCCACGATGCGCGGCGAGTGATATCGCGAGATCGGGGAGGCGTTGCCTCCCCGGTTCGGTTGCCACCGTCCGAGCAGTTGCGCTCGACGGCTTTGAGATGCGCCAACATGGCGTCTGGCGCTCTCTGGATCACGCCGTGGCAGCGCATCGAAAACGGTCTGATGCTCGTCGGCCGCGATCTGGAAGCCCGCCGCACCACGGGGGCGCTGGTCCTCGTGCCGAGGTCGTAACTGCGGATCAGCTGGTTGCGCTGGCGTAGATGTCGAGGACTTCCGTCACGCTGGCGATCAGCAAATCCCGGGCTTTTGGCGCGACGGATCCGTTCGCCACCGCGCCATCGAGACGGCTGAGATACTGGCTGATGAGAGGTAGGGGGATGTCGCGGTCGCCAAGCGCCTGCATCAATGCCTCCGTGGCCTGCTGGGCCTCCGGCGCCGGCCAGTAGTAGCGGATACGGTCGCTGTAGGAGAAATGGCGTTCGATCCGCTGCTCGGCCTCCGAGCCATGATAATAATTCTTCCAGTTGCCCGGCGAAGCCAGCATGACGCGCTCCATCGCCGCCGGCAGGGTTTCGCGCGCCGGGTCCGGAACCAGAATGTCGGCGATGTGGCTCAAGCCATAGAGCGCCTCGCGCAGCGCGAAGGTCAGCCACGGCCCGACCTTGAGGATGGCAAAGCCATCGTTGACCAGCGCGCTCAACGCCGCGGCCGGCTGGTAGTCGGTCGAATGCGCCTCGAAGACGAATTGCGGCAGGCCCTGCAAAGTGCTGGCCAGCGCCTTGGCGGCTTCCGGCCGGTAGGCGATCACCTCGGCATTGCCGAATTCGACGCCTGGCTGCACGACAACCCCGATCGCGCGCGAGAAGGCCTGGTCGAGGCCGTGCCTGCTGAAGGCTTCGCTGTGGATACGCACCGTCTCGCGTGCCGCCGCCGGCGTCGTCACCGCCAGATGGTCCATCGCTTCCAGGGCGCCGCCCGGCACCGGCACCTCCGTGCCGATGACGTAGACAGGCCTGGTCCCGCCGGTTCTTCCAGTCGCGGCCTCGGCGACCTCGGCCAGTTCGGCGGCGCGCGCGGCAATGGTTGCGTCAGGTGGTGCCGCGCCTTCGCCGGCGCAGCCCATGCTGGCATCGAGATGGATCTTGGTGAAGCCGGCCTCGGCATAGGCATCGACCATGCGCGAAGCCTTCGCCATCGCCTCGGGCGCCGGCAGATGCTTCCAGGGATTGGGGCCGAGATGGTCGCCGCCGAGCACAAGCCTGTCCAGGGGAAAGGCCACCTTGCCGGCGATCGTCTCGACGAAGCGGCGGAAATCGGCGGGCGTCATGCCGGTGTAGCCGCCTTCATGGTTCACTTGGTTGCAGGTGGCCTCGATCAGCACGTCAGCGCCGCGCGCCTTGCCGTGGCGAAGTGCTGCCTCGATGACCAGCGGATGGGCCGAGCAGATCGAGGCGATGCCGCCGCGTTCGCCCGCCGCGCGACGGGCCGCGATGGCCGCCAGCCTGTCCGTCGCCTGGCTCATGCCGGCGCCCCGGTCCTGGCGGTCTTGAGGAATTCTTCGACAGCGGCAAGCGAAGCGATGCCTTCCATCGGCCCCTTCTTCGTTACCGCCAGCGCGCCGCAGCCATTGGCGATGCGCAGCGCTGTCTCGGGTGCCGCCTCGCGCAGCCAAAGGGAGACGAAGGCCGCCGCAAAACAGTCGCCGGCGCCGGTTGGATCGACTTCCTCGACGGCAAAGCCGGGCGATGCGGTGCGTCCGGCCTTGTCGTAGTGGACAGCGCCTTGCGCGCCCTTCTTGACGACGACGGTGGAGATGCCGCGATCCAGCATTTCGCGCGCGGCACTTTCTTCATCGGCTGCCTTGGCGAAGATGAACAGTTCCGGACCGCTCGGCAGGAAAACGTCGGTCTTCGAGAGCACGAAGTGCAAGGCGTCGCGCATGCCCGGCAGATCGAGCATTTCCTTGCGGATGTTGGGGTCGAAGGAGACCGTGCCGCCACGCGCCTTGACTGTCTCGATCCCGGTATGCGCCACCTCGATCACCTCGGGCGAAAACAGTGAGGTGCCCATGACGTGGAAATGATCGGCGCCCGCCAGCAGCGCGCGCGCCTCGGAGCCGATCTCGATCAGGCCGGCGGCGCTCTGCTTGATGTTGTAGACGAAGTGCCGGCTGCCGTCCGCCTCATAGGTGACGAAGGCCGTGCCTGTCGCGGCACCTCGGTGGACCTTGATAGCCGAGACATCAGCCCCGTCCGTGCGCAGGCGCTCGATGTTCAAATGGCCGAAGTCGTCATCGCCAACGGCCGCGATAAGGCCCGCCGGCTGACCGAGCCGCGCCGCCTGGTCGATGAAGATCGCCGGCGCACCGGATGGAAACGGACCCACCAGCAGGCCGGGAGCAAGGAAACTCTGGCCGATCCGCTCGGCCATGATCTCGACCAGGATCTCGCCGGCGCAAACCAGTTTCTTCATGTCCTCACCATTTGCCGGATGGTCGGCGCCCGGTTGCCGGGCGCCTTTTCCATGTCGTGCGGCCTCAAAACCTAAGTTGCAATTTTTAGAGCGTCAATAAATAATTTGACGCGCGAAATGATTTCCCATTGTATCGGGAAGCGTGAAAATTTGACTGAATAAGCTCGGTCAAGCATTGCTGCCCGTCGGCTACGGCCGCAAGACTGATTCTGGCCGGACTTGAGGCGGCTGGCGGGCGAAGACATAGGGGCTGGAAATATCGATGGCGGAGAAGACGCACCGCACGATGGACGACTTCGCCAGGGCGTCCGGCGTGTCACGGCCGACCCTGTCGAAATACTTCGACGATCCGGCGAGCGTGAAGGCGGCGACGCGGGCGCGCATCGAGGCGGCACTGCGTTCATCGGACTATCAGCCGAATGTTTTCGCGCGCAATCTCAACCGCAAGCGCACCCGCAATGTCGGCATCGTCGTGCCGGCCATCACCGATCCGTTCTATGCCGAAATGGTCAGCCGCATCGAACTGCGCTGCCGCGATGAAGGCTTCTGGCCGATCGTCATCTCCTCGCACGGTTCGCCGAAACTGGAGGCGGAATCGGTCAGGACGCTGATGTCGCTGAAGGTCGCTGGCGCCATCGTCGCACCATTGGGGTTGGTCTCCGAACCCGGCGTCTTCGAGCGGATGAGCGAGAACATTCCGATCGTCTATTTCGACACCTACATCGAAGGTGACACGCCTTTCGTCGGCAACGACAATCACCAGAGCACGTCGACCATCGTCGACTATCTCTGCCGGTCCGGCGAGCCGCCGGCCTATGTCGACATTCCGCACGTCAACCACAATTCGGACGAACGCCTGCAGAGCTATATCGAGACGATGCAGACCGCCGGCCTGGAGCCCGTCGTTCTCAAGGCGGCGGGCGACTACAGCTGGGACTTCGAGCGCATCGGCCATGAATGGATGGACAGGACGCTCGACAAGGGCGGCCTGCCGGCCCGCACGCTGCTGTGCGCTAATGACCGTCTCGCCTTCGGTGTCATGTCGGCCGCCTTCTCGCGCGGCCTGAAGATCGGCCGCCGCCCCGATTGCGACTTCCGTGTCGCTGCCCATGACGATCATCCGCTGAGCCGCTATACCTGTCCGGCGCTGACCACCATGGCGCAGGATTTCGCCGCCATGGCCGGACGCAGCGTCGAGATCCTGCTGGCCTTGCTGGATGAGACTGATTCCCCCGGACAGGATCTGGCACGCAGCGTCAAGCTAGGCGCGACCTTGGTGATGCGTCAGTCGGCCTGAACGCGCGTCTGGAGTTGCAGCCAGGCCGACGCCTCGCTCATCGCTTGCCGCGCGGCCAGGATGTGGCGGCCCATCGAGACGAAGCCGTGGATCTGGCCGGGCCACTGCCGCAGCACCATCGGCACGCCGTCGGCCCCCAGGCGCTCGGCATAGGCCGTGCCCTCGTCGGCGAGAATGTCGTGGCCGGCGATCATGACAAATGCCGGTGCCGCGCCGGCAAGGCTCGAGGCCAGCAGCGGCGAGACGCGCCAGTCCGTGATGTCGTCAGGCGTTCGCACATAGTGGTCGCGGAACCAGGCCATGCTGGCGGCGGTAAGTCCGAAGCCGTCACGGAAGCGCCGATAGCTGTCCGCCGTCTGGCGTGCATCGGTGTTGGGATAGATCAGGATCTGAGCGGCAAGCGGCGGCGCCAGCCCGTCCCGGGCGAGCAATGCCAGAACGGCGGCAAGGTTGCCGCCGGCGCTGTCGCCGGCAACGGCGATGCGGGCCGGGTCGATCCCGAGCTTTCCGGCGCTTTCCGCCATGAAGCGGAGCGCTGCCGCGCAATCCTCGAGCCCTGCCGGAAATTTGTGTTCTGGCGCCAGCCGATAATCTGGGCAGACGATGACAGCGTTGCCCAGATTGGCCAGCCAGCGGCAGATCTCGTCATGCGAATCGAGATTGCCGATGACCCAGCCGCCGCCGTGCAGATAGAGCACGGCGCGCGCGCCGGTCCGCGGCGCGCCGATGCCGCGATGGATGCGGATGGTGACCGGGCCGTTCGGCCCGTCGATCTGCCGTTGCGCGGTCGCCGCGACCGGTTCGTGCTCGCCCTGCTGCGTCGGAAACGAAGCGTTGTAGGCCGCCCGTGCCGCCGCCACGCTGCCGCTCTCGAAAGGCGAGCCGCCGGCCGCACGGCCGATTTCGAGGGCACGCAAAGCATCGGGGTCGAGCACCATCGCCATCTCCGCCGTCACTGGGCGAGCAGGCTGCTTGCTTCGTCCTCGGTCAGCAACGCTGGCTGGACGACGTCGCCGGCAATGGCGACCGAGTTTTTCGTTTCGCCCGAACGCAGGATCGCTTCCATGATATCCAGCACGTGCAGTGCCAGATTGCCGGAAGCGCGGGGTGTGGCACCTGTCCGTAGCGAGCGCACCAGATCGGCAACGCCAAGCATGCGATAGTTGGCGCGGTCTGGCGCGACATAAGGCCAGTTGCGGGCGCCATAGAGTTCGCCCTCGCTGGCGAAATCCTTCCAATCGGCTCCGCGTTCGGAGAGCGACACCGTGCCGCCGAACGTATCGGGATCGGGCAGGCGCAGCGAGCCCTCGGTGCCATGCAACTCGATGGGGTGGTTGGAATGCCTGAAGATGTCCCACGACGCGCCGAAGGTGACGGTCGCGCCGGAGCGGAACTCGAGCAGCGACAGCACATTGGTCGGCGTGCCGACCTTGAACGAGGTGTTCTTGAATGGTCCCTCGGCGGTGATCAGTCTTTCCTCCTGGCCCCGTGTCGCCATCGCCATGACGCGCGCGACAGGGCCGAGCAAATTGACCAGCGTGGTCAGATAATACGGGCCCATGTCGAAGACCGGGCCGCCGCCCGGCTGGTAGTAGAATTGCGGGTTGGGGTGCCAGTGCTCCATACCGCGCCCCATCATGAAGGCGGTGCCGGTGACGGGACGGCCGATGGCGCCCTCATCCATCAGGCGCCGCGCCCGGCGCCCGGCGGCGCCGAGGAAGGTGTCGGGAGCCGAGCCGAGCAGCAGGCCACGCCTGGCCGCCTCCGCCACCAGCCGGCGTCCGTCGGTGGCCGAGGTCGCCAGCGGCTTTTCGGTGAAGACGTGCTTGCCGGCCGAAAGTGCCGAGAACGAAATGTCGAAATGGGCCGCCGGAATGGTCAGGTTGAGGACAAGATCGATCTCGGAGTCGGCCAGCAGCGCATCGACGCCGAGTGCCTGGATGCCATATTCCTTGGCCCGCAACGCCGCCATCTCGGCCGAGATATCGGCGCAGGCCCGCAGCTCGATGCCGCCGAACAGCGCGGCATTGCGCAGGTAGGTCATCGAGATATTGCCGCACCCGATAACGCCGATTCCAAGCTTGTCCTTTGATTTCCCCTGCATGTTCGATCGTCCTCCCGGTTTGGTCACGGTCTGCGGGATCCGTTGCGCGGGCAATGGATCGGTTTCGGAAAAGCGCTATACAGTATTTTAAATATTGACGCGCGTAAAATTTTTATACACCATGCGAAAACGCTGGCGCAACATCGGGAGGCTGCCAGCCTTAGGAGGAGAAGATGACAGACATGAAAAAACGGCCGACCGCCGTTACTAAGCCTGTAGGTCACGTGACGATCGCCGATCGCCGGCAGTTTCTCATCGGTTCCGCCGGCCTGCTTGGCGCGGCGGCATTCGGGGCAGGGACGTCCCTTGGCCTCGGCCGTGCTCGCGCCCAGTCGCGTGCCGAAATCAGCTTCGCCAGTGCGGCTTTCTTCGGCAAGGAGACCTTCGGCGACCTGATCAAGGCCTTCAACGAATCGCAGGACCGCATCCTGGTCAAGAACATAGCGCTGCCGCCGCCGAGCTCCTCGACCGAGGTCTACCAGGGTCTGGTGCAGCAGCTGGCCCGCCGCAACGGCACGCCCGACGTTTTCAGCCAGGACGTGATCTGGATCGCCGGCTTCGCCGCCGCCGGCTGGGCGCTGCCGCTGGACGAGTATTTCCCGGCCGACAAGCGCAGTGCCTATTTCAACGGAACCCTCAATGCCTGTACCTATGGCGGCAAGCTTACGGCCCTTCCCTGGTTCATGGATTCGGGCATGTTCTACTACCGCAAGGACGTGCTGGAAAAGCATGGCGGCAAGGTGCCGGAAACCTGGGCCGACATGGCGACAATCGCCGCCGCCGCGCAGAAGGCCGGTGACATTGATTTCGGCTATCTCTGGCAGGGCAAGCAGGCCGAGGTTCTGGTCTGCGACGCGGTCGAGATCATCACCTCCAACAATGGCGCCATCCTAGCTCCCGACGGCAAGTCGTCGCTGATCAACCAGAAAGGCGCGGTCGAGGCGATCCAGTTCCTGCACGACACCATCGCAACCACCAAGATCAGCCCGCAGGACGTGCTGTCCTGGGACGAGGAACCATCGCGCCAGCCCTTCACCTCGGGCAAGGCGATGTTCATGCGCAACTGGTCCTATGTCTGGCCGATCGCGCAGGATGCCAAGACCTCACAGGTGGTCGACAAGGTTGGCGTCGCGCCTCTGCCGTCATTCCCCGGCGGCAAGAGCTCGGCCTGCCTCGGCGGCTACCAGCTCGGCGTCAATGCCAACTCCAAGCAGCGCGAAGCCGCGATCGAGCTCTTGACCTGGTTGTCGTCGACCGAGACGCAGCACCGCATCGCGCTCAACTTCGGGCTGGCGCCGACGCGGCCGGCACTGTTCCAGGACGAGCAGATCAAGAAGGAACAACCCTTCATGGCGAGCCTGGAGAAAGTATTCACCGGCGCCACGGCGCGGCCGATCACGCCGCAATACGCCAAGGTGACGCTGGCCCTGCAGTCCGGCATCTCCAAGGCGCTGGTTTCAGGCAAGGTGCAGGCCGAGATGGACGCGCTCGCCGACCAGATCAACAAGATCGTCGCCTGACAATGACCGCGGCCGCCACTGTTTCCAGTGTTCGCCGGCCGCGGCGGCTCGGCAGGGCGCTTCCCGGCGCCTTCTGGGGCCTCATCCTGCTGACGCCGGCCTTCGTGTCGCTGGCGTCGGTTTCCTTTTACCCGATCGTTAACGGGCTCAATCTTTCGCTCACCAACACCTCGCTGATCACGCAGGATCAGGATTTCACCGGCCTTTCCAACTATGTGCAACTCTGGGGGGACCCGCAGTTCTGGAACGCCTGGTGGCATACGATGTGGTTCACCGCCGCCTCGACTGTGCTGGAGACGGTGATCGGGCTCGGCATGGCGCTCATCCTGTGCGAGGCGTTCAAGGGGCGCGGGCTCGTCCGCGCGGCCATGCTGGTTCCCTGGGCGATGCCCACCGTTGTTACCTCGAAGATGTTCGGCTGGCTGTTCGACGGCCAGAACGGCATCATCAACTACCTCCTGCTGCATGCCGGCCTGATCGACCAGAACGTGAACTGGTATGGCTCCCCCGACACGGCGATGATCACCATCATCATCGCCGACGTCTGGAAGACGACGCCGTTCATGGCCCTGCTGTTGCTGACCGGCCTGCAGACCGTGCCCATTTCGCTGATCGAGGCAGCACGCATGGACGGCGCTAAGGGCTGGATCACGTTCTGGCATATCCGCCTGCCGCTCTTGATGCCGACCTTGCTGATCGCCGGCCTGTTCCGCGCGCTCGACGCCTTCCGCGTCTTCGACCTCGTCTATGTGCTGACCGGCGGCGGCCCGGCCGATTCGACCGAGACGCTGTCGACGCTGTCCTACAAGGTGCTGTTCTCGACGCTGCAGTTCGGCTACGGCTCGGCCGTGTCGACGGCGATGTTCATCACCGAGGGCATTATCGCGCTGGTCTTCGTCGTCTATCTCGTCCGCCAGATCAGGAGGGCGCAATGAACGAGACGCGCTCGCCACTGCAGAGCTTCGTGATCTATGCCGGCGCCTTGCTGATCCTGGTCTGGTCGGGCGGCCCGTTCATCTGGCAGTTCTCGACCTCGTTCCAGCTTGACAAGATGCTGACATCGGGCTCGCCGTCGCTGATCCCGCATCCCTTCACGCTGGAACACTATTACAACGCTTTCGTCGAGAAGCAGCTTCACCGTTATGTGTGGAACTCGCTGGTGGTTTCGCTGGCGACGACGTTCCTGTGCCTGTTCGTCGGCTCGCTGGCCGCCTTCGCGCTGTCGCGGCTCAACATCAAGGGCCGCTTCGGCATCCTGATGGTCATCCTGTCTGTGTCGATGTTCCCGCAGATCGCGCTGGTCGGGCCGCTCTATCTCGTCGCCACCAATCTCGGCCTGCTCGATACCTACACGGCGCTGATCATCACCTATCTGGCACTTGGCCTGCCGCTCGTAACCTGGGTGCTGTTCGGCTATTTCGAGACGCTGCCGCGCGAGATCGACGAGGCCGCGCGCATGGACGGCGTCAGCGTCCCCGGCCTGCTCTGGCGCATCATCCTGCCGATGTCGCTGCCGAGCCTGGTGACCACCGGGCTGCTTGCCTTCATCACCGCGTGGAATGAATTCTTGTTCGCGCTCGCCTTCACCTCCAACATCGACCGGCAGACGATACCCGTCGGCATCGCCAACTTCACCAACCTCTACTACGTCCCCTGGGGCGATATCGCCGCCGCCTCCGCCGTGGTGACGGTGCCCCTGATCCTTCTGGTGCTGTTCTTCCAGCGCCACATCATCGAAGGCTTGACCCAGGGCGGCGTCAAGGAATGAACGACATGACGAAGACGAAGCTCAACGTCGGCTGCCAGACCTTCACCTGGGAAATGCTTGGCAAGGCCTGGACCGGCGGTCCCGACGATCTGTTGAAGGCGATCGCCGATGGCGGCTATGCCGGCATCGAGATCACCGACACCATGATCGGCCGCTACGCCGACCGGCCGTTGGAGTTCGCCGCCGCGCTGAAATCGTCCGGCCTGACGCTCGTCTCTTTCGCCTTCGGGTCGAAGAGCGGCTTCACGCTCGAGGACCAGATCGGCGCCGACCTCGACACCGCCAAGCGCTGGATCGACTTCGCCGCCGCCTTCCCCGGCGCGTTGGTCTCGATGGGTTCGGCGACCGTCGTTTCCGACGGGCCACGCGACGACAAGTTCGCGATCGCCGCGGAGGTTTACAACAGGGCCGGCGAGCTCGGCCGCAAGGCCGGTGTCGAGGTCGCGGTGCATCCGAGCTCGCACCACAACACGCTGCTGTTCGACCGCGCCGACTACGACAGGATCTTTGCGTTGCTCGACCCCGATCTGGTCGGCTGGGTGCCGGATACCGGCCACATCCTGCGCGGCCACAAGGACATGGCCGATACGCTGCGCACCTATCGCGACCGCATCCGCTACATCCATCTGAAGGACGTCGACGCCAACGGCACCTGGGCGATGCTGGGCGAGGGTGTGTGCAATACGCCTGAAGTCATCGAGATCGCCGGCACCGCGCCACGCTTCAATGGCTGGCTGGTGCTGGAAGAGGAATCCAATACGGCCGCCGCCGATCCCGCCGGCGCGGTCAAGACCAACCGCCAGACAATGCGCAGCTACGGCGCCTGAAGAATGAAAAGATGATCAAACAAGACAGACGGCTCAGGGTCGGCGTGCTCGGCTGCGGCCCCATCGCGCAGTTCGCGCATCTGGAATCCTGCGTGAAGGCCGCCAATGCCGACCTCTACGCCATCTGTGATGCGGCACCCGACCTGCTCGCCCGCATGGGCGCCACCTACGAGCCGCGGAAGATGTATGCCGACTATGATGAGATGCTCGCCGATCCCGAGTTGGAGGCGGTGATCGTCGCGACCTCGGATGCTTATCACGTGCCGATGTCGATCAAGGCGCTCCACGGCGGCAAGCATGTTCTGTGCGAAAAGCCGATCGGCACCTCGGTGGAGGAAGGCGAGGCTCTGGCAGAGGCTGTGAAGCGCTCCGGCAAGGTGCTGCAGGTCGGGCACATGAAGCGTTTCGACCCGGCGCTGGAGGCGGCGCGCGACTTCGTTCGCGATGAGATGGGAGAGGTGCTGGCGTTGAAGGCCTGGTACTGCGATTCCACTCATCGCTACACCAACACCGATGCCGTGCAGCCGCTGCCAGTGACCAGCAAGCTGGCGCGCAAGCCGGCGGGCAACCCCAAGGCTGATCTCAGGCAATATTTCATGCTGGCGCACGGCTCGCATCTCGTAGATACGGCGCGCTTCCTCTGCGGCGAGATCACCGCCGTGCGCGCCCGGCTCAACGAGCGCTTCGGCGCTTACTGCTGGTTTGTCGAGACCGAATTCGCCACCGGCGCGCTTGGCCATCTCGATCTTACCGTCGCCGTGCGCATGGACTGGCACGAGGGCTTCCAGCTCTATGGCGAGAACGGCTCGGTGATCGCCAAGACGTTCAACCCCTGGTACTTCCGCGCCAGCGAGGTCGATATCTTCCATGAGAAGGATGCGACCTCGCGCAAACCGCTAGGCGCCGACGGCCATTTCTTCCGCCGCCAGTTGGAAGGCCTTGCCGATACGGTGCTCACCGGCGCGCCGATGCGCGGCGCCAATGTCGAGGACGGCATCGCGTCGATCCGCGCCATGGTGGCGATTGCCCGCTCTGTCGAGACCGGCGAGCGGGTTGAACTCGCCTCGGTTTCGGGTGGGGTCTGATGCGCCTCGGCATCTTCGCCAAGACTTTTTCGGGCACCGACCCAGCCGCCGTGCTGGCCGCGGTGAGGCAGGCCGGATACGAGACGACGCAGTTCAATCTCGCTTGCACCGGCTTGCCTTCGATGCCCGATGCGGTGCCGGCCGACGCCGTCGCGGCCATTGGTTCCGCCGCGCGATCGTCAGGCGTCTCGCTGGCAGCGCTGTCGGGCACCTACAACATGGCGCATCCCGACAAGTCCGTGCGCGACGACGGTCTTCGTCGCCTCGCTGTTGTCATCGAGACGGCAGCGACCCTCGGCATCCCGCTGGTGACGCTTTGCACCGGCTCGCGTAATGCCGCCGACCAATGGGCCCATCATCCCGACAATGCGACACCGGCGGCATGGTCCGACATGGCTGCCGAGATGGAAAAGGCGCTTGTCCTGGCCGAACGTGCCGGCGTCGATCTCGGTATCGAGCCCGAGCAGGCCAACATCGTCACCTCGGCCGGGGAGGCGACGCGCCTGATCGCCGACATGGGTTCGAGGCGTCTGAAGATCGTGCTCGATCCGGCGAACCTGTTCGAGCATGCGACGCCGGACGAGGCGCGCGCCATCGTCGCCGCCGCGATCGAGGAAGCCGCCGGCCACATCGCGATGGCGCACGCCAAGGACCGGCATGGTGACGGCCGCTTTGCCACGGCTGGGCAAGGCATCGTCGACTTCCCCGATTTCGTCGCGCGGTTGAAGGACGTGGGTTTCGACGGCGCACTCGTCACCCATGGACTGTCGGCCAACGAGGCTCCTGGCGTCGCCACCTTCCTGCGGGAACTGTTCCGATGAGTGCCGCGCCGACGATCATGCTTCGCGACGATGCCGCACTTCGTGTCTTCGACACGGAGCAGGGCAGGCTTCCCGTCGTCTTCCAGCATGGTCTCGGTGGTGATGCCGCCCAGGTGGCGCAGAATTTCCCCGACCACGTGTCGCGCCGCCGGCTGACCCTCGAATGCCGCGCGCAGGGCGGCTCCGGCGCCGGCAGCAGGCGTCCTTTTTCGATCGCGATGTTTGCCGACGATGTGCTGGCCGCCGCCGATGCCGCAGGGCTCGACCGTTTCGTTGCAGGCGGCATTTCGATGGGCGCGGCGATCGCATTGCGGCTCGCCGCCCGCCAGCCGGACCGCGTGCTTGGCTTGGTGCTGGTGCGCCCCGCCTGGGTTTTCGACGCGGCGCCGCCAAACATGCGTCCTTACGTCGAGGTGGCGGAACTCATCCGCAGCCGCCCGTTGGATAAGGCACGGGAAGCCTTCGCCTCTTCCGAGACGGCAGCCCGCTTTCGCAGCGGAGCACCGGATAATCTCGCCTCGCTGCTCGGCTTCTTCGCGCGGGAAAACGCGGCCGTCTTCGCCGAGGTGATGCAGGCAATCGCGAATGGCGGACCTGGCGTGGCGCGGGCCGAAGCCACCGGCCTGGCAATACCCACGCTGGTCATCGGCAGTGGCATCGATCTGGTCCATCCCCTGGCGGTCGCCCGCGAGCTCGCCGGGACCATTCCCGATGCTGCCTTCGCCGAAGTGACGCCGAAGGCCACCGACAAGGATCGCCATTTCGCCGAAATCCGGACCGCGATCGGAGGCTTTCTCGACCGAAATTTCAACAACCAGGACCAGCCATGACCTCGAAACCTCCTTCAGGCCCGGCCGCCATCGCCGCATTGCCGCGCGATCGTCTGATCGCAGAATTCTCGCTCTGGTCGGCCAATCTCGCCAATTTCGAAAGCGACCTCAAGCGCATCGAGCCCTATGTCGATCTGCATCATATTGATGTGGCGGACGGCCACTTCGCACCGTCCTTCCTGTTCTTTCCCGATCTCGTCGCCCGCATTGCCGGTCTGACGGCCAAGCCCATTCACGTCCATCTGATGGTCGATGCTGGCATCGTCGAAGCACAGACGCGCCAGTTCATCGAGGCCGGCGCCGACATGATCAGCGTCCATGCCGAAAATGGCGAGGCGGGCCTGCGCGCCGTGCGGCTGGCACGTGAACTCGGCGCCGAGGCCGGCGTCGTGCTGAGGCTGGAGACGCCGGTCGAGGCGGTGACGCCGTTCGTCTCCGAGGCCGCTTTCGTCACGCTTCTCGGAACCGCCATCGGCGTCAAGGGCCAGAGCCTGTCGGACAAGGCCTGCGACAGGCTGGGCGCGGCTCGCACCATCTTGAGGAAAGCTGGACGCGAGCAGGCTGTGGTTCTGGCAGCGGATGGCGGCATCCGCCACGAGACCGTGCCCTTGCTGCGTGCCGCCGGCGCCGAGACCGTGGTCCTGGGCTCGCTCGCCTTCGGCGACAAGGATCTGGCCGGCCGCATCAGCTGGCTGCATGGCCTGAAGGTCGCGGCATGAGCACCGAAGCCGCTCTCGCGATCGATCTTGGCGGCACCGAACTTCGTGCCGCTCTGGTCGACCGTGACGGCAAGATCCTGGCCTTCGCGGTGGTGCCGACGCAGGCACAGGCCGGCCCCGACGTGGTGATCGGCCAGATCGAGGCGCTGGCCGCGACCGTTCATGCCGAGGCGCCGGGCCTCGCCATTGTCGGCGTCGGCGTCGGCGCGCCGGGGCCGCTCGATCCGCTGGCCGGCATCGCGGTCGGACCGCCGACGCTCGCCGGCTGGCAGGACGTGCCGCTGGCCGACATCCTCGAGCGGCGGCTCGGCCTGCCGGTGCGGCTGGAGAACGACGCCAACGCGGCGGCGCTCGGCGAATGGCGCTTCGGCGCCGGCCATGGCGCGCGCTCGCTGGTCTTCGTCACCGTATCGACCGGCATCGGCGGCGGTGTCGTCGCCGATGGGCGCATCCTGCATGGCCGCCGCGGGTTGGCCGCCGAGATCGGCCATATGACCATCACCAATGAAGGGGAACGCTGCGTGTGCGGCGTTGTCGGTTGCTTCGAGGCCATCGCCTCCGGCACTGCGCTTGGCCGCCGCGCCAATGCCGCGACATCGGCCTTCGACGGATCGACGTTGCGCCGTCTCTCGGCCAATGCCGAAGTCACGGGCCGCCACGTGGTCGAGGCAGCGCGCCTGCAGGACGACCTCGCTCTGGCCCTGCTCGAGGAGGAGGCGCGCTGGCTGGGCGTCGGCTTCACCAACCTCCTGCATCTCTATTCGCCCGACGTGCTGGTCGTCGGCGGCGGCATCGCCAATGGTCTCGACCTCATGCATCCGGTCATCGAGGCGACCATCCGGCAACGCGCCATGCGCGCCTATCGCGATGTGCCGGTCGTCCAGGCCCAGCTCGGCCGCCATGCCGGCCTGGTCGGCGCCGCCAGCCTGGTGCTGTTCGATGATTTGGGTGCGCTGGCTGCCCGCATGCCTGCCGGTCCAAGCGCCTATCCGGAGACGAGGAGGGACTTCAATGGCTGAGCTCAAGCTGCGCGGGCTGCGCAAATCCTATGGCAATGCCGAGGTGATCAAGGGCGTCGACCTCGATGTCGGCGACCGCGAGTTCGTCGTCTTCGTCGGCCCGTCCGGCTGCGGGAAGTCGACGCTGCTGCGCATGATCGCCGGGCTGGAGAAGATCACCGCTGGCGAGCTCATGCTCGACGGCGCGCGCATCAACGAGGTCGATCCCTCCGAACGCGGCCTTGCCATGGTGTTCCAGTCCTACGCGCTCTACCCGCATATGACGGTCGCGGAAAACATGGGCTTCGCGCTGAAGATCGCCGGTCTGCCGGTGAAGGAGCGCGATGCCAAGGTCAAGGCCGCGGCCGAGGTGCTGCAGCTGTCGCATCTACTGGACCGGCGGCCGAAGGAACTGTCGGGCGGCCAGCGCCAGCGCGTCGCCATCGGCCGCGCCATCGTGCGCCAGCCCAAGGTCTTCCTTTTCGACGAACCGCTGTCGAACCTGGATGCCGCCCTGCGCGTCAACATGCGCCTCGAACTGATGCAGCTGCATGAGCGGCTCGCCGCCACAATCGTCTACGTCACCCACGACCAGACCGAGGCGATGACCATGGCCGACAAGATCGTGGTCCTAAACGGTGGGACAATCGAGCAGGTCGGCACTCCGCTCGATCTCTACAACCGTCCGGCGAATGTCTTCGTCGCCGGCTTCATCGGCTCGCCGAAGATGAACATGCTCCCGGTGCGGGTTTTGTCCGCGAGCGGAGACGGCGTTGCCGTTGCGCTGCCGGGCGGGTCAAGCCTGGTCGTGCCGGTCGAGGCCGGAACGAATGCGCCAAATGCCGAGCTGCTGCTTGGAATCCGGCCGGAGCATATCCGTATCGCGGACGCCGGCCAGTTCAAGGGCGAGGCCGTGCTGGCCGAACGGCTTGGCGGCCTGACTATCCTGCATGCCGACATTGGCGAGAAGGCAAGGCTTGTCGTGCAGACCGAAGGCACCGACACCACTCCGCTGCACAGCCCCATCGCGATGCAGGTCGATCCGTCCCACTGCCATCTCTTCGCCACCGACGGCAAGGCGCTGGCGCCAATCGGCAAAGCCCGCGCCGCCTGACATCGTCAGCGCATGAAAAAATGGCCGGAGGCAGCAATGCCTCGGCCATTTCATTGCCATGTTGCCGCCCCAATCACTCGGCGGGAACGATATCCGCCGGCAGGCTGTCGTCGGCTGTTCCGGCCAATGCACTCGCAAGCTTCGCCTCGTCGAGCTCGCCTTCCCAGCGCGCGACGACCAGCGTGGCCACCGCATTGCCGACGAAGTTGGTCAGCGCCCGGCACTCCGACATGAAACGGTCGACGCCGAGGATCAGCGCCATGCCGGCGACCGGTACCGAGGGCACGACAGAAAGCGTCGCGGCAAGGGTAATGAAGCCGGCGCCGGTGATGCCGGCAGCGCCCTTCGAGGACAGCATCGCCACCAGAAGCAGCAGGATCTGGTCGCCGAAGGACAAATGGATGTTCGTTGCCTGCGCGATGAACAGCGCCGCCAGCGTCATGTAGATGTTGGTGCCGTCGAGGTTGAAGGAATAGCCGGTCGGTATGACCAGCCCGACCACCGAGCGCTTGGCGCCGGCCTTTTCCATCTTCTCCATCAGCGAGGGGAGGGCTGCTTCCGACGAGGACGTGCCCAGCACCAGCAGCAGCTCTTCCTTGATGTAGCGGATGAGCGACAGGATGGAGAAGCCGTTATAGCGGCAGACCGCGCCCAGCACGACGAACACGAAAAGGAATGACGTCGCGTAGAAGGTGCCGACCAGCATGGCGAGATTGATGACCGAGCCGATGCCGTATTTGCCGATGGTGAAGGCCATGGCGCCGAAAGCACCGATGGGGGCGGCCTTCATCAGCACGCTGACCAGCTTGAACATCGGCGCCATCAGCGCCTGCAGGAAATTGAGCACCGGCGCGCCCCTGTCGCCGACCAGCGCCAGCGCAATGCCGAACAGCACCGAGAAGAACAGCACCTGCAGGATATCGCCATCCGCGAAGGCGCCGACGATCGTGCCCGGAATGATGTTCATCAGGAAGCCGGTGACCGACTGGTCATGCGCCTTGGCGGCGTAGGTGTTGACGGTGGAGGCGTCGAGCGTCGCCGGGTCGATGTTGAAGCCGGCGCCCGGCTGCACGACATTGGCCACGACAAGGCCGATGATCAGCGCCAGTGTCGAGAAGGTGAGGAAGTAGAGCATCGCCTTGCCGGCGACGCGGCCGACCTTCTGCAGGTCGCTCATGCCGGCGATGCCGGTCGCAACCGTCAGGAAGATGACCGGGGCGATGATCATCTTGACCAGTTTGATGAAGGCGTCGCCGAGCGGCTTCATGCTCTCGCCGATCGACGGATAGTAGTGGCCGAGCAGGATGCCGACGGTGATCGCCACCAGCACCTGCACGTAGAGTTGGGCATAGAGGGGCTTGCGCTGCGCGGCGGGCGCGGCCGATTGGTCTGCGATGTGCATCGAACTCTCCCTGGCCGGATGGGCGGCAAATGCACCGCCCTGCGTGACTTCTCCCATCGCGGCGTTCCGGTCGCCCGCCGCTGGCCAGGACTTTTGCAAGCGGCGTGCCAGATCGCGGAAACACCGGAATACCGGGATTCCGGGCGTTGTTCAGCGTCCTTCGGCTGCCGCATGTGCGGATTTCCGCACATGCGGCATTTGCCTGGGCGGAATTTCGCATTAGAGTGCCTGCAAGGCCGCGACAAAAGGGAGAGGGCAGACGCCGCAAGCAGGGACCGATAGCGGCTCCGTGGGATTTGCCAGCCGCGGGTTGCTGCGCGAGGCGGTTGCCCGGCTACGCGATGGCCGCTGGTTTGTCGCCGTCGTTGCCCTTGCGATCCTTGCGGGCGCGATCGCCATTGCCGGACGCATCGCCGCCGGCCAGGCGGCCAATGATCTGCGCGACGGCGCGCTGGCCGCCATGCCGCTGGCGGCGGGAACCCTGACCGGCGAAATCGAAAAACAGCGCCTGGTGCCACTGGTGCTGGCGCGCGACGACGCGGTGCGCGATGCGTTGCGCCGGGCCGGAAAAACGGAAGAGACCGCGCTCAATGAAAAGCTGAAAGCCATTGCCGGAGATGCCTCGGCGTCCGCCATCTACGTCATCGATACGGCCGGCATCGCGATCGCCGCCAGCAATGCCGGCGAACCGACCAGCTTTGTCGGCATCGACTACAATTTTCGTCACTATTTCCAGGAGGCGATGGCGAAGGGCGCGGCCAGCCAGTACGGCCTCGGCACAATCAGCGGCCGGCCGGGGCTCTACCTTGCCGGCCGCGTCGACGATGGCGGCAAGCCACTTGGCGTCGCGGTGCTGAAGGTCGAACTCGACGGCGTGGAGGCCAATTGGCGGTCCAGCAGGTTCCTGGTTTTCGTCACCGACGAACGTGGCGTCGTGCTGGCCACCAGCCAGCCCGAATGGCGGTTTCATGCGCTGGCGCCGCTCTCCACCGAAGACGCCGCCGCTGCTCATGCGCAGCTGCAACTGCCCGATGCCGCCTTCGAACCGTTGCCGATACGGCGCGGCGCTGGTGACGGCCTGGCGACGATCGACGGCCCCGGCAAGCCGCGCCGGTTCGTCGAGGTGGTGCAGAACCTGCCCGGTGCGGTTCCCGGCTGGCGCCTCTGGCTGCTGACGCCTGCCGACGCCGCACTTTCCTCCGCCGTCAACACGGCGCGCCTGACGACGCTGCTGGGGCTGCTTCTGACGGGCTTGCTTGCCTACGTGCTCACCCGCCGCCGTCGCACGCGCCGGCTGCGGCAGGAAGCGCTGGCGCGTATGAACGCTGAACTCGAAAGCCGCGTCTCCACGCGAACGGCCGAGTTGACGCGCTCCAACACGGCCCTTGCCGGCGAAATCGCCGAGCGTGAGAGCGCCGAAGCCAAGGTGCGCAGGCTGCGTGACGATCTCGCCCAGGCCAACCGGCTTTCCATCCTCGGTCAGATCGCCGCCGGCGTCGCGCATGAGATCAACCAGCCGGTCGCCGCGATCCGCACCTATGCCGAAAATGCCGGCCGCTTCCTCGACAGCGGCAAGACCGAGCCGGCGAGCGGCAATCTGACCTCGATCGTTTCGATGACCGAGCGCATCGGCGCGATCACCGGCACCTTGCGCACCTTCGCCCGCCGGCCGGGCACCGCTGCCTCGCCGCTGCCGGTGCGCGAGGCGATCGACGGGGCACTGTCGCTGCTATCCGGCCGCATACGCGATTCCGGTGTCACCATCGTCAAGCCGCGTGGCAACGCGTCGCCGATGGTGATGGCGAGCCGCATCCGGCTGGAGCAGATCCTGGTCAACCTGCTGCAGAACGCACTGGACGCGATGAAGGACCAACCCGACCCCCGCATCGAGATCGAGCTCGCCGAGCAGGACGACAGGATTCTGATCTCGGTGCGCGACAACGGTCCAGGTCTCGGGCCGGAGGCGGCCGCCAATCTGTTCATGCCGTTCCAGACCACCAAGGAGAAGGGGCTTGGGCTCGGACTGGTGATCTCGCAGGAGATCGCCCAGGAACTGGGCGGCACGCTGCGGCTCGACCCCGGCAGCGCGGCGGGCGCGTCCTTCACCATCGATTTGAGGCGGATTGAATGACCGAGGGATCAGGGCTGGTGGCGCTCGTCGAAGACGATGCCGACCTGCTGCATGCCACCACGCAATTGCTCGAACTTGCCGGCTTCACGGTGGTCGCCCTTGATGCCGCCGAGGCGGCACTCGGCGTCATCGACAGGGATTTCGACGGTGTGGTCGTCAGCGACATCCGCATGCCCGGGATGAACGGGTTGCAGATGTTCGACCGCATCAAGGCGATCGACCCTGACATACCCGTGATCCTGGTCACCGGACATGGCGATGTCGATCTTGCGGTGGCCGCACTCAAGGATGGCGTCTATGATTTCATTCCAAAACCCTATGCGGGAGATCGCCTCGTCGAGGCACTGAGGCGGGCGAGCGAGAAGCGGCGGCTGGTGATGGAGAACCGGCGGCTGCGCGAGGCCGCGGCGCTCGCCGCCGACGGCCTGCCGCTGATCGGCGAAGCGCCCGCCATCCGGCGCCTTCGCGAGACCTTGCGCCAGATCGCCGACATGGATGTCGACGTGCTGGTGGAAGGGGAGACCGGAACCGGCAAGGAGGTGGTGGCGGACCTCTTGCACGGATGGGGCCGGCGGCGCGTCAAGCCTTTCGTGGCGCTGAATTGCGGCGCGCTGCCGGAGACCGTCATCGAAAGCGAGCTGTTCGGCCACGAGGCCGGCGCGTTCACCGGCGCGCAGCGGCGGCGGATCGGCAGCATCGAGCATTCCAGCGGTGGCACGCTGTTTCTCGACGAGATCGAATCCATGCCGCCGGCCCTGCAGGTCAAGCTGCTGCGGGTGCTGGAGACGCGCAGCCTCACCCCGCTCGGCTCCAACGAGACCCGGCGCCTCGATCTCAGGGTCGTCGCGGCGACCAAGGTCGATCTCGGCCGGCCCGACCAGCGTGGCGATTTCCGCGAGGACCTCTATTTCCGCCTTAACGTGGTGACGCTGCGCATCCCGCCGCTGCGCGAGCGGCGCGGCGACATCCCGATGCTGTTCGGGCATTTCCTGGGCAAGGCGGCGGAGCGCTTCGGCCGCCCCGTCCCGGCGGTGAACGCGGCGGTGAGCGATCATCTCCAGTCGCATACATGGCCGGGCAATGTGCGGGAACTCGCGCATTTCGCCGATCGTGTCGCGCTTGGCCTCGGGCCTGACGACGAGGCAAGCGCGGCACCCGCGCGGTTGCCGCAACCCTCGGCGGCACTGCCCGAGCGGGTCGGTCAATACGAGGCACAGCTCATCCGCGATGCGTTGCGCGACCATGGCGGTGACGTGCGCGGCGCCATCGACGCGCTCGGCGTGCCGCGCAAGACGTTCTACGACAAGCTCAAACGCTACGGCATTGCCGCTGCCGATTTTCGCAATGGCGGCGATCCGGACGCTCAATCCGTCCGAGAGCGGATATAGATATTGCGCGAGGGCATTGCGCTTCGTAACGCTTCATTCCTGCCCAGCCAAGCATTCCGGAAAGAGCCATGAACACGACACTCGAAACAACGGCGAACCCTTTGCCGGAAGACCTCGCCTTTCTCGGCGAGCGCCTGACGGCGTTCAATGACGGCGATGTCGGCGTGTCGGAAAGGAAGGCGCTGGCCGTGTTCGTGCGCGACGAGGACGGCGCGGTCGTTGCCGGCATCTCCGGCTACACGGCCTGGGGCTGGCTCTACGTGCAATGGCTGTGGGTCGATGAAAGGCTGCGCGGCCAGCACATGGCCGGCAGGATGCTGGATGCTGCCGAGCAGGAAGCTGTGGCGCGTGGCTGCCGGAACGCCTGGATCGACACCTTCAGTCCCAATGCCTCCAGGGTCTACCAGCGCCAGGGCTATCAACCCTTCGGGACGCTGGCCGATTTCCCGGTCGGCCGCAGCCGCATCTTCCTGCAGAAGAAACTTCAGCCTGCCTGATCAGCCGGCCACGCGCCCGCCGCGCATCGGCTGCGGTGCGCCGGTCGTGCTCGGGAAACTGATCGGCAGGCCGCGCAGCACGCGCACCGCCAGGAAGGCAAAACATTCGGCTTCCACCGCGTCGCCGCTCCAGCCGAGCTTCTCGGCCAGCACCACTTCGACACCGGCGCGGCTGGCGAGCATCGCCATCATCGTCGGGTTGTGACGGCCGCCGCCGCTGACCACCAATTTTTTCGGCCGGCTTGGCAAAAGGTCGAGCGCCTTGCCGACGGCGGCGGCGGTGAAGGCGGTCAGCAGGGCAGCGCCATCCTCGGCGCCCAGGCCGTCGGCCATCGCGGCGCCGAAGTCGAAACGGTCGAGCGATTTCGGATAGGGTTTGGTCAGATAGGGGTGCTGCAGCAGCTTGGCGAGCCTCACCTCATCGACCGTTCCCGCGCGGCCAAGCGCGCCGTCGCGATCCATTTCGCCGAGCCCTTTCGACTTGATGAAATCGTTGAGCGGCGCGTTGGCGGGGCCGGTGTCGAAGGCGACGACATTGTCGGCGCCGTCCCACCAGGTGATGTTGGCGACCCCGCCGAGATTGAGCACGGCCACCTCGCCGCTGGCGCCGGCGCTGCGCATCAGCGCGGTGTGATAGGCGGCGGCCAAAGGCGCGCCTTGCCCGCCGGCGCGCATGTCGGCCGAGCGGAAGTCGTAAGCGACTTTGGTACCCAGGATGGAATGCATCAGCTCGCCATCGCCAAGCTGCCGTGTCTGCCCGAGCCGTCCGACCTGCGGCGCGCGATGCAGCACCGTCTGGCCGTGAAAGCCGACGACGCCGACATCGGCCATCGTCATGCCATAGCCCTCGACCAATTCCTTCACCGCCGCCGACTGGGCACGCGTCAGCGCTTCCTCGGCCCTGCGGAAGATCGCCGGTTCGGGCCCGGTGAAATTCCAGGCCCGGGCCTCCTTCAGCGTCTCCTCCAGCAGGGAACGGATGGACGGGGGATAAGGCATCAGCCGGTAAGTGCCGAAATCGTCGATGCGCTCGCCATCGGTCTTGATCAGCGCGACGTCGATGTTGCCGTCAAGCACGGTTCCGGTCATCAGGCCGACGGCCCAGATTGGTTCCATCAATGAGCTCCATTAACGAGATCGCCGACCCGCTGGCGCAGCGAAATGATTCCGCTGTCAAAATGACGTGTCGGATGGATCCGGTTGGTGAGCAAGGTCCACGCCTTGCCGTTATCGAAATCGATCCACAGGCCGGTGCCGGTAAAGCCGGTGTGGCCGATCGTTCCCGGGCTGCACAATGCGCCACCCGACCAGCCCTCATAGGGGCATTCCCAACCATGGGTGCGGGTGTCGGACACGGGGGTGCGCATCAGCGCGATCGAGCGTTCGGATGCGCCATCGCCATCCAGCAGCCCCTGCGCGAAATCGAGCACCGAAGCTGCCGTGCCGAACAGGCCGGCATGACCCGCGCCTTGCAGCGCCGCGCAATTATCGTCATGCACCTCGCCGCAGAGTACGCGATGGCGCCAGGTGCAGTCCTCGGTCGCGGCGGCGGCGTCCGGCTCTATTGACCAGGCAAAGCCCGGACCGGGTTCCAGGTCACGGATCGTTTTGCCCGACAGCCGTTCCAGAGCCAAGCCGAGCAGGATGAAATTGATATCGGAATAGACCGGGTCGCGAGCCCGCCATTCGCGCTGCAGGATGAAGGCGCGCAGCAGATCGGGGTCGCGCCCATAAGTGTAGATCGGCTCGACGGCCGGAAAGGGCGTCTGGTGACCGAGGCACTGCCGGAACGTCACCGTCCGCTCCCAGGCCCCGGCATCGTACTGGCGCAAATCAGGCAGGACGGAGATCAGCGGCGCATCGAGATCGATGATACCATCCTCCGCCAGCGCCAGGATGCGCGGCGTCGTGAAGATGACCTTGGTCAGGGATGCGAGGTCGAACCATGTTTCGACGGTCATCGGCCGCTGCTTCGGCACGAGTTGCGCGGAGCCGATCGCCTTTATGATGCGTTCGCCGTTTGTGTCGACAATGCCAAGCACGCCGCCGGGAATGCGCCTGCCGGCCACTGCATTTGTGAGCGGTTGGAATGCGCGGTCGAAGAGCTGGCCGAGGTCACTCAATGCCGACCTCCATCTGAATGGTCGCGCTCCGTCGCACCCCCCTCTGTCCCGCAAACATGTCTAAGTTTCCACCCTCACTATATGATCTGCGCCCAACAGCTCCCACTTCGCCGGCGCCGGCTCAAACCCCTGCGGGCGCACCAGCGAGGGCACCTGGCGCGTGTCGATTTCGAAATGCTCGCGTCGTCGGTCGATGGTCGGAACGGCGGCGATCAGTTTCTTCGTATAGGAATGTTTCGGCTTCGACAGCACCGAGGTCGCGTCACCAATCTCGACGATCTGGCCGGCATAGATGACGGCGATCCGGTGGGCGATCCGCTCGACCACCGCCATGTCGTGCGAGATGAACAGATAGGCGAGCCCAAACTCGCGCTGCAGGTCTACCAGCAGCTCCAGCACCTTGGCCTGCACCGAGACGTCGAGCGCCGACACCGCTTCATCGAGAACCACGACGGACGGGTTGAGCATCAGCGCACGGGCGATGCACAGCCTCTGCCGCTGGCCGCCGGAAAATTCGTGGGGATAGCGCTGCAGGCTGTTCTTCGGCAAGCCGACGCGTTCGAGCAGGCTCGCCATCCTGGCACGCGTCTCGGTATCCACACGACCACCGGTGGCGATCACCGGTTCGGCCAGGATGCTTTCGATGGTCAGTCTCGGGTTGAGCGAAGCGTAGGGGTTCTGGAACACCATCTGCACCGGCTTGGCGCTGCGCTCGGCCGAGGCCGTTCGCGTGCTGACCGAAAAGCTGCCGCGCGTCGACCGCACCAGCCCCAGAACCGCCTTTGCTGTGGTGGATTTGCCCGAACCGCTTTCGCCGACGATCGCCAGCGTCTCACCCGGCATCAGGTCGAAGTCGACACCATCGACGGCGTGCACCGCGCCGGTGGCGCGGCTGAAGAAATTGCTCTTGAGCGGAAACCGCACCACGAGGCCGTCGACCTTCAAGGCCGGCTCCGCGCCTGCATCCTTGTCGCGCTGCCCGTCCGCGCGCGTCGCGCGGCCGTTGGCGAAATGCGGCACGGCGTGCAGCAAATGCTGCGTGTAGGGATGCCGCGGATTGTCGAGGATCTGGTTCAGCTCGCCCTGTTCGACGGCCTGTCCGTTCTGCATCACCATCACCTTGTCGGCGATGCCGGCAACCAGGCCGATATCATGGGTGATGAAGATCATCGACATGGCGCTTTCGCGCTTCAGTTCGGCCAGCAGCGCCATGATCTGCGCCTGCACGGTGACGTCGAGCGCGGTCGTCGGCTCATCCGCGATTAGCAGGCGCGGATTGCAGGCCAGCGCAATGGCGATCATCACCCTTTGCAGCATGCCGCCCGACAGCTGGTTGGGCGTGTATTTCAACCGCCGCGCGGCATCGGGAATGCGCACGCGGTCGAGCGCGTCCCTGGCTGCGGCCGTGGCTTGCCGGCCGGTCAGACCGCGATGCAGCCGGAACGATTCCTCGATCTGCGAACCGATCGTCAGCACCGGATTGAGCGAGGTCATCGGTTCCTGGAAGATCATGCCGATCTCGGCGCCGCGAATGCCGGTCAGTTGCGGCTCGGTCGCGCTCATCAGGTCGAAGATGGTGCCGTTGGCCCGCTTCAGTTGCATCGAGCCGCCGGTGATGCGGCCGCCGCCGAAATCGATGAGCCGGTTGATCGACAGCGCTGTGACGGACTTGCCCGAGCCACTTTCGCCGACAATGGCCAGCGTCTCGCCATCGGCCAGGTCGAAACTGACGCCGCGCACCACCTCGTTGGCCTGCGGATTGCGGCCGAAGCCGACGCGAAGGTCGCGGATAGATAGAAGCGGGGTCATGCCGGCGCCCTCCGCATCTTCGGGTCGAGTATATCGCGCAGGGCATCACCAAGCAGGTTGAAGCCGAGGATGCTGATCATGATCGTCAGGCCCGGGAAGATCATCAGCCAGGGCGCGGTTTCCATCAGATTGCGGCTGTCGCTCAGCATCAAGCCGAGCGAGGCGGCCGGCGGCTGCGTACCGAGACCCAGGAAGCTCAAGCCCGCCTCGGTGAGCAGCGCCCAGGCCAGCGCCAGCGTCACTTGTACCGTCAAGGGCGCCACCAGATTGAGCAGCAGGTGGCGCGTGACAATATAGCTCGAACTGCTGCCGAAGGTGCGCGCGGCATCAACGAATTCGCGGGCCTTGAGCGATAAAGCAGGGCCGCGCACGACGCGGGTGAAGATCGGCGTGTAGACGATGCCGATGGCAACGACGCTGGTCCATGTGCCCGGTCCTGCAACGGTGACGATGAGCAGCGCCAGCAGGATCGCGGGGAAGGCGAGCAGCACATCCATGATCCGCATCACCGCCCCGTCCCAGCGCCGGCCGAGCCAGGCGGCCGCCAGCCCGAGCACGGTTCCGGCAAGGGCCGCGAAGGCCACCGAGAAGAAGGCGACCGTGAAGGATTGTCCAATGCCCGCCATCAGGCGGCTGGCCACATCGCGCCCGAACAGATCGGTGCCCATCCAGTAGGCGGCGCTGGGTGCGTGCAGGCGATCGACGCGGTATTGCGTGATCGGATTGTGCGGCGTCAGCCCCACCAGGCCGAGGATCGCGACCATGAGATAGACGCCGACGATGATGCCGCCGATGCGGCCGCTGCCATGGCCCAAGATGGCGCGCAGGATACGCATCACTGTTCTCCCAGCCGGATGCGCGGATCGAGCGCGACATAGGCGAGGTCGACCAGGAGATTAACGATCATGAAGTTGAAGGCAATGAACAGCACGCTTCCCTGCACCAGCGCGTAGTCGCGCTGCAGGATCGCGTCGAGCACCATGCGTCCGAGACCGGGCAGGGCATAGATATGCTCGACGATGACAGCGCCGCCCAGGAGATAGCCGAACTCGATGCCGCTCAGCGTCACGACCGGGATCAGCGCGTTGGGGAGCGCATGCCGCCAGATGACGCTGCGCGCCGGCGCGCCCTTGCTGCGCGCGGTGCGCACATAGTCGTCGCTCAACACGTCGAGCATCGCCGAGCGCGATATGCGCGTGACTGACGCCGCGAAGGCGAAGCCGAGGGTGATTGCCGGCAGGACCAGCTGGCTGAGATTGCGCAGGGGATCTTGCCGGAGCGGCGCGAATTCGCCCATTGCCGGCAATACGCCGAAGCCGGCCGACAGCGTGTAGATGATCAACAGGCCAAGCACGAAGCTCGGCGTCGACTGGCCGATCATGGCGACGATGCGCACCCCGAGATCGGAAGGCTTCTCATTGTGCGTGGCGGCGTAGATCCCGGCCGGCATGCCGACGGCGAGCGCGATGATCATCGACAGGAGAGCCAGCTCCAGCGTCAGCGGGAAGCGCTCGAGGATGACGTCGAGGACCGGCCTGCCATAGGTAACGGAGATGCCAAAATTGCCGTGCAGGATGCCGCCGATCCAGCGCCAGTACTGGACGAACCAGGGCTGGTCGATGCCGAAATAGGCGGCAAGCGAGTCCCGCTGCGCTGGCGTCAGCAGGCCGGCTTCGGTACCCAGCATCGCCGTGATCGAATCGCCCGGCACCATCCGGATCGCGACGAAGACCAGGATGGATACGCCAAGCAGGACGAGAGGAAACGCCGCCAGTCGTCGCATCAGATAGTTCACGCGAAGAAGTCCTCTCGTCTAGAGCATGATGCGGAAAAGTGAAGCGGTTTTCGGATGACATCATGCTCTATCTTTTGATCCAGAGGCGGATTCAGATTTCAGGTCGATTCGACCTGAAATCATCCGACTCTAGGGCCTGCGGCGGCTACTGCTGGATGGTAACCTTGCTCAGGCTGAACAGCGTGCCCGTCGGCGTCGGTGTGAAGCCCGCAATGTTCTTCTGCTGGGCCGTGTAGCTGTAGGACGTGTAGAGCCATATCCATGGCGACACTTCGGCGAGGTGCTTTTCGAACTCGGCGAAGATCGCCTTGCGTTTCGCCGGATCGGTCTCGGCGCGGCCCTTTTGCATCAGGCTGTCGAGCGTGTCGTCGATATAGTTCGCCACCTTCTGCAAATTGCCCGTCTTGGTCCAATAGCGATTGTACATCGTGTAGGGGTCGGCGCGGCCCCCGTTGAGCGCGATCGCCATGTCGAAATCGCCCTTCAGCCAGGCATCGACATAGACGTTGAGCTCCATCATCTTGATGTCGAGCTTGACGCCGATTTCGGCCAGTTGCGACTGTATGACCTGGGCTTCCGCCGCGGCCGTCGGCGGCTCGCCGGTGGCGCCGATCACGGTCGCCGAAAAGCCATCGGCCAAACCCGCTTCCGCCATCAGCTTCTTGGCCTTTTCGACATCGCGCTTGTAACAGAACAACTGGCTCGGATCGGTCGCCAGCGCCGGGATGGTCAGCGGTCCGGTGACCTTGCCCTCGCCGAGCGAGGCGGTGTCCAGCACCTCCTGCCGGTCGATGGCGCAGGAGATCGCCTGGCGCACCTTGAGCTCGGTCATCGGCTTGCGCGATGGATTGAGCTGTAGGACGTGATAGGCCAGCACCGGCACGCGGTTGAGCTGGAGGCTGGGTTCCTTTGGCACCAGCGTGGCGACAAGCGGGTCATTGAGCAGCGCGAAATCGACCTGCTTGGTGCGCATGGCGGCGAGGATCGCCGCCTCGTCGGGCAGCACGCTGATCTCGATGCCGTCGACGCCGGTCGCGCCGCCGGCCCACTCCTTGTTGGCGCTCAGCACTTCCTTAGCGTTGGGATCCCATTTGTCGAGCTTGAAGGGTCCCGAGCCGACCGCCTTGGTGCCGATCGAGCCGGCCTTGATTTCAGCCGCCGGAACGATGGCCGCGTTGACGTCGCTCATCGCCGTCAGGATCGGCACGTCGGGCTGCGACAAATGGAAGACGACGGTCGTCGCGTCAGGTGTATCGATGCTCGCGATCGACAGGAAATTCGCACGGGCGGCCGCACCCGTCTTCTCGTCGAGGATGCGCTCGAAGGAGGCCTTGACGTCGGCGGAGGTGACCGCCGTGCCGTCCTGGAATTTCGCCTTGGGGTCGAGCTTGAAGGTCAGTTCCTTGCCGTCCTTGGAGAATTCCCAGGACGTGGCGATGGCGGGGACGATCTGCAGGCTGGCGTCGACCCGCACCAATGGCTCATAGATCAGTTCCAGGAGCCGCAGCGACGAAAAGGCCGTCTGCTTGTGTGGGTCAAGCCCGGTGGCGTCCTGCGACCATGCCATATGCAGCGTCGCCGCCTGCGCCGAAACCGTCGCGATGCCGAGCATCGCCGCCACGGCGAAGCCCGACAGCAATGTTCTTATGAGGTGCCTTACCATTGTTTTCGTCTCCCATTATGGTTTTGAACTCGATGCCTTGCAGTTTCCACCGACCGCTTCCAAGACACACATGCTTTGGAGTATCGGCCCAGTCTAAGCGGCTTCACGCCGTCTTGTCTCATGCGCCATCATGCCGTCATCTCGGTGATCGCTTTTCGCAGGAATCCCCCAGCCTTGCCGAGCGCGGTGCGAGCCTCTTCGACGCCCGCGCCGGTGATCGTCACCAGGATGGCCAGCTTGACGTCGTTGCCGGTCTGGTCGAGAGCGTGCCGTGCCTGAGGCGCAGTGCAGCCGGTCGTCTGCATGACCATCCTGATCGCCCTGGCCACCAGTTTCTTGTTGGAAGGGTTGAGGTCGACCATCAGGTTCTGAAAACTCTTGCCGATGCGGATCATCGAGGCGGTGGTCAGCATGTTGAGCACCAGCTTCTGCGCGGTTCCCGACTTCAGCCGTGTCGAGCCGGTAAGCACTTCGGGGCCGACGACCGGGGAGATGGCGATGTCGGCGATGCCGGCGATGGTCGACGCCGGATTGCACGAGAGGGCGACCGTCGTTGCACCGATTTGCCTGGCATAGTTCAGCCCGCCGATGACGTAGGGCGTGCGTCCGCTGACCGCGATGCCGACAACAACGTCGTCGGGTGCGAGGCCGATCTCCCGCAGCGCCTGTGCGCCCATCTTCGGATCGTCCTCGGCGCCCTCGATCGACCGCACCAGCGCGTCGGAACCACCTGCGATGAGGCCGACAACCATGCCTTCCGGCACGCGGAAGGTCGGCGGGCATTCCGAAGCATCGAGAACCCCGAGCCGCCCGCTGGTGCCGGCACCGATGTAGATCAGCCGCGCGCCTTTCTGGAAGGCAAGCACGATCCGGTCGACCGCCGCCGCGATTTCCGGCAGCACCTTTTCGACAGCCGCCGGGACAACCCTATCCTCGTCATTGATCTTGCGCAGGACGTCGATGGTCGGCAGCAGGTCGATGTCGACAGTTCTCGGGTTCCGGCCTTCGGAGACCAGCCGGTCCAGCTCGGACATCAACCTTTGTTCAGTCATCTCGGTGCTTTCAAATCGCGCCGCACGGCGGGCGTCGAATATGGATCTTCGGCCGGTGCCAGTGGCACGGATGAATCAATCCGCCTGTCGCCATTCAGTCTCTGTTGTTAACTTTTTAGAATTTGATATTCGCACCGTCAACAAATTTTTGGAATATTTTATTCCTTCTCCTGCGAAGCCTACCGTGTGCGGAGTGACCGTCTGGCAAGAATGATCGCGCCGGATACGGCGTCGCCATCCGCGGGCTTGAGCCGGCGCCGGACATCGGGGGAGAGCCAGGGTTCGAGCGGGCTGGCGAGGCCGCCCAGCAAGGTCACGCGCGGCGCGCCTTTCTCGAACAGCACCCGCACCAGCGTGTCGATCTGCTCGGCGGCCCCTTGCACGATGCGCCGTCCGACAGGGTCGCCCTGGTCGGCATGGCGCATCACCATCGGCGCCAGCGCCGCGTAATCCGTGGCGCTGGCGCGGTCCATCCAGGCGACGGCTTCCATCGGGTCACCCTCGAAGCGCTGCATCACCTCCGCCAGCAGCGCCGTCCGCTCGTGCCGGCCGTCATGCGCGCGCAACGCCAATTGCACGGCCTTCAGCCCAAGATCGGCACCGCTGCCCTCGTCGGAGATCGGAAATCCGTAACCGCCGGCGCGCAGGTCGCGGCCTTCGACAAAGCCGAGGCCGATCGAACCGGTGCCCGCAATGACGATGGCGCCGTCGAGGCCGGAATGCGCGCCAAGACAGGCGCCGACGCCGTCGCTGACGAAATCGATGCTGGCAAACGGATGCGCGATCGCCCGCAGCGCCGCCAGCGCACCCATGCGGCCGATGCCGGCAAGGCAGATGCCGGCGCGGATCCGGGCGGTTTCGGCCGGGCCGAATCCTGTCTCCTCGATCGCCGCGGCGAACGCCTTTGCAATGGAGGCCCAGGCCGCGTCGATGCCGAGCCGGGTTGTCGCCGGGCCGGACAGACCCTGTCCCAGCACGGTGCCCTCGGCATCCTCGATGCGGGCTCGGCAGCCGGTGCCGCCGCCGTCGACACCGAGGAAATAAATCGCGCCGCCGCTCATGCGCCCAGCCGCTCGATGTCGGCGCCGCACAGACGCAGTTTGCGGTCCAGTTGTTCATAGCCGCGGTCAAGATGATAGACGCGGTTGATGGTTGTCTCGCCCTCGGCGATCAGTGCCGCCAGCACCAGCGACACCGAAGCGCGCAGGTCGGTGGCCATCACCTGCGCGCCGTGCAGTTCCGCGCCACCGCGCACCAGCGCCGTCGTGCCCTGCAGCTTGATGTTGGCGCCGAGCCGCATCAGTTCCGGAACATGCATGAAGCGGTTCTCGAAGATGGTTTCGCGCAGCAGCGACGCGCCGTCCGCGCAACACATCAGCGCCATGAACTGCGCCTGCAGGTCGGTTGGAAAACCCGGATAAGGTTCCGTCGTGAGGTCGGCGGCCTTGAGCGGCCGCTCGCGCGACACGATGAGGCCGCGGTCCCCGGGCCAGACGCTGACGCCGGTGGCCTCCAGCAATTGCACGACAGAGGCCATGTGCTCGAGCCGGGCATGGGTCAATTCGAGCTGCCCGCCGGTGATCGCCGCGGCGATGGCATAAGTGCCGGCCTCGATGCGGTCCGGGATGATGTCATGCCTGGCGGCATGCCAGCCTGTATCGCCCGCGATCAGGATGCGGTGCGTGCCGGCGCCTTCGATGCGTGCCCCCATGGCGTTGAGGCAGGCGGCGAGATCGGCCACTTCCGGTTCGCGCGCCGCGTTGAGGACCTCGGTTTCGCCCTTGGCCGTGGTCGCGGCCATTATCGCGGTTTCCGTTGCCCCGACCGATGGCGAGCTCAAGACGATGCGTGTGCCGGTGAGCCCGTTCGGCGCTGAAGCGACGATCAAGCCGTTCTCGATGGCGATTCGGGCGCCGAGTGCCGCGAGCGCGGCGACATGCATGTCGATCGGCCGCGCGCCGATCGCGCAGCCGCCCGGCAGCGAAACCCGCGCATGGCCGAACCGGGCAAGCAGCGGCGCCAGCACCAGCACCGTCGCTCGCATCTTCCGCACCGTGTCGTAGGACGTCTCCTTGGAAACGGCGGCACTGGTGTCGATCGTCGCGGCATGCGCCGACCGCGTCACCTCGGCGCCGTGAAGCCGCACCACGCCGAGCATGTTCTCGACGTCGGTCACTTCCGGCAGATTGGTCAGTTCGAGCGGGTAGGGGCTGAGCAGGGCGGCCGCGATCTGCGGCAAAGCGGCATTCTTGGCGCCGGAGATCGTCACCGCGCCTTGCAGTCTTTGTCCGCCGACGATCCGCAGTCTGTCCATGGCTGATACCTTGTGTGGCGAAGCGGGCGGCCGTCCGGCTCGCTTTCGGGAGCCGGTCTCGAACCCCGAGCTTTCGCCGGTCCAGTCGGAGAATTAATTCTGCGTTCTTGGCTGTCAATCGGAATTGGAATAATTTATTCCTCTGACGTCGAGCACCGGAGCACTAAATCAAAGGGATGGAGCATGATGTCGTCCGAAAACCGCTTCACACTTTTCGGCACCACGCTCTAGAGGATCCATGTCCGTTCTGAAGAAGATCAACGCGAAGCTTGACGGCATGGCGCCTGGCGATCGTGAGATCGGCCAGTACATCGTCGACAATCCCGACCGGATGCTGCGGCTGTCGACGGCCGCCCTCGCGGCCGAGATCGGCCGCAGCCAGTCGAGTGTGGTCAAGTTCAGCCAGAAGCTCGGCTATGCCAGCTACCAGGAGCTCAAGCTCGCCGTCAGCGAGGCCAAGGCGCGGGATTGGCAGGTGCCGGCGGGCGTCATCCACGGTTCCATCGAGGTCGGCGACGGTTTTCCGGTCATCCTGAAGAAGCTGATCGGCAGCAAGCTTCTGTCGATGCAGCAGACCGTCGCCGCCAACAGCGAACGCATCATCTCCCGGACGCTGGACCTGCTGGATGGCGCGCGCCGCATCCATCTGGTCGGCGTCGGCGCCTCCTCGCTGGTGGCGCGCGATTTCTCCTACAAGCTGATGAAGCTCGGCCGCAACGTCCTGCATGACAGCGACAGCCACATCCAGATGGCCAATGTCTCGACGCTTGGGGAGGGCGACGTGCTGTTCGCGCTGTCCTATTCCGGCGCCAGCATTGAAACCTTGCGCATCGCCGAGCTTGCCCGCAAGCGCGGCACGACGGTGATCGCCGTCACCGGCTTGGACGACAATCCGCTGAGCCGCGTCGCCGACATCCGCCTTTACACCATCGCCGATGAAGAGCGTGCGCGCTCCTCCTCTATCACCGCGCGCGACGCGCAGCTGACGCTGACGGACCTGCTGTTCATCCTGCTGCTGCAGAGGCAGCCGGACGCCAACGATTATGTCCACAACAGCGAAGCGGCGGTCTCGGTGCTGAAGGCCGAGCGATCGCCGTAAGCACCTCAGACGCTTTCGAGATAGGTCTCGATCTCGAAGTCGCTGACATTGAGGGCGAACGTGTTCAGTTCCTGACGTTTGCAGGCGATGAAGGAGTCGCGCAGGATCGCCGGGAAAATCTCCGCCACATGCGTTCCGCTTTCGAAGGCCGCGATCGCGGAGGCCCAGTCCGGCGGCAGCTTCGCCGGTGGAAGGCCTTGGCCATCGCTTCCGGTCGGGTCGCCTGGCGACATCTGCCTTTCGATGCCGATCAGCGCCGCGCCCAGTATGGCGGCAAGCACGAGATAGGGATTGGCGTCCGCTCCCGACACGCGATGCTCGATGCGCCGCGCGCCGGTCGGGCCGCCGGGAATGCGGATCGCGACCATGCGGTTCTCGTAGCCCCAGGCGACCGCGGTCGGCGCATAGGACCGCGGGCGAAGCCTGCGGTAGGAATTGAAATGCGGCGCGAAAACCAAGGTGCTCTCGGCCATCGCCGCCAGCAGTCCGCCGACGGCATGGCGCATGATGTCGGAGCCCTGATCCGTACCGTCGTCGAACACGTTGCGCCCTTCGGCATCGACCAGGCTGAAATGGACATGGAAGCCGTTGCCGGCCCGGTCGCCATAGGGCTTGGCCATGAAACAGGCGGCAAAACCGTGCTTGCGGGCAATGCCCTTCACCGTGCGCTTGAACAGCACCGCATCGTCGGCCGCCCGCAGGGCGTCGGCGACATGGTTCAGGTTGATCTCGAACTGGCCGACGCCATTTTCGGCGATCGCCGTGTCGACGGGAATGCCTTGCGCGCGGCAGGCTTCGTAGACGTCGTGGATGAAGGACTCGAAATCGTCGATCTCGTCGATCGACAGTGCCGCGTCGGAATCGAGGCGGCGCCCGGTGACCGGCGAAACCGGCCCGACCGGCCGCTGCGATTGCGGATCGACGAGATAGAATTCGAGCTCCGTCGCCGCGACCGGGGTCAGCCCGAGCGCCTGGTAGCGGTCGAGGATGCGGGCCAGAGCCCGCCGGGGATCGCCGAGATAGGGCGCGCCGCTTTCGTCGGCGAGCCAGAGCGGGACCAGCGCCGTCGGATGCGCTGTCCAGTCCACCGGCAGGATGCCGCGTCCCGTCCATTGGCAAAGTCCGTCGGCATCGCCGGTCGAGAACACCAGCGTGTTGCCTTCGATATCCTCGCCCCATATGTCGAGGCCAATCAGCGAGTAGGGCATGCGCAGCTTGCCTTCCAGCGCCTTGCGGGCCTGCTCCACAGGGATGCGTTTTCCCCGCATGACGCCGTTGAGATCGCACACCGCCGCCCTCAGGCTCTGGATGTCGTTCCTGCTTTCAAGCCAGCTCAGGACGTCCGCAATTGCATCGCTCAATTTCCAACCTCTGGTTTTCGAAGGTGCCCAAGCCTGGCCGGCTGCGCTATCCCTGGTAAAAATTCTAGTGAGTTTTTCGGAAAGCATGTCCGGTCGGCGCCGGATGCTTTTCCTTATTTTTTCAATTCACTAGCCGGGATGTCGGGAGGCATTTGAAAACCAATTTCGCGATCTGCGATCGCAACATAGAGGCAAGCAGGCCGAAAGCCAAGGGGCATTCGATCGCTTGCCCCCCGAACCGCAGCCCTTGGCGATTGGCAGAAACCTCCATCGCGTCGTCATCCCAGAGTCTCCGCGACGGAGCTTCGCTCCTGCTCCGCCTAGGGATAACGAAGTTCGCGCGGCGTAGGCCAATCTTCAGGGTTTGCGATCATTCGCCGAAGGAACGACAGGTGGCGCCTGTCGGGAGACCTTCAATCCTACCCTCTAGCGTCCGGAAACCTGGCCTGCTGGAGGATGTGCGCGGCACCCTCGTCGATGTCGCGGACGATGGCTGCGCGGGCTCGCGCGCCGTCCTGCGCCTCGATCGCCGCGACGACCTCCTCATGATAGTCGATGTCGAGGATCGAGGAGAGATCATCCTCGAACCCCATGGCGAGATTCCTGAGGAAGGGGCCAACCTGCATCCAGACGGTCTCGATCAGGAAGATCATCTGCTCGTTGCCGCAATGGCGATAGATCGAGAATTTGAAGGCGTAGTTCTTCCTCAGATAATCGTCGATACCGCCTTCGCGCGCCGCCAGGGTCAAGTCCATGCTGTGGCGCCGGATTGCCCGCAGATTGTTGCCGTTGATGCGTTTTGTCGCCAGTTCGGTCGCCGAACCTTCGAGGATCGTGCGCACGGCGGTCAGTTGCGAGAACCGGTCGGCCGAGATCACCGGCACCTCGACGCTGCCGTTCGGCATCGGGCTCAGCGCCCGCAGCGCCTGCAACCGCATGAAGGCGCTGCGCACCGGCATGTCGCTGGTGCCGAGTTCCTTGGCGAGCTTGCGCGAGGTGAGCTTCTGCCCGGGCGTGAACTGGCCCGACATCAGGGCCCGCACAAGCTCCAGATAGACCTTCTCGTGCAAGGGGATGCTGTCTACGGCGGTCAACCCGAATTGTGTTCTGTCGGCCATGGGCGGGAGCGCTACTTCATACGTTCTGAAATCCAACCTGACGACATCAGCCGCGGATAGTCCCGAAAGGCGGGGACGGCGAATACGCCGAAGCCAGCGATTTATCGGCGCATGATAGATGCTTCGCTCGTTGCGCGGCAAGCCGACCTTCCCCTGCACTCGCTCCAGCCCCGCTATCAATCGGACCCGGTGCGCCGGTCCGGATCCGGCCGGCTCTTTGCCGCCGCCAGATACGTCAGCAAATTCATGGTTATCCTGCCGACGTCGTTCGTCGCATCGCCGGTCGGCAAGGCGCCGCACCAGGCGACCGAACTCGCGCAGAAGATCAAACCGCCTGAAGGCAGGTGGCGCAGCGTCATCTCCGCGCAACGGCGCGATTCGAGTTCGCCCGCACCGCCCTCGTACCAGCGCGTCGGGTCATGGACGAAGCTGTCCGGGAAGCCGGTGGCGCGCGCGATGACTGTCGTATCGGGTGACGTGCCGAGATGCGGATCGGTGGCGTCGACCTCGTAGCCGGCCGCGCCGCCAAGCACGATACCCTCGTCGCCGAAGGTCTCGTGGGCGACGCCGTCGAACAGCCAAGCGGCTGAAGGTTGTCGGCTCTCCGGCGTGCGCGTGAAGGGCCGCGCGCCATCGAACCCCATCAGCGAGATGGCGACGCCGGTCAGCGAGAATTCGCCGCGCCCGCTGGCGCGTAGGTGGCCGCCCGGCTGGTTGGTGATCGACAGCGACTGTTCGGCGATCGGTCCGTCCCAGGTGCGGCCCGCCTCGAGCGGCGAACGGCGCAGTTCCATCAGATCGTCCCGGAACGCCACCTTGCCGGCAAAACCATTGCCGCCGAGATAGGCGATGCTGCCGCCCGCCGCCGCGAATTGGCGCAGCGCATGCTCCATTTCGACCGACATGTATTCGGGATGGCTGCCGGTGATCACGGCCCGGTAGCCCTCCAGGCCCGCAAGACCTCGCTCATGCAGGTCGTGGTCGGTGATGAGATCGAAGGCGATGCCGTTGTTGTGGCAGAAGCGCAGGAAATGCAGGTCGACCGGCAGGTTGTGCGGACAGCCGCACAGCGGGTAATTGTAGTCGTCGCGCAGCGTCGCCTTCGGCTTTCTGTAAGAAACGATCGACACGCCGCTGAGGTCGCTATGGTAATCGTAGAGCGACTTCAGATTGTTATCGGTCGCGAAGCGATGGCCGCGATCCTCGCACAGCCATTCGTAGAGATGCGCCGGCAGGAATTCGTCCGCGTAGGCGAGATAGGTGGCTGTCGGCACCAGGAACAGCAGCGGCGCCCGGCGGCCCGTCGAAGTGATGAAGAAGACGATGCGCTCCGATCCTTCGTCATGGCCGACATCGAACGCGTAGACGCCCGCCGACGCTTCGGCCGGGACATGCAGATGGTATGAGGCCGGCCACTGCAGCCCGCCCATATCGTCGTCGTGACAATGCACCGCGTCGTAATGCGACGGCACCAGCCGGGGATCGAAGCTCGACCCGTCCCAGCGCCGCGAGGTCATGCAGAATGCCGGCTGGTTGACCGCTTCCAGCAAGAGGGCGCTATCTCCGCCCGTCGAGGCGATCGGGCCGCTTGGCAGCAAGGTCGGGAACGTCCAGGCGATGCGTCCGACCGCTGTTTGCAGGGCAATCGCTGCAAACTTGGCATTCAGTGTTCGGACATCGTTTGCCGCGCTGGTACCGAAGACCATGTCGCCGGACGGAGACCAGCGCAGATCAAGTTGATGGTGCAGGCGATAAGGCGACAAGAGGTCGTCGGAGCCAATCTTCAGGATCGTCCCGCCGCCGTCGGACGAAATCTCGACCGTGAGCCAGGTGTTTGCCGGCAGGATCTCGCCGGCCTCGGACAGCTTGCCGTCATGGCCTGACGTCAGTCGTCCATCCTCCAGCCCAAGGCGCAGGTTTCCGCTCTCGAAGAGCACGCGGGCGCCGTCATTGCGGGTCAGATAGACTTCGAAGGCAACACCGGTGATCTCGGCGGCCTTGGCCAGTTCAGTCGCCATGATCTTCAGGAAGGACCCATGATCGAAGTCGCGATGCGACGCGGCATGCCCGGTCGGCTCGACATGCCAATCCATGAATTCGGCCGAGGGCGTGTCGAGTCGCACGATCCGCACGTCGCGCAGCGGCCGCGACGATGAGAGATGGAGCGCGACCGGGGTTCCGGCCGCCATGTGCCAGGGAACCGTGTAGCCGGAAACGGCCATGGCGCCATGCTCGACGGGGCGTTTCATAGCGGCAGAAGTCCACGCGACGATCCGGGCCCGTACGCTCTGTTTGGTGGCAGACTGGACAATTCTCTCGTACCTCTATTCTTTCGATCTAAACCGTCGGCATCGTTTCCTGGTGTATACCCCATCGGATCATGATTGGTGCAAAGTCCGTTTTAAGGCCTTGCGCTGGCTACCGACGCGATCGGCAAAACGGGAGTCACTATCCCCGCTATTCCAAGCGCAAGGCGTCCTGAAGCGAAGGCCGGATCGCGCGCATTCGACAGGGGCCGGACGGCGGGCAGCACACGGCTGGCCTCTTCATCACAAATCTTGACCTTGCGTGCTCTTGCACGTCCGGCCGCTCTCTGGCTTTTTGGGGCACCCATCCGGACGGACTGATTCGCGTCATGCCGCTCGATCGCAATGTCTTACAGGCATTCTGCGGGTGGGGCGTGAAGCGCGCGCAATTGGCGAAGGAGAAGCAGCATGGCCGAGTTCAAGAAGCCGGAAATCTCCGAGATGAGACCCAAGATCACCGTCATCGGCGTCGGCGGTGGTGGCGGCAACGCCATCAACAACATGATCGCCGAACAGCTTCAGGGAACCGAATTCATCGCCGCCAACACCGATGCCCAGGCGCTGACCATGTCGAAGGCGACGCGGCTGATCCAGCTTGGCGCGCATGTCACCGAAGGCCTGGGCGCCGGCTCGCTTCCCGAGATCGGCCGCGCCGCCGCGGAGGAATCGCTCGATGAGATCATGGACCATCTGGCCGGCACGCATATGTGTTTCGTCACCGCCGGCATGGGTGGCGGCACCGGCACCGGTGCTGCGCCGATCATCGCCCAGGCGGCGCGCAAGGCCGGCATTCTGACCGTGGGCGTCGTCACCAAGCCCTTCACCTTCGAGGGCAGGCGCCGCATGCAGATGGCCGAGGAGGGCATCGAGCGGCTACGCGAAAGCGCCGACACGGTGATCGTGATCCCGAACCAGAACCTGTTCCGCATCGCCGATGCCAAGACCACCTTCGCCGATGCCTTCGTCATCGCCGACCGGGTGCTCTATTCCGGCGTCAGCTGCATCACCGATCTCATCGTCAAGGAAGGCCTGATCAATCTCGACTTCGCCGACGTCAAGTCGGTCATGCGCGGCATGGGTCGCGCCATGATGGGAACCGGCGAGGCATCCGGCGACAACCGGGCGATGAAGGCGGCCGAGGCCGCGATCGCCAATCCGCTGCTTGACGAGATGTCGATGAAGGGCGCGAAAGGCGTCCTGGTGTCGATATCGGGCGGCAGGGACATGACCCTGTTCGAGGTCGACGAGGCCGCCACCCGCATCCGCGAGGAGGTCTACGAAGACGCCGACATCATCGTCGGCGCGATCTTCGACAAGAGCATGGAAGGTCGCTTCAGGGTTTCGGTGGTGGCGACCGGCCTCGACCGTTCGCTCGGCGAGGGCGATGCCGACGCCGGCATCGCGCATAACCACTCCGTACCGCCTGCCGCGCGGATTTTGCAGTAGGATCTGTTTCCTTCGAATGACTGGCATCGGGCGTCCGCTTGCGGAGCAATACGGTCAGGCGGCACTCGCTTGCACTCCGTACCGGAACGTTCCGCTAGGGCGGTGGCGTTTCACCTGGATGGCAGCGATGGGATCGAGTTCCTGGTAGCGCGGAAGTGAGACCGCAACGCTTCCGTCATTCAGGGCGACTTCTCGCCGATCAGCTCAAATCTCTCGATCTCGCAGTGCCGGCCGACCACCGCCAGGATTTCCGTTGACGTTTCGACCGCCTCGGGTTGTTTCCATTCGAGGTTGAAGGAGTACACGAAGCGGCCGCGGACGGAGTCATGCTCGACCGAGGAAAGACGTGCGTCGTAGCCAAGCGGCCGTACCATTTCCTGAAGGTCGGGCGGTGAGGATTTCGCCGAGGCGACCGACAGGATCGCATGGTGGTCTCGCGCAATCTTGAGGTCGACCCATTTCAACAGCTGGAGCGTTACCAGCGTCAGCAGCGTTGCGATCGCGCCAAGGCCGAACTGGCCGCCGCCAAACGCAAGCCCGATCACGGTCATGATCCACATGCTGGCGGCGGTGGTGACGCCGGTCACAAGATCGCCGCGCCGAAGGATGGCGCCGCCGCCAATGAAGCCGACACCGGTCAGCACGCCAAGCGGAAAACGCAGGACATCCATGCGGGCGAAGGAGTCCGCCCCTTTGCCCATCGTATCAAGCAGCATGTTGGCTTGGATCATGGCAACCGCGGCCGCAAGGCCGACCAGGATGGTCGTGCGAAGCCCGGCGGTGTGGCCGCGCGCTTCCCTGTTCAGGCCAATGAGGAAACCTGCCAGCAGCACAAACAGGAGGCGCGCGACGAGATCGGGCCAAGTCGGATGAACCGGCATATCGCAGCAAAGCGGCTCGAACATTGTTTTCGTGCTCCGCCCTTGTTCGCAAGGTCTTCGGCACCGCCCGGCGCCGGCGATTCCTTATGGCGCAATGCGCCGCACCCTCGAGTCGAGACGGGGCACGCCGGTCATCGGACGGCCAAAGCCAGCACCAATGCCAGGACAACGATGCCGATCAGGCCAGCAACGAAGATGATGCGCTGAGTGCGCGTGCGCAGGATGATTTCGCCCTGCCTTGCGTCCTGTCCGGAAAAGGCGGGGCCTTCCCTGCCGCGATCCTTGCTCATGACGTGCTCCTTCCTTGCCGCGCGCCGCGACTCTGAAGTGTCGATGTAAGAACCCTTTTTGACGCTCGAAGTTCCAGCCGAACTGCCGCCGGCACGCGCCACGTGGCTTCACTACGTCAGGCGGCCTGGCCAGTCCGAGGTCGCCAAGCGGCTGGGGATCCTGCAGAATGCGATCGACGCCGCCGGCATGGTCATACCGCTCGAGATCACCGATTGCCCTGGCGCCCTGCACGGCGGGCCTCGCAGGATCCCGGCAAGTGCGTGGAAAACGAAGAGCGGTTCGGCGCTTCAAACGCTGAACCGCTCCAGCAGCCGGCCGTTCAGCCGAATTTCGGATCGAGGCTGCCCGACTTGTAGCGCTTGGCCATGTCCGACAGCGGGATCGGCTTGATCTTGGGCGCATTGCCGGCGGTGCCGAACTGCTCGAAACGCTCCTTGCAGAGCTTCTTCATCGCCGCCATGGCCGGCGTCAGGTATTTGCGCGGGTCGAACTCGCTGGGGTTCTCGGTCAGCACCTTACGGATCGCGCCGGTCAGCGCCATGCGGTTGTCGGTGTCGATGTTGATCTTGCGCACGCCGTGCTTGATGCCGCGCTGGATTTCTTCCACCGGCACGCCCCAGGTCGGCTTCATCTGGCCGCCATATTTGTTGATGATCTCCTGCAAGTCTTCCGGCACCGAGGACGAGCCGTGCATGACCAGATGCATGTTGGGCAGGCGGCGGTGGATTTCCTCGATGACGTTCATCGCCAGCACTGCGCCGTCGGGCTTGCGGGAGAATTTGTAGGCGCCATGGCTGGTGCCCATGGCCACCGCCAGCGCATCGACATGCGTGTCGCGCACGAACTGTTCGGCCTGCACCGGATCGGTCAACAACTGGTCGTGGCTGATCGCGCCCTCGACGCCATGGCCGTCTTCCTGCTCGCCGCCGCCGCTCTCGAGCGAGCCCAGCACGCCGATCTCGCCTTCCACCGAAACGCCGCCCCAATGCGCCATGTCGACGACGCGGCGCGTGATGCCGGAATTGTAGGCGTAGTCGGCGGGCGACTTGCCGTCTTCCTTTAGCGAGCCGTCCATCATCACCGAGGTGAAGCCGTACTGGATCGCCGTGACGCAGGTGGCTTCGTTGTTGCCATGGTCGAGATGCATGCAGACCGGGATGTCGGGATGGATCTCGACCAGCGCGTCGATCAGCTTGGCCAGCACCACGTCATTGGCATAGGCGCGCGCGCCGCGGCTCGCCTGCAGAATGACGGGAGACTTGGTCTCCTCCGCCGCCTCCATGATGGCGAGGCCCTGTTCCATGTTGTTCATGTTGAAGGCAGGCACGCCATAGCCGTGTTCGGCGGCGTGATCGAGCAATTGTCTCAATGTGATGCGAGCCAACGAATAGTCTCCCGTATCTGGTTTCAAGCTGTGGTTGCGGACTGTCCGCGCATCGTCCAGCCCACCGATGCTTCTGGCCGGATTTCCGCGCGACCGCAACCGCCGCCGACCGACCCGGCCGCAAATCTTCTTACAGCGCGATAAAGGCTGGCTCCCTATTGACCGCACTCCGCCGGACGGATCGAACGCGATGTCGGCGTCGGGGGGAAGAGGGTCCGGGACGCCCAGCGCTGAGTGTGTGCAACGCCGCCTCATTTCTGTCTGCCAAGCCGGGCCGCGAGGGAACGCCGCACATCCTCTTCCGCCCCGTCCAGCAGGTCGATCAGAAGTTTGCTGGTGGCTGCCGGGTCGCGCTTTTCGATGTTCTCCACAATCTGCCGGTGCACGCTGAGCGAGTGGCGCTGGCCGGCCGGATTGTCGTCCGAAAGCCGGAAGCTGATCACCAGCGCGGTCTCGATCAAGGCGGCGAGCGACCCGATCAGCTCGTTACCCGACATGTGCAGGATGGTCTGGTGGAATGCCAGATCCGGTACTGCGAAGCGTTCGCCGTCGTCGCCGGCCTGTTCCATCTCTTCCAGGATGGCCCGCAATTCAGCGATCTGCTCCGGGCTGGCGCGCTCCGCCGCCAGGGCCCCGGCCATAGGCTCGATCGCGCGGCGCAGTTCGAACAGCGAACGCGCCTCCTCGGCCGTGGTTCTCGAGCCGAAACGCCACAAAAGCACATCGGGGTCGAGGAAATTCCAATCCTTGCGCGGGCGCACCCTGGTCCCCGTCCTGGGGCGCATTTCCACCATCCCCTTGCCCGCCAGCACCTTGACGACCTCTCGCAGGCCGGTGCGACTTGCGCCATAGGAGGCGCTCCAGTCATCGCCATTCGGCAGCTGATCGCCCGGAATCAATTCGCCGCGCACGATGCTGAGACCGATTTCGTTGAGCAGCCTGGCGTGAAGGCCGGAATGAGACGAGCCAGCCATGCGGGACGTCATCCGGGATGCCCGGGGAGGGGCGCCTGAAATCTTCATACTATTCCCATTATTCATACGATTGTCACGTGCCCGCCCTAGTGAGCACATCGTTGAACTCTCCGCCAGAGCGATCGACGAACCGAAGCGCAGATAGCACCCGAAGAGCCATAAAAATCTCGAGTCTGGTCATCGCCGACGGCGCCTCGCCGTCGTTGGCCGATGTCGTGCGCGTCGAGCCGTCGATCATACACACCAACAGGAATGCGCCAGAAATGTCTCCCAAGATGATTGACCACGCCAGCAAAGCCGCCCTGAGGGGAACGGCCTGCCTTCCGAAAACCATAACCTCCTGCATCGTGCTGTCCAGCGCCCTTGCCATGACATCCGTGCCGGCGTTTGCCGTCGAACCCTGGATCATGGTCGAAAAGACGATCTTTACCGGCGATGCGATAACCTCGAAGCAGCAGGGCGTGACCACGGACGGCACGAACTGGTACTTCTCCGGTACCAATATTCTCGAGCGCACGGACAAGAACTACAATCCCTCCCTGACGGTCTCGCCCGCCATTCCCGATAGTCTCAAGCTTCCGTCCCAATATTCCGACATCGGGCTGAACCATATCGGCGACATCGATTACGCCGACGGGCTTCTCTACATTTCGCTGGACTCGAGCAAGCGCGACCCGGTCACCGGGGGCAAGTACGAAAACCCGGTTTTCGCGGTCTATCGTGCGAGTGACATGAGCTTCACCGGGCAGGCCTTTTCGCTCAACCCGCCGCACGGCATCCATGACATCGCCAGTTGGGTGGCCGTCGATGCCAAGAACGGCCTCGGCTACGGCATGGCCTATGAGAATGCGACGGAAATAGCGGTCTACAATCTGTCGGACTGGAGCTTCAAGGAATACATTCCGCTGACGCACACGATCGACCAGGCGCAAGGGGGCAAACTCCTCAACGGCTGGATGTATTTTTCGACCGACAATGACGATAAGATCATCTACCGGGCGAACCTCAAGACCGGCGAAGTCGAAAACCTCGGCAACCTGAAAATCGACGGCGAGCAGGAAGTCGAAGGTCTTTCCTTCAACCAGACGAAGGACGGCTGGTCGATGTACATCCTCAACCGGGAAGCGCTGGAGGGCAACCCGAACGAAGAAGCGGTAGGCTTCTATCGCTATCTGCGCCCCTTTGGAAACGCGCTCTCCGGCGAGATCCACGCCGATATCAATGGCGCGCTTGTCGAGGATAGCCGCTTCGCGCGGGACGCCGCCAACCGCCGATTGCAATCCGCCTTCGACGCGGTCTCCGCACCCGTTCTGACCACCGCCAGCATCGACGCCGGCGGCGTGCACGCCGCGCCGTCCACCGCCGACGGCATCGTGATCTGGAGCGAGGCACTGGCCATGACGGGCGACGCGAACGGATCCGGCGATGCGGCCGCCTTCGGCCGCAAGACAGCCGGGTTCATCGGGGGCGCCGACGCACCTGTCGGAAGCTGGCGGCTCGGCGTGCTCGGCGGCTACAGCAATTCGAGCTTCGATGTCACCGACCGCGACTCATCGGGCTCGAGCGACAACTACAATCTCGGCGTCTATGCCGGCACGCAGTTGGGCCAGTTCGGTTTCCGCGCCGGCGCGATCTATGGCTGGCATGACATCGAAACCAGGCGCAGCGTTGTCTTCCCCGCCTTCAGCGAACAGCTTTCCGCCGATTACAATGCCACGACGGCGCAGGCCTTCAGCGAGCTTTCCTACCGGTTCGACATCGGGCGCAATGCCTTCGAACCTTTCGCCAACCTCGCCTATGTCCATCTGAAGACCGATGGCTTCGCCGAGACCGGCGGCGCGACGTCTGCCTTGACCGGCCAGGAGATGTCGACCCAGAACACCTTCTCGACGTTCGGTGTTCGTGCTTCGACCCAGTTCGACACGGGAGTGACCGGGGCTGCCCTGCACGGCATGCTGGGCTGGCAGCACGCCTATGGCGATGTCGGGCCGACCTCCGATCTGGCCTTCAACACCGGAGCCTTCTTCACCATTGCGGGCGTGCCGATCGCCAGGGACGCGCTGGCGGTCGAAGCTGGTTTTGATGTTCCGCTGTCCCCCAACGCCACGCTGGGTGCCTCCTATTCCGGCCAGATCGCCAAGGACGTCCAGGGGCATGCCTTCAAGGTCAGTTTCGATCTGAAGCTGTAGACCGCCATCGGCAGGGCCGCGTCCCATCCCGGCACCCCGGGTACAGATCCCGGGACGGGCGACGCGGCCTTGCGTCAGACCAATTGCAAACAGCCTGAGCCGCCGCCTTCATGCCGCGATGTTTTCCCGAGCGGTGAGGATCTCCACACAGGCTTTGGCCGCTTCCTTCCCCTTGACGGTGAAGTGCTCGAAGAAGAAGCGGTGGTGCTCGGCGCTGTCGTGATAGTTGTGCGGTGTCAGCACCGCCGAAAGCACCGGCACGCCGGTGGAGAGCTGCACGTTCATCATGCCGTCGATGACGGCGCCGGCGACGAACTCATGCCGGTAGATGCCGCCATTGACGACGAATGCCGTGCCGAGGATCGCGGCATAGCGGCCGGTCGCGGCCAGGGTCTTGGCATGCAGCGGGATTTCGTAAGCGCCGGGCACGTCGAAGATTTCGACGGCAAAGCGCCCGTCGCCGAGCGCGGCAAGTTCCGCCTCGAAGGCGGCGACACACTGGTCGACGATATCGGCGTGCCAGCGCGCCCTGACAACGGCGATGCGTGTTTCGTAGTCTTTGTGGGAATGCTGATTCATGGGTCCATCCTTCCGTTTCGAACCAGAATCAGGACGCACGACACGAAAGCCGGCCCGCCTGGGCGGTCCGTTTTCCGTTTCGTTCTCTTTCATCCGGACTGTGACCGTCGGCTCCGGAATCACACCGGATCTGCTGACCTTTCCAACTCTGTTGGAAAGCGCTCGCGGGCTTGGGTCTCGTGCACGACCCCGAAAACCGAAACCGGTTTTCGGAAAGGAACCATGCGAAGTGAGAGTCCTTACCGCCGGTGGGGACTTTCACCCCGCCCTGAGAACATTAACGTGCTTGTATGAAAGAGCGGGAGTGCTGCTGTCAACCGTGCGGACGCCGGTGGCCCATTACGTCCGTTCGGCTAGTCTAGCGCCATGCCGCCGCCGAAGCGGCAACCAGCATCAGCAGCGCCGCGACCATTGCGCAGATGGCGAAGCCGAAGCTGGAATAGAGCGGGCCGAAACCGGTGGTGCCGACAAAAACCGCCAGATAGGTCACCGCGCTGTTCAAGCCCATGATCGTGCCGCGCCGCGAGGGGTCGAGTGCCGAGAGGCGGGTGACCAGGACATTCAGTCCGAAGTGGTTGGCAAGCCCCCACACCGCCACCATGGCCAGGGCCAGCCCGAAATTGTTGCTCGTCGCCGCAAGGGCAACGTAGACAACGGCGACGAGCAGATAGGCGAACGGCATGACGCGGCGGGCACCCAGGCGATCGATCACGCCGTCGAGGAGAGCGGCCGCGCCGAAGCCGATGCCATAGGCGAGCGCGGCCCACCCATTGGCGCTCACCGGCTTGCCCAGCCCGCTGTGCAGGTGATCGCCGAGATAGCCGTAGACGCCGTAGAAGGCGGTCATGAAGGCCGCGCAGGCGATGAGCAGCGGCACGATGCCGGGAATGCTCAACGCCGCCAGCGGCGTTGGTGCCGGGCCAGTCTTCCTGGCGTCGCTCAGCGACGTCATCGCAAGACTTGCCAGCGCAAGGATCGCGAGCAGCGCGACCGCGGCAAAAACGGCGCGCCAATGCACGAGATCGGCAAGCACGGCCGACAAGGAGACCCCGGCCACCATGCTGAGCGTCCATCCGGTCAGCACGATGCCGATGGTCCCGCTTTCGCGGCCGGGCGGCGCGATCGCCGCCGAGCTGGAATAGATGGCCGGCATCGCGACACCGGCGGCGATGCCTGCGAGGAGCTGTGCTGCGACCAGCATGATTACAGTCGGTGCCGCCGCGCTGGCCACAAGGGCTATCGCCAGCAGTAGCAATGCCCCCTGCAGCATCCGGCGGGCACCGAGCCGGTCGATATAGCGTGCCAGGAACAGGGCGCTTGCCGAGGTTCCGAGGCCAAAAGCAGCCGCCGCGACCATGACGGCGGGGACGCTGGTTCCGAACGACACCGCCACGGCAGGGGCTATCGGCCCCAAAACCAGCGAGTTCGAGCCAATCACAGCGATGCACCCGGTCAACAGATAGGCGAGGGCTGGGATGGGCGGCCGGGCGTTTGCGGTTAGAGCTGCTGCTTGATTGCTGTTCGACATATCGCCATAATGGCCGTATTTCATTCAGCTGCAATCGGGAATTCTCTCCATGAATGAAGAAACAAATGGTATTCAGCCGAACAGGCCCCCGGCCAGGGATATCGATGCAATCGACCGAAAGATATTAGGCGTGCTGGTCGACGACGCCACGGTCAGCTACGCCGAACTCGGTGATCGCGTTGGGCTTTCCCCGCCGGCCGCGCACGAGCGGGTGAAGCGGCTGCGGCGCAGCGGCGCCATTCGCAACACAGCCGCCATCATCGATCCCCATGCGGTAAGCAAGCCGTTGCTCGCCTTTGTCCACATCGACACAAGGGGCTGGGGCAAGACCCCGGAGTTGATGGCGATTTCCGAATACCCGGAGGTCGAGGAGATCCACACGGTCGCCGGGGATACCTGCGTGCTGCTCAAGGTCCGCACCGAGGACACGAGGGCGCTCGAAGGGCTTCTCTCGCGCCTTTACGACACGCCCGGCGTTACGTCGACGCGCAGCTATGTGGTGCTGTCGACCTATCTCGAACGACCGGTACAGCCCGGCATCACGGGACAATGGCCAATGCCGCGACACCTGGTCAGGCCACTTTACTAAGTTGCCGACCGATCATCCCCGCTCGGGGAACATCGCCTTCAGGCCTTCGCGCGAGGCCTTGGCGACGCCGCGTTCGGTGATCAGGCCGGTGACCAGCCGCGCCGGTGTCACGTCGAAGGCAGGGTTCGCCGCGGGCGTCGCCTCCGGGGAGACGCGCACCTGGGCGATTTCGCCGCCGGCGGTCTTGCCCCAGACCAGCGAAACCTCGTCGGCCGAGCGCTGCTCGATCGGGATCTCCTTGAGCCCGTCATGCACCGTCCAGTCGATGGTCGGCGACGGCAGCGCGACATAGAACGGCACGTCATTGTCGGCGGCGGCGAGCGCCTTGAGATAGGTGCCGATCTTGTTGCACACATCGCCGTCGGCGGTGGTGCGGTCGGTGCCGACGATGACCATGTCGATCTCGCCACGCTGCATCAGGTGACCCCCGGCATTGTCGACGATGAGCGTGTGCGGCACGCCGTGGCCGGCCATCTCCCAGGCGGTTAGCTGGGCGCCCTGGTTGCGCGGCCGCGTCTCGTCGACATAGACGTGGACGGGAATGCCCGCCTCGGCCGCCAGGTAGATCGGCGCGGTTGCGGTGCCGTAGTCGACGGTCGCCAGCCAGCCGGCGTTGCAATGGGTCAGGATGTTGACCGTCTCGCCCGGCTGCTTGCGCGCGGCGATCGCCTTGATGATGGCAAGTCCGTTTTCGCCGATGGCGCGGTTCAGCCCGACGTCCTCGTCGGCGATTTCACTGGCGCGCCGATAGGCGGCCGCGGCACGTTGTTCTGTTGGCAGCGGGCGAAGGAAGCGTCGCATCTCGTCGAGCGCCCAGCGCAAATTGATCGCGGTTGGACGTGTCTCATGCAAGGTCTCCCACACGGCATCGAGCGCGGCATCGGACGCATCGTCCGCCATCTGCATGGCGACGCCATAGGCGGCGGTGACGCCGATCAGCGGCGCGCCGCGCACCCACATGTCGCGGATGGCGGTGGCGATGCCGGATACGGTGCCGATTCTCTCGACACGGAAATCATGCGGCAGCCAGCGCTGGTCTATGATGTCGACCGAACGCCCGTCATCGCTCAGCCAGATGGTCCGGTACTGGCGGTCGCCGACGTTCAAATTCCGCTCTCCTGTTCGATCAGCGCGGCCAAATTATTGACCTCGTCGATGCTGTGAATCTGACGCCGGTTGACGGCGATGTGACGGCCGAATTTCAGCGCCTTCGCTTCACAACTGGCGCGCAGGTCTTCATCGGCAATGGTTTCGAAATCGGCATTGTGGGCGAGACCGAGGATGCGCCTGTGCACCTCGATGCCGGCAAAGCCGAGCAGGTCGGTCCAGATCTGGTGCAGCACATGGTCGAGCGCCTGCTCTGCGCCGAGCCTGTCGCCCTGATCCTCGAACAGGCTCTTCTGGTAGAGCATGCCGGTACGCTCGGTGCGCCACAGATGCGAGAATTCGGCGCGGAACACCGCCCATGTCTCGACGATGACATCGAGCAGATAGGCGCGCATGGCATCGCGCTTGCCCTGTTGCTCATGTCCGCGCTGCGAGAAGAACGACATCCAGAAATTGGCGAGCAGCATGCCGACATCGAAGGCCATCGGGCCGTAGAAGGCGAACTCCGGATCGATCATCCGGGTTTCCGTGTCGGTGACCATGATCGAGCCGGAATGCAGGTCGCCATGCAGCAGCGTCTCCGCATTGGCGGCGAAGATATGCTTCAGCCGCTGCGCTTCGACCTTGAGGTCGCGGTCGGCGCGCAGTTCTGCAACCAGGCTGTCGAGCTGCGGGCTGGTGTGCCGGTTCATCTTGGCGTCGAAATAGGGGTCCGAGAACACCAGGTTCTCGGTGATGTCGCAAAGTTCGACATTGTCGGCGAACAGCGCCAGATCGGCCTTGCGATCCCTGGCTGTCATCGACAGATCGGAGCCGCGAAACAGCGTACGGGCCATGAACAGGCCGATATCCCTAGCGATGTTCGGCAACTGCCGGCCTTCGATCAGTGCCCGCCGCAGAATGATGTGCGGCGACAGATATTCCATGATGATCAGCGCCTGCACCTCGTCGAAATGATGGATCGCCGGCACCGAGCCTGGCGCGCGCGCCTCCTGACGCGTCAGCGCGTGGTATTCGAAGAAGGAACGCTTCAGCGGCAGCGGCCAGCTGTCGCCGACCAGGCGGACATAAGGCAGGGCCTGCTTGACCACGGCGGTACCGCTGGCGCCCTCGACGATGAAGACGAGGTTCAGATTGCCGTCGCCGACTTCGCGGACCTTCCATTGTGTCGCGTCCTTGCCGATCTTCGCGCGCAGCGCCTCGTTCGTGCCGAGGCGCGTCGCAAGCGTCTCCACCGACAATGCTTCGAACGGCAATTTCCCAGTCATTCTTCTCCCTCCCGCTTATTTGCTCCGATCATAAGGGAGCCTTGGCGGCGGGGCCAAGCTAGGAAGCTGTCTGGCAATTGTCAATCGTGTTGACAATTGCCGACATTGACCATAGCGTCACGGTCAGGGAGGAACGCATGATCGGCGATGCCGTGTTCCGCGTGGAGGGACTGAGGAAATCCTTTGGCCGCAACGAGGTGCTTGGCGGCATCTCGCTCGAGCTGCATTCCGGCGAGGTCACCGTGCTGATGGGCGCCAATGGCGCCGGCAAATCCACCCTCGTCAAGATCATCAGCGGCGTCTACGAGCGTGGCGGTGGCGCCATGACGCTTGCCGGGCAGGACTTCGCGCCGAACACGCCGGCGGAAGCAATCCGCGCCGGCGTCGTCACCGTGCACCAGAGTATCAATGACGGTGTGGTTGCAGACCTCGATGTCGCCACCAACCTGACCTTGGACAGGCTGAGCGGCAAAGGCGCGCCGACCCTGTTCAATCCCGCGCGCGTGCGCCGCGAGGCCAAGGCGGTCGCCGACCGCATGGGACTGGCAATCGATCTCAAGGCCCGCGTCAACGATCTATCGCTGGCCGATCGCCAGATGGTGGCGATTGCCCGCGCGCTTGCGCATCAGCCGAAAGTGCTGATCCTCGACGAACCGACCTCATCGCTCTCAAGTGCTGAAGCCGACCGGCTGTTCGCGCTGGTCGACCGGCTGCGCGAGCAGGGCGTGGCGATCCTCTATATCTCGCATCGCATGTCGGATATCAGGCGGCTCGCCGACCGCATCGTCTCGATGCGCGACGGCGTCATTTCAGGCGTCTTCGATACCAAACCGCTCGATTATGAAGGCGCGGTCAACGCCATGCTCGGCCGCAAGATCCATCTCGACCGGATCATTGCCAGGAGTTCCGCCAAGGCGGTGCTGACTGTTGCAGGCCTTCGCATCGGGCAGGGCGCCAGGCCGATTTCGCTGACGCTTGGCGATGGCGAGGTGGTCGCCATCACCGGCCTCGTCGGTGTCGGCAAGACAGCCCTTGCCGAGACGCTGTTCGGTGTGCGCCGGCCGCTCGCCGGCACCATGACGATGAACGGCAGGCCCTATGCACCGCGCTCGGCCGGCGACGCGATCGCCGCCGGTGTGTTCCTCGTTGCCAAGGACCGCGCCACCAGCGGCATCGTTGGCGGCTTCAACATCGAGCGCAATGTCAGCCTGCCGTTCCTCAGGCGCATGTCGAATTTCAGCGTGCTCAGGCGCCGCCTCGAACGCAGCGCCGCGCGCCGGCAGATCGAGGAACTGGGCATTGTCTGCCGCTCCGAGAAGGACGAGATGTCGGCATTGTCGGGCGGCAACCAGCAGAAGGTGATGGTCGCCCGCTGGATGGCGCAGAATGCCGCGCTGTTCATCCTCGACGAGCCGTTTCAGGGCGTCGACATTTCGGCCAGGCGCGACATCGCCGCCAAGCTCAGGGCAAGCGCCAATGGCCGCGCGACGCTTCTGTTCGTCACCGAACTCGACGAGGCGCTGGAGACGGCGGACCGCATCCTGGTGATGTCAGAACACACGATCGTCGGCGAACACCGCAACGCCGATGTCGACCTCGATCGCCTGCTGGCCGAGGTCGCCGGCGGACCGCTGCACAGCGCTGCCTGAGCGGGCGGCCGATGGAATTGGAATAGGGGACATCATGGGTTCGAGTTGGGTAAATGGGGCGGCGGCGCCGGGATGCGCCGAATGACGCTTCGTGACTATGCCATCCGCTATGGCTTCATCGTCCTGCTGGTCGGGCTCGTCGCTTATTTCGCGATTGCCGCCGACGGGTTCGTCTCGCCGCAAAGCGCCGTCTTCATCTTCCAGTCGGTCGCCATCACCGGCGTTCTGGCGCTCGGCGTCACCGCCACGCTGGTGGTCGGCGGCTTTGATCTCTCGATCGGCTCGGTCGCCACCTCAGCCATGATGGCGGCGGCCTATGTCATGGTTGTGCTGGAGCAGAACGCCGTCGTGGCGGTCATCGTCTGCCTGCTGATCGGCGCCGTCGTTGGGCTCATCAATGGCTGGCTGATCGTCTATATGCGCGTGCCCGATCTCCTGGCGACGCTCGGCATGATGTTCCTGCTGGTCGGCCTGCAGCGCATCCCGACCGAGGGCCGCTCGATCGCCACCGGCATGACCATGCCCGATGGTTCTGTCGCCAACGGCAAGTTCGGCGACGCCTTTCTGGCGCTTGGCCGCCACCGCTTCGATTTCTTCATCCCGAACCTCATTCCGGTGTCGGTCGTCGTGCTGCTGGTACTCGCGCTGCTGATCTGGTTCTTCCTCGAATACACCCGCTTCGGCCGCATGATGTACGCCGTCGGCTCCAATGAGCGTGCCGCCGAACTCGCCGGTGCGCCTGTCAAGGCATATAAGATCTGGGCCTACGTTATTTCAGGAGTCTTTGCCTCGATCGGCGGCATTTTGCTCGCGGCCCGGCTTGGACGCGGTGACATCGCCTCGGGTAATAATCTGCTGCTCGATGCGGTGGCCGCGGCGCTGATCGGCTACGCGGTGCTTGGCGCCGCCAAGCCGAACGCCTTCGGCACGGCCGTCGGCGCGCTGTTCGTCGGCATCTTGCTGCAAGGCCTGACCATGATGAACGCGCCTTACTACACGCAGGATTTCGTCAAGGGCGTGGTTCTGGTCGTCGCCCTTGTCTTCACCTTTGCGCTTTCGGGCAGGGGCAGGAGGTAGTTTCGGCCGGACAGTATTTTGGGTTCAACAAAAGTGGAGGAAACAAGGTGAACATCACAAGAAGACTTCTGGGGAAGGTGGCGCTCGGACTGGCCGGCGCAACCATGCTGATGCAGGTCCCGGCTTTTGCCGCGGACAAGCCGGCGCCGTTCGACAAGCCCGGCGTCAAGATCGCGCTGGTCCGCTATCTCTCGACCGGCGATTTCTTCCAGGCCTATCTCTCCGGCGTCGAGGCGCAGTCCAAGGCGCTCGGCATCGACCTGCGCGTGCTCGACAGCCGCCAGGATGCCGCCCTCCAGTCCGACATGGTCGATCAGGCCATCGCGCTCGGCGTGCAGGGCATCATTATCCAGCATGGCCTGACGGAATCGATGAAGGACGCCGCCCAGCGCGCCGTCGACGCCGGCATCAAGGTGGTGGCCTTCGACGTCAATGTCGAAAACCCCAAGATCCCGCAGATCGAACAGTCGGACAAGGACCTTGCCCGCCTCGCGCTCGAACAGGCGGTCAAGGACAATGGCGAAAGCTGGAACGCCGGCTATGTCTATGTCGCCGGTATCGCGCCGCTCGACCGCCGCAACGAGACCTGGGTCGACGTGAAGAAGAAATATGCGGGCATCAAGGAAGTCGCCATGTTCGGCACGCTCGACAACCCGATCGCCAACTCCGTTGCCAACCAGGCGCGTTCGGTGCTGTCGGCTCACCCCGATATCAAGGTGATGTTCGCCCCCTATGACGAGTTCGCCAAGGGCGTGAAGATCGCCGTCGACGAGGCGGGGCTGAACAAGGGCATCAAGATCTACTCGGCCGATATCTCGACCTCCGACATATCAGCGATGCGCGAGCCCGACAGCGCCTGGGCCGCCACCGCCGCCACCAACCCGGCCGTCGTCGGCCAGGTCTCCGTGCGCGCGCTGGCTCAATTGCTCGCCGGCGAGGATCCCGGCCACAACGTCATCGTACCGCCAACGTTGATCACCCAGAAGGAGCTGATCGACAAGGACATCAAGAACATGGAAGAGCTGTCGGCCAAGCTGCCGCAGTTCGCCCATGCCGATGTCGCCATGCCGGCCTGGATGCCGAACCCGAACGCGAAGTAGGGCTCGTCAACACACAAAGGAAAAGGGCGGCCCGCGAGCCGCCCTTTTTTATTGTCAATTGGAGGTGTTTACCGCAGCGCCGCCGCGATGTTGCCGCCGTCGACGGTCGTCACGTCGGCGGTCGTGCGTTCGGCCAGCGCATGATGCAGGAAGGCCTGCGCCACGTCCTGCGCCGTTACTTCCTGCCCGAGCAGGTTGCCGGACATGTATTCCTTCTCCGACACGCCGCGCGCGCCTGAGCGGCTGGCAATCATGGCGTCGGTCAAAAGGCCGGACCGGATGCGGTCGGCATTGACGGCGTTGGAACGGATGCCGTAAGCGCCGTAATCGAGTGCATACTGCCTGGACAGGAACAGCGTCGCCGCCTTCGGCACTCCATAGGCGCCGAACTTCGGGCCTGGATTGACCGCCTGCTTGGAGGTGTTGAACAAAAGCGCCCCGCCCGTGCCCTGTTCCAGCATGATGCGCACGGCGTTCTGCGCCACCGACTGGTGGGCGAAGAAGTTGAGCTCAAAACTCTTGCGCAGCAGCGCGTCATCGAGTTCGCCGATGCGGCCTTCCCAGGCAGCGCCCGCATTGGATACCAGTATGTCGACGCCGCCGAACACGGCAACCGCCTTGTCGAAGGCAGCGCGCACCTGTGCCGGGTCGGTGATGTCGGCACCAACGCCGATCGAATTGTTGCCGGCTTTCTTGGCCGCGTCGGCAGCCTTTTCGGCATCGAGATCGACGACGACGGCATGGGCGCCATTGTCGGCGAACAGCTTGGCGGTCGCCGCGCCGATCGCGCCGGCACCGCCGGTGACCAGCACCACTTGGCCGGTCAGCGGCTTTGGTTTGTTGGAAGCAAGCTTGGCCTGTTCGAGCGACCAGTATTCGAGCGGGAACAGATCGGCTTTGGAAAGTGGGTGGAAATGCCCGACCGCTTCGGCGCCGCGCACCGCCTCTATCCACATCTCGCCGACGTCGGAAGCGATCCTTGCGTCCTTCAACGTGCGGCCATGGCCGAACATGCCGAGGCCCGGCACCAGCGTCAGGCGCGGCATGGGGTCGAGCATGGTCCGCTTGACGTCGTCGCGCGCATCGTTTGTCTCGAAATAGGCGCGATAGTCCTTGGCGAAGACGTCGACATGGCTCTTGATAACGCCCTTGTAATCGCCGATCTTTTCGGCATCCGGCGCCGGCACGGCCATCGGTCCGGTCTTGATGCGGATCGACAGATCCGGCGTCGACACGCCGCGCCCGGCATAGTCGGCGATCTTGGATGAGTTGATGAAATCGACGATTGCGTCCGAGGTGCGGAAATCGCTGATCATGCGGTCGAAGCGGCCTTCGCCGCGCGCCACCGCGACAGCGCCGCGCAGCATCGGCGCGATGGAGCCCGGTGTCGCGAGCCTTGCCGGCAGCACTGCCTTTGCCGCCGTCGGCTTAGCGTGCTTGGCGACATAATCCTCGGCGACATTCACATAGTGGATCATCCGGTCGTAGGCCTGCTTGGCATCGTCGCCGAAGGTGAAGATGCCATGCTTGTCGAGGATCAGGCCTTCGACATCAGGGTCGACATCAAAAACGTCGGCCGCGGCCTTGGCGAGGTCGAAGCCCGGCATGATGTAGGGCACGTAGCCCATCTTCTCCCCGAACACCGTCTTCACCAGGGGCTTGCTGTCTTCCTGGTCGACAATGGCCAGGATGGCGGTCGAATGGGTGTGGTCGACGAATTTGTGCGGCAGGAATGCGTGCAACAGTGTTTCGACCGAAGGGTTGGGCGAGGCCGGATTGATCAGGTTCGCCCGCTGCAGGGCCACCATGTCCTCGTCGGAGAGCTTGTCCAGCGCGCGCGCCTTGAGCAGGGCGCCCATCTTGACCGCCGGCAGGCCCTGCGGTTCGATGACGGCCATGTCCCAGCCGCTGCCCTTGACGCACAGCACGTCCCATTCGTCGCCGACGAGGTCGGTCGCCTTGGTCTTGCAGGAGGTGTTGCCGCCGCCATGCAGGACCAGTTGTGGCACGCCGCCCAGCAGCCGAGTCGTGTAGACGCGCAGAGCGAGGTCGCGGCCGACGCCCTTCTTCGCATAGTCGGCGACAAGTCTCTCGGCCGCGTCGTCGTTCCACAGGTTCTTCATGTTCGCTTCGTCCAGTTCATGTCTTTGGATGGTGAAACAGGAATGCCGCGACGCCTTGATGACAATGTGCCGGCGGCAAATGTGCTTTTCTTCAGGGTGCTTTCTTGGGCGCCGCTCCGGCATGATCGAGCAGCCGCTGCGCCATATGCGCGCCGACCACCAGATGCGTGCAAAGTCCACCGGCGATCGCCGCCAGCAGCGGCTCGAACTTGCTGTCCTCCTGCACCACCATCAGCCGTCTGGCGATGGCGCGCAGCGAAGCAAGCTCGGCGGAGATAACCCGGCGGTTGTAGCTGCAGTCGAGCACCTTGCCTTCGGCATCGATGATCTGCCCGGCAATGACACCGGCGGCACCTCGGCTGCGCAACTCCGCCATCTCGCCCGAGCTCAGCGCGCCGCATTTGACCAGGTGGCTGTCGGCATCGACCGCGCCGACCGAGTAGAGCGCCAGATCGCAGTCGCTGATATCAGACAGCTGCTCGCGGATCACCGGCTCGGCCCGCAGCGCCCGCGCCAGCTCTTCCGTCGACAGCACCAGCGGTGCGTAGAAATTGAGGCCCTTGGCGTTGAGCCGGCGCGCGATCTCCATCGTGCACTGGTCCGGCCGGTAGGAATAGGGGGCGCCGAGATTGCCGCAGAGCTGCACCACCGTCACATCCTGCAGGTCGGCATAGGACATGACGTCGGCGATCGTGTAGATCGTGCGGCCCCAGGCGACACCGATGCGGTCGCCCTTCTTGACCAGTTCGAGGAAGACGCTCGCCGCCAGCACGGCGATGTCCGTCGAGGGGTCCGGGACATGGCTGTTTTCCGGCGCGATCCAGACCGCGTCGAGGCCCAGCGCGTCCTCGAGCCTGCGCGCCATCACGTCGTCGGTGAAAAGCTGGGTCGAGGTCGAGATGTTGACGATGCCGGTCTCGCGCGCCTTGCGCAGATACATGGCCACCGAGGCGCGGGAAATGTTAAGCTGGCTCGCCACCTGGTCCTGGCGCAGGCCATGCGCATAGTACAGCCAGGCGGCCTTGTGGATGAGCTGTTCTGCCGGTCGGATCGCCATGCCGTCTCCTCGGCTGACATTAGTCACGGCTCTCGACAAAAGTCAAATTGGGATGTGCGGGCGCGATCGCCTCTCTGCAGACGCTTATCCGGATCGCCGTTCTACAAAGCCGCTATACCTTAGCATTTTCGGTCATTCGAGGGGATAGCCTGAGGAGAGGCCTAAGGTTAGAAAGCTTGAAAGGACTTTGGGGAGGACGGGATGGGAAATCCCTACGAGCAGGATCTCGACCGGAATGCGGCCAACCATCAGCCGCTGACGCCGCTCACCTATCTGGAGCGGGCGGCAAAGACCTATCCTGATCACATCGCCATCATCCATGGCCACCAGCGCGTCACTTATCGCGATTTCTGGCGCCGCTCGCTGAAACTTGCCTCGGCGCTGCAAAAGCGTGGCATCGGCAAGGGCGACACGGTCAGCGTCATGCTGTCCAATACGCCACCCATGCTGGAGGCGCATTTCGGCGTGCCGATGACAAAGGCGGTGCTGCATTCGCTCAACACCCGCCTCGATGCCGCCGTCATCGCCTTCCAACTCGACCACGCCGAGACCAGGCTGCTCATCGTCGATCGCGAATTCTCCGGCGTCGTCCGGCAAGCGCTCGATCTGGCCAGGGTCAGGCCGCTGGTCATCGACTACGACGATCCCGAATACGCCACCGACGCGCCCTATCCCAAGGGCGAGCGGATCGGCAGCATGGATTATGAGGCGTTTGTCGCCGGCGGCGACGAGGATTTCGACTGGTCGATGCCCGACGACGAATGGGACGCCATCTCGCTCAACTACACCTCGGGCACCACAGGCAATCCCAAGGGCGTCGTCTACCACCATCGCGGCGCGGCGCTGATGGCCTACACCAACACCATCCATGCCGGCATGGCCAAGCACGCCGTCTATCTCTGGACGCTGCCGATGTTCCATTGCAACGGCTGGTGCTTCCCCTGGACGCTCGCGGTCCAGGCCGGCACGCATGTCTGCCTGCGCTGGGTGCGGCCGAAGCCGATCTACGACGCCATTGCCGACCATGGCGTCACCCATCTGTGCGGCGCGCCGATCGTGATGTCGGTGCTGATCAACGCAAGCGAGGAGGACAAGCGCCAGTTCCCGCAGACGGTGACCTTCAACACCGCGGCCGCACCACCGCCGGAAGCCGTGTTGTCCGGCATGGCCGACGCCGGCTTTGCCGTCACCCATCTCTACGGCCTGACCGAGACCTATGGCCCCGCCGTGGTCAACGAGTGGCACAGTGACTGGGACGCGCTCGACAAGGGGGCGAGGGCGGGCAAGAAGGCGAGACAGGGCGTGCGCTATGCAGCGCTCGAAGGCCTGAGCGTCATGGATCCCGAGACGATGAAAACGACGCCGGCCGACGGCGAAACCATCGGCGAGGTCATGTTCCGAGGCAATATCGTCATGAAGGGCTATCTGAAAAACCGCAAGGCGAGCGACGAAGCCTTCGCCGGTGGCTGGTTCCACTCCGGCGATCTCGGCGTCATGCATCCCGACGGCTACATACAGCTCAAGGACCGCTCCAAGGACATCATCATCTCTGGCGGCGAGAACATTTCCTCGATCGAGGTCGAGGACGCGCTCTACAAGCACCCGTCCGTTGCCTCCTGCGGCGTGGTGGCGCGCCCTGACGACAAATGGGGCGAGGTGCCCGTTGCCTATGTCGAACTGAAGACCGGCAAGACCGCGACCGAGGCCGAGATCATCGAGCATTGCCGGACGCTGCTCGCCCGCTTCAAAGTGCCGAAAGCGGTTATTTTCGCCGAAATTCCCAAGACCTCGACCGGCAAGATCCAGAAGTTCCGGCTGCGGGAAATGGCCAAGGTGGCGTGAGCGCACCGTCATTTTTGCTAGGTCTCGACAATTTGCCGCGGACCTAGGCGGCTTCGTCATCCTAGGGCGGAGCAGTCGCGAAGCGACGTCGCGGAAACCCTAGGATCCATGCCGCGACCTGGCGGCCGTGCTCCAACGGTCGTGAATGACTGCTGCGGGCAACAGTTCGCCTTTTGATGTAACATATTGATCCGCCTCATTCTTTGACTGACGTCACGGAATGGATCCTAGGGTCCTGCGTTGCGTCGCTACGCTCCTTACTTCGCCCTAGGATGACGAATTCATGGGGGCTGATCGCCAATCGCGAGCGCCGGTTGTCGCACCCGCCTCTGTCACCATCTGTCACCAATCGTACGCGTACGTCGATTTCGCGTTGACATCGCCCTCTCTTCAATTTACGACTGACGAAAATTGAAATTCGTCACTAATAAATCGAAAGCGAAGATGTCCGAAGCTGCCAACATCGTGGCCGATGCCGCCAGACAGGAGAATGTCACCCGTATTCTCGATTGCGCCGAGCGCCTGTTCCGCCATTACGGCTATGGCAAGACCAACGTTGCCGACATCGCCCGCGAACTCGGCATGTCGCCCGCCAACATCTATCGTTTCTTTGCCTCCAAGGTTGAAATCCACCAGGCTGTCTGCGGCCGCATGCTCGGTGCCAGCTATAAGATGGCCTACGAGATCTCCCGTCTGCCGATCAGCGCCGAGGAGCGGCTGCGGCGCTACGTCCACGCGCAGTACAAGATGACGATGGAGGTGTTGCTCGACGACCAGAAGGTCCACGAGATGGTCATCGTCGCGCTCGAACGGGACTGGGGCGTCATCGACAGGCATGTCGACAGCATCCACGACCTTTTAGCGGAAGTGATCCGCGAGGGCATCGAGGCCGGCGAGTTCGCCGAGCAGGATCCGGTGATCGCGTCACGCTGCTTCGGCGCCGCCACCGTGATCCTGTGCCATCCGCAGATGGTGGCGCAGTGCCTCGCCAAGACAAACCGGGCGATGCCCGACGACCTTATCGATTACGCGATCAAGGCCCTGAAGAAATAGCCGCCGCCCGCCGGGCGCCGGTCGACAGTTCATCTCCAGTTCGGGAGTGCCAAGGTGTCTTTGTCCAATTCCATCCTCCGCAGATTGCCGGTCGCCGGCTTGATCGTCGCCGCACTCGGGCTTGCCGGCTGCAGCCAGGAGAAAGCCGAAGTCAAGGATATCATCCGCCCGGTCAAGGTCGTCGAGATCGCCCAGGCGCATGATACCCGCACATTGTCCTATTCGGGTTCGGTAAGAGCCCGCACCGAAAGCGCCCTGGCTTTCCGCGTCAACGGCAAGATCACGGAGCGTCTTGTCGACATTGGACAGCGTGTGGCGCCCGGCGACGTGCTCGCCCGCATCGATCCCTCCGATTACGACCTTTCGGTCAAGAGTGCGCAAGCCGCCCTTGACGCCGCCGAGCGGCAGGTCGAGACCGTCGAGCTCGCCCGCAAGCGGGCCGAACAGCTCTTTGCCAAGAACTTCGCGCCGAAATCGCAGCTCGAACAGGCGACGCTGACCTATGACCAGGCCGTCGCCACGCGCGATTCCGCCCGCTCGTCGCTTGACCAGGCCAAGAACCAGGTCGGCTATACCGATCTCAGGGCCGACAGGGACGGCATCGTCACCGCGGTCAACGCGGATGTCGGCCAGGTGGTCGGCTCCGGCACGCCGGTGGTCACGGTCGCGGTCGACGGCGAAAAGGAAGTGCTGATCGCGGTGCCGGAAATGGAAATCGCCGAGTTCAAGCCGGGCAAGATCGTCAGGGCCGGCTTCTGGTCCGATAGTGCACTGGCGCTCGACGGCAAGGTCCGCGAGGTTGCCGGCAGCGCCGATCCGCAATCGCGCACCTTTGCCGTCCGCGTCAGCCTGCCCAACGACCCGCGCGTGCTGCTCGGCATGACCGCCAATATCGAGGCATCGGCGGCCAACGAAAAGCAACTCGTGTCGATCCCGCTGAGCGCGCTGGCGCAGAAGGACAGCCAGTCGATCGTCTGGACCGTCGACCGTGGCGCCGACACCGTCCATGCCCGTCCGGTCAAGGTCGCCGAGTTCGCCGCAGGTGGCGTGCGTGTCGCCGAGGGGTTGAAGCCCGGCGATATAGTGGTCGCCGCCGGCACGCAGTTCATGACCGAGGATCTGAAGGTGAAGCTCGCCGGCGGCATGACGCAGCAATCCGCCTCCGCCGAGAGCGATGACGCCAGCCGGCTGCGCTGACGGCAGACAGATCGGCCGCGCGTTCCCGCGGCCGCAGGTTTCCGGGCGGCGCACGCCCGAAGGTCGAGACGTCAAGGCCGATGTACCCCCGCATCGATCCTCGCGTCCCACCGCGATGAGTGTCTCTCCGCTCGAAGAGTCGCGCCGCCCGGAAGCCGGTATCGAACGCAGATGATTTCGTTTCGCGCGTCGCGCTTCGTCGAGGCATCAGGCGCCGGCAAACAAGCAAAGTGGATCAGCACCGATGACGACCTCCACTGAAGAAAAGCGGCCCTTCAACCTTTCGCGCTGGGCCATCGGCCATCCCTCCATCGCGCGGTTCCTGTTCGGCCTCATCATCATCGCCGGCGCGCTCGGCCTGATGCACATGGGCCAGAAGGAGGACCCCGACTTCACCTTCCGGGTGATGGTCGTGCAGGCGATCTGGCCAGGCTCCTCGATCCACGAGATGGAGGACCAGGTCGTCAACAAGATCGAGCGCAAGCTACAGGAGACGCCGCATCTCGACTTCGTGCGCTCCTTCACCCGCGCCGGCAGCGCCATCATCACGGTGCAGATCAAGGGCGATACCAATGCCGCCGAGGTGACGGACGCTTTCTATCAGGTGCGCAAGAAGGTCGGCGACATATCAGGCGACCTGCCGCAGGGCCTGCTCGGCCCCTACTTCAACGACGAGTTCGGCGACACTTTCATCACGCTGCATTCGATCAGCGGCGAAGGCTTCTCCTATCCCGAGCTGAAGAAATTCGCGATCCAGGCGCGCGACATGCTTCTGACGACGCCCGGCGTCGAGAAGGCGGTGATCATCGGCGATCAGCCGGAAAAACTTTATATCGACGTCTCGTCGAAGGCGCTGGCCGAACGCGGCCTGACGCTGACCGACCTGCAGAACGCGATCAAGGGCCAGAACAATGTCGATCCGGCCGGCGCCGTCGACACCGGCGTCAATTCGGTCCGCATTTCGGTCGAAGGCGACGTGAGCAAGGCCGCCGACATCAGGGAACTGCGCCTGCGCGCCGGTGGTCAGGTCACCCGGCTCGGCGATATCGCCACCGTGACCTCGGGTCTCGAAGATCCCTTCCAGCGCAAATACCGCTTCAATGGCCACGACAGCGTGCAGCTTGGCGTCGTCATGGCCAAGGGCTTCAAGGTCACCGATGTCGGCAAGGATGTCGAGGCGACCTACAAGCGCTTCGAGGCGGCGCTGCCCTATGGCGTTTCCGTCGACCAGATTTCCGACCAGCCCGAGGTTGTCAGGGATGCCGTCAGCGAGTTCATGCATGCGCTCGGCGAAGCGCTGCTGATCGTGCTTGTCGTCTCGTTCCTCTCGATCGGCTGGCGCTCCGGTCTGGTTATCGCCATTGCCATTCCGCTGGTTCTGGCCGCCACCTTCGCCATCATGTACGAGCTTGGCATCGACCTGCAGCGCATTTCGCTGGGCGCTCTGATCATCGCGCTCGGCCTGCTCGTCGACGACGCCATGATCGTCGTCGAGATGATGGAACGCAAGCTGGAGGAGGGGTTGGTCAAGATCGAGGCGGCGAGCTTCGCCTATACCTCGACCGCCTTCCCGATGCTGACCGGCACGCTCATCACCACCGCCGGCTTCATCCCCGTCGGTTTCGCCGCCTCGACCGCAGGTGAGTATGTGCGCACCCTGTTCTATGTCGTCGGCATCGCGCTGATTGTGTCATGGTTCGTCGCGGTCTATTTCACGCCATGGCTCGGCAACATGATCCTCAAGCAGCGCAAGCATGCCGGCAGCCATCATGATGTCTTCGACACGCGCTTCTACCGGCGGCTGCGTGCCACCGTCGGCTGGGCCGTGCGCCATCGCATCATCGTGTTGGCGATGACGCTGGCGACTTTCGGCACCAGCCTGTGGGCGTTCCAGTTCATCCCGCAGAATTTCTTCCCGCAGTCGTCGCGGCCGGAGATTCTCGTCGACCTCTGGCTGCCGGAAGGCACCAGCATCAAGGAGGTCGAGGCGCAGGCGAAGGCGCTTGAAGCCAGGATGATGGACGACAAGGACAAGCGTTTCATCGCCACCTATATCGGCGAGGGCGCACCGCGCTTCTTCCTGCCGCTCGACCAGCAGCTGCGCAATCCCAACTTTGCCCAGATGCTGGTCATGGCCAATGACGAGCCGGCGCGCGAGCGGCTGATCGTCAAGCTGCGCACCGTTCTGGCCGAGGATTTCCCCTCGATCCGCGCCAAGGTCGACCGGCTGTTCCTCGGACCGCCGACCGGCTGGCCGGTGCAGATGCGCGTCATGGGTCCGGATCGGCAGGAGGTGCGCCGCATCGCCGATCAGGTGAAGGCGAAGTTCCATGAGAATCCGCTGCTCGGCGCCATTCATGACGATTGGCTCGAACCGGTGCCGGCGATGAAGCTGGTCATCGACCAGGATCGTGCCCGTGCGCTCGGCGTCACCTCGCAGCGCATCCGCCAGATGCTGCAGGCAACGATGTCCGGCGCGCCGCTCGACAATTTCCGCGACGGCGAGGAGACGGTCTCGATTGTGGCCCGCGAGCCGGATGCCAGCCGCAGCCTGCTGTCCTCGGTCGATTCCGTCTATATCCCGACGGACTTCGGTGGCTTCGTGCCGCTGTCTCAGGTGGCCAAGGTGGTGCCGGTGCTGGAGCAAGGCATAGAATGGCGCCGCGACCGTCTGCCGACCATCAGCGTGCGCGCCACGCTGCCCGATGGCATACAGTCCAACGATGTCGTGGCCAAGATGTACAAGGACATGCAGGGCCTGCGCGACGGCCTGGCGCCCGGCTACAAGATCGAGATCCAGGGCGGCGCCGAGGATTCGGCCGAAAGCCAGGCGTCCATCGCCGCCAAGGCGCCGGTCATGCTGGCCATCATCGTCGTGCTTTTGATGATTCAGCTGCAGAATTTCGGCAAGGCGATGCTGGTGCTGGCGACCGGTCCGCTCGGCATCATCGGTGCGGCCGCCGCCCTCCTGATCAGCGGCGCGCCGTTCGGCTTCGTCGCCATCCTCGGCGTCATCGCGCTGCTCGGCATCATCATGCGCAACTCGATCATTCTGGTCGATCAGATCGACCAGGACATCGCCACCGGCATGGCCCGTTCCGAGGCCATCATCGGCTCGGCTGTTCGCCGTTTCCGGCCGATCGTGCTGACGGCGATGACGGCGGTGCTGGCGCTGATCCCGATCTCGCGCGCCGTGTTCTGGGGGCCGCTGGCCTACGCCATGATGGGCGGCATTCTCGTCGCCACCGTGCTCACCATCCTGGTGCTGCCAGCCGGCTACGCCCTGTTCTTCGGTCGCGAGCCGAAGAAGGCCAAGATCGACGAACAGACGTCCGAATCCAAGCTGCCTGCCGAGAGGCCGCAACTGGCACTGGCCGCCGAATAAAATTGCTGGCTGGGCGATGCCGCCCGGCCGGCAAGCTCACGTCCATCGCCAATTCGCCCGCTCTCTCCGCCGGTCCGCGTGACCGGCGCGGTCGCCGCGCAATGGCCAGGAGAGCAAACAACAAAAAATCCATCCCGGCTTTCGCAGGGATGGATTGGATCGATGGAAGATGCGGACCGGGCCCCGACAGGCGCCCGGCCTATTGCGTTGGTCAGATGACGAACACCCAATTGGCGATGAGCATCACCGCCACGCCGGCGACCAGCGTCAGATAGGGCAGCATGCCCGCCTTTTTGACCGAGAGGTCGGCTCCCGCCATGCCGAGGTCCGCCAGCATGTGCTCCGGGAATTTGCCCTTGTCCTGGATGTAGTGGCGGAAGCAGAACACCGGGATGATCAGCGCAGCGGTGATCAGCCCGGCCCATAGCGCCAGGGGATTCCAGACCTTGGCACCCGCGCCCATGAAGATCGCGTTGACGTAGGCGAAGATCGCCCCGATCCCCAGAAGCCAGGTCGGCGCCTTCCAGGGGCGCGCGATATGGCCGTTGTCGATGCGATGGATCCAGCCGGCGTTGAGGTTGAGGAAGTTGAAGATGATGTAGCCGCAATTCGACACGGCGAGGATGAAGAAGAAGCTCGTCGCGTCGGCCGAGGCGATGGCCAGCACGATCAGGTTGAAGCAAAGGTCGGTCCACATGGCGCGGGTCGGCGCGCCGTGCTCGTTGACATGGCTGAGGTAGCGCGGCAGCCAACCGTCGACCGAGCCCTGGTAGAGGGTGCGCGACGAGCCGGCCATCGCCGTCATGATGCACAGCACCAGCGCCAGGATCATCAGCATCACCAGCAGGCTATGGATAAGCTGGCCGCCGCCGACCATACCGGCCAGCGCATCCGCCACGCCGGAGCCATCGACGATCGGCGTCGCCAGCATGCCGTTCAGGCCGAGCACGCCCTGGAAGGTGAAGGGCACCAGGATGAACAGAAGCATGCAGAGCAGGCCGGAATAGAAGATGGCCTTGAAGGTGTCGGTGCCGGGGTTCTTGAACTCCGAAGTATAGCAGACGGCGGTCTCGAAACCGTAAGTCGACCATGCGGCGATGAACATGCCGCCAAGTGCCAGCGTCCAGCCGGCGATGTTCCAGGAGCCGGGTTCGGGCGCGTAGGCGGCCGCGAGCGGCACCAGCGGCGAGAAATTCGCCCAGTCGATCTGTCCCGTGAAGATCGGCACCACGCCGACGATCAGCATCGGGATGATGACGAGCAGCCCGATATACTTTTGCACGCTGGCCGTGCCGAGGATACCGCGATGCTGGATCGAGAAGATGATCAGCATCAGCACGGCGCCGATGAAGAAGGTGGCATTGAAGGTGAAGGAAACCGGACCCAGCGTGTGGCTGAAAAGCGTCCAGTTGCGGATCGCCGGCGTTGCGGCTGCGGTGACCGCCGCGATGGCGTCGGCCGGAGCGGTTCCGGCGTGCGCGGCGATGTAGGCTACGACTTCCGCCGATGTCTCGGTGAAGATCGGCACCGGCGCCAGCGCGTTGAGGATATAGGCGGCGGCGATCGAGCAGCCGAGTGACAGCACCGGCGACCAGGCGAACCAGTTGCACCACACCGAGAGCGGCGCGATGAACTTGGAGTAGCGCAGCCAGGCCGTGGCGCCGTAGATCGAGGCGCCGCCCGACTTGTTGGGGAACAGGCCGGCGATCTCGGCGTAGGTGAAGGACTGGAGGAAACCCATGATCATGGACACCGTCCAGATCAGGAAGGCAAGCTTTCCCGTCGTGCCGGCAATGCCGCCGATCGAGAATAGGACCAGCGCCGGAACGCCGCTCGCCACCCAGAAGGCGCCGCGCCAGTCGATGTGCCTGAGCAGCTTGCTTTCGGCAGGCTGCTCGAGGGCAGTGCTTATCGTGCTCATGTCGGTTAATTCCCCTTTTTGATGTTCCCCGCCGGCGATGCTTCGGCTTTGCGAAGCTTGCTCCCCGGCCAATGATCGGTACGATTCCGGTGTTTCCACTCAGTCGTATTTTTTTCTTAAGAGTGAAGATTGATCCGGCGCGCTTTCACGTCAAGCGATTTGTGGCGCCGTGCACATCACGCTTGCGAGCGCAGCCCGCAATGCGGCTTGTAGGCATCACCGGCAAGCCAAATCCATGTGCCGGAGTGCAGCGCTCAGGAGCGTGGTTTGGTCTTCTGCGGATCATAATGGGCGAAGGCGACGACCCGCGCAGGCAACCGCTTGGCGTGGCCGTCGAGCTTGCCGATCTCGACCTCCGTGCCGACGGCCGAGTATGTGACGTCGAGCCTCGCCAACGCGATGTTCTTGTTCAGCACCGGCGAGCGCATGCCCGAGGTTACGACGCCGATCTGGGCACGGCCGACATGGACGCAATCGCCGTGGCCGACAGCGACATTGCTGTCAATGTCGAGCCCCACCAGTTTGTTTTGTGGGTTCTCCTTGCGGCGGATCAGCGCCTCGCGGCCGATGAAGTCGTCGGTCTTGGTCTTCAACGGCACGGTAAAGCCGATGCCGGCCTCGAATGGATCGGTCTGGTCGGAGAATTCGTAACCGGCAAAGATGAGCCCGGCCTCGATACGCACCATGTCCAGCGCCTGCAACCCCATCGGCTTCAGCCCGTGCGGCTGGCCGGCTTCCCAGATCGCATCGAACACTTTTTCGGCGTCGCGCGGATGGCACCAGATCTCGTAACCGAGTTCGCCAGTATAGCCGGTGCGCGATACGACGACCGGAATGCCATTGCCGCCGCCGATACGTGCCACCGCGAAGCGGAACCACTCCAACTCCTCGATCGACGGTTGAAGCGGCGAGGTCCAGATGACTTCCCTCAAAATATCGCGACTCTTCGGGCCCTGTACGGCGACATTGTGCATCTGGTCGGTAGAGGAGCGCACCAGCACGTTGAGCCCGAGTTTTTTCGCCGTGTCGCGCAGCCATTCGCCGGATAGATCGTCGCCGCCGACCCAGCGGAAATTGTCCTTGCCGAGCCGCAGCAGCGTGCCGTCGTCGATCATGCCGCCGTGCTCGTAGCACATGGCGGAGTAGACGACCTGGCCGACGCCGAGTTTCTTGACGTCTCGGGTCAGTGTGTATTGCAGCAGCGCTTCGGAATCCGGACCAGTCACCTCGAACTTGCGCAGCGGCGACAGGTCCATGATCACGGCATCCTGCCGGCAGGCCCAGTATTCGGCGATCGGTCCCTCCTTGGCGAAGGAATTGGCCAGCCAATAGCCCCGGTACTCGACGAAGTCGCGGGTGTGTTTGGCAAAGCTCGAATGAAAGGCTGTCTCGCGGGTCATTTTCGGTTCCGAATCGGGCGTCATGCGTCTGGCGATCGCTCGCGAGAATTTGTGCTGGCCGGAATAGGTCCGCACATGGATGTCGGTGAGATTCCAGCCATTGGCCGGCGTCGTGTCGTCTGGGCAGGCGGAGGACACGCAAACGATGTCGGTCAGCGCGCGCAGCAGCACGTAGTCGCCGGCGCGCGACCACGGCTCGTCGGAGACCATGACGCCATGCGCGTCGATGGCCGTGTTGAAGAAGAAGTTGATCGCCATCCAGCCGGCGCGGGAATCGACGCCCTTGCCAGCCAGTGCGCGGTTGAAATTCTCGGAGCAGTTGGTGTGGCCGGGATAGCCGATGTCATCGTAGTATTTGGCAGCACAAGCGAGTGCGAACGCATCGTGCCGGCCGCACGTGTCCTGCACCACTTCGACCAGCGGCTCCATGTCCTGGTCATAGTATTTCGAATGCAGGCCCGGCATCGGATAGCTCGACCCCATCAGCGTGCGCGTCGTCGTCACATCGAGCGGATGATCGAGACCCTTGTCGAGCTTGCGCGCCGAGAAGCATTGGAAGTCGGTGCATTGGCGCCCGTCGACATCGATGATCTGCAGATAATCGCCGGCCTTCACGAAATAGGATTCGGCTGTTGCCGAGTGGACGCGCAGGTCGAGCACCGGATCGGCGAGCGGATCGGCAAGCTGGGATTTTGTTTTCGGGCGGACCGTGGCGCGGCGCACCATGACGGTAAGCGGCGTCGCGGTGTCATGGCCATCGACCAGCATCGGCCCGCCGGGCGCGGCGATCAGCAAAGCGCCGTCGCGGGCGATGGCAAACGCCTGCTCCGTGCCGGCAGGCGTCGAGCCGCCGAAGATGCGCACCGCCTTGGGTTGGTCGAGTTGCACCTGCCGGCGCTCGAGCCCGCGGCGCACGGAAGCGAGACTGTCGTCGCCTTCCGCCAGCAGCGCCTTGATGCCGGCAGCGTTGCTGTTCGACTTCTCGCCGAGAATTCCGGGATCGGTGACGCCGCTATGGTCCCACGCCAGCAATTCGCAAGCCTGGCCGCCTTCGACATTGCGCACCGTGATCGTGTCGCCGGCCTCGACCTCGAGCAGCACCGCGCCATTGCCCTGGATCGTATAGCGCTCCATGCCTGGCGGCAGCGCGATTTGGCCGGGCCGCAGGATGAGGCTCGGCCTGGGCGGTCCGGCCGTGACGGCGGGGTAAGGCGATTGGCTCATTTCAGCCTTGCGGTTCGAGAAACAAGTTTGCCTGTGCGTGAAATTATTTTAGCAGGGAGAATAGCAGGGCGGTTGGGTTTGGCAAGGTGAAGCGCGCTTCTTCCTTCTCCCCCTTGTGGGAGAAGGTGGATCGGCGCGGTAGCGCCGAGACGGATGAGGGGTGTTCCAGCGGAGTGAGACGTTGGTGTTCCCTGGAACACCCCTCATCCGTCGCCTTCGGCGACACCTTCTCCCACAAGGGGGAGAAGGAAGAGCGCAGCGTTACGCCAAATCCTCGGAATACGCGATCTCGATTCCATACTCGGCACCCGAGTCCAGCATCATCTGCCACAGGCTCTCGGCAAATGTCGCGAACACCAGAACGTTGAACACCGCCTGGCCATCAGTCCGATCATTACCGCGCCACAGCGTGACGCTGGTGTGATCCATCGAGGTCGCGGCGGCCGCACCGACCGGGAACGCCTCGGCGTGCAGATCGATCGACGACAGCTTGGCGAGCATCATGCGCGCCTTGGTACCGGAAATGCTGATCAGCACCCGCGCATGCGATTGATCCGACAGCGAGGCAGAGCCGGAGAACCCCGGCGCCAGCGCGCCCATCCCATGCCTGCCGCCCTTCGACAGGACGAAGAACTGGTCCGGTCCCGACCAGATCAACGTGGCATCCGCCGTCCGCACCGCCTTGGGCGTTTCTGGAGCGGCGACACCGAAATGGCCGTTGGCGGCTGTCGCCGTTTCGGCCGCCTTGCCGCGCCGCGCCATCACCTGGACGAGGTCGAAATTACGGATCTCGGTCAGCGACACACCGGCATCGCCGTGTGCGCCGTACGGTCCAGCAACGAGCGCGCGTTCGAGCGGGCTGCGGACGTCCCAGGAAAACTCAACCACGCTGGCGCCCTCCATCCGGGTCGTAGAAGACGGGGTTGCAGAGTTCGACATCATAGTCCTCACCGCGCAATGGATCATGCGCGTGCACGATCTCGCCGATGCGCTCACGGCCACGCTCGACGAGTGCGAGCCCGATCCACTGGTCTGATGTCGGCGAGAAGCAGACCGAGGTGACATAGCCCTGGTCGTTGCTCGGGCCGGGTGTCTGGCCCTTCGGGATGATGTGTGCGCCGGAGCGCAGCCGGCTCGCCTTGTCGGTCGGCTTGACGCCGACCACGACCTGTCGGTCCGGGGCGACCAGCGCCTCGCGGCCGGCCATGACGCGGCCGATGAAGTCCTTCTTGGTCGACATCATCTTACCCAGGCCAAGGTCGGCGGCCGTCGTCGTGCCGCTAAGCTCGGGGCCGGCGACATGGCCCTTCTCGATCCGCATCACGCCGAGCGCCTCGGTGCCGTAAGGCGTGACGCCGAAAGGCTTGCCGGCCAGCATCAGATTGCGCGCCATGGCTTCGCCGTAGCGAGCCGGCACGGAAATCTCGAACGCCATCTCGCCGGAGAAGGAGATGCGGAACAGCCGCGCCTTGATGCCGCCGCGCAACGCCACTTCGCGCGCGCCCATGAACGGGAAACCTTCGTTGGAGAGATCCTCGGCCGGATCGACGATCTCCTTCAGCAGATCGCGGGTCTTGGGTCCGGCAATGGAAAATTGCGCCCACTGGTCGGATATCGAAGTCAGTTGCACGTCGAGTTCCGGAAACAGCACCTGCCGGCAGAATTCGAGATGCTGCATCACCAGCCCGGCCTTGGCGGTCGTAGTGGTCAGGAAATAGTGATCCTCGGCCAGCCGCGACGTCGTGCCGTCGTCGTAGACCAGACCATCCTCGCGCAGCATCAGTCCGTAGCGCGCCTTGCCGACGGCAAGGTTGGAGAAGGTGTTGATGTAGACGCGGTCGAGGAAGGCGCCGGCATCCGGGCCATGCACGTCGATCTTGCCGAGCGTCGAGACATCGCAGAAGCCGACGCCCGAGCGCACCGCCTTGACTTCTCGGGTTACCGATTCCAGCCAGTCCTTCTCGCCGGCACGCGGATACCATTGCGCGCGCTTCCACAGGCCGGTGTCGACGAAGACCGCGCCCTGTTCGGCCGCCCAGTGATGCGACGGCGTCAGCCGCGTCGCATGGAAGGTCTCGTCGCGGTGATGGCCGGCAAAGGCGCCTATGGCGACGGGCACGTAAGGCGGCCGGTAGATCGTCGTGCCTGTCTCGGGAATGGAGCGGCCGCTTACCGCTGCCATGATGGCGAGGCCGGCGACGTTGGAGGTCTTGCCTTGGTCGGTCGCCATGCCGAGTGTGGTGTAGCGCTTCAGATGCTCGACCGATTCAAAGCCCTCGCGCTGAGCAAGCTCGACATCGGAGGCGGTGACGTCATGCTGCTGGTCGACGAAGGCCTTGCCCTTGCCGGCAACATGCCAAAGCGGCGTCAGCGAAAAGGCTTCGTCGTCGGAGACCGGCATCGAGCCGGAACTGCCGCTACGCCCCGCATCGTGCGCCGCGGCAGTGCCTGCCGCAAACCCTTCGCGCAGGCAGGCGCCAAGGCCGAAGGAACCGGTGGCGGCGCCAGCGGCCACCATGCCGGGCGGCGCGCCGTCGGGCACGAAGGCGGCGATATCTTCACGCCATTTCGGCCGGCCTCGATGATAGGAGGTCAACCCGACAGCGGGGTTCCAGCCACCGGAAACGGCCAAGCCGTCGGCCTCGACCTCGGCGCGCGCACCGCCGGTGAGTGAGACAGCGATTTTGCGGACGCCGTCCTTGCCGCTGTCGACACCGCTGACGGAGCCGTGCAGCACCGGGAATCCGCCCTTGGATGCCAGCGAACGATGGGCCGGCGATATGTCGTGCCGTGCGTCGATCACCGCCGCGATTTGCAATCCCGCGCCGAGGGCGGTCTCGACCGTGCGCCAGCCGTCCTCATTGTTGGTGAACAGCGCGACGCGCCTTGCAGGCGCCGCGGCATAACGTATGACATAGCTGCGCATCGCCGAGGCCATCATCACGCCGGGCGTGTCGTTGCCGGCAAAGACGATCGGCCGTTCGATGGCGCCAGCCGCGACCACACAGCGTTTGGCCACGATCCGCCACAGCCGCTGGCGCACCTGATGCTCGGGCGGCGAGGGGAGATGGTCGTTCACACGCTCGATCGCGCCATAGGTGCCGCCGTCATAGGCGCCGAACAGCGTGGTGCGGGTCATGATGCGGACATCGGGCATCGTTGCGAGTTCAGCCAGCGTTCGCGACAGCCACTCCGCCGCCGGCAGTCCGTCGATCGTGCCGCCATCCGAGAGCAGGCGTCCGCCGAGCGCGAAATCCTCTTCGCACAGGATGACGCGGGCACCCGTGCGGCCGGCAGCCAGCGCCGCCGCGAGGCCCGTTGGACCGGAGCCGGCGATCACCACGTCGCAATGCGCCCAGGCTTTGTCGTAGTGGTCGGGATCGGCGATGCCCGCGGCGCGGCCGAGGCCTGCGGCGCGGCGGATCGCCGGCTCGTAGACCGCTTCCCAGAACTTCGCCGGCCACATGAAGGTCTTGTAGTAGAAGCCGGCGACGAAGATCGGCGCGAACAGCTGGTTGATCGACATCACGTCGAAGCGCAGCGACGGCCAGCGGTTCTGGCTGGCGGCCTCGAGGCCTTCATAGAGCTCGGCGGTCGTGGCCTTGGTGTTCGGCTCGCGCCTCGCGCCCGTACGCAATTCGACCAGCGCGTTGGGCTCTTCGGAACCCGCGGTCAGGATGCCACGCGGACGGTGGTACTTGAACGAGCGGCCGACGAGTTTGACGCCATTGGCGACCAAAGCGGAGGCGAGCGTGTCGCCCTGGAAGCCGGCGAAGCTCTTGCCGTCGAAGCGGAAATTCAGCGCCGCCGAGCGGTCGATGAGGCCGCCGGATGTGAGGCGATGGGATTGGCTGGAATTCACGATGCCCGGCCCTCACTCAATTCGGCTTCATAGGAGAGGGTAGCACTGCCCCTCATCGCCCTGCCGGGCACTTCTCCCCGTATAGAAACGGGGAGAAGGGGGCTGGCTGCAACGCCGGCTTCCTTCCTAGAATGCCGACGATTGGCGAAACCGTTGGCGAGAGCGCCCCTCTCCCCGTCCCTATACGGGGAGAGGATGCCGGCAGGCAGGTGAGGGGCAGCGCCGAGATTGACGGGAAATCTCATTTCACAACATGCCTCGCACCGGCACCAGCCGCCGGCTCAACCAAAGAAATCTCATGGGTCAGCGTGTTGCGGGTGACCTTCAGCCACGCCCGGCAGCCGCCGCCGTGGTACCAGTTCTCCTCCATCACGCCGGCGATGTTGTCGCGCAGATAGACGTAGTCGAAAACCTCGTCTTCCGGGGCGCCGGCCACAGGCCGCACCGGCTTGGCATCACCCAGATAAGTGAACTCGCCGAGTTCGCGTTCGCCGCAGAAGGGACAGACAATGCGCATGGTTTCCTGACCGTCCTCAGTGAAGGTTCGGTTGGGCGCCCTGGCCCTTTTCGTCGATCATGGCGCCGGTGCGGAACCGGTCGAGGCGGAAGCGCGCCGCTTCCTTGTGCGACTCGTCGCGAGCCAGAAGATGAGCGAAGACGAAGCCCGATCCCGGCGTCGCCTTGAAGCCGCCATAGCACCAGCCGGCGTTGAGATAGAGGCCATCCACCGGTGCCTTGTCGATGATCGGCGAGCCGTCCATCGACATGTCCATGATGCCGCCCCACTGGCGCAGCAGCCGTACGCGCCCGATCATCGGGATCAGCGCCATGCCGCCCTCGCAGACATCCTCCATCACCGGCATGTTGCCGCGCTGGGCGTAGGAATTGTAGCCGTCGATATCGCCGCCGAAGACGAGGCCGCCCTTGTCCGACTGGCTGACATAGAAATGGCCGGCGCCGAAGGTCATGACATTGGGGATCAGCGGCTTGATCGCTTCGGAGACGAAGGCCTGCAGCACATGGCTTTCGATCGGCAGCCGCAGGCCAGCCATCGCCGCGACGCGCGACGAAGAACCGGCCACCGCCATGCCGACCTTGCCGGCGCCTATCCTGCCGCGCGAGGTCTCGACGCCGGTGACTTTGCCGTTGGCATCCCTGACGAAACCAGTGACCTCGCAATTCTGGATGATGTCGACGCCAAGTTCGCTCGCGGCGTGGGCATAGCCCCAGACCACGGCGTCATGCCGGGCCGTGCCGCCGCGCCGCTGCAGCAGCCCGCCCTGCACGGGAAAGCGCGCATTGTCGAAGTTCAGGAACGGCATCATCTTCTTGACCGCGGCGAGGTCGAGCAGTTCAGCGTCGATGCCGTTGATGCGCATCGTGTTGCCGCGCCGCGCATAGGCGTCGCGCTGTGCGTCCGAATGGTAGAGGTTGATGACGCCGCGCTGGCTGACCATGGCGTTGTAGTTGAGGTCCTGCTCCATCCGCTCCCACAGCTTCATCGACAATTCGTAGAAGCCGGTATTGCCGGGCAGGCCGTAGTTGGAGCGGATGATGGTGGTGTTGCGGCCGGCATTGCCGGAACCGATCCAGCCTTTTTCGAGCACGGCGACATTCTTGATGCCGAACTCGCTGGCGAGGAACCAGGCGGTGGCCAGGCCATGGCCGCCACCGCCGATGATCACCACGTCGTAGCGATCCTTCGGGGTGGCGTCGCGCCAGGTGCGCTGCCAGTTCTTGTGGCCGGAAAGGGCGGCACGTGCGAGCGAGAAGATCGAGTATTTCATCAGGTCATTCCGAGGCCGCTCGCACCGCTGGACGGTTATATGTCCAGCGTGTGGTCGCGCTCCCATTGCGTGAAGTGCGAAGCATAGGAATTCCATTCCTGGTGCTTCAGCTTTAGATAAGCCGACGAGAATTCCTCACCCAGCGCCGCCTTTAGCGATTTGTCCTTGTCGAACTCGCGCAAGGCGTCAAGCAGGTTGAGCGGCAGTTTCGGCGCGCCCTTCACCGTATGGCCGTTCTGGTACATGTCGATGTCGTAACGCCTGCCCGGATCGGCCTTGGAGCGGATGCCGTCGAGGCCGGCGGCAATGATGACGGCCTGCAACAGATAGGGGTTGGCGGCGCCATCCGGCAGGCGCAGTTCGAAGCGGCCGGGGCCGGGCACACGCACCATGTGGGTGCGGTTGTTGCCGGTCCAGGTCACCGTGTTCGGTGCCCAGGTCGCGCCCGAAATCGTGCGCGGCGCGTTGATGCGCTTGTAGGAGTTGACCGTCGGGTTGGTGATCGCCGCGAGCGCCGAGGCATGCTTCATGATGCCGCCGAGGAAGTTCCTGCCCTTGGCCGACAGGCCGAGTTCCATCGAATTGTCGGCAAAGACGTTGGTCTTGCCGGATTTGTCCCACACCGAGATGTGAGCATGGCAGCCATTGCCGGTCAGGCCCTGGAAGGGCTTGGGCATGAAAGTGGCGCGAAGGCCATGCTTCTCGGCGATCGACTTGACCATGAACTTGAAGAAGGAGTGCTTGTCGGCAGTGGCCAGCACATCGTCGAAGGCCCAGTTCATCTCGAACTGACCGTTGGCGTCCTCATGGTCGTTTTGGTAGGCGCCCCAGCCGAGCGCCAGCATGTGGTCGCAAATCTCGGCGATGACATCGTAGCGGCGCATCACCGCTTGCTGGTCGTAGCAGGGCTTCGAGGCGGTATCGTATTCGTCGGAGATGGTTTTGCCATCGGGCGAAATCAGGAAGAACTCGGCTTCCACGCCGGTCTTCACATGCATGCCGTCGCTGGCGGCTTCCGCGATCAGCCGCTTCAGCGTGTTGCGCGGCGCCTGGTCGACATCCTTGTCGTCCATGATGCAGTTGGCGGCGACCCAGGCGACTTCAGGTTTCCACGGCAACTGGATGACAGAATCCGGATCCGGAACCGCCAGCATGTCGGGATGCGCTGGGGTCAGGTCGAGCCAGGTGGCGAACCCCGCGAAGCCGGCGCCGTCTTTCTGCATATCGGCGATCGCCTGTGCCGGCACCAGCTTGGCGCGCTGCCCGCTGAACAGGTCGGTGTAGGAAATCATGAAGTATTTGACGCCGTTCTCCTTGGCGAATGCGGCGAGATCGTTCCCCATTATGTAGTTTCCTCGCTATGTGATCTGGGTAGTCTTTGTCAGAAACCGTTCTTCCCCGGTATCCAATTGGTGCCGGCCAGCGGGACGCCGGCCATCGCGGCTGCCTCGATCGTCAGTGCGACGAGGTCCTCGGGTTCGAGATTGTGCAGGCTGTTCTTGCCGCACGCACGGGCAATGGTCTGAGCCTCCAGTGTCATCACTTTCAGGTAATTGGCCAACCGCCGTCCCGCCGCGACCGGGTCGACCCGCTTCATCAGATCGGGATCCTGCGTGGTGATGCCGGCGGGGTCGCGGCCCTCGTGCCAGTCGTCATAGGCGCCGGCCGTGGTGCCCAGTTCGTTGTACTCCGCCTCCCAGCGCGGATCGTTGTCGCCAAGCGCGACCAGGGCTGCCGTGCCGATCGAGACGGCATCGACGCCAAGTGCGAGCGCCTTGGCGACATCGGCGCCGTTGCGAATGCCGCCGGAGATGATCAGCTGCACCTTGCGGTGCATGCCAAGGTCCTGCAACGCTTGCACCGCCGGCCGGATGCAGGCGAGCGTCGGCTGGCCGACATTCTCGATGAACACTTCCTGCGTCGCCGCCGTGCCGCCCTGCATGCCGTCGACGACGACGACATCGGCGCCGGCCTTCACCGCGAGCGCGGTGTCGTAATAGGGGCGGGCGCCGCCGACCTTGACGTAGATCGGCTTTTCCCAATCGGTGATCTCGCGCAGTTCGAGGATCTTGATCTCGAGATCGTCCGGTCCGGTCCAGTCGGGGTGGCGCGAGGCCGAGCGCTGGTCGATGCCCTTCGGCAGCGTGCGCATCTCGGCGACACGGTCGGAGATCTTCTGGCCAAGCAGCATGCCGCCGCCACCGGGCTTGGCGCCCTGGCCGACGACGACTTCGATGGCGTCGGCGCGGCGCAGGTCGCGCAGGTTCATACCGTAGCGCGACGGCAAATACTGATAGACCAACTGCTTGGAATGGCCGCGCTCTTCCTCGGTCATGCCGCCATCGCCGGTCGTGGTCGAAGTGCCCGACAGCGTCGCGCCGCGACCGAGCGCTTCCTTGGCGGGGCCCGAGAGCGAGCCAAAGCTCATGCCGGCGATGGTGATCGGGATCTTCAATTCGATCGGCTTTTTGGCGTGGCGCGAGCCGAGCACGACTGATGTGTCGCAGCGCTCGCGATAGCCTTCCAGCGGATAGCGCGAGATCGAGGCGCCGAGGAACAACAGGTCATCGAAATGCGGCAGCTTGCGTTTGGCGCCGGCACCACGGATGTCGTAGATGCCTGTCGCTGCGGCGCGGCGGATTTCGGAAAGTGTGTAGTCGTCGAAAGTCGCGGATTTGCGGGGCGTTGTGGGCGGGTTGCGATAGGTCATGCTGCCTCAATACGCGTCGGCGTTGTCGATATTGAAATTGTAGAGGGTGCGCGCCGAGCCGTAGCGCTTGAACTCCGACGGCTTGACCCCGGTGACGCCGGCACGGTCGAGCAGGCCTTGAAGCAACTCCAGATGCTCGGGCCGCATCTCCTTGGCGATGCAGTCGGCGCCGAGGCTGTCGACCTTGCCGCGCACGAAGAGCCTGGCCTCATAGATGGAATCGCCCAGTGCATCGCCGGCATCGCCCAGCACCACGAGGTTGCCTGATTGCGCCATGAAAGCCGACATGTGGCCGATATTTCCATGCACGACGATGTCGATGCCTTTCATCGAGATGCCGCAGCGCGACGAGGCATTGCCCTCGATGATCAAAAGGCCGCCCTTGCCGGTGGCGCCGGCATACTGGCTGGCGTCACCTTTCACCGTTATCGAGCCCGACATCATGTTCTCGCCGACGCCCGGGCCGGCGGAGCCATGGACGGTGATGGCGCCGCCTGAATTCATCCCGCCGCAATAGTAGCCGACACTGCCGCGCACATCGATGCTGACGGGCTGGTCGACGCCGACGGCGACCGAATGATTGCCCTTCGGGTTGAGCACTTCCCATGCCGTTTCGTTCGAGCCGGGGGCCAGACTGTGCAGCGCCTGGTTCAGCTCGCGCAGCGACATGACGTCGAGGTCGAAGACGCGCGCATGGGCTTGGTCGAGCGTTGCCTTGGAGGTTGCCGTCATGAACTCAATGCTCCCAGAAATAGACGGTTGCGGGCTCGGGCTCCCAGACCCTTGCATTGTCTATGCCGGGCAGTTTGGTCAGCGCGCGATATTCCGAGCCGAAGGCGACGTACTGGTCGGTTTCGGCCATGACGGCGGGCTTGCAGGCGATCGGGTCGCGCACGACGCCAAAACCGTTCTTGGTGCCGACAACGAAGGTGAAGAAGCCGTCGAGGTCGGAGAGGGTGCCTTCCAGCGCCTCGCCGAGATTCTTGCCATGCGCCATCTGCGAGGAAAGGTAGGCGGCCGCGACCTCGGTGTCGTTTTCGGTCTCGAAGGTCATGCCTTCGCGGATCAACTCGCGGCGGACATTGTTGTGGTTGGAGAGCGAGCCATTGTGCACCAGGCACTGGTCGGCACCGGTCGAGAATGGATGCGCGCCCATCGTCGTCACCGCCGATTCGGTCGCCATGCGGGTGTGGCCGATGCCATGCGTGCCGGTCATCTTGCGGACATCGAAGCGATCGACGACCGCTTCGGGCAGGCCGACCTCCTTGTAGATCTCGACCACGTCACCGGCGCCCATGACGCGGACGTCGGGACGCAACGTCTGGATGGCCTCGCGGGCCTCGTCGATCTTGTCGGGGCGGGTTCTGACCACGGCGTGGGTCGACTTCACCGCGATGCTCACTGGCACGCCGAGCGCCTTGGCGAGCTCGGTATCGAGGTCGCGAAAATCGCTGCCTGGTTTCGCCGATTGGATGGTGATCTTGGCTTCGTTGCTGGATGGGGCGCCATAGATGGCGATGCCCGCGCTGTCCGGGCCGCGATCGCTGAGCGATACCAACATCTCCGACAGCATCGCCCCGAGCTTGGGCTCCAACGATTTGTCCTTCAGAAACAGCCCGACGATTCCACACATGTCAGCCTCCGACCTTTGTTCTCTGGAGATGTACCGAATGAGTTCCGGGAATTCAATGGGATGAAAAAAATATTCCTGTAGTTATATATCTGCCTGCGCACCGCCACCGGCGGTATCGTCCTGGTGGCGTTCGCTGTGAACCCGTTTGGCGGTGCGGATGCGGGCGATCTTGTAGGCGTCGAGTATCGACAGCGCATAGATCAGGAGACCACCCGCATGGCGGCCGACGAACCTGGCGTCCGGCGGCGCGATCTTCATCGTTACCCACGCCAGGATCACCATGAAGAAGATGAACTGCAGGCCGCGCACCGGCACACCGAGAATGACGTGTCCGCTTGCCGGCAGGATGATTGCCGCGCCGAGAACCAGATACGGGTTCGGTGGAGCGGGCGCTTTGGTCGTGCTGGTCATGCGGCCTGCCTTTCAGCATGGTTGATGGCGTCGCGAAGCGCCGAAATCGAAGTGAGCAACCTTTCGACCAGCGCCGGATCGAGCATTGCACCGCCGAAATCGGCCTGCCGGAACACGCCGTAACGCGCGCGCTGCGCCTCGGCCAGGAGCCAGACGATACGAACGCCCTTGGGTGTGATGAGCAGCTCCTTGGCGCGTCCGTCGCAAAAGAGGTCGAGATGGCTGGCAATCAGGCCCTGCGGAAAGCGTGCGCCCCTGCCGTCTGTCCGCAGCACTGCTTCCGCCGGAAATCCCGGGGCCTTCGGCAGCGTATGTTCCAGGTGGTCGAAATTGGAGAACGTCGTCGGCGACCCTGGCCGCATCATCATGTCGAAAGTGGCGGCGAACGCGACCTTTTCGAGGATCGAGATCGATAACCAGCGAACCGGCAGCTTTCGCGTCGCCAACGTATCGACGATGGTCCGCACCTGAACGCGCCGGCCCTTCCATGAGCCTTCCCAGGTGACGATGCCAGCGGTGCCGTCCGAGACATTGGCTGCATTCGAAATGACGGAACGAAGGCTGGCTTGTTCGACCGCGAGTGCGGCCGAAGCCCTGTTGCGGCTGGCGCGCACCAGCCACATCAGGTGAAGGACGAGAGCCAGGGCAATCGCCCCGGCGAGCAGTGCTGACGTCACCTCGGACACCTTGTCATGCCATGCCCGCCCGGGATCTGGACGGGCCTTCTTCCATCAATACCCCTGAGGCTTCGGCCACGGCATGGAGAACTGATCGCCGCGACGCACGAACTTGTAGCGGTAGAAATGAAACCATACCGAGATCAGGAAGTAGAACGCGATCATCGCGATCAGTTGCGAACCGAAGCCGAGGAAGATGGCGAAGTAGGTGACCACGCACAGGCAGAACAGCACGATGGCCGGCAGCGGATGGAAAGGATGCGTGTAGCCACGGCGGATCGAACCCAGCGGCCACTTCTTGCGGAACATCATGATGTTGATGCTCATGAACGTGTATTGCAGCACGCCAGACAGGATCGAGAAGGTGATCGCCTGGTTGAGGTCGGCGATGAAGGCGAAGGCGAGCGCGATCGGCAGCAGGAACAAGATCGAGCGGTAGGGTGTGCGATACTTCGGATGCACGGCCGAGAACCAACTCGGCAGGTAGCGGTCGCGGCCAAGCGAGAACCAGGCGCGCGCGGCATCGTTGATGCAGCCATTGGCGGAGGCGATGGCGGCAAGCAGCGTCGCGACGAACAGGAGGTTTTCGAGCAGCGGGCTGCCGGTCAGCTTGCCCGCGTCCCAAAGCGGATAGGGCGTGATGCCGAGATATTCCCATGGCATCAGCGAGGCGCAGACATACCAGGTCATGGCGGCGGCGATGAGCAGGGTGATCATGCCCGCCATGGTGCCGTAGGGGAGCGAGCGTGCCGGCGAGCGCACTTCCTCGGCGGCCTGCGTGGTACCCTCGATGCCGAGATAATACCAGATGCCGAACTGGAAGGCTGCGATGACGCCGATCCAGCCATAGGGGAGCGCATTGCCAGGCGTGACCAGTTCGTTGAGCTTCAGCACCGCGCCTTGCGTCCACGGGCTGACCGAGAAGAACAGGATCACGATCGAGACATAGGCGATCGCGGTGATGACGAAGTTGACGTTGAGCGTCATCAGCACGCCGCGATAGTTGAGCCATGCCAGCACCACGATGGTGGCGGCGATGAAGGAATTGTGGGTGAGCCCATCGATCCCCGCCTTGGCGACGATCGTGTCGCCGAGCAGGATCGCATCGGAGACTTCGAGCATCGTGTAGGCGAAAACCAGGAACAGCGCGACGTTGAAGGCCATCAGCGGCCCGACGATGTGTTTTGCCTGGGCGTATTGGCCGCCCGCGGCGGCAACGGTCGACGTGACCTCGGAATCGATCATGGCGACGGATGTGTAGAGCAGGCCAACGACCCAGCACACGATAAGCGCCGCCAGCGTACCGCCCTTGTCGGCGGAGAAGTTCCAGCCCGTGAATTCGCCGACCAGGACGATGCCGACGCCGAGCGCCCAGACATGGGCCGGGCCGAGCACCCTGAGCAGCGAAACCCTGTCGCCGCCATTTACCGCCGTTCCTGCCGTTTCAACCGCGACCGTCATCGTTCAAATCCCCACTCAGATACGGTGTTTTTCGGAAACGGCCTCAAGCTCGCCTTCGCGCGATGAGGTCAGAACGCCCTCGCTGTAGGTCGTGTCGACCTTGAACCAGTCGAAGAGCATCCACAGGGCGAGCACGATCGAGATGCCCCAGCATGCATAAGAGAGTGCTATCCACATGATGCTTCCCCGGTCTACTTGTCTTCGAATTTCTCGATGATGACGTCGCGATATTCCCGGTCGGATGCGCGGAACAGGAACACGAAATAGGCGATCAGCACGATCGCCATGATGATGAGCGTCGGCCAGTCGATCACATAGTGGAACCGGTTCTGGATGACGTCATGCGCCGTTTCCGGCGTGTAGCCCAGCTTTTCCCAGATCGAGGCCATGGTTGGATTCTGGCCGAGGGCTTCCCAGGTCTTGGCGTCGAGCGCGTCGATGGATTTGGCCGCGCCGGCGAGGCCGAGCTTCAGCGGCAGCCATAGCGCCACGAATATGGCCACCACCACGACGACGATATCGAAGATCTGCCCGGTCTTGCTCTGCTCCGGCGGCGTATAGCGGGACATGGCTCCTACCTCTCAGGACTTGCGGTTGCGGAACGCGTCCGCGTTCTTGATGTCGAGCCCGTAGATGAACTCCTTGTCTTCCTTGTAATGCCTGACCATCGCCAGGATGGCGGCCGTGTTGAAGATCAGCACGGCGGCGGCGGCAACCGCTACGACGGCCTTGATGCCGCCGTGTGGGATGTAGGGCCATGTCATGGAAAGGACGAACAGGATCGTCGCCCACAGGCAGATGATCAGGAGCGCGGAGCCGCGTAAATCGGAACGGTACAGCGCTTCGATGCGCTGCTGCAGGTCTGACATCGGTTTTTTCCCCTTTTTCCGGCGCCCGGTTCCGAAGTTGCCGCTCGCCGCTCTCTTTCAAGAGAGTGAAATTTTTTTCACAAAATCAGCCCGATTTCCGGAATTGTCAAGACGAATTTACGCAGAGTTAACCGCTTGGCCAAGGCAATGAATTTTGCCTGACAATGAAATTATTTGCTTTCAGGGGATTGCGGGTCTCTCTCGTTTGCGGTCAATATTCGCGCAAAGCCCCAGCCGCTGTGCGAAGGGGCAGGGAACATCAACGACTATCGGACGGAGGACGATCGGATGACGGCATCCTGGAGATTTTCGACCCTGGCGGATCGCCATCGCGCTCTGGGTTCGAAGCTCGAAGACTGGAGCGGCATGGGGACCGCCTGGACCTACGACAAGGATGCCGACGAGGAATACATCGCCATCCGCACCAAGGCCGGGCTGATGGATGTTTCCGGCCTGAAGAAAGTCCATATCACCGGGCCGCACGCCTCGCATCTCATCGATCTCGCCACCACGCGCGATGTCGAAAAGATCTATCCCGGCAAATCGGCCTATGCCTGCATGCTGAACGAAGCGGGAAAGTTCACCGACGACTGCATCCTCTACCGCACCGGGCCGAACGCCTGGATGGTCGTGCATGGCTCAGGCACCGGCCATGAGGAGTTGCAGCGGGCGGCGACGGGCCGTGACGTGTCGCTGCGCTTCGACGACAATCTGCACGACCTGTCGCTGCAGGGGCCGACAGCGGTCGACTATCTGGCCAAGCACGTGCCCGGCATTCGCGACCTCAACTATTTCCACCACATGCAGACGCAGTTGTTCGGTTTTCCGGTCATGATTTCGCGCACCGGCTACACCGGCGAGCGCGGCTACGAGATCTTCTGCCGCGGTCAAGACGCAGGCACGATCTGGGACAGGATTCTTGAAGAGGGCAAGAGCGACGGCATCGTCCCGTGCCGCTTCACCACGCTCGACATGCTGCGCGTCGAGAGCTACCTGCTGTTTTACCCCTACGACAATTCGCAGAAATACCCGTTCGAGAATGAAGGCCCCGGCGATACGCTCTGGGAACTCGGCCTCGACTTCACCGTCAGCCCCGGCAAGACGGGCTTTCGCGGTGCCGAGGAACACTATCGCCTGAAAGGCAAGGAGCGCTTCAAGATCTACGGCGTCCTGCTCGACGGCAAGGAGCCGGCCGACGAGGGCGCTCCTGTCTATCGCGACGGCAAAAAGGTCGGCGTGGTGACCTGCGCCATGTATTCGCCGCTGGTCGAGAAATCGATGGGTATCGCCCGGCTCGACGTCGACTGCGCGGTGAAGGACACCAAACTCGAAATCCGCAACAAGAGCGGTTCGATCAAGGCGACCGCGCAGCCCTTGCCGTTCGACGATCCCAAGAAGATCAAGCGTACGGCGAAAGGCTGAGGCATAATCGGCGGCGAGGGTTCGAGGCACGAAGACTTAAATGGCAGCCAAAAGCATCATCAGCCGGCCGGTCTACGGAACGCTCTCTCCGCAGCCCGGCAAGCACCATCTTTTCATCGCCGATGCGGAGGGGGCGCTCGCTATATCCGAGATGGCCGCGAAAGCGCCGGCCGGCTTTTTCGACGACGCCGAGATCGTCTTCATCCCCGGTCCTGACGGCAAACACATCGCCGCGCTGGAATCGCTGGGGCCGGCGCAGTTTCACCAGGCGCCGTCCTTCGCCAGCCTGCTGCCGAGGCTGAAGCAGACGCTGAGCAATGCACATATGGGCCTGCGCCTCTATCTCAGCGGCACCGAAGGCCTGATCGGCCAGGCCATGCAGGTGGCGCTCGAAGCCGGCATCGATCATACCTCCATGCAGACCGAGCATCGCGGCTCGCTGGCGCGGCGCATGCAATGCGTGCACTGCAAGGGCATCACCGAGAATGTGACGACGCAGCCCGCCACCTGTTCGCATTGCGGCCTGCTGCTTCTGGTGCGCGATCATTATTCCAGGCGCCTCGCCGCCTTCCAGGGCGTGTGCATCAATGCCGAGGATCGCAGCGAAATTCCTCCGATGGAGGAGGCCTTCCCATGAGCACCGGCACAACCAAGCTCGATGTGGTGGTCAGCGATGTCGTTCCGGTGAACGACCTCGTCACCCGCTTCCATTTCCGCCGGCGCGACGGCGAGCTCCTGCCGACTTTCTCCGGCGGCGCCCATGTCGTGGTCGAAATGCGGGACGGCGAGCGCACCAGGCTCAATCCCTATTCGCTGATGGGCTCGCCGCTCGACACGCGCGAATACACGATCTCGGTGCGCCGCGACGATGTCGGCCGCGGCGGCTCGCTGTTCATGCACAGGCACGTAAAGCCGGGCCTGGAGATGGTGATCAGCTATCCGGTCAATCTGTTCTCGCTCGACCTCAGGGCGAAGAAGCATCTGATGCTGGCCGGCGGCATCGGCATCACGCCGTTCATGGCGCAGACCGCGCAGCTGGCGGGGGAGGGCGGGAATTTCGAGCTGCACTACACCTGCCGCACCGCCTCGCTCGGCACCTATGCCGATGTGCTGAGGGAACGTTACGACCGCCGTGTGCGGCTCTACCATGACGACCGCGACGAGCGCATCGATCTCGACCGTCTGTTGTCGACGCAGCCGCTCGGCACGCATCTCTATGTTTGCGGTCCCGCCGGCATGATCAACTGGGTGCGCGACCGCGCGGCCGCCTTGGGCTGGCCCTCGGAGGCCGTGCATTTCGAGCATTTCGCGGCACCCCAGCCGGGTCTGCCCTTCGATGTGACACTTGCCGTCAGCGGCAAGACGATCCGCGTAGGTTCGCAGCAGAGCCTGCTCGAGGCGATCGAGGCGGCCGGCGTCGATCCACCCTATCTCTGCCGTGGCGGTGTCTGCGGCCAGTGCGAAACCAATGTCATTTCGTATGACGGCAAGTTCATCCACAACGACCATTGGCTGAGCGAGGAAGACCACCGTTCCGGCTGCAAGATCATGCCGTGCGTGTCGCGCTTCGAAGGCAAATCGCTGGTCTTGGAAAGATAAGGAGGCGAGCTTGGGAATCACCTTTCGCAAGGAAACATTCCGCGACGACTTCACCTTCAGGAACAGCCCGGAGCACATCAGGCGGTTTCCGTTCCCGTTCCACGAAGACAGCTACATGTATGCGGTCAACATCGAGCCGCATGTCGTCGGCCCGAAGGGCAGCGTGCTGGAGAACCTGATCGACGTCGACGAACATTACGTCGCCGAGATGCAGGACCGCGCATTGGTGCTGGCCGAGGACCCGCTGCGCTGCCAGTCGCTGCCGCACATGACGCTAGCCGGCTGGGATCTGCTGGAACTCCTGATGGAGCAGCAGGCGCTGGGCTATCCCGAGCATTTCACGCTGACGCGCGACGGCGACCGCTGGCGCTGGATCAACAGGCCGCTCGGCATCGACGACACCTTCACCTTCGGCGACACCTCGACGCTGCCTTATGGTCCGATGGAATACATCACCCGGCAGAGCCAGGGCGATTTCTGCATCCTCGACCAGCGCGACGGCAATCTGTGGATGGATGCCGGCATGGTCACCACCCAGGCCGACTGGTCGCTCGATTTCGACATCGGCATGAACTTCTTCGAGTGGCACGCGCCGGTGCCGCTGGCACATGAGAAGGGGATTTTCACGCGCGCGCTGAAGTTCCTCACCAACATTCAGCAGGGCAAGCCGGCACGGCGCCTCAACTGGACGATGACCATCAATCCGCGTCTCGATACGAGCCCGGAAAATTACCACAAATGGGGGCCGGACCGGGCGACGGTCACGCCCGAGAATGTCGGCGACAAGGTGCATCTGCGCGTCGAATTGCAGAGCTTCTGGCGGCTGCCGCGCTCCAACGGCATCGTCTTCCCGATCCGCTGCTACCTGATCAAAATGGATGAGCTGGTGACGCAACCGAAATGGGCACGGCGCCTGCACCGCGTCATCCGCGACCTGCCCGAGGAACTCGCCACCTACAAGGGCCTGACGCGCTACCGCTCGACCCTGGTCGAATGGCTGTCGAAGCTCGATGACGGCAGCCCGACGAGCCCGGGGTTTGGGCCGGATTAGAGCTGGCCGCTGAGCTGCTAATCTCCCCACTTGAGGGGGAGATGTCGCCGAAGGCGACAGAGGGGGGCGCCGCGCGTGGAGCGCTAACCTCGTCCGCCGTAGAACGTTCAGCCTCCAGTCGAACCGACCCCCTCTGGCCTACCGGCCATCTCCCCCTCAAGGGGGGAGATCAACTCCGCTCACCCCGCACTATTCTGCGCATAACAAATAATCGACAGATAGCGCATCGGCAGCTGTGTCAGCTGTTCGGGCCCGTGCGGCGCGTCGGCGTCGAAGAACAGACTATCGCCGGGCTTCATCGGATAAAGATTGCTGCCGTGCCGGTAAACGACCTCGCCTTCGAGCATGTAGAGGAATTCCATGCCCTCATGCTGGAAGGTCGGGAACACGTCCGAATCTTCGGTCAGCGTGATCAGATAGGGTTCGACGACCACACCACTGGTGTTGGACCCGATATGGCCGAGCAGATTGTACTGATGGCCGGCGCGCGTGCCGCGCCGCTCGACGTCGAGCCCTTCCCCAGCCTTGACGAAGACGGCGCTGCGCTCTTCCTCGAAACGGCGGAAGAAGGCAGTGACGGGAACCCCCAGCGCTCGCGACAGAGCCTGCAAGGTGGTCAGCGACGGCGAGGTGATGCCGTTCTCGATCTTGGACAGCATGCCGAGCGAAATGTCGGTGGCGACAGCCAGGTCGGCGACGGTGATGCCGAGCTTCTTGCGGAACGCCCGCACCTCGCGGCCGATCGCGACCTCCAGCACTTTCTCGCGGGTGTCACGAATGGCATGGGGGTTCTGCGTCAGCGGCGCGCGAATGGTCTTCCCGTCCGCCGAGACCCTCGGCTGCGGCTTTGGCTTGGCGCTCGCGGAACTGGGACCAGTCCTGGAAGCGGAAATTTTCTTCGCCATGTCTCCCGAACCCCCAAGGATTTATTTCACCCAAGGTGAACATGTCAGGTGCCGATACAGGAGCGCAACCGCGACGGCAAGCCATCTTGTGTCGCATGCGCCGGTCCCATGATTGCAGGCGCCGCGGTTTTTTCGCCAGGAATTCATCGCGCGCGAACGCCGTTCCCGCAGTTGGCTGTTGACAGCACCAAAGGGCCAATTACTGTCACTGTCAGTGAAATTTGTTTCGCTGGGGAAATCAAAAAAGTGGAGGCCCGGAAATGAACACTCGCGTTGCCGTCATCGGAGCCGGACCGTCCGGTCTGGCACAGCTCAGGGCCTTCAAGTCGGCGGCCGACAAAGGCGCCGATATTCCCGAAATCGTCTGCTTCGAGAAGCAGGCCGACTGGGGCGGCTTGTGGAACTACACCTGGCGCACCGGCCTCGATGAGCATGGCGACCCCGTGCACGGCTCGATGTACCGCTACCTCTGGTCGAACGGGCCGAAGGAATGCCTGGAATTCGCCGACTACACCTTCGAGGAGCACTTCGGCCGGCCCATCGGCTCCTATCCGCCGCGCGCCGTGCTGTGGGACTACATCAAGGGCCGCGTCGAGAAGTCGGGCCTGCGCAAATGGGTGCGCTTCAACAGCCCGGTGCGCATGGTGACGTTCTCGGACGAGACGAAGAAATTCACCGTCACCGCGCATGACCGCACCAACGACGTCACCTATTCGGAAGAGTTCGACAATGTCGTCGTCGCCTCCGGGCATTTCTCGGTGCCCAACGTTCCCTATTTCGAGGGTTTTTCGACCTTCAACGGCCGCATTCTCCACAGCCACGATTTCCGTGACGCCATGGAATTCAAAGGCAAGGACATCCTGATCATCGGCCGCTCCTATTCGGCCGAGGACATCGGTTCGCAATGCTACAAATACGGAGCTAAATCGATCACCTCCAGCTACCGCTCCAAGCCGATGGGCTTCAAATGGCCTGACAATTGGAAGGAAGTGCCGCTGCTGCAGAAGGTGGTCGGCAAGACGGCCCATTTCAAGGACGGCTCGACCAAGGATGTCGACGCCATCATTCTGTGCACCGGCTACCTGCATTCCTTCCCGTTCCTCACGGATGACTTGAAGCTCAAGACCGCCAACCGCATGTGGCCGCTGGATCTCTATGAGGGCGTCGTCTGGGAGAAGAATCCGAAGCTCTTCTATATCGGCATGCAGGATCAGTTCTACACCTTCAATATGTTCGATGCGCAGGCCTGGTACGCACGCGACGTCATCATGGGCCGCATCAAGCTGCCCTCCGCCAAGGCGATGGTCGAGCATGGCGCCAAGTGGCGGGCGCGTGAAGAGACGCTGGAAGACGCCGAGCAGATGATCTGGTTCCAGGGCGACTACACCAAGGAATTGATGGACCAGACCGATTATCCTGGCTTCGACGTCGAGGCGGTCAACCGGACCTTCATGGAGTGGGAGCACCACAAGGCGGAAGACATTATGAGCTTCCGCGACCACGCCTACCGCTCGCTGATGACCGGCACCATGGCGCCGCTGCATCATACGCCGTGGCTGCACGCGCTCGACGATTCGATGGAGAGCTATCTCGAAGTGAAGGGCGTCGCGGCGGAGTAGCCGCGACTATCTTCCCGCCTATCCCAGCCTTGCCCTGGCCTTCGCCGTCCAGGCGTTGAACAGCCGGTCGGCGACAATGCCGATGAAGGCGATGGCCAGGCCAGCGACGATGCCGCGGCCGGAATCGGCCTTGGAAAGTGCGATGAACACTTCCTGGCCAAGGTCGCGTGTGCCGACCATGGCGCAGATGATGATCATGGCCAGCGCCATTAGGATGGTCTGGTTGACGCCGAGCATGATCTCGGGGAGCGCCAGCGGCAATTGCACGCGAAAGAAGGTCTGGCGCGGCGTGCAGCCGGAAACCTTCGCCGCCTCGATCAGCGCCGGCGGCACCTGCCGAATGCCGTGATTGGTGTAGCGGATGGCCGGCACCACGGCGAAGGCGACGGTGGCGATCATCGCGGTGACGTCGCCAACGCGAAACAGCATCACCACTGGAATGATGAAGCAGAAGGACGGCAGTACTTGCAGTGTGTCGACAATGGGTGTGACGATCTTCTCGAAGCGGTCGCTGCGCGATGCCGCGAACCCGATCGGGATGCCGATCAAGCAGGCGATGAAGGCCGAGATACCGCAGAGATAGACTGTCGCCATGGTCTTTTCCCAGAGTCCGGTCACGGCGCAGAAGGCGGTCAGCGCCGCGACGAGCGCCGCCAGGCGCAAGCCTGAGAGTTGATAGCCGGCAAGGCCGAGCAGGAACACGGCACCCAGCCACGGGAAACCCTCGCAGAAGGCGCGCACCGGGTTGAGCACGTTGAGGATGAGCGCGACGCGGAACGCCTCGATCGTGTCGAAGAAGTTGATCGTGACCCAGTTCACCGCCGCTTTCCACAGCGGGGCGGTGGTGAAGGTGATCGCCTTTGGTACCGCCGCGAAGGCCGGCAGGAACAGGCCGAGCAGGGTCGTCGCGATGAGGATCGCGATGGCCAACGACAGATTGGGGTGGCGCCGCCAGACGCCTGGGGTCGTCTCTTGACGGATATGACCCCTGGCCTGCTTGTGTGCGATGGCCTGGCTCAGCCGGTCGAGCGCGATGGCCAGCGCGACAATGGCGAGACCTGCTTCCATCGCCTCGCCGACCTTCAGCGCGCGCAGCGCCAGAAGCACATCGTAACCCAGGCCACCGGCGCCGATCATCGACGCGATGATCACCATGTTGAGGGCCAGCATGATGACCTGGTTGACGCCGACCATCAGCGTCGGCCGCGCCGAGGGCAGCAGCACCCGCCACAGTTTCTGCCGCGCGGTGCATCCCGCCATGTCGCTGAATTCGCCGATCTCGAGCGGCACGCGCGATAGCCCCAGCATCGTGGCGCGCACCATCGGCGGCGTGGCGAAGATGGCGGTGGCGATCATCGCCGACACCGGGCTGTTGCCGAACAGAAGCAGCATCGGGATGAGATAGGCGAAGGTCGGGATCGTCTGCATCAGGTCGAGGGCAGGGGAGACCACCAGCCTTTCGGCCCACGGCTTGCGCCACGCCCAGATGCCGGCGAACAGCCCGGTGACGATGCAGAACGGCACGGCGATGGAGATCAGCGCCAGCGTGAGCATGGCGCTGGTCCACTGGCCGAACAGCGCGATGTAGAGGAAGCAGCCACCCACCAGCAGACCGAGTTTCCGACCTCCCACGGCATGGCCGGCGAGGAAGGCGGCGGCGCACACGCCGACCCATGACAGGCGTGGCAGGACATAGGCGTCCGCGCCATGACCGATCTTGAAATTCTTGGCCAAGAGATCGAGCGCGAAATCGAGCGGCACGCCGAGCACCGCGGTGATCGAGCGGGTCAACCACGACAGGTTCGACTTGATCCAGCCCATCAGCGCGCTGACCCACTCGGCGACGGGGACGACGGCGCCGGCGGGATAGTTCACCGCCCAAGGAATGGTGTCTTGCAGCAGGAACATCATGAGCACGGCGGTGAGTGCGAGCGCCCAGATGACGAGCCACCGCTGAACCGGCTGTGTCACCTTGCTGGCGCTTGCCGTTACCGTCATGTGCCGGCTGCCGCGCGCTCGATGCCGGCCAACAGATCGATGACGGCTTGCGGCGTCACTTCGCCGATCGGCTTGCCGGTGCCGTTGACCACCGCGAACGGCTTGCCGGCTGAAACGATGTCGGCCGAGAAACTGGCGATCTTGGCTTCGGGCGCGACCGTGCCGCCATGCTCCGCGCCTTCGCAGGCGCGCATCAGGCTACGTGCAGAAATCACCTTGGCGCGGTCGACATCGCGGGTGAATTCGGCGACATAGTTCGTCGCCGGGTTGACCACGAGCTCTTCCGGCGTGCCGATCTGGATAACCTCGCCATCCTTCATGATAGCGATGCGGTCGGCGAGCCTTATCGCCTCGTCGAAATCATGGGTGATGAAGACGATGGTCTTGTGCAGCATGGTCTGCAGCCGCATCAACTCGTCCTGCATCTCGCGGCGGATCAGCGGATCGAGCGCGGAGAACGGCTCGTCGAGGAACCATATCTCGGGTTTGGTGGCGAGGCTGCGGGCGATGCCGACGCGCTGCTGCTGCCCGCCGGAGAGCTCGCGCGGATAGAAATGCTCGCGGCCACGCAGGCCGACAAGTTCGATGACTTCGCGAGCGCGCGCCTCGCGCGTCGTCCGATCCTGGCCCTGGATGCTGAGCGGAAAGGCGATGTTGTCGAGCACATTGAGATGCGGCAGCAAGGCAAAATTCTGGAACACCATGCCCATGCGATGGCGTCGCAACTCGATGAGCGCGGCGTCGGAGATTTTCAGCAGGTCCTTGCCTTCGAACTCGACCTTGCCGTGGCTCGGCTCGACCAGCCTGGACATGCAACGCACCAGCGTCGACTTGCCCGAGCCGGACAAGCCCATGATGATGAAGATCTCGCCCTGGCGTATTTCGAGATCGACGGCGCGCACCGCGCCGACCAGTCCGGCCGCGGCGACATCGGCCATGCTGGCCTTGCCATCGCGCTGGCGGATGAAATTGGCCGCGTTCGCTCCGAACAGCTTCCACACATTGCGGCAGGCAAGTTTTACCGGACGGCTACCCGTGTCCGGTTGCATCGCCCCCTGTTCAGTCCTGTCCGTCATCCAATGGTCCTTGTGGAACATCAACAGCCGAGGGCCCGGCCGATCAACGGCCGGGTCTCACTTTCCAGTCGGAACGATCACTGCGCCCAGGCTTTCCAGTCGGCTTCGTGTGCGGCGATCCACGCTGCAGCGACATCCTCTATCGGCTTGCCATTCAGGTCGACCTCGCCGCTCATCTTGTTGAGCTCGTCGGTGTCGATCGTGTAGGCCTTGGCCACCTTGTAGGCGACAGGCCACTTGTCTTTCATGCCGTTCCAGGAGTACTTCCAGATCTCGCCATGCGGCTTGCCGCAGTCATATTTGGCGTCGGGGTTCACGCCCCATTTGGGGTCGTTGTAGCATTCGGGCGTGTATTCGGGGAATTGCACCCATTCGCCCTTGTACTTGGCCGGCGCCCAGTGCGGCGAGTAGATCCACAGCATGATCGGCGCCTTGCGTTGATAGGCCGACTCGAGCTCGGCGAACATCGCGGCATCGGTGCCGGCATGGATCACGGTGAAGGGCAGCTTCAGCGCGGCAACGCGCTCGTCATCAAAGCCTTCCCATGTGACCGGGCCTCCGAGATAGCGTCCTTTCGGTGCCGTCTCGGCGGTCGAGAACGATGCCGCGCAAGTGGCGTCGAGCAGCGCATGCCAGTCCGGCAAGGTCGGGCACTTTTCCTTCATATATTCGGGAAACCACCACTCCTCCTTGGCCTTCGGCCCGAGCTTGCCGAGCCGCTCTGTCTGGCCGGTGGCGTCGGACGCCTTCATCGCCTCGCCGGCCGTCGTGTCCCAGAATTCCAGGCCAACATCGAGGTCGCCATTGGTGAGGCCGGTGGTCAGGCTGGAGAGGTAGTCGGCGGTCGGATATTCGACCGTGTAACCGAGTTTTTCGAGGATGCCGCCGAGGATCTTGGCGTTGAGGTTCACGCTGGTCCAGTCGAACAGCGCGATCTTGATCGGGTCGTTGGATTCCGGTGCCGCGGCATTGGCGATCGGACTGATGGCGCTTGCCGCGGCAAGAGCCAGGGCTCCCATTGAGAATTTCGAAATCACACTGCGAAGTGGCATTGCTTGTTCTCCTTCAAGCTGTGACGGTTATTGGTCGTTCCCTTCTTGCGTCTTTTCTTGATTGTCTGAAAAAAAATGATCGTTGCGCAAGGCCTCTGCCGCCATGCCGCAGCCAAGGCCGGCGCAGGCGCGATGATGCTCGATTTCGGTGGTGACGGGATGCTGCCGAGGTGGCCAGTGTCATGGCCGATGCATCGCTGCGGGAGCGATCGTCCGCGGATCGATTGCCAGTCCTGCGGCGCCCTGCGAGGTGCGAGCCATCACGGTCCCATGATCTCGGCTGTTGGCCCGGCGAGCCCCATCTCGCCAAGGCCGTTTCATGGGATGAAATTATATATACCAACGTTCATGCGGCGCAACGACTAACGCTTCGCCGTGTCGGAATTTCAGACTGCAGGCGAGGTTGGGCGCATTCGCTCAGAAATAACCGTTCGAGGCAGCGGTGGCTTCCTTCGGAACTTCGACGCCGTCGATCAGGATCTTGTCGACCAGTTCGTGGTGGAAGCAGACCAGTCCTTTGACACGCTCCGCCTCGTGCACCGGCTCCGGATAATACCAGACGAGGTTCTCATGCCGTTTCTTGGCTGTCGTCACATGATAGTAGTTGGAGATGCCCTTGTAGGGGCAGCGCGAAACGTAGCGGCTTGGCGCGAACATATCGAGCCGCGTGTCCGAGATCGGCAGATAGTGGCGCACCGGATGACCGGTCTCGAACAGAAACACCCCACGGCGTGAATCGGCAACTTGCTCGCCATCGAGGATGACTTGCACCCGCCGCGACGAGGGCAGGCAGTCGACCCTTCGGAACGGGTCGCGGGCGTGGACGAAAATCTCTTCGTCCTCCTCATACCAGTGCGTCATCTTTGGCCAATAGAAGGACATGTAGTCCGTCAGCAGCGGAGATCCCTTGACCGGATCGAGATAGCGCCAGGCGGCATCCTCGACCAGCGTGATGCCGGTGTTGAGCGAATAATGCGTGGCGACGCCCTTGAACGGGCTCTCCGTCGTCGTCGTGCTTGGCAGCAGGAACTCCTCGCGCACGTCGCTCATCGGGAAATAATAGACGGGCAAATGGTCGGATTCGTAGAGCACCAGCGCCTTGGTCGTATCGGCGACGATCATTGACCCCACCTGCGCGCGAAGCCGCTTCTGCATCGGCATGGTGAAGGCGACATATCCCGGCTCGAACTCGTACTGGACGATATTGTCGAGCAGGGGGAAATGCGGCCCGCGGCCGCGCAGATGAGGCTTGCGAATGGTAGTCTCCCGTTTCTTTTCTTTTGTCATCGAGCGTTGGCCAAAAGTGAGATGAGCTTCGGATTGAGCTGTTGTATCGGAGAGGGGTTCCGGGCGGCGGGTTTCTCCTGCATCCAGCTGCTGAAACGATGGCCCCCATCGCTCTTCGCAACCCTTCTGCCGGATAGCCTCACCGCCCGAAAAGCGGGTTGTCCAAGTCAAGCCTCTATCCCAGGGACACACGATCGAGCAGCAGCCCGGCGGCGATTGGCGGCAGGCCGCTGACATTCTTGCGCACCGGCACCAGCAGATCGGGGAAATAGCTGAAGATGACCGGCGTCTCGTCGAGCAGCAGTTTCTGAATGTCGGACGCGGTCGCGCGCTGCGCGCCGATGTCGAGCGCTTTGAGATAGGAGGTGACCATGCCGTCATAGGCCGGGTTCTTGAAATGCGCCGCGTTCCACGGCCCGTCGCTGACCAGCGGGCTTTTCAGGAAGACATTGGGCACGCTGCGATGGGCGTAGTCGGTGATGCCGAGCGGGCTGTCCAGCCAGTCCGATTGGCCGAACACCGCCTTGCCGTAATATTTGTCCTGGTCCTCGATGTTGAGCGAGATGCGCGCGCCAATCTCCTTGGCGAAGTTCTGGAACAGTTGCGCGTAGCCTGGAATGTCGGAATAGCGCAGCGTCGTCAGGGTGATGTCGAAGCCGCCGGCCAGCCCCGCCGCCTCGAGCAGTTGCTTGGCCTTGGCGATATCCTGCGTGCGCTGCGGCACCGACTTGTCGGTGGCCGGAAACGCCGGCGCGAACGGGCTGTCATTGCCGGTCGCTGCCATACCGCGGCACAGGCCATCGACCAGCTTGGAGCGATCGATGCACAGCGCCAGCGCCTGGCGCACACGCTTGTCGGTGAAGGGCGCCATGTCACAGCGCATGTGGAGCTGCCGGTGGGCGGTCGAGGCGACGCGCAGCACCGTGATGTCGGGGCTGTTCAGCACCACCTGGCTGACGTCGAGCGGAACGGCGTCGAGAATGTCGACCTCGCCGGCCTGCAGGGCCAGGATGCGCGGCTGCACGTCGCCGTAGAACTTGAATTCTAGCCGGTCGGGCAACGCCTTCTCGCCCCAATAATCGGGGTTGCGCACGAAGGTCGCGCCGACCTTCGGCGTATAGCTTTCCAGCCGGAACGGTCCGGTGCCTTCGAAGGTCTTTTCGTAGTCGCCCTTGTAGCTCGCCGGCAGGATGACGGCGTTGTAATTGTCGATCGACACCGAATAGGGAAAGCTGCCGTTGGGCGCATCGAGATGGAAGGCGACGGTGTGATCGTCGACCTTCTGCGTGCCGCCCTTCGACAGCAGTCCCTTGAATACGGAGAGTGCGTTGGAAGCACCGTTAGGGTCGACCAGCCGGTCGAAGGTCGCGACGACGTCCTCGGCCTTGAAGTCCTCGCCATTATGGAATTTCACGCCCTTGCGCAGCTTGAAGGTCCACACGCTGCCATCCTCGTTCGGCGACCAGCTTTCCGCCAGCACCGGTTTCAAGGTGAGGTCGGGCTGGGTGACGCACAAGAATTCGGCGGTCTGGAAAACCAGCTGGTAGCTGCCGCTGTCATAATAGGTGACGGGATCGATGGCGCCGCCCGGCGTAGCGACACCCGCGCGCACCGTGCCACCCGGCTTGCCTTCGGCGCGGGCTTGCTGCGTGCCGAGACCGGCAGAGGCGACAAGGCTGCCCAGGAACGGCAGGGAAAGGCCAAGCACGCTGCCATGACGCAGGAAACCGCGACGGTCGAGCCTGCCGGCCAGCAATTCGTCGACAGCGGAATTTTCGATTGCGGTGAGGTTTCTGCGAGCGGCGTCGATCATCCTGAAATGCCTTGGCATGGCTGCATTCCTCGCTTGCCCTTGGGGGATTGGCCATTTAGGTCATTGTTGACCGCGACCGGAAAGCGATATTTTTTGATGGGGTCCATCGAAATTTTCGATGCAGGAGTGATTCATGGATACCGAGAACCTGCGCAGTTTCCTTGAGGTCGCCGAACATGGCAGCTTCACCGTCGCGGCCAGCCGGCTCAACCTCGCCCAATCCACCGTCAGCGCGCGGATCAGGGGGCTGGAGGAACAGTTGGGGCGCCGGCTTTTCGTCAGGGATCGCGATGGCGTCACGCTCACGCCGGCCGGCCGGCAGTTCCTGCCGCACGCATCGTCGATCACCCGAACCTGGGAGCAATCCAGGCAGGACATCGCCGTTCCCGATGGCTACGAGAGCCTGCTGCGGCTGACCGCTCCCGCCTATTTGTGGGAACGTATCACCTCGCCATGGGTCGAGTGGATGCGCGCCGAACGGCCGAACGTGGCGCTGCGGCTCGAAGGCAGTTTCCCGGATCTGGCGATCGATCAGCTGGCGGAAGGCTTGCTCGACATCTGCATCCTCTATCTGCCGCGCCCGCATCCAGGCATCGTCTATGAGACGCTTGCCGTCGATCAGGTCGTGCTCGTCCAGCATGCCGGGCAGACGAAGCCATGGACCGAAAATTACATCCTGATGGACTGGGGGCTGGAATTCCGCATCGAGCACGACCGTGCCTTTGCCGGCATGGTGAAGCCGGCGATTTCGGCTGGGCTGGTCTTCATCGGGCTGCAGCATGTCTTGTCGCAGCAAGCGGCGGCCTATCTCCCGCTCAGCGCTGTCAGCGGCCATATCGAGCGCGGCGAGATGCGGCGTATCGACAACACGCCGGTGTTCCAGCGGCCGATCTATCTTGCCTATCCCTCGAACCCGGTTTCCTCGGATGTCCTGGATGTCGCGCTCACCGGGTTGCGCACGCTGGCCGGGGACTGGCGCAGCGACCAGGGTTTTTCGGAAGGCGACCGCTCGCTGGGCATGACCGGGCGGATGTGACGGGCCGGCATGGCGAGCAGGAAATGCCGCTACGCTGCTTCGATGACGACACCCTTCTGCAGTCTCGCCAGTTCCGAATAGGGGATGTGGCAACGGATGGAATGTCCGGGTTGCGCCTCGGCGAGCGGTGGCTCCTGCTGTTCGCAGATCGGGCCGATTTTGCGCGGGCAACGCGTATGGAAGACGCAGCCCGAAGGCGGGTTGACGGCGCTGGGGATTTCGCCGTCGAGCCGGATGCGCGCCGTCTCGGTCTGATCGAGCTTGGGCACGGCCGAGAGCAGCGCTTCTGTATAGGGATGGTGCGGCCCGGAGAAGACTTGCTCCGACGGCCCGAGCTCCATGATGCGGCCGAGATAGAGCACGGCGATCTTGTCGGAGAGATAACGCACCACGCCAAGGTCATGCGAGATGAAGATGTAGCTCACGTCTTCCTTCGATTGCAGATCGGCGAGCAGGTTGAGGATCGCCGCCTGCACGGAGACGTCGAGCGCCGATGTCGGCTCGTCGCAGACGACGATGCGCGGGTCGCCGGCGAAGGCGCGGGCGATGGCGACACGCTGCTTCAAGCCGCCAGACAGCTGGCGCGGCTTGACGGCCAGATGCCGGTCGGTGAGCCGCACCGAGCGGACGAGATCGTCGAGACGCGTCTCCAGAGCCTTGCCGGACAGGCCGGCCAGCCGCTTCAACGCCCGGCCAAGGATGTGGCGGATCGAATGCGAGCGGTTCAGCGCCGAATCCGGATTCTGGAAGACGATCTGCATCGCCTTGACCTGGTCGTCGCCACGGTTCTCCAGCTTCGGCGCCAGCGCCTTGCCCTCGAGTTCGATGGTGCCGCCATCATCAGGCGGCACCAGGCCGAGCAGCAGCCTGGCAAAGGTGGTCTTACCCGAGCCGGATTCGCCGACCAGCCCCAGCGTCTCGCCGGGCCTGAGATCAAGCGAGACGTCCTTGACGGCGCGCAAGGGATGGCCATGGCTGGCATAGGTCTTGTTCACTCCCGCCACCCGCAACACAGGTTGGGCCGCAGGCTTTGGCGCGGGCGCCACATCGCTGGGTGTGGCGCGCGGCAGGGCTTGCGCCTTGTCGTGATAGTGGCAGCGCGACAAGCGTTTGCCGCGCTCGTCACTCAGATCATAGAGGGGCGGCAGTTCGGTGCGGCAGCGCTCGGTCGACAGCGCGCAGCGGTCGGCGAAGGCACAGCCGCTGATGGTGGCGCCAATGCCGGGCAGGAAGCCGGGAATGGTGTCGAGCCGACCCTGGTCCTTGCGCTGGCCACCGCGTGGCAGGCAGCGCAGCAGGGCGACGGTATAGGGATGGCGGGGATCGTTGAAGACGACCTCCGTCGGTCCTTCCTCGACCAGCATGCCGGCATAGAGCACGCCGACGCGGTCGCACATATTGGAGACGACGGCGAGGTTGTGGCTGATGAACAGGATCGAGGCCGAGAGTTCTTGCCGCAGTTGCGCGATGAGATCGAGCACCTCGGCCTCGACCGTGGCATCGAGCCCGGTGGTCGGCTCGTCGAGGATCAGCATGGAGGGATCGTTGGCCAGCGCCATGGCGATCGCCACGCGCTGTTGCATGCCGCCCGACAGCTGGTGGGGGTAACGCTGCATGACGCTTGCCGGATCGGAGATGCGCACGCGGTTCAGCATGGCAATCGCCTGATCGGTGGCTGCCTGGCCAGTAATGCCGCCAAGCTCGAAAATCTCGGTCATCTGCCGGCCGATGCGGATCGACGGGTTCAATGCCTTGCCTGGATCCTGATAGACCATGGACACGCTTTCGGCCCGGGTACGCCGCAGCGCCTCGGCATCGAGCTTCATGATGTCCTTGCCGTCGAGCGAGATCGCGCCGTCGGTTATCGAACCGTTCCTGGGCAGATAGCGCACGACGGTGAGCGCGACGGTGGACTTGCCGCAGCCGGATTCGCCGACCAGCCCATAGGCCTCGCCCTGGCCGATGGTCAGGCTCAGATTGCGCAGCACCGCGCGGTTGCGGCCGGCGACACGGTAGGCGACCGACAGGTCCTTGAGTTCGAGCGCGTTTTTTGCCTTGCTCTGGGTCTTGGCGTTCTTTGTCTTCGTGCTGTGGGCCTGGGCGGGTTCAGTCATTGAAGGCTCCATGAACGCCGTCGGCGGCCAGGTTGACGCCGATCACCAGCGAGGCGATGGCCAATGCGTCGAACAGCACCGTCCACCAGAAGCCGCCTCCGATCATGCCGTAATTGCTGGAGATCGACAGCCCCCAGTCGGGTGAGGGCGGCTGGATGCCGAAGCCCATGAAGGAGAGCGTGGCGACCGCGAAGATGGCGTAGCCCAGCCGCACGGTGGTCTCGACCAGGATCGGCGGGATGACGTTGGGCAGGATCTCGACGAACATCGTGTGGAAGGCGCTCTCGTGCCGGAGCTGTGCGGCGGCGACATAGTCGAGTTCGCGCTCGGCCAGCACCGCCGAGCGCACCGTGCGGGCGATGATCGGCGCGAAGCTCAGGCCGATGACGATGATGACGGTGGTCTTGGAGGTGCCGAGTGCGACGATGGCGAGCAGCGCCACGATGACCACGGGGATGGCCATGAAGGCTTCGAGGATGCGGCTGACGACATCGTCGACGATGCCGCGGAAGTAACCGGTAAGCAGGCCAAGCGCGGTGCCGGCGATCGTCGCCAGCAAGGTGGCGAGCGGTGCGACGGTCAGGATATCGCGCGAGCCGACAATGACGCGCGAGAAGACGTCCCGGCCGATCTGGTCGGTGCCGAACCAGTGTTCGGCCGAAGGCGGCGACAGCGCGTTGATGATGTCGTCGGCAAGCGGATCATAGGGCGCGAAATGTTCGCCGAACAGCGCGCAGGCGACCCAGAACAGGACGATGGCCAGACCGGTCAAAAAGGTGCCGGAGCGCATGAGCGAGGACAGGACCTCCGCCGCCGGGCTGCGCCGGCGCGTGTCGTCTTGTCGTACGGGAGAGGTGGTCTGGACGGCGCTCATTGGTCTGTCCCCAGCCGGATGCGTGGATTGAGCACGGAATAGAGGAAGTCGGCGATCAAGGTCGCCACGGCATAGACGATGCCGATGGTGAGGATGCCCGATTCCAGCATCGGAAAGTCCTTGCCGCGCGCGGCGGTGAAGATCAGTGAGCCGATGCCCTGGTAGCGGAACAGCGTCTCGATCACCACCAGGCCGCCGATGAGATAGCCGGTCTGGGTGGCAATGACGGTGATGGTCGGCAAGAGCGCATTGCGCAGCACGTGGCGCCAGATCACCGTGCGCCATGGAAGGCCTTTCAGCACGGCGGTTCGCGTGTAATCAGAATCGAGCGCCTCGATCATGCCGGAGCGCGCCATGCGCGCGATATAGCCGAACAACACCAGGAACAGCGGCAAAGCGGGCAGGATGAGGTAGTAGAGCTGGGTGAAGAAGCCGGCATCCTTGGGCCATGCCGCAGAGATCGGCAGCCAGCGCAGCCACACACCGAAGATCAGGATCAGGATGATGCCGGTGACGAACTCCGGCAGCACGGTCACCGACAGGCCGCCGAGGCTGATGATGCGGTCGAGCGGCCGGTTGAGGTTGAGCGCCGCAATGACGCCGCCCAGGATGCCGATCGGCACCACCAGCACGAAGGCGACCGCCGCCAGCTTCATCGAATTGCCGAGCGCGTCGATGACGAACGGCGCCACCGGCGAGCGGAAGATGTAGGAGGTGCCCATGTCGCCCCGGACGAAGTTCCAGATCCAGGTCGCGTATTGGGTGAGGAGCGGGCGATCGACTCCGAGGGAGTGGTTGAGCGCGTCCACGGCCCGCTGGTCGGCGAACGGGCCCAATATGGCGCGTCCGACATTGCCGGGCAGCACCTGGCCGCCCAGAAACACCATGATGCTGAGCAAAAACAATGTGATCAGCGACAGCGACACACGCCGGGCGAAGAAGGAGAGAATGGCATCGGCTCCTTATGAACGAGGTATCGGCCCGGCCACGTCCGGGCGGTTCGGTGAACTTACTGTGACAGGCGGATCGAAGGCTGTCACCGCCGGAATGACCCCGGCAAACAGCGACACCTGAACCAGTGTCGAATTGCAGGTCGGTGACTGGGCAAGGCGCGACGTGCCCCGGTCTGGTGTCAGCACGTTCGGGTTGCCATGCTTTTCCAGGCTGTGCGGCTGTCCTGGCTCGGCAGGGTCGAACCATGCGCCGGTCGGCAGCTGAACCACGCCAGGGATCAAGCCGTCCGTCAGCACGGCGCCTGCCAGGCACGACCCGCGATCGTTGGAAACGAGGACGACCGCCCCGTCCTGTACGCCGCGCGCCGCGGCATCGGCCGGATTGATCCACAGCGGTGCGCGGTCCGATACCTTGCCCGCGCGACTGACCGAGCCATGATCATGCTGGCTGTGGAGCTTGTCCGCAGGCTGCGGCGACAGGAGATGCAGGGGGAACCGCTCCGCAAGGTCGCTGCCCAGCCATTCCCTGGGCTCCTGCCACACCGCGTGGCCGGGACAGTCGTCATAGCCGAAACCATCGATCTTCGAGGAAAACAACTCGATGCGTCCAGACGGGGTCGCCAGACGGTGGCGCTCGGGGTCCGAGCGGAATAAGCCCAGCAATGTCTGCGAGGTGACGCGACGGGTGAGATCGGCGTGACCCTCATGCCAGAAGCGTTCGAAAGGCGGCATGTCGACGCCGATGGCGCCCGCATTCTCCCTGGCCTGGTCATAGAGCAGGCGAAGCCATTCCTCGGTGTCCCGCCCCTCCGTGAAGGCCTCGCGCACGCCAAGCCCCGCTGCCAGCTCGGCAAAGATCCGGTGGTCGTCGCGCGCCTCCTGCACCGGATCGATGGCCTGTTTCATGGCGACCACCAGATTTTCACGGTTCGAAAAAGCGAGGTCATTCCTCTCCAGCGGCGTGGTGACCGGCAGCACGATGTCGGCATGGCGTGCTGTTGCCGTCCAGAAAGGCTCGTGGACGATGATCGTCTCAGGCCGTTGCCATGCCTCGACGAGACGGTTCAGATCCTGATGGTGGTGGAACGGGTTGCCGCCGGCCCAGTAGACGAGCCTGATATCGGGATAGGACATCGCGGCGCCATTGAATTCGAACGACCCGCCTGGATTAAGCAGCATGTCGGCAATGCGGGCGACGGGAATGAAGTCAGGCACGCGGTTCTTGCCTTGTGGCACGGACGGCCACCGGAATCCCATCTCCGGTCTTCCGGCGCCGTTTGTCGATGAATAACCGAAGCCAAATCCGCCGCCCGGCAACCCAACCTGGCCAAGCAGTGCGGCAAGCGTAATCGCGGCCCAGTAAGGTTGTTCGCCATGGTCGGCCCGCTGCAGCGACCAACTGACCATCAACATGGTGCGTTTGACTGCCATTTCCCTGGCCAGGGCGACGATCCGGTCCTCGGCCACGCCGCTCAGGGCGGCAGCCCATGGCGCGTCCTTCGGTCGTCCGTCGCTTTCCCCGAGGATGTAGGCGCGAACGATCTCGAAACCGGTGCAGTAGCGCGCCAGAAAACCCTCGTCATGAAGGCGTTCGCTGACGAGGACATGGCATAAGGCCAGCATCAGCGCCGTGTCGCTGTTCGGCCGAAGCGGCAGCCATTCGGTATCGACATCGCGCGGCGCGTCGTCGCGCACCGGCGAAACATTGACGAGGCGGGCGCCATTGCCGACGGCTTTGCGCAGGGCGTCCGCAGCCTCGTGGCGCGCCGTGCCGCCGCCTTGTATCTGCGCGTTGCGCCAAGGCAGCCCGCCGAAGGCGACGATCAGCTTGCTATGCTGTTCGATACCGTCCCAGGTGGAATGATTGCCCGTCAGGCCGTCGGTCCCGCCAAGCACATGCGGCAGGATGATTTCGGCCGCGCCATAGGAATAGCTCAGCACCGAACTGGTATAACCGCCGATCGTGTTGAGGAAGCGGTGCACCTGGCTCTGGGCGTGGTGGAATCTTCCCGCGCTCGCCCATCCATAGGATCCCCCATAGATTGCACTGTTTCCATGCTCGACGCGAACCCGGTCCAGTTCGGCCGCCACGATGTCCAGTGCCGTTTCCCACGACACTTCGACAAAGGGCTCGCTGCCCCGCCGGCCGTTGGTGGTGGACCTGTTTCCCTCGAGCCAGCCGCGCCTCACGGCGGGACGTGCCACGCGCAGGTTTCCCTGTACCGTGCCGAGCATGGATTTGCCGATCGGCGATGGATCGGGGTCGCCGCTCCATGGCTCGACGCCAACGAGCCTGCCGTTCTCGGCACGGACTTCGTATGTTCCCCAATGCATGGTGGTGAGCAGGGTCTCGGACTCCGTCAGATCGGTCAACGATCAATCGTCCCGTAGGCGAGGGTCCGCGTCAGGCCGGCGTGCAACGCCTTGCCTCGGCCTGGCCGCGAAAGCGCCAGCCCCCGATGGGGACTGACAGTTGCGGGATGGGCTTGTCTCCTCGCGCTCAGGCCTTCGATGCCTTTTCGAGGAACAGTTGCGACATGGCGGTCGGCTGCACGCCCGCCACGCCCTTCGCCGTTGCCGTCAGGTAGTCGTAGAAATAGCCGAAGATGACAGGCGTTTCCTCGAGCAGCAGCTTCTGGATCTTGCCCGCCGTCGCTTTCTGCGCCTCGAGATCGAGCGCGGCGATGTAGCTGGTCGCCAGCGTGTCGTAGTCCTTGTTCTTGAAATGCGCGGCGTTCCAGGTGCCGTCGCTCTTCAGGGGAGCGGCGAGATAGACGTTGGGCACGCCGCGGTGGCCGTAATCGGTGATGCCCATCGCCGAATCCAGCCAGTTCGATTTGCCGAACACCGCGTCTCCGTAGTAGGCGCTCTGGTCGAGGATGTTGAGCTCCAGCTCGATGCCGATCTCCTTGACCCAGTTCTGGATGAGCTGCGCGTATTCCGGGATCTCCAGATAGCGCTCGGTGGTGAGCGTCATCTTGAAGCCCTTGCCGGCGCCGGCAGCTTCCATCAACTGCTTGGCCTGCGCGATGTCCTGCTCGCGCTGCGGCACGCTCTGGTCGGTCGATGGATAAACGGGGGCGAACGGGCTGTCATTGCCCGGTGAGGAGCGTCCCTTCATCAGGCCCGCGACCAGCTTCTTGCGGTCGATGCTGAGCGCGATGGCACGGCGCACGCGCGGGTCCTTCATCGGGCCGTCGTCGCAGCGCAGGTGCAACTGCTGATGCGCTGAAGACTTCAGGCTGATGATGTCGACACTCGGATCGTTGAGGAGAGCGACGCCGGCCAGCACCGGCATCTGGTTGATGATATCGATCTGGCCGCCTTGCAGCGCCAGGATCTGCGGCTGTATGTCCGTGAAGAAGGTGAACTCGGTGCGCGCGGGCAGGGCCTTTTCGCCCCAGTAGTCCTCATTGCGCACAAAGGAAGCGCCGACCTTCGGCGTGTATTTCTCGAGCTTGAACGGCCCGGTGCCGTCGAAGCTCTTTTCATAGTCGCCCTTGTAGCTCGCCGGGATGATGACGGCGTTGTAATTGTCGGACGACAGCATGTAGGGGAAGTTGCCGTTGGGCGCTTCGAGATGAAATTCCACCGTGTAGTCGTCGACCTTCTTGCTGGCGCCCTTCGACAAGATGCCGGTGAACACCGACAGCGCGTTGGACGAATTGGCCGGATCGGCGAGGCGGTCGATGCTGGCCACCACGTCCTCGGCCTTCATCTCGCCGCCTGAGTGGAATTTCACGCCCTTGCGCAGCTTGAAAGTCCACACCGAGCCGTTGTCGTTCGGCTTCCAGCTTTCGGCCAGTGCCGGTTTGAGCACCAGGTCGGGACCGTCGACGCAGAGGAATTCGGCGACCTGCTGCATGACGAGAAGCCCGCCGGCGTCGGCGATGGTGACGGGGTCGATGGCGGCGGCCGGCACGCTGCTGCCGACACGGAGTGTGGCGCCAGCCGCACCGGCGGCGCGCGCCAGCGATGGCATGCCGCCGAAGCCGGCGGCCGTGGTGATGCCGCCAAGCAGCGGCAGCGACAGGCCGAGCAGGCTGCCATGGCGGATGAAGTCGCGGCGGCTGACGCGGCCGTCGACGAGGCCATCGATGAGATGGTTTTCAAGCGGCGAACGGTTACGGCGGATCAGATCGAGAATGCGGTGGTTCTTGCTCATGGGTTCTAAGCCCTTTCCCCAGTTGTTGTGGTTGGCGAAGCATTCCAGTTGACGAGTTCCGTGGAGTTCTCCCGTCCAGGCATTCATCACTATCGGTCGACGGACTGTAGCATGCGGTTCTGACTGGTCCATCCGCTCCGTAGAGCGGAAAGGTCAGATTTTCTTGATGCATTTTCTGTCGGCCAGGCGACCCGATTGAAGCCGTGGCCGCCTTTTCCTCCGATATGTCCTCCTTGCTTTCAGCGTCCTTCTAGTTCAGGGGCAATCTGCGGTAAGTGCCGGACTTCTCCGGATCGTGATATTTGTTGCATGGTCCGTTCTCGACGAAGTCGCGATGGCAGGCGGCAAGCTTCTCCTGTGACAGCGTGATGCCGAGGCCATGTCCTTCCGGCACCGCCACCAAGTTGTTTTTCGGCGAAAACGGCCCTTCCTCGATGATGTCCATCGGCTGCATGCGAAACAGCGACTGGTTGGGCTCCCTGATCCAGCCGAGCGCGGCGCACAGATGCAGGTAGCAGGCACTGCCGATGCCCGTGTCACCACTATAGCACCAGTAGTCGATGGCCGCGTGCTCGCAGGCGCCGACGAAGCGCAGCATGCGGCCGATGCCGCCATGCGCCGTCGGGGTGCCGACGAAGGCGTCCGGCACCTTCACCTCCATGGCGCGCGGGATGTCGATATTGTGGGTCGAGAACGGGATCGAGCAATGCCGGCGCAGTTCGCGCATCTCCTCGATGGTCGCAACGGGATCCTCCCAGTTGCGCACGCCGAGTTCCTCCAGCGGCCGCGCCAGCCGCCTGGCGGTCGCCAGCGAATAGGCCTGATTGGAATCGATGCGGATCATCGCATCGTCGCCAAGGTTTTCGCGGATCAGCTCGACCATCCTCAGGGAGACTTTCGGGTCTTCGGTCGAGAACTTGCCCTCGAAGAAGGTCGTTCCGTGACGCTCGTGCAGTTCGACGCAATAGTCCGCGACTTCTTCCGGCGTCGTCTCGCCCTTCACATCAGGGCCGTCGCCGCGCAGTGAGAAATAGTCGGTGAAGGGAATGGCCTTGCGCACCGCGCCGCCGAGCAGCTGATAGAGCGGCTGGTTCCACGCCTTGCCGCGCAGGTCCCACAACGCCATCTCGATGGCGCCGAAGGCCATGATGCGGGCGCGGTCGTTGATCGACTGCACGCCGGTCCAGAAGGGCAGGCAGACATGCTCGGCGCCGGCGATGTCGAAAGCGTCGCGGCCGACGAGCCGTTGGGCAAGCACGTCATTGATGATCGCGGCCGCGGCCGGCGTCGGCGCCTCGCCGAGACCGACAAGCCCGTCCTCGGTCTCGACCTCGACGATGGTCGGCGAGAAGCCGTCGAGTTCGCCGAAGACCCAGACGTAAGGGGCTTCCAGCCGATAGTTGATCGGCGTTGCCTTGATGCGCCTGATCTTCATCTCAGCGGCCGATCTCGAAGAAGGGCTTGCCGAGGAGCTCGGGAATGACGTCGATGCCAAGGCCCGGCCCGTCCGGAATGCCCATGCGGCTGCCTGTCACCGGCGGCATGTTCGATGCGGTGCGCACCGTCACCCATTCATGGAAGGCGATGGCATGCAGCCGGCGCTCCTCCGGCGTCGACAGCGACAGGTGCGCCATCGCTGATGTGTCGATCTCGGCGCCGCCAGTGTCCTCGACCGTGATCATGAAGCCGAGGTCGACGGCAACGTCGCGGATCAGTCGGGTCTTGGTGATACCGCCGAGCCGCGAGATCTTCAGCGTCAATCCATCGGCCGCGCCCCGGCGATGGATTTCCAGCATTTCCTCCAGCGAGGTGACGGATTCGTCGAGCACCATCGGCTTGTCGAGCATGCGGCGCACCGCCATGTTCTCGTCGATCGTCGTGCAGGGCTGTTCGAACGTATAGTCGATTGCGCGCGTCGCATCGGCGAACCGGCGGGCCTGGTAGGACGTCCAGCCCGCATTGGCGTCGCAGAAGATGACGGTGCCTTTCGGCACCGAAGCGGCAACGGCCGTGACGCGCTCGACATCTTCATGGACATTGCCGCCGACCTTGACCTGCAGTCGGTGGAAGCCGTCCTTGACGATCCGCTTGGCCAGCGCCGCCATGGCGTCGACGCTGCCGTGCGTGACGACCTTGTAGAGTTCGGCCGTGTCGCTCTCCTTGCCGCCGAGCAGCGTGACCAGCGGCACGTTGGCGGCGCGTGCGGCAAGATCCCAGCAGGCCATGTCGAGCGCCGACTTGATGTAGGGATGGCCCTTGAACACCGTGTCCATCAGGCGGCCGATGCCGGCCAGCCCACGCGGATCTTGCCCGATGAGATGTGGCGCGATTTCCGGCACGCCCGCGCGTGTTCCCGCTGGAAACGCGGCCGAATAGAAATTGCCGAGCGGCGCCATCTCGCCCCAGCCGGTCAAACCGCTGTCGGAGGTGACGGCGACGATCACCGCGTCGAAGGCGTCGGCAACGCGTCCCTTGGACATGCGGTAGGGGCCGTCAACGAAGGGCTGCACGACATGATAGGCTTTGATGTTTTCGATCTGCACTTTGGTGTCCGTTTTCAGCGATGAGGGGCCATGATCAGGAGCCTTTCGACGTGCGCGCTTCGAGGCCGCGCGCATAGGCTAGAAGCTCTTCGAAATCGAGATCGATGTGTTCGCGGGCGTGACGCTGGGCGGCGCGCATGTCATCGCCCTTGAGCAGCCGCACATAGGTCTCATGGACATCCTCGGCCGGTACGGCTTCCTTGCGCGCCTGCTGGTGCAGGGCGAAATACATCTGCAACCGGCTGGTCAGCCGCTGCCATGTCTCCAGGAGCACCGAATTGTCGGCCCATTCGTGGATCAGGCCATGCAACTGCAGCGCGGTTTCGATCTGCCTTGTGGTATCTCGATCGCGCGTCGCCTGCTTCACCGCCTCGTGGCGCCGGTCGAGCTCATCGAAGAAACGCTGGTCGCGCAGCTTCCAGGTCCGTTCGATGGCGAACTCGTCCAGCACCTTGTTGAGTGAATAGGCATCGTCGATGTCCTTGGCGGTGACGTCGATGACGAAGGTGCCGGCGTAGGGAATGCTGGTCAGGATGCCTTCCTGCACCAGTTCGCGCATCGCCTCACGCAACGGCGCGCGGCTGACCCGCATCTGTTCGGAAATCCTGAGCTCGTTGAGCTTCTGGCCGGGTTCTAGCTGGCCGGTCAGGATCGCGCGCCGCAGCAGCGCCACGATTTCGGCGCGGCGCGTCGTATCGGCAATCGGGCTGAACTCCGTCTTCACCATTCGGCCGCTCCAGCGAGAACAGGGATAAGACAATCAGATTGTCGACAATCTAACAAGGCGTCATTTTCGGATTCTTCAATTTTGCCGACAATCCGATCCGCATGTGCCTGGAGCGGCTCAGGCGGCCCGGCCGTAGAAGCCGATCCGTTCCTCGGCACTGAACACCACCCCCGGCTTTTCATAGTAAGAGAACACCGCGATCATGCGTTCGCGTTCGCCTTCGACAGTGGTGACGCGGTGCGCGGTGTTCTTGCCGCGGAAGACATTGAGCGTTCCCGGCTTCATGCGCAGGATCTTGGCCTCGGGATCGTGCCCTTCGAGCAGCTTGGCGACGCCCTCGTAGTTCGGGTCGTCGTCCGATCTGAGATCGGTGCGGTATTCCAGGTCGCCGCCGCGTTGCGCCTGCTGCAGCAGCAGCGTCGTGGTGAATTCGGAGCGGTCGAAATGCCAATTCAGCGCCTCGCCGGCGCGATAGGCCATGACATTGGCGCGGGCCAGCGGATCTTGCATGACATGCAGCCTCTCCTTGCCCATCGTCGCGGCCAGGAACCGCACCAGCGGTTCATACTCGTAGATCGCCATCACCGTGCTGCCGGGTATCTGGTCGGCGCAGACAGTGTGGCTGATGGTTTCGACTTTGCGCAGCGCGGGATGATCGGGCGCGAGTTCGGGGATATCGGGCTTGAAGTAGATGTTGTGCATCCGCTTGTGGACATGAGATTGCGTGTCCATCACCGGCTTGATTTCCCGCACCGCCTGTTCGGCGACGCCGGGCCTCAAGAAACCTTCGAGATTGAACATGCCGTCGGCTTCGAGCGCTGCGATGGACTGCTCTACGAGGCGGTTCCATCCGGCGCTGCCCTCGCGGTCGAGCGGATAACGGTCGAGATCGAGAATGTCTTTCATGTCGTGTGCTCCATCGGTTGAGCACAGAAGACGGCAAAAAATTCTTTCTCTCAACGCCGAAAATTATTAGGAATGGCCAAGAAAAACTTATGGAGGCTGACGTGGACCGCCTGCCGCCGCTGAATGCGATCAGGGCTTTCGAGGTCGCGGCCCGCGCTGGCAGCTTCACTCTGGCCGCGAGTGAGCTTGGCGTTTCCTCGGCGGCGGTCAGCCAGCAGATCCGTAATCTCGAGACCTGGTTCGGCAAGCAATTGTTCGTGCGCACGGGCAATCGCATCACGCTGACCGATGCCGGCCATGCCATCTATCCGCAGACCGCGCGGGCGTTGGGCGACATTGCCGCCATCGGCCAGCGAATGCTGGAAGGCGGCTTGAGAACACGGCTTGTGGTCAGCGTGCCGTTCTCGCTGGCGGAATTGTGGCTTGCGCCGAGACTGGCCGCACTTCTTGAAGCTTTCCCGCACATGGCGATCGACGTGCGGGCGGAAGACGATCCGGTCGACCTGATGCGCCAAGGTGTCGATCTGCGCATCTCCTATGGCGACTACCACTATCCCGGCCTGCGGATGGTCCGCCTTGTCCATGATGATGTGCTGCCGGTCTGCGCTCCAGAGTTCTGGCACCGGCATAGCAATGGCGACACAGGTCTGGTGGATCTGCATGAGAGCCTGTTCATCCACACCAATTGGGGTCCGAACTATGCCTCGCATCCGACCTGGGCGGATTGGTTCGCGGCATCCGGCGGCAACCGCTCGCCAGACCCGTCGCATGGCCGTCGCGTCGGCCTGTCCAGCCTGGCGATCGCGTCGGCGAGGCTCGGCCTCGGCATTGCCCTTGGCCAGCGGGTAATGGCGCAGGCCGATCTGGACGTCGGGCGTCTGATCGCGCTGTCTTCGGTCTCGGTGCGCCTCGGTCATCCCTATTGCGCCTTCATGCCGCCAGCCAAGGCCGACCGCGCCGACGTGGCCGCTCTTGTCGGCCTGCTCGTGAAAACGGCGCCCACGACCTGAGAAAGGGTCGAGGGCGCCGCGCGGAAACCGGGCCTGCGGGGGAGTCAGGTAGCCGGTTTCTGTGGCAGTGGGGAGATCGGCATTCCGGGTCCGATCTTCTGCAGATTGCCCGTGATCACCTGGTCGCCTTCGGCGACACCGCTCAGGATGGAGATCTGGTCGCCGCTGGTCGGTCCGAGCGAAACCAGCCGCTGGTCGACCGTGTTGCCCTTGCCGACGACATAGAGATATTTGCCGAGCTGGCTCGAGCCGAGCGCGACCTGAGGCACCATCAGCGCGTCGGGCTGCTGTTTGACGTGCAGCCGCACGCGCACATATTGGCCCGGCAGCAAGGTGAACTTCGCATTGCCGATGGTGGCGCGGGCCGTGATGGTGCCGGTGGAGTGGTCGACGGTGTTGTCGATGAAGGTCAGCTGACCCTTCTGGCTGGCTTCCGTAGTGCCGGGCAGCAGGACTTCGACTTCGATCGGCCCGGATGCGCGGGCTTCCTCGATCTGCGCCAGGTCCGTCTCGCTCGGATTGAAGGTGACGTAGATCGGGTCGAGCTGCACCAGCGTGTTCAGCACCGTGCCGGCGACGCTGACCAGCGTTCCGACCGAGGCCTGATTACGGCCCAGGCGGCCGGTGAATGGCGCATGGATTTCCGAATAGCTCAGATTGAGCTCGGCCGTGCGCACGGCCGCCTGGTTGAGCGCCAGCGACGCCTGCGCCTCGCGCAAGGTGCTGGTGCGCTGGTCGAAGCTGTCCTTGGCCAGATAGCCGCTCTTGGCCAGTTCGGAGCCGCGGCCGAGATTGGACCGCGCATAATCGAGCGTCGCCGTGTCGCGCTGAACCTGGGCCTTCGCCTGGTCGAGCGCGGCCTGGAAGTCGTCGGGCGAGATCTTGTAGAGCAGATCGCCCTGCCGCACATCGGCGCCGTCTTGCGCCGTCTGTTCTTGCAGATAACCCGGCACTCTGGCCTGCAAGGTGATGCTGCGGATTGGCTCGATGCGGGCGGCGTAGTCGAGATAGATGGGGATCGTCTTCTTCACGACGCTTGCCACCGGCACCGGCATAACGAACGCCGCTGGAGTTGGCGTTGCCGCTCCCGCCGTGGCGCCGCCCAATCTGAGGTTACCCATGTCGAGCAGGTGGACGCTCGCCACGGAGATCGCGCCCAGCGCGACAGCCGTTCCCAACGCGATTTTCCATTTACGCATGATCAGTCTCCAATCTTATTCGGCCGCTTGCGCCAGGGGAGGGAAGGCGTGTTCGGCGGTTGGTTCAGTGTGCGTGGCGGCAGGCTCATCACCGCCACGGCGTTCGCGGAATTGTTCGATGACCGCGTAGAAGACCGGCACGAACACCAGCGACAGGATGGTCGCGGCGACCATGCCGCCAAACACGGTGGTGCCGATCGATTGGCGGCTTGCCGCGCCCGCACCCGTGGCGAACATCAGCGGCAGCACGCCGAGGATGAAGGCGAAGGCGGTCATCAGGATCGGCCGCAACCTGAGCCGCGCGGCTTCCATGGCCGCCTCGACGATGCTCAAGCCTTCCTCGCGCCGCCGTCTTGCGAACTCGACGATCAGGATCGCGTTCTTGGCCGCCAGGCCGATCAGCATGACGAAGCCGATCTGCGAGTAGACGTCGATCTGCATGCCTCGCGCCCAGAGTGCGGCGAACGCGCCGAACAGAGCGAGCGGCACCGCCAGCAGCACCATGAACGGCATCGCCCAGCTCTCATATTGAGCCGCCAGGATCAGGAAGACGAAGACGATAGCTAGCCCGAAGACGACGGACGCGATCGATCCCGCTTTCAGCTCCTGGAAGGTGATGCCGGTCCATTCGAAACCGAAATCCCTCGGCAGCGCGGTGGCGGCCGCCCGTTCCATGGCAGCGACAGCTTGACCGGACGAGAAGCCGGGCGCGGCGCCGCCATTGATCGTGGCCGAGGCGTTGTTGTTGTAATGCGGCACGGTCTCCGGACCCACGAACGGTACCAGCTTGCCCAGCGTGCTGAGCGGCACCATGCCGCCGGAAGCATTGCGCACATAGAGCCGCGAAATGTCGGCCGCACCCGCGCGTGCATCCTTGTCTGCCTGGATAGTCACCCGGAAGGTGCGGCCAAACAGGTTGAAGTCGTTCACGTAGAGCGAGCCGAGATAGATCTGCAGCGTGTTGAAGACGTCGGGCAGGTTGAGGCCGAGCAGCTTCGCCTTGGCTCGATCGAGGTCGTAGTTGAACTGCGGCGTCGAGGTCGAGAAGGGCGAGAACAGTTGCTGCGGATTGATCTCGGGCTGCTTGCGCGCCTCGGCGATCACGGCCTGCGTTGCGTCGTTGAGCGCATTGCTGCCCCGGCCGGTGAGGTCCTCGACGACGAATTCGAAGCCGCCGGTCGTACCGATGCCAGGGATGGACGGCGGATCGAAGGAGAGCGCGAAGGCTTCCGGAATCTGCAGCAGCTTCATCCGCACGTCGGCAACGAGTTTCGAGGCACTCTGGTCGGGGCCGCGCTCCTCCCATGGCTTCAGGATAGCGAATTCGACGGCCGAATTCGACTGGGCGGCACTGGTCAGGAAGTTCAGGCCGCTGATCGAGCCGACAATGTCGACGCCGGGCGTCGCCTGCAGGATGTCGCGTGCCTTCTGCGCCACCGCGTCGGTGCGTTCCAGAGAGGCGCCGTCCGGCAACTGGATGACGACGAAGAAATAGCCCTGGTCCTCGACCGGAAGAAAGGTCGAGGGCAGGCGCTGCCATACGAAATAGGTGGCGACAAGCCCGGCCGCGAACAGGCCGAGCATGATCCAGCGCAGGCGGACGAGGAGGCGCACGCCATGGGCATAGGCATGCGACAGTCTGTCGAAGCCGGTGTTGAACCAGCGGAACAGCACGAACTGCGTGTCATGGCGATGGCGCAGGAAGGCGGCACTAAGCGCCGGGCTCAGCGTCAGCGAATTGAAGGCGGAAATGCCGACCGAAATCGCCACCGTCAATGCGAACTGGTTGTAGAGCCGCCCCGAAACGCCGGGAATGAAGGCGACTGGTATGAACACCGCCATCAGCACGGCGGTGGTGGCGATGATCGGCCCGGTGACTTCGGCCATGGCGGCCTTGGTGGCCGCCAGCGGTCTCAGTCCGGCCTCGAGCTGTCGCTCGACATTCTCCACCACCACGATGGCGTCGTCGACGACAAGGCCGATCGCCAGCACCATGCCGAGCAGGGACAGCATGTTGAGAGAGAAGCCCAGCATCTCCATGACCACAAGCGTCGCCACCAGCGACACCGGAATGGCGATGGTCGGGATGATGGTCGTGCGCCAGCTTTGCAGGAACACGAACACCACCGCGACGACCAGCACCAGCGCTTCGCCGAGCGTGATCAGCACGTCATGCATCGACGCCGAGACGAAGCGCGTCGTGTCGTAGTGCATGGCGTAGGAGACGCCCTTCGGGAACCGGGTCGACAGCTCCTGCATCTTGTCCTTGACGCGCTGCTGAAGGTCGAGCGCGTTGGAACCGGGCATCTGATAGACGGCGAGCACGACGGTCGGGTCCTTGCCGAAGAAGGCCGAGGACGAATATTGCAGCGCGCCGAGCTCGATGCGGGCAACGTCGCGCAGCCGCACCAGCGAGCCGCTGGTCGTGTTGGCGCGCACGACGATGTCGCCGAATTCCTTCGGATCGCTCAGGCGGCCGACGGCGTTGACCTGCATCTCGAAGGCGGTGCCGGCAGGGGCGGGCGACTGGCCGATCTTGCCGGCCGCCACCTGGACATTCTGCTCGGAAATGGCGTTCTGCACGTCGACGGCGGTGATGCCGAGGTTGGCGAGCTTGTCCGGATCGAGCCAGACACGCATCGAATAGCGCCGCTCGCCGAAGATCTGCACGTCGCCGACGCCGGGCAAGCGCTTCAGCGGATCGACAACCTGCAGATAGGCGAGATTCGAAAGCGCCACCGGATCGACGGAATTGTCGGGCGAGGTGAGGTTGACGATCAGCACGAAGTTCGGGTTCTGCTTCTTGATCGTCACGCCGCCCTGGTTGACGATCGCCGGCAGCGACGAAGCCGCCTGCGAGACGCGGTTCTGGACGTCGACGGCGGCGGTGCTCAAGGAATAACCGACATCGAAGGTGATGGTGATGGTCGAGGAGCCGTCATTCGAGCTCGTCGACGACATGTAGGTCATGCCTTGCACGCCGTTGATCTGCTGCTCCAGCGGCGTTGTCACCGTATCGGCCACCACTTGCGCGCTGGCGCCCGGATAATGGGCGCTGACGACGACCTGGGGCGGCGTGATGTCGGGAAACTGCGAGACCGGCAGCAGGAAATAACAAATCGTCCCGGCGAGCACCATGATGATGGCGATCGCGGAGGCGAAGATCGGACGGTGGATGAAGAAATTTACCACGACACACACGCCTCGCCTGCTGCTCTTGCCCTGCCGAATGCGCGGGCAACGGTGGACAGCCGCTGGCGGCGCCCGGTATTGTCCAGCGTGCGGAGTAGCGGTTCGTCCCGGTTCTGCGCATCGGCGAGCGATCGCAGCATCGTTTCGAGGGCGCGCGGGTCGACGCCATCGGCTTTCATGACCAGCCGGATCATCGGATCCCGGACGGCTTCATCTATGGTAAGATCGCGGCGCTGTGACATTGGCCGGCTCCTTGTCTGTCGATTCGCAGCCCATGCTCGCGAACCGTTTTTCATCTCTTCACCGGCCGAGGCCGCATGATTGGCAATCTTTTCGTCTGTCTCGATCTGGTAGGACCAGATCACGACCTTGTTATTGACGGCGGACGATATAGGTGTTACCAGTAAGTAACATTCTGGAAGTTACAGACCGGTAACACCCTAGTCAAGAGGTGGCCGAGGGTTTTTTGGAAACGAAAGGAGATCATGATGACAGACGGCGTCGTGGAGCGCTCTCGTCCCCGGGATCGGATCCTGGAGACGGCACGCGACATGTTCCACAAGCACGGCATCAAAGGCGTCGGCGTCGACGCCATCACTGAAGCTGCCGGCACGAACAAGATGACGCTCTATCGTCACTTCGAATCCAAGGACGATCTCATCGTCGAGTGCCTGCGCGCCAATGCGGCCAAGGCCGGCGCGATGTGGGAAACATTCGAAGCGGAGCATCCGGGCGACAAGCTCGCGCAGCTTCACGCCTGGGTTTCAAAGGCGGCCGCCATGCTCAATACCGACGGCCGCGGCTGCGACATGGCCAACGCCGCCGCTGAGTTGACCGAGCCGGACCATCCGGCAAGGCGCGTGATCAAGGAACTCAAGGAAGCCCAGCGCGAACGCCTGGTCGGACTGTGCCGCGATGCCGGCATCGGCCAGGCCGAGCTTCTCGCCGATACGCTGTCGCTGCTGTTCGAGGGCGCGCGTGTCAGCGTGCAGACCGTCGGCACCGAAGGCCCCAGCACGCAATTCGTGCGCATGGCGGAAGGACTGATCGTTTCCTTCCGGGGCGCTGCGGCCGGCTGAAATTCGTCGCGGCTATCGGTCATTTCCCGATCGCATCGGCGGCGACGCCTGGCGCCTTTGTTGGCCCGGGTGCTACCGCACTTCCCGCCGGCTGGACGAAAAAAGCCCGCTGCCGGGAGGAGGTGGCAGCGGGCTCGATTTCGAATGTGGCGCGGGAGGAGGTGCACCCCATTCAGCGTCGGCATCGCATCTGGGAGGAGTAGATGGCCGACAACCAGAAGCTACGAATTGCCCAATGATTCGGCAACTGTGAATCGTGCATAGCTGCTGTGCAGATTTGCCGTGTCGTATTCGGGTGCGACCTCACTGCACCGGCACGTTTTCCCTAAAAATCAGCCGCGGCTCGATAAATTTCCGGGTCAGATAGGGTGCCGATGACGCAATGGAGCCGAGCAGGCGGATGACCGATTGTTCCGCGATCAGCCTGGCATTCTGGTCGATGACTACGTCGACAAGGTCGTCGACGAGGTAGCCGCGCGTCTCCTTGGTCAGATCGTGGCAGATGAACACCGGCTTGCGATTGGGCCGCGCCTCCCGGATGGCTTTCGCAACACCGGAGCGTCCGGCCCCGACACAATAGATGCCGAGCAGTTCCGGTTCGTCGTGCAGCGCCTTCATCGTCTCGGCGTAGCTGGCATCCGGTTCGTCGTTGATCTCGACGGCACTGCTTATGGTCAGGTTGGGAAACTCCTCGCCAAGCACCGAGCGGAAACCCATTTCGCGCTCTTCATGCCCACGATAGGAGCGCGAGCCGACGACCATCGCCAGCTGACCCTCGCGTCCGCCGAGGAAACGCCCCATCAACAGCGCCGCCGTTCGCCCCGCCACCCGGTTGTCGATGCCGACATAGGCCGAGCGGGGGGCGGCCGGAATATCCGACACCAGCGTCACCAGGCGGATGCCGGCTTCGACAATGTCGCCCAGGATGTTGCGGGTTCGTGGATGGTCGATGGCGATGACACCGACGCCATTAGCCCTCAGCGACAGGTTTTCCACGGCTGTCTGCAATGCGTTCGGCGAGATGCCGGCGAGGTTGTGGATCCGGCAGGACGCGACCAGCGGCAGGCGCGACGCATAGTCCTCGATGTGCCTTGCCAGATCCTGCATGAAGGCGTTGCTGCCGATCGGCAGGAAGAATTCGAGGTTTGCGGGCTTGGAGGGAAGCGTCACCTGATCGGCGACCGGCAAATAGCCAAGCTGCTTGGCGGCCTCCATGACGCGCTGTCTGTTGGCGGCGCTCACTCCGGACCGATTGTTGAGCACCCTGTCGACTGTCGCCGTCGAGAGCCCGCAGTTCCTGGCGATATCGGAGACGGTGGCCTTCATGCCGCAACCCTATGCGCCGACGCGTTGGCGCGCCAGACGGGTGATGTGAGAAGCGATGCGATCTGAGCGACGGATGATTGCCCACCATCATCCGCATTCGCATTCGACGGTTTTCGACAGGACGGCTTCTGCCGTCCTCAGTGCGCCGGTTTGCCGTCGGCGATGGCGTCCCGGATTTCCTTGTCCGACATGCCGATGATGATCCGTTCGACTTCCGCGACACTGGTCTTCTTCGGATCGATGTCGTCGGCGACCACCTTGCCCCGGCGCATGACGACGATGCGGTCGACCACCTGGAAGACATGGTGGATGTTGTGTGCGATGAAGATGCAGGAATGACCGGAATCGCGTGCGTTGCGCACGAAACTCAGCACGCCCTGTGTTTCGGCCACGCCAAGGTTGTTGGTCGGCTCGTCGAGGATGATGAGGTCGCTGTCGAAATGCATGGCGCGCGCGATCGCCACCGCCTGCCGCTCGCCGCCGGAGAGCGAGCCGATCGGCGTGGTCGGCGGGATGTTCTTGGAGATGCCGACCTGCTTGAGCAGGTCGCGGGCGACCGTGTTCATCGCCTCCTGGTCCATGCGGTTGAGGAAGCGCGGCGGCTTGATCGGCTCTCGCCCCAGGAACAGGTTGCGGGCGATGGACAATTGCGTGACCAGTGCGGAATCCTGGTAGATGGTCTCGATGCCGTTGGCGATCGCGTCGCTGGTGCTGCGCAAGTTCACCTTCTTGCCGCGGATGAAGATGTCGCCGCTGGTCAGCGGCACGGCGCCGGACAGCACCTTGATCAGCGTCGATTTGCCGGCGCCGTTGTCGCCGAGCAGGCCGACGATCTCTCGTTCGTTGACGTGGAAATTGGCATCCACCAGCGCCTGCACGCGGCCGTAGGACTTACGGATGTTCTGCATGCGGATGAGCGGCTCAGCCATGGTTCAAGTCCCCGCCTGATGCCGGCGTTCCAGCCATGAATGAAGCGCCATCATGCCAAGGATGATCGCGCCGATGAAGATGTTGTAGGCAAGGCCAGGCACGCCGATCAGCACGATGCCGTTGCGCATCACGCGCAGGATCAGGATGCCGAGCACGGTGCCGATGATGGTGCCGCGCCCGCCGGTCAGCGCCGTGCCGCCAATGACCACCATGGCGATCACCTCGAGTTCGTAGCCGGTGCCGCTGTTGGGGTTGGCGGCGGACGTGCGCAGCGAGGAGATGACGCCGGCAAGCGAGGCCATGACCGACGACAGGATGAACAGGCCGATCTTGACGCGGTTGACATTGACGCCGCGAGCGCGCGCCGCGTTGGGATTGCCGCCCGCCGCCTGGATCCAGTTGCCGGTCCGGCTTTGCGTCAGCACATAGCCAAGCGCGATCGCCGCGGCGATGAACCAGAACAGCGACATGTAGATGCGGAACGGGCCGATGAAGAAGTCGCCGACCAGCGCTTCCGCCAGCCAGCTGCCCTCGGCGCTCCAGGTCCGCTGCGGAAAGCCGTCGGTGATGAAAAGGGCGCTGCCGCGCACCACCAAAAGCATGCCGAGCGTCACCAGGAAGGACGGGATCTTGAGCTGCGTGACGAACCAGCCATTGACCAGGCCGATGAGGGCGGCGACCACCAGCGCGACGACGAAGCCCATCTCCAGCGAGGTGACGCCGCCATTGAACAGCGTCCACATCAGCACCGGCGAGAAGCCGAACAGGGACCCGACGGACAGGTCGAATTCGCCTGAGGTCATCAGCAATGTCATCGCCAGCGCGATCAGGCCGAGTTCGACGGTGAAGGCCAGCGTGTTGGAGATGTTCTGCGGCGACAGGAAATCGGGATTGATGCTCCAGAAAACGGCGATTTCGACGACCAGTAGAACGAGGGGTCCGAATTCCGGCCGCGCGATCAGGCGTTGGATGAGCGAATGATTTTCCACAGGCAACCCGCGACATGTTTGGAAGGTGCCGCGATTCCCACCGCAGGTGGGACAACTCGCGGCGCAGGGAAGATTCCTGACGCTGCGCCTCAAGAAGAGCGCGGCGCCAGGGATCGCGGGTTTATTTGCCGGACAGGATCTTGTCGTAGACCCCGGCGGTGTCTTTTTCATAGAGCGCGCCGGTGATGACGTTGAAGCCTGGAGGAATGCCGCTGGCGGCCATGTTGGCCAGCGACAGCGCGACATAGCTGGTCGCCTGCGGGTCTTGCCACTGGCCGGCATTGACGTAGCCGTTCAGCACTTCCTGGGTGGTGTCGAGCGAATTGCCCCAGCCCACGACCGGGATTTCGCCGGGCTTGATGCCGACCTGGTCGAACACCCGCTTGATCGAGCCGGTGACGAGGTCGCCGAGGCCGATGATGGCCTTCACCTTGCCCTTGTGGGCGGTGAGGTAATCGACCATGCGGTTGATCACTTCGGCCTGGTCGAGCGTCGCCTCGGTCACTTCATAGGTGACGCCGAGCGGGCCGAAGACGCTCTTGATGCCTTCCTCTTCCTGTACGCCATAGGTGGCGCCGGGGATCTCGACCGGCATCCAGACGAAGTCGCCCTTCTTCACCAGCCCTTTGTCGACCAGGTACTGCGCCCAATGCTTGCCGAAGGTGACGTTGTCGCCGCCGACATAGGCATTGAAGTTGGCCTTGGGATCGGGCGTGTTGAAGTTGATGATCGGGATGTTGGCCGTGCGGGCTTCCTTGACGATTTCGACGAGGCTGCCCGGATCGGGGCTGGTGGTGACGATGCCGTCGGCCTTGGCTGAGATCGCGGCGCGAACCGCTTCCTGCTGGGAGGCGACGTCGCCATTGTGGAACGAGGTGTTGACGGTGTTGCCGGTATCCTTGGCCCATTGCTTGGCGCCGGCAAGGAAGTAGGTCCAGACCGGATCGGCCGGGCCGCCATGTGAAATCCAGTAGAACGTCTTGGCCTGCGCGGCTGCCGGTAGAACCGTCAGCGCGACCAGCAGGCCGTAGAGCACAAGTCTTAGTCTCGTCAGCATTTGATTTCCTCCCGGTTGAAGATGATCTGTCCCTTGTTCCGGCTTCAGCCGGATTGCGTCTTTTGCCAGCGCCGCTCGGATGCCCAAGAGCATTCCCTTTTTCGACGGATGGCAAGCCTCCATCTGCAGATGTAGTTGGCGGCTGACCGGGCGCCATCAACGGACCCATCAGATTGCATCAGTTGGGGGTGATTTTCCGGGTGCGTTGTATGCTCGGCCTAGCGCTCGGCCGAGCGGGCTGTCCTGACCGCGTTCGGCGCCCCGGTTGCTCCAGCGCTAGAGCAGGCCGGCCTTGGCGAGGTCGCGCATCAGATGGCTGGCGCCATAAGTCCAATGCGGGCAATCGGGCGACAGCCGCACCCGGTTGACAAGCGCGCCGAATTTTTCCGACGAGATGGTGACGATGTCGCCGACCTTGTGGGTAAAGCCCTTGCCCTTTTCGCCGCGATCCTTCGAGGGCACGAACATGGTGCCGAGATAAAGCGCCAGCCCATCCGGATATTGGTGATGCGGACCCATGGCGGCGGCGACCAGTTCTTCGGGCGAGCGACTGATCTCGGCCATCGAGCTTGCGCCTTCCAGCGAGAATCCATCCTCGCCCTCGACCTTCAGGCGCACGACGGCGCGCCTCACGTCATCGATCGAGAATGCGTCGTCGAACAGGCGGATGAAAGGACCGAGGGAAGCCGACGCATTGTTGTCCTTGGCCTTGCCGAGCAGCAGCGCCGAACGCCCCTCGACGTCCCGCAGATTGACATCGTTGCCGATGGTGGCGCCGACGATCCTGCCGCTGCTGGCCGCGACCATGGCGATCTCCGGCTCCGGATTGTTCCAGGTCGATACCGGATGGAGGCCGACATCGGCGCCGAAGCCGACCGAGGCCATCGGCTGGCACTTGGTGAAGATTTCCGCATCCGGGCCGATGCCCACTTCCAGATATTGCGACCAGGCGCCGCGCGAAATCAGCTTGGCCTTGATCTCCATCGCTTCGGGCGAACCGGGCTTGAGCTTCGAAAGGTCATGGCCGATCAGCCCGGCAATGTCGGCGCGGATGGCGTCGGCCTTTTCCGCCGAGCCGCGCGCCTGCTCCTCGATCACCCGTTCGAGCAGGCTGACGACAAAAGTCACGCCCGATGCCTTGATGGCCTGCAGGTCGACCGGGGACAGGAGGTATGGTTTTGCCGGATCACGCGTGGCCTCGAAACTGTTGGCGGCGATATCGTCGAGCGAGCCGATCGGCTTGCCCTTGGCCGAACGGACGTGGCTTGCTGGTTCGGCCATCTCGCAGACGTCACGCACCGTCGGTGCCGCGCTCGACGTGATGTCGAAGACGGTGCCATCCCGCACCGTGACCACCAGAGGATGCGAGGCATCGCTGCTCCTGGCGCGGCCGACAAAAAGGCCCTCAATAGGCAGATGCGTCGGGTTCGTCATGGGTGCGGTCCTCTGATCATCGAAATGCGGCTTGCCGGGTCGGCGCGGCACTTTCCCCGGATTCCGCTCAAAGGTCTATCCCGTTCGATGGCGATTCAGACAGCTGTCTCGTCCATGAAATTCCGGCTTTCCGACAAGTGGTCTGTGGCGGTCACCTGTCAAAATCCGACTGGTTCTTTTCAAGAGTATGAAACCTCTGGGTATTTCACGTGGCCCGTTCAAACCCTGTCGAATTGGTTTCAGTGGATGCTAGTCACAAATCGCCTTCGGGATTTCGCTTGACAGTTTCACAAATATGAAAAACTCTTCGGCAATTTCAAACTTTGGGTGAGCCGGTCGATGTCGACCCTAGTTGCGGCACGGGTGTCCGAGGCCCGGTCTTCGTCAGGCTTCCGGTTCGCCATGCTGCTGCCGGGCGCGCTTGTCACTTTCCTGCTGATTCTGTTTGCGCTTGGCCTCGTGCTTTTCCTTGCCTTCCGCGGCAATGACGGTTCGCTGCTGGGCAGCGGCTTCGGCCTGGCGAATTTCGTCACGGTGGTTTCGGATCCGCTCTACTGGACGGTGACGCTGCGCTCGCTGGTCATCGCCGCGCTGGTCACCCTGGCCACGGTGGTCACCGCCTACCCCGTTGCCTATTACCTTGCGTTCTACGCCGGGCCGCGGCGTGGCCTGCTCCTGTTCCTGGTGACACTGCCGTTCTGGACCAGCTACCTGCTGCGCGTCTTCGCCTGGAAGATCGTGCTCGCCTATAACGGCGTCCTGAACTCGGCGCTGATCGAAAGCGGTATCTGGTCCCAGCCGACATTGGCGTTTCTCAATACGCCGGCCGCTGTCGTCGTCACGCTTGCCCACGCTTATGCGCCTTTCGCCATCCTGCCGATCTATGTGGCGCTGGAGACCATTCCGAAATCGCTGATCGAGGCCGCTTCTGACCTTGGCGCGCGGCCGTTCACGTCCTTTCGCCGGGTCGTGCTGCCGAACTCGATGCCGGGCGTCCTGGCCGCGGCCCTCGTGGTCTTCGTGCCGACGGTCGGCGACTATGTCACCCCGGCCATGGTCGGTGGACCGGCCAGCACAATGATCGGCACGCTGATCCAGTCGCAGTTCGGCAAGGCCAATGACTGGCCGTTCGGCGCGGCGCTGTCGGTCTGCGTCATGCTGGTCATCCTGGTCGTGGTGCTGGTCGCACGCGGCGCCGACCGCAGGTTTGGCAGCCGCACATGAGAGTGGAACGCCTCGGCACGCAACGAAATGGCCGCTGGCTTGGTCTCTATGTGCTCGCCTACCTGGTGTTTCTCTATCTCCCCGTCCTGCTGATCCCGCTGTTTTCCTTCAACGATTCCATCCAGGCGGCGTTTCCGCTGCAGGGCTTCACACTGCAGTGGTACGCGACGCTGTATGGCAATTCCGCCCTGTCCGGCGCGCTCCTGAACAGTCTCCTTATCGGCGCCATCGCGGCCTTCGGCGCCACGCTGTGCGGCATCACCATATCCTATATGGACCTCTACGGCCGCTCGCCATTGGCCGCCACCATCAGCGCCATCGCACGGCTGCCGATCCTCATTCCCGGCGTCATCGTCGGCATATCGCTGCTGATCCTGGTCAACCTCGTCGGCCTGGGACCGTCGCGTGTCGCCATCGTGCTCGGCCATATACTGGTGGCGCTGCCGACCACGGTGGTCGTCATGCGCAGCCGCTTCGCCGCCATCCCCAAGACCGTCCGCGAGGCGGCGCTCGACCTTGGCGCCTCCGACTGGACGACGTTCCGGCGCGTCATGCTGCCGCTCAGCCTGCCCGCCGTGCTGTCGGCCTTCATGCTCGCTTTCCTGATCTCCTTCGACGAATTCATCGTCGTCTTTTTCCTTGCCGGCACCGAGCCGACACTGCCGCTCTATATCTGGAGCCAGCTGCGCTTCCCACGATCTCTGCCGACCGTCATGGCGCTTGGGACGATGATCCTGGCCGTGTCCTTCATCATCGCCGGCACCGCCGAGATTTTGCGCCATCGCGGGCTTGGCGCGGCGCGCCGAACACCCGCCAATCCAGCCTGATCACAACACGCCAACCACAACAAGGAAGAGGAGAACGAAAATGGCATTCCACCTGAAATCGATAGCCGGACACAAGGCCCGGGCCGGCCTTGCCGCACTGGCGCTCGCACTGTCGTCGACCGTGGCGCTGGCCGCCGAGAAGCTGCAGTACTTCACCTGGTCGGGGTATGAGCTGCCCGACTTCAACAAGAGCTTCCTTGCCGCCCATCCCGATGGCGTCGAGGCCTCCATCTTCGGTGACGATGACGATGCCTTCACCAAGGTCAAGGCAGGTTTCCGCCCCGACATCGCGCATCCCTGCTACGACAAGGTGGCCCGCTGGAACAAGGAAGGCTTGCTGCAGCCGATCGATACCAAGCGCATCAGGAACTGGGATTCGATCTTCCCCGTGTTCAAGAACCTGCCCGATTTGCAGGCGGGCGACGGCAAGGTCTGGATGGTGCCGTGGGACTGGGGCAACACCTCGATCCTCTACCGCACCGATCTGGTGAAGAACCCCGAAGCGAGCTGGAAACTTCTGTGGGACAAGCAATATGCCGGCCGCATGGCGACCATAGACGCCGTGCATGACACGCCGATCGTGGCGGCACTGCTCGCCGGCGTGAACCCCTTCGACATGACCCCGGAGCAGATGGACAAGGTCGCGGCAAAGCTGCGCGAACAGCGCCCGCTGCTGTCGAGCTACACCACCGACATGACGTCGGTCGAGCAGGCGCTGGCCAGTGGCCAGCTGGTCGCCGCCATGACCTGGAACGCGTCGGCCACCTCGCTGAAGAAGCAGGGCGTGCCGGTCGAGTTCATGAAGCCGAAGGAAGGTATGCTGACCTGGGCCTGCGGTTTCGTCATGCTCAAGGACGCCAAGAACGTCGATCTCGCCTACGACTTCATTAACAGCCGGCTGGACGCCGAGTCGGGCAAGTTCCTGATCCAGTCCTACGGCTATGGCAGCTCGCTCAGCACCGCCTTCGCCGGCGTACCGAAGGAGGAACTGGAAAAGCTGCAACTGCCGTCTGATCCGGAAGTCATGCTGAAGAGCACGATCTTCACCGGACCGATGAAGCAGAATGACGATGTCGCCAAGATGTTCGAAAAGGTGAAGGCCGGTGGGTGACGCTGGCCAGCCTTGTTGGAGGCGATTGGATTACTGAAGCTTGCGCCGCCCCTCATCCGCCTGCCGGCACCTTCTCCCCGTAATAGAGACGGGGAGAAGGGGACTGGCCGCAACGTCGGCGACCCCCTCTTCCCCGTTTTTTACGGGGAGAGGGTAAGGGTGAGGGGCAGCGCAAACGTGCGAACGACAACGCTGCGTTGCTCGATAGGGACGCGGCAAACGAGGACCGATGCATGGACATGCTGGACGAACAGGCCGAGAAGCCCAAAGACGATGCCGACGTTCGCGTCGGTCGGCGCGTGCGGGCGTTGCGGCTCGAGCGCCGCCTTTCGCTGGCGGAGCTTGCCGCCAGGGCGGGCGTGTCGATCGGCGCGCTCAGCCAGATCGAGCGCGGCATGTCTTCGCTGCGCGTCAAGGTCATCTGGCCGCTCGCCGCGGCTCTGGACATCGAGCCGTCGGCGCTGATCGCTGACGGCGACGATGCCGTCAACGATCTCTACTGCGTGCGTGCAAACAGCCGCCGCGCCATCCCGGTGAAGTCGGAGGGCATCGCCAAGGCGCTGCTGTCGCCGCCGGGCGCGACGCTGACCGGCATGCTGGTAACGGTGGAAGCCGGCGGCGGCACCGCGGAAGCCTATGCGCATGCAGGCCATGAGTTTGGCTACGTGCTCGCAGGGGAGGTCGAACTGGTGGTGGATTCGACAAAATATGTGCTGAAGACCGGCGACAGTTTTGCCTTCAAGAGCACGCTGTTGCACGCTTTCCGAAATCCCGGCGGCGAGCAATGCCGGATCCTCTGGGTCAACACCACGAAGCCGTCCGAGGTTCGCGATGGCGCCTGATCCCCTTGTTCGACTGCAGGCGGTCTCGAAGATTTTTCCCGGCGGTATCGTCGGGCTCGATGCTGTCGATCTCGACATCATCAGTGGCGAACTCATCACGCTGCTCGGGCCGTCCGGGTGCGGCAAGACCACCAGTCTGCGTGTCATCGCCGGCTTCGAAAGCCCGTCGAGCGGCACGGTGCTGCTCGACGGCCGTGACATCACGGCGCTTCGGCCTTACGACCGGCCGGTCAACACCGTGTTCCAGGACTACGCACTGTTTCCCCACATGAACGTCGCCGAAAATGTCGGCTTCGGCCTGTCGCTGCGCAGATTGTCCGGAGCCGAACAGGCAAAGCGCGTCGGTGAAGCCCTCGATATGGTCGGCCTCGCCGACAAGCTTCGCGCCCGCGTTTCCGAACTGTCGGGCGGCCAGCGGCAGCGTGTGGCGCTGGCCCGCGCCATCGTCTGCGAGCCGCGCGTGCTCTTGCTCGACGAACCGCTTTCGGCGCTGGACGCGCATCTGCGCGAACAGATGCAGGTCGAGTTGAAGCGGCTGCAGTCACGGCTTGGCACCACCTTCGTCATGGTCACCCATGACCAGACCGAAGCGCTGTCGATCTCCGACCGCATCGTTGTCATGAACAAGGGCCGCATCGAACAGATCGCGCCGCCGGCGGTACTGTACGACCGGCCCGCCACGACGTTTGTGGCGAGCTTTATCGGCACCATGAATCTCCTGCAGTCGCATTTCGTCGGCCGCGACGGTGATCGCCTGCGTTTTACCGCCGGCGCCCTGGCGCTGGAGGCAACTTCTGAAACTGGCAAGTCACCCGGGCAAGGCGAGGTGCGGACCATCGGCGTGCGCCCGGAGGACTTGCTGGCAACGACCGAGGCCGCGCCGGGCACGGCGCCGGCGCGCGTCAACAGCGTCGTCTTTCACGGCCGCACGCTGCGGCTGCATGCCGAACTCGAGAAAGGCGCGCCTGTTGTCATCGATGCGCCGCGCCAGGCCGAGGGTTTCCAGTTCAGCGTCGGCGACGTGGCGCATATCAGCCTGCGCCGTGGCGCCAACTGCCCTATGCTGCCCGGCTGACCTGCCCCATCGGCGGCCACAAGCAGTCGGACAACGGCCGCGAAGACGCCGACCGGCGATCCCTGATGTCCTCAAGGTCAAGGGCATCATCTGCTACGGTTTCTGCCATTCACGCTTGACTCAAAGGTCTGTTCCTGTTTTGTTCTATATGCCAGAGCAAAACGGGAGCGTTCCTTGGCGAGCGTACGCGTATGTACCAAGGCGAGTTCGATTTCGGAATTCCAGAGCCGCCATGGCGGCCTAAGCGGCCGGAGCGCGTCTTCTACGGCTTGTTTTTGCAGCAGAAGGACTATTCGCGGTTTGCGGATTGTCAAAGCCAGCTGTGCGGCCAATGTGAGATAACCGGCTCACGTTTGCTGTATCACCGGTTTCACGTCAGCCTGCAACATGTCGGTGATTACAAAAGGCTGCCAGAGAAAATCATCTTCGCAGCGGCCCGATCGGGGCGGCGCATCGCGATGTCTGAGTTTGATGTCACCTTCCGTCATTTCAGGAGCTTTCCCGGTCGCCCGGCGACGAGGGGCCGCCCGGCCAAGCATCCTTTCGTGCTTCTCGCCGATGACGGACCGGTTTGTGAATTGAGCAGGAAGCTCGGCGCAGAAATGTTGCGCGAAGGCCTCAAAGCTTCAGGCGGTTTGGTTCCACATTTGACGCTGGCCTATGACCAGAAACTTATTCCGCAACAGCCTATCGGCCCAATCAGCTTTGCCGCCCGGCAGTTCGTTCTTGTGCACAGCTTGCGCGGACTGAAGAAGTACGTTTTCCCGGAATGTTGGCCGCTCAGGGCGATGTGATGCGCCGATCGCTCACCCTCAAACCGTCGTCACAGAGCCGGGCTATATCTATCGTCCTGACACAGCTTGTCAGCTGTCGTGCGGACAAAGGTGGCGGACCAGCAAGCGCTTCCCTACTTCGAGTGCGTCTGAACAGGAGGAACACAAATGACTATCGCGGAAATTGCCAAGGATTTCACCGAACTCCTCAAGCAGGGTGATCACGTCGGTGCTGCCGAAAAGTACAATGCCGACGATATCGCCAGTTACGAGGCCATGGAGGGGCCGATGGCCGTCAGCCACGGCAAGGAGGCCCTCAAGCAGAAGGGCCAGTGGTGGCAAGAGAACAACGAAGTGCACGGCGGCTCCGTCGAAGGCCCTTATGTCAACGGCGACCAGTTCGCCGTGCGCTTCACGTTTGACATAACGCCCAAGGCTACGGGCGAGCGCGTCACCATGGATGAAGTTGCACTTTACACGGTCAAGAACGGCAAGATCACCGAAGAGCGCTTCTACTATTGAGGCAATGCCGTCGGCTTTCCGGAGTCTGCTTTCTTCGCCGCAGGATGAAAAAACAGCATGGCGGCCGGGGCAATGCCCTGGCCGTCATGCAAGGTTCCAAATCGTCTTCACATAGGGTGCGGGCTGGAAAAGCGGGAAGGGCGGTTTTAGGGTGCGGGACGGATTCGACAGCCGGCCCAGGGGAAGCACGCTTTGACGATCACCATGTACGGCATCACCAACTGTGACACGATCAAGAAGGCGCGCGTCTGGCTGGAGAGCCATGACGTGCCTTATCGTTTCCATGACTATCGGGCCGAAGGGATCGAAGCGGGCAGGCTGAATGACTGGGTCGGCAAGGTCGGCTGGGAAAAGCTGCTCAACAAGGGCAGCACCACATTCCGCGAGCTGCCGGAGGCAGACAAGCAATCGCTCGACGAAAAGAAGGCCAAGGCGCTGATGCTGGCCAAGCCGACGATGATCAAGCGCCCGGTGCTGGAACTCGGCGACAGTATTCTCGTCGGGTTCAAGCCGGATGTCTATGAGCAGGCGGTTGGTGCAAAGTAGATAGGCGGCGATCCTTCGCGCCCCTCTGTCCTGCCGGACATCCCCCACAAGGAGGGAGATTGGCAGCTCCGCTGTCCGACCTTCGTCTTCAACGTTGAAAATTGGCGAAAGCCGTCGCGACATCAATCTCCCCCCTTTTGGGGGAGATGTCCGGCAGGACAGAGGGGGGCGCTGTCCCGCCAGCTTTCAAAAACCGTTTCAATCCCCGCGCAAGTACCCTGCCAGCGCCACCGCATTGTTGTGCGCCTCGTCATGCGCTCCGTAGAGCAACGTCACCCCGCCTTTGCCAAGCAAGGCACGCAACTCCGCCACTGCTTGGTCATTGCCGTCGAGCTCGGCTCTGTACCGCTTCTGGAACTCTTCCCATCGCGCCGGCTCGTGGCCGAACCATTTGCGCAGGTCGTCGCTCGGTGCGATGTCCTTCAGCCATTGCGTCAGCGCGGCGTCCTGCTTGCTGACACCACGCGGCCAGATGCGGTCGACCAGGACGCGTTGGCCATCGCCGGGTTCCGGCGTTTCATAGACGCGCTTCACCTTGATGTCGAAGGCCATCACACCTCCACGGCTCGCTCAGGCCCATTCGCCCTTGCGCATCACCGGCACGCGGCTGCCGTCCTTATTGACGCCGTCAATGTCGATCTTGTCCGAGCCGATCATCCAGTCGATGTGGATGAAGCTCTTGTTGCCGCCGCGCGCCGCGATCTCGTCCTGGCTGAGCGAGGCGCCGTTGACGAAGCATTTCGAATAGCATTGGCCAAGCGCGATGTGGCAGGCGGCGTTCTCGTCGAACAGCGTGTTGAAGAACAACAGCCCGCTCTTCGAGATCGGGGAGGAATGCGGCACCAGTGCCACTTCGCCGAGGCGGCGCGCGCCTTCGTCGGTGTCGAGCACTTTCTTCAAGACATCCTCGCCCTTCGACGCCTTGGCCTCGACGATCCTGCCTTCTTCGAAACGCACCGAGATCTCGTCGATCAGCGTGCCCTGGTAGGACAGCGGTTTCGTGGAGGAGACATGGCCTTCGACGCGCCTTGCATGCGGCGTGGTGAAGACTTCCTCGGTCGGGATGTTGGGGTTGCAGGTGATGCCGTTCTTGGCCGTCGAGGCGCCGCCCATCCACTCATGGCCGTCCGCCAACCCGACCGTCAGGTCGGTGCCCGGTCCGGTGAAGTGCAGGGCGTGGAAATTATGGCCGTTGAGCCATTCGGTGCGGCCGCGCAGTGCTGCGTTGTGCGCCTTCCAGTTGCCGATCGGATCCTCGACGTCGACTCTCGAGGCGGCGAAGATGGCGTCGGCGAGCTTCGCCACGGCGACATCGTCGGCGTCGTCCGGGAAGACTTGCCTGGCCCAGGCCAGATCGGGATAAGCGATAATGTTCCAGTTGATGTCGAAGCCGGTGATCTTTTCCAGCGCCGGCTGGTAGGCCACCGAATTGGCCTTGTTGGCGCGCGCCACCTTGGCCGGGTCCTGCGCCGACAACAGCGAGGGATCCTCGCCGCGCACGGCAAGCCGCGCCGCATTGTTGGAAAAGGCCTTCGCCATGCCCTCATACAGCCAGCCGGCGGCGCGGTCGAAGCCGGCCTCGGCGCCGAAGCGGTAGCGCGCCAGCGTTATCTCGTCATCGTTGAAGATCGGCGTCACCAGTCCGGCGCCGGCCTTGTAGGCGTGTTCGACGATGCGCCTGGTCAGCGGCAGCGCCGCGATCGACGATGTCAGCACCAGATCCTGTCCGGGTTGCAATTGCAGGCCTACCTTGATGGCGACCTCCGCCAGCCTGTCGAGCTTCACCGGGTCGATCGTTGCGGAAACGCCGCGCGAATGTGTGGTCATGATCCTGCCTGTCGTAGTGGGATGTCTCGTTCAACATAGACCGGTGCCACGCCGCTTTCCACCGCGTTCGTGCCAGCAGGTCCTGCAGTCGCCGATCCGAACTGCGCCATCGTCGCCTCGATCTCTTCCTTGATCCAGACCTTGAAGTCCCGGACCTTGCGGCTTTCGGTCTTGGCCGACGAGGTGACCAGCCAATAGCCGAGCCCGCTCTGGGCGCGGACCCCGAACGGCGCCACCAGCCGCCCGTCGGCCAGTGCATCGGCCGTCAGCAACTGCCAGCCCAGCATCACGCCATGGCCGGCGATCGCCGATTCCAGGCACAGCATCGGATCGGTGAAGCGCGCGCCTTTCTGGAAGGTGACGGGCGGAACGCCGGCGGCGGCGAACCAGCTTTCCCAGTTGATCATCGCCCGTTCGTCGGTGATGGCGCAGGTCAGCGCCAAATCCTCGATCGATTTCAATTTGCCAGCGATCGATGGCGCGCAGACCGGGAAGATCTCCTGCGCCAAAAGCAGTTCTGCTCGCCCGCCCGGCCATTTGCCGTCGCCAAGCCGGATGGCGATGTCGATGTCGGAATGGTCGAGATTGGCCAGACGCACGGAGGCGTCGATGCGGAGCAGCACATTGGGATGCCGGGTGAAGTGGCGCGACAGCCGCGGCAGCAGCCATTTCGAGGCGAAGGCCGGTGCCACCGAAACCACCAGCGTGCATTGGGTCGCCTCATCGGCCAGCGCCACCGCGTGGGCAAGCTCGCGAAACCCCGCGCCAAGGCGGGTGGCGAAGAGGGCGCCGAATTCGGTCAGCACCAGACCGCTCGCCGTGCGCTCGAACAGCGCCTGGCCGAGTTGCTTTTCAGTGCGGCTTATCTGCTGGCTCACGGCGCTGACGGAAACGTTGAGCTCGCCGGCGGCCGCCGCGAGCGACCCGAGACGGGCGACGGTTTCGACGGCGCGAAGGCCGTTGAGATGGATGCGGTTGAGCATGGCCATTTGAGTTTTTCTAAACCGACCCGACCGAAATCTCAATTGAAAGACAGGCCGAAACGACCGACCTTGTTGATGGGAGACCCGCGGAGCCGGAAATGTTGAGGTTGTTGTCGTCGCTGAAGGTCATGTTCGCCGCGAATGCGTCGCATGAGCCACGCTGCGACGGCGATACGCGGAGATGGCTGACCGATCCGCTGTCGCATCCGGTGCTGAACACCATGTCGCAGCGTGAACTCGCTGACGTGCCGTTCAGGCTGACGGCGCGGCGGACCGTGCATGAGACCGCTTCATTTCACGCCGGTTTCGGCGGCCGCTGCTGAACGGACGCCACGCGTTCGGGATCAAGCAAAAGTCGAGCGGAGCATGGCGCGCCAAGGCTCCGCTGGCCCAATGAAAGGCGGATTGTTTCACCGGTCGCTGCATTTATTGTGCGCTGCAATGAAATCGGCCAACTCCACAGCGCTGCGTTTCGCCTTCGCAGGCATGATTGCCATGGCAGTGGCCATGGGCATCGGCCGTTTCGTCTATACGCCGATCCTGCCCGGCATGATGGAAGAACTGCATCTGTCGCCGGCCAATGCCGGGTGGATCGCTTCCGCCAATTATCTCGGCTACCTCGTCGGCGCGCTTGCCGCGGCTGGCGGTTGGGCGCATGGGCGCGAGCGTTTGCTGATGCTGACAGGTCTTGGCGCCAGCACCGTGCTTGCCGCGCTGATGGGGCTGACCGACACAATGGTCGCCTTTCTCGTCATCCGTTTTCTGGCGGGTCTCGCCAGCGCCTTCGTCATGGTATTCATGGCCAGCATCGTTTTCAGCCATATTGCCGCCGCCGGTCGTGGCGACCTGCAGGCCTGGCATTTTGGCGGCGTCGGCCTTGGTATCGCGATATCGGCGGCGATGATGGCGGTGCTGGTCACCGGGCATGCCGGCTGGGCAGCCGGCTGGCTCTGGTCGGCGGCCATTTCGGCATGTGGTTTCGTGGTCGTCGCGCTCTTGGCAAACGAAGGCCCGCTCGCCAATGGCGAAACCAGCCGCGAGCCGGCACTGCCGAAAGACCGGTCGCTGATGAAGGTCATCGTCGCCTACGGCCTGTTTGGGTTTGGCTATGTGGTGACCGCGACATTCCTGGTCGCCATCGTCCGGCAAGGCGGTGGCAGCCGCGTTTTCGAGGCCATGGTGTGGATGGTCGCCGGCCTCGCTGGCTTTCCCTCGACCTGGCTCTGGCAGAAGATCGCCACGCGGATCGGGCTCTATGGCGCCTATGCGCTGGCGTGCTTCATCGAGGTGATCGGCGTCACTGCCAGCGTGGCGCTTGGCGGATATTCGGGGCCACTGCTTGGCGGCCTGCTGCTCGGCGGCACCTTCATTGCCATCACCGCGCTCGGCCTGCAGGCAGCGCGGCAGCAGGCGCCAAGGGCGCCCCGGCGCATCTTTGCCTTGATGACGGCGTCGTTCGGCCTTGGCCAGATCATCGGCCCCATCGCCGCCGGGTTTCTGGCCCAGATGTCAGGCGATTTCTTTCTCGCTTCGATCGTCGCCGCGGCCCTGCTGGTCGTTTCCGGCGTCATCACCTGGTCGGCCGCGCCAAAATCGCCATGATTTGTGGTCTTGCTCTGTGCCGGGTATCGGGCAGGCATTTTCTTTCCCCCTAATGTGTGACTTTATGCCCGCCATCATCAGCTGATTTGCGCATCGATCGAGGAATTCGCCCCAGTGTTCGTATCCTTCTTCCCGCGGCCGAAGCTCTTCTTTTCTTCGGCCGCCGTCTGGAGCCTTGCGGCGATCCTGTTCTGGTTTTTTGGTGGTGAGCAACTGGGAGCTGTGTTTGGCCTGCCGCCGGCCGCTGCGGGGACACCGCCGATCATCGGCATCGCCGTTCTGGTGTCGAAGCCGTTCCTCTGGTTCTACATCTATTTCGTGGCATGCGTGGCCATCTTCTACGCGTTCTGGGCTTGGTACTCGCCGCATCCATGGCAGAATTGGTCGATCTTGATGACCGCGGTCATCCTGTTCTTCATCTATTTCAATGTGCAGGTCAGTGTCGCCGTCAACGCTTGGTACGGCCCTTTCTTTGATTATGTGCAAGGGCTGATGTCGGGGACGGGAAAGTCTACCAATGGCGAGTTCTACACCGGACTGGCCGACTTCTCGTGGCTTGCGCTGGTGGGCATGAACGTGCAGGTCGTCAATGCCTTCATCGTCAGCCACTGGATCTTCCGCTGGCGCACGGCGATGAACAACTATTTCATCGAGAACTGGACCAGACTGCGTCATATCGAGGGCGCCTCGCAGCGCATCCAGGAAGACACGATGCGGTTCTCGCAGATCATGGAAGATCTGGGCTCCAGCTTCGTCCAGTCGATCATGACCTTGATCGCCTTCTTGCCGGTCATGATCCAGTTGCAGGCCCATATCAGCGAATTGCCGATCGTCGGCGCGATTCCGCAGCCGCTGGTGGTCGCGGCGCTCGCCTGGTGTCTGTTCGGAACGATCTCGGTGATGATTGCCGGCCTGAAACTTCCGGGGCTGCAATTCCGCAACCAGCGTGTCGAAGCCGCTTACCGCAAGGAGCTCGTTTACGGCGAGGATCACGCGGACCGGGCGCAACCCGCCACCACGGCCGAGCTGTTTGCTAATGTCCGACACAACTATTTCAGGCTCTATTTCCATTATATCTATTTCAACGTCGTCCGGTACACCTACTTGCAGGCCGACAACATTTTCTCGCTGCTGATCCTGGGTCCGTCGCTGGTCGCGCACAAGATAACGTTCGGCGCGCTGAACCAGATATCGAATGCGTTCGGCAAGGTGACGGGCTCGCTGCAGTTCCTGCTCACCTCCTGGTCGACCATCGTCGAGCTGCAGTCGGTTCATAAGCGCCTGCGTGCTTTCGAAGCGACGCTGGAAGGCGAACCTCTGCCGGACATTGATCAACGCTACCTTGCTAGACAGGGTGCAGAGGATCCCGCCTGAGGTTCGGAAAGGCGGCGTCGGTTCAGCCGCCCACGGCCTTGGGCTTCATTCCCTGCCGCTCGACATAGTCGCGGAAGCTGATGCACTCGACATCGGACTTCACGCAGACCTCGCCTGCAAAGCGCTCCAGCGCATTCCAGTAGGCGCCGTCATTCATCAGCGTGAAGTGGAAGCCGAGCTCAAGCGGAATGCGCTTGCCCTGGTATTGTGCGTCGAAGGCTGCGCGGAAAGCGTCATACGTCCGGTTGGCGAACTCGTCCACCTGGCTTGGCCGTTCGAAGCCGCCCGAGTGGCGGACATAGAGATTATAGTCCATCGCGATCACTGGCCGCGATTTCGGCCCTTCCGGGATCTGCGGCAGTGAAAAGCGGGTGATGCCGCCGACGGTCGGTGGCCGGGCAGGGCCCTGTGAGACGCCGCTGGCGTCGAACTGGTAGCCGGCGGCGGGCAACGCTTCGTAAAGCGCCTTGCTGGTCGACAGATAGGGGGCACGGAAGCCAATCACCGCATGCCGAGCAAAAGCGTGCCAGCCTTCCGGTTCGGGCGTGATGCCGTTGATCGTGTAGGCGTTCTCGAGAATATGCTCGAACGAGGCGAACTCTTTCAGCCAGTCGGCTTTGCTCCAGTCCTTGCCATCGAAATGGCCACAGGCGTGGCTGGCGATGTCATGGCCCTCACGGGCGGCAAGGCCGATCTGTTCGAGCCGCTCGGCCACTTCCTGCTTGGAGGCGGCAAAGCCGATGTTGGATTTGCCCGCTGACTTGCCTGGCGCGGTGTATTCCTTGCGCGTCTCTGGCGACAGCAGAAAGACACAGGATAGAAAATAGGTGAAATGCGCGCCGGTGCGCTGTGCCAGCGCGCGACTGCGCTTCCACTGCGAGACATCGCGGGCGCTGTCGAACGAGATGATGACGACCTGCTTCGGCTTTGCCGGCATCGGTGGCGCGGGAGGATCGGCCAGAGCCCCGCCGGCGGCGGAGAGCGAGGCAAGCGAGAACGCGACAACGCGACACAAACAAGACACAGGCAAAATTTACAGGCTCCGGCAATCAGAAAGCCGGCTATCGCCTAAATGTGGCGCTGATGCGATTGGCCTTTTCGTCCGTTTGGCCTGGGCAAACATCCGTTTGCCCCGGGGAATAGGCGATTTTCCGGTCGAACCCCTTCCATGCCGACAAAATTTCGCTAAAACGCGGGCTCATGAACCGCCCCGGTCCGGGGCAGGAATGGTTTGATTGATGTCCGACGACAGTTTTATCCGTGAAGTCAACGACGAGATCCGTCGCGAGCAGGCGCAGGCGCTGTGGGACCGTTTCGGCCCGGCCTTGCTTGCCATTGCGGTGCTCGTGGTGCTCGGCACCGCCGCCTTCGTCGGCTATCGCTATTGGGACGAGACACGCGCCAACCGATCCGGCGACGCCTTCTCGCAGGCCCTGAAGCTTGCCAATGACGGCAAGAACGACGAGGCACTGGCCGCGCTCGATCAGTTGGAGAAGGATGGCTACGGCGCCTATCCGCTGCTTGCCCGCATGCGCGCCGCGACCGTCAAGGCGAACAAGGGCGACGTCGATGCCGCCGTCAAGGATTTCGACGAGGTCGCGGCCGACACCGCCATCCCCCAGGGCATTCGCGACATGGCGCGGCTGAGGGCAGCACTTCTGCTTGTCGACCACGGCTCTTTCGCCGATGTCTCCAGCCGCGTCGAGGCGCTGACATCGGACACCAACACGCTGCGTCATACCGCGCGCGAGGCTCTCGGCCTTGCCGCCTGGAAGGAGGGCAAGACCCAGGATGCGCTGAAGCTGTTCGACCAGATCGCCGCCGATGACGGCGCCCCTCGCAACACGCGCGAGCGGGCGACCTTGATGTCCGAGCTGATCCGCGGCTCGGGCAACGCGTCGTGATTTCGGATGACATTCAAGGTAGCCATCATCGGCCGGCCTAACGTCGGCAAATCGACTCTCTTCAATCGGCTGGTCGGAAAGAAGCTTGCGCTTGTCGACGACACACCGGGTGTTACACGCGATCGCCGTGTCCATGCCGCCAAGCTTTACGACCTGCATTTCGACGTCATCGACACCGCCGGTTTCGAGGACGCCGGCGCCTCGACCTTGCCCGGACGCATGCGCGCGCAGACCGAGATCGCCATCCGCGAGGCGGATCTGATCTTCTTCACCATCGACGCCAAATCCGGCCTGCTCCCGGACGACAGGACCTTTGCCGAGATCGTGCGAAAGTCCGGCAAACCGGTCGTTCTGGTCGCCAACAAGGCGGAGGCGAAGGGCGCGCAGGGCGGCATGCTGGAGGCCTGGGAACTCGGCCTCGGCGAGCCGATCCCGGTCTCGGCCGAACACGGCCAGGGCATGCCCGATCTGCGCGATGCGGTCATCGCGGCGCTCGGCGAGGAGCGCGCCTTCGGCGAGGACGATGAGGGCGACGAGGAGGTCGCCGCCAGCGAAGTGTTGATCGGCGAGGACATTGCCGATCCGGATGCCGAGGATGCGCCTGCCTATGATGATACCAAGCCGATGCGCATCGCCGTTGTCGGCCGCCCGAACGCCGGCAAGTCGACGCTGATCAACGCGCTCATCGGCGAGGAGCGGCTGCTGACCGGGCCGGAAGCCGGCATCACCCGCGATTCCATCTCCGTCGATTGGGACTGGCGCGGGCGCCGGATAAAACTGTTCGATACGGCAGGCATGCGCCGCAAGGCCAGGATTCACGAAAAGCTGGAAGTGATGTCGGTGCAGGATGGCTTGCGGGCCATCCGTTTCGCCGAGATCGTCATCATCGTGCTCGATGCCACCATTCCCTTCGAGAAGCAGGATCTGCAGATCGCCGACCTGATCGTCCGCGAGGGCCGGGCGCCGGTGATCGCCTTCAACAAATGGGACCTGATCGACCACCCGCAGGAACTGCTTGCGGAACTGCGCGAGAAGACCGAGCGGCTGCTGCCGCAGGTGCGCGGCATCCAGGCGGTGCCGGTCTCGGCCGAGACCGGGCGTGGCCTCGACAAGCTTATGGACGCGGTATTGAAGACCCACAAGGTCTGGAACAGCCGCGTCTCGACCGGCAAGCTCAACCGCTGGCTCGAGGCCATCCTGGCGCATCACCCGCCGCCCGCCGTTGCCGGGCGCCGGCTGAAGGTCAAATATGTCACCCAGGCCAAGACGCGGCCGCCGGGCTTCGTGGTCCAGTGTTCACGGCCGGACGCGATGCCGCAGTCCTACGTGCGCTATCTCTCCAACAGCCTGCGCGAAGCCTTCGACATGCCCGGCGTGCCGATCCGCATCGCGCTGCGCACCTCGGACAATCCGTTCGCCGGCCGGGCCAAGAAGCGCGGTTGAACCTCGGCGCCGATCAGGCCACGGCCCGCAGACCGGTTTCGCTGGCCCTCGTGTTTTCCGGCAGTGCCTGTCGCGCCGCTTCCATCAATATGTCCGCGAGGCGAGCCGCCACCGGCTCGATTTCGGCATCCCGGCGATGCAGGAACAACGCCATTTTCGGCAGCGCCGGCAGGCCCGCGATCTCCGGCATCATCGCCTTGACGCTGGCCGGCAGGCCGATGTCGGTGCGGATCGTCAGTCCCAGCCCTGCGGCCACTGCCGCCCAGATGCCGCCAAGGCTCTGGCTTGAGAAGGCCATGCGCCAGGGCAGCCCGGCGCGGTCGAGCGTTTCGGTCGCCACCGTGCGCAGAAGGCAGGGCGCCTCAAACGCGACCAGCGGCAGGGGCTCGCCGTCACGCAGGCCGTTCTCGATGCGTTTTGCCGGGCCGATCCAGCGCATTTGAACATCGGCGACGTGCTGGCTGTAAGGCAGTGTGTCGCCGTTGTGCCAGGCGAGTGCGATGTCGAGGCTGCCTGACATCACCCTCTCGGCAAGTTCATGGCTGCGCGCGATCCTGGCTTCGATCTTGACCTTGGGGTGGGCTCGGGCGAAGCGGCCGAGCACGTCGGGCAGCACCGCTTCGCCGAAATCCTCCTGCAGGCCGAGCCGTATCCAGCCTTCCAGTTCGACGTCATGAATGGCCGCCGCCGCCTCGTCGTTCAGGTCGAGCAGCCGGCGCGCATAGCCAAGCATGGTCTCGCCGGCCTCTGTCAAGGCTAGGCCGCGCCCCGATTTGCGGAAGATCGGCGTCGCCGCCTGCTCTTCCAGTTTCTTCAACTGCGCGCTGACCGCCGAGGTCGATCGGCCAAGCCGGTCGGCGGCCTTGGCAAAGCTGCCGAGCTCCATGCCGGTGACGAAACTTCTGAGCACGTCCAGGTCGAATGTCACGCGTTGCATCGGAATAGTCCTGTTTTTCAGGATTAATGGTCAAAAACTTCCTGATTTTAGGGACGGATTTATGGCGATAGAGAGATGCCGTCAAGGTCCAAGTCGCTGGACCGTCACGGGAATGAAATCATGTCCGTTATCGTCGACCGCACCGACCGACAGCCAGCCCAGATCCTGCGAGACGGGACCGCCGGCCTTGCCGGGGGGAAGTTCAAGCCTGGCCATCGGTGGAAAGTCCTGGGCACCGGCGTCGCCGCGAACGCCAGTTTCTCCGCAACTTTCTCCGGCATACCGGCAACGGCCGTCGTGCTTCGCCAGGGCTACCATCTGAGCAACGCCGAACTTGGCGTGGCGCTCGGCCTTCTCGGGCTGGGGGTGGCGCTCAGCGAACTGCCCTGGGGTCTGCTCACCGATCGCTGGGGCGACCGGCGCGTGCTTCTGATCGGGCTCGGCGCGACGGCGACCTGGCTCCTCGCCATGGCGATGCTGGTGGTGCCGACAAAAGCCGGCGTTCCCGATGTCACGCTCCTGTCGGCAAGCCTTCTGCTCGCGGGGCTGCTCGGCGGCAGCGTCAATGGCTCGAGCGGCCGCGCCATCATGGGCTGGTTTCGGGAAAACGAGCGCGGCTTTGCCATGAGCATCCGGCAGACGGCGGTGCCGCTTGGCGGCGGTCTGGGTGCACTCGTCCTGCCTTCGCTTGCCCTGGCGTTCGGCTTTGCCGCCGTATTCGGGCTGCTGGCGGGCGCATCCGCTCTCTCCGCCTTGTTCGCCTGGCGTTGGCTCCACGAACCGCCGACGGCGCCTGGGGAACATGTCGCCTCATCGGCCGCGGCCGGACCGGCGCCCTTGCGCAACATCGAGGTCTGGCGCATCGCGACCGCCATCGGTCTGCTATGCTTCCCACAGGTGGCGGTCCTCACTTTCGCCTCGGTGTTCCTGCACGACTTCGCCGGGCTGGGGACAGCGGCGAGCAGCGCGAGTCTCGCTGCCGTGCAGGTCGGCGCCATGGTCATGCGCGTCTGGAGCGGCCGCTTCACCGACCGCCGTGGCAACCGCCGCCAGTTTCTCCGCTCATGCAGTGCGCTCAGCGCGTTCGCCTTCATGGTGCTTTGGCTGCTGGTCCTGGCCAACCCCGCTGTACCGAGCGGCCAGTCCTTGCTGATCGCGGTTCTTCCCTTGATGCTCATTGTCGCGGGCATCTCGGTTTCCGCCTGGCACGGCGTCGCCTATACAGAGCTCGCCACACTTGCCGGAACCGGCCATGTCGGAACCGCGCTCAGTCTTGCCAACACCTTTGTTTTTGTCGGCTTCTTCCTGGTGCCGGTGGCCATTCCCGGGCTCCTGCATCTCTGGTCGTGGTCCGCAGTCTGGCTGGCGGCCTCCGTCTGCGCCCTGATCGCCCGGCCGGTCTTCCTGCGGCCGGCATTCGCCGCAAAACCGCCCGACTTCGAAGCCACGACCTTGAGCCGATTGAGAAGACCCGATCGATCCCGTTAACGTCCCATCAAGGTTAATGCATCATTTTGCTCTCCAGTGGGGTCAGTAGCGTTCCTGGAGAGAGTTCCGTGCATCGACGTATGTTGAAGCGGCTTGTTGCCGCCGCCGGTGAGAAACGCAGCTTCGTATCCCCGCTCATCATCGGCCTCGGCATCTGGATCGGCTTCCCGACCGTTGCCGCCTACCAGGATATGACAAGCCTGGTGTCCGGTCTTGAAGCGCCGACCGCGCGCTGGAATTCCTATGTCGAAAGGGCCGTTGCGGGTTCGGTTCATGCCGCCGAGATGCCGTTCGTCGATTCCGGTATAACCGGGTCGCTCTCGGGTTCCGGCGTGCGCCTTCCCGGCGTCGGCTCCGTCTCGTTCCGTAGCAAGGGCGGCAAGGTCAGCGCGACGCCGGACGAGGACCGCGTCGTGCGAGCCGACAAGAAGGGCCGCATCGTCCAGGTGTCTCCCGTTGCACCGCCGAAGAACTTCAACGCCGGGTCGATCTTCCAGCGGACCTCCTCCCTGATGCGGCCGACCATGGACAGCGGCCTGAGGATGGCGTTCGCCAAGCCGCAGATCAAAGGCAAGGAAATCCAGATCGCCTCGGAATTCCATGCGCGTGAGGACAAGAAGCCGGATCCCGGCGTGCCGGCCATGCTTGCCGCCCTGGTCAACAACTCCCATCCGGATGTGCTGGCGACCGCCTATGCGCAATCCGCGCCGGATTATGCCAAGGCCTCGCCTTTCGAAGCCCTGCTTCAGGACGAACAGCCCAACAGTGGCCGCTTCATTCCACCGATGGCCAAGGGTGACCATTGGTGGATCCAGAACCCGCTTCCAGCCAGCGTCTTCTCCAAGCCCGAGCAGAAATGCCTGGCCAACGGCATCTATTTCGAGGCGCGCGGCGAATCCGTGCGCGGTCAGGCCGCCGTCGCCCAGGTTATCCTCAACCGCGTCCGCAATCCCGCCTATCCCGACTCGATCTGCGGCGTCGTCTACCAGAACGACAGCTGGTTCAATCGTTGCCAGTTTTCCTTCGCCTGCGACGGCAGGAAGAAGCGCATCGACAATCCTGTCGCCTACAAGACCGCGCAGGATATCGCCATCGCCGTGACCGCCGGCAAGATCTTCATCCCGGAGGTCGGATCGTCGACGCATTACTACGCCCAGTATGTCCATCCGGGCTGGGCGCGCACGATGCAGAAGATGACCAAGATCGGCCTGCATATCTTCTATCGCACCTATGGCGGCGGCTGGAGCTGAGGCTCCGGCAGCCGCCGATCTTTTCATGCGCTTGCGCGGCTGATTGGGGAGCCATTGCCGGGGGGATTCGTGCAACGCATCCCCATCCTCGTGGCGGGCACGATGTCGCACCTCTTTAATGGATTGATTTCATTGCCTAAAATACATGACAATGAACTTCCGCCCGTGGCTTGACGGGCGCAAACCCTCTAACTATGTTGCCGGCGACTTTAGAAGCGGACGGACGGTGACGGTCTGACCGGGCAGGGGGGTTACGATGGCCGATAAAAGCAGGCCAGACGGAACCGGAGAAACCGGCCGCGGCAAGCAGCATGAAGCCGGCATCCGCGATGACGATCTTGAGCGACGTCGGCGTGAACTTGAAGCATCGCTTGCGACAAGGCTGCCGAACCGGCGCGAGGGGAAAGACGGCGCGAAAGCGGGCAGTGCGGCCGGTTATGGCCAGGCGGTCAAACTCTCCAGTGAATTTATCGCTGGCGTGGTGGTGGGCGCCGGCATCGGCTGGATCATCGACCGTATGGCGGGGACATCGCCGTGGGGTCTGATCGTTTTCCTGCTGCTGGGTTTTGGCGCCGGCGTGCTCAATGTCATGCGTTCAGCGGGCGTTGTGGCGGAATTCGGACAGGGCGACAAATCGCGCTCTGACCGGGACGACAGCAAATAGCCGCTCTCGCGGCAATGGTAATTTAGCCGTACGCGGCATTGACGGGGTTAGAACGTGGCAGCTGACAAGGTCGATCCGATCCACCAGTTCCATATCATCAAGCTGATTCCGATTAATATCGGCGGCTACGACCTGTCCTTCACCAATTCGGCGCTGTTCATGGTCGCGACCGTGTTCGTGGCGGCGGCGTTCCTGTTCCTGACGACGTCGAGCAGGAGCCTGATTCCCGGCCGACTGCAGTCGGTCTCCGAGATGGCCTATGAATTCGTCGGCAACATGTTGCGCGACGCCGCCGGCACGCAGGGCATGAAGTTCTTCCCCTTCGTGTTCTCGCTGTTCATGTTCGTGCTGGTCGCCAATCTGCTCGGCCTGTTCCCCTATTTCTTCACCGTTACCAGCCATATCATCGTCACCTTCGGCCTGGCCATCCTGGTGATTGGCACCGTCATCGTCTACGGCTTCATGAAGCATGGCCTTGGCTTCCTGAAGCTGTTCGTGCCGAAGGGCGTGCCCCTCGTGATGATGGTGCTTGTTGTTCCGATCGAGGTGATTTCCTTCGTATCGCGCCCCGTCAGCCTCTCGGTTCGTCTGTTCGCGAACATGCTCGCCGGTCACATCACACTGAAGGTGTTTTCGGGGTTTGTCGTCAGCCTGAGCGCGCTGGGTGCGCTTGGCGTTGCGGGTTCGATCTTGCCGCTGGCCATGGCGGTGGCGTTGACGGCGCTGGAATTGCTCGTGGCGCTCCTGCAGGCCTATGTCTTTGCGGTGCTGACCTGCATGTATCTGAACGACGCCCTGCATCCTTCGCACTAATTGGAGTTTCCGGCATGGCTGCCGGATGGAATCGCAACGGAATTTTAGATCCAAAGGAGTTGAACAAATGGACGTGGAAGCAGCAAAGTACATCGGCGCCGGTATCGCTTGCCTGGGCATGGGTGGCGCGGGTATTGGCCTGGGCAACATCTTCGGCAGCTATCTCTCGGGCGCGCTGCGCAATCCGTCGGCAGCCGATGGCCAGTTCGGCCGTCTGATCTTCGGTTTTGCCGTGACCGAAGCTCTGGGCATTTTCTCCCTTCTCATCGCGCTTCTGGCCCTGTTCAAGTAAGCCTTGCGCCATCTGGCCCAACGTCAAGGCGTTCGGGGCTTGAATTTCGGGGATAGTCCATGTTCGTGACATCTGCCTTTGCGCAAGAGTCCGCGCCTGCCACCACGGAAGGCGACACGCATTTCGGTACCGGCGTGCCTGCGGAAGCACACGGCGCGTTCCCGCCATTCGATCCTGCGACGTTCCCGTCGCAGCTTCTGTGGCTGGCGATCACGTTCGGGCTGTTCTACCTCTTCCTGAAGAGGGTGGTGATGCCGCGTGTCGGCGGCATCATCGACGTCCGCAACGACCGCATCAGTCAGGATCTCGACCATGCGGCCAGGTTGAAGGGCGAGGCCGACGCTGCCGTCGCTGCTTACGAGCAGGAACTGGCGGAAGCCAAGAAGAACGCCAACTCCATCGGTCAGCAGGCCAACGATGCGGCCAAGGCGGAAGCCGAGACCGCTCGCAAGAAGATCGAGGCCGCGCTCGATGAGAAGCTTGGCGAGGCCGAGGCGCGCATTTCTTCCATCAAGGCCAACGCCATGAAGGAAGTCGGCACTATTGCCGAGGACACCGCTTCGGCGATCGTCGAGGCACTTGTCGGCGGCAAGGCCAGCAAGGCCGAGATCGCGGCCGCTGTCAAATCCGTGGCCCGGTGAGGAGCGCATCATGGACGCTACATCTCTCGCAACGCTTTGGGCCACGATCGCCCTCGTCATTTTCGTGGCCATTGCCATCTATATCAAGGTGCCCGGGCTGATCGCCAAGGCACTTGATGCGCGCGCCGCCAGGATCAGCAGCGAGCTCGACGAGGCACGCAAGCTGCGTGACGAGGCTCAGCAACTGCTCGGCCAGTACCAGAAGAAGCGCAAGGAAGCCGAGCAGGAGGCTGCCGCCATCGTCGCGGCCGCCAAGCGCGAAGCCGAACTGCTCGCCGCCGAGGCGCACAAGAAGACCGAGGACTATGTCGCCCGGCGCACCGCGCTGGCCGAACAGAAGATCGGTCAGGCCGAGCGTGAGGCGATCGGCGAAGTGCGTGCCAGCGCCGTCGACATCGCCGTCGAGGCCGCCCGCGCGCTGCTCGCCGCCAAGATCGACGTCAAGGCCGGGGCCGACCTGTTCAAGGCTTCGCTCGCGGATGTGAAGGCCAAGCTGAACTGAGCGGTTCTTGAACCGCGGACATGAAGCCGCCCGGGCAACTTGGCGGCTTTTTTGTTACGCGCGGATAATCTGCCCCGTTCCGACCGCGAGATCGACTGCGAGGAGGCAATGGAGCCGCCGCCTTCGAAGGTTTCGGCGAGCATCCTATTGTGGTTGGCTAATATCGCGCGGCGGGTGCCCGGTGACTCGGCTGAACACCCGCGAGAAGGCGGCCGCGCTGTCGTAGCCGACCTGTGCTGCGACCGTCTTGACAGGTTTGCCCTTGCCAAGAAGCTGGCGCGCGATCGTGATGCGCCAGACCGTCAGGTATTCAATCGGTGGCCGACCGACCAGCTTCCGAAAATGCTCGGCGAAACGCGTGCGTGACATGCCTGCGACTTCGGCGAGCTCCTCGAGCTTCCAGGGCTTCTTCGGCGCTTCGTGTATCGCCGTCAGCGCCTTGACGAGGCGTGGGTCGGCGAGCCCGGCGAGAACGCCGGTCGAGACAACGCCGCATTCAATGACGTGTCGCACGATCAGGATCAGGAGATACTCGAAGAGCCGGTCGAGCGCCGTCTGGCGGCCACCACCTTCCGCGAACGCTTCGCCGACCAGCAGGTCACAAACCGGCCGCAGCGCCGGATGCTCCGCGAGCGGCAGGACCACGCATTCTGGCAGGCCCAGTGCAATGGGATTGCCCTCCGCACCCCCGAGTTCGACGGTTGCGCAGACAAGGTCGGCCCCGCGCCTGGAATCAACCGCGAAGTCATGGGTCCGCCCACGCGGAAAAAACAGCAGGGTTGGCTTAAGGAATTCGAGATCGGCCTCTCCGCTCCGGCTGACCCTGAGCTCGCCAGCCTTGAGCATGTGCAGATGACCCAAACCAGTGAATTGCAGCGCGTGGCACAGGGTCCCGGTGAAGAACGTCTGAGCGGTTGGCGTGACATGGGTAAAGAGGGCGGCCAACGGGTCCATTGGGACGATCAGCAAAGTTATTGGCACCGAAGAGTACCTGGAGTGCTGCATATAGGAGCGGCGTGCAATCAACACAAGGAACTCTGACATGCCCCGTATCGCTCCTATCGACACTGCCCATGCCGACGCTGCCGTCCAGACCACGCTGGCGGGCGTCAAAGCCAAAATCGGCATGGTGCCGAATCTTTTTTCCACCTTCGCCCAATCGCCCGCCGTGCTGAACGGCTACCTCGCTTTGTCCGATGCCCTTGGCAAGGGCGTGCTCACGGCGAAGCAACGCGAGATCATTTCGCTCGCTGTCGGGCAGGCGAACGAATGCTCTTATTGTCTCTCAGCTCATACGCTGATGGGCAAGGGCGCAGGCTTGTCCCCGGAAGGAATTCGCAAAGCCCGCGAGGGCAACGCCGAAACCGCGCTGGACGCCGCCGTTGCTTCGTTGTCGCGTCGTCTCATCGACGTGCGGGGGCAGGTCCTGGATGCGGATCTTGTCGCAGCGCGTTCGGCCGGTCTCGGCGATGCGCACATCGTCGAGATTGTCGCAAATGTCGCCATCAATGTGTTGACCAACTACACCAACAACGTCGCGTTGACGGAGATCGATTTCCCCAAGGTCGACGTCGAACTGCGCTCTGCCGCCTGACCTGATGGGCGCGGCGGCGCACAATCGGTCCGCCGCCGCGCCCGTTTGCCTCAAAACCTTCAAACGCAATCGGAGAGTGTCATGAATATTCGTTTCGTCACAAAGACCGTTCACGCCTTCCTCGACTATCCCGTTGCGCTGAGCCTGACAGCCACGCCGTTCCTGCTCGGACTTGGCCGCGGCAATCCGTCGGCGCTCTGGGTGTCGGTCGCAGCCGGCGTGGCCGCGTTCATCCTGACCCTGTTCACCGATCACAGGACCGGTGTGTTCCGTGTGCTGCCATATTGGCTGCATTTGGCGGTTGACCGTCTCGTCGGAATTATTTTCGTCGCAGTGCCCTTCGCGCTCGGCCTCCAGGGTCTGGACGCCTTGTACTACTGGGCAAACGGCGCCGCGGTTCTCCTGGTCACCTTCGTATTCAACGCTCCCAAGGGTGAGAATCGCGCGATGGGAGCGGTGCACACCTGAAAGCTGGTGGGAAATCACTGGACAGCGGCTGAGTTGTCGCTGCTGTGACAAGGTCGGCGCCGAGCTTAAGCCTTGATGGTACACCCTATGAAATTGCGACCCCTGGCGGTCAGCGCCGGTCGATCCCGTTATTGGCTAAGCGAAATCAGAAGCAGCCATTCGGCTGTGCGTTATGCGGGAAGTGGCCGATAGCGGACTAAGTGTTTAATCCAGCCCTGCGAGGCCCTCTTCTTCAATGACCTCGGCACCGCCCAGTCTGAACGGCGCGAAGGAGACGCGGTGAAGCCGTGCGACCGGGCCATGCGCCTCGATCGCCGTGCGATGCCGGGCCGTGGCGTAGCCCATATGGACCTCGAAACCGTAGCGTTCGTGGTGGCCACCGCAGCCGCACATCATGCGGTCGCGCATCACCTTGGCAACGATGGAGGCGGCGGCGATCGACTGCGAGCGCTGGTCGCCCTTGATCAGCGCGCGCCCATCGCAAGGCAGTCCCGGCGGCACATCGCGACCGTCGGCGAGCGCGAGCTTGGGTTTTACCGGCAGGCCGACCAGCGCGCGGCGCATTGCTTCCAGGCTGGCCTTGAGGATGTTGCTGTTGTCGATGCCTTCGGCGCTGATCGACGCCATCGAAACCCCAAGCGCGGAGCCGATGATGCGCAGGAAAAGCGCCTCGCGCTGCAAATGGCTGAGCCGTTTGGAATCGTCCAGGCCTTCGGGGATGTTGGCGGGGTCGAGCACCACCGCGGCGGCGACGACAGGCCCGGCCAGCGGACCGCGGCCGGCCTCATCCATCCCCGCGACCGGCCAAAGGCCGTCGGCCATCGCCTTCATCTCGAAGGAGAAATCGGGTTTCTCGACGATTTCGAAGAGAAGCGGAGAATCGGAACGCGCGCGAGCCATGTTGCGGCGAGGTTCGCATTGGCTCCGATTCTCCGCAAGTCCCTCCGGGTCGGGTGGGGCGCCGGACCGGGAGGGCACCGTCTGCAGGCCGGGGCAGGCCGGACGGGATTTTTTGCTTGGCAGCAATGAAACTGCCGCAGCGCTTTGGTGTCTTCAGAGCAGCATCAACTGCTCCTGGTCCTTTCCGGCCGCGACGAATTGGTCGGTCCGCAGGGTGCGCCGCTCGGCGTTGAGACCGAGTCGTTTGGCGGTGATCTCGAAGCGGCGGCCGATCTGCCAGGCATAGGGTCCGGCGCCCTTCATGCGCTTGCCCCATTCCGAATCGTAGTCCTTGCCGTCGCGCATCGAGCGGATCAGCGACATCACGTGGCGATAGCGGTCGGGATAGTGGCGCAGCAGCCAGTCCTTGAAGATCGGGCTGACTTCCAGCGGCAGGCGCAGCACGACATAGCCCGCCTCGCGCGCGCCGGCGGCACGGGCCGAATCGAGGATCCGTTCCATTTCCTGGTCGGTAAGGCCGGGGATGATCGGCGCCACCATCACCGAAGTTGGAACGCCGGCATCCGAAAGCTGCCTGATCGCTTCTAGCCGCTTGGTCGGCGTCGACGCCCGCGGCTCCATCGTCCTGGCCAGCATGCGATCCATTGTCGTCACCGACAGCGCCACCTTGGCGAGCCCACGTTCGGCCATGCGCGACAGGATGTCGATGTCTCGCGTCACCAGAGCGGATTTGGTGACGATGCCGACCGGATGGCCGCGCGCTTCCAGCACTTCGAGGATCTCGCGCATGATCCGGTACTGCTTCTCGATCGGCTGGTAGGGGTCGGTGTTGGTGCCGATGGCGATGGTGCGCGGCTGGTAGCCATCCTTAGACAGCTCCTTGTCGAGCAGTCGCGCCGCATCCGGCTTGGCGAACAGCTTGGATTCGAAATCCAGGCCAGGCGACAGGCCCATGAACGCGTGTGTCGGCCGCGCGAAGCAATAGACGCAGCCATGCTCGCAGCCGCGATAAGGGTTGATCGACCGGTCAAAGGAGATATCGGGCGATTCATTGCGGGTGATGATGGTGCGCGGCTTTTCCACCTGCACCTCGGTCTTGAATGGAGGCAGTTCTTCCAGGGAACTCCAGCCATCATCGAAAACATGCCGGCTGACAGGTTCGAACCGGCCGGACGGATTGATGCCCGCCGACCGGCCGCGGTTGCGGTCCGGACGGATGCGCATGCCGCTCTGCTCGATCATCGCATTGGCCATCTCGGCTCTTCCTGCTCCGAAGGCGGCAATGTCTGCACGCATGATCGGTTCCATCTTTGCCCGCTCCCAAGGACTGTCCATGTTGTGTCGAATCGCTCTGCTCATGAAATTATTCCTATTTCGCCGACGAGAACAAAGCAAGAACTTTCTATATTGCGCTGCAAAACTGGCACTCTGCGCGGCTTTCCGCTATTCGGCTGACATGCTCAGTGTTCTCATCGAAACCCGCAATGACGAGGAGGCTCTTGCCCGCACGCTCGGCTCGCTGATTGGCGGCGCGGTCGAGGGCCTGGTGCGCGAGGTCGTCGTCTGCGACACCGGTTCCACCGACCAGACGCATTATGTCGCCGAGCACGCCGGTTGCCAGTATGTGGCGAGTGGCGGTATCGCCGCCGGTATCCGGCAGGCCAAGGGCGACTGGCTGCTACTGCTGGAGCCGGGCGCTCGGCTGGTGGAGGGCTGGATCGAGGCGATCATCGCCCACACGGCCAGGCAAACCATGGCGGCGCGATTCTCACGCGCGCGGGGTAGCCGCGCGCCGTTCCTGGCCCGCGTCTTTTCGGGAAACCGGGCGCTCGCCGAAGGGCTGGTGATCAGCAAGCGTCAGGCCGCGTCCCTGTCGAAGAACGCCGGCAGCGCCGAGGCTCTGGCGCGCGGCCTGGCGACAAAGAAACTCGATGCCGAGATATGGGTCGCCCCGGCCAAGCAGGAACACCGCTCTCCGAAGTGATTTTTTGCAACGGCTGTTTCGTTGCGCATTGCAGAAAATGTGACGCGGATTAGCGGAGGCGCCGGTGCCGTTCCGTTTTGGAAATGGCGCTTGGAAAGCCATTCAGCCTTTGGTTCTTACGGAGCGGCTTTTCCGCGCCGCAGATGCTCGTCCAGGCGCGGCATGATCTCGACGAAGTTGCAGGGCATGTGCCGGTAGTCGAGTTGCGCCTTGAGGATGCCGTCCCAGGCGTCCTTGCAGGCGCCGGGCGAGCCCGGCAGCACGAAGACGAAGGTGGCGTTGACGACGCCGCCGGTTGCCCGGCTCTGGATCGTCGAGGTGCCGATCTTGTCGTAGGAGATGCGGTGGAACACTTCCGAAAAGCCGTCCATGCGCTTTTCGAAGATCGGCTCCAGCGCCTCCGGCGTCACGTCGCGCCCGGTGAAGCCGGTGCCGCCGGTGGTGATGACGACGTCGATCCCTGTGTCCTTCGACCAGCCAAGCACCTTGTCACGGATTTTGACACGGTCGTCGGTAACGATATCGCGGGCGGCCAGGATGTGGCCGGCCTCGGTGATGCGGTCTGCCAGCGTCTGGCCGGACTTGTCATCGGCGAGGCTGCGCGTGTCCGAAACGGTCAGCACCGCAATGCGCACCGGAATGAACGAACGGCTCTCGTCAGTCGTGGCCATCTCACTCAGCCTCCGATGTCATGCTGCGCGTTGCCGCGACGAACCAGTCGGGCTGGCGGCTTCGGATCTCGGCGGCCGCGCGCTTGGCGACATTGCCGGTCTCGAACAGGCCGAAACATGTCGCGCCCGATCCGGACATGCGCGAAAATCCCGATCCGGCCTTGTTCAGCCATGAAAGCGCCCTGCCTATCGCGGGCTGCATGGCAACGGCCGCCGGCTCGAGATCGTTGCGGGTGACCTCCAGCCAGTTGCGCAGGCTATGAAAATCGATACTGCGCGGCAACGGCGGCAATGGCTCGTTGTCGCGCCGGGAAAGAGCCGCGAAGACGTCCGCCGTCGGAAGCGGCGTTCCAGGATTGACCAGCACCAGTCCCAACGCTGAAAAGTCCGGCACCATCGACAGTTCGTCCCCAATGCCGCGCGCCACCAGCGGCTTTGCCGCCAGGCACATCGGTATGTCGGCGCCAAGCGAGAGGCCGATCCGCGCCAGTCCGGCGCCGTCGATGTCCAGGCCCCATGTCTGTGCCAGCCCGCGCAGGGCCGCCGCCGCGTCGCTCGATCCGCCGCCGACGCCGGAGGCGACCGGCAGGTTTTTCTCGAGCCTGATGACGACGGGCGGAGTTCTTTCGGATGCAGCCGATTTCCGCAAGGCATCGCGCGCCTTGAGTACAAGGTTGCTGTCGTCCAGGGGAACTGTCGGCGCATAACGGCCGGACACGATGAAACCGTCGCTGTCGGCGAGCGCGATCTCGACCCGGTCGCCAAAACGCGTGAACACCGCCAGGCTTTCGATCAGGTGATAACCGTCGGGGCGCCTGCCGGTGATATGCAGCGCCAGATTGATCTTGGCATGCGCATGCCAGGTGCGCGAACCTATGTCGGTGTCCACGGCGTCAGTCGTGTGCGAGATGATGCTCAGTCCTTGGCCAGCCGGTATTCGCCGGTCTTCGGATCCTTGACCAGCGTTCCCATCGCGCCATTGGCCGCCTGCTTTTCGGTGCGCCGCACCTTGGCCGTCACGCGTTCGGCTTCCCTGACGAAAGTGCGGTAGCCGAAATAGGCGGCGACGCCAACGACGGTGAAGAAAATGATCTGCGGCATGTCAAAACTCCTCCCACGCTGGGCCGGCGAACGCGACCGGTCGGGTCGGTTATGCATGTTGCCCAAAAGTGTGTTCGGTTTTGGGAAGACGACCATGCATTAGACTTCAAGCCTTCATGCTAGACGGTTTTGCCGGCTTTTCAAAGCCCGAAGCGAGCCCACAGTGCGCGCTCTTCCGCCGCATCGATGACGCCGCTGGCGGCCGCGGCGGCGATATCTGGCGCCGAAAAGCCCTTGCTTGAGCCGAACAGGCCGAAGCGGCCGAGGAACCCACGCGGCGCCGACACCAGTCTGAGTTGCGTCTTCGTCCCAAATCGGGTCTTCAGCACCGTGCGCATGTCGCCGAGCGCGTCGACGAGGCCAAGCTCAAGACCCCTTTTGCCGGTCCAGAACAGGCCGGTGAACAGGTCCGGGTCGTCCTTCAGCCTGGTACCGCGCCGCTCCTTGACGAGATCGATGAACGTGCCGTGCACCTCGAGTTGCAGTGCCTTCAGCCGCTCGACATCTTCCTTCTTCTCGGGCTTGAACGGATCGAGCACCGCCTTATTCTGGCCGGCGGTGTAGACACGGCGCTCGACGCCGATCTTCTTCATCAGCTCCGGAAAGCCGAACGAGGCCGAGACGACCCCGATGGAGCCGACGATGGAGGACGGATCGGCGAAGATCTCGTCGCCGGCGACCGCGATCATATAGCCGCCCGAGGCCGCGACGTCCTCGACGAAGACCAGCACTTTCTTGTTCTTTTCGTTCGCCAGGTCGCGGATGCGCTTGAAGATCAGCCGCGACTGCACTGGCGAGCCGCCGGGCGAATTGATCGAGATGGCGACCGCCGGCGCATCGAAGGAGAAGGCCTTCTCGATGAGGCCAGCGGTGGAGGCCAGCGACAGGCTCGGCCGGAACGGGCCGCCACCGGCCATGATGGTGCCATGCAGCCGGATGACCGGAATGGTGACGACGGTGGAGCGCCAGGATTTCGGCAGCAGTCGGTTGAAAAGACGTTTCACGAGAGGACGGTCTCCGGTCGATGGTTGCAGGCATGTAGGGATTTCCCGGCCAACGGCAATGTGGCGGCCAGGAATAGCTCAATCTCCAAACAGCGAGGCGAGACCATTGGTGATCATTTCGCTGCGCTCGTCAGGGCCGTTGCCCGACTGCGGGTGAAGCATCAGCGGCGGGCGGATGGCGAGTTTTCCCCGCGCGCCAAGCGCTGCGCGTACGACGATGCGGATCGCAGTCGCGTCGGGGCGAGGGTGCACGGCCAGCATCTCGGCGTCGCCGAATCGGCCGGCGATCGCATCGAGAATGGCGCCGAGCTGTTCGGGTCGCGCGATGATGGCAAGCCCGCCGCGCGGCCTGACCACCGCCGCCGCGCTGCGGATCCAGCTTTCGAACAACCCGTCTTCCATGACATGGGCTTCCTTCCGCAGGCGCTCTGGCGTGGCGCGGTCCCGTGCGGCGTTGAAGGGCGGGTTCATGATGACGAAATCGAATTCATTGTCGGCGAGGCCGGCGGCGGCCCGGGCCCGGCCCGACACCGTGACATCGGCGACAAGCACGGCTGCGCGATCGCTGAGATGCGCATTGCCGGGATGGGCAAGCGTGGCTGAGGCGAAGGCCGCCATTTCCGGCGCACGTTCAACAAGCACGGCAGCCGCACCCGGGCAGCGCGACAGCACCGCGAGACCGGCGGCTCCGGCGCCGGCGCCGAAATCGGCGAGGCGTCCGCCAAAGGCGGATGGCACGGAGGCCGCCAGCATCATCGCATCCATGCCGGCGCGGTGGCCGCCGTGCTTGGGCTGCACAAGCCAGAACCGGCCGCGATGGAAGGCGTCGACCGTATGGGCCGGTGTGTCCGGGGCGAGGGCGGCTGGCGCGGCCGACATTTATTTCCCGCGTATCTCGTTGGCGATGCCGGCGTCCCTCAGGATGCGCCGTGCGGCGTCGGCCTGCTCGGCGTCGACCATGACGCGCCGCGGCAGGATGCCGAGCGAGCCGTCGAGAACGCTCATGTTCTGGTCGGCGACGAAGCAGCCGATGCCGGCATCGCGCATCAGCGATTCGACAAAGGAGATGATGACGGCGTCGTTGGTGCGGATGAGCTCTATCATCGGGCGAAACTCTCAGTTTGCGGCGCTGATGTAAACGGGGACGTGAATTCCTGGCATTTCCAGGCACCCAGATTCACCTCTGAGCGACGACATGGTCGCGGCCCCACCCTGTCGACCGCCAGCTGTCCACCTCGCATCGTCGGCAGAGCCTCGCTCCCTGCGGTATCGGTTGACACGCTGTCATCGCCGCCGCGCCAATTCGCCACTTGCCGTGGCCATGTCCGCCGCCCTAGAGTCACACTGGGATTAAGGGTGCCGTCGCACGCGTTATACCAAGGCGGGAGAGTTGTCGTGGGTGTCGTTCTCAACATGGAAAATGGGAAGCGGGAACCCGCCTCCATCAAGGATCTGATCGATCTGACGGCGGGCGACATGGGACGTGTCAACGAATTGATCCTGTCCAAGGCCGGCTCCGATGTCGAGATGATCCCGGAGGTCGCCAACCACCTGATCTCGTCCGGCGGCAAGCGGCTGCGGCCGATGCTGACGCTGGCCGCAGCGCAGATGTTCGGCTATGCCGGCGAAGGCCACGTCAAGCTCGCCACCTCGGTCGAGTTCATGCACACCGCCACGCTTCTGCACGACGATGTCGTCGACGAGAGCGGCATGCGGCGCGGCAAGAAGACCGCCCGCATGATCTGGGGTAACCAGGCCAGCGTTCTGGTCGGCGACTTCCTGCTCGGCCAGGCCTTCCGCATGATGGTCGATGTCGGCTCGCTCGAGGCGCTCGACATCCTGTCGAGCGCCGCCTCGATCATCGCCGAGGGCGAGGTCATGCAGTTGGCGGCGGCCAAGAATCTGGAGACGACCGAGGACGAGCACTTCGCCGTGATCAAAGCCAAGACCGCCGCGCTGTTTTCGGCCGCTGCCGAGGTTGGACCGGTCATTGCCCTGGCGACCCGCAATGATCGCGCCGCACTTCGCTCCTATGGCATGAATCTCGGGCTCGCTTTCCAGCTCATCGACGATGCGCTGGACTATGGCGGCACCAGCAAGGACCTGGGCAAGAATGTCGGTGACGATTTCCGCGAGGGCAAGGTGACCTTGCCGGTCATTCTCGCCTACCGGCGCGGCACCAAGGCCGAGCGCACCTTCTGGAAACGCGCCATCGAGGACAATGTCGTCGATGACGCAGGCCTGGAAAAGGCGATCGGCCTGATGACCCGACACGGCGCCATCGCCGATACGATCGGGCGCGCCCGCCATTTCGGCGAGATCGCCCGCGACGCGCTGGCGCCGTTGGAAGAGACGCCGCAGAAATCGGCGCTGATCGACGTCATCGATTTCTGCATCAGCCGGGTGAACTGAACGGCGTTTCTCCGGAATTTCCCCGGCATTGTGTTGGGGAATGCCGGCAACCACGGTCTCGCCGTCTCGACAAGCTGCCCTGCCGCAAATTATCTATAAAATATGGCAAAGGGCACGGACGACACCATAGCGGTGCGCATCAGCAAGGCGCTCGCGGACCGCATCATCTCCGGCGCGATCGAGCCTGGTGCCCGGCTGCGCCAGGATCATGTCGCCGAGGAATTCCACACCAGCCATGTTCCGGTACGCGAGGCGTTCCGCCGCCTGGAGGCGCAGGGGCTCGCCGTCAGCGAGCCGCGCCGCGGGGTGCGCGTCGCCGCCTTTGATCTCGGCGAGGTCAAGGAGGTCGCTGAAATGCGGGCAGCACTCGAAGTGCTGGCGCTGCGCCATGCCGCGCCGCATCTGACGTCGGCCATTCTCGATCTCGCCGAGGAAGCCACCAAGGCCGGTGACAAATCCCGCGACGTCAGGTCATGGGAAGAAGCCAACCGCGCCTTTCACCGGCTGATCCTGGCGCCGTGCGCCATGCCGCGGCTGCTCGCCACCATCGATGACCTGCACGCCGCCAGCGCCCGCTTCCTGTTCGCGGCATGGCGATCGGAGTGGGAGACGCGCACCGATCAGGACCACCGGGCAATACTGACCGCCTTGCGGCAGGGAAACACCGAATCGGCCGCTGCGACGCTGGGGCGGCATGTCCAGTGGATTGGCCGCAAGCCGGTCAGGACGGCCTCGGGAGCGACGCGCGAAGCCTTCGCGATCGTGGGTTGATGCATGTCGCCCGAAAGTGGCCTCGGTTTTTTGGCCGAGCGACATCCATAAAACAAGGACCTGAAGCGCGTTGTGACGTGCTTCAGACAGTCTTTGCCCTGGGGAGGCTTGCTATCTCCGGAGAAATGTGGATTCGATAATAGATCGAAAGCCGAAATTATCTATAATTCCATCGATCGAAGGAATCCCCATGACAGACATTGCATTCACGTCCCGTAAGCCATCCTTCAGCCCACTCCGGCTCCAGGACCGCTCCCTTGGCTGGCAGGCCGGCGCCGTGGTGCTCGGTACGCTGTTCCTGGCGCTGTCCTCCTATATCGAGGTGCCGATGGTGCCTGTTCCCGTGACCATGCAGACCTTCGCCGTGACGCTCATTGGCGCGCTCTATGGCTGGCGGCTTGGCGCGCTCACCATAGCGGCATGGCTGGTCGAAGGCGCGGCCGGCTTTCCGGTCCTGGCCGGAGGCGCTGCCGGTTTGCAGCATTTCGTCGGACCGACCGGCGGCTATCTCTTCGCCTTCCCGATCACCGGCGCGCTGGTCGGCTGGCTGGCCGAGCGTGGCTGGAACGGCAATAGGGTGGTGTTTGCCTTCGCCGCCATGCTGCTCGGCAACCTTGTCTGCCTGGCGCTCGGCACGGCCTGGCTTGCCGTCATGATCGGTGCCGGGAAGGCCATCACTTTCGGCTTCCTGCCGTTCATCGTCGGCGGGTTGTTGAAGTCGGCGCTCGGTGCGGCGACACTCATGGCGCTTCGCGGCGGCAAGGCGAAGCCGGTCAATCCGTGACGATCGGGCCGTGACGATCGGGCCATGACTATCGGGCCATGACGATCAGGTTGCGCGCCCATCACCTCCTTTGCCTGCTCACCTATGTGGGCAAGGGATACAGCCCCGCCTTCACCGCCAATTATGACGGGATCGCGGAGCGCCTGAGCCGGGGCGAGGACATCCTCCTCGTTTCCGGTCCGGACGATATCTGCGCTCCATTGCTTGATGAGCCTGAACCGCACTGCCTGCGCGACAGCGCGGCCGCACGCGACCAACTGGCCGCGCAGGACGTGGAGGAACTGCTGGCCCGGTCAATCCATGCCGGCGTCCGCCTCGATCTCGGTGCCGCCATGCTGATACGGATGCGGCAGGCATTTTCGACCGGCCTCGTGCGCAAGGCGTGCGGCGGCTGCGAATGGAGCGGGCTGTGCAGCACCATCGCCGCCGGCGGTTATCCCGATACGCGGCTGCAGCGGCCCGTTGACGCGCAAGATTGTCCCTTCTAGCCATGGTTTGTTAATCGGGTGACCCGATTGTGAATTTCATGCGGATTGAAGCGCGACCCCAAAAAGGCCATGCTTTGCCTGGAAGATCGAGTCTACGTCGATCCCGCTGACGCGGAGACGGCGCCTGGCTGAAAGGGATATGATGCAGCAAGGACGTGCGCGCTGGCTGACAAGGCTGGCAATTGTGACCGGCATGGCGATTTCGGCTTTGCCGGCCTATGCCAAGCAATCCACCGAACCGGTCAAGATCTCGTCGTTCTCCGGCGCCTATCTGGCCGCCAGGATCGCCGAAGGCGACAACGACCTCGACAGCGCCATCGCCTATTACAAGCAGGCCCTGGCCTTTAACCCGGGCGACACCGGCCTGCAGCAAAGCCTGATGCTGTCGCTGGTCGCGCAAGGACGCTTCGACGAATCCCTGGTCTATGCCGACAAGCTCAAGGAAGTGCCCGATGTCGAGCGCTTCTCGCGCTTGGCGCTGGCCGTCGATTCCTTCCACAAGAAGGATTTCACCAAAGCGCAGTACTGGCTCAAGCTGTCGCTGGAATCCGATCTGGACCGGCTGATTTCAGGCGTTATGTCTGGCTGGGCACAGCAAGGTGCCGGTGAAGCCGCCGACGCGATGGCATCGATCGACAAGCTGCAGGGACCGGACTGGTTCGGCCTGTTCAAGTCCTTTCACCGCGCGCTGATCGCCGACGCCTCCAACATGCCCGAGAAGGCCGAGGCGATCTATGCCGCGACGTTGCAGGATACTGCCGCCGGCGGTGCGGCTCCCGAAACCTGGATGCGCAATGCGCAGGCCTATGCCTCGTTCCTGGCCCGCAAGGGCGATAAGGCCAAGGCGATCTCGGTGCTCAATCAGGCCGAGGCGTTTTCGCCGGGCAAGCTGGAAGTCGTCGCCTTGCGCGACAGGATTGCCAAGGGCGACAAGATTGCGCCCTTCGTTTCCGGCCCGTCCGACGGTGCCTCCGAGATCCTGCTCGATCTCGCCACCGCGCTCAATCGTGGCGGCGGCGAGCCGTTCGTTCGTCTCTACCTGCAATATGCTCTCGCCTTGAAGCCCGACAGCGATGCGGCGCTTGTGCAGCTTGCCGCGGTCGCCGAGCAATTGAAGGACGGCGAGGGCGCCATCGCGCTTTATCGGCGGATCCCCGATTCTTCACCGCTGAAGGAGCTTTCGGACCTGCAGCTCGGCCTCAACCTTGCCGATCTCGGCCGCCATGACGAGGCGATCACGCATCTCAAGGCATTCGTCGATGCCCATCCCGCCGACATGCGCGCCTATCTGGCGCTTGGCGGGGTCTATTCCTCGAAGGATGATTTCCGCTCGGCCGCCAATCTCTACGACAAGGCCGTCGAGGTGCTGAAGACGCCGACCGCGGCCAACTGGAACATCTTCTACCAGCGCGGCATCGCCTATGAGCGCCTGAAGGAATGGCCGAAGGCCGAGCCGAATTTCCGCAAGGCGCTGGAGTTGCAGCCGGATCAGCCGCAGGTGCTCAACTACCTCGGCTATTCCTGGGTCGACATGAATACGAACCTGAAGGAAGGCCTGGCGATGATCCAGAAGGCCGTCGATCTCAGGCCGAGCGACGGTTATATCGTGGATTCGCTGGGCTGGGCCTATTTCCGGCTCGGCAGGTTCGATGACGCGGTGCGCGAGATGGAGCGCGCCGTATCGCTGAAGCCGGAAGATCCGGTGCTGAATGACCATCTCGGTGACGCTTACTGGCGCGTCGGCCGCAGGCTGGAAGCCACCTTCCAGTGGAACCAGGCCCGCGCCCTGAAGCCCGATCCCGACGTGCTGGCCGCTTTGCAGCAGAAGTTGATGAAAGGCCTGCCGCCGATCGAGTCCAACACGGCGCAGGAAACCCCTAAGGTCAAGCCTGAGCCGGTGCCCGCCCCGAAGGGCTGAGATCGTCTCTTTCGAATGCGGACGGGGCTCTTTTCAGGGCCCCGTTTTCGTTTGGAAAGGGGTCGATACGCTGCTGTCTCAGAACAGCTTGCGATAGACGACAAAGCCGGAGCGTTCGCCGACCTTGTCATAGAGCTTCATTGCCGTGTGGTTGGTTTCGTGCGTCAGCCAGTATACCCGGCCCGAACCGGCGGCTTGGGCGCGCTCATAGACGCCTTCGATCAGGGCGCGGCCGATGCCCTTTCCACGCGAGGCCTCCGAGGTGAAAAGGTCTTGCAGATAGCAGTTCGGCGCGATCGCCGTCGTGCTGCGGTGGAAAAGATAGTGCACGAGGCCGAGAAGCTGTCCGTCGCTTTCGGCAACCAGGGCATGGACCGGCTCATAGGCATCGAAGAAGCGCGACCATGTCATCGCCGTGATTTCGCTAGCCAGCGCCGTCTCGCCCGAGCGGCCATAAAAGGCGTTGTAGCCGTCCCACAGCGGCAGCCATCGGTCGAAATCCCGCCGTGTGACGGGGCGGACGATGATGGAACTGGGCATGGCTGAACCTGTGTCGCTGGTTGTGAGGAATCGAACAGATCGCAGGCTCTCCGAGCCGGCAATGGGCCAGTCCCCTGCAAAACCTTCAACGTCATGCGGTACGCCCACAGCAGCCCGCATCCGACACGCCTTGCTTGACGCTTCGCCGCCATGTCTCTAGGACGGGCCGGCAAGAGCATAATCCCGAAAAGTGGGTACCGGTTTTTGGAAAAGATCATGCTCGAACAAATAGATAGAGCCCCGTCCCGATTGCGTCGGGATGGAACAGGCTCTAGCCTTTGCTGTCGAGGCCGCCGTGACGATTGAAATCCCCGCCCACATGCACCCCAGCCGTTCGTTCCAGGGGCTGATCCTGACCCTGCACAACTACTGGGCCGCCTATGGTTGCGTCATCCTCCAGCCTTACGACATGGAAGTGGGCGCCGGTACGTTTCATCCGGCAACGACGCTGCGCGCGCTTGGCCCCCGGCGCTGGAACGCCGCCTATGTCCAGCCTTCGCGCCGTCCCAAGGATGGCCGCTATGGCGAGAACCCGAACCGGCTGCAGCATTATTATCAGTACCAGGTGATCCTGAAGCCGAATCCGCCTAACCTGCAGGAGCTCTATCTCGGCTCGCTCGCGGCGATCGGCGTCGATCCGCTGCTGCATGACATCCGCTTTGTCGAGGACGACTGGGAAAGCCCGACGCTAGGTGCCTGGGGGCTTGGCTGGGAATGCTGGTGCGACGGCATGGAAGTTTCGCAGTTCACCTATTTCCAGCAGGTCTGCGGCATCGAATGTGCGCCGGTGGCGGGCGAACTGACCTACGGGCTCGAGCGCCTGGCCATGTATGTGCAGGGCGTCGACAATGTCTATGACCTCAATTTCAACGGCCGTGAAGGCGCCGACAAGGTGACCTATGGCGACGTCTTCCTTCAGGCCGAGCAGGAATATTCGCGCCACAATTTCGAATACGCCAACACGGCGATGCTGCTCAGACATTTCGAGGATGCCGAGGCCGAGTGCAAGGCGCTGCTCGATGCCGGCGCCCCGGCCTCGAACGACAATTTGCCGATACACAAGATGGTCTTCCCCGCCTATGACCAGTGCATCAAGGCCAGTCACGTTTTCAATTTGCTCGATGCGCGCGGCGTGATCTCGGTCACCGAGCGGCAGAGCTACATCCTGCGGGTGCGCAACCTGGCGAAAGCCTGCGGCGAGGCATTTTTGAAGACGCAGGCAGGTGGGTTGGCGGCTTAGCCAACCGCTTTCGGGAATACGGCGGAGATCCTGATCGGCGCCGCCTTCTGACCGCTTGCGCCGTCGATCGTCCGCAATGCTTGCCTTACGCCCGGCATCGAGAAAGCGCCATGGACCTGCGCGGTGAAACAGGCGCTGAGCGCGAGGATCTGCAGAAGTGTGGATGCCGTTTTCATGGTCGTTCAGCCAATAGTTCCCTGCCTGAGCGTGGGTCGCTCCAGCGCTGCGTTCGGTTCATGGAAATCTTTGATCCAAGGACGGGTCGGACTGCCCCGCCCCGACAGGACGAGCAAAATTTCTGGAAAGGGTGACAGCGGCCAGCCGAGTTGCTATGCGCTCTTTACCTCCCCCTGGATGGGGGAGGTCGCCGCGAAGCGGCGGGTGGGGGTGACAGCGCGACGTCCCATGCCAAAACTCGATCGGTTCAAGCTGCGTTCCGCTCAACGGCTTCGTGCGGCAATGACCGACGAGGAACGTATCCTGTGGCGACATCTATGGCGCATCCCGGTTGAAGGCACTCATTTCCGCAGACAGGCGTCCATCGGTATCTATTTCCCCGATTTCATCTCACACCGGCTGAAGCTGATCGTCGAAGTGGACGGCGCCCACCACAGTTTCGATGATCAGCAGCGCCATGACGAGCGTCGAACAAAATAGTTCGAGAGCCAGGGCTATCGCGTCATCCGCTTCTGGAACCACGAAATCAAAAACGAACTGGATTCCGTGCTCGATACAATTTATGCGGCGGTGGAAGAACGAAAGTCACAGCTTGGCCCGCGAGACGCCGAAGGCGCTTGAGGCTGAGACGCCGCCACCCCACCCCGGCGCTAACGCGCCGACCCTCCCCATCAAGGGGAGGGTGAGGAGCCATCCGATGCCCGACCTGCTTCTAGAACTTCGTTCCGAGGAAATCCCCGCCCAGCCGCGCGACCGCAGCGCCGAAGACGCGAGGACGCGCAAACAGGAAAACGGCATGCGGATGGAGAGACTGTGATGCCGGATCTTTTGCTCGAACTTCGTTCCGAGGAAATCCCCGCCCGCATGCAGCGCAAGGCGGCGGGGGATCTCAGGAAGATGCTGACCGACGGTCTGGTCGAGGCGGGTCTGACCTACGAAGCGGCGCGGGAGTATTGGACGCCGCGGCGGCTGACCCTCGACATCCGTGGCCTCACCGCGCGCTCGAAGGATATTCACGAGGAGATCAAGGGGCCGTCGACGACGGCGCCTGAACAGGCGGTGCAGGGCTTTCTGCGCAAGGCCGGGCTGGCTGCGATCGCCGAGGCGCATGTCCATTCCGACCCGAAGAAGGGCGATTTCTATGTCGCCCACATTTCGAAGCCGGGCAGGGCGGCCGAAGAGATCATCGCCGAACTGGTGCCGGGCATCATCCGCGGTTTCCCCTGGCCGAAATCGATGCGTTGGGGGCCGGCCTCGGCCAAGCCCGGCTCGCTGCGTTGGGTGCGGCCGCTGCAATCGATCCTGTGCACCTTCGGCCCGGAGACCGAGGAGCCCGTCGTGGTCGATTTCGAGATCGACGGCATCCGCTCCGGCAACGTGACCTACGGCCACCGCTTCCTCGCGCCGGGCCAAATCACCGTGCGTCGCTTCGACGACTATGTGAGCAAGCTCGAAGCGGCGAAGGTCGTGCTCGACGCCGACCGGCGCAAGGAGATCATCCTTGCCGACGCCCGCAACCTCGCCTTCGCCAACGGGCTCGATCTGGTCGAGGACGAAGGCTTGCTTGAAGAGGTGTCGGGGCTGGTCGAATGGCCCGTCGTGCTGATGGGCGAGTTCGAGGAGGCTTTCCTGGCCATTCCGGCCGAGGTGATCCGGCTGACCATCCGCGCCAACCAGAAGTGTTTCGTGACACGCCCGCAAGGCGTGGGCGATGTGCTATCCAACCGCTTCATCCTCACCGCCAACATCGAGGCCAAGGACGGTGGCAAGGAGATTGCCCACGGCAACGGCAAGGTGGTGCGCGCGCGCCTGTCCGATGCGCTCTATTTCTGGACGACCGATCAAGGCGATCTGCCTGATCTCGGCCAACTCGACGCATCGGCGAAGAAGTTCGGCCTCGATTTGAAAAAGCCGCTCGACCAGCGCATGGCCCGGCTTGATCATCTCGGCGTCACCTTCCACGCCAAGCTCGGCACCCAGGGCGAGCGGGTGGAACGCATCAAGCGGCTGGCGGAAGAACTGGCGCCGATCATGGCAAAGTCGATCTCCCCCCTTGAGGGGGAGATGGCCGGCAGGCCAGAGGGGGTCGTTTCGCATGAAGCGCCGGCATCCTCTGTCCGCGATAAGGCGTTGCGCCCCGTCGGACCGACCCCCTCTGTCGCCTTCGGCGACATCTCCCCCTCGAGGGGGGAGATTACCGCGCTCGCAGGCCGCGCCGCCGTTCTCGCCAAGGCCGATCTCACCACCGAAGTGGTTGGCGAATTCCCGGAACTTCAGGGCGCCATGGGCCGCAAATACGCGCTGCTGCAAGGCGAGCAGCCATCCGTCGCTGCGGCGATCGAAGAGCATTACAAGCCGCAAGGCCCGTCCGACTATGTGCCGAGCGATCCGGTCTCAGTGGCAGTGGCGCTCGGCGATAAGCTCGACACTCTGAGCGGCTTCTGGGCCATCGATGAAAAGCCGACAGGATCGAAGGACCCGTATGCCTTGCGTCGCGCTGCGCTGGGCGTGGTCAGGATCCTGGTCGAAAACCGAATTCAATTGCGGCTGGCTTCCCTCTTCGCGAGCGCTGGCGCACGTTATCCAGGGAGTGGGGCGGATCAGATAAGGGACCTCCTCGCCTTCTTCCACGATCGCCTGAAGGTTTATCTTCGCGACCAAGGCGCCCGCCACGATCTCATCGACGCGGTGATCGCGCCGCAGTCCGACGACCTCTTGCAGATCGTGCGCCGTGTCGAGGCTCTGGGCTCATTCCTCGACACCGAGGATGGAAAAAATCTGCTCGCCGGTACCAAGCGTGCGGCCAATATCCTCGCGGCAGAGGAGAAGAAGAAAACGGTGATCGCCGAAACCGTTGAGCCGGCACTGTTCCGGGAGGAGGCCGAGAAATCGCTGTTTGCGGCGGTGAATCAGGCTGAGAAGCAAGCCGGCGAAGCGATTCAAAATGAAGATTTTTCCGCTGCCATGCTGGCGCTTAGCGCGTTGCGCGAACCTGTTGATTCATTCTTCGAGCATGTTCTCGTGAATGATGAGGACAACGCCGTCCGCGCCAACCGCCTGGCGCTGCTCGCCCGCATCCGCGGGGCCACCGGTCAGGTCGCGGATTTCTCGAAAATCGCCGGTTGATCAGGCCAGACCGGAGCCGGGATCGCGTTTGAAGAAGGCAGATCGCAGGCCCAGGGAAAATATCTTCCGGCCGGCCGTTCGAGCCGGCTTACAGTCATATGACGATGATCTCTCCGTGGCAAAAGGGACGTGTTCCCCAACCCAACGGAGGCTTCCATGAATTCCGATCACGACATCGAAGTGACAGAAGAAACCTCGGCTCCCGCCGAGGCGCTTGAATCCGCTTCCGAAACCGATCGCGCCGCCGCCGCGGCGATCGAAGCCGCCGATCATTCTGACGAGGACGGCGACGAGGAGGAAGGCGACGACGAAGAGTCTGACGACGCCGAAGCCGCCACACTCTCGGGTGACGACGAAGAAGAGGACGAAGACGAAGACGACGCCGAGGACGCGGTGAAGGGCGAAGGCGGCGACGACGAGAGCGAAGAAGAATCCGAAGACGGCGAGTCGGAAAACGACGACAAGGAAGAAGCAGCCTGAGAGTTCAGTACGGCCTGTCGGGAAGAAGGCGGCGCGTCGGCGCCGTCCTTTTTGTTTCCAAACACCGGTTGATCAGTTTTCCAGGATGCTGACGCGCACGCCGTTTTCGTAGACGTCGACCTGGATCAGCGGTTCGCCATCGACGATGGCGCGCTTGGTCGAGGAACTCATCGCGCCGGGACGCTCCAGCATGCGCTGCAGATCCGCGCGTTGATCGTTGGTCCTGAACCAGGCGTCACCCTCATCGTCGCTGTCGTGACGATGGAACTTGTGCCAGTTGGCGCGGTCCTGCCGCACCATCTGCGCCGCGTTGTCCAGTCCATAGCCGTCGCTTGCCTGATGATCGTGATCGGAAATACGCGCCACATAGGATCCGAGCATCTCATCCGCATGGGCCGCGCCGGCGCTCAGAAGTAATGCGAACAAAAGCCCCGCCGCGGTGATGGTTCTGGATTTTCTCATGATCAACCCCCTTTGAAACGAAGAAATCCCGCCCGCCAGAGCCGCCTGGCCAAAGCGCAGTCGGCAGCGGGCGCCGAAGCGTCGTCAATCTTGTCAACTTCTTGGCACGTCCGCCGGCTGGTGGCGGCTACTTGACCTTGCCGACCCCCGAGGCGGGTGGCGTCGGTGCGGCCGCCGGTGCGATTGGCTTCTTCCGCGTGCCCGATGCCGGAGCGGCCGAGGCGGTTGCCTTGGCAGGCGTGGGCGCGGGAGTGGCCGCAGCCAGTGCCTTGCCCCGTGCGGGCGTCGAGAACGCGCTGCCGACGACCCCGCCACGAATGATCATCGGATTTTGCATGAAACCGTGCGGCGCTTCGGGCTCGTTGGGGATCGCCGCCACCTTCTCGTAGGTAACGTCAGGCGCGCCGAGCGCAACGACGGACACCACATCGCTCGCATTGGTGTCGGCCGCCTTCAGGATAAGGATGGAGGGCGTCGAAGCCGGCACGCCGGGAAAAACCAGTGACGAGGCTTGAGCCTCGCCGGTCAACGCCGCCAGAGTGATCCCTAGCAGGATACGCATAGACACGATGGATCGCCCCCTTTGCCCCAGTAGTCACGATGGTAGCGCGCCGGGATTGATGCCGGCTTTCGTGGAAACATAGCATTTTAGGGATTGATAATTCGCCAAGACCCATTCTTGCGTAACAGCCGGCTTGCCCAACCGCCGCCATCGTACTACGCACCCTTCATCTGTGAGGTTACGAGAGTGGCTGAAATACTTGCCGCCGGCGAAGCGTTGGAGCGGGCGCTGACTTTGCTTCAGGGCGGCGATGTCGTCGCCATCCCGACCGAAACCGTCTACGGGCTTGCCGGCGACGCCACCAACGGCATCGGCGTGGCATGCATCTTCGAGGCCAAGGGACGGCCGCGTTTCAATCCGCTGATCGCCCATGTCGCCGACATGGCGATGGCCGAGCGCATCGCGGTGTTCGATCCGCTGTCCAGGAAATTGGCGCTTGCCTTCTGGCCGGGCCCGCTGACGCTGGTACTGCCGCAGCGGCCCGGCAACGGCATTCATCCGCTGGTCACGGCCGGGCTCGACACGATCGCGTTGCGCATGCCGAGGGGCTTTGGCGGTGACCTCATCGCAAAACTCGGCCGGCCGCTCGCCGCACCCAGCGCCAATTCATCCGGCAAGATCAGCGCCACGACAGCGCAAGCGGTGGCGGCGGACCTCGGCGCACGCATCAAGCTGGTGGTTGATGGCGGCGCGACGCCAGTCGGGCTGGAATCGACCATCGTCAAGGCCGAAGATGGGAGATTGCGGCTGCTTCGGCCCGGCGGCATTGCCGCCGGGGAGATCGAGACGCAGATCGGCATGGAGATGTTGCGCGGCGGCGGCGCCGGCGTCGAGGCACCGGGCATGCTTGCCTCGCACTACGCGCCGGGTGCCGCTGTTCGGCTCAACGCCGGCACGGTTGGCAAGGACGAAGCTCTGCTTGCCTTCGGCAGCCAGCGGGCGGAAGGCTGGCATCATGCCGCCGCCTTCCTCAATCTTTCTGAAACGGGTGACCTGCGCGAGGCGGCAAGCAATCTCTTCGCCTATATGCAGCAACTCGACCGCAGCGGCGCACCCACCATCGCGGTCGAGAAGGTGCCCTTCGAAGGGCTCGGTGAAGCGATCAATGATCGGCTATCTCGTGCCGCCGCCCCTCGTGACAACACACAGCCCAAAACATAGTTTTCCCACATGACCGAAACTGCAAAGACCCTCGATCCCGCTCTCATCGATCGCTTCGCGGCGATCGTCGGTGCCAAATATGCGCTGCGCGACCAGCAGGACATCGCGCCTTATCTCATCGAGCGGCGCGGGCTCTGGCATGGCGCGACGTCGCTGGTGCTGCGGCCAGGCAGCGTCGACGAGGTCAGCCGGATCATGCAACTGGCGACCGAGACGGGAACGCCCATCGTGCCGCAAAGCGGCAACACCGGGCTTGTCGGCGCCCAGGTGCCGGACAGTTCCGGCCGCGAGATCATCCTGTCGCTGTCGCGGCTGAACCGCATCCGCGAGATCGATGTCCTCTCCAACACCGTTACGGTCGAGGCCGGCGTCATCCTGCAGACGCTGCAGGAGGCGGCCGATGCCGCCGACCGGCTGTTTCCGCTTTCGCTCGCCGCGCAGGGCTCTTGCCAGATCGGCGGCAATCTCTCCTCCAATGCGGGCGGCACCGGCGTGCTTGCCTATGGCAATGCGCGCGAACTCTGCCTCGGCGTCGAGGTGGTGCTGCCGACGGGCGAGGTCTTCGACGATTTGCGCAAGCTGAAGAAGGACAACACCGGCTACGATCTGAAGAACCTGTTCGTCGGCGCCGAGGGCACGCTCGGTGTCATCACGGCCGCCGTGCTCAAACTGTTTCCCAAGCCAAAGGGCCGCGAGGTCGCGTTCGTCGGCCTGTCTTCGCCGCAAGCAGCGCTTTCCCTGTTCAGCCTGGCCATGGACCGCGCCGGGGCCGCGCTCACCGCTTTCGAACTGATCGGCAAGCGGCCATACGACTTCACGCTGGCGCATGCACAGGGTGTGACGCGGCCGCTCATGGAGGATTGGCCCTGGTATGTGCTGATGCAGATTTCATCGGGCCGCTCGCCGGAAGATGCGCGGGCGTTGATCGAGGATGTGCTCTCGGCGGGCCTAGAGCAGGAATTCGTCGGCGATGCCGTCATCGCGGCGAGCCTTGGGCAAGGGGACGCTTTCTGGAATTTCCGCGAGTTGCTGCCTGAAGCGCAGAAGCCGGAAGGCGCCTCGATCAAGCACGACATCTCCGTGCCGATCGCGTCCATCCCGCGCTTCATCGAGGAGGCCGCCGGCGCGGTGGCGTCGGTGAGCGCGGGTGCCCGCGTGGTCTGCTTCGGCCATATGGGCGACGGCAACCTGCACTATAACATTTCGCGGCCCATCGATGGCGACGACGAGGCGTTTCTCGCCCTCTACCATCCCATGAACAAGGCAGTGCATGACGTCGTGCGCAACCTGCACGGTTCGATCTCGGCCGAGCACGGCATCGGCCAGTTGAAGCGCGACGAACTGATCGCCACCGCGCCGCCCGTGGCGATCGATCTGATGCGCCGGGTAAAGGCGGCCTTCGATCCGGCCGGCGTCATGAATCCCGGTAAGGTTATCTGATCCTTTCAACATCTTGTGGTCGGTGGCATTCCGATAACCATCCCTGAGATCAGCAAAATTTAACCGACTTTCTTAAGCGCGGCGGTAAGGAGCCCACGCTACTGTTTCCCCATAACGAGGCCGGGAAAACTGGCCCGGAGAGAACCGGACACCGGCTCTCAGGAGACAGACAGGAAGGCACTCTATGAACACTGGACTGAAGCCAGTCTGGGCGGGACGCAACATGCGCCTCGACCCATTCCGACTGCCGCAGGTGGTCAGCTACGCGACGCGCGATGATTATGGCGATGTGACCTTCACCATCGACCATCGTGGCGCCGTGATCCGCCGCATGCTCGAGATGAGCGGCGTGCCGGCGATCATCGCTCTGCCCGCCAACGCGTTCCGCGGCGTTGCCGCCCGGGCCATGGAGGATCCGGAGGGCAATGTCACGGTAACCCTGGAACTCCTGCACAACGATCCCATGCTGTCGGTGCCGCTGCTGGTCGCCGACGATCTCGACGATGTCGCCGCCGACTGGCGCGCCTGGGCCGATGCCTACCGTTTGCCGATGCTCTTGATCGAATCGGATGGCGTGGCCCGCACGCTGGAAGAATCGCTCGGCGCCGCCATCAAGACACTACCGGCGAAGGACCGCCGCAAGGGTCGCGTTTCCAACACGCGCCGCCCGCGCTTCCTCGCCCGCCGCAGGGCCGGCGACCTTGGCCTCAGGCTGGTCATCGACGGCCAGGAGATCATTGCGAGGGAGTAAGCTTGGTTGCTTGCATACCCAAGGCATTCTAGCCTGCGATCTCTGCGATAAGATCAGATGCGATTGCGCCGAGGCCGGGAAGGCGCGCCCCTTACGCGAAGCGACAAGATGGTCACGACGCTCAAGACATTCTACCGAGACGATGGGCTTGCACGCGTCAAAATCCACGAATTTGAGATAAGTGGCGTTCCCTATTTCACGTTCCATGAAGAGACTTGGTACGAATTCGAACACCCCCTGGGCCACACCGACAGCTATTGGGGTCCAAGTCTTGATCGGCTTGGAGGAGGATATTACGAAAGCGCCGAAGCTGCGGAGGCCGATTGTCTCGCAAGCGTACCGTGGCTCAGGGACATAAATTCAAACTGAGATACGGCCCTTCTTTCGCCAACATTGACGATTGGCGAAGCCGCCGATGACAGCCTCTTTCTCCCCGTGTAGTTGACGGGAGAAGGGTCGCTACACCAGCGGCTTCAGCGCCACCCATAGCGCGCCGCCGATCAACCCGAGGAAGATCAGCCAGCCGACCTGGTTGTTCGACCGGAACAGGCGCAGGCATTGATCCGGATCGTTGATATCCAGAACCGTGATCTGCCGGGCCATATGGGCGCCGGCGGCGATCAATCCTGCCAGCGCAACTACCGGGGCCTGCGCCGAGGCGAAGGCGATGGCGAAGCAGATCAGCGTGCCGGCATAAAGCCCCGCCAGCCACGCCTTGGTGCTGTCGCCGAACAATCGTGCAGTCGAATGCACGCCGACAATGGCGTCGTCTTCCTTGTCCTGGTGCGCATAGATCGTGTCGTAGCCGATCACCCACAGGATCGAACCGATATAGAGCATGATTGCGGGACCATCGAGATCACCGAACTCGACCGCCCACCCCATCAGCGCGCCCCAGGAAAAGGCCAGGCCGAGAAACAGTTGCGGCCAGTTGGTTATCCGCTTCATGAATGGATAGACGGCCACGATCGCCAGCGAGCAGATGCCCAGCAGAATGGCAAAGCTGTTGAACTGCAACAGCACCGCCAGACCGACCAAAGCCTGGAGCACAAGAAACAGCCAGGCCCGGCGGCGCGTGGTCTGGCCGGACGGCAGCGGGCGCGAGCGCGTGCGCTCGACCTGGTTGTCGATGTCCTGGTCGACAATGTCGTTAAAGGTGCAGCCGGCACCGCGCATGGCGATGGCGCCGACCAGGAACAGCACGAGGTACAAGGGCGCCGGCAGCAGCGAAAGCAGCGGATCGCCAGGGCGCGGATAGGCGCTCGCGGCGAGCGCCGCCGACCACCAGCACGGCCACAACAGCAACTGCCAGCCGATCGGCCTGTCCCATCGCGCAAGCTGCGCGTAGGGCCAAACCGCGCGCGGCAGCGCGCGATAGACCCAATGGTCGTTCGGCGCATCGGCGACACGGCCCTGGGCCGCTTTCGACTGGATAGGTTCCATGTCCATGGAGTGGCAGCAGCCGCGAAACCCGTCAAGCGGCAAGCGGTCGCGCGGCAACCGTCAACCTGTCAGGCGGTGAAGATGTCGCGCGTCGAAAACCACACCTTCGCCGTCTCAACGAAGGCCAGTGCCGCATTCGAAACGCGCTGATGCGTGTCATAGGTGAGGATGATGCGCTGCATGGGTAGCGGGTCCGACAGCGGCTTGCAGATCAGGGGCAGACCGTCATAGCTGCGGTCGCCGTGGGGCCGGGTGTAGCTGACGGCGACGCCGAAGCCGTTCGCCACCATGCTGCGCTGGAGTTCGAACGAGCTCGTCGCCCTGTCGGCCACCGGTGACAGGCCGCGGCTGCGGAACAGGTCAAGCATGTGCTGCCAGCTGTGCGGCTGATCTGTCGTGATGAGCGGATAGGCGGCGAGATCGGCCAGGCTGACTTCCGAGCGGTTGGCCAGCGCATGGCCTGCCGGCAACAGAGCATGCGGCCGCAGCTCGTGCAGCAGGATGCGGGCGAAATGCGATGGCAGGCCGAGGTCGTAACTGAGGCCGAGATCGATGGCGGCGTCGGCCAGACGCCGCCCGAGCGTCTCGAAGGTCTCGTCGCGAACAACGACGGCGACGCTTGGATGGCGTTCGGAAAAGGCGCGGATGAGACCTGGCGCGAAGTAGGGCGCCAGATCCTCGAAACATCCAAGCACCAGCTCGCCGCCGACAGCCGAGTTGCCCGAACCCAGGCTCATGAGTTCGTCCGTCTCGGCAAGAACCTGTTTTGCCTTCGCCACGGCGACACGGCCGAAGGACGTCAGCGAAACGCCGCTTCCGCGTTGGCGCACAAAGAGCTTTTGCCCGAAATCCCTTTCGATCGCGTCGATCGCTACCGAAATCGAGGGCTGCGAAATGTTCAACGCCCTGGCCGCGCCGGTGACACTGCCATGGCGGGCGACGGCGACCAGATAACGCAGCTGTGCGAGGGTCAGGCTCATAGGTAAAGTCTATATGTCAGATGAGAAGTTATTATTTTACTGAATGAATGGGGAGCGCGATAGTGCCTCGATCCTGAAAGGAGGATACCATGGCTTCCCAAACCGCTACCCGCGTGATCGACACGGACCTGATCGATGCGGATACCATTGCCGATTACCGGCGTGACGGCGCCGTCTGCATTCGAGGCGCCTTCAAGGGCTGGGTCGATACGATCGCCGCCGGCATCGAGCGCAACATGCAGAACCGCAGCGCCACCGCGTCCGATATCGCCGATGGCCGCGGCAGTTTCTTCGACGACTACTGCAACTGGGAGCGCATTCCCGAATTCGTCAGGTTGGTGCGCGAATCGCCGGCCGCTGAACTGGCGGCGGCGGTGATGCAGTCGCGCACCGCGCAGTTCTTCCACGATCACGTGCTGGTCAAGGAACCCGGCACGCAGAAGCCGACGCCCTGGCATCAGGACATTCCCTACTATTTCGTCGACGGCCAGCAGACGGTCAGCTTCTGGATCCCCATCGATCCGGTGAAGGAGGCGACGCTGCGCCTGATCGCCGGCTCGCACAAATGGGACAAGATGATCCTGCCGGTCCGCTGGCTCAACGACAGCAATTTCTACGCCGGCGAAGGCGACTATCTGCCGGTGCCCGATCCCGACAAGGACCCGTCGATGAAGGTGCTGGAATGGGAGATGGAACCGGGCGACGCCATCCTGTTCGACTTCCGCACCGCGCATGGCGCTCGCGGCAACCTGACCGCGGCACGCCGCCGCGCGCTGTCGCTGCGCTGGGTCGGCGACGATGCCCATTATGTCGAGCGGCCGGGCCGCACCTCGCCGCCCTACCATGGTCATGGCATGCAGCCAGGCCAGAAATTGCGCGAGGACTGGTTTCCGGTCGTCTTCCCCGGCTGAAGCCAGCGCCAGAAAATCGGCGGTGGTGCCCCGCCGCCGGTTGTCGGCGGGGGTAACGTTCCCGTGCGCAATTCCCGGCAAAGCGCCCGGACGCCTTGACCCGTCGTCCAGAGAGCAATAGCGGGTTCTCTTGGAACAGTCGGTATCAAGAGGTGGCCATGAACGTTCTTCTTCTCGGCTCCGGCGGCCGCGAACATGCGCTCGCCTGGAAGATCGCCGCGTCACCCCTGCTGGCCAAGCTCTATGCGGCCCCCGGCAATCCGGGCATCGGCAGTGAGGCCGAACTGGTGAAGCTGGACATTGCGGACCACGCCGCCATTGCCGTTTTCTGTAGGGACAAGAACATCGACCTTGTCGTGGTCGGGCCGGAAGGGCCGCTTGTCGCCGGTATCGCGGACGATCTGCGCGCCGAAAACATCCGCGTCTTCGGGCCATCGAAGGCCGCGGCGCGGCTGGAAGGATCGAAGGGCTTCACCAAGGATCTCTGCGCCCGATACAACATTCCGACGGCCGCCTATGGCCGTTTTAGCGATCTGGCCTCCGCCAGGGCCTATGTCGAAAAAACCGGCACGCCGATCGTCATCAAGGCCGACGGGCTTGCCGCCGGCAAGGGCGTCACGGTCGCCATGACGCTGGACGAGGCGCGGGCGGCCCTCGATGCCTGTTTCGAGGGCTCCTTCGGCGCAGCCGGCGCGGAAGTGGTGATCGAGGAGTTCATGATCGGCGAGGAGGCGAGTTTCTTCTGCCTCTGTGACGGCACCATCGCGTTGCCCTTCGGCACCGCGCAGGATCACAAGCGCGTTGGCGACGGCGACGTCGGTCCCAACACCGGCGGCATGGGCGCCTATTCACCGGCCCCGGTGATGACGCCGGAGATGGTGGAGCGCACCATGCGCGAGATCATCCAACCGACCATGCGCGGCATGGCGGAACTCGGCGCGCCTTTCGCAGGTATTCTCTTCGCCGGCCTGATGATCACGGAAAACGGGCCGAAGCTGATCGAATACAACACCCGCTTCGGCGATCCGGAATGCCAGGTGCTGATGATGCGGCTGAAGGACGATCTGCTGGTGCTGCTCAACGCCGCGACCGATGGCCAGCTTGCGCATATGTCGGTGCGCTGGCGCGACGAGGCGGCGCTCACCGTGGTGATGGCGGCAAGAGGCTATCCCGGCACGCCGGAAAAAGGCTCCGTCATCCGCGGTGTCGAGGACGCCGCGGGCGAAGGCGTCCAGATATTCCATGCCGGCACGGCCATCAACGGCGGTGCGCTGGTTGCCAATGGCGGCCGCGTCCTCAATGTCACGGCGACCGGCGCAACGGTCGGCGAGGCGCAGAGGAGGGCCTATGCCGCGCTCGACCGGATCGACTGGCCGGACGGCTTCTGCCGCCGCGATATCGGCTGGCAGGCGGTGGCGCGCGAGCGGGCGGGCTGACGTCCGGATGACAGCTTATTGCTGGCCGTGATCGAGCTCGGTGGAAGCGGTGCTGACCGGGTCGGCGGCGGCAAACGCGGCGTTTGGTTGCGCGGGTGAGCGCTGTCCGGTCCGCTTCCAGGCGACATATTCGACGATGCCGAAGCCTAGCCGTCGCGGCACCGTCTTCACGACAGGCATGCGGAAGCCGTCGCGGAATTTCGACCAGCGCGAACCGAGCACCGCGACCATTTCCTCCAATGTCGGCGGCGTCGCCACATCGGCATAAATGATGGTAGCCTTGCCGGCCAACGCCGCTTCCCTCGAGAGCGGCACCGGTACGCTGGCAAGATAGTCGGACGGCACGTCGATCAGCCCGCCAAAAGGCCATTGCTGGCGCAATGTGACGGCATCCGTCGGCACGACGTTGACGTCGATGTCGTCGGGCGTGCCGGCAACCCTGTAGGGGCAACGGAAGCGGCCGCAATTGGCCTGCGCCGAGAACTGCCAGAGTGCGTAGCCCCGCCAGTTGCCCATCGGAAAATGCACGTCGATGTCAGGCTTGTAGCGCGCGTACCAGAGTGGCAGCCGCGACAGGAGCCGGTACTTGTAGCGGTTGTCGGCGATGAACTGGGCGGTCTTGCCGTTGGTGTAGAGCACCGGGAATCGTCCAACGCGCCGATGCACCTGGCGCACGAATTCCTCGGCATCATCGAACGACATCCATTGCGAGGGATCGTTGCCTTCGAGGTCGAGAGCGATGAGATCGTCCGGCGCGGGATCGGCGAAATCGAGGAAATTGTTCGCCTGCTCGACCGGGTTGCCGGGGCGGGCGAGGTGATAGGCACCCCATTTCAGCCCAAGCGCCTTGGCGACGACCCTGCGCGTCTGGAACAGTTCGCGTGTCACCGCATGGCGCTTCCACAACGCTTTGCAGAGCTTCACCTCGGTGTCGCCGCCGGAGCAGAAATAGGGCGGCGGCATGCCGTCCGAGGCCTTGTTTATGAAGGCGACGATGCGCTTGTCGGTGGCAAGCTGCGCCCAGTCGATGGAATTGTATTCGTAGGCATCGACGACCAGCGCACGGTCGGCGTTCCTCCACGGCTCGGAGAAGTCCGAAGCCTTCGTCGCTGCCGACAATCCCATCGTCGCCACCAAGGCGAGAAGCGCCGTGCGGCGAAAGAGACGCGCCATCCGTTCCAAACAGGGAATCCCCGTTGATCAAGAGCGAATCCTGAACCGCCATGGTTAAGGAAATGCTTCTGAGGCGTGGCGAGCACGAAATGTCGCGATCCGACCATCAGGCGGCGCCATTCCCCAGTTCCCCTGATGGTACCAGAACATTGTCGTGCCGGCCCATCCCAAAATCCGCGTGACAAAATTTGACGTTTACGTAAAAGAAGATGAGGCTGCCCAAAGGCGGATGGTTTTACGGCGACACTGGCTCTAGGGTCGGCGAGGCCATGCATCAGGAGGATCGAGCGGCATGTATCGGGCACCGGTCGAGGATATCGCGTTCACGCTGAAGCACGTGGCCGGCATGAAGTCCGCTCTCGAAGCCGGCACGTTCGGCGATCTCGGCGAGGATCTGGTCGACGCCGTCCTGGGCGAGGCCGGCCGTTTCGCCACCGAGGAGGTGGCACCCCTCTACAAGATCGGCGACGAACAAGGTGCGGTGCTGAAGGACGCTGCCGTCACGACGCCGCCGGGCTGGAAAGAACTCTATCGCCGTTGGATCGACGGCGGCTGGAACGCGCTGTCCGGACCTGAGGAATATGGCGGCCAGGCGCTGCCGACCATGCTCGGTGTCGCCGCGCTTGAAATGTGGAATTCCGCCGCCATGGCCTTTGGCATCGGCCCGACGCTGACGATGGGCGCCGTCGAAGCTTTGGACAAGCACGCCTCGCGGGAGCTCAAGGCGAAATATCTCGCAAAGCTCGTGTCGGGCGAGTGGATGGGCACGATGAACCTGACCGAGCCGCAGGCCGGCTCGGACCTCAACGCGCTCCGCGCCCGCGCCGAACCCGCCGGCGACGGCACCTACCGCATCTTCGGCCAGAAGATATTCATCACCTATGGCGAGCACGATTTCACCGACAACATCATCCATCTGGTGCTGGCGCGGCTGCCTGACGCGCCCGCCGGCACACGCGGCATCTCGCTGTTCCTGGTGCCGAAATTCCTGGTTGAAGAAGACGGCTCGCTGGGCGCCCGCAACGACGTCTTCTGTTCCGGCCTCGAGCACAAGCTCGGCATTCATGCTTCGCCCACCTGCACCATGATCTATGGCGACGGTTTCCAGGGCGCCAAACCCGGCGCAATCGGTTGGCTGATCGGCGAGGAGAACAAGGGGCTGGCCTGCATGTTCACCATGATGAACAATGCACGTCTGGCCGTCGGCATGCAGGGAGTCGCCGTCGCGGAAGCCGCCACGCAGAAGGCGATCGCCTATGCCAATGAGCGCCGCCAGGGCAATGCGGCGGATTACGCCGGCATGGGCATGGCGCCGATCGTCCGTCATCCCGACGTGCAGCGCAACCTCTTGACGATGCGGGCGCTGACCCAGATCGCGCGCGCCATCAGCTATTCCTGCGCGCACGCCATCGACCGCGCCCGCGTCGCCGAGGGCGAGGCTGCCGCCAACTGGCGCGACCGCGCCAATCTACTGACGCCCCTTGCGAAAGCCTTTTCGACCGATGTCGGCGTCGAGGTCGCCTCGCTTGGTGTTCAGGTGCATGGCGGCATGGGCTTCATCGAGGAGACGGGCGCGGCAGCGCTCTATCGCGATGCGCGCATCGCGCCGATCTACGAAGGCACCAACGGCATCCAGGCAATCGACCTCGTGTCGCGAAAACTGCCGCTCGGCGGCGGCGAGCATGTACATTTCTACATCGGCGAGCTGAAAGCAGTCACCGATGCGGTCCGCACCTCCAACATCGAGGGCTTTGGCCGCACCGCCGAAAATCTCGACCGGGCGCTTGCCGATCTCGACGAGGCGACGCGCTTCCTGCAGGGACTGTTGGCCAACGGCCAAACCGACGCGGCGCTTGCCGGCGCCACGCCCTATCTCAGGCTGATCTCATTCGCCGCCGGCGGCGCCTATCTGGCGCAAGGCGGGCTTGCCGACCGTGGCCGCATCGCCCTTTGCCGCTTCTTTGCCGAAAACCTGCTTGGCGAAACGCACGCCCTGAAGGAATGCGTCATCAAGGGCGCCGAAAGCCTGGCCGCTGCCGGCAAGTCGCTGATATCGACCTGAAACATTCCAACGCTCGAAGGGACCATCGTGACAGACCATATCCTCGTCGAGCGCCAGGGCGCCGTCCAGATCATCCGCATGAACCGCCCGGACAAGAAGAACGCGCTGACGCGCGCCATGTATGCGAAAATGTCGGCGGCTCTTGCCGAAGGCGACGCCGATCCGTCGATCCGCGTCCATGTCTTTCTCGGTGTGCCCGGCGCCTTCTCTTCCGGCAACGACCTTGCCGATTTCATGATTGTCGCCACAGGCGGCGACGGCGGCACGGAAGTCTGGGATTTCCTGATGGCGCTGGCCAGGGTCGAGAAGCCCATCGTTTCCGGTGTCGACGGCATCGCGGTTGGCATCGGCACCACGATCAACCTGCATTGCGACCTGACCTTCGCCACGCCGCGCACCCTGTTCAGAACGCCTTTCGTCGATCTCGGCCTGGTGCCCGAGGCGGGGTCCAGCCTGTTGGCGCCGCGCATCCTGGGGCAGCAAGGCGCTTTCGCCCTGCTCGGCCTCGGCGAGGGTTTTTCGGCAGAGCGGGCGAAGGCTGCCGGGTTGATCTACGATGTGGTCGAGGAGGGCGCCCTGGAGGCCTCGGTCCTGGCCGCCGCTCGCCAGATAGCCGCCAAGCCGCCGCAGGCGCTGAAGATCGCGCGTGACCTGATGCGCGGCTCGCGCGACGACCTCGTCGCCCGCATCGGCGTGGAAAGCGCGCATTTTCGCGAGCGGCTGAAATCCGATGAGGCGCGCGAGGCGCTCACCGCGTTCATGACCAGAAAGAAGCGCTGAGGCCCTTTTCAGGGATAAAGCCGCGTCTTATCCCAACCACCCTTGGCGTTGCGCGAAAAGACCATCCGGTCATGCAGCCTGAACGGCTTGTCCTGCCAGAACTCGATGGTCTTCGGCACGATGCGGAAGCCCGACCAGTGCTTCGGGCGGGGGATCTCGCCGATGGCGTAACGGGCCGTGTATTCGGCGACGGCTTTCTCCAGGGCGAAGCGGCTTTCCAGCGGCCGCGACTGTTTCGAGGCCCAGGCGCCGATGCGGCTGCCGCGCGGCCGCGTCGCGTAGTAGGCGTCGGCCTCGGCATCGGTGACGATCTCCACCGGACCGCGCACGCGCACCTGGCGGCGCAGCGATTTCCAATGGAAACACATCGCCGCCTTCATGTTGCCCAAAATCTCCTGGCCCTTGGCGCTTTCGAAATTCGTGTAGAACACAAAGCCGCTTTCATCGAACCCCTTGAGCAGCACCATCCGCACATCCGGCATGCCCTCGGTATCGACGGTTGCCAGCGCTACGCCGTTGGCATCGTTGATTTCGCTTTTCGTGGCGTCCTCCAGCCATGCTGCAAAGAGGCGAAACGGCTCGGCCGCATCGGTAAAGTCACTGGTTGTTAACTCTGTGTCGCTCATAGTTTTTCTCAAATTATCACTAAGCCGGGGAGGTTGCCGATTGTCGCGTATCGCGCAAGCTTTTGACAGCAGGCAATGGGGCGTTATCGCTTCGGCCAGCGCGAAAGCCGCGATCCTCTCAATCGCCCTGCCGCTTGCCGGCTGTGGCGCGGGTGGCTTCAGCCTGGAGAAAGCCGAGGTTGACCGCTCGATCCTGACCAGCAGCACGTCGGCTTCCGCCAAGCCGGCCAATTCGGATCGCGACTCCGATCAAACGACGATCGGCAATGCGGTGTCTTCCGCCGATATCGAACAGCTTGGCGGCCAGGCTGTGCCATGGGCGAATGCCGGCACCGGGTCACGCGGCTCGATCATCGAACTGGCCGAATTGAAGGACAGGGGCCAGACCTGCCGCCGCTTCAAGGCCTCGCGCGAGAGCTTTGACGGCGTTGCCATGTTCGAGGGCGAACTCTGCCTGGCCGGCGCCGGCGGCTGGCGCATGCAGGGCTTCAAGGCGCTCTGATTTTCCGCCCTTGATATGACGCTCCACCACTGGAATTTCTTCCTATGCGAGCGCATATAGGGGGCAAGTATGGACTCACTCCTTCCCCAGGGCAGAAAGCATGCGCGACCCGTATGAGGTGCTGGGCGTTGCAAAGAACGCATCGGCCAAGGACATAAAATCGGCGTACCGGAAACTCGCCAAGAAACATCATCCGGACCAGAATCCGAATGATCCCAAGGCGAAGGACCGTTTTGCCGCGGCCAACCAGGCCTATGAGATCGTCGGCGACGAGAAGACACGCGCCGCTTTTGATCGCGGCGAGATCGACGCCGACGGCAAGCCGCGCTTCCAGGGTTTTGAGGGCGCCGCAGGTGGCGGCGACCCCTTTGCCGGGTTCCGTCGCCAGCAGCAGGGGGCCGGCGGTTCGCGATTCGAGTTCCGCTCCGGGCGGCCAGGCGGTGATCCGTTCGACGGCAACAGCGACATCTTCAGCCAGATTTTCGGCGACGCCTTTTCGGGCGCGCGTGGCGCCGGCATGGGCGACCGCCGCCAGCCGGCCACCGCTGCCGATCTGAACGTCACGCTCGACATCACCATCGAGGAAGCGGCGAACGCCGAAAAGGTGACGGCGATGTTCCCGGATGGCCGCAAGGTGGCGGTCAAACTGCCGGTCTTTGTCGAGGATGGCCAAACCATTCGGTTGAAGGGGCAAGGCGAGCAGGGGCCGGGCCAGCCCGGCGACGCGCTGGTCAAGATCCATATCCGCCGGCATCCGCGTTACCGTATCGAGGGCCGCGACCTGCATGCCGATCTGCCGGTATCGCTGGCGGACGCGGTGCTGGGCGCCAAGGTGGCGGTCGAGACTCCGACAGGCAGGCTCGCGGTCAACGTTCCCGCCTGGTCGAGCTCGGACAAGGTGCTGCGGCTCAAGGGCAGGGGCCTGCCGGAAAAAGCCGGCGGTCACGGCGATCTCTACGCCCATGTGCGCATCATGCTGCCGGAGGGTGGTGACAGCGCTCTGGAAGCGATGCTGCGTGGCCAAAAAGGCTGATCGGCGACTTTTGTCCCCCGAACTGTCCGGTTTGAGCGCTTGAAGGGGCCTTGTGCCTGTGCGATAGGGCTCTCCACAAAGCAGATACTCTTGCGGAGAGCACGCACATGGCGGGTGGACAGGGCCTGATGGCCGGCAAGCGCGGCCTGATTCTGGGCGTCGCGAACAATAGGTCGATCGCTTTCGGCATCGCCAAGGCATGCGCCGACCATGGCGCCGAGATCGCGCTGACCTATCAGGGCGAGGCGTTCAAAAAGCGTGTCGAACCGTTGGCGGCGGAACTGGGCGCCTATGTCGCCGGCCATTGCGATGTCACCGATCCGGCCAGCCTCGACGATGTCTTCGCCAATGTCGCCAAGCATTGGGGCAAGCTCGACTTCCTCGTCCATGCCATCGCATTCTCCGACAAGGACGAACTGACCGGCCGCTATGTCGAGACGACGCGCGACAACTTCCTGCGCACCATGGACATTTCGGTGTTTTCCTTCACCACCATCGCCAAGCGCGCCGAGGCGCTGATGACCGAGGGCGGATCGCTGCTGACGCTGACCTATTACGGCGCCGAGAAGGTGATGCCGCACTACAATGTCATGGGCGTTGCCAAGGCCGCGCTCGAGGCCAGCGTGCGTTACCTTGCCGTCGATCTCGGCGCCAAGAAGATCCGCGTCAACGCGATCTCGGCTGGGCCGATCAAGACGCTGGCCGCATCCGGCATCGGCGACTTCCGCTACATCCTGAAGTGGAACGAATACAATTCACCACTGAAGCAGACGGTCACGCAGGAAGAGGTCGGCGATTCCGGCGTCTATTTCCTGTCCGACCTGTCGCGTGGCGTGACCGGCGAAGTGCATCACGTCGATTCCGGCTATCACGTGGTCGGCATGAAGGCGGTCGACGCGCCTGATATTTCGACGGTTAAGGAATAGCTTTCCCGCCAATCCTCCGCCCAGGCCCAGGCCTCACCTCCGGAAGATCTGATGTACCCGCTGGTTTACATCGTGCGCCACGGCCAGACCGCGTGGAACGCCGAGGCCCGGCTTCAGGGCCAGGCCGACACCGATCTTAATGAGCTCGGCCGCCAACAGGCGACCGGAAACGGGAATCGGTTGGCCGGCCTCGTCCACAAGCCGGAGGATTTCGATTTCATCGCCAGCCCGATGAGGCGGACGCGCGAAACGATGGAGCGCATCCGCGTCGCGATGAAGCTCGATCCGCTCGCCTATCGAACCGATCCCGATCTCGTTGAAGTCAATTTCGGCGATTGGCAGGGTTTCACCTTTGCCGAACTCGAGACACGCTATCCCCGTGCGAAGAAGACTCGCGCTTTGGATAAATGGAACTTCCAGCCGCCCGGCGAAGGTGCCGAGAGCTACCAGATGCTGCTCGAACGGGTGAAGCCCCGGTTCGACGCGCTCGACCACAACGCGATCTGCGTGACGCATGGCGGCGTCATGCGCACCTTGTTTCACTTCGTGCTTGATATGCCCGAGGACGAGGCCGCGAACCTGGAGATACCGCACGATCGCGTGCTCCGGCTGCAGGGTGAATGCCTGGAGTGGCTGTAGCTGTCCTGGCTATGATGGTTATTCATCCGAGGTTGGTTCGCTAGGCTCCCAACCCCTGAGCGCGGTCGCCCGGATGAACGTATCATTCGAGGTAGGTCACCACACCCGTTTCAAGATCGTAGATCGCCGCGACGATCTTCAGCTTCCCGGTCCCGGTGAGACCGGCCAAGAGCTTGCTTGAAACGGCAAGGCGCCTCGCAGTCCGCCTTGCGCTCTCCTTAGCCGTGTTGTCGATAAAATCGCCCGCCTCGCTCCGCACCGCGATTGCCGCCGGCAAGATCGGCTCGATCATCGGACCGATCGCGCCCGGATAAGTGGCGTTCTTGGTGACCACGTCGCAAGCCGCCTTGACCGCGCCGCAGCTTGTGTGCGCGAGGACGACGATCAACGGCGAACCGAGTACCTCCGCGCCATATTCGACCGTGCCGAGCGTCGCGGTGTCGACGAGGTTGCCAGCATTGCGGGCGACGAACAGTTCTCCAACGCCGTGGCCGCCGAAGATCAGCTCCGGTGGAACGCGACTATCGGCGCAACTGATGACAGTGGCCCAAGGCGCCTGGTGTGTAGCGACAGCTTCCCGTTGCGCGGCAAGGTCAATCGAGCAGAGTTCCGGATGGCTGACATAGCGTTCGTTACCGGACTTCAACGCGGCCAACGCTTCATCGGGAGGCAGCGGCGTCGCAGTGCCCTCGGCCGCACGCGCCGGCCACACCGCTCCGCCAAAACCGATGGCGACGAGCCCCGCGCCGACCTTTAGGAAATCCCTCCGGCCGACCCCTTCGCCCTCGCAGTCGCTGCACATTGTCCTGCTCCCGCCGCCGGTCCAGCCGATGGCTGGATCCGCGAGCTGAGACTGCTACCAACGAGTTGCATTAGCAAGCGCTAACTCTCGCTCCAGTCCATCCGGGCTACCTGGAAACGACATCAGGCCCCGAATTCCGAGCTTTCGATTCGGACAGGGGCTGAACGGGAAGATCAAGATAGAGCTCGATTCCGAGCCTGTCGGAATGGGTCCGGCCGCGCGAAGCCGGAGGCTCCTATTCGGTGTCCGGCAATTCCATGTCGGTGACGACGTTTTCGCCATTGGTCACGTCATAGGCAATGACGATGTCCATGCCCGGCTTCAGCGAGTCGAGATCGGTCTCGGCGTTCAGCTTGTAGGATTTGCCGTCATCCAACGTCAGGGTCAGCGCGTCCTTGTCGATCTTCTTGATCAAGCCTTCGGTCTGTCCGGCGAAAGCGGCGGTGGAAAGCAGGAGTATGGCGGCAACAGCGCCAATCAGGGTACGCATCATCGTCCTCTTTGGTCATTGCGCCGGCACGGTGGCGGCGGATCCTCAACGGCGAATGGAGCAGAGCAGAAACCAACCGAATGTGTCAAAACTAAATCCGCCAGATCACAGTTTGACCCCTGTGGAAAACGCCAATAGAAGGCAGACTTCAGCCGGCTTCGATGCCGGGCAGGGCACTTTTCCATGTCTCACAACACGTTCGGCCATCTTTTCCGCGTCACCACCTGGGGCGAAAGCCATGGCGCAGCGCTTGGCTGCGTGGTGGATGGCTGTCCGCCGGGCATCCGCTTCACGCGCGACGAAATCCAGGCTGAACTCGACAAGCGCCGGCCCGGCCAGTCGCGTTTTGTCACCCAGCGCCGTGAGCCCGACGAAGTGAAGGTGCTGTCCGGTTTCGTGCTCGACGAGGACGGGGAGACGATGATCACCACCGGCACGCCGGTTTCGATGCTGATCGAAAATGTCGACCAGCGCTCGAAGGACTATGGCGAGATTGCCCGCCAATACCGGCCGGGCCATGCCGACTACACCTATGAGGTCAAATACGGCATACGCGACTATCGCGGCGGCGGCCGTTCCTCGGCCCGCGAGACCGCGGCGCGCGTGGCGGCCGGCGCGCTCGCGCGCAAGGTGGTGCCGGGCATGGTGGTGCGCGGCGCGCTGGTGTCGATGGGCGAAAAGTCGATCGATCGCGCCAACTGGAACTGGAACTTCATCGGCGATGCGCAAAATCCGTTCTTCACGCCCGATCCCGCTTCCGTTCCCGTTTTCACGCAGTATCTGGACGGCATCCGCAAGGCCGGCTCCTCGGTCGGCGCGGTGATCGAGATCGTCGCCGATGGCGTCCCCCCAGGGCTCGGCGCACCGATCTATGCCAAACTCGACCAGGACATTGCCTCCGGGCTGATGTCGATCAACGCCGTCAAGGGCGTCGAGATCGGCAACGGCTTCGAGGCCGCCCGCATCACCGGTGAACAGAATGCCGACGAGATGCGCATGGGCAATGACCGCAAGCCGGTCTTCCTGTCCAACAATGCCGGCGGGATCCTCGGCGGCATTTCGACCGGCCAGGCGATCGTCGCCCGCTTCGCCGTCAAGCCGACCTCTTCGATCCTGACGCCGCGAAAGTCGATCGACAAGGACGGCAATGACGTCGAGGTGATGACCAAGGGCCGGCACGACCCATGCGTCGGAATCCGCGCCGTGCCGATCGGCGAGGCGATGGTTGCTTGCGCCATTGCCGATCATTATCTGCGTCATCGGGGACAGACAGGGCAGGGAATAGGCAGTAGGCAGTAGGCAGTACGTCAGCCTGCCTGCCCACATTTTTTCCTTTTCCCTACTGCCTTACTGCCCTATTCCCTACTGCCCTGCGAACGAAGTGAGCGTCCATGCCTTACGACCAGAAGAAGATCGTCGAAGCCATCCGTGCCTTTGAACGCGGCGAGATCGTCGTCGTCATGGACGATGACGGGCGCGAGAACGAGGGCGACCTGATTGTTGCCGCTGTCCACTGCACGCCCGAGAAAATGGCCTTCATCGTCCGCAACACGTCGGGTATCGTGTGCACGCCGATGCCGCGCGAGGAGGCCAAGCGGCTTAACCTTGCGCCGATGGTGGCCGACAACGATTCAGCCCACACAACCGCCTTCACCGTCAGCGTCGATTTCAAGCACGGCACGACAACAGGCATTTCGGCCGACGACCGCACGCTGACCGTGCGCAACCTCGCCAACGGCAATGTCGGTGCCTCCGACTTCGTCCGTCCCGGCCACATCTTCCCGCTGATCGCGCGCGAAGGCGGCGTGCTGATGCGTTCGGGCCATACCGAGGCGGCGGTCGATCTGTGCAAACTCGCCGGCCTGCCGCCGATCGGTGTCATTTCGGAGCTGGTCAATGACGACGGCACCGTCAAGCGCGGCCCGCAGGTCGCGGCCTTCGCCGAGGAGCATGGCCTCAAGCAGGTTTCGGTCGCCGATCTCATCGCCTACCGGCAACGCAAGGAAACGCTGGTCGAACGCGTGGCTTGCTCGGAGATCGACACGCTTGGCGGCAAGGCGCAGGTGTTCACCTACACGCTGCCCTGGGACACGATGCATCATGTCGCCGTGGTCTTCGGCGATATCCGCGACGGCGAGGACGTTCCGGTGCGGTTGCACTCCGAAGACGTGGTGACCGACGTGTTCGGCACCAGCCATCGGCTCGACGGCATCATGAAGGCGATGGGCGAGCGCAAGCGCGGTGTCATCGTCTATCTGCGCGAAGGCTCGGTCGGTGTCGCCCATCAGGAGCGCAAGCGCCCTGCGTCAGGTGACCGCGAGGATCACGAAGAGGCGCGCCGGCGCGAAAACGAATGGCGCGAAATCGGCCTCGGTGCGCAGATCCTGAAGGATCTCGGCATTTCCTCGATCAACCTGATCGCCTCGCGCGAGCGCCACTATGTTGGTTTGGAAGGTTTTGGCATCCATATCGCCAAGACCGAGATTCTGTAGTCCACCGAGGGATCGACGCGGCGGAAAGGTCCTGCTGGCAGGTCGCCTGCGTCGGCGATGGACTGAAGCGTCCGCTTGCCTCGTCATCCTATGGCGAAGCAAGGAGCGAAGCGACGCGGCTCAGACCATCAGGATCCATGCCGCGACTTCGACGCGTTGCCATAATTCTGATCCGCTGTGATCTTCGATCAAGATTACGGCATGGACCCTCGGATCTGCGCTCCGCTTCGCGTCGCTCCGCCCGTGGATGACGACGTCGCGGAGGCCTCGGCCAATTCCGAAGGTTTGCGAAACGAGCGGCTGCTCGCTTCTTCTCGTCGCCCCCGATTGACAATCTTCGGGGTGAGCGCATCCTTCCCAGCCATCTCTGAGGGGAGATTCGGCATGTGGGATTTCGATATCGGCAGGTCGGTGTCCATCATGATGCGGACCTGGCCTTTCATTGTTTTTCGCATGGTCGTCTATTTCGGCATCACGTTGGCCTATATCCTGGCGACCGGCACGGGTGCTTCTGTCGGCTATGGCGTCGGCCATATCTCGACCGATCCCGACGGGCCGCTGTCCTTTGCCCTATGGGGCGGCGTGATCGGCTTTGGCGCCGTCTCGATCGCCGTCTACTGGATCCGCGAATACATCCTCTACGTCGTCAAGGCGGGCCACATCGCCGTCATGGTCCATCTGATCGACGGCCATGATGTTCCCGACGGCAAGAACCAGATCGCCTATGCCAGGCAAGTCGTGACCGAGCGTTTCGCCGAGGCCAACATCCTTTTCGTCGTCGACCAGCTGGTCAAGGGCGCCATTCGCGCCATTACCGGCCTGCTTGGCGGCGTAGCCGCTTTCCTGCCCATTCCAGGCCTGAGCGGCCTGGTATCTTTCATCAACACGGTAATCCGCCTGTCACTCACCTATGTCGACGAGATCATCCTCGGCTACAACATCCGCATCGGCTCGTCCTCGCCGTTCGAGACCGCACGGCAAGGCGTCGTGCTCTACGCCCAGAACAGCAAGACCATGGTCAAGAACGCCGTCTGGCTGGCGGTCATCATGTGGGGAGTCTCTTTCGTGATCTTCCTGCTGATGCTGGCCCCGGCAGCCGCTATCCTTTACGCCATGCCCGGGCAGCTCGCCGGCTGGGGCTTCGTGCTCGCCATCGTCTTTGCCTGGGCCTTCAAGGCAGCCTTCATCGAGCCCTTCGCCATCGCCTGCCTGATGCAGGTCTACTTCAAGACTATCGCCGGCCAGGTGCCAGACCCGGCCTGGGATGCCCGGCTGGCCGAGGCATCGTCGAAGTTCAGGGACCTCAAGGACAAGGCGCTCTCCTCCTTCGATGGTTCGCGCTGGGGCACGGCCGGCGCGACACGCTGATCGGCGGGGCTCGCCAATGACCCGGCGACGGTGTTGAGGCGGGCTATCGTCGATTTGAGCGGTGTCTCACCCTGGCCGCAAAACGTCTCGCTCATGATCAGTTCGGGCAGCGGCAATCGCCGGCCCCAGCCATGTGTCTCGAGGTCCGGCTTGGGCGCGAACTCGGAAACACGGCCGACGCAGAGGTAGGCGATCGGCGTCACGTGCTCGGGAATGGCCAACAGCCGCTTCAGCGCTTCAGGCTCGATAATGCTGACCCAGCCGACGCCGATGCCTTCGGCCCGTGCCGCCAGCCAGAAATTCTGCACCGCGCAGACCGTGCTGTAGAGATCCATCTCCGGATTGTGCCAACGCCCCAGCGGCGAACCTTTCGACCGCTGGCGGTCGCAGGTGATGCAGATGTTGAGCGCGCTTTCGCAGATGCCTTCCAGCTTGAGCTTGCGGTAGAGCGCCTGCCGCTCTTCCTCGATTGCTGGCAGTTCTTGTTCACGCGCGGCCAGGAACAGGTCACGCACCTTCTCCCGGCGCGCGGCACCGCGAATGACGATGAAGTTCCATGGCTGCATGAAGCCGACCGATGGCGCGTGATGGGCGGCAAGCAGCAGCCGAGCCAGCACCTCGTCGTCGATGGTCTCGGGAGTAAAATGACTGCGAACATCGCGCCTGGTGAACATGGCGCGATAGACAGCGTCGCGCGCCATCTGGTCAAATCCGTCGCCCATAGGAGCGGTCATGGCTTCCGGCATCGCTTGTCCCTTGCGATTGCAATCAATGCCGCCCGCCTGACCATGCGGATGACGATGCCTGCCAGGCCGGTCTTCTGGCTCGGGATCAACCCGCGTCCGGTGCCTTCCCGTCATCGACAGTGGCATTTACCGGCGCGGTCCCCCTTACAGCGTTGGGCACGCCACGGAATTCAACCGTGTTCCCGATTCTCCCGCCAGAGCATTTGCAGCCAAGTGGATTTCACTTGGCGGCTGAAACAAACAGGCCGGCGGGCACCAGGCAGTGGTGGCGACCTTACGCCGAAGCCCCGGCCGCGCCAATCCCCGCAGCGACGCGAATGGACGCAGACGTGATTTTCCCCAGCGATCAAGCCGCAACGCATGGCCATCGCGGCATCGGGGCACTAGATAGGGACCATGGCCACCCGTCTCTACACGCACCCTATCTTCCTTGAACACATCACGCCGCCCGGCCACCCCGAGCGGCCGGACCGCTTGCGCGCCATCGAGCGCGTGCTCGACGACGACGCCTTTGCCGCGCTCGACCGCGTCAAGGCGCCGGAGGGAGACGAGGCCACAATCCTCTACGCGCATCCCGCCGATTTCGTTGCACGCGTGCGCGCCGCCATCCCCGACGAGGGCATCGCCCGCGTCGATGCCGACACCACCGCCAGTCCGAAGAGCTGGCAGGCGGTGATCACCGCGATCGGTGCCGCCAACGCGGCCGTCGACGACGTCTTCACTGGCCGGGCCGACAATGTCTTCGTCGCCGCGCGACCGCCTGGCCACCATGCCGAAAAGACCACCGCCATGGGTTTCTGTTTCTTCAACACGGCGGCGATCGCGGCGCGCTACGCGCAGAAGAAGCATGGCGCCGAGCGCGTCGCCATCGTCGACTGGGATGTGCATCACGGCAACGGCACGCAGGATATCTTCTGGGACGATCCCTCGGTGCTCTATTGCTCGACGCATCAGATGCCGCTCTATCCCGGCACCGGCGCGAAGAACGAAACCGGCGCCGGCAACATCGTCAACGCGCCTCTGGCGCCGCAGACCGGCAGCGAGGTGTTTCGCGATGCCTTCCTGTCGCGGATCCTGCCGGCGCTCGACAAATTCGCGCCCGATCTGATCATCATTTCGGCCGGCTTCGACGCGCACCACCGCGACCCGCTGGCCGAGATCAATCTGACCGAGGATGATTTCGACTGGGCGACCGGCCAACTGATGCAACGCGCCGCGCGTCACGGCGACAACCGGCTCGTCAGCCTGCTCGAGGGCGGCTACGATCTGCAGGGATTGGCATTTTCGGTCGCGGCCCATGTCGGGCGGCTGATGAAAGGGTGAATAATGGCTGGTGAGATCAACGAAGACGTCAAGGCGATGAGCTTCGAACAGGCACTCGATGCGCTGGAGAAGATCGTCGACGATCTGGAGCGTGGCGACGTGCCGCTCGATCAGTCAATCCGGATCTACGAGCGCGGCGAGGCCCTGAAGGCGCATTGCGACCGGTTGCTGAAGGCCGCGGAGGACAAGGTCGAGAAGATCAGGCTGTCGCGCGACGGAAAGCCGGTCGGAACGGAGCCGCTCGACGCGGACTGAGGCATGGTCGCGAACGACCATCTTGCCTCACCGGTTTTTAGACACGATCATGATTGAGGATTGACGTCGTCCTGATTGAAACGGCTCCAGGACAAGAGGAGATACGGAAGCGATGTGCAGAAACATCAAGACCCTGTTCAATTTTGACCCGCCGGCAACCAATGACGAGGTTCGCGACGCGGCGCTTCAGTTTGTCCGCAAGCTGAGCGGCACGACGCGGCCTTCGAAGCAGAACCAGCATGCATTCGACCACGCGGTCGAGGCCATCGCGGCATCGGCGCGCGAATTGCTCGATTCCCTCGAAACAAACCAGCATCCGCGCAACCGCGAAGAGGTGGCGGCCAAACTTCGGGCAAAGGCGGCGCTCCGTTTTGCCTGATGCGGCCAAGGCGGTCTGGACCGCTGACAAGGAGAGTTCATGAGCTTCTTTCCGGGGAAGGACCCTGAAGCCGGCGATGCCTTTGCCAGCGATCAGATCGAACTGATGGTCATCCCGAACGCCAAGGACATTGGCGGCTTCGAGGTGCGCCGAGCCTTGCCGACCGCCAGGAGGCGTCTGGTCGGTCCATTCATCTTCTTCGACCGCATGGGGCCGGCGATCCTGCGCGCCGGCCAGGCGCTCGATGTCCGTCCCCACCCGCATATCGGCCTGTCGACGGTCACCTATCTGTTTGACGGCAAGATTCGGCATCGCGATTCGCTGGGCACCGAAATGGTCATCCAGCCCGGCGACGTGAACCTAATGACCGCCGGTCGCGGCATCGTGCATTCCGAGCGCACGCCGGAGGAATTGCGCGGCGCGCCAATGTCGATCTCGGGCCTGCAGACGTGGCTGGCACTGCCGGACGGCAAGGAAGAAGTGGCGCCGGTGTTCGAGAACACGGCTGTCTTGCGGCTTCCCGAGATCGATGCCGAAGGCGTCAGCGGCCGCGTTGTCATCGGTGATTTCCAGGGACTGCGCTCCCCTGTGAGAGCCGATTCCGAAACGCTCTACGCCGACCTGCGCCTGGCGCCGGGCGCCAGCGTGAAAATCCCGGCCGACGCCGAGGAGCGCGCCATCTACACGCTGGAAGGCGAAGTCTCCATTGCAGGCGACGTGTTTCCCGCGGAACGGTTGTTGGTGTTCCGGCCCGGCGACGAGATCGTCGTATCGTCGCAAACCGGTGCGCATTTCATGCTTTTCGGTGGCGCCTCGCTTGGCTCGAAGCGCTACATCTGGTGGAATTTCGTCTCCTCGTCCAAGGAGCGCATCGAACAGGCCAAGCAGGAATGGAAGACAGGCCGCTTCGATATCGTTCCAGGAGATGACAAGGAATTCATCCCGCTGCCCGAGAACTGACGGGCGGATTGCTTCGCGTCACCGACACGCATTTACTTTCGCCGGCTGGCGGCCTATCCCGCCGATGAACAGAAAGCCTGAGCACCCGTGAACGCAACGCCGCATACGCCGCTTCTTGACAAGGTCCGCGTCCCGGCGGATTTGCGGGCGCTTGACGAGAGCGACCTTCCACAACTGGCCTCTGAGCTTCGCCTCGAATTGGTCGATGCCGTGTCCCGCACCGGCGGCCATCTCGGCGCCGGCCTTGGGGTGGTCGAACTCACCGTGGCGCTGCATTATGTCTTCAACACGCCGGATGACCGGCTGATCTGGGATGTCGGCCACCAGGCCTACCCGCACAAGATCCTGACCGGCCGCCGCGACCGCATCCGCACCTTGCGCCAGGAGGGCGGCCTGTCCGGCTTCACCCGCCGCGTCGAAAGCGAATACGATCCCTTCGGCGCCGCCCACTCCTCGACATCGATATCGGCCGGCCTCGGCATGGCCGCCGCCCGCGACCTCGCTGGAGGCCGCAACAACGTCATCGCCGTCATCGGCGACGGCGCCATGTCGGCCGGCATGGCCTATGAGGCGATGAACAATGCCGGCGCGCTCGATGCCCGCCTCATCGTCATCCTCAACGACAATGACATGTCGATCGCGCCGCCGACCGGCGCCATGAGCGCCTATCTGGCGCGCCTCGCCTCCGGCAAGGCCTATGTCGGTCTGCGCGATTTCGGCAAGAAGCTGACGTCCTATCTGGGCAAACGCGCCGATCGCGCCATCACCCGCGCGGTCGAGCATGCGCGCGGCTATGTCACCGGCGGCACGCTGTTCGAGGAACTCGGCTTCTATCACATCGGCCCGATCGACGGTCACAATCTCGAGCATCTGATCCCGGTCTTGAAGAACGTCCGCGACAATGGCGAAGGCCCGGTGCTGATCCATGTCGTCACCCAGAAGGGCAAGGGCTACGCACCGGCGGAAGCCGCCGCCGACAAATATCATGGCGTCAACAAGTTCGACGTCATCACCGGCACGCAGGCCAAGGCGCCGGCCAACGCGCCGGCCTACACCAAAGTGTTCGCCGAAAGCCTGATCCAGGAGGCGCGCGAGGATGACCGCGTCGTCGCCGTCACCGCCGCCATGCCGACCGGCACCGGCCTTGACCTGTTCGGCGAAGTGTTCCCATCCAGGACGTTCGATGTCGGCATCGCAGAGCAGCATGCGGTGACCTTCGCGGCCGGTCTCGCAACCGAAGGCTACAAGCCGTTCGCGGCGATCTATTCGACCTTCCTGCAGCGCGCCTATGATCAGGTGGTCCACGACGTTGCGATCCAGAAACTACCGGTGCGTTTTCCTATCGACCGCGCCGGCTTCGTCGGGGCCGATGGCGCTACCCATTGCGGCGCCTTCGACACCACCTTCCTGGCAAGCCTGCCGGGCTTTGTCGTGATGGCGGCCGCCGACGAAGCGGAGTTGCGCCACATGGTGCGCACCGCTTCCAGCTACGATGATGGCCCGATCGCCTTCCGCTATCCGCGCGGCAACGGCGTCGGCGTCGACATGCCGGAACGCGGCTTGGTCCTCGAACTTGGCAAAGGCCGCATCGTCAGGGAAGGCACCAAGGTGGCGCTGCTGTCGTTCGGCACGCGTTTGCAGGATTGCCTTGCCGCGGCCGAGGAGCTCGGGGCGGCCGGGCTTTCCACCACCGTCGCTGATGCCCGCTTCGCCAAGCCGCTCGATGAGGATCTGATCCGGCGGCTAGCCCGCTCGCATGAGGTTCTGGTGACGGTGGAGGAGGGCGCCATTGGCGGTTTCGCCAGCCATGTGCTGCAGTTCCTCGCCCATGAAGGCCTGTTGGAAAGCGGCCTGAAGGTGCGCCCGCTGGTGCTGCCCGACGCGTTCACCGACCATGCCAAGCCGGAAAAGATGTATGCCGATGCCGGCCTCGACGCCGCCGGCATCGTGCGCACCGTATTCACGGCTCTCGGGCATACGGTGCGCGCCCAGCGCGCCTGAATCAAAACCTCAAGCGCTTGAATCGGTTTGCCGGCTTGATTTCATAACGCCTTGTTAACACTGCCGTTTGGCGTTTTGCTTACCGTGTCCCTTGGCCGTTTTTCAACGGCGCCCTGCTAGATCGACGTCGGGCAGGGAGATAGTTGGAATGAAGACGCTTCTGTGTGGCATGGCCCTTCTGGGCATCGTGGTCGCGCCAGCCGTCGCCGAGACGCGCTATGACCGCAATCTGGAAAAGGCGGCGCTGGGTATTGTCGCCGGCAAGATGGGCGATATCCGCGGCGGCTTCTCCTACAAGCAGGTGCCGCAGCTTGTGGTTCTGCCGGACGCCGCACCGGTACCCGCCGTTGCGACCGAGCATCCTCGCGAGCAGGCTTCGGGGGAACAGGACCACGGTTTGTCCCCAGCCGTCGAGCGCCAGGTTTCGCGCACCATTTTCTAGAGCAATTCCAGGAAAAGGGTGAAGCGGTTTTCCGTCCGGAATTGCGTTAAAACAAAGCTTTAGAACCACATATCGCGAACGCAACGGCTATCGCGCGGCAGGTCTTCGGATGTGTCGAGGCCATCGAAATGATCGATGGGCAGGTCGGCGACGGCCTCCGGCGGTGCCAGCCGCACATTGACGGCGACGCGTGTTCGGCCGAAGGCGTCGGTGCGCAAGCCGCGCCAGGCAAGCACACAGGCGCAGGTCGGGCAGAACAGAATTTCCAGCGACGGCGTGTCCTTTTCCGCGCGCGAATAGCTGGCCATCGGCCCCGAAACGCGAATGCGTTCGTTGACATAATCATAGGCCCAAAGCGTGCCGTAGCGGCGGCAAAGCGTGCAGTTGCAGGCCGTCACCGGGCCAGGATCGCCTTCCAGCGTCCAGTGGGTAGCGCCACAGTGGCAGGTTCCGATCAGCATTTTTCCTCCCGCCGTTCGGCTTCGCCATTGACCGTCATTTTGCCGGACCTGATGCGGTGCACGCAAGTCGCGAGGCTCGATTCGGTCGCCGCTCTTTCGTTGTCGCGCCCAATGTCCTTGCCTTCGCGACCGGCTTTCGTCAGAGAAGGCCGATGAATTCGCCTTTGCCAGCCAGCACACGCCAGCGGCTCGACGACCTGCTCGTCCAGCGCGGCCTGTTTGCCAGCCGCTCTCGCGCCCGCGACGCGGTCGAGCGGGGCACGGTGACGGTTGACGGCGCCATTGCCCGCAAGCCTGGCCAGGCCGTTCGGCCGCAATGCGTCATATCGGTCGATGATCCGGCCCAAGGCTATGTCTCTCGGGCGGCGCTGAAGTTGATCGCCGGGCTCGACCATTTTGACCTCGACCCGGCCAGCCGGAAGGCGCTCGATATTGGCGCCTCGACCGGCGGTTTCACCCAGGTGCTGCTCGAACGCGGCGCGTCCCATGTCACGGCAATCGATGTCGGCCACGGCCAGATGCATCCCGACATCGCCGGGGATCCGCGCGTGACGGTGATCGAGGGGCTGAATGCTCGCGACCTGACCGTCGCGGATCTTGCCGGCCGTGTTCCGGATTTCATTGTTTCAGACGTCAGTTTCATCTCGCTGAAACTGGCGCTGCCGCCGGCGCTTGCCATTGCGAAGTCCGGTGCCGCCGCGATCCTTCTGGTCAAGCCGCAATTCGAGGCGGGTCGCGAGGCGATCGGCAAGGGTGGCCTGCTGAAAGACCCCTACGATGCCGCCCGTGTCGCCGGCCTGTTACAGGATTGGCTGGATGCCGTTCCAGGCTGGCGCTCGCTCGGCCTGCATCTGTCGCCGATCGAAGGTGGCGACGGCAATCGCGAATTCCTGCTCGGTGGGATCAAGGATCGATGAGCGCGCGCTTCACAATCAGGAAACTGGGCGCCCAGGGCGACGGCATCGCCGAGACCGAAAGCGGCGATCTCTTCATCCCGTTCACGCTGCCCGGCGAGGTCGTCACCGCCGCGCGTGAAAGAGACCGCGCCTCGCTGATGGCGGTGCTGGAAGCCTCGCCGTTGCGCATCGAACCCGCCTGCCGCCATTTCACCGAATGCGGCGGCTGCGCCCTCCAGCATTTCGAGGCCGAGGCCTATCGCCAGTGGAAACGCGAGAAGGTAGTGCACGCCCTGAGAGGCAAGGGTATCGAGTGCGGCATCGGCGAACTGGTCGCCTGCGCGCCGCACACGCGCCGCCGCGTTGTGCTTGCCGCCCGGCGCACCGAAACAGGCATGCTGCTCGGCTTCAATCGTCACCTCTCGCCGGAAATCATCCCCATATCGGAATGCCCCATCTCGCTGACCGAGATCGTCGCGGCGCTCGGACAATTGAGGGCGCTGGCGGAATTGATATGCGCCACCACGAAATCGTTCCGGATGGCGGTTACCGTGACGGCTTCGGGCCTCGATGTCGCGGCACACGAATCCGGCAAGCTCGGCGAACACCAACGCCGTATCGCCTCCAATTTTGTCATCGCACAAGGCTTCGCCAGATTGTCCGTCGATGACGAGATCATCATCGAGCCAAGGAAGCCTGTCGTCATGTTCGGCAGTGTCGCTGTCGCCCTGCCGCCGGGCGCCTTCCTGCAGGCGACCGAGGCAGCCGAACGGACCATGGCCGAGATCGTCGGCGGACATCTGAAGCGTGCCAAGAAGGTCGCCGATCTCTTCGCCGGTTGCGGCAGCTTTGCCTTGCGGTTGGCGGCGAAGTCGGAGGTGCACGCTGTGGAAGGCGATGCGGCCGCACTCTCGGCGCTCGACCGGGCATCACGCTTCGCGACCGGCATCAAGCGGGTGACGGGCGAACGCCGCGACCTCTTCCGGCGCCCGCTGACATTCAAGGAGTTGAACGCCTTCGACGGTCTTGTCTTCGATCCGCCACGGGCGGGTGCCGAAGACCAGTCGAAGCAGATCGCCCGCTCGGATGTTCAGTTCGTTGCCGCGGTTTCCTGCAATCCGGTGACGCTGGCTCGCGACCTGCGCATCCTTATCGACGGCGGCTACACGCTGAAAAGCGTAACGCCGATCGACCAATTCCTGTGGTCATCCCATGTCGAGGCTGTCGCGCTGCTGGAAAAACCCAGGAAGCGCCGGTAGGCGGGTCTCGGTTCGCTGTCGCGCGGGCAGAACGCGATCACTTTTCCTTGAAATCGCCGGCTAGGCTGCGCGCGATCCCAACCTGCCGGGATCGCGCCGCAAAGCCGCCTCTTTGCCCCCATTTAGTCCAGATTCGCTGGAGGAGGGGAAGGGCCTCGACAGCTTCGGTTGCTCTTACCCATGGTGGCCTGAAATGCGGATGCTCCAGAAAGCGCTCAGCCGAAGCAGCAGATGCAAGATGTGCACCGGCAACCGCAGGCACAGCCACGGCCGCCGCAGCAGCAGATGCAAGCGGTGCACCGGCAGCCGCAGGCGCAGCCAAGGCCGCAGCAGCCGCCAGCCGTCAAGAAGCCGTCTTGCGGGCATCCCAATGAGCCTGCTTGCAAGCAATAGTGCATGTCGCCCAGAGGGGGCCCGGCTTGGGTCGCGACAGGCATAAGACAAGGCTCGAAACGCCTCGCTGGTCGCGTTGTGTGAGATGACACGGGCTGTGCCGGGCTGGCAGCAAACATGGCCAGGCCGCGGCGGCAACCCGCGAACAGATCACATCTGCGTGGTTGGCCGCTGCCAAGATTGCGCAGTGCCCCGGCTCGCTGTTACCCAATCAGTGCAGGGGGTCAAAAAAGGAGTGAGCATAATGAGGATTGCAAGCGTTCTGACGTCTATCGTCGTCGCCGGATTCATTGCGACGGGAGCCGCCGCGGCGGCGGCGACAGCGACGACCACGACGGCGCCTGCCACCACTACGATGGCGCCCATGAAGAAGGCTGCGCCTGCCATGACGCCGCAGCAGACAGCGATTTCGAAGCAATGTTCCGCACTTGCGGATGCCAAGAAGCTGCACGGCAAAGCGCGCGCGAAGTTCCGGGCTGACTGCAAGAAGAATGGCGGCAAAGCCAGCTGATCTTCGGCTGTCCGCGGCGCTGCCAGCCTGGCCTGCTTGGAGAGGCTGGCAGCAATTCTGGAGGTGAAGCGGTTCTCTGTCCTAGACCACTTCAAACCTGAACCACCTTAAAAGCCGCAGAAGAGGCGGTATTACCGGAACAACCAGGGCCTCAAACCCGGGTGCCGCCCACCGTCATCTGGTTCATGCGCAGATGCGGCTGGCCGACGCCGACCGGCACGCCCTGGCCGGCCTTGCCGCACATGCCAATGCCATTGTCGAGCTTCATGTCATTGCCGACCATCGAAACGCGATGCATGGCATCGGGCCCGTTGCCGATCAGCATCGCGCCCTTGATCGGCTGCGTCACCTTGCCGTTCTCGATCATGTAGGCCTCGGTGCAGCCGAACACGAACTTGCCCGATGTGATGTCGACCTGACCGCCGCCGAAGGAGACCGCGTAAATGCCGTTCTTGACCGAAGCGATGATCTCGTCCGGCTCCATGTCGCCTGCCGTCATGTAGGTGTTGGTCATGCGCGGCATCGGCTGGTGCGCATAGCCTTCGCGCCGGCCATTGCCGGTGGCCTTCATGCCCATCAGCCGTGCGTTCTGCCGGTCCTGCATGTAACCGACCAGCTTGCCGTCCTCGATCAGCACGTTGCGGGCCGACGGCGTGCCTTCATCGTCGACGGTGAGCGAACCGCGCCGCTCCGGGATGGTGCCGTCGTCGACGACGGTGACGCCCTTGGCGGCGACCTGCTGGCCCATCAGGCCGGCAAAGGCCGAGGTTTTCTTGCGATTGAAATCGCCTTCCAGCCCGTGCCCGACGGCCTCATGCAGCATGACGCCCGGCCAGCCGCTGGACAGGACGATGTCGAACGTGCCGGCCGGCGCGGGAACCGCCGCGAGATTGACCAGAGCCTGCCGGAGCGCCTCCCTGGCGGCATGCTTCCAATTGTCCTCGGTCAGGAAATCGCCAAAGGCCTTGCGCCCACCCATGCCGTAGGAGCCGCTTTCCTGGCGGTCGCCATCTCCGACCACGACGGAGACGTTGATACGGACCAGAGGCCTGATATCGCGAACCACCTGGCCGTCGGCGCGCACGATCTCGACATGCTGCCAGGACGCGGCGAGCGAGGCGGTCACCTGGCGCACGCGCGGATCCTCCGCGCGCAGCCAGGCGTCGATTTCCTGCAGCAGCTTCGCCTTGGCCTCGAAGGAAGGCGAGGGGATCGGGTTCTCGTCGCCATAGAGATGACGGTTGGTGCGGGCGGGCGCGGCGGCAAGCGTACCTGAATAGCCACCCTTGACGGTCGAGACGGCATTGGCCGCACGCAACAGCGAGGCTTCGGACAGGTCGCTCGAATGGGCGTAGCCGCTGGCCTCACCTGCGACGGCGCGGAGGCCAAACCCCTGGTCGGTGTTGAAATTGGCGGTCTTGAGCCGCCCATTGTCGAACATCAGCGCTTCGCTTTCGCTGTATTCGAGAAACAGCTCGCCGTCGTCGGCGCCATTGATGGTGTCGGCAACGATCTGCTTGATGCGATCGTCTGAAATGTCGAATTGGCCGATCAGGCTGTTCATGGCGTCCATCCGTGGAAAGAATTGTTTCCACGATGTAGGCGCGAAGACGCGCCTGCACAATCTCAATGAAGATCGGGATCGACGAATGGCAGCGGCCAGCCGACACAAGTCCGGCTTCGGTGCGGCAAAATCGCGTCAGGACCGGGCTTTGCGCAAGTGTGGGATCAGGGCAACGCCGCGAAGCCTTCGGCAAAACCCTTCAGGTCGACGGGAATGCCGATGCCTTCTTCCGGCGTCTGGAAGACGATGAACGTTGCCGACGTGCCGGTCTTCAGCGTGTCGAGCAGCGGCTTTTCGAGGATCACCTCGGCATAGCATCCATCCTGGAAACAGCGCACGAAATAGGCGCGGCCAATGTCCTTGCCGTCGACATTGAGGCCGAGCCCATTGGGCAACAGCACGCCGAGCGGCGCCAGCACGCGCAGGATCTCGGCCTTGTTGTCGGCGGTGCGCAGCACGACGACCGACAGCCCCATCTCCGGACGGTCCTCGGCGACGACGTTCTGCATCATCACGCATTGTTCCGAGGTGGCGCCGGCGGGCGTGTCGCAGATGATCGACCATGCGCCATGCGTCGAGCGCACCGTGCCGCTCGGCTGGGCGGCATCGGCCTGACCGGCCACGAACAGACCGGCCGCGGACAGGGCGGCAACAAGCATGGCCTTGACCAAAGTGCTCGGAAGCCCCGGTCTCGTATGCACCAGTCTTGTGTGCCCAAGTCTTGAAAGCCAAGAGTTCATGACGGCTCCATTGCGAATCACGGCACTTTAAGCCGCGCCAATGCCAAGTAAAGGACGAGACCGCGGCCGAACTGTCCCGAAACAGGCAATAAAGCGCTTTTCCCTGCCAAATTCGCCTGAATTACGACGCTTCGCGCGCCCGGCCGGCATGAGGCAGCGGCCTGCCGGACATACGCGATTCGCTGCCATTGCCGCCGCCCTGGAAGAGCCGTGCCGGCTTGCGCGCAAAAATGCCGCACAGTTTCCTCCGCTCCTTTCTTGCGGAGGGAAAAAGAGTATGGTTTGAACCACCTTGAGACTGTCCGGGATTCCCGTCCCGGCATTGTTCGTTATTCTCGCGGGCACAGCCGCGAGAGACTGGGAGACGAAGAGGGCGATGAGAAAATTCCTAGCAAGCACCGGTGCTGCTGCCACATTCCTCGCCTGCGGATCCGCTCATGCGGACCAGCCCAAGGCGTGGGAGACGGGCTTCCAGGCGCCTGCGACCGACATGATGCGGCAGATCGAGTGGTTTGGAAACTACACGATGTGGTTCATCATCCCGATCACCGTCCTGGTGCTGTTCCTCCTTATCTATTGCATCGTGAAATTCCGCGCGAGCGCCAACCCGGTTCCGTCCAACACCAGCCACAACACGCTGATCGAGGTTATCTGGACCGTTGGCCCCGTCGTTGTTCTGCTTTGTCTCGCCATTCCCTCGTTTCAGCTTCTGACCGCGCAATATACGCCGCCGGAGGAAGCCAAGCTGACCGTGAAGGCGACCGGCAACCAGTGGAACTGGGACTACGAATATCAGACCGACAACACGCTCGCCTTCAATTCGGCCATCCTCCAGGATGGCGACCGCGCCAGGGCCGGCAAGGAGGACCGCGCGGTCTATCCGCGTCTGCTCGCCGTCGACAATGAACTGGTGGTGCCGGTCAACACGATGACCCGCGTACTCGTCACCGCGACCGACGTGATCCATTCCTTTGCCATGCCGTCCTTCGGCATCAAGATCGACGCCATTCCCGGTCGCACCAACGAGACCTGGTTCAAGGCGGAGAAGGAAGGCCTCTATTATGGCCAGTGCTCGCAGCTCTGCGGCAAGGATCACGCCTTCATGCCGGTCGCCATTCGTGTCGTCTCGGACGCGCAGTTCAAGACCTGGCTGGCTGCGGCCAAGACCGATCTGCCCGGCGCCAACAAGACGCTGATGGCCGAGGTCGATGGTCAGAACAAGGTAGCGGCCGCCGGCAATTGATGCCGCGGCCAGGAAAGATCAGGGAACGGAGCGGAACATGGCAGACGCTGCAGCTCACGACGGGCACGACCATAAGCCTTATCACGGTTGGGTGCGCTGGGTTTATTCGACCAACCACAAGGACATCGGTACGCTCTATCTGATCTTCGCGATCATGGCCGGCATCATCGGCGGCGCGCTGTCGGTTGCCATCCGCATGGAGCTTCAGGAGCCTGGCATCCAGATCTTCAGCGGCCTCGCGCAGATGGTCTACGGCATGAACGGTGATGCGGCGATCGATGGCGGCAAGAGCATGTACAACGCCTTTGCCACCGCGCATGCGCTGATCATGATCTTCTTCATGGTCATGCCGGCGCTGATCGGCGGTTTCGCCAATTGGATGGTGCCGATCATGATCGGTGCTCCCGACATGGCGTTCCCGCGCATGAACAACATCTCTTTCTGGCTGCTGCCGCCTGCCTTCATCCTGCTGCTCACCTCGATGTTCATGCCGAGCGCGCCGGGCGCCTACGGCGTCGGCGGCGGCTGGACGCTCTATCCGCCGCTTTCGACCTCGGGCCAGCCTGGACCGGCGATGGATCTGGCGATCCTGTCGATCCATATCGCCGGCGCGTCCTCGATTCTCGGTGCCATCAACTTCATCACCACCATCTTCAATATGCGCGCTCCCGGCATGACGCTGCACAAGATGCCGCTGTTTGCGTGGTCGGTGCTGGTCACTGCCTTCCTGCTCCTGCTGTCCCTGCCGGTTCTGGCCGGCGGCATCACCATGCTGCTCACCGACCGCAATTTCGGCACCACCTTCTTCGCTCCCGATGGTGGCGGCGATCCGATCCTGTTCCAGCACCTGTTCTGGTTCTTCGGCCATCCGGAAGTGTACATCCTGATCCTGCCGGGCTTCGGCATCATCAGCCATATCGTGTCGACCTTCTCGAGGAAGCCGGTGTTCGGTTATCTCGGCATGGCTTACGCCATGGTTGCGATCGGCGCCGTCGGCTTCATCGTCTGGGCGCACCACATGTACACGACCGGCCTGTCGCTCGACACGCAGCGCTACTTCGTCTTCGCCACCATGGTCATCGCGGTGCCGACGGGCGTGAAGATCTTCTCCTGGATCGCGACGATGTGGGGCGGTTCGATCTCTTTCAAGCCGCCAATGCTGTGGGCGCTGGGCTTCATCTTCCTGTTCACCATCGGTGGCGTCACCGGCGTGCAGCTGGCTAATGCCGGCCTCGACCGCTCGCTGCATGACACCTATTTCGTCATCGCGCACTTCCACTATGTGCTGTCGCTGGGCGCGGTGTTCGCCATCTTCGCCGGCTGGTACTACTGGTTCCCGAAGATGACCGGCTATATGTACTCGCCTGTCATCGCCAACACCCATTTCTGGGTCATGTTCGTCGGCGTGAACCTGGTCTTCTTCCCGCAGCACTTCCTTGGCCTCGCCGGCATGCCGCGCCGCACCATCGACTATCCGGACGCATTTGCGGGCTGGAACATGGTGTCATCCTACGGTTCGTACATTTCGGCCGTCGGTGTCGCGATCTTCCTCTATGGCGTGTTCGAAGCCTTCCAGAAGAAGCGGATCGCCGGTGCCAATCCATGGGGTGAGGGCGCCACCACGCTCGAATGGCAGCTGCCTTCGCCGCCGCCGTTCCACCAGTGGGAGCAGCTGCCGAAGATCAAGTAAGGCGGCAGCCTGGAATCAAAACCGCCGGTTTGCCGGCGGTTTTGGCCAAACGGATGGAATTGAGTACGCATGGCCCTAGTCGACGAAACCAGCATTGACGAAGCAGGCTTCCGCATGTCGGAAGCCACGGCGGGCGATTTCTTCGCCCTGCTGAAGCCGCGCGTCATGTCGCTGGTGGTGTTCACCGCCTTTGTCGGGTTGGTCGCGGCGCCCGTGACCATCAACCCGCTGCTGGCGGTGATCGCCATCCTGTCGATCGCCATCGGTGCCGGCGCCTCGGGCGCGCTCAACATGTGGTACGACGCCGACATCGACGCGGTGATGACCAGGACGGCCAGCCGTCCGGTGCCCTCCGGCCGCATCCAGCCACACGAGGCGCTGAGCTTCGGTCTGGTGCTGTCGGTGCTGTCGGTGATGACGCTCGGCGTGCTGGTCAACTGGCTGTCGGCGACGCTGCTGGCCTTCACCATCTTCTTCTATGCCGTCGTCTACACGATGTGGCTGAAGCGCTGGACGCCGCAGAATATCGTCATCGGCGGCGCGGCCGGTGCGATCCCGCCGGTCATCGGCTGGGCCGCCGTGACCGGGTCGGTCAGCCTCGAAAGCATCATCCTGTTCCTGATCATCTTCCTGTGGACGCCGCCGCATTTCTGGGCGCTCGCGCTGTTCAAGTCCGAGGACTATGGGCGCGCCGGCATCCCTATGATGCCGAACGTCGCCGGCCATGCATCGACCCGTCGTCAGATTTTCGCCTACGCATTGGTGCTGGCCCCGGTCGGCGTGCTGCCCTGGCTGCTCGGCTATACGACATCGATCTATGGCGTGGCCGCGCTGCTGCTGGGCGCAGGCTTTGTCTGGTATGCCTGGAAAGTGCTTGGCATGCCCGATAGCGATCGCGCGATGAAGCCGGCCAAGGCGTTGTTCGCCTACTCGCTGCTCTATCTCTTCGCCATTTTCGCCGTCTATCTCGCCGACAGCGTCATCGGGCGTGTACTCGCGGCTGGTGGAGCATGAGCATGGCCGAAGACAAGCTCGAAACGGTCACCTTGACCGAGCGTCAGAAAAAGGCTCAGCGCAGCCGTTCCATCGCCATCGGCGTGGCGCTCGCGGTGCTGGTGGTCATTTTCTACATCGCGACGATCGTGAAGTTCGGCCACAATTTGTCGGGTAGGATGTGATGAGCATCGAGTTGCCCAAAAAGACGGCCGGGAAAAACAGCAACCGTATTGTCGCGGCGGTCTGCCTCGCCTTCTTCACCGGCATGATCGGCATGGCCTATGCGGCCGTGCCCCTCTACAAGATGTTCTGCCAGGCGACCGGTTATGGCGGCACGACGCAACGGGTCGAGAAACAGTATGCCGGCCGCGTGCTCGACCGCGAGATCACGGTGCGCTTCGACGCTAATATTGCCGGCGTGCCTTGGGAGTTCCAGCCGGTCCAGCGCTCGATGACGATGAAGATCGGCGAGACGGTCCAGGCGCATTATCGGGCGACCAACAAGTTCGATCGCCCTGTCACCGGCCGCGCCACCTTCAACGTGCAGCCGGAACTGGCGGGGCCGTATTTCAACAAGGTCGAGTGCTTCTGCTTCACCGATACGTCGCTGAAGCCCGGCGAGACGCTTGACATGCCGGTCCTGTTCTACGTGGACCCCGATATCGTGAATGTGCCGGAACTGAAGGACGTGAAGACGATCACCCTGTCCTATACGATGTTCCCGGTCGAGAAGAACAAACCCGTCGCCTCCTCGGAGCCGGTCCAGGGCAAAAGCAAGACAATTTCAAATACCGAAGGAAATCTCGGGGGTTGATATGGCAGACGCGCACGCAAAACCACACCACGACTACCATCTCGTCGACCCGAGCCCGTGGCCTTTCCTAGGGTCGGTCGGCGCGCTTGTCACCGCTTTCGGCGGTGTCTGCCTGATGGAGTACCTGAAGGGTGGCTCCTTCCCGATCTTCGGCTTCAACATCGCCAATCCGTGGCTGTTCTTCATCGGCATCGTGATCGTGCTCTACACCATGTTCGCCTGGTGGTCGGACACGATCAAGGAAGCGCATGAAGGCCATCACACGCGGGTCGTGTCGCTGCACCTGCGCTACGGCATGATCATGTTCATCGCCTCGGAGGTGATGTTCTTCGTTGCCTGGTTCTGGGCCTATTTCGATGCCAGCCTTTTTGCCGGTGAGGCGCAGAACTACGCGCGCCACACCTTCACCGGTGGTGTCTGGCCGCCGAAGGGCATGGAAGTTCTCGATCCCTTCCATTTGCCGCTCTACAACACCGTCATCCTGCTCCTGTCGGGCACAACGGTCACCTGGGCGCACCATTCGCTGCTTCACGGCGACCGCAAGGGGTTGATCAACGGCCTGGTTCTGACCGTCGCTCTCGGCATGCTCTTCACCATGGTGCAGGCCTACGAGTACATGCACGCTCCGTTCGGCTTCAAGGATTCCATTTACGGCGCCACCTTCTTCATGGCCACCGGCTTCCATGGTTTCCATGTCATCATCGGCACCATTTTCCTGCTGGTCTGCCTGATCCGGGCAATGAGGGGCGACTTCACCCCCAAGCAGCATTTCGGCTTCGAGGCGGCCGCCTGGTACTGGCACTTCGTCGACGTGGTCTGGCTGTTCCTGTTCGCCTCGATTTATGTCTGGGGATCGGTCGGCGCGGTGATCGAAGGCCACTGATCCAGGCCTGAGGATTTAGATTTCGGGAAGGCAGCCGCGGCGACGTGGCCGCCTTCTTCTTTTCGGCGCAATGTTTCGGCTGGTGGCTGCTTCAATTGGTCGACTGGACCGACGGCTGCATTGCCGCTAGGGATTCCGACATGGACGAAATCTGGGCGATGGCGGCCGACGGGACACCAATCGAGATCGAGAAGTAACCATGAGTGGCGATAAGGCGATCTGGCCTCCGATCGATCCGATTTCGGCCGGCCTGCACGGCCGCTGTCCTCGCTGTGGCGAGGGGCGGCTGTTTTCGGGCTTCCTCACCGTCGGGAAACGCTGCGCCAATTGCGGGCTCGACTATTCCTATGCTGATGCCGGCGACGGGCCTGCGGTCTTCGTCATCCTGATCATCGGCTTCATCATCGTCGGCCTGGCGCTTTGGGTCGAAGTGACACTGAGCCCGCCGCTCTGGCTGCATCTGCTTGTCTGGATCCCGCTGGCCTTGGTGCTGTGCCTGACAGCGCTCCGATTGATCAAGGGCGTCCTGCTCACCCTGCAATACGCCAATAAGGCGGCAGAAGGCCGGTTGGACCGCGGCGAATGAGCGAGACGTCCTTTAAAGCCGACGGCCGTTCGCGGCCGCGATCGGCATTGCTGCTCGGCCTTGGCCTTGTGCTGCTGCTCATCCTGCTGGCGCTCGGCACCTGGCAGGTGCAGCGCCTTCACTGGAAGGAAGGCCTTCTGCAAACCATCGACCAGCGCACCCACTCGGCGCCGCTGCCGCTGGCCGAGGTCGAGAAGGAGTTCGCCTCGACCGGCGACGTCGACTATACACCGGTGACGGTTTCGGGAACTTTCCTGCATTCCGGCGAACGGCATTTCTACACGACCTGGGAAGGCGACGCCGGCTTCAACGTCTACACCCCGCTCGCCCTCGACGATGGCCGCTTCGTCCTGATCAATCGCGGCTTCATACCCTACGACCTCAAGGATGCCGCCAAGCGCGTCCAGGGACAGGTGACGGGCAAGGTTACGGTCACCGGGCTCGCCCGCAATCCGCTGCCGGGAAAGCCATCGATGATGCTTCCCGACAATGACGTGGCAAAGAATATCTTCTACTGGAAGGACCGCGATGTGATGGCGGCGAGCGCCGGTCTGCCGGCCGGGTTCAAGCTGGTGCGGATCTTCATCGACGCCGACAAGACGCCGAATCCCGGCGGCCTGCCGATCGGAGGCGTTACCATCATCGATCTGCCGAACAGCCACCTGCAATATGCTGTCACCTGGTATGGGCTTGCCGCCGCGCTCGCCGTCGTGCTCGTCCTGCGGCTTCGCCGGCCCGCGAAAGAGGACTGAACGCGAGCGACGCCCCCTTTCTACCGATGCTCTTGACAGGGCAGGGGTAGGCACCTCATTTCGGCGCTGACGAACCGGCCAGGATGTAATGCTTCAGACAATCGCCAAACCTCCTCTGACGATCCGGCTCTGCCAGCCGCGTGGTTTCTGCGCCGGCGTCGACCGCGCCATCCAGATCGTCGTGCTGGCGCTGAAGAAATACGGCGCACCGGTCTATGTCCGCCACGAGATCGTCCATAACCGCTATGTCGTCGAGGGGCTGCAAAACCTTGGCGCGGTCTTTATCGAGGAGCTTTCCGAAATCCCGGCCGAACACCGGCAGTCGCCGGTCGTCTTCTCCGCGCATGGCGTGCCGAAATCGGTGCCGGCGGATGCCCAGGCGCGCAAACTGTTCTACCTCGACGCTACCTGTCCGCTGGTCTCGAAGGTCCACAAGCAGGCGATGCGCCATCAGCGGCTTGGCCGCCACGTGCTGTTGATCGGCCATGCCGGACATCCCGAGGTGATCGGCACCATGGGACAGTTGCCGGAGGGCGCGGTAACGCTGATCGAGACCGAGGCCGATGCCGCCGGGCTTGAGCCCGCCGATCCGCACGCGCTAGGCTTCGTCACCCAGACCACGCTGTCGGTCGAGGACACCGCCGGTATCATCCGCGCCCTGCAGGACCGTTTTCCGGACCTGCAGGCGCCGGCGGCGGAATCGATCTGCTACGCTACCACCAACCGCCAGGAGGCGGTGAAGGAAACAGCGGCCGGCGCCGATCTCTATCTGATCGTCGGCGCCCCCAATTCCTCCAATTCGCGCCGCCTTGTCGAAGTGGCGGAGCGTGCCGGCGCTTCGATGTCGCTTCTCGTGCAGCGCGCCGCCGAAATTCCGTGGAATGACATCGGCAACATTTCGACGCTCGGCCTGTCGGCAGGGGCATCGGCGCCGGAGATCATCGTCGACGAGATCATCGACGCGTTCCGCCAGCGTTTCGATGTCACAATCGATCTGGCCGTCACGGCCACCGAAACAGAGGATTTTCCGGTCATGCGGGTACTGCGCGATGTCGAACTGACGCCGGCCGACATGGCCTTCGTCAACGGAGCCGCGTAAGGCACATGGCGGTCTATACCGACGTTGCCGAAGGTGAACTCGGCGCATTCCTGAAGCACTATCCTGTCGGCGATCTCCTGTCCTACAAGGGCATCGCGGAGGGCACGGAAAACTCGAATTTCCTGCTGCACACATCCAGCGGCTCCTACATCCTGACGCTTTATGAAAAGCGCGTCGAGAAGGCGGATCTGCCGTTCTTTCTCGGACTGATGGGCCACCTCGCCAACAAGGGGGTTTCCTGTCCGCTGCCGGTGACCGCGCATGACGGCAGCGTCATCGGCATGCTGGCCGGCCGTCCGGCCGTCATCATAACCTTCCTCGAAGGGCTTTCGCTGCGCCGGCCGATGGCAACGCACTGCGCCGAAGTCGGCAAGGCGCTGGCCGCCCTGCACCTGGCCGGTGCTGATTTTCCGATGACCCGCCCCAACGCCCTCGCTATCAACGGCTGGCGCAAGCTTTGGGATGCGTCCCGCGACCGCGCCGACGAAGTCGAACCGGGACTGGCGGCCGAGGTCGATGCCGACTTCGCCGATTTCGAGCGCAACTGGCCGAAAGATCTCCCTAAAGGCATCATCCATGCCGATCTTTTCCCCGACAATGTCTTCTTCCTCGGCGAAAAGCTCTCCGGTCTGATCGACTTCTATTTCGCTTGCGACGACCTCTACGCCTATGACGTCGCCACCTGCCTCAACGCCTGGTGCTTCGAGAAGGACTTTTCCTTCAATCTCACCAAGGGCAAGGCACTGCTCGAGAGCTACCAGAGCGTGCGGCCCCTGAGCGCCGGGGAGAAGGCGGCGCTGCCGATGCTGGCACGCGGTTCAGCGCTGCGCTTCATGCTGACCCGCCTCTATGACTGGCTGACCGTTCCCGACGGCGGGCTGGTGATGAAGCGCGATCCGACGGAATATATCCGCAGGATGCGGTTCCACCGAGCAATCAAATCTCCTTCGGAATATGGATTGGCATGAGCAAACAGGTTGAGATCTTCACTGACGGCGCCTGCTCGGGCAACCCGGGCCCTGGCGGCTGGGGCGCCATCCTGCGCTTCAACGGCACCACCAAGGAGCTCTCCGGCGGCGAGGCCGAGACGACCAACAACCGCATGGAACTGCTGGCGGCCATCTCTGCCCTAAACGCGCTCAAGGAGCCTTGCACCGTCGAGCTTCATACCGACAGCAAATATGTCATGGACGGCATTTCCAAGTGGATCCATGGCTGGAAGAAGAACGGCTGGAGGACCGCCGACAAGAAGCCGGTCAAGAACGGTGAACTGTGGCAGGCGCTGGACGAAGCCAACAGACGCCACAAGGTCACCTGGAACTGGGTCAGGGGCCATGCCGGCCACGTCGAGAACGAGCGCGCCGACGAATTGGCAAGGGAAGGCATGGCACCGTTCAAGAAGGGCCCCTTCAAGCCGGCGGTTTCAGCGTCAAAGCCGGATGCCCAGGCAAAGCAGCCGCTGGCGACGAAGGCACGCCGCTCGACGCAGAGCTATTGAGTTCCAGTCCTGCGGCCTCCGATCGACGGGAGCCCTTCTGCCATGCCGATAGCCTACCACATCACGCACCCCCAGGTTCAGATCGATCCTGCCATCCCCGTGCCGGATTGGGGTTTGTCCGATGTCGGCCGTGCGAGGGCGTACGCGATGCTGGGCCAACCATGGATCGGATCGATCAGGCAAGCGGTGTCCTCGGGCGAGCGTAAGGCGATTGAAACCGCCGAAGTGCTCGGGCGGCACCTCGACCTTGCCGTCCAGGTAAGGGAGCGGATGCATGAGAATGGCCGGTCGGCGACGGGTTTCCTGCCGCCTCCGGAGTTCGAGGCGGTCGCCGACCAGTTCTTCGCCAATCCGCACGAAAGCATTCGGGGCTGGGAGCGGGCGATCGACGCGCAGCAGCGCATCGCGGGCGAGGTCGAGGCCGTGCTCGAGGCCGGCGGTACCGGAGACATCGCCTTTGTCGGGCACGGCGGTGTCGGCACCCTCTTGCTGCTTGCGCTGAGCGGCAAGCAGATAAGCCGCGACAGGGATCAGCCGCCTGGCGGCGGCAACTACTTCGCCTTCGATATCGCCGCGCGTCGCGTTCTCCACGGATGGCGGCCGATCGACATGCTGGAGCAGTCCTAAGCCCTCAGCGGATCAGCAGCGCCGTGCCCCACAGCCCGAGCGCGAACACCGTGTGCGAGACCAGGTTGAGCGCCCGGATCTGCATCGGATTCGGCCGCTTCGATGCCGCCCATCCGGCGCCCATGCCGGGCGCCAGCAGGAACCAGCCGGCGCCGACGGTGACGATGCCGAGAATGAAGGCTGGCAGGAAGGTCGGCGCGGTAAGCCAGCCTGCTCCAGCCACGACGACCAGGATGATGCCGTAGACGATGCCGACGAAGTAGTGAAAGGCCCAACCTAGCGCCACCTCATATGCATAGGGCGCCGCGTCGCCAATATCGTCATGAAAGACCTTGTCGCCGAGGTGCCAGACCCAGCGGCCGACCGGCCCCCAGTTCGGCCGTGGCTGGCCGAACGCCTTGTGGAGGAAGAGCGCCCAGAGATCCATAAGCACGGTGGCGCCGATGCCGATCGCGACAGCGCGCCAAAAGATGTCAAACATCGTTGGATTCCCCGAGGGCCGGCAGTTATGGAGCGCAAGCGGTTGTCGGGCGAGGAGCGGCCATTGCGGCCTTGCCCGATGCGACCGTTGAAGCTCAGAGCTGTCCGAGAATATGAGCCGCTCCGGATTCGTCGACGCCGGGCTTGGTCTCGACATTGAGCGCGGTGACCTTGCCGTCGTCGATGATCATCGAAAACCGCTTCGAGCGTAGGCCCATGCCGCCCGCCGAAAGGTCGTTGTCGAGGCCGACCGCCTTGGCGAAATCGCCATTGCCGTCGGCGAGGAACAGGATCTTGCCTTCACCGCCGGTGAAGCGCGCCCAGGCGCCCATGACATGGACGTCGTTGACCGAAACGACGGCGATCGTGTCGACGCCACGCGCCAGGATGGCGTCATGGTTTTCGAGATAGCCGGGCAAATGGTTGTTGCTGCAGGTCGGCGTGAAGGCGCCGGGAACGCCGAACAGGACTACCTTCTTTCCGGGGAAAATCTCGGCCGACGTGATCGCCTTGGCGCCGTCGGCGGTCATCGTCTTGAAGGTCGCTTCGGGCAGCTTGTCGCCGACGGAAATGGTCATGAGTTCCTCGCTTGGGGAATGGAAAGGATGCGTGCTTGCGTAGCGAACTCAGCGGCTTCCTGCAACCATCGAGCCGGCAGCATCAAGGGAAAGGTAGCAGCCCTTCGACGGCCCCCGCGGAACTCGTCAGCGTATAGTGCAGCCCGCCATCCGTGGGCGTCGTCGAGGGGCGGTCGAGGATCGGCACGGTGAAGATCAGCTTGCCGTCCTTTTCCCGGCGGGAAGGAGCGCCGAACATGTAATCCCGCTCGGCGGCGACGAAGAGATCCGCGGCCGCGGGGTCACCGGGAAAGCTCGCCTCGACAACCAGCGTCTCGTGATCGCCCGGCAGCACATTGATGCCGAAGTCAGGCTTTGCCGGTGCCGGCAAAGCCGCGAAACTCGCTTTCACAAGGGCTGCATCGTCGGCATTGTCGGGATCCGAAGCGGGGTCGACGGTCAGCCGTGTCTGCACCGGGATGCAGATCGTTTCACAAATGCCGAGAAAGATGTCGGCGTCGATGACGGCCGGCTGGTTCGGCGTCGCCAGCGTGAATGTGACAGGCAGCGAAACCGGATAGTTGTAGCCGGCCCATTTGCCATAACCATCGTCGTGGCGTTGGGGTGGCGGAAACGAGAGCGAGGCATCGGCGATGTTGGTGCTGGCCGAGATGTCGAGCTGTGGTGGCACGCCGGCGTCGCCCGGGTCGCGCCAGTATGTCTTCCAGCCAGGCTTGAGCGCTATGTCGAGAACGCCCTGGATGCGTCCGGCCTCGTCCGGCTTGCCGCTTGTCACCAGCCGCACCTTGCCGCCTTCGCTGTTGTACCAGGCGGACGAAGAGGCATAAGCGGGTAGGGCGGTTGCCGAACCGATGGCGGCGCCAAGCAACAGGATTTTCAAGCTTTGCATGGCGGTGATTTGATCGTCCGTTCGTGGCAGCGCAATGATTTCATGGTCTTGCCGATATCATATTTGCGTGACTTCGCGGCAAGCCACTGCTGGCTTGGCAACATGGGCTTTGGTCGAATCCGGCGCTGCGCATCTTTTCGGCGCCCGGGAAACACGTTACCCTCCTTGTCATGGATTTGTTGCGCCACAAGAAGACAACCGCTGGCCGCGGCTTTCTCGACGATCAGTTCCTGATTGCCATGCCCGGCATGAAGGACGATCGTTTCACGCGCTCGGTCATCTACATCTGCGCGCACAGCGATGAAGGCGCGATGGGCCTGATCATCAACCAGACCCAGCAGATGCTGTTCCCGGACCTTCTGGTGCAACTCGGCATCATGAACGAGCAGGAGGCGATCCGCCTGCCTGCGCAGGCGCGCGACTTCGTCGTCCGCAACGGCGGGCCTGTCGATCGCAGCCGGGGCTTCGTGCTGCATTCCGGCGACTATCGCGTGGAATCGTCGCTGACCGTTTCCGACGACATCTGCCTGACCGCGACGGTCGACATACTGCGCGCCATATCGTCGGGCCGCGGTCCCCGTCACGCGCTGATGGCGCTGGGTTATTCGGGCTGGGGCGCCGGCCAGCTGGAAACCGAGATCGCCGAGAATGGCTGGCTGACCTGCCCGGCCAGCCCCGAGCTTCTGTTCGATGCCGACATCGAGCGCAAATACGATCGGATTCTCGCCTCGATCGGCATCGATCTCGCCCATCTCAGCCTGGCCGCCGGACACGCCTGAGCTTCGTCTCACGCCTGCGTCAACGGATACTGCTCTTTCAGCGTCTTCAGCACCTGGTCGCCGGGCATAGGCGCGCCGAACATGAAGCTCTGCACATATTCGCAGCCCATCTGGCGCAGTTCCAGCGCATCGCGTTCGTCGGCGATACCCTCGGCGACCACCGAAAGACCGAGCTCATGCGCCATGTTGACCATGGACTTGAGCAGCACGGCGCGCTTGGGCGTGTTGTCGTCGACAAAACTCTTGTCGATCTTGATCGTGTCGAAGGGGAAACGCGTGAGGTAGGCGAGCGAGGAGTAGCCGGTGCCGAAATCGTCCAGCGACAGGCCGATGCCGAGCTGCTTCAGCTTGGTCAGCACGTGGGCGGTCTGCTCGGGATTGTCCATCACCAGGGACTCGGTGAGTTCGAGCCGGAAACAGCGCGGCTTCAGATTGGCTCGCGCGATGACGGAGCGGACATCGCTGACCAGGTCGCGGCGGATGAGCTGGCGGCTGGACAGGTTGACCGAGACCGACAGCGGCGCGTCGCCGATCTGCTTTTGCCATCCCGCCAGATCCTCGGCCGCCTGCTGCATGGCGAACAGCCCAAGCTGCACGATCAACCCGCAGCTTTCGGCGACCGGGATGAAATCAGCCGGCGGGATCATGCCGCGGCGCGGATGGTCCCAGCGCAGCAACGCTTCGAAGCCGGCAACGCTGCCGTCTTCCAGGCGCACGATCGGCTGGTAGGCAAGCGTGAATTCGCGCCGTTCGATGGCGCGCCGCAAATCGGATTCAAACTGAAGCCGGTCGGTGCCCACGGTGCGGAAAGCCGGGCGGAACGGCTCGATCCTGTCGCCGCCGAAGCGCTTGGCCTGGTGCATGGCAAGCTCGGCGTCCTTGACCATGTCCTCGGCCGAGGTCTGGGCCGATGTCCAGGTGATCAGGCCGATCGAGGCGGTCAGCACGATCTCGCGCTTGGCAAAGGTGATCGGATTGTTGATCGCATGCTTGATGGCATCCGCCACGCCGGCGATGCGGGCAGGGTCCTGTTCGGACAGCAGCATCAGCGCGAACTGGTCGCCGGCGAAGCGCGACAGCGAATCCTTGGGCTTCAGCAGACGGTGCAACCGGCGTGCTATCGTGAGCAGGATCGTGTCGCCGGCCGAGATGCCGAGCCCGTCATTGACCTGCTTGAAGCGGTCGATATCGATGACGAAGACGGTCGGACGCACCTTCTCTTCGGTGCGGGCGATCGAGATGATCGCTTCCAGCCGGTTCATGAACAATTCGCGGTTCGGCAGGCCAGTCAGATTGTCGTGCACGGCGTCGTGCAGCAGCCGCTCCTCGGACTTCTTCTGCTCGGTGACGTCGACCATGGTGCCGACGCAGCGGATGACCTCGCCGTCCGACCCGATCACCGGGCGGGCGCGCAAGGCAAACCAGTGATAGTGCCCGTCGGCGCCGCGCAGGCGGAAATTCTGTGCCACCCGGCCACGACGGTGCTCCAGCACCACGTCGAGCGTCGTGCGGAACGTGTCGCGGTCATCGGCATGCAGCACCGGCAGCCAGTTGCGCGCCGCACCACCCAGGCTGTTGGGCGCCAGCCCGAGCTGGATGCTGACATCAGGCTTGGTGACGACGCGATCGCGCAGCACGTCCCAATCCCACACTGTGTCGCCTGATCCCGCGACCGCCAGCGCCTGGCGTTCGAGGTCGGAGAACAGTCCTTGGTGCAGCGCGCCGCCGGCAAAGGCGTGCTGCATGACGGTGAAGCCAATCAACAGGATGATGAGGATCAAGCCACCGCCGAGCGCCGGCTGGGCAATGTCATTGTCGAGCATGCCGGTGATCGCCATCCACGATCCACATAGCCACAACAGCACCATGACCCAACTGGGCACCAGCATGATGGCGCGGTCATAGCCGCGTATCCCGAGGAAGATGATCAGGCCGAGCCCGGTCAGCGCGGTGGCCGCGAAGGACAGTCTGGCGATGCCCGCGGCGACCGCCGGGTCGACAATGGCGACGCCCGCGATCAGCAGCAGCCCTAGAATCCAGACCAGCGCGCCATAGCTGAAATGGCCGTGCCATCGGTTGAGGTTGAGATAGGCGAACAGGAACACCACGAATGTACCCGCCAGCGCCACCTCCGTTCCCGCCCGCCACATCTGCTCATTGCCGGGCGAGATTTCGATGATCTTGTTGAGGAAACCGAAATCGACGCAGATATAGGCAAGCACCGCCCAGGCGAGCGCCGCCGTCGCCGGAAACATCGAGGTGCCCTTGACCACGAACAGGATGGTCAGGAACAGCGCCAGAAGGCCGGCGATGCCGATGACGATGCCGCGAAACAGCGTGTAGGAATTGACCGAGTCCTTGTAGGATTCCGGGTCCCACAGATAGACTTGGGGCAGCTTCGGCGAGGCGAGTTCGGCGATGAAGGTGATCACCGTGCCGGGGTTCAGTGTCACCCGGTAGACATCGGCATCAGGACTGGTCTGGCGGTCGAGCGCGAAGCCTTCGCTGGGCGTAATCGCCGCGATGCGGGTCGAGCCGAGATCGGGCCAGAAGATGCCGGAATTCACCAGGCGGAAATGCGGGGCGACGATCAGCCGGTCGAGCTGCTGGTCGGTGGAGTTGGCGAGCGCGAACACCGCCCAGTCGCCGGTCGAGCGGGCATCCTTGGCCTCGACCTCGATGCGCCGCACGATGCCGTCGGGGCCGGGCGCGGTCGACACCTGGAAATTGTCGCCCTGGTTGCGGTAGATCTCGACGGCACCCGAAAGGTCGAGTGCCTTGTCGTCGCGGGCGATCTTGATCGGTTCGACGGCAAAGGCCGCCGGAGCCGCGTACAGCGTCAGCATTGCCGCGAGGACAAAGGCGAAGAGCGGCCCGGTTCGCAGGAAATTCGTCAAAAATCAGTCCTTCGTTCCAGCGCCCGGCGGATCGTCGGCGATCCGAGCGTAGAGGTAGTGGTCCTGCCAGATGCCGTTGATCCTGAGATAGGATCGCAAAAGTCCTTCGCGCCGGAATCCGGCTTTTTCAAGCACGCGGATCGACCTGATATTGTCGGGAATACAGGCGGCTTCGATCCGGTGCAACCTCAGCGTATCGAAGGCGAAGCGGGCCACGACCTTGACCGCGTCGGTCATCAGGCCGCGGCCGCCGAAGCGCTCGCCGATCCAGTAGCCGACATGACCGCTTTGCGAGACGCCGTGACGTATGTTGCCGAGCGTGATGCCGCCCGCCAGCTTGCCGCTCGACTTCTCGAAGATGAAGAAGGCGATCGCGGTGCCCTGCGCATAGTCTTCGCGGTAGCGGCTGATGCGCAGGCGCCACGCCGTACGGTCGAGCTCGTCAGGCGTCCAGCGTGGCTCCCACGGCTCGAGAAAAGCGCGGCTTTCACCGCGCAGCGTCGACCATTCACGGTAGTCATTGGTGAACGGCACGCGCAATGTGACGAGATTGCCCTTCAGTGCCGGCAGGTCACGGCGAAAGAAAGGGAGCGCGAACACGGCGCTTGTGCGGCTTAGACGGCGAGCCTGCGGGCCGTGGTCTGCGTACCCGGAAGCGAATCGAGGATCGCCTCGTATGGTGCCAGCGTACCCACGGGCCCGACAGCGGTAAGCGTCGGCTTCGTCGAGAACATGCGCGCCGACAGGTCGGTCAGCCTTTCGACCGTCAGTGCCGACAGCCGTTCCATCAGCTCTTCCTTGGCGATCGGGCGGCCGAACAAAAGCAGTTGGCGCGCGATCTGCGAGGCGCGGCTGGCCGGGCTTTCGGCGGACATGATCAGCCCGGCGCGATACTGCGCACGCGCCCGGTCGAGTTCTTCCTGCAGGATGTTTTCGCCGGCCTTCTGCAATTCGTCGATGATGACCGGCACCAGTTCGGCAATGTCGCTCTGGCCTGTCGCGGCATGGACGCCGAAAATGCCGGTGTCGGAAAAGCCCCAGTGGAAGGCGTAGACGGAGTAACACAGGCCGCGCTTCTCGCGGACTTCCTGGAACAGGCGCGATGACATGCCGCCGCCGAGGATCATCGACAGCACCTGCGAGGCGTAGAAGTCGCGTACATGATAGGCGCGGCCCTCGAAGCCCAGCACGATCTGCGCATCCATCAGGTCGCGGTCCTCGCGGAAATCGCCGCCGACATATTGCGCATATTGCGGGATGGTGCTGTCGGCCTTGCTGCGGAAGCCGCCGAGATGCTTTTCGACCTCGCGCACGAACTTGTCGTGCTTGATGTCGCCTGCGGCTACGATCACCATCCGCTCGGCGCCGTATTGGCGCTCGATGAAATCGTGCAACTGCTTGGAGGTGAAGGATTTCACCGTTTCCGGCGTGCCCAGGATCGAGCGGCCGATGGTCTGGTGGCGAAAGGCCGTCTCGGTGAAGCGGTCGAAGACGATATCGTCGGGCGTGTCGTGTGCGGCGCCGATCTCCTGCAGGATGACATGCTGCTCGCGTTCGAGCTCCTGCGGATCGAATTCGGACTCCTGCAGGATGTCGGCAAGGATGTCGACGGCCAGCGGCACATCGTCGGAGAGCACCCTTGCGTAGTAGGAGGTGGTCTCGACGCTGGTGGCGGCGTTGATCTCACCGCCGACGTCCTCGATTTCCGAGGCGATTTCGAAGGCGCTTCGCCGTTTTGTACCCTTGAACGCCATGTGCTCGAGCAGATGGGCCATGCCATGCTCTTCGTCACGCTCATTGCGGGCGCCGGACTTGACCCAGGCACCAAGGGCAACCGATTCGATACTTGGAAGGGTTTCGGTGGCGACTGTCAGGCCGTTCGACAGACGGCTTACCTCAACACCCATATGGCTCTTACTCCCTAACGCGCCGCTCGCGCACGGCGGCCGACGTAATCTTCCACCATTTTCAAGTCGGATGGAAGTACCGTGTATTTTTCCTCAAATGTCATCAATCCGCCTAGCCATGCGGGCAGGGCGGGCGAGACCCCGCTGGCGGCCTCGACGGCGGCAGGGAACTTTGCCGGGTGAGCGGTGCCCAGCACCACCATCGGCGTGGCACCTGCAGCCTTGCCCGACGCCACATGCACCGCTGCCGCCGTGTGCGGATCGAGCAGGTAATTGCTGGCCGCGAGGGTCGAGCGGATGGTGGCGGCGACCTCGTCCATATCGGCGCGGCCGGCGTCGAATTCGGACCGCATCCTGGCGATTTCCGCTGCTTCGATGGTGAAGGCGCCCGATTGCTTGAGGCTTGCCATATAGCGCCGCACGGTCGCCGCGTCACGGTTGGAGGCCTCGAACAGCAGGCGTTCGAAATTCGACGATACCTGGATGTCCATCGACGGCGAGGTCGTGGCGAAGACGCCTTTGGTGCTGTATTCGCCGGTCGCGAAGGTGCGGGCCAGTATGTCGTTGTCATTGGTGGCGATGACCAGCCGTTCGATCGGCAGGCCCATCTTCTTGGCGGCGTAGCCGGCGAAGATGTCGCCGAAATTGCCGGTCGGCACCGTGAACGATATCGGCCTATCCGGTGCGCCGAGAGACAGCGCCGAGGAGAAATAATAGACGATCTGCGCCATGATGCGCGCCCAGTTGATCGAATTGACCCCTGACAGCGCGACGCGATCGCGGAAGGCGTGATCGTTGAACATGTCCTTGAGCAGGCCCTGGCAATCGTCGAAATTGCCCTCGATTGCCAGCGCATGGACGTTTTCAGCCTTGGACGTCGTCATCTGCCGCTGCTGCACGGGCGAAACCCGGCCATGCGGGAAAAGGATGAAGATGTCGGTGCGGCTGCGTCCGGCGAAGGCGTCGATGGCCGCGCCGCCGGTATCGCCCGAGGTGGCGCCTACGATCGTGGCATGCTGGCCACGTTGGGCAAGCACGTGGTCCATCAGCCGGGCGAGCAGCTGCATCGCCACGTCCTTGAACGCCAGCGTCGGTCCATGGAAGAGTTCGAGGACAAAGGTGTTGGGCCCGGTCTGGACCAACGGACAGACAGCCTCGTGGCGGAAGGTGGCGTAGGCTTCGCGGACCAGACGTTCGAAGACCGGCGCCGGGATTTCGCCGCCAAGGAAGGGCGACAGCACGCGGATGGCGAGGTCTGGATAGGCAAGGCCGCGCATGGCGCGAATTTCGGATGGCGAAAACTGGGGCCACTCGCGCGGCACGTAAAGCCCGCCATCGCGCGCCAGTCCCGCCAGCACCGCGTCAGAAAATCCAAGCGCGGGCGCTTCCCCGCGAGTACTCACATATTGCATGTCACAGATCCGTTGCCGCTAGGCTTTTCCGTTCACCACAAGGTGGTTAATTTCTGTGCTGGCTCAGTCGCATTTTTGCCGCGCGGTTGATATACGTCACCAGCTTTGCGAGAGGGAAGAGCAGTTTCATGGCGTTTCATACATTCGGCGGTCGCTTTGTGGCGGGTCTTGCGCTCACCGGCTTTATGCTCGCCGCCGCGGGTTGCCAATCAAGCGACAACGGCATCCTGAACCTCGGCTTCGGCAAAAAGGATCCGACAGCGCCACCGCCGCCGCAGGATCCCAAAATCCTGGCCAGCCAGCTGACCGCCTATTGCCCGAAGGTCACGGTGCGCGACGGCACGGCCTTCTTCAACACCTACGTCAAGGACGTGCAGAAGCCCAAGCCGAGAGTTAAGAAGACTGGCGACGCCGCGCAGGACGCCGCGGCCCAAGCCGCGGCTGACGCGGCTGCTGCCACGCCGCCCGACGATTCGGCGAGGATCATCTATCAGGCTTCGATCAGCGATGTGACCCGCGATTGCGGCCGTGCCGACGGGCAATTGACGATGAAGATCGCGGTCGCCGGCAAGGTCGTTCCAGGACCGAAATTCGCGCCCGGCACCATCACCATGCCGATCCGCACTGCCGTAATGCATGGCACTGATGTGCTTTATTCGCAGATTCATCAGTATCAGGTTCAGGTGACCGATCCCTCGGTCGCCACCCAGTTCGTCTTCACCGACTCCAATATCGTCGTGCCCGCACCGACGGCGCCGGACTATCAGGCCTATGCCGGTTATGACGAAACCGTGCCGAAGGCGACGACGAGCAAGCCGAAGAAGACCCACAGGAAGAAGGCCGCGACGACAAACTAGACGTTGGTCAGGCGTCGGCCGACCATTCCGACAGCGCCGCGATAACGCTTTTCAGTTCCGCCCAGCGACGGATCACTGTCTCCGCGCCGGCCTCCGTCAGCGCGTCGGCATGGCCGGGATAGCTGTGGCTGGCGCCGGTGAAGCCGATCACGCGCATGCCAGCCGTCCTGGCACCGGTGACGCCGTGCACGGAATCCTCGATGACAAAGGTGTTGGCCGGTTTGGCGTTGAGTTTTTCGGCAGCAAACAGGAACACGTCCGGAGCCGGCTTGGTTTTGCCGGTGGGCGTTTCCATCGCCGAGAAGATCCGCCCGGCGAAAAACGGCAGCAGGTGAACCTTCTCCAGCATGAAATCGATCCGCTCCGAGCGGGAGTTGGAGCAGATGCAGCGTTGCGCCGTGACGGAGGCGACCGCTTCGCGCACGCCCTCGATGGCACGCACGTCGCTGCGCAGTTTCCTGTCGACCAGGTCTTCGGCACGATCGATCAGCGACACCTGGAACGGGATCTTGGACTTCTCCTCTATGCGGATAAGGATGTCCTTGAATGTCAGGCCCGCATAGGTCTCGGCAATCTCTTCCGCCGAGATTTCGTATCCGGCCAGGGTTATCAGCTCAGCCTCGACCCGTGCGGCGATGATTTCGGAATCGACGAGAACGCCGTCGCAATCGAAGATGACAAGGTCTGGCTGGGGCATGGTGATCCGGAACAAGGAGGAGGATGAATGGCCGCTCAGGGCTCAAGCGGCGCGGCATACACCAATGGCCCGGCCTTCGCAAACCTGACCGGCCATCCGGCGGGCCTTCACCGAATATTTACGCTGATCGGTAACCATAACGGGGAGTAAACAGTAACGCGTGCCTTGGGTGTAAAAATGTCTGCCGTACGTCTTCTCGACGAGCTTTCCCATGCTCCCCAGCAGTCCGAATGGCTGGACACTATCCTCAAGGGCGACTGCGTCGCAGCCCTCGACCGGCTGCCCGAAAAATCCATCGACGTCATCTTCGCCGATCCGCCCTACAACCTGCAGCTCGACGGCGACCTGCACCGGCCCGACCAATCCAAGGTCGACGCGGTCGACGACGCCTGGGACCAGTTCGAGAGCTTCGAGGCATATGACGCCTTCACCCGCGCCTGGCTGCTGGCGGCTCGCCGGGTGCTTAAGCCCAACGGCACCATCTGGGTGATCGGCTCCTATCACAACATCTTCCGCGTCGGCGCCAAGATGCAGGATCTGGGCTTCTGGATCCTCAACGACGTGGTCTGGCGCAAGACCAACCCGATGCCGAATTTCCGTGGCCGCCGCTTCCAGAACGCGCATGAGACCATGATCTGGGCTTCGCGCGACCAGAAGGGCAGGGGCTATACCTTCAACTACGAGGCGCTGAAGGCATCGAATGACGATGTCCAGATGCGCTCCGACTGGCTGTTCCCGATCTGCACCGGCGCGGAGCGGTTGAAGAATGACGATGGCGACAAGCTGCACCCGACGCAGAAGCCCGAGGCCCTGCTCGCCCGCATCATGATGGCCTCGACCAAACCGGGCGACATCGTGCTCGATCCCTTCTTCGGCTCCGGCACGACCGGCGCGGTGGCCAAGCGCCTCGGCCGTCATTTCGTCGGCATCGAGCGCGAGCAGGCCTATATCGACGCCGCCAATGAACGCATCGACGCGGTTCGGCCGCTTGAGGGAGCCGATCTCACGGTTCTCACCGGCAAGCGCGCCGAGCCGCGCGTGGCCTTCGTAAGCCTGATCGACACCGGGCTGATGACGCCAGGCGTAACACTCTACGACGCCAAGAAGCGCTGGGCGGCCAAGGTGCGCGCCGACGGCACTGTGGCGATCGGCGACAGCGCCGGCTCGATCCACAAGATCGGCGCCGAAGTGCAGGGACTGGACGCCTGCAACGGCTGGACCTTCTGGCACTATGAGCGCAGCGGCGGGCTCACCCCGATCGACGAACTTCGCCGCATCGCCCGCCTCGGCATGGAGCGGGCAGGGGGCTGACCCCTGCCGCGCTTGCGCGCTGATTCAAAGTCGGAACGGATCGCTGGAAGCGATTCAGATCACGCCTTTATTCCGTAGCGTTCAAGGTCTGCTTGAAGCGTCTTGGCATCGGTGAACAGCACGGCTTGCCAGCCGGCCGCCTTGGCGCCGTCGACATTCTTCTGGCTGTCGTCGATGAACAGCGTCGCGGACGGTTCGAGGCCGAACGCAGCAACGTGATGGTCGTAAATATCACGATCCGGCTTGATCTTGCCGATCTCGCCGGAGATGGTCACACCGCGTGGACGATCGAGGAAGTCGAAGCGTTTGCGGGCTTCGGCCAGGGTGTCAGCGGCGAAGTTGGTCAGCATGGTCACATCATGGCCGCTCTCGATCAGGCCGAGCATGATGGCGACGCTGTCGTCATAGGCATGCGGCACCATGTCGTGCCAATGCCTTCGGAAATTGCGGATGTTTTCCGCGTGATCGGGATGCTCGGCGATCAGCAGCGCCTCGGCTTCTTCCCAGGTCCGGCCACGATCCTGCTCGACGTTCCAGTCATGCGTGCAGACATTGTCGAAGAACCATTTCCGCTCCGTCTCGTCGGGAATCAGCCGGCTGAACGGAATGCTGGGATCGTAGTGGAGCAACACTTTGCCGATGTCGAAAACGATGTGGCGGACTTCAGTCATGGGGCCTCGTTGCACTCAATGGTGACGGCTTTTTCGTCGCGCCGGGTATCGCAGCCTCGATTGCCTTTTTCATGACAGTCGGCAGGGCCTCGCCGGAAATCTCTCGAACCGGCGACCAGAAATGCCCTTCCGGCGCATCACCTTTGATGTGGGCATGAAAGACGTCGAGTTCGAGAGCGAAATGGGTGAAGACATGCGTGATTGTTCCGGCCCGCCGCCATTCGCCGGGAAAGGGCGCCGCCGCCGCCGTGGTGGCTCCATCCACCCGTGCCGTCCAGGCGGTGGTCGGCACCTCCGTCATGCCGCCGAGCAACCCTTTCTCCGGCCGTTTGCGCAGGAGAACGGCGCCGTCCTCGCGCATGGCCACGAAAGCGGCGCCGCGCCGCAGCGGCTTGTCGGCCTTCGGCAGGCGAACCGGGAAATGTTCAGGGTCGCCCGACAGGATCGCGGTGCAATCCTCGCGCAGTGGGCACAGCATGCAGCGCGGCCGGCGCGGCGTGCAGATCGTGGCGCCGAGATCCATCATCGCCTGGGCGAAGTCGCCCGGCCTTGCCGCCGGCACCATGCGCTCGACATGAGCGCGTATCTCGGGCTTGGCCTCGCTGAGCGGCATCGTGATCGAAAACAGCCTCGAGATGACACGCTCGACATTGCCGTCCACGACGGCCGCGGGACGGTCGAAGGCGATCGCCGTGATGGCCGCCGAGGTGTAGGCGCCGATGCCGGGCAGGTCTCTCAAAGCGGCCTCCGTGTCGGGAAACCGGCCGCCACGCGCCGCCACCAGATCGGCGCAGGCCTTGAGGTTGCGTGCACGGGAATAGTAGCCGAGCCCCGCCCAGGCCTTCATCACGTCCTCGGTCGGTGCCGCGGCGAGCGCCTCGACGTCAGGCCATTTCTCGACAAAGGCGCGGAAATAGGATTTTACCGCCTCGACGGTGGTCTGCTGCAGCATGACTTCCGACAGCCAGATGCGGTAGGGGTCGGGCCGCACGCCGCGGGCATGGTCGCGCGGCGAAACCCGCCAGGGCAGTTCGCGATGATGCACGTCGTACCAGGCGAGCAGGCGCGACGCGGTATCGCCTGGCGTTGCCCTATCGGTCTGGGCCTTGCGGGTCTGGTCTGCTGGTGCCATTGATCTTGTGTTGGCCTGGCCGATATCGGGTGAGGTCGTGGCTGGAGAACGCACATGGCAGGGAAAAGGCCCTTCGGCAATCCCGTTCCGGTGAGCGATCTCGCCACTGAGATCCTCGATCCGGTGCTGCGCAAGCGGGCAGGCATCTCGATTGGTCTCGTCCAGTCCTGGGAAGAGATCGCGGGCCCGCGCCTTGCCAGCCGCTCGCGGCCCGAGAAGATCCAGTGGCCGCGCCGCTTGCATGAAGACGATCCGTTCGAGCCGGCCGTGCTGGTCATCGCCTGCGAGGGCATGGCGGCGCTCCACCTGCAGCATGAGACGGGTGAGATCATCAACAGGGTCAACGCCTTCCTCGGCTTCAACGCCATTGGCCGCATCAGGATCGTGCAGAAGCCGGTGATGTCAGGCAAAGCCCGGCCAAAGCCTGCCCTCAGGCCGCTGACCGAGGCCGAAAAAATGAAATTGTCCGATACTGTCGGGCTGATCGAAGATGACGGACTGCGAGCCTCCCTGGAAAGGCTGGGTGCGACAATTCTTGGCGGGAGGAAAGTCTAGTTCCCACTGGAAAGAGTCACAGGTTTGTCGTTAATCTCGCGCATTCGTGATCACCCTTGTCAGGTTTCGCGATTGGATTGGGGACAGAGATGCCTTAATTCGCGCCAACTCTCGCTTTTTCGTGCTTTTGCATTGCAAAATCCAACCCCTGTCAGGTGATTCGTATGAGCCGTTCCTCGTTTGGCCCAAGCTTGTCTCGCAGAAACGTCCTGTCTTCGCTGGCCGCCATTCCGGCGGTCGCCCTGCTCGCCGCCTGCAGCGACTCCGGCGAACAGGCCAAGGCCGCGGATGTAAAGCCCGCCGATCCGGCCACGCCCGCGAAGCCCGCCACGCCGGCGGCGGTTCAGGTGCCGGAAGCACAGGGCACTGTCGATATGGCCGAATTGCTGAAGCCGGGCGCACTGCCCGACAAGCAGCTTGGCAAGGACGATGCGAAGGTCACCATCGTCGAATACGCTTCGATGACCTGCCCGCATTGCGCGCATTTCGCCGAAACGACCTTCCCGGAGCTGAAGACGAAGTATATCGACACCGGCAAGGCCCGCTATATCCTGCGCGAATTCCCCTTCGATCCGAGCGCGGAAGCCGGTTTCATGCTGGCGCGCTGCGCCAAGGACAACTATTTCCCGATGGTCGACGTGCTGTTCAAGCAGCAGGCCAACTGGGTTGGCGTGTCGAACACAAAGGATGCGCTGCTGCAAATCTCGAAGCTTGCCGGTTTTACACAGGAGTCCTTCGAGGCCTGCTTGACGGACCAGAAACTTCTGGACGATGTGAGATCGGTCCAGAAGCGTGGCGCCAATGAATTCAAGGTCGACTCGACACCGACCTTCTTCATCAACGGTAAGACCTACAAGGGGGCGATGTCGATTGAGGAAATGTCGGCCATCATCGACCCTCTGCTCTGACATCGGCTCAGCGCTGCGGCTGCGGCGTTTTGCTGCTGCCCGCCTTTGTGAGGCGCGTGAATGAAGTTTTCGCGCCTTCGCCTGCTCGGTTTCAAGTCCTTCGTCGAACCCGGCGAGTTCGTGATCGAACGCGGCCTGACGGGTATTGTCGGGCCGAACGGTTGCGGCAAGTCGAACCTCGTCGAAGCGTTGCGCTGGGTGATGGGCGAAAGCTCCTACAAGAACATGCGCGCGTCCGGCATGGACGACGTGATCTTTTCCGGTTCGGGCACGCGGCCCGCACGCAACACCGCCGAAGTCACGCTTTTCCTCGACAACAGCGATCGCTCGGCGCCGGCCGCCTTCAACGATGCCGACGAGTTGCAGGTGTCACGCCGCATCGAACGCGAGGCAGGCTCCCTTTATCGCATCAACGGCAAGGAAGCGCGCGCCAAGGACGTGCAGCTTCTGTTTGCCGACCAGTCGACCGGCGCGCGCTCGCCGTCGATGGTCGGGCAGGGCCGTATCGGCGAATTGATCCAGGCCAAGCCACAGGCGCGCCGCGCACTTCTCGAGGAGGCCGCCGGCATTTCCGGCCTGCATACCCGCCGCCACGAGGCGGAATTGCGGCTGAAGGCTGCGGAACAGAATCTCGAACGCCTCGATGATGTCGTCGGCGAACTGGAAAGCCAGATCGAAAGCCTGAAGCGCCAGGCGCGCCAGGCTTCCCGCTTCAAGAACCTGTCCGCCGATATCCGCAAGGCCGAAGCGACGCTGCTGCATCTGCGCTGGACACTGGCCAAGACCCAGGAAGGTGAGACGCGTTCGGCGCTGGCGACCGCCACGGCACTTGTCGGCGACCGCGCCGCCGCGCAGATGAACGCCGCCAAGGAGCAGGGCATCAGCGCCCATCGCTTGCCCGAGCTGCGCGACGCGGAAGCCGCCGCCGCCGCTGCCTTCCAGCGCCTGTCGATCGCCAAGTCGCAGATCGAGGAGGAAGCCGGCCGCATCCGTGCTCGCCAGACGGAGATCGAGCGCCGGTTGCAGCAGCTCGACGGCGACATCGCCCGCGAGGAGCGGATGGTGCGCGACAATGCCGATGTTCTAGAACGCCTGCGCACCGAAGAAGCCACGCTGAATTCCGAAAACGCCGGCGCCGCCGAGCGCGAGGCCACCACCCGCGCCGCATTCGAACAGGCCGCATCGACGCTTGCGCAAAGTGAAGCCAGGCTTGCCGCGCTGACCGCTGAACGGGCCGAGGCTGCCGCTTCGCGCCATCAGATCGAACGGACGCTGCGCGAAACCGCCGAGCGCCGCGACCGCTTTGCCCGCCAACTCGCCGAGGTGGACCGCGAATTGTCGGATATCCTCTCGAAGGTAGCCGGCCTGCCGGATCCTGCTGAGAAGCGGATACTGGTCGAACAGGCCGTCGCGTTGCTGGAAGAATCCGAGGCCGCGGTGGCGCAGACCGAACAGTCGGTCATCGATGCCCGTGCCGCCGAAAGTGCCGCTCGCCCACCGCTGCAGGACGCAAGGGCGGAGTTGGCGCGGATCGAGACCGAAGCCCGGACACTGGCCAAGATTCTGAACGCGGCCAGCGGCGATCTCTTCCCTTCGGTGCTGGAGCAGATCAGTGTCGAGCGCGGCTTCGAGACGGCGCTGGGTGCGGCCCTTGGCGAAGACCTGGACGTGCCGCTCGACCGCAGCGCGCCGGCGCATTGGGGCGAAAGCCAGATCCAGCCCGGCGACGCGGCCCTGCCGGAAGGGACCAGAAGCCTTGCCAGCGTGGTTCGCGCCCCGGCGCAGCTTGCCCGCCGCCTGGCGCAGATCGGCATCGTCGAGGCCGCTGATGGCCGCCGGCTCCAGGCGCTGCTCGCGCCCGGCCAGAGACTGGTCAGCCGCGAAGGCGCGCTATGGCGCTGGGACGGCCTTACCGCCAGTGCCGACGCGCCGACGGCTGCGGCTCAGCGGCTGGCGCAGAAGAACCGGCTTGCCGAACTCGATGCCGAGGCGGTGCAGGCGACGCTCGCCCTGCGTCAGGCCGAGGAGGCGCTGGCGCAGGCTGAACAGGCGCTTCGCCAGGCAAGCGAGGCCGAGCGCAACACGCGTCAGGCCGGGCGCGACGCCCAGCACCGACTGGACGCCGCCCGCAATGCGCTGGCCGAAGCCGAAAAGGCCGGCGGCGAGCTGTCGAGCCGGCGCGCGGCTTTGGACGAGGCGCGTGCCCGCATCGTCGACAGCCATGAGGAGACCTCGGCGGCGTTCGTCGAGGCCGAAATGCTGCTGCAGGATGCCCCCGATCTCGGCGACCTGCAATTGCAGCTCGAACAGTCCTCGGCCAATGTCTCCCGCGACCGCGCAACGCTTGCCGATGCGCGCGCCGTCCATGAAGGGCTGCGGCGCGAAGCCGAGGCACGCACGCGCCGGCTCGATGCCATCGGCGCCGAACGCAGCAACTGGCTGGTGCGCGCCGAAAATGCCTCGACGCAGATCGCATCGCTTGGCGAACGCAAGGCCGAGGCCGAGGCCGAGCGCGAGCGGCTGGCCGATGCGCCTGACGAGATCGATGCCAAGCGGCGCGCCTTGCTGTCGCAACTCACCGAGGCCGAGACCTTGCGCAGGGCCGCCGCCGACCGGCTGCAGGAAGCCGAGAACAGGCAGGCCGAACTGGACAAGGCGGCCACAGGGGCCATCCAGTCATTGGCCGAGGCGCGCGAGACCCGCGCCCGCGCCGAGGAAAGGCTGACGGCGGCCGACGAGCGCCGGCTGGAGGTCGAGGCGCGGATCCAGGAAACGCTGAACACGCCGCCGCATCTCGTCATTCGCCATACCGGGCTGGAAGTCGACGATCCGATGCCTGAGATGGCCGAGATTGAACGCCAGCTCGATCGGTTGAAGATCGAGCGCGAACGGCTCGGGGCCGTCAATTTGCGCGCCGAGGAAGAGCAGAAGGAGCTTTCCGACCGGCTGGAGACCATCGTTTCGGAGCGCGAGGACATCATCGAGGCGATCCGCAAGCTCAGACAAGCGATCCAGAGCCTCAACCGCGAGGGCCGCGAGCGGCTTCTCGCCGCTTTCGATGTGGTCAACAGCCATTTCCAGCGGCTGTTCTCGCATTTGTTCGGCGGCGGCACGGCGGAATTGCAGCTGATCGAATCCGAGGATCCGCTAGAGGCGGGGCTGGAAATCCTTGCCCGCCCGCCCGGCAAGAAGCCGCAGACCATGACGCTGCTGTCGGGCGGCGAGCAGGCGCTGACGGCGATGTCGCTGATCTTCGCCGTGTTCCTGACCAACCCGGCGCCAATCTGCGTGCTCGACGAAGTCGATGCGCCGCTCGACGATCACAATGTCGAACGCTTCTGCAACCTCATGGACGAGATGGCCAAGACCACGGAGACACGCTTCGTCATCATCACCCACAATCCGATCACCATGGCACGCATGGATCGGTTGTTCGGCGTGACCATGGCCGAGCAGGGCGTCAGCCAACTCGTGTCGGTCGATCTGCAAGCCGCGGAAGCGATGCGCGAGGCGAGCTGACGTTCACGACGGTAGCTCGATGGAACTCGATCGGGGCGGTCGCGTTCGACCTGGAGCCGCTCGAACTACGGATGGCTGCTCTTTCGCGGGGCGGGGCAATGCCATCGAAGCGAGATCGCGATGTATGTTTTGCTTGAAGTAGTGACCGTCATCTTGGTAGCGAGCGCGATGGCTATGGCGCTTGCCCACGCTTTGGAACTGCCTGGTAAGCTCAGGCTCGGCAAGGAGCGGTATTTTGTCGTCCAGCAGATCTATTATCCAGGGTTTACGATCGGGGGTGGAGTCGCGGAGGTTGGCGGGATCATTGCGACGCTTGCGTCGCTGCTGACTGCGAGAGTGGGGTCGATCCAATTCTGGCTGATCGCCTGCGCGTTGGCCGCACTGCTGGTCATGCAGGGCATCTTCTGGTTCATGACCCAGCCGGTGAACAAGTGCTGGCTGCAAGGCGTGGAATTGAGCTCACCCGCCAAGGGCTTCTTCGGTACCGAGGGTAGAGGAGGTCCAGCCCAGTCACAGGAGACAGAGTGGATCGCCCTTCGCAACCGGTGGGAGATCTCGCATGTCATGCGCGCAGTGGCGGCGATGCTGAGCTTGACCCTGCTGACCACGGCAATCGCGCTGCATGACGTCTGATAGATTACCTGACTGTCGCAACCAGCTTCCGACGGACTTTTGAAACGTGAGAGCAGATGCGGGACGCCAAGGGATTCGAAACCGAAGCCCGCGCTCATCCCGGCGAATAGCGCTCAGTTCCACTAAGTGGTTGCTGTAGCTGACGAAAATAGATGGCTGGGGCGCCAGGATTCGAACCTGGGAATGTCGGTACCAAAAACCGATGCCTTACCACTTGGCGACGCCCCAATAGCCGTCAGAGTCGCTTGTGCGGCGCGTTATTAGCAGAGCAGCCGAAAAGCACAATGCTTATGAGCAATCACGGGAACACTCAATCGACCAGCAGTGCGGTTGGCGCCAGGTGGTCCACAAACGGACTATTCGGACCACACGGCCAACTCATTGCCAGCCGGATCGACGAAGTGGAAACGTCGGCCGCCCGGGAACGGGAAGATCGGCTTGACGATCGTGCCGCCGGCGCTTTCCACAGCGTGGAGGGTCTCCTCGAGATTTTCGCTGTAAAGCACGGGCAGCGGCTTTGCCGATGCTTCCGCGGCATCGGCCTGAAAACCGCCGTCGAGGCCTTCGGAAAAGGCTGAGTAGGTCGGCCCGTAATCGGTGAACGACCAGGCAAAGGCGGTGCTGTAGAAAGCCTTCACCCGGTCCAGCATGCCGCCGGTCGCCGGCATTTCCAGATAGTCGAGTTTTCCATTCTGTTTCATGAGGCACCTCTTGTTCTCTTTATGTTCTAGACACCGAACCGTGAGGTGGCAAGTCTTTTTGCCGCATGTCCCGGAAGGGCTTTTTCTTAATCGATTGTAGCGGTCAGCCGGCTTTTCCGGCGCTTGCCTTTCGCACTGCAGCATCATATCGCTCCAAAGTCGGACACGGGCGGAACTTTCCGTTTCGCCAACCTTTCCAATCTCCTGCAACCGGAGAGCAAAGCATGACCAAATGGGTTTTCACCTTTGGCGATGGTGCGGCGGAAGGCCGTGCCGGCGACAAGAATCTGCTGGGCGGCAAGGGCGCCAATCTGGCCGAGATGTGCAGCCTGGGTCTGCCGGTGCCGCCGGGCTTCACCATTACCACCGAGGTCTGCAACGCTTATTATGCCAACGGCCGCACCTATCCCGCGGGACTGGAAGCCGATGTCGCGGTCGCGCTCGATCATATCGGCCGGCTGACCGGCCGTCGGTTCGGCGATCCGTCGAAGCTGTTGCTGGTGTCGGTGCGCTCCGGGGCTCGCGCCTCGATGCCGGGCATGATGGACACCGTGCTCAATCTCGGCCTGAACGACGAGACGGTCGAGGCGCTGGCCACCGATTCCGGCGATGCGCGCTTCGCCTATGACAGCTACCGCCGCTTCATCCAGATGTATTCCGATGTCGTCATGGGCCTTGATCACGAGGTGTTCGAGGAGATCCTGGAAGACCAGAAGGCCAGCCTCGGCCATGAACTCGACACCGAACTGACGGCCATCGAATGGCAAGGCGTGATCGCGCTCTACAAGGCCAAGGTCGAGGAAGAACTCGGCAGGCCGTTCCCGCAGGACCCGCACGAACAGCTCTGGGGCGCCATTGGTGCTGTGTTTTCAAGCTGGATGAACAACCGCGCCATCACCTACCGGCGCCTGCACGACATCCCAGAAAGCTGGGGTACGGCGGTCAACGTCCAGGCCATGGTGTTCGGCAATATGGGCGAGACCTCCGCCACCGGCGTGGCCTTCACCCGCAATCCCTCGACCGGCGAAAAGCAGCTCTATGGCGAGTTCCTGGTCAACGCGCAGGGCGAGGACGTCGTCGCCGGCATCCGCACGCCGCAGAACATCACCGAAGCGGCCCGCATCGCCGCCGGCTCCGACAAGCCGTCGCTGCAGAAGCTGATGCCGGACGCCTTCCATTCCTTCGTCACCATCTCCGACAGGCTGGAAAAGCACTACCGCGACATGCAGGACCTCGAATTCACCATCGAGCGCGGCAAGTTGTGGATGCTGCAGACCCGGTCCGGCAAGCGCACCGCCAAGGCCGCGCTCCGGATCGCTGTCGAGATGGCAAGGGACAGTCTGATCACGAAGGAGGAGGCCGTCGCTCGTATCGACCCTGCCTCGCTCGATCAGTTGCTGCACCCGACCATCGACCCGAAGGCCGCGCGTGATGTGATTGGCGTCGGCCTGCCGGCGTCGCCCGGAGCCGCCACCGGCGAGATCGTCTTTTCGTCCGGCGATGCCGAGGACCTCAAGACACAGGGACGCAAGGCGATCCTGGTGCGCATCGAGACCAGTCCCGAAGATATCCACGGCATGCATGCCGCCGAGGGCATCCTGACCACGCGTGGCGGCATGACCAGCCATGCGGCGGTCGTGGCGCGCGGCATGGGCAAGCCCTGCGTCTCCGGAGCCGGCTCGCTGCGCGTCGATTACAAGGCCGGCACGCTGCTCTCGATGGGGCAGACCTTCCGCAAGGGCGATGTCATCACCATCGACGGCGGCAATGGCCAAGTGCTCAAGGGCGCCGTCGCGATGCTGCAGCCGGAATTGTCTGGTGATTTCGCCGCCATCATGGAATGGGCGGACGCGGCGCGGCGCATGAAGGTGCGCACCAACGCCGAAACGCCGCTCGATGCCCGCATGGCGCGCTCCTTCGGTGCCGAGGGCATCGGGCTTTGCCGCACCGAACACATGTTCTTCGACGGCGCCCGCATCGTGGCCATGCGCGAGATGATCCTCGCCGACACCGAGAAGGACCGGCGCGCGGCCCTTGCCAAGCTTCTGCCCATGCAACGCTCGGATTTCCTGGAATTGTTCGAGATCATGGCCGGCCTGCCGGTGACGATCCGCTTGCTTGACCCGCCGTTGCATGAATTCCTGCCCAAGACCGAGGCCGAAATCGCCGAGGTCGCGTCCGCCATGAATGTATCGCCAGACAAGCTTCGGCAGCGCACCGAGGCCCTGCACGAATTCAACCCGATGCTCGGCCATCGTGGCTGCCGGCTGGCTGTCTCCTATCCCGAGATCGCCGAGATGCAGGCGCGCGCCATTTTCGAGGCGGCCGTCGAGGCCGGCAAGAAGGCCGGCGCGCTGGTGGTGCCCGAGATCATGGTGCCGCTGGTCGGCCTTGTGAAGGAACTCGATTACGTGAAGACGCGCATCGACGCGGTCGCCAAAAGCGTCATGGACGAGAGCGGCATCAAGATCGATTACCTCACGGGGACGATGATCGAACTGCCGCGCGCCGCGATCCGTGCCCATGTCATCGCCGAATCGGCCGAGTTCTTCTCCTTCGGCACCAACGACCTCACCCAGACCACCTTCGGCATCTCGCGCGACGATGCGGCTTCATTCCTGGAGACCTACCGCCAGAAGGGCATTATCGAGCAGGATCCGTTCGTCTCGCTCGATATCGATGGCGTCGGCGAACTGGTGCGCATGGCCGCGCAAAAGGGCAGGGCGACCCGGCCTCAGATCAAGCTCGGCATCTGCGGCGAACATGGCGGTGATCCCTCATCGATCCGTTTCTGCGAGGAGGTTGGGCTCGACTATGTGTCGTGCTCGCCCTATCGCGTGCCAATCGCCAGGCTGGCGGCCGCGCAGGCTGCTGTGCAGGTGGCGAAGGAGCGTGGCTAAGCCGGTCAGGCTGTGTCAAAGCTTACGGTTTTGTATGAAAACTCACGCGAACGTGCTGACGGCATCGCGTAATCTCGACATTGTTTCTGCCCAATTTGCGGACGGCCCGCCAATTGTCTTCGGAATCAGATGTTGCAGATCTCACCCGTGCAGTTCCGCTCGATCCTGATCATTCAAACGAAGTTCATAGGTGACATCGTTCTTGCCTCGGCGCTGGCAAGGAACCTGCAACTCGAATTCCCCGGTGCGAGGATCGTCTTCCTCTGCGAAGCGCAATTCGAGAACTTCGTGGTTGCGCATGGCATCGCCTCCGAGGTGGTCGCATTCAGGCGGTCCCGCATGCGCGGCACCACTCTGGAGCGCGCAAAGGAGCTTTACGCCATGGTGCGGGCGCTGCGTGGCTTCCGCTTCGACCTGACGATTGACCTGACCGATTCAAAAACCTCACGCATCATCAGCGGGCTCGTCAACGCAAAGACACGCGTCGGCTATGATCCGTCCGAAAGGCCGCTGCGGCTGCTGGAGAGGCAGCCTGCCAATGTGCGTGCCAAACCATACGGATTTGGCGGCCAGCATTTCGTCTATCGCTATCTTTCGCCGCTTGAAGCGCTTGGGGTCGATTTGCGCGTGACGGTGCCGAGCATCCAGCCGCTGCCGTTCGAGACCGTGAAAGCCCTGACGCTTCTGGGCAAGCACCATCTTCGCCCGAACGCCTTTGTCGCCGTCCATGCCGGCGCCAGTTTCAAGGGCCGGCAATGGCAGCCGGAACGGTTTGCCGAGGCGATCGACGAAATTGCGACCGACACCGGATTGGGCGTCGTCCTGGTGGGAGGGCCGGACGAACGCGAGACCGCCGCGCAGGTCCTGGCCAAGACAGCGACGCCGGTCGTCGATCTTGTCGGCACATTGTCGCTCGAGAGCCTGATGGCGGTCCTGAAACAGGCCCGGCTGTTTCTCGGCAATGAGAGCGGCCCGATGCATATGGCCGCTGCCGCGGGCACGCCGGTTGTCGGGCTGTTCGGCCTGACGCATCCTTCACGCTGGGGACCTGTCGGTGTGCCCAGCATCGCGCTTCGGCCGCCGATGCCATGCGACTGCGTGGCCAAGGACTTGTGCCGCCGCACCGACCCCAGCAAGGCGTGTTGTGTCTGGCGCCTGGAAGTCAAGCCTGTCGTTGAGGCGGCCCGCGAGGTTCTCGCGCGCACCGAGATGAAGCGCGAAGGCGCTGTCTGAGCGGCGATTGATCGTCGGGGCCGCCCCGAAAGGCGGGGTCACCCAGCGGGCGGTCAAATCGCCGCGCCGGGTATTTCTGCTATCCATCGTCCCGATTTCCGCCTTCATGCGGGTTTTGGGATACCGGCCAGAGCCGGATGATTTCAGGTCGAATCGACCTGAAATCTGAATCCGCCTCTAAATCCAAGAGATGATGTCGTCCGAAAACCGCTTCACACTTTTCGGCATAATGCTCTAGAAATCGCCAGTCAGGAATTCGGGTTGATGCGTCTGCTGCAAAGACATCTCTGCATGATCGCCACGTCCTTGGCGCTGCTGTCCAATGCCAATGCCGCGACGCTGGTAGAGCCCACGCTGCACATCAAGCCCGCGGCTAGCGGAGCGGGCCACGTCGCGCTCACGCTCGATGCCTGCGGCGGACAGACCGACACGCGGATTCTCTCGGCGCTGGTGGAAAACAACATACCAGCCACCATTTTCGTCACCGGTATCTGGCTGAAGCGCAACGCCGCGGCCGTCGCCATCATGCGGGCACATCCGGACCTTTTCGAATTGGAAAATCACGGCGGGCGCCATATTCCGGCGGTCGACACGCCGCAGAAAATCTATGGCATACGCAGCGCCGGCAGCCCTGACGCGGTGCTCGCCGAGGTCGAATCGGGCGCCGCTGCTCTTGCCAGGACGGGTGAGCCGGCGCCGAAATGGTTCCGTGGCGCAACCGCCGAATACAGCCCTTCGGCCATCGCGATGATCCGCAAGCTCGGCTTCAAGATTGCCGGCTTCTCGATCAATGGCGATGGCGGCTCGCTGCTCGGCGCCAAGGAAACCGCCAAGCGCATCGCCGCGGCCAAGGACGGTGACGTCATCATCGCCCACATCAACCAGCCGACCCACGCCGCCGGCGAGGGCGTGGTGCAGGGCCTCCTGGCGCTCAAGAACAAGGGCATGACCTTCGTGCGCCTCGACGATGCCGACGGCACAGGGGATCACGGCACTACCGACTGATTGCGCGTTGATATTAAGGTGATACCGGCCTGCAAATGGCTGACGCGAAGTGCTCAGCCCGGCTTGGCTTCGATGCTGACCTTGCTGGCGTAGAACGCGCCGTGGTCGCGAATCTCGGTCATTTCGTCGAAAGGTTTCCGATAGGCCCACATCGCGTCCTTGCCCGCCTCGCCAGCCGGCAGCACGCTCCAATAGCTGGCGTCGCCCTTGTAGGGGCAATGGCTCGAGTGTTCCGTGCCGCTCAATTTGTTGAAATCGATATCGGCGAACGGAATGTAGAAGGCGACCGGATAAGGCGCCTCGGTCAGCACCTTGGCCTTCGCAGATGAAGCGATAATCGAATCGCCGACGCGCACCGTGATAGTGCCGACATAGGGCTCGACGGTGATGATCTTGTCAGGATTGCGCTGGAAGCCGGGTGCCGGGTTGGCGATCTTGTCCATGCTAGTTCCTCCTTGCCTGGCCTTAAGGTGTGGCGGACACGGCTGTTGCGCAAGCCCCTTGGCATCAAGCATGGCAGCCGCCAGCCGCCGAGGGGTGGCACATCAGCGCTTTCGTGTCCGCTGAGGCTCAGGCGGCGGCTTTGAAGGCATCCAGCAGGCCGGCATAGGCGGCCGCGATGCCCGCCACCGGATTGCTGCTTCTCGAAACGGTCTCGACTTTCAGCGCGCCGCCGCCGGTCGGCAAGGTGAGCAGCAGGAATTGGCGATTGCCACCATCGCCGACGGATGCCGCCGCAACGTGCTGGCCTTCCCCTTCGTTCTGGACGCACATCTTGAACAGCAGCGTGCCGCCGACCGCTTCGAGCGCGCCGCCGACAACTTCAACAAATTCTTCTTCGGAAACAGTCTTTTCGTCCGGCACCAAATCGGCCAGGCTTTCCGCAAGTGTGCTTTCCAGGGCCTTGTCGTCGAGCTGCGCGTCCATGCGAACCTCTTTCAGTCGCCAATCGCACCCCTTTGCCCGTTAACGAAACTTAACGCGGACGATGGCCGGATTGTGGCGGATTTACTCGTGATTTCGTCCAATACGACGCCGCTTCCAACACGGATGGTTTCGACCCTCCTGCCACCTTGTCGGCACGAGCATTCAGGAGCCGAAGGCCCAAAACCCGTCAAAATTCAACCGTTTGCCGATTTTGCGCGGCCTCAGAAAATCGTTCGCCATGCAAGCGAGTGACTGGACAATCCTCCGGTTCGCTTCACAATGAACCAAAGCTACAACGCAAAAAAGCCTAGGGGAGGAACGAGATGCTGGGGCTGATGCAGGAATGGCCACTGCTGTGCCACAAGCTGATCGATAATGCTGAACGGCAGCATGGCGTGCGCGAGATCGTGTCGCGTTCGATCGAGGGGCCGATCGTGCGCACCACCTATGCCGACATCCATCGTCGTTCTCTGAAGGTCGCACAGCGGCTGGAACGCGATGGCTATGGGTTGGGCGACCGTATCGCCACGCTGGCCTGGAACACCGCTCGCCATATCGAGGCCTGGTACGGCATCATGGGCATCGGCGCGATCTATCATACGCTCAATCCGCGCCTGTTTCCCGAGCAGATCGTCTGGATCATGAACCATGCCGAGGACAAGGCTGTCTTCGTCGACCTTACCTTCATACCGTTGCTCGAGAAGATCGTCGGCGCCGTCAAATCGCTGAAAAAGGTGATCGTGCTCACCGACAATGCGCACATGCCGAAAACGACGCTGCCCAACGCCGTCGCCTATGAAGACTGGCTTGAAGAGGTCGAGGGCGATTTCGCCTGGAAGACCTTCGACGAAGGTACTGCCGCGGGCATGTGCTACACATCTGGCACGACAGGCGATCCCAAGGGCGTTGTCTATAGTCACCGTTCGAACGTGTTGCACGCCATGATCGCGGCCATGCCCGATGCGATGGGCCTGTCGGCACGCGACACGATTCTGCCGGTGGTGCCGATGTTCCACGCCAATGCCTGGGGCCTTGGCCAGAGCGGGCCGATGATCGGCGCCAAGCTGGTCATGCCTGGCTGCAAGATGGACGGCGCCTCGATCTACGAATTGCTCGACACCGAGAAAGTGACCTTCAGCGCTGCCGTGCCGACGGTCTGGATGATGCTGCTGCAATTCCTGGAAGGAACCGGCAGGAAGCTGCCTCATCTGAGCAAGGTCGTCATCGGCGGCTCGTCCTGCCCGCGCGCGATCATGACGAAATTCCAGGACAATTACGGTGTCCAGGTCATCCATGCCTGGGGCATGACCGAGATGTCGCCGCTCGGCACGCTGTGCACCTTGAAGCCCGAATATGTCGGTCTTGAGGGAGAAGCGCGGCTCGACATCCAGGGCAAGCAGGGCTACCCGCCCTTTGGCGTCGAAATGAAGGTGACCGACGACAAGAACAACCCGCAACCCTGGGATGGCAAGACCTTTGGCCGGCTGAAGGTGCGCGGTCCGGCTGTTGCCCGCGCCTATTATGGCGGCGCGGGCGCGGACCAATTCGACGAGGACGGCTGGTTCGATACCGGAGATGTCGCTCATATCGATGCCGGCGGCTATATGCAGATCACCGATCGCGCCAAGGACGTCATCAAATCCGGCGGCGAATGGATCTCGACCATCGAACTCGAGAATCTGGCCGTCGGCCATCCGGACGTGGCGGAAGCGGCGGCCATCGGTGTTCATCATTCGAAATGGGGCGAGCGGCCCCTGCTGGTCGTCGTCGCCAAGCCGGGCAAGGAACCGACCAAGGCGGATATTCTCGGCTTCATGGATGGCAAGCTGGCCAAATGGTGGATGCCCGATGATGTCGCTTTCGTCGGCGAAATACCGCATACCGCCACCGGCAAGATCCAGAAGATCACCTTGCGTCAGCAGTTCAGGGATTATCGCTTGCCGACGGATTGAGGGGATGTTGCGTGTTTCGGCTTCAAGCCGTCGCAAAAAGGCACTAAACCTCCGTCCGGGTGGGGACAGCGCAGAGAACAATGGTTAGCATTCCCGAACGGCAAACGTCGAAGGCCGCCGGCTGGTCGCGGCGCACGGGCGCATTTTCAGCGGTGCTTTTGCTGACCGACTTCGTCGGCCATCGCTTCGGTCTCGTCGAGACGCCCGTATTCCTGTGGGTGCTGGGCATTGTCGCGCTTCTGGCGGCGCTGGCGCTGCTGTTTGCCGGGCTGGCCTTTTCCAGGCTATGGAATTTCGGCGACCGTGGCGGCCGCGATCTGACCGTCGGCGCCTTGCTGGCCCTGCTGGTGCTTACCCCGTATGGCGTCGCTGCCTACTGGGCGACGATCTATCCGCCGCTGAGGGACATCTCGACTGATTTCGACGATCCGCCCGCGCTCGATGTGAGTGACCGCACGAACGACATGAATGTGCTGTCTCCGTCCACGCCGGGCGAGCAGACGTTGCAGACCGACAGCTATCCGCTGGTCAGCGCACGCAGCTATGACCTGCCGTTCGAGACCGTCGTCAATGCCGTCGAAACCGTGCTCGACCGGCGCGGCTGGGACCTTTCGGAACCCTATCCCGACCTCGCTGGGCAGAGAGAAGTGACCATTACCGCCGTCGCCTCGAGCTTCGCGCTCGGCCTCCCGGCCGATGTGGCGATCCGCGTGACCGATAACGGCGATATGATCATCGTCGACATGCGGTCGGCTTCGCGTTACGGCCGCCATGACCTCGGCGACAATGCCGCGCGCATCACCGAGTTCCTGGCGGAACTGGACCAGGAAGTCGCCGGACAGGTCGGGGCGGCGCCAGCCGAATAGTCGTATCCTCGCGATCCCGCGCCCGCGAGAAGGCGGGCGTCCGGGTCAGGCGCGCTTATCGAGCTGGCGTGAAAATGCCGTCGATGGCGGGGCCGGCGTCTGTCGAGACCATGCCGCGCGCCACCAGATCCTCGAGATGGGCAAGCACGGACAGCCCGGCCGCACCGTGCAGCCGGGGATCGGTGTCCCGGTAGATCGCCTTGACCATGTCGGGAACGGTCCGGTTGCCGGCCCTGACCCGCTCCAGTATGGCCCGCTCGCGCATCTTGCGATGCGTCTTCAGTCCGCGCGTAAAACTGCGCGGCGCGGTCACCGGCCCGCCATGGCCGGGCAGCAGCAGGTGGTCATCGCGCCCGATCAGCTTGTCCAGCGATGCCATGTAATCGGCCATTGCCCCGTCTGGGGGGGCTACGATGGATGTCGCCCAGCCCATGACATGATCGGCCGAAAACAGGATGCCGGTTCCTTCCAGCGCGAACGCCGCGTGATTGGCGGTGTGGCCGGGGGTAAGAACCGTCCGGATCGCCCAGCCATCGCCGGCGACGACCGCATCGTCCGGCAGCGCGACGTCGGGAAGGAAGGCAATGTCGGCACTGGCATCGAGCGCATTGGTCTCGCCGATATGCAACGGCCTTGCCGGCCGGTGCGGTCCCTCAGCGAGCACCGTGGCGCCGGTGCGCTCTTTCAGCCGGGCCGCCAGCGGAGAATGGTCGCGATGCGTGTGGCTGACGAAGATATGGCTGACCGGCCTGCCGGCGATCACGTCGAGCAGGGTCCGAAGATGCGCATCGTCATCGGGACCGGGATCGATCACCGCCAGCGTCTCATGCCCCACGATATAGCTGTTGGTGCCATAAAAGGTGAAGGGGCTGGGGTTACGGGCCGTGACGCGCTGCACGTCAGGCGCCACGTTCACGCCCCGGCCGTAATTGGGATCGAAGCTGGTATCGAATTTGAGGGCCATGTCGCCACATTGTTCCTGGAATGGCAAAAGCGATTGCCGCATAGCACGCAAGCCAATATAGGAAAACGCAAGAGCGCGATTGTCGGATCGCGGCAAATCGGATTGGGGAAGTGACCATGGCAACTGCAACGACGATGCGCCCGCTTGTTTCTCTGGCTTTGCCGCAGGAAGGCGCGGCGCGGCTGGCAACGCAGTTTTTCCTGGCGATTGCCGGAACGCTGCTGCTGACCTTGTCGGCCAGGACCAAGGTCATGCTGGGGCCTGTCGATATCTCGATGCAGACACTCGCCGTCTTCCTGATCGCCGCCGCCTTCGGCATGCGTCTCGGCGTCGCCACTCTCCTGCTCTACATGGCGGAAGGCGCGATGGGCTTCCCGGTCTTCCAGAGCACGCCGGAGAAAGGCATCGGCATAGCCTACATGCTCGGCTCGACCGGCGGCTACCTTGCTGGCTTCGTGGTCATGGCGGCGATTGTCGGCTGGGCCGCCGATCGCGGCTGGGACCGTCATCCGATCAAGCTTTTCAACGCGATGCTGGTTGCCGAGGTGGTGATGATGGCGATGGGCTTTGCCTGGCTGGCGCTGCTCATCGGTCCGGAAAAATCCTGGCAGTTCGGCGTCGTGCCGTTCATCGTCGGCGACCTGATCAAGGTTGCCCTTGCGGCAAGCCTGGTGCCGGCCGTCTGGTCGCTGCTCAAGCGCTCCTGAGGTTACGAAGAGTCTTGGTGTGGCATAGACGTCAGGGGTCAAGTCCCAAGGACGGGCGGTTCGGAAGAAGGTTCTGGTCACAGGGTTGCGGGCTTCATAGGCTATCACGTCGCCAGACAGCTCCTGGAGCGCGGCGACGAGGTTGTCGGCATCGACAGCATCAGCGATTGCCATCATTCTCCACCGCAATCTTTTGCTGCAGAGCATTGCGGGCGGCTGCCTTGCCGGCCATGCCGGACACAGGGAAGTCACATGAGTTCTTGCCTCATATTGAATTCTGGGACGTATCTTTTCCGCTTGTTCTCGTTGATTATCCCATGCGAACCGGGGGCGCCTGCGATGACGTTCGCCCATTTGGATGGTACTATTCAGAGAGACTCTGCTGATCGGCCTTTGCCAGAGGAGCGCGTCAATCGGGATCGGTATTCCCTCCAGAGGCGGGCCTTGCCGGCACTAGAACGGCGGAAAGCACCTTTAATGTCAGCAACCGACGCTGTGTTCTTGTTTGCCCCTGCCGCATTGACAAGCTATTGCATGAAACCTAAGCACAGGCGGTCAAGGCCGGGCATCTCGAGGAGAGCTTTTTGAAAGGAATTATCCTTGCTGGAGGCAGTGGAACACGTCTTTATCCACTAACATTAGCCGTCTCTAAGCAAATCCTTCCAATTTACGACAAGCCGATGATCTATTACCCGCTGAGCGTATTGATGCTCGCGGGAATCCGAGAGATTCTGATTATCTCGACACCGCGCGATCTGCCGGCCTTTCGTGATCTACTGGGTGACGGATCGGAGTTCGGCCTTGTGTTGTCTTATGCCGAGCAGCCGCACCCCAATGGCCTTGCGGAAGCCTTCATTATTGGCCGGGAGTTCATCGGCAAGGACAGCGTGTCGATGATCCTGGGCGACAACATCTATTTCGGCGACGGCCTGTCGCAGCTCTGCCGCACCGCGGCATCGCGCGATGCAGGCGCCTCGGTGTTCGCCTACCATGTCGAGGATCCTGAACGCTATGGCGTCGTATCCTTCGACAAGGCGACTGGAACCGCGCTGACGATTGAGGAAAAGCCGCAAAACCCGAAATCCAACTGGGCCGTCACAGGCCTGTATTTCTACGACAATGAGGTGGTCGAGATCGCCCCGACCATCCGTCCCTCGGCACGCGGCGAACTGGAGATCACGGCGGTCAACAACGTCTATCTCGAGCGCGGCCGACTGCATGTGCACCGATTGGGCCGTGGCTATGCCTGGCTCGATACCGGCACTCATGACAGCCTGCACGAGGCCTCTTCCTTCGTGCGCACGATCGAACACCGCCAGGGCATCAAGGTGGCCTGTCCGGAGGAAATCGCCTTTGAACAGGGCTGGCTGACGGCGGACAAGGTGCTGGAGCGGGCAACCCGGCTCGGAAAGAACGAGTACGCTGCCTATCTGCGCCGGCGTGTGGTCGATCTTTCGGAGGGGTAGATGCTGGAGGTGAGGCCCCTTGGCATAGATGGCCTGCTGGAAATCGTTCCGAAGCGACATGGCGATGCACGCGGCTTCTTCATGGAAACCTACAATGCCGAACGCTTTTCGCGGGCCGGCATTGACCTGCTTTTCGTGCAGGATAATCACTCCTATTCCGCTGCCGCTGGGGTCTTGCGCGGGCTTCACTACCAGCTCGCGCCGCGCGCCCAGGACAAGCTGCTGCGCGTCATCCGTGGCAGCATCCTCGACATCGCGGTCGATATCCGCCGGGGTTCGAAGACCTTTGGAGGATGGGTCGCTCTGGAAGTGTCGGCCGAAAGAGGCAACCAGATCCTGGTGCCCAAGGGCTTCGCGCACGGCTTTGTGACGCTCCTACCCGACACCGAGGTTCTGTATAAGGTGACCGACACCTATTCGCCCGAGCATGACCGGTCGATCCGTTTCGACGATCCCGCAATCGGCATCGAATGGCCTTCGCTGCCTGGCGGTTTCCAGCTTTCGGACAAGGACCTCAAGGCGCCGCCGCTGGCCGCGGCGGAGGTGTTCGATTGATGAGCGTTGGCAAAGAGAATGCAGCCAGAAAGAGTGTGGCCAAGAGAGGGTGCTGCATGGGGATAGTGGTATGAACTTTCTGGTGACAGGCGGCGCCGGTTTCATCGGCTCGGCGGTATGCCGGCATCTGTGCGCCAATCCGGCCTACCGGGTGACCAATCTCGACAAGCTGACCTACGCCGGCAACCTGGCCTCGCTGCGGCCGATCGAGAATGCCCATAATTACAGCTTCGCCCAGGCCGATATCTGCGACGAGAGGGCGGTGCTCGACATAATGCGCCGCGATGACACCGACATCGTCATGAACCTGGCGGCCGAGAGCCATGTCGACCGCTCTATCGACGGGCCTGGCGCCTTCATCGAGACCAATATCGTCGGCACCTACAAGATTCTCAATGCCGCGCTCGAATACTGGCGCGGCCTATCCGACGACAGGAAAAGCCGCTTCCGCTTCCATCATGTCTCGACCGACGAGGTGTTCGGCGACCTGCCCTTCGATGGCGGGATGTTCGTCGAGGAGACGCCTTACGCGCCGTCCTCGCCCTATTCCGCCTCCAAGGCGGCCTCTGACCATCTGGTGCGGGCCTGGCACGAGACCTATGGCCTGCCGGTCGTGCTTTCCAACTGTTCGAACAATTACGGTCCCTATCATTTCCCCGAAAAACTGATCCCGCTCGTCATCCTCAACGCGCTCGACGAGAAGCCGCTGCCGGTCTATGGCGCCGGCGCCAATGTGCGTGACTGGCTGTTCGTCGAGGACCACGCGCGAGCTTTGGAACTGATCGCCACCAAGGGCATGCCGGGCGAGAGCTACAATGTCGGCGGTAATTCGGAGCGCACGAACCTTTCCGTCGTCGAGACGATCTGCGATCTGCTCGACATCAGGCGTCCCAGGGCCGGCGGCCGGCGCTATCGCGAGCTGATCTCCTTCGTCACAGACCGTCCCGGCCACGACCGCCGCTACGCCATTGATGCCTCCAAGATCGGCCGCGAGCTCGGCTGGGCGCCCAGGGAAAATTTCGACAGCGGCCTGGCTCGAACCGTGGACTGGTTCCTTGACAACAAATGGTGGTGGGGACCGATCCGCGAGCAGCGCTATGCCGGCGAAAGATTGGGCGAAGCCCGCAAGGTGGGCGCGTGAGACTCGTTGTCACCGGACGCGACGGCCAGGTCGCGGCAAGCCTTCTGGAGGCCGGCCAGGGAAATGCCGGCTTGGAGGTCGTCGCCATCGGCCGTCCCGAACTCGACCTGACAAGACCCCAAACCGTCATCGACGCCATCGCGGTTGCGAAGCCGGATATCGTCGTGTCGGCCGCTGCCTACACGGCCGTGGATCAGGCCGAGGACGAACCCGATCTGGCCTTTGCGGTCAACGCGACCGGCGCCGGCAAGGTGGCTGAAGCGGCGGCGCGGCTCGGCGTTCCCGTCATCCATCTATCGACCGATTACGTCTTCGACGGCAGCGCCCCCGGCGCCTATGTCGAGACCGATGCGACGGCGCCGCTCGGTGTCTATGGCGCCTCCAAGCTCGCCGGCGAGCAGGCGGTGGCCGCCGCTAACCCGCGCCACCTGATCCTGCGCACCGCCTGGGTCTACAGCCCGTTCGGCAGGAATTTCGTGAAAACCATGCTGCGGCTGGCCGCCGACCGCGACGAGATTTCCGTGGTGGCCGATCAATGGGGAAATCCCACCTGCGCCCTCGATATCGCGGACGCGATCCTGCATGCGGCGGCCATGTTGCGGCGCGACAACAGCTTCACAGCGTTCGGCATCTATCATCTGGCTGGCACGGACGAGACCAATTGGAGCGATTTTGCCCGTCATATCCTCGACACAAGCCGCGTGTTTGGTGGCCCTTGGGCGCGGGTACGGGACATTGCTACGATGGACTATCCGACCAAGGCGCGCCGCCCCGCCAACTCCCGGCTATCGAGCGCGAAATTCGCCTCCACCTTCGGCTGGAACGCGCCGGACTGGCGGCGATCGGCGGACAAGGTGGTGCGCCGGCTTGTGGTCGGTGAGACGAAACAGGCATTAACCGCATGAGCGAGTTTCCTTTGCCGGAGCGGCAGACTGCTGGCGACGCCGGACCTGAAGTGCACGCCGGGATGATAACCAAGCAAGCTGAAGCACCAGACAGCTCACTTCGTGACCTGTACCTGGCCCATAGCGGCAAGATTTCGGACAAATGGTCGATCTATCTTGAGACATATGACCGAATCTTCGCGCAATATCGAAACAGACCGGTTCGAATTCTGGAAATCGGGGTCCAGAACGGCGGTTCACTCGAGGTCTGGCGGGAATATTTTACCAAAGCGGAACTCGTTCTCGGATGCGACATCAATGTGGCGTGCGGCAATCTGGTTTTCGACGACAAGAAAATCGCTGTTATTGTTGGGGACGCAAATACGGATGAGGTAGAAAGCAATATTGCTGCGGTTTCCAAAGAATTTGATATTATCATAGATGACGGGTCGCACACGTCGTCCGACATTATACGCTCCTTCGCCCGCTATTTTCCTTACATTTCCCAGGGCGGGCTGTATATAGTGGAAGATTTGCATTGCAGCTATTGGCGGGAGTTCGAGGGCGGCCTCTACGATCCTCTTTCCTCGATGTCATTTTTCAAGCGTCTTCTTGATGTGGTCAACCATGAGCATTGGGGGCTGAACCGTAGTCGGATGGAGGCTTTGGCCACCTTCGCCGAAAAGCATGAGGTCGCCTTCGATGATGCGGCTCTGGCATCGATCCATTCCATCGAATTCCTGAACTCGCTCTGCATCGTAACGAAGCGACCGATCCAGGAAAACGTCCTGGGGCCTCGCAGCGTGCAAGGCAGGATCGCTCTCGCCGACGGAAGCATGGTTCCTCTCGACGGCACCGAGAACGAGGCGGCCGATCAAACCGGGAATCCGTGGTCGTTGAAGGCGGTGACCATGGAAGAAGAAATTGCGACCAACAGAGAGTTGGTGGGACGGCAAGGGGCTCTGATCAAGGCTTTCTCCAGCAAACTGGTCGCAATGCGCGCGCATGTCAGGGATCACGAAGACGAGATCGCACAGGCAAGGGCGCAAATCAACGCCAGGGCCGAAGAGGTCCAGGCTCTGCAAGAAGAATTGTCGGCTGCGCGAGAAATGACCGGCAGCTTGCTTGCAGACCGCGACAATGCGCGCTCCGAGGAAGCCCGGCTGCACGGCGTTCTTCATGCCGTGCGAGAAATGACCGGCAGCTTGCTTGCAGACCGCGACAATGCGCGCTCCGAGGAAGCCCGGCTGCACGGCGTTCTCCAGGCCGTTTATGCCAGTACGTCCTGGCAGCTCACCAAGCCATTGCGAGGGCTTGGGAATCGCGCCCGCGCCATCGGCAGAGCGCCCGCCGGAGTTCGCCGCATCATGGCTCGCGCCGCTTACCGCTGTTGGCACGATCTGCCGCTGTCTAACGATGCGAAGAGAAAGTTGAAGAGCACTGTTTTCTCGCGGTTTCCTTCGCTGTTTGGCGTGACGAACGCCTATCGCGCCTGGAGAAGCCTGGAGGCGCCTGATGCTCCCCTGGGCGGAGGCTCACAGGCGGTTCTGTTCAGGTCTGGCCCGAGTCTTGCGCCAGAGCCGGTCTACCTGCCGCGCCTCGCAGGGCCGCCTTTGCTTCAAAAGCCGGTGCGGGTAATCGCATTCTACCTGCCACAGTTCCATCCGATCCCGGAAAATGATGAATGGTGGGGGGAGGGTTTCACTGAGTGGACCAACGTCAGGCCCGCTCAGCCGCAGTTTGTCAGCCATTACCAGCCGCACGTGCCGGAGGGGCTTGGCTATTATGATTTGCGCGATACGGCCGTGCAGCGTCAGCAGATCGAACTGGCAAAGCTCTATGGCGTGGAGGGTTTCTGTTTCTACTTCTATTGGTTCGGCGGCAAGCGGCTCCTGGAAACGCCGCTCGAAAATTGGCTTGAGGACAAAAGCCTCGATATGCCGTTTTGCCTCTGCTGGGCCAATGAGAACTGGTCACGCCGCTGGGATGGCATGGATCAGGAAATACTTATCGCCCAGGACCATTCTCCTCAGGACGATCTCGCCTTTATCGGCGAGGTGGCTCCTTACCTGAGCGACCCCCGCTACATCCGCATCGACGGCAAGCCACTGCTGCTTGTGTATCGCCCAAGCTTGCTTCCGGCGGCAGCGGAGACGGCCGGGCGCTGGCGGAAATGGTGCCGGGATAACGGCGTTGGGGAAATTTTCCTCGCCTATACTCAATCCTTCGAGTCCGTGTCTCCTGATCGCTATGGGTTCGATGGTGCTGTTGAATTTCCCCCAAACAATTCCGCGCCGCCAAACGTCACGCACACCGTGACGCCGCTGCATGGGGATTTTGCATCAACCGTTTATGACTGGTCGGTTTTCCCGCAGCGCAGCGAGAACTATCCGCCCCGCAAATACAAACTCTTCCGTTCGGTTTGCCCAGGCTGGGACAACACCGCGCGCCGCAAGCACGGCGGCACCGTATTCATCAACAACACCCCCGCGCTCTACCGCAAATGGCTCGACAACGCCATCGAGGACACGCTGGCTCATATCGAGGAGCCGTCCGAGCGACTGGTCTTCGTCAATGCCTGGAACGAATGGGCGGAAGGCGCGCACCTGGAGCCAGACAACGTAAACGGTTATGCCTATCTACAGGCGACCCGCGACGCTCTGGAGGCGGCGGGCGGGAAATCGAGGCCGCGCATAGTTGTCGTTTCCCACGATGCCCATCCGCACGGAGCGCAACTGCTGGCGCTGGCGATGGCTCGCGAATTTGGCAGACTGCAATTTGATGTCGACATGATCGTCCTTGGCGATGGGCCGCTGCTCGGCCGCTTCGCCGGTGTCGCGACAGTGCACAGGATCGACCTGCCTGAGCGTGGTGATGCCGATGTGTTATCCCGTTTGACTGCCATCAGGAATGCCGGCGCGGACGTCGCGATCGTCAATACGACGGTTTCCGGCGATATCGTACCGTTGCTGAAGCGTGCCGGATTTCGCACGGTATCTCTGATCCATGAGCTTCCTGGAATCCTGCGGTCGTACGGGCTCGCCGATGCTGCGGCCGCAATTGCTGAAAACGCCGACATGGTTGTTTTCCCAGCCGCGATCGTGAAGGCCGGGTTCGAGGAGTTTGTCGGCCGGGCGGTTCGCCAGTCGGTTGTCAGACCGCAGGGTCTGTACCTGCGTACGCCCTATCGCGCCACCGAACGCCAAATGGTCCGCGAGACGGTCCGCAAGAAGTTGCGGTTGTCGTCGAACGCCAGCATCGTCTTGTGCGCTGGCTATGCCGACCATCGGAAGGGCCTCGATCTTTTCGTGGATGTTTGCCTAAAGGTGATGGGGACCAGGCCAGATGTGGTCGCTGTCTGGCTCGGCCACTTTGACCACAGCCTGCATGCAAAGCAAATACAACGGGCGAAAGAGGCTGGCCTTGAGGATCGCTTCGTTTTCGTTGGACTGGTCGAGAACCCGCAGGAGTACTATTTCGCGGCCGATGTCTACGCGTTGACCTCGCGTGAAGATCCGTTCCCTTCGGTGGTGCTCGAAGCGCTTGATGCGGCAATCCCGGTGGTCGCGTTCGAGGGCGCCGGCGGCTTCCAGGATCTGCTGAGGCGCGATTGCGGCATTCTTGTCCCCGGGTTCGACACCGATGCCATGGCAACAGCCATTGGCGGTCTGCTTGATGACCCAGATGATGCGCGGCGACTTGCAGGCACCGGCCAGGAGATCGTCCGACAGGAGTTTGACTTCAGCCATTACCTGCACGACCTGCTGGCTTACGCTGAGAGGCCGTTGCCGCGCGTGTCCGTCATAGTGCCGAACTACAACTATGCCCGTTATCTCGGTGCGCGCCTTGATTCGATTGTCCGGCAGACGGTGCGGCCCTATGAGATCATCGTTCTGGACGACGCTTCTACCGACGGCAGCATCGAAATCATCGAGGAATTTCGAGCCCAATGCGACATTCCATGCAGGCTGGTCGTGAATGCCCAGAATTCAGGCTCGGTTTTCCGCCAATGGATGCGTGGCGTTGAAATGGCGCGCGGCGATTACGTTTGGATCGCAGAAGCCGACGACTTGGCCGATCCCGGCTTTCTGGCAGAGCTTATGCCGGCCTTTGAGCGTGACGAAGTCGTGATGAGTTACTGCCAGTCGCGTCAGATAGACGGTGTCGGCCGCGTCTTGTCAGAGCACTATCTCGACTATGTGGCCGATATTGACCGCGCTCGGTGGACAAGGCCCTATGTCATCGATGGCCGTCGGGAAATTGCCGAGGCGCTGTATCTCAAGAACACCATTCCTAACGTCAGTGGGGTTTTGTTTCGAAGGTCGCCGTTACGCGAGGCTCTCAGCCAAAATCTTGATGAAATCGCATCATACAGGAACGCAGGGGACTGGGTTGCGTATCTGCGATTGCTCGAGAAAGGCGATATCGCGTTTCATCCAGGCTCCCTCAACTCGCACCGCCGGCACCAATCGAGCGTGACGATAGGGCACTTCGACGCAAGCCAGTTACAGGAGATCGCGCGCGTGCAATCCGAAACGATTGCGCGCTTTCATCTGGGAGCGGCAGCGCAACGTTCGGCGGCGGCATATGCTCAGCGTCTCTATGAGCAATTTGGCTTGGCGACAGGCGACAAGCCACGGTTCGAAAGCCATTCGGGTGTTTGGGAACTGCAGCAAAATCAGAGGGCAGGACGATAAGACCTGGCCGGCTTTTTCAAGATATAGACCTCAGTCATCGGACCAAGAACGGCAATGCCTTTCGATTGCATTCTTCGAACTTCGACGTCGAAACCGGTGCGGCGCTGTATCAACAGGGGTAAATCGTAGCCGTAACGCCATGTGACTAGCGACCCCGTGGGGTCCTGAGGATTGCCGTGATATTCGGGTTCGCCGACAATCCTTATGTCTCCGGCTTCACGAAAAGCCACCTGCTCCGAAGCCACTCTCTCGGCGTATGTCGGCGTCGTGAAGATGCAAACCCCTCCATAGTCGAGCGTGCGAAATATCTCATTTAGGGCGGCGAATGGGTCAAACAGGTGCTCCATCACGTCTAAGTGGATGACGAGATCGAAACTGAGGTCGGGGAACGTTTGGTTTTCGAGATCTTCATTCCTGATATGCTCGACCATCGACCCAAAAGACCTGTCGGGATAGTAGCCTGAAAATACTTTTTGCTTCGAATTGTACCAAAGCCACAATGACAGGCCACGACCTCCCGGCGCCGATTCATGGATACGGAGCGTCTCAAACGCCTCTCTTGAAAAGAGCGAGAATACGACATGAGCTGCAGCCCGTTCACGCGTAACGCAATTATTCAAAGGGCAATCGGTGGCGACGAGTGAGTCTCTGCAGCTATTGTAGTCATCAGGTGATGTGAACGTCCGACGTTCGATGCAAATCGGGCAAGCGGCTTGAAACTCTATCGGCATTGATATCCATCCGCCGGGCCTCGGGCCTAGCTGAACTCTGTAGCCGCGCCAATGGTTCCAAGCACCGCTTTCTCTCTGAAAGATAAAATCCATGGGATCGCAATTTCGGAAAATCGCTAGGCTAAAGCGCCATCGCCAATACTCACGTCGACAATCGGACATGCGAACATATCTCTGACCTATAGACTTAGACTAATCAGCCTCAGCCCGTGAAGGTCGCTGTGACGCCAATACCAACCCTTTGAGACCATTGTCTGCAGTCGATTTCGGCAGGAAAGGTCGCGCCTGAAGGAGAAAATCCTCTTGAAAGCCAGGGCGGAAGTGGGGCCGATAGATAGGCAGCGCCTGATGCATTTGCGCCAGAAACAGCTTGACGTTTGTTTGCGTCAGCGGATATTCCCCCGCCTCGCTTTTGATGGTCCGCAGCGTTTCGACAAGTGCACAATGTTGCTCAGCCGAAGGATTAGCTGTGTTCACAAGCCGGAGCGCTTCGACCAGTGGATAAGGTAGCGATTCATTGCCGTCAGTCTGGCTGTAGTCGAAGCCGTCGCCCGCGATGCCGATCATAGCAAGAAAATCGGAAAAGATCGAACCACCTACCCACTGGGCGCTATCGTACGGGGCCAACGTGAGATTGGATACTTTCAGCCAGCGCCGGAGGACGTCTATCTGAGATGGATCGTAGGCGAACGGCCTTTCATTCAAGGGCCGCGTCCAACGCGCGTTGTAATGTCTGACCACCTCGTTAAAGGCGGAAATGACGATATCGCAGGGATGACGGATATAGGCGATAATGCGAACGTCGTAACCCTTGAGGCACGATAGAAACAAATCGATGTCGACGCTGGGCTCGCACAGCATTTCCGAACTGATCAGCAGCGTCCGTTCCCCTGCTTCGTCCAGCGTCTTCGCTAGTCGATCGGGACCATTGTCCTCTGCATCGGGCATGAATGCTGCGGCCAACGGATTGTGGTTTGGCCAAGCGCTGCTGGTCGGTTTGTAAAAGATGCCACGGTCCGCAAGCAGTGCTGCGTTACGATGAAGGAACGACTGCAACGCAGTCGTGCCAGTTTTGTGAACACCGATATGGAGAATGATCCGCATGACTTGATAAACCGCGATTCCGTCATCACAGCAATCCTGCTGTCATTGAAAATGGGGCTTCATCAGCACCGACACTTGGAATGGATCGAGTATCGATCGATCGTAGCCCACGACTTTCCAGCCGTCCCCATCCAGAAAGTCTATCTCGCATGAAATGTCGCCATAGGTCTCACCTTCGATGCCACCGTGAGGAAGATAGGCAAATCCGTTCGTGCGGTGGCTCGACTGCATTTTTGCGCTCAAGGAAGTCTTTCGAATTCCATCGATGAACGGCCAGAACTCGATAGGTCGAATGGTGGCCACGAACAATCCGCCAGGCTTGATGTGTTTGCTAATTGCCAAGAGGCAAGCTTTGGCGGCTGAAGGCGCCAGATGTGTGAAGACCGAGAAGGCGAAAATCAAATCGAACTTTTGGTCTCCGACGGGAAGACCGGATGGCGTCCGTTCCGACTGAGCGAAATTGCCCGGCAGTCCAGCCTGTCGGCATAGCTTCAAGGAGGTATCCCAGGCATCGACGCCCCAAATCTTGGTGGGGTCGCTGTGATAGTACATCATACGAAGGATACGACCGTAGCCGCACCCAAAGTCGAGAATGTCGGAACCTGCCAGCGGTGTCCCGACGTGCTTGGTGAAATTGTTTTCCATCTGACGTGCAAACGCAGAGGTCTGCCGAAACAGGTCGACACCAGACGCGCCAGTCCAAGTCTTCTGAACCTCATCGCTGGCCATCGCTGGCAGAAGGCGAGACAAACCAGGATAGCCCTTGTTTGGCAACGAAATCATAAACAAGCCGAAGTCGTCCAAGCTCATTCGGCGTAGGAACATGAACGCCTCCTCAACGGTGCATCCGTCGGTAGCCGCGCGTTCCGCGGCATTCAGGTGTGGGACGGTTACGGAAAACATAGGTGCGCTTACTCTTTCAAAAGTGTTTGGAATTGTCCGACCCTGTAACACGCGCCGGATTGCAGTCAACCAATCAATCGCCAAAGGAATCACCACAGAACACTGGCCCAACGGCCATCAATCACTATTTGATCACCTGGACCCATTAAACTCAATCAGGTCATCCTGGCCCAAGCGTAACATTGTTCCCCTTTCGATAATGACATCTGAAGACTGAAGTCGCCCTGTTCATCACCGGACAGGCCCCAGTTCCTTTTTTGCTAACAGCAAAATCTCGATCCTAGGCATCAATAGCCGCCCTAGATATAAAGCACCGGCTTGGGTTAGGTGAAACCAATCCTTCTGAAAAAGATGAATTCCATCGCGGTACGCGGGTCGGCCAACCTTACAGAAGGCGACTTTGGTCGAGAAGAATTCTGATGTCGCAACCAGCTGGTTGAGGCCATGTTCTTCTGTGCAACCGTCCGCCAAATTCGCAGCCATGATGTCATCAAGGCCTGTGATCTTCCCATGTCTGGCTACGATCCCGAGGGGAATATCAGCGTAGGTCGGTAGATCTCCCAGTAAAATGAACGGTATGCTTCTAGCATTCAGAATTGCCTTTATGGCGGGGAAGCCTTTTTGAAGCTCCGGATAGCCTCCATGGGCAGATATGATGACGAGATCGTAGTTGTTGTCGTTGATCGTGTGCCGAAAAAACTGATCGTTCGACATTGGACAGTTCGGTCGATAGGGCATCGGAACGTCAAGGGCAGGGACGCAGGCCGAGCCCGACCAAAGGTACAGATCCGCAGCATCTCCAAGAGCGGCTTTGAGACCGGGATACAAGGACGCAGCAGTGCTGTCGCCCACCATCATTATCTTTGGCCTGCCGTCTGCAGTAGGGACGAAACAGCGCTTGTCGATGGCCATCCAGGAGTCGGTCGGGGATAGAAAGCATCGATAAGGAATTGGCGGCAGCCCTAAGCTCATATTCGCGGGGTCAAGCAACCCTGCGATCTGTGATTCATAACGCCAGAGCCAGCCATTCGACGCCCAGGCATTCACACCGATGACCACGATCAAAGTGGCGGCAGGAAGCATGGCGGCGAAGAATTGGGGTTTCTTCGGCAAAATGCTTAGATCCTTATGGATTGGGCGCTCAATGCCATAGTAGAGCGCTGACGCCAAAGCGATAGACGCACCACACAGGGCCAGCTTCGAGATCATTCCATTGGTGTCGAAGAGGTAGGTGGAAAATACAATAATTGGCCAGTGAACCAGATAGATCGAGTAGCTGATCTTCCCCATCCAGACCGATGGTGGATTGTCGAAAAGCCTGGTCGACAGCGGTCCTTTTCCTACAAAGATCAGTAATGCCGAGCCTGCACACGGCAGCAAGGCCGGAAGCCAAGATTGCTCGGTGAATAGAAACATCGAGACGACGACTGCCCCGAGTCCAGCAATGGCCAATATCTCTTGCCAAAGTCTGCTGCGCGGGCGAAGCCACTCCATCCAAAGGATCGAACCGCCAAGCGCAAGCTCGTAGGCACGAAAAGGTAAGAGATAGAACACTGCGGAAGTAGGATCATTCGAGACATTGCTGCCGAATCGAAGGAACAAGGCGCTCCCCATAAGGCTCAGCATTCCAATGCCCGTCACAGCGAGCAACCTAGCCCTGCTTCCCTTCCGCCGAAGTAGAGGTACAAGAATGACCGGCCAGATGTAGTAGAACTGCTCCTCGACGCCAAGACTCCACGTATGCAAAGCAGGCTTGGTAAAGGCCTTGGTGTCAAAATAGCCAGAGACGTTCCAGAAATTAAAGTTGGAAAAACCAGGGGCGGCCGCAGCAGCCGAGGCACCGAATTGGGCGAGGTCCTCAGGCGGCAAAATAAAGTACGCGGCGGCCATTGAGACCAGGAGAGTTGTTGCGAGCGCGGGGAAAAGCCGACGATAGCGACTTGCCCAGAACCCCAACAGCGTGAAGTCGCCACGCTCGGTCGCATCCTCGATCTTCTTTGAAATCAGGTAACCTGAGATGACAAAGAAAACATCGACACCAAGGAACCCGCCTGTGAAGGCTGGAAAACCAACGTGGAAGGCGACAACACTTAGGACAGCGATGGTTCTAAGCCCGTCTATATCACTCCGATAGCCGGACTTTGACCGGACCGCTTCCGCTCGCGCTAATGTCGGAGTTCTTTGATCCATCCCGAAGCCCTACACCAAGACGCGGCACTCAACGATTTGCCATCCTTGCAAGGGCTTGCTGGTTTGCATAGCTGGGCGTCTCACCAAGCCTTATTAATGCGATATTGTCCTTGATTTCCACACTGCCGGGAGCCGGCCATATAGGCATCGTCGACAGACGGACAATTGTCTGATCCACTTGATCCTCAGACGTGCCATTCAAATTGGAATAGCCAAGCAATTTCATATAGTAGGCGATACGCCAAGGATTGCCGCCGTCCCATTCGAAGAAAGAGTGGCCGACTGTCGAATCGGGAGGCCTGGGATAGTTGGTTACAAATGGCTGTGCGCCGAACACACTTAAAGCATAGGTGCGTTTTGCATCAAAACCGGGTGTGACCGACAGTCTGTCGTAGATGGCGCCCGCCAAAAGAGTGTCGTGCTTGTCGACCAGATAGCTGGATGCCTGACGATAATTCTGGATTACCTGGAACTGGAAAAGCGCCACCGCCAGCAAGACCGCCGAGGCTGTTCTGATTCTGGAGTTTTTGCTGGTCACCGCGACATAGACAAATAGCCACACAGCGATCGGCAGCCCGACGAGGCTTCTGACTGGCATGTTGCCCGCAGCGAGAAAATGAAGGCTGAAGGGGACAAGCAGCGAAACAAAGGCTGCTGCTGTCGATAGCAGCCTTGAGTGGGTCGATCCTCTGAAGATTTCCCAGCCGCCCAGGCTCAGCATCAGGGGAATAGTCCACAACACAACGGCGTAGGTGCCCTTGTCCAGGCCATACGCTCCTCCCATCGCCTGCAGGACGCGCTCAATGACTATAACTGGATGTTGAAACAGAAACCCCGGCTGGGAAAGCGAGTCGAAATACTCGTTCCGCATAGATGTGAACGATCTGAAAATGGCATTGCCCATGGCGTAGAACAAAATGGCGCCGGCCAGCAGGATGCCAACGCGAAGCAGAAATTTCGGCACCGATTTTTCGGTATCGCCCCGCGCCTGCAGAATTGAGATCGCGATGCCGAGTACCAGAATTGCTGGCGCGAAACTCTGATAGATCGAAATCGCGAAACCGCCCGCAGCAACTGCGCCAAGGAAGCGCGGACTCCGCAGCGAAAAGTCTGTTTGGGCGATCAGCCAAAGCGCAAGGGCGGTGGCGAACAGGCCGATCCCGACTGCGGCAATGTTCGAATAGAATTCGACGATGAAGAACCAGCTTGGAAAGCCGCAGAAGACCGCAAAGCATGCATACTCGGGGACGGTGAACTCGTCCTTGCCGATGGCGTCCATGACGAGAAGGTAGGCGGCGACACAACCTGCGCCAAAGACGGCCGGCGCCAGCAAAGGCATCACCGGGTGGGTAATAAGGAATCTTTCGATCAGATATGCGCCCCAGCGTCCCTGAACGATCCAGATCGACGCATCCGTTCGGAAGGCGGCCACTTCTTCGTCAACTGACAGCGAAAAGGAAGCCAGTTCAGAGAAATACATCGCCACAAAAATCGCAAAAAAAGTGATGGCAGGTCGAATTGTGCTTGGTCGAATCAGCATTATCTGCGGAGTATCCATCGAGAAAAAAGGAAGTTTAGGACGGTTGTCGTGGCAAGGGTTAACATGAATGCCACCACGTTGTTTTGCAGGATGGCTTGGAGAACGTGAAGGCTCACCAATCCGACCACGAACACAACTGCGATCATGGCCCCGATCGCCAGCCGATCCGTAAGGCCTGTACGGCTTCCTGGAAAGACACGGTCAGGGTAGAACACCATTACAAACACGAGGCCTGCCAGCCAGGCAAGCGCGTAGGACAACCCCGAAGGGAGCATGATCAGACCGGCGAAATAGACGGCACTCGTCAATGCGGTGTTCAGGCCGCCGGCGACAAGGAAGCGGACAGCATCGCCGCCAATTCGATCAACTGCCATCCTGCCTGACCGTATCCAGGAAATCAGCATAATCCCTGATGTAGTCGCCGGCGTCATAGGGATGTGAAGCCAGGACAAGCAGTGCCGTATCTGGCTGAAATTTATATTGGATTCCCCAGACACCGGGCGGAATGTAGAGGCCGATCGAAGGCTCGGTGAGCGAAACCTCTTTCCTGTCATGGCCGTCATCCACGACCACGGAAAGGCGGCCGTGAGCCGCGATAAGGAATTGTTGGCATTCCCGGTGCGCATGCTCGCCCCTGACCTTGTCGGAGGGCACACCGTAGACCATGAATGAGCGGACCGGCTCGAAGGGCAGGTCCGAGCCGAATTCCAACGGCGCAAGCTCACCGCGCAAATCGCCAAAATGCGGCAGCCGCCACAGTTCACTGCCGCCAACTCCAAGCGACATTTTCTCGCCGACCGCGCCGGGTTGGGTCTGCGTCAATGCCGACACAATTTGCGGGCCGGTCTGGTAGCCGACGATCACGGCCGGGTTTCCGACCACAACTGCATTGGCGGGGACATCCTTTGTCACCACTGCACCCGCGCCGATCATCGCTCGGCGGCCGATCACAATGCCCGGCAGGATCGTCGCGTTGGCGCCGATCGACGCGCCGTCATGGACAGTCGTCAGCAGAAACGCCTCGGGATATTCCTTGGAGCGCGGAAAGCGATCGTTGGTGAAGGTCGCATTCGGGCCGACAAACACGCCATTGCCCAAGCGCACGCCATCCCAGAGCTGGACACCACTCTTGATGGTCACGTCATCGCCGACGATCACGTCGTTCTCGATGAAGACGTGGTCGCAGATGTTGCAGTTCGAGCCGATCACGGCATCAGGGAGGACATGGGCGAACGCCCAGATGCGAGTTCCACTGCCGACGCGGAGGCTTTCGCAGATGCCGCGTTCGTGGACGAAAAATGGCTTGTCGGTCATTTAGCTGTTCCGTCAATGACGCGGCTGATGATTCTAAGTGGACGCGACTTGGTATTCTCGACCGCCCGCCAGAGATAGCAACCCAGGATGCCCTGAACCATGAGGCTTGCTGAACCGAAGCCGACGATCAGCAGCACCAGTGTCGTGTAGCCGGCAGGGTCGATATTTCCAAGCAGGCGAGCAATAACGGTAACCGCTGCAAATAGAATGCTCAGCACACAGCCGGCAAAACCCACCCATAGCGTGAGCATGATCGGGAAGTCGGAGAACGAGAGAATGCTGTCCATCATATATCGGAACCGTCGCGCCATACTCCAGGCGCTTGTTCCATGCTCTCGTTCCCGGCGGCGGTACGGCACGAATTCCCGCCTGAATCCGACCCAGAACAGCTGTACGACAAGTGAGCTGTTGGGTTCTTCAATCGACAGTATCGCTTCCAGGACCTGGCGATTGCAGGCGAAGATATCGACTCCGCCACTTGGCATGCTTGGCAAGACCAACTTGCGATAAGCTGCCCAAAAAGTTCGCGACAGAAATTTGGTCAGGGGCGGATCGCTTCGCCCGGTGCGCTGACCAAACACCACATCCGCTTCATCCTGTGCCAGTTTTGAAAAGAATTCCACGATCAGGTCCGGCGGTTCTTGCAGGTCAGCGGCCATGGCGGCCACCTGGTCGCCTGACGCATGTTCGAGCCCGGTTCGAATGGCAGTGAATGAGCCAAAATTCCGGCTGTGGAAGATGATCTTGTAATCGTAGCCCGAGCCTTTCAATGCCCTGACCAGCAGAGGGCCGGATTCATCAGGAGATCCGTCGACAACGAAGACGAACTCGATGTCACCTTGATATCTGGAATGGAAATCTGCGACCGCTTGCAAAAGGGAGGCGATGTTCGCCTGATTTCGATAGATCGGGAAAACAATCGAGCGTGTTGTCACATTGCCTCCCATGCTCGGAGCACCTGACACACATGCTCTATTTCGTCTTCCGTCATGTCGGGATAGCAGGGAACGGAGCAGAGGCGGCTGACGCTGGCTCTTGAAACGGCGAGATTTTCCGTTCCTTTCATCGGCATTGCCGCCCAGCCGACCTGGTCGCAATCCAGCACAGGATAGTGGATGTCGGTATCGACGCCGCGTTCTTTCATAAACGTTCTAAACGCATCCCGGTCGTCGCAGAGCGCGACCGCGAGATGTGCGACGCTGCCGCCGCCACCTTCCAAGAATTGCAATCGATGCCCGGAGGCCGACTTGTAACGGTTGAGAATGGTACGCCGCTGCCCGTTGCGGTTATCAACGTCGCCCAACAAAACATCCAGGATCGCAGCTTGAACCTCATCCATGCGAGAATTGCGGCCATTGGGCACGCCGACATGATATTTTGAACTCCAGCCATATTGCTGCAGTTGCCGCACATATGCCGCGGCCGAGGCGTTGGAGGTGAGAACGGCGCCGCCGTCACCCATGGCCCCGAGATTCTTGGTTGGATAGAAGCTGAAAGTAGAGATATCTCCCAGCGAACCCGCAACGTCGCCGCCGATCCTTGCCCCGTGCGCTTGCGCGCAATCCTCCACGATCGGAATGTGCGGGAGCCCAGCATCGGCGAGTTCGGTCCGGAGCGCGCGCACATCGACGACGCCGCCATAAAGATGGGTCACGACGATTGCAGCGGTGTCCGCGTTGGCCGCTTTGAGCACCGATCGACGATCTACCAGTTGGCTGGTCGGTTCGATGTCGACGTAGTGCGGAACAAGATCGTTGTGCCAGCTCGCACAGCTGGCATATCCCCCGGCATTGGCCGCCAGGATAACCTCACGTCCGCGCGACCCATCGCGCGTGACCGCAGCCAACGCAAATTCGAGCGCGTCGGTGCCGTTGGCCACGAGGATGCATTCGGAAGCACCTATGAACTTGGAAAAATTTGCCGCAAATCTCTTGCCCACCGCGCCATTGAGCCACCATCCCGACTGTAAAGTGCTTGCCACCTCGCGTTCAATTTCGATCTGATAGCGCTGATACAGGCGCTTCAGGTCATTCATCGGAATGGTTTCTTGTTTCGTCATTGGCTCACCTGCTTAAGCATATTTCATTCGAGAGTGTTCGCAGGGGCGAACGTTGGCAAGCTCGGTTGCCGCAGGCATGGCAAGCCCTGGATCCGATCGCAAGCGTAAAAGGCGCCGGAATAAGAGGCACAATTATTGGGATTCTGCCGCCACCGCAACGGACTTTTGCTCATTGTGCGAACGACGCACCTCCTGGTAAGTGGAAGAGGCTGGATTACGGAAGAGGACTTGCGCCGTTAAGACTTGGCTCGAGCTCCAACCTTCTTTGTTGGTCTCGTGATGAAGGATTCCACCCTTCCGTTCTTAAGCGTCATTCTCTTCGTGCATACGCTTTCGAGCAGGTTTTCATTGTGGCTCGCCAGGACGATGATGCCCGCCTTTTCTGCCAGCTCATCCATCCGTCGTTTGGCTTTTTCCTGAAACGCGGCGTCGCCGGCGCCGATCCATTCGTCCATCAGCAGAATTTCGGGGTCGAGTGCTGTCGCCGCTGAAAAAGCGAGACGGGCGGCCATACCCTGGCTGTAGGTTTTGAACGGGACATCGATAAAGTCGCCAAGTTCGCTGAAGGTGATGATCTCCGGCATTTTTTGTTCGATCTCAGCCTCGGTCCATCCGCTGATCAACCCTCTCAGAACGATATTTCGCCGTCCCGTCGCCTCCGGGCGAAAGCCGATGTTGATGTTGAACAAGGCGTCGACTTTGCCTTCGATAGATACGGTACCGGACGAGGGCTGATAGATGCCGTACAATACCTTCAGCAGTGTCGTCTTGCCTGCCCCGTTTGGGCCGACCAAACCCAAACGATCGCCTGCTTTAAGTTCAAAGCTGACATCTTCGAGCGCTTGCACGACCTGCATGCCGCCGGAGCGTCCGATCGTGCCGCCCAGAGCCCCTAAACGGCGATCAGGCGCCGAAAGCGTCAATTTTTCGTAGAGACGATAGGCAAGACTGACATTATCCAGCTTTACGGAGATCATTTTTTTGAAACTCAGATCAGGAAAACAACGCGCTTGCGATATCTGCCCAGCAACAACAGCGCGATCACCCAGAAGGCCAAGGAGATATAGGCCGTCAAGACAAAGGCATGCATTGGGAATTCGCCGCTCGCGATTGGTGCGCGCACCACTTCCAGGAAATATGTGAACGGATTCCAATGATAGGCATAGTTCTGTATGCCGCTTTGCCCATGGTAGACCCAGAAGACGGGAGTAAGAAACGTGCCGACCCGCATGATGTTGCCAACGATGAACTGAGCGTCGGGAAAGAATGCGCCCAGAAACGCAAAGACCGTCACCATTGCAGGCGTTGCTAGGACAATCAACAGCATCCCTGGAATTGACAGAAGCCACTCAGTGCTAATCCCCAGGCCACTAAACAGAAGAATGACGATGCAACCCGCGACTGAATAGGCCGCTCGGATGATACATTGCACCGTCAGCCGCATTACATACACGAAGAGTGGTAGCCTCGTGCCTTGAATGAAACTGCCTTCGCGCGAAAACAGGGGCACGCTCAGACTGATCATCTCCATAAGATAGAACCAGACAACAAGGCCGATCGATGCGTAGGCCGTGTACCCGGCCGAGTCCGTGTCGCTGGTCTTGAAAACGAAGATGAAAGTGCCGATGAAAGCCAGATAGTTGACCAGCAGCCAAAGGGGGCCAAGCGTCGTGCGCCTGTGTTGGTCGCCGATGTCCTCGTGGGCCAGCGCGATCCAGACCCTGTGCAGCCTCATGGCCTTCGAGATGTCGTCAAGGGCGCCGTTTAGTGCCGAAATCATCGTGGGCAGTATCGCATCTGTTGTTCCGCTGCTTCATCTCATCAAGGTCCGTGACGAACCACCGGGGACCTTTTAATAGCCATTGCGACGAGCTTATGGCAACGCATTGCGTCGTAACGAGGTCGCAGACAGAGTCAACCGCGACAGGACCGAATACACGCTGACGTTGCGGGATTACGCAATTCGCATGGCTGACCTTGGGCCGGCGACCACCATCCGGGGATAAGGCATCAAACCTGCTCTTATTCGTTCTCCCTTCCACAAAACATCTAGCTATGGCCTCCCGCCCGCAGTATGCGATACAACACGGCGGGGGCCGGATATGATGCTTTGAAGGCGTGATCGGCCACGAATAACTCGTGCTCACACTTTGCTGATGTTCATATCCGCGAGCCGGAGTTAGTACTGCCTAATGAATAATACTTACCTGGAAGCTGTCTTCGGACTCAGGCCGGAAGTGCGGCGCGCCTTCATGATGGTCCAGGACGTGGTCATGGTCCTGGTCGCGGTGGCGCTCAGCCTTGTCTTGTCACGGTCGGATCTTTCGTTCGAGGCGCTGTCCCGCGAGGGACTGGCCACCTGGGCCAGCATTGTTCTCATCAGCCACCTGCTTTTCCGCTACTGCGGCCTCTACACCACGGTCTGGCGCTTCGCCTCGACGCCTGATTTCTTCAACATCCTGAAGAGTTGCGCGATTTTGACGTTCACGCTCTATGCCGTTTCGCTGGTCCTTCGCTTCTTCCAGCCTGTCGCGGGCCTCAACGAGCGCCAATTCATTGTCTTTTTCCTCGTCTCCTTCACCATCATTTCGGCGCCCCGTCTGTTCTACCGCTTCCTGCGTGACGGTGCGAGTTGGGGCATCCTGAACCGCAAGGCCGACAAGGCGGGCACCAAACAGGCATTGTTCGTCGGCCGCCTCGGTGAAGCCGACCTGATCATCCGCTTTACGCGCACGGCTGATCCCGCCGACTATTCCATCGCCGGGATCATGGCGACCGAGCATGGCGCGCCACTGGGCACGCGCATTCAAGGTGTCCCCGTCGTGGCGACGCGACCACGCCTCATCGACGTCCTGGAGGACTATGCGACCGGCACCAAGAGCCTCGATCTCCTGATTTTCGGCAGCGGCGCCGAGCATGAGATCGAGGAATATTCCGAGCTGGTTCGCGTCGCCCGCCACGCTGACATAGCGGTTGTGCAGTTCTCCGGGCTTTCGCAACTGGGGCAGGAGGGAAAGCTCGTTCTCGACGCCGTCGAGATGGAAACGATCCTGCGCCGCCCCACGGTGCCGTCCGATATCGAACGCATCGGCGCCTTCGTCGGCGGCAAGCGCGTCCTGGTTACGGGAGGCGCCGGCTCCATCGGCCGCACACTGGTCAAGCGGTCTCTGGAACTTGGGGCCGAGGCGGTGCTGGTCGCCGACAATTCCGAGTTTGGCATCTTCCAGTTGAGCCAGTATGTCAACGAGAAGGACCATGACCGCCTCAAGGTCCGCATCGTCGATGTCGCGGACCGGCGCCAGATGGTGCGTGTCGTCACGGAGTTCAAACCCGACATCATTTTCCATGCCGCGGCGCTGAAGCACGTTCCGCTGCTCGAGGAGAATTGGGAATCGGCCATCCAGACCAATATTATAGGCACGCTCGTCTGCGCCGAGGTCGCCGCCAAATGCGGGGTGGCGCAATTTGTCCTCGTGTCGAGCGACAAGGCGGTGGATCCGTCATCCGTGCTTGGTATGACCAAACGGGCCGCCGAACAGATCGTCAGCGCCTTGCACGGAACACCGGCCGGCGAACCGGGCGGGCGGCATGCCGCCACCAAGTTCATCGCCGTCCGTTTCGGCAACGTCTTTGGCAGCAATGGCTCGGTGGCGACCATATTCCAGGCGCAGATCGAGGCAGGCGGGCCTGTCACCATCACGGACCGGCGCATGACACGCTATTTCATGACTGTCGCCGAAGCCGTCGATCTCGTCATCATGTCGGCGGCCGATGCCGCGTCGCGGCCAAGCAGCCAAGACTATGCCGTCTACATGCTCGACATGGGCAAGCCGGTGCCGATCCTTGAAGTCGCCGAAACGATGATCCGCTTGTCGGGAAAGAGCCCATACACGGATATCCCGATTCGCTTCACCGGCATCAGGCCCGGTGAAAAACTCCACGAGACGCTGCACGGCGAAGACGAGAAATTGGTCGAGCTCGGTATTTCGAAGATTTTTGGCCTGAGCACTGATGTCGCGCAATGGTCGGATGTCCAGGCCGCTCTTGCAGCGCTGCAGCAATCGATGAAGAACCATGACAAGGCGGCTTCGCTCGCCGTCCTGATGGACCTCGATCGCGCGACGAAGACGAGCGCGAAAGCGCATCAGGACATCATCCCGAAGACGGCCGGGCAGGTGAACTGATCACCCAAAGTGATCCTAGGTTTGGGCGACATGCATGAGAGCGAAGACCTGATGCGCGTCGCATGAAACCGATTCGACGCGACAGCCGGACCCGCTTCTGACAAAGGAGCGTGACCTTCGGGCCTCTCAAAATCTCTGGCAGATGCAAGGTACTTGACTTCAGTGGATAAAGCAGATCTGCGCATTGCGGTCCTGATGGGCACGAAAGACGGCGCCGCCTTCATCGATGAGCAAGTGCAATCGCTGCTCGCGCAGTCACATCCTCTCATCGACCTCTGGATATCCGACGATGGCTCCAACGATGGCACGATTGCCATCATCGAGGCCTGGAAACCCCGCTGGACAAAGGGTCGGCTGACATTGGTGGACGGGCCGCGGCAAGGGTTTGCCGCGAATTTCCGGTCGATGCTTCTCGATCAGCGCATCGATGCCGACTGCTATGCCTTCAGCGATCAGGACGATGTGTGGGAGCCGGACAGGCTGGAAACCGCCATCCGATGGGTGCAGGCGTTCGACGCGGGAATCCCGTTGATGTTCTGCTCGCGAACCTCGACCATGACCGAAACCGGAAGCCTTGTCGGCTATTCGCCGCTGTTTCAACAGCCACCATCCTTCCGCAACGCGCTCGTCCAGAGTATCGCTGGCGGCAACACGATCCTGCTCAATCGCGCCGCACGCGATCTGCTGGCCGGTGCTTCCGCACGGACCGGCTTCGTCAGTCACGACTGGTGGGCCTATCTGATTGTCACCGGCGCGGGCGGCATCGTCCGTTACGATCCGCGGCCGCTGGTGCGCTACCGGCAGCATGCGGCAAACCTGGTCGGCGCCAATGTATCGTGGCCGGCCAGGATCTCGCGGCTTGGCCGCCTGTTCAAGGGCGAGTTTGCCGGCTGGACCGATCTCAATCTTGCCGGTCTTGCCCTCAATCGCGAGATCCTCACGAAGGATGCGGCGGCGTGCCTCGACCTGTTCGCAAACGGCCGGCAAGGCAGTCTTTTCCAGCGCCTGGGCGCTCTGCGCAAAAGCGGTGTCTATCGACAGACACTTGCCGGGACCCTGGGGCTCTATCTCGCTTTCGTCCTGGGGCGCATCTGAACATCCAACGGCCGCAGCGTGCTTGGTCGAGAGGCGAGCCCGTGCTACCTCGGCCGGATTGACAGGCTTCATCCGCGGTGTTGTCGCACGGAGCTTTGCCAGGGAGCACGATCTGCCGTTCATGAAGACAGCCAAGAAAATCTTCGATCTTGCCGGTGCGGCATTGCTGCTCGTGGCCACGTCTCCTGTTCTATTGCTTGCCGTCCTTGCCGTTCGGGCATCGTCGCCCGGACCGGCGATTTTTTCCCAAACGCGGGTAGGCCGCGACGGCGTGCCTTTTCGCTGCCACAAGTTGCGGACGATGTATCTCGGCACGCTGTCCTTGCCTTCACATGAGGCGCCTGTGAGCGCCGTGACATCGGTCGGAAAGGTCCTTCGGAAGTTCAAGCTCGATGAGTTGCCGCAGTTCTGGAACGTTCTGAAAGGCGAGATGAGCCTGGTCGGGCCGCGCCCCTGCCTACCGACCCAGACGGAATTGATCGAGTACCGGAGGCAGCTTGGAGTTTTGGCGGTGCTTCCGGGCATAACCGGTCTGGCACAGATCAGGGGCATCAACATGTCCACCCCGCAGCTCCTGGCCGAAACCGACGCTACCTATCTCAGGACCGCGTCGCTCTGGCTCGATCTGCGAATCCTGCTTGGAACGCTCTATCGCGGTTGAACAGACCACGATCCCAAAAAGTGGACGCCGGTTTTTGGAAAGATCGTGGTCAGACAAAAAACCACGATCCCGAAGGTGGACGCTGGTTTGGATCAGGGGTTAAAGACGTCGGAATTTTTCCAACCGCGCTATTGCGGCCAACCGCTCCAGCGTGTGGGTTTCCGGCAGCCAGCCTTCTGATACGAGCAGGGAAGGGTCGCATATCTGCGTCGCCGTCATGCTGTCCCAGAACAGGCGTTTGCCCGCGAGGACCGCGGCTGCGCGCAACGGTCCGGCCGGCGCGGTCATCAGCCGCGTCGGCCTTCCGAAGCCGCTGCGAAAGGCGCCGACGACGGCCGCGACCGAAACCGGCGGCACATCGCTGGCGATGTAGACCGGGCGAAGCGGCGCCGGACGGTTCAGCAGATGCCATACGGCTCCCGCCGCTGATAGCGATGACAGCAGCGAGCGTTTCCCGGTCAGCGCGCCCGTCGGCAGCGGCAGGGCCGTATCGGCCAGGCGCATCAGCGTCGCCAGATTTCCTTTCATGCCGGCTCCATAGACCGGAGGCAGCCGCAACACGGTGGCATCGGAACGGCCGTGCGAGGCATAGGCGTCCAATACCCTGATCTCCGCTTCGCGCTTCGAGCGCCCATAGGCGCATTGCGGGTCGAGCATCGTCTCCTCGTTGATCGTTGCGCTGGCACGTGCGTCAATCACGGCCCGGATCGAAGAGAGAAGGATGAAGCGTCCGCTTGCCTGCGTGGCGGCGGCATGCGCCAACCGTGCGCTCAGTTCTGCATTGGCTGCCTTGAAATTGGCCTCGGTGGCGTTGCCTTCATCATTGTTCAGGCCCGCGCAATGGACGACATCCGTAACATCCCGGGTCAGCGCCAGGAAGGCCGCGGCCGGCGCATCGAAACCAGGCATCAGCATCGCGCCGGACCCTGGGTCAAGTCCCTCGGGGCGGCGCGAGGCGAGGCGAAGTTCGACGCCGGCCTCACGAAGCCTATGGACCACCTGGCGGCCGATAAAGCCTGTCGCGCCTGTAACCAGGACTTTCATTGCCTCGCCCGGAACGGTTATTGAGTGGCGGATGGAAGCGCCTGCTCTTCCATCACCGGCGAAGGGAATTGGTTTTCAGTCAGGGGCGGGCGTGTCTGCTCTTCTGCCAACAGGGCCTGACGTCCCGAAGCAAGATAGGTTCCCGACACCAGGAAGACCATCAGCACCGAGTCCAGAATGTCGTGACCGATCAGGATGCCCGTCATCCCGGCGATGAGATAGGTGATCACCACGATGACAATCATGGTGGCTCCGAACCGCTCGATCGGATCGGCGCTGTTCCGCAGGACCAGGGCGGCATTCCTGGCCGCAACGATGAAGATCGCCGCCAACGTCACGGCCCCCAGGATCCCTGCCTGCACCAAGGCGGTCAGGAAACCGTTGTGGAAATGATTGAAGCCCGCATCCATCCCGAATTGATTCTGGAAGCCCTGCTTTATCAAGAGCTGGGTGGCACCCACTCCATGGCCGAACAAGGGCATTTCACGAAACGCCTTCAGGCCGATGTCCCAAAGAGCGACGCGCAATCCCAAGGCTGTCGTGTAGTCGCCATGGATGGCGAGCGCTTCCCAGTCGGAGCGCAGAAATTCGACACGCCCCCATATCGTCTGGAAGCCGACGGCCGCGATGATGATGCCGATCGCCAGCAGCAGCAAAAGCAGCCTGACGGCATTCCGCCCTCTCAGCCTCTGCTGGTTGATCAGCAGTACGGCTATGCTTGCAATCAGCAGCACCAGCCAGGCAATGCGGGTACCGGAGTAAATGATGGCGATCGTCCCGCAAAGCGCGGCACAGACGAAGGCGACCCTATGCCTCTCGATCCCAGACAGGGCGCCGGCCACGCACACCACCACGGCAAGGCAGAGAACCTCCGCAAACACGATCGCATTTCCCGCCCCGCCCTTCGCCCGGATCCCCAGCCCGTATTGCTGGGTGATCGCCAGGAGCAGCGCGACAAAACAGGCCGCCATGCTGCTCAGCATGATGATACGGACAAGCGTTGTTTTCTGAGTGATGCTCCAGGTCGAATAGGAGAGGGGGAAGAACAGGAAGGTGACGAGCGGGATCAGGCGCGGCGCATCCCTGACGATCGTATTGTTAACTACGGAAGCCATGACATTGGCCGCGCAATAGGCATAGATCGCGATCGTCAGCGCCATCATCGCTCGGTCGATATTGAAGCGTCTCTTCTTCAAGGCGATCAAAAGGACGGACCACAGGCCGCCGCCATTGAACACGAAGCTCACCACCGATCCCAGAACTGGCGGAAAAAAGAAGCAGATAATGGAGAAGTAGACATTGACCCGCGAAGGCGTCAGTCGTTGCCTTATAGACAAAAGCCGGTTCAAGTTGCGGGGCTCGCTATTCTCGAGAAGCTTTGTGCGGCACGTCTTTTCAGTGAACCCAGATGTGCTCGCCTCGAATTGCCCTTATGACGCATGTTGCCCGCCTTCGTTCGGTATAGCGGCTGGGCTAACCTTTCGATAGTGCATCTGGGCCGATTGCCACCGAAATCGACGTCTGGGTCGGGAGAGCAGGAGTGCTTCCAAGAGCGCTGACGTCCGGTTCTCCCGAGCAATATTTTTCGCGCATTTTGCCGACCGGAGCCGTTGCGAACAGAAATTTCCGGGTTCTGCGGAAAGCATGGAAAATTCATTCTCGAACCGACCGTTGCCGGGCTCGTCTTGCATTGTTCTGCCGCGCGCCGATCTGCTAGAACGCCCGCACGAAACACTTTGTCCAGAAGCGAAGCTTGAACCGGGCGCAAGAAAGCTCGATGTTTGAAGCTTCTGTCGCAAGGCATGAGAGAACGCTCACAATCTATGACCATAGCGCTTACGCATCTGCAGCGGCTTGAAGCCGAGTCCATCCATATATTCCGCGAGGTTGCGGCCGCCTTCGCCAAACCGGTCATGCTTTATTCGGTCGGCAAGGATTCGTCCGTGTTGATGCATCTGGCGATGAAGGCGTTTTATCCCGCCAAGCCACCATTCCCCTTTCTTCACGTCGACACCACCTGGAAATTCCGCGAAATGATCGCCTTTCGCGATCAGATGGCGCAGAAGCTGGGCTTCGACCTGCTGGTTCATGTCAACGAAGACGGCGTGCGCGACAATATCAATCCGTTCGATCACGGTTCGAACACCCACACCCATGTCATGAAGACCGTGGCGCTGCGCCAGGCGCTCGACAAATACGGTTTCGATGCCGCCTTTGGCGGTGCCCGCCGCGACGAGGAAAAATCGCGCGCCAAGGAGCGCATCTTCTCGTTCCGCAATGCCCAGCATGTCTGGGATCCGAAGAACCAGCGGCCCGAAATGTGGAAGATATTCAACACCCGCATCGCCTCGGGTGAATCGATCCGCGTCTTTCCGCTGTCGAACTGGACCGAGCTCGATATCTGGCAGTACATCCTGCAGGAGAACATCCCGATCGTGCCGCTCTATTTCGCCAAGCAGCGGCCGGTGGTGGAGCGTGACGGCATGCTGATTCTCAAGGACGACGAGCGCATGAAACTGCGCCCCGGCGAGGTCGTGGAGGACCGGCTTGTGCGTTTCCGCACTTTGGGCTGCTATCCGTTGACCGGCGCCATCGAATCCGATGCCGACACGCTCGAAGCCATCGTTGGTGAGATGCTGACCGCACGCACTTCCGAACGCCAGGGTCGCCTTATCGACCGTGATGAGGCGGGCTCCATGGAAAAGAAGAAGCGCGAGGGGTATTTCTGACCATGCGCCACATCATGGCCAAGAGCCTCGCCCCCACCGACAGCGTACGCGATTATCTGGCGGCGCAAGAAAAGAAGTCGCTGCTGCGCTTCCTCACCTGCGGTTCGGTCGATGACGGCAAGTCGACGCTGATCGGTCGCCTTTTGTCAGACACCAAGCAGATTTTCGAGGACCAGCTCGCCGCGCTCGAGCGCGATTCGCGTAAGCATGGCACCACCGGCGACGACATCGACTTCGCGCTGCTTGTCGATGGTCTCGAGGCAGAACGCGAACAAGGCATCACCATCGATGTTGCCTATCGTTTCTTTGCCACGCCCAAGCGCAAGTTCATCGTCGCCGACACGCCCGGCCACGAACAATATACACGCAACATGGCGACAGGCGCTTCGACCGCCGACCTGGCGATCGTGCTGATCGATGCCCGGCAAGGGGTGTTGCGCCAAACCAGGCGCCATTCGATCATCGCCTCCTTGCTGGGCATCCGCCATATCGTGCTTGCCGTCAACAAGATCGATCTCGTCGATTTCGACCAGTTGGTCTTCGACCGGATCGTCGAAGATTACCGGCAGTTCTCACGCGATCTCGGCTTCCAGACCATCGTGCCGATCCCGATGTCGGCTCGCTACGGGGACAATGTCAGCAGCCGCTCTGAAAACATGAAATGGTATTCCGGTCCGACGCTGATCGAGCACCTTGAGGCCGTCTCGGTCGAGGAGGCGACCGTCGAGCTGCCGTTCCGTTTCCCGGTCCAGTACGTCAATCGCCCGAATCTCGACTTCCGCGGTTTTGCCGGCACGATTGCTTCAGGTTCGGTCTCGCAGGGCGACGAGGTCGTCGTCGCCAAATCCGGCAAGTCCTCGCATGTCAAGCGCATCGTCGCTCATGGCGGCGATCTCAAACAGGCGGTCGCCGGTCAGGCCATCACGCTTGTTCTTGACGACGAGGTCGAGGTTTCCAGAGGCAACATGTTGGTTTCGCCGGCAGCCCGGCCACAGGTCGCCGATCAGTTCGCCGCCAACATCGTCTGGTTTGACGAGCATGCGCTGTTGCCGGGCCGCTCCTACATCCTGCGCACCGAAACCGACCAGACCAGCGCCACTGTCACCGACCTGAAATACCGCATCAACGTCAACGACTTCGCCCATGAGGCGGCCAAGTCGCTTGAGATGAATGAAGTCGGCATCTGCAACATCTCGACACGAGCACCGATCGCCTTCGATCCTTTCGCCGAGAACCGCACCACCGGCGCCTTCATCCTGATCGATCGCATCAGCAACGCCACCGTCGGTGCCGGCATGATCGTGCACTCGCTGCGCCGTGCTGAAAACATCCACTGGCAATCGCTCGATGTCGGCAAGCGCGCGCGTGCCGACATGAAGAACCAGCGGCCTGCCGTGTTCTGGTTCACCGGGCTTTCGGGCTCCGGCAAGTCGACCATCGCCAACCTGTTCGAGAAGAAGCTGTTCGCCACCGGCCGGCACACCTATATCCTGGATGGCGACAATGTCCGTCACGGTCTCAACCGCGATCTCGGATTCACCGATGCCGACCGCGTCGAAAACATCCGCCGCGTCGCCGAAGTGGCCAGGCTGATGGCTGATGCCGGGTTGATCGTCATTGTCTCCTTCATTTCGCCGTTCAGCGCCGAGCGGCGCATGGCGCGCGAGCTGATGGCCGATGGCGAGTTCATCGAAGTGTTTGTCGACACGCCCTTCGAGGAATGCGCCAGGCGGGATCCAAAGGGCCTCTACGCCCGCGCGCTGAATGGCGAGATCAAGAATTTCACCGGTGTCGATTCGCCATACGAGGCGCCGGAAAAACCGGAAATCCATCTGAAGACGCTCGGCAGATCGGCGGAAGAGATGGTAGATGCCCTGGAACACTGGCTGAATGAGCGTGACATTGCCGAAGACCAATACGACAACGGCGGCGGCATCTGACGACAGGTCGATGCTCGAAATCTTCGAGCATCTGGCGCTGGCGGCCGGACGCGAGGTCATGCGCGTGTTTCACGCCGGTTGCGCGGTGGACCGGAAATCGGACTCCTCGCCGGTTACGGAGGCGGATCGCGAAAGCGAGAAGATCATTCTCGCCGGGTTGCGCGCCGCATTCCCCGACATTCCGTGCGTGGCTGAAGAGGAAGCGGCCGCCGGCGTCATGCCTGCCTATCTTGGCGAGGCCTTCTTCCTCATCGATCCGCTCGACGGCACCAAGGAATTCGTCAACCGCCGCACTGACTTCACCGTCAACATCGCGCTTGTCCGTCGTGGCGTGCCGGAAGTCGGCGTCGTCTTCGCCCCCTGCAGCGGCCGTTTCTTTTCCGGCCAGCCGGGCAGGGCGGAAGCTCTCGAAATCGATGGCGACTTCCAGATCGTCGCTCGCCGGCCGATTTCGGTGAGAACGGCCGCGGCCCCGCTGGCCGTGGTGGCCAGCCGCTCCCACAACACGCCGGAAACCGAAGCCTATATTCGCGACCTCGGTGCCGCCGAGATCGTTTCGGTCGGTTCTTCCTTGAAATTCTGCCTTCTCGCCAGCGCCGAGGCGGATGTCTACCCGCGTTTCGGCCGCACCATGGAATGGGACACGGCGGCGGGCGACGCGGTGCTTCGCGCGGCGGGCGGCACGACGTGCACGCTGGACGGCAAGCCTCTGGCCTATGGCAAACGCGACCAGGTCGACGATGAGGATTTCGCCAATCCGCATTTCATCGCCAGCGGCAGGGCAGGGACCAGCCCCGCCTGAGACTAACGGTTACTCGGCCGCGGCCTGCGCCGAGTTCGAACCGATATAGTTGCGGATCGTCTCTATGATTCGGTCCTGGTCGGCTTCGCTCAAATAGGGGTGCATCGGCAGGCACAGGATACGCTTCGGCAATCCCTCCGAAACGGCAAGACCCGTCGGCGCGCGCCGATAGTCGCGATAGGCGACCTGCTCGTGCAACGGCTTGACGTAGTAGACGACCGAGGGAATGCCCTTCTCGCTCAGATGCGCCTTCAGCCCGTCGCGCTTCGGGGTTTCAATGGCGTACTGCGCCCACGCCGAGCGGCTGCCGTCGAGGTTGCGGGCGGCGGTGACGATGTCGCCGAGACCTTCGGCATAGCGATTCGCCACGACTTGGCGTGCAATCATTTCGTCTTCGAGAATGGCGAGCTTCTCGATGAGGATCGCCGCCTGCAGCGTGTCGAGGCGAGAATTGATGCCGACACGGACATTGTCATATTGCGTCTCGCCTTTGCCGTGGAAGGCAAAGGAACGCAACTTGTCGGCCAGTGCGTCATCGTTGGTGAACATCGCGCCGCCGTCGCCATAGCAGCCAAGCGGCTTGGCTGGATAGAAGCTGGTCGAGCCGACATGGCCGAAGGCACCGCACATCTTGCCGTCAAGTGACCCGCCCATCGACTGGGCGGCGTCCTCGATCACCATCAAGCCTTCACGGTTGGCGATGGCCATGATGGCTTCGTAGTCGGCGGCTAGACCGAACAGGTCGACCGGGATGATCGCCTTCGGCTTCAGCCGGCCTTCCTTCTTGATCATCGCGATCGCGGCCTCGAGGCTGGCGATGTCGATGTTGTAGGTCTTGGCGTCGACGTCGACGAACACAGGCTCCGCCTTGGCCAGCGCCACCACTTCAGCCGTGGCGGCGAAAGTGAAGCTCGGCACGAACACGGCATCGCCCGGACCGATGCCGGCGGCAAACAGCGGCAGCAGCAGTGCGTCGGTGCCGTTGGCGCACGCCACGACATGCTTGGTGCCGACATAGGCGGCGAGCTTCTTCTCGAACTCCGCGACCTGGGGGCCGAGAATGTAGCGGCCGTCCTCGACGACATGGTCGATCGCGGCTTTCAGCCGGTCGCGGATTCGTTCGCGCTGCGCGCCAAGATCGATGAACTGCATGTCGGCCTCAAAGCTGCCAATAAACCGGCCTGCTGGTAACAGACTTGGCACGGCTGAAAAAGCCGGCCGAGGGCGGCGCGAACTGCGCCAGTGTCGCAGTCTGTTACCGTCCTTTGCCGGCGCATAGTGCCCAAAAGCCGGAAATCCGGCCTTCAGCGCGCATTTGGAACCTTCTCTGTCGCGCTTTTCCAGCCCATCGAAACATAAAGTGATCGGCTGGGCGCGGATCAGTTGATCTCATGCCGCCAGGGTGGATTGGCGCCGGCGCGCGACACCGTCACCGCCGCCGCCTTGGCGCCGAGCGACAGTGCCTTGCGGATGGCGTCTTGTGTAAGTCCGCCTATGGCCGCCTTCGTCAGCAGGCCTTGTTCATGCAGGGAGACAAGGATGCCGGCGTTGAATGTGTCGCCGGCGCCGACCGTATCGACCACCGTGACCCTCTCCGGCATTACCGTGACGGCATGATCCTTACTGTAGCCGACCGCACCTTCGCTGCCATGCGTGACGACGATGAGCTTCGGCCCGCGGTCGAGCCAGTTGCGCACGACGTCTTCATGCGAACCGGCTTCGCCGAACCAATGGAGGTCTTCGTCCGAGAGCTTTACGATGTCGGCCATCGCCATCATGGCGCGGATGCGTCTGAGGTGCTTGGCCTTGTCCGGGATGAAGTTGGGCCGGATGTTGGGGTCGAGCATCATGACGCGATGGCCATGCTCGCGCTTCATGAATTCCTCATACGCTGATCCCGCGGGCTCCGAGATCAGGCTGATGGCGCCGAACAGCATCGCCTCGATCTCGGACCCGAGCTGCGGCAGGTCGTCGATGGTCAGCATGCGCCCGGCGGTATTCTCGTCATAGAAGGTGTAGGTCGCCTGGCCATTGTTCAGTTTTACGAAAGCCAGCGTCGTCGGCCTCGGCGACGTGTGGGCATAGGTGGAACTGACCTTGCTCGCTCCCAGCGCATCCCGGAATTGACCGCCGAAAAGATCCGATGACAGGCCAGAGAAGAAGCCGGCCGGCGCACCGAGCCGGCCAAGCGCGATCGCCGTGTTGAACACCGCGCCGCCGACATAGGGAGCAAAGGCCGGCTCCCCTTCCGTCGTGGTGCGCGGCAGCATGTCGATCAGGGCTTCGCCGCAGCAGAGGATCATGGCTTCTTGGTCTCCGGCGGATAGATCACGCCCTTGCGGATGATGATGTTGGCGTAAAGCCGCGGCTCGCTTGTCGCGACGATGGCGTGCGCCGATTTGACCCGTGCATAGAAGTCGGCGCCGGCCAGCGCAACCACCTTGCGGCCCGGCACGCGTTTGGCACAGATCGCCTCCATCTCATGATGGACGGGGTCGGCGAGTGACGGATCGCCCTTCACCGAGGCGCGAAACAACGCCTCGGGGACGACGTCGTCGACCGGCAGGATGCTCAGGATCGCGTCGAGCACCGGAATGAGGGGATGACCGTCGGCCCGGACGAGGCGTCTTGCCTGCTCCTCGGCCGGATAGTTTCCATCGACCAGGGCGATCTCGTCGCCATGCCCCATGGCACGCAGGGTCGCCAGGAGTTCCGGACCGAGTAGCGCCGGTATTCCGATCAGCATTCAGGCGCTCCTGGAAATCGTGGTCGAACCGACGAGAAATCGCTCCGAAAGCGGCAGGCTGGCGCCACCAAGGGCCCGAGCGTGGATGCCGACGGTCCCCTCGCGGACGGCTGGAAGCTTCAATCCTTCGCCGTCAACGGTGCCGACGGCTTCGATGACGGCATCGACCAGCCGCCGCCGTACGGTGAGCGGCATCCAGCCGTCGATCACCGCCGCCTCGAAATCGATGACGGAAGAGGCCGCCACGATGGCGTAGGCGAGCGCCCGCGAGGCGCTGGCGATCCAATCGTCGAGCTCGACGCCGATCTCGCCCCAGTCTTCCGGAGATGTCCACAGATGTGAAGCTTCGACACCGCGCGCGTTGAGCGCCTTTTCCAGCATGGCGATCGACGCGATGTCGATCAGCTGGGTTGGCTTGCCCTCGGGGCCTGGCACCGGCATGGAGCCCAGCGCGCCGGCATTGCCGGTGGGGCCCCCATAGAGGCGTCCATTCAACACGATACCGCCGCCGGCAAAGGCGCCGATATAGAAATAGACGAAGTCGCGGGCGGCTCCTGCCTGGCCGAAGACGAGCTCGGCGCCGCAAGCCGAGGTGGCGTCGTTTTGAAGGTAGACCGGAAATTCGCACTGCAACTGGATCTCGGCCCTGATGTCGCGGTGGCGCCATTCATCCATCACGTCCCGGGGCGCGTTGGCCCTATCGGCCCAGTTCCACAATTCGAACGGCATGGCGATGCCGAGCCCGGCAATGCGCTTGTTCTGAGCGGGGCTGAGTTCCGCGCGCATCTTTTCCATGCCCGAGGTGACGAATTCCACTGTCTCGCGTGGCGCCGGGTAGCGGTAGGAGTGCTGCAACATCGAACGGACATTGCCGAGGAAATCGATCAGCACGAGTTCGGCGCTGCGCCGGCCGATCTTCAGGCCTATGAAATACGCACCCTCCGGATTGAGCGCCATCGGAATGGACGGTTGGCCGATCTTGCCGCGCAACGGCGCCTGACGCACGAGAAGATTGTCGTCTTCAAGTTCCCGCATGATGACTGAAACGGTCTGGGCCGAAAGGCCGGTCATACGGGCGATATCGGATTTGGCGAGGCTGCCATGCTGGCGCACCAGCGAGAGCACAAGCCGCTCATTGTGGTCCCGCATCCCGCTCTGATTGGTGCCCCGGTGAAGCCGACTCTCGGCTGTCTCGGGCGAACCGTGCCTCGCACTGCCGGTCTCCACCCTGATCCTCCCGTTAATTCCCCTCGGGGCTTTGGGCCAGAATGAGCGGTCGAGGCAAGTGTGTCAATAATAAATAAGAGTGATTTAATTATTGACAGCCAGCGCGGTCTGGTGTCTGCTGAAGCCAGCATCCACGCTGGGCTGTTTGTCTGGATGCTTGTATGGATGCCGGTTGGCCGGCACCCGAAATGGTTCCACTGGGAGGACAATCGTGACCGACAAAAGAGTATTGAAAGCCACAGTTTTTGCCGCCGCGGCGTTTGGCGCGATGGCGTTTGCACCGGCCGCCTTCGCCGCCAATGTCAGCGCTTGCCTGATCACCAAGACCGACACCAATCCCTTCTTCGTCAAGATGAAGGAAGGCGCTACGGCGAAGGCCAAGGAAATCGGCGTCGATCTCAAAGCCTATGCCGGCAAGGCCGAAGGCGACAATGAAGGCCAGGTCGCGGCGATCGAATCATGCATCGCCGATGGCGCCAAGGGTATTCTGATCACCGCCACCGACACCGCCGCTATCGTGCCGGCGGTGAAGAAGGCGCGAGACGCCGGACTTCTCGTGATCGCGCTGGACACGCAGCTTGAGCCCGCCGACGCCGCGGATGCGACGTTTGCAACCGACAATTTCAAAGCCGGCGAACTCATCGGCTCATGGGCAAAAGCGACTTTGGGCGACAAGGCCAAGGATGCCCACATTGCCTATATGGACCTGATTGCCAGCCAGCCATCGGTCGACGTGCAGCGTGACCAGGGCTTCATGAAGGGCTTCGGTATCGACGTCAACGATCCCAAGAAGATCGGTGACGAGAAGGATCCGCGCAATGTCTGCCACGATCTATCGAGCGGCAATGAGGATGGCGGCCATACCGCCATGGAGAACTGCCTGCAGAAGGACCCGAACATCAACGTCGTCTATACCATCAATGAACCCGCCGCCGCGGGCGCCTACCAGGCATTGAAGGCGGTCGGCAAGGAGAAGGACGTGTTGATCGTTTCGATCGACGGCGGCTGCCCGGGCGTCAAGAATGTGGCGGAAGGTATTATCGGCGCCACCTCTCAGCAATATCCCTTGCTGATGGCCTCGCTTGGCATCGAGGCGATCAAGGCTTTCGCCGACACCGGCAAGAAGCCTGAGCCGTCGCCCGGCTTGAACTTCTACAATACCGGCGTGACGCTGATCACTGACAAGCCCGCTGCCGGCGTCGATTCCATCGACACCAAGGCAGGTCTCGCCAAGTGCTGGGGTTGATTTGATCTCCTGATCGGCTCATTTTCCAGAAAACCACAAGAAAAAATGGTGTGGGGCGGCTCCGGCCGCTCCACCCATAAGGCGGGGAGGCCGAGTTGAGCATCGAGACAACCAAAGTCAGCGGACCGCAGGAGTTCGAAAAGGCGTTGGCCGCAAGCGACGGCAGCGTCGCTTCCTTCGACACACATTCACGCACCCCGCTGGAAAGCATCCAGCACAGGCTTCACAAAAGCCCGGCAATGGTGCCCCTGATCATCCTCGTGCTCTCGGTGATCCTGTTCGGCGTCGTCGTCGGTGGCCGCTTCTTCTCCCCCTTCACGCTGACGCTGATCCTGCAGCAGGTGGCGATAACAGGCATGGTCGGCATCGCCCAGACGCTGGTGGTGCTGACCGCCGGCATCGACCTGTCCGTTGGTGCCATCATGGTCCTGAGTTCCGTCGTCATGGGCCAGTTTGCCATGCACTATGGTGTCCCGGCACCCGTGGCTGTCGCGGTCGGGCTGCTTGTCGGCGCGCTTTGCGGCCTGGTCAATGGCGTCCTCATTGCCAGGGTGAAACTGCCGCCCTTCATCGTGACGCTCGGCACCTGGTCAATCTACGCTGCCATCAACTTCATCTATTCGGGCAACGAGACCATCCGCAGCCAGGACCTCGAGGCAACGGCGCCATTGCTGCAATTCTTCGGCAACTCGTTCAAGGTTGGCGGCGCTGTCTTTACCTATGGTGTGCTTCTGATGCTGATCATGGCGGCGATCGCATGGTACGTGCTCAACCAGACTGCCTGGGGCCGCCATGTCTATGCGGTGGGTGACGATCCGGAGGCAGCCGAACTGTCGGGTGTCCGTGTCGACCGGATGCTGCTCGTGGTCTACACGCTGACGGGCGTCATTTGCGCCATTGCCGGCTGGGCGCTGATCGGGCGCATCGGCTCGGTCTCGCCTCAGGCCGGCCAGTTCGAGAACATCAATTCGATCACGGCCGTGGTGATCGGCGGTACTTCGCTGTTTGGCGGACGCGGCTCCATCCTCGGCACCATCTTCGGTGCTCTGATCGTCGGCGTGTTCGCACTGGGATTGCGGTTGTGGGGAACGGATCCTCAATGGACGCAATTGTCGGTCGGCGCCCTTATCATCGTCGCGGTCGGCATCGACCAATGGATCAGGAAGATCTCGGCATGACCCAGGCTCAGGAACCCATCCTCACCGCGCGCGGCCTGGTCAAGCGTTACGGTCGCGTCACGGCCCTCGACAGCGCCGACTTCGATCTCTACCCCGGAGAAATCCTCGCCGTGATCGGCGACAACGGCGCCGGCAAGTCATCTCTCATCAAGGCCATTTCCGGTGCGGTGACGCCGGATGAGGGAGAGATCCGGCTCGACGGCAAACCGATTGCCTTCAAGTCGCCGATGGAAGCCCGCGAAGCGGGCATCGAAACCGTCTACCAGAACCTGGCGTTGTCGCCGGCACTGTCCATCGCCGACAACATGTTTCTTGGTCGCGAAATCCGCAAGCCGGGTTTCCTTGGTCGATGGCTTCGCATGCTCGACCGTCCGGTGATGGAAAAGCGCGCGCGTGACAAACTGACCGAACTCGGTCTGATGACGATCCAGAACATCAGCCAGGCGGTGGAGACGCTGTCTGGCGGCCAACGTCAGGGCGTTGCCGTGGCACGCGCTGCCGCCTTCGGCTCGAAGATGGTCATCATGGATGAGCCGACCGCGGCGCTCGGTGTCAAGGAGAGCCGCCGCGTGCTCGAATTGATCCTCGACGTCAAGAAACGCGGCCTTCCGATCGTGCTCATTTCACACAATATGCCGCATGTCTTCGAGGTCGCCGACCGTATCCACATCCATCGGCTGGGCCGTCGCCTGGCCGTCATCGACCCAAAACAATATACGATGTCCGACGCGGTAGCCTTCATGACCGGGGCCAAGGCGCCACCGGAGGTCCTGGCGGCCTGATCTTGCCAAGTGCCGCGGGGCATCCAAGCCGGCGATCGTTTAAATCGATTGAAAGCATGCTGCAATGCACTAAGACAGGCTGGGAGAAATTGTGAAAGCCGGTATGATCAGGCCAACTGAACGAGAGGCGATATGACATCCGCCATGACGATCGAAGCCCCCGCTCTCGACAATCCAGATCCCAGAACGCTCGCCGAAGAAGTCTTGATGTCCCTTAAATACAGGGTCGGCAAGGACACCACCGTCGCGACCCAATACGACTGGCTGACCGCCTCGATCAAGGTCGTGCGCGACCGCATCGTCGACCACTGGATGCAGGCGACGAAGGAGGCATACGACCAGCGGGAAAAGCGCGTCTACTACCTGTCGCTGGAGTTCCTCATCGGCCGCCTGATGCGCGACGCCTTTTCCAATCTCGGCCTGATGGAGAACATGCGCGAAGCACTGACCTCGCTCGGCGTCGACCTCGACGTCATCGCGGCGTTGGAGCCGGATGCGGCGCTCGGCAATGGCGGCCTTGGCCGGCTCGCCGCCTGCTTCATGGAAAGCATGGCGACCGTCGACATTCCCGCGCATGGCTACGGCATCCGCTACGCCAACGGCATGTTCCGCCAGGAGATTCACGATGGCTGGCAAGTCGAGCTGCCCGAGACCTGGCTCGACCACGGCAACCCCTGGGAATTCGAGCGGCGCGAACGCTCCTTCGAGGTCGGCTTCGGCGGTTCGGTGGAATCCATCACCACCAAGGACGGCCGGCTCGAACGCCATGTCTGGAAGCCAACCGAGCACGTGCTCGCCGTCGCCTACGACACGCCCGTGGTCGGCTGGCGGGGAAACCGCGTCAACACGCTGCGGCTGTGGTCGGGCATGCCGGTCGATCCGATCCTGCTCGACAAGTTCAATGCCGGCGATCACATCGGCGCGCTTGCCGAAAGCAACAAGGCCGACGCTTTGTCGCGCGTGCTCTATCCCGCCGATTCCCACATGGCCGGTCAGGAGCTCAGGCTGCGGCAGGAGTATTTTTTCTCGACCGCCTCGCTGCAGGACATCGTGCAGCGGCATCTGAGCCAGTATGGCGACCTCAAGTCACTGCCCGACAAGGCGGCGATCCACCTCAACGACACCCACCCGGCGATCGCGGTGCCTGAGCTGATGCGGCTCCTGATGGATGTCCACGGCATGGACTTCGACCTTGCCTGGGACATCACCAAGCGCACCTTCGGCTACACCAACCATACGCTGCTGCCGGAGGCGCTGGAGAGCTGGCCGGTGCCGCTGTTCGAGCGGCTTTTGCCGCGCCATATGCAGATCGTCTATGCCATCAACGCGGAGGTGCTGATCGAAGCCCGCGCGACAAACCAATTTTCGGGCGAGCAGATCAGCCGCATCTCGCTGATCCAGGAAAATGGCGACCGCCGCGTGCGCATGGGCAACCTGGCCTTTGTCGGCTCGCACTCGATCAACGGGGTCTCGGCGCTGCATACCGAGTTGATGAAGGAAACGGTCTTCGCCGATCTCCACCGGCTCTACCCTGATCGCATCAACAACAAGACCAACGGCATCACGCCACGGCGCTGGTTGATCCAGTGCAATCCCGGGCTGACATCGCTCGCCCGCGAGACGATCGGTGACCGTTTTCTTGACGACATAGACGCCATCAAAGGGCTCGAGGCCTTTGCCAACGACAGCGCGTTTCGTGACAAATTCGCCGCCGTCAAGCGGCAGAACAAGGTGCGGCTGGCCAATCTCGTCGCCGATCGGCTCGGCATCAAGGTCGATCCCTCGGCACTGTTCGACATCCAGGTCAAGCGCATCCACGAATACAAGCGCCAGCTTCTGAACATCCTCGAGGCGATCGCGCTCTACGACCAGATCCGCTCGCATCCCGAGCGCGACTGGATGCCGCGCGTGAAATTCTTCGGCGGCAAGGCCGCGCCCAGCTATCACAACGCCAAGCTGATCATCAAACTCGCCAACGACGTCGCCAGGGTCATCAATCGCGATCCGGCCGTTCGTGGTTTGCTGAAGGTGGTGTTCTTGCCGAACTACAATGTCAGCCTGGCCGAGATCATGATGCCGGCAGCTGACCTGTCCGAGCAGATTTCGACCGCGGGCATGGAAGCGTCGGGCACTGGCAACATGAAGTTCGCGCTCAACGGCGCGCTGACCATCGGTACGCTCGATGGCGCGAATGTCGAGATCAAGGAGTGCGTCGGCGACGACAACATCTTCATCTTCGGCCTCACCACGGCGGAGGTGGCCGAGCGGCGTAACAATGGCTACAACCCGCGCGGCCTTATCGAGGCTTCCTCCGAATTGGCGCAGGCGGTCGCGGCCGTCTCGTCGGGCGTCTTCTCGCCCGATGATCCCAATCGCTACCGCGACCTCATCAACGGTCTCTACGAGGGCGACTGGTTCATGGTCGCGGCGGATTTCGACGCCTATGCCGCTTGCCAGCGCGACGTCGATGCGGTCTGGCGCAACAGCCCCGATTGGAACGCCCGGGCAATCCGCAACGTCGCGCGCGTCGGCTGGTTCTCGTCCGATCGCACCATCCGCCAATACGCGAAAGAAATCTGGAACGTGCCCGTCTGATGTGATTGCATGAGACCACGAACAATGTGGTCCCGGGATGTGAGTTGAGTGCCAAACTCACGTCACCGGAAAACAAGAACATGGTGCCCTGGGAGGGACACTGCCTGATGAGGAAGCCGAGCGCGACCGCGGCGACAAGCGGGCCGGACGGACTGGCATCAGCCAGCGATGTTGCGGCGATTGTCGCCGGCACGCACGGAGATCCGTTCGCGGTCCTTGGTGTCCATGAGATCGGCAAGGGCCTGTTTGCCCGCTGCTTCGTCCCGCACGCAGAACTCGTCACCGTCTATACGCTGACCGGCATCAAGGCAGGCGAATTGTCGAGGCGAGACGATGCCGGCTTCTTCGAGGGCAGGCTGTCGATCAAGAAGCGACAGCCGCTGCGCTATCACGCCAGGAACGCCGGCGGCGACTGGTGGCTGACCGATCCCTATTCGTTCGGCCCGGTGCTGGGGCCGATGGACGACTATTATATCGCCGAGGGGTCGCATCTCAGGCTGTTCGACAAGCTTGGCGCGCATATCATCGAGCACGAGGGCGCCACTGGGGTGCACTTCGCCGTCTGGGCTCCAAACGCTCGGCGCGTGTCGGTGGTTGGCGATTTCAACGACTGGGACGGCCGCCGGCATTCGATGCGCGACCGTCGCGACACCGGCATCTGGGAGGTGTTCATTCCCGATATCGGCGCCGGCCGGCCCTACAAATACGAGATCATCGGCCCCGATAGGATCAGGCTGCCGCTCAAGGCCGACCCGTTTGCCTTCAAATCCGAACTGCGCCCAGCGACGGCGTCGGTGACCGCGGTGCCGCCGTCGCATTCATGGGGTGACGAGGCGCATCGCACCTTCTGGCGCAATGCCGACCCCCGACGCGAGGCCATCACGATCTATGAGGTCCATGCCGGCTCCTGGCAACGTCGCGACGACGGGACGTTCCTGTCATGGGATGAATTGGCCGACCGGCTGATCCCCTATGTGGTCGAGACCGGCTTCACCCATATCGAGTTCATGCCGATCTCCGAACATCCCTATGATCCCTCCTGGGGCTATCAGACGACTGGCCTCTACGCGCCGTCGGCGCGTTTTGGCGATCCGGACGGCTTTGCCCGCTTCGTCGATGGCGCCCACCGCGCCGGCGTCGGCGTGATCCTCGACTGGGTGCCGGCGCATTTTCCTGTCGACGAGCACGGCCTGGTCCATTTCGACGGCACCGCGCTCTATGAGCATGCCGACCCGCGCAAGGGCTTTCATCCCGACTGGAACACCGCGATCTACAATTTCGGCCGCCGCGAGGTGATGTCGTTCCTTGTCAACAACGCGCTGTTCTGGGCCGAAAAATACCATGTCGACGGTCTGCGCGTCGATGCGGTCGCCTCGATGCTCTACCTCGACTATTCGCGCAAGCAGGGCGAATGGATCCCCAACGAGAAGGGCGGCCGCGAGAACCTCGAGGCGGTCAGCTTCCTGCAGAAGATGAACAAGGAGCTCTACGGCCACCATCCCGGCGTCATGACCATCGCCGAGGAATCGACCTCATGGCCGAAGGTCTCGGCGCCGGTCCATGAAGGCGGACTGGGCTTCGGCTTCAAGTGGAACATGGGCTTCATGCACGACACGCTGGAGTATTTTTCCAAGGAGCCGATTTTCCGCAAGCACCACCACAACGACCTGACCTTCGGCCTGGTCTATGCCTTCTCGGAAAATTTCGTGCTGCCGCTCTCGCATGACGAGGTCGTGCATGGCAAAGGCACGCTCTTGAGCAAGATGGCCGGCGACGACTGGCAGAAATTCGCGACCTTGCGCGCCTACTATGGTTTCATGTGGGGCTATCCCGGCAAGAAGCTCTTGTTCATGGGTCAGGAATTCGCGCAGCGCCGCGAATGGAGCGAGGCGCGCGCGCTCGACTGGAACCTGCTGGATTTCCGCCCGCATCGCGGCGTCTGGCAGACGGTGCGCGATCTCAATTATCTCTACCGTTCGCGCCCGGCACTGCATGGCCGCGACTGCGAGCCGGAAGGCTTTTCCTGGCTGATCGTCGACGACAGCCAGAATTCGGTTTTTGCCTGGGCCCGCAACGCGCCTGACGGCAACCCGGTGGCTGTCATCTCCAACTTCACGCCGGTGCCGCGTGACAATTATCGCGTGCCGCTGCCGAAGGCCGGCAAGTGGCGCGAGATCATCAACACCGACGCTTCCGAATATGGCGGCTCCGGCATGGGCAATGGCGGCATGGTCGAGGCAAGGGCGGAGGGTAAGAGCATCTCGGCAACGATGCTTTTGCCGCCGCTGTCGACGATCATGCTCGAATATGTTCCAGACTGAGTGAACGGGGAGGGTAAACATGGCAGAAATGAAACGGATCCAGCCGCTGGCTCGCGATGCGATGGCCTACGTGTTGGCTGGCGGGCGCGGCAGCCGTCTCAAGGAACTGACCGACCGGCGCGCCAAGCCGGCGGTCTATTTCGGCGGCAAGACGCGCATCATCGACTTCGCGCTCTCCAATGCGCTCAACTCCGGCATTCGCCGCCTCGGCGTGGCCACGCAGTATAAGGCCCATTCGCTGATCCGCCACCTGCAGCGGGGCTGGAACTTCCTGCGGCCCGAACGAAACGAGAGTTTCGACATCCTGCCGGCGAGCCAGCGCGTGTCGGAAACGCAATGGTATGAAGGCACGGCTGACGCCGTCTACCAGAACATCGACATCATCGAGGCCTACGGGCCGGAATACATGGTCATTCTCGCCGGTGACCACATCTACAAGATGGATTATGAGATGATGCTGCGCCAGCACGTCGACGCCAATGCCGACGTCACCGTCGGCTGCCTCGAAGTGCCGCGCATGGAAGCGACCGGTTTCGGCGTCATGCATGTCGATGCCAAGGACACGATCATCTCGTTCATCGAGAAGCCGGCCGATCCGCCGGGCATTCCCGACAAGCCGGACCATGCGCTGGCCTCCATGGGCATCTACGTGTTCAAAACCAAGTTCCTGATGGAACAGCTGCGCCGCGACGCCGCCGAGCCGGGTTCGAGCCGCGATTTCGGCAAGGACATCATCCCCTATATCGTTGAGCACGGTAAGGCGATCGCGCACCGCTTCACCAAGTCCTGCGTACGTTCGACCGCCGAAAACGAAGCCTATTGGCGCGATGTGGGAACGGTCGACGCCTATTGGGAAGCCAATATCGACCTGACCGACGTGACGCCGGAACTCGACCTCTACGATCGCGACTGGCCGATCTGGACCTATGCCGAGTTGAAGCCGCCGGCAAAATTCGTCCATGACGAGGATGGCAGGCGCGGTTCGGCCGTGTCGTCGCTGGTCTCGGGCGATTGCATCGTCTCCGGCGCGACGCTGAAGAGGAGCCTGATCTTCACCGGCGCGCGCATCAATTCCTATTCGACATTGGAAGAGGTCGTGATGCTGCCCGACGTTCATGTCGGCCGGAACGCAAAGTTGAAGCGCGTCGTCATCGACCACGGTGTAAGGATACCGGAGGGGCTGGTGGTCGGTGAGGATCCCGTGCTCGATGCCAAGCGCTTCCGCGTCTCGGAGAAGGGTATCTGCCTGATCACGCAGGACATGATCAACAAACTGGGACTCTAGAGAGATTCGGGGAAGACTGTGAAACGGTTTTCCGTCCGGAATTTGCTTGGAAAAGAAGAGTTGGACAGGATCGGAAAGACGTATGCAGGTTCTGTCGGTCACGCCCGAGATCTTTCCGCTGATCAAGACCGGCGGGCTTGCCGACGTGACCGGCGCGCTGCCCATCGCGCTGGCGGCCAAGGGCGTGACCATGCGCACGCTCATTCCAGGCTTTCCCGTGGTGATGGAAGCCTTCAAGAAACGTAAGGCCGTTTACCAGTATCCGCTGCTGCAGGGCGGCAAGGCTTCGGTGCATGCCGTCCAACTCGCAGGGCTCGATCTTTTCGTGCTCGACGCGCCGCACCTGTTCGACCGTCCCGGCGGTCCTTACGGCAACGCCTCGGGCGCGGACTGGCCGGACAATTGGCGGCGCTTCGCGGCGCTGAGCCAGGCCGGCGCCGATATCGCCGGCGGCGCCATCTCCGGCTACCTGCCCGACATCGTCCATGCCCATGACTGGCAGTCGGCGATGACGCTTGCCTATATGCGCTACGGCAAGGCGGTCGGCACGCCGTCGATGATGACCGTGCACAATCTCGCCTTCCAGGGGCAGTTCGGTGCCGGCATTTTCGGGGAACTTGGCTTGCCGGCAGCGGCGATGGCGCTTGACGGCGTCGAATATTATGGCGGCGTCGGCTTCCTCAAGGCCGGCCTGCAGGCCGCCTGGGCGATCACCACGGTGAGCCCGACCTATGCGCAGGAGATCCGCTCGCCGGAGTTCGGCATGGGTCTCGACGGTCTGATCAACATGCGCTCCAGCGATCTCTACGGCATCGTCAATGGCATCGACACCGCGATCTGGAACCCGGAAACCGACAAGCATCTGGTATCGGATTATACGGCTGGAACGCTCGAGGCGCGCGCGCCCAACAGAGCCGCCGTCGAGGAGCGGTTTGGCCTTGATCGCGACGACAGCCCGATCGTCTGCGTCGTCAGCCGCCTGACCTGGCAGAAGGGCATGGACATATTGGCGACCGTGGTCGATGGCATCGTCGCGACCGGCGCGCGGCTGGCCATACTGGGCTCGGGCGATGCCGGCCTTGAAGGCGCTCTGCTTGCCGCCGCGGCGCGCCACCGCGGCCGCATCGGCGTGGTCGTCGGCTATGACGAGGGGCTGTCGCATATCATGCAGGGCGGCTGCGATGCCATCATCATTCCATCGCGCTTCGAGCCTTGCGGACTGACGCAGCTCTACGGTCTGCGCTATGGCTGTGTGCCCGTGGTCGCCCGCACCGGCGGCCTCGCCGACACCATCATCGATGCCAATGAGGCAGCGATGGCGGCCGGCGTGGCGACCGGTTTCCAGTTTGCTCCCAACAATGGCGGCGCTATGCTGCACGCCATCCGCCGCCTGGCGGACGCCCACGCCAATCCCGCGGCTTTCGAAACCATCCAGCGCCAAGGCATGAAGAGCGATGTGTCGTGGGATCGAAGCGCGGAAAAATATGTCGAACTCTATCGCCTGTTGCTTTCGAAAAGGGTTGCCTGAAGCATGATACGGACCGTCCCCACCAAACCCTATTCCGATCAGAAGCCCGGCACGTCGGGCCTGCGCAAGAAGGTGCCTGTGTTCCAGCAGGAGCACTATGCCGAGAACTTCATCCAGTCGATCTTCGACGCGCTCGACGGCTTCAAGGGCAAGACCCTGGTGATCGGCGGCGACGGTCGCTTCTACAACCGCGAGGTCATCCAGAAGGCTATCGCCATGGCTGCCGCCAACGGCTTCGGCAAGGTGATGGTCGGGCAGGGCGGCATATTGTCGACGCCGGCCGCCTCGCATGTCATCCGCAAATACAAGACCTTCGGCGGCATCATCCTGTCGGCCAGCCACAATCCCGGCGGCCCGCATGAGGATTTCGGCATCAAGTACAATGCCGGCAATGGCGGCCCGGCCCCGGAAAAGCTGACCGACGCCATCTTTGAGAAGACCAAGGCGATTTCGAGCTTCAAGATCGCCGACATCGATCCGATCGACATTGACACGATCGGCACGGTCAAGGCCGCCGGCATGACGGTCGAGATCATCGATCCCGTCGCCGACTATGCCGAGTTGATGGAAAGCCTGTTCGACTTCGACGCGCTGCGCAAACTGTTCAAGTCGGGCTTCCGCATGCGCTTCGACGCCATGCATGCGGTGACCGGGCCCTATGCCAAGGAGATCCTCGAACACAGGCTCGGCGCGCCCAACGGCACCTGCCGCAACTTCAAGCCGCTTCCGGATTTCGGCGGCCACCACCCGGACCCGAACCTCGTCCATGCCAAGCATCTCTATGATGAGATGATGGGACCGGACGCGCCCGATTTCGGCGCCGCTTCCGATGGCGACGGCGACCGTAACCTGATCATCGGTAAGGGCATTTTCGTCACCCCGTCCGATTCGGTGGCGATGCTGGCCGCCAACGCCCGCCTGGCGCCGGGCTACAAGGACGGGCTGAAGGGCATCGCCCGTTCGATGCCGACCAGTGGCGCGGCCGATCGCGTCGCCCACAAGCTCGGCATCGGCATCTACGAGACGCCGACCGGCTGGAAGTTCTTCGGTAATCTGCTCGATGCCGGCATGGCGACGATCTGTGGCGAGGAAAGCGCGGGGACCGGCTCCAACCATGTCCGTGAAAAGGACGGCCTGTGGGCGGTTCTCTTGTGGCTCAACATCATCGCGGCGCGCGGCGAGGGCTGCAAGCAGATCGTCACCGAACACTGGGCAACCTATGGGCGCAACTACTATTCGCGCCACGACTATGAGGAGGTCGAGAGCGACCGTGCCAACGCGCTGGTCGACGAACTGCGCGCCAAGCTCGGCTCGCTGCCCGGCACCAGCGTGCGTGGCCTGAAGATCACCAATGCCGACGACTTCGCCTATCACGACCCGGTCGATGGCTCGATCAGCGAGCACCAGGGCATCAGGGTCCTGTTCGAAGGCGGCTCTCGCGTCGTCTTCCGGCTTTCCGGAACCGGCACGTCGGGCGCGACGATCCGTGTCTATATCGAACGCTACGAGCCGGACAGGGCCAGGCACGATCTCGACACGCAGGAAGCGCTCGCCGACCTCATCGCTGCGGCCGACGATATCGCCGGGATCAAGAGCCACACCGGCCGCAACAAGCCGAGCGTGATTACTTGAGGGTGATGCGCGTCTTCCCTTCTCCCCTTGCGGGGTCCGAAGGACGGGGCGAGACCCGTGGCTCGCCCCGGGGCGGTGGATCGGCGCGAAGCGCCGAGACGGATGAGGGTTGTTGGACTGAAACCGCCATCGCTTGCAACGCGCTGCGAGGCTGGTAGGCGTGAACAATCTCGGCGCAACCGTCACCCGCGACGGCATCCGCTTCGCCGCATGGTCCTCATCGGCCCGCCGCCTCTGGGTCTCGATCTTTGACGAGCAGGGAAATCGTGAACTCGACCGGCTGGAGCTGAAGCCGGAAGGCGAGGGGGTGCATGCGCTCTTTGTCTCTGGCGTTGCCGCGGGCACGCGCTACGGCTTCCGTGCCGATGGCGATTATGCGCCAGAGCGGGGGCTTTGGTTCGACCCTGACAAGCTGCTGACCGATCCCTACGCTCTCGAAATCGACCGGCCTTATGCCTATCACTGGCGGCTTGCCGCGCGGCGCAATGAGGGCGCCGACACCGCGCCGCTGATGCCCAAGACCGTGGCGAAGGCCTTGCCCACGGTTGCGCCCATCCTGCCGCCTCTGTTTCGTCCGGGCGGCCTGATCTATGAGGTGCCGGTGCGCGCTTTCACCAAGCTGCATCCGGACGTGCCGGAGGCGCAGCGCGGCACCATCGCGGCGCTCGCCCACCCGACTGTCATCGAGCATCTGCAAAGGCTTGGCGTCTCAGCCGTCGAACTGATGCCGGTGACGGCGTCGATCGACGAGCGGCATCTGCCGCCGCTGGGCCTCAGCAACGCTTGGGGCTACAATCCCGTGACCTTCATGGCGCTCGACCCGCGCCTGGCGCCCGGCGGCCTGGCGGAATTGCGCGACGCCGTCGCGGCGCTGCGTCAGGCCGGCATCGGCACCATTCTCGATCTTGTCTTCAACCATACGGGTGAAAGCGACCGGCTGGGTCCGACGCTGTCGCTGCGCGGGCTCGACAATCAAGCCTACTACCGGCACCAGCCGGATGGCCGGCTGGTCAACGACACCGGCACCGGCAACACGGTTGCGTGCGACCGTCCGGTGATGCGGCAGATGGTGCTCGACACGCTTCGCCATTTTGTCCGCCACGCCGGCGTCGACGGTTTTCGCTTCGATCTGGCACCAGTGCTGGGGCGCGTCGACGGCGCGTTCGATCCCGCATCGCCATTGCTCGGGGCGATCGCTGGAGATCCTGTCCTCGCCGATCGCGTGCTGGTCGCCGAACCCTGGGACATCGGTCCCGACGGCTATCAACTCGGCAATTTTCCGGCGCGCTATCTTGAATGGAACGATCGCTATCGCGACGATGTCAGGCGCTTCTGGCGTGGCGATGCCGGCGCGGTTGGACCGTTGGCGACGCGGCTTGCCGGCTCGTCCGATATTTTTGGCAAGACTGGCCAGCCAACCGGCCGCGCGGTCAATTTCATCGCCGCCCATGACGGTATGACACTGGCCGACATCGTCACCTATGAGCGCAAGCACAACGGGGCCAATGGCGAGCAGAACCGCGACGGCCACAACGACAACCTGTCCTGGAACAATGGCGCCGAAGGCGAGACCGACAATGCGGCGATCATCAGGGCGCGCTTCGACGACCAGTGCGCGCTGCTTGCCACGCTTTTTGCCTCGCGCGGCACCATCATGCTCACCGCCGGCGACGAATTCGGCCGCACCCAGAAGGGCAACAACAACGCCTACGCGCAGGACAACGCCATCACCTGGCTCGACTGGGCAGGCCGCGACGAGGCGCTGGAGCAATACGCCTCGGCGCTCGCAGCGCTGCGCCGTACTGTCCCGGCGTTGTCGGACACGCATTTCCTGACAGGAGAGCCGGCCGGTGCTTCAGGCGTTCCCGATGTCGCGTGGCTGACCGAAACCGGCGTGGCGCTTGCCGAAGCGGATTGGAACGATCCCGCCCGACACCGCCTCGTCATGCTGCTGGGCGATCCAGAGGGCGGCCGCTTTGCCGTCATGATCAACGGCGATCGCCGCCAATGCGTCTTCACCTTGCCAGCGCGCGACGGGTTCCAATGGCTGCCGGCGATGGAAACGCAGACGATCGACCTCGCGCGGCCGCTGCCGGGCCGCGGCGTCGGTTTCATGATTGAGCGCCGGACCGGTATGGACCGCGCCGGGAAGGATTCGTGATGGTCGATGATGGTGCCGGGCAGGGGGCCGAATGGTGGCGCGGCTGCGTCATCTACCAGGTTTATCCGCGCTCCTTTCAGGACACGACCGGTGACGGCAGCGGCGATCTCAGGGGCATCACGGCGAAGCTTGCCCATATCGCCTCGCTCGGTGTCGATGCCGTCTGGCTATCACCCTTCTTCAAGTCGCCGATGGCCGACATGGGCTATGACGTATCGGACTTTCGCGACGTCGATCCGATGTTCGGCACGCTGGACGATTTCGATGCGCTGGTTGCCGAGGCGCACCGGTTGGGCCTGAAGATCATCATCGACCAGGTGCTGTCGCACTCGTCCGACAGGCACGAATGGTTTGTCGAAAGTCGAGCCAGCCGCGACAATCCCAAGGCAGACTGGTACGTCTGGGCCGATACGAAACCCGATGGCAACGCGCCCAACAACTGGCTGTCCGTCTTCGGCGGGCCGGCCTGGGAGTGGGATTCGACCCGCCGGCAATATTACATGCACAATTTCCTCGCCTCGCAGCCCGACCTGAATTTCCACAATCCGGATGTCCAGGATGCGCTTTTGGACACGGTGCGCTTCTGGCTGGAGCGTGGCGTCGACGGTTTCCGGCTCGATACGGTCAATTATTACGTCCATGACCGCTGGCTGCGCAGCAACCCGCCTCTGGCGTCGAGCGTCGCCGGCACCAATGGCGAGACCAACACCTATCTCTATCAGGAGCATCTGTTCGACAAGTCGCAGCCGGAAAACCTTGCCTTCCTGAGGCGCTTCAGGGCGCTGCTCGACGAGTATCAGGACCGCGCCGCTGTCGGTGAGATCGGCGATGAAGGACGCTCGCTGCAGACGCTGGCCACCTACACATCCGGCGGCGACAAGCTGCAGATGTGCTACACTTTCGACCTGCTCGGTCCGCAGTTTTCGGCCGCGCATGTGCGCGGCTGTGTCGAGGCTTTTGAAAGCGCGGTTGCCGATGGCTGGGTCTGCTGGGCGTTCTCCAACCATGATGTGGTACGCCATGTGAGTCGCTGGACGCGGCCGCACGGCGATCCGGACACGGTGGCCAGGTTCTCGATCCTGTTGCTGTGCGGCCTGCGCGGCTCGATCTGTCTCTACCAGGGCGAGGAACTTGGCCTCGATGAGGCGGAGCTTGCCTATGAGGATCTGCGCGATCCCGTTGGCATCCGCTTCTGGCCCGGTGTGAAGGGCAGGGATGGTTGTCGCACGCCGATGGTCTGGGAGGCTGGTGCCGACAATGCCGGTTTCTCCACTGGCAAGCCCTGGTTGCCGGTGCCGGCAAGCCATCGTGCCCGTGCGGTCGATGTGCAGAACGGCGAGGAGCAATCGGTGCTGGCCGCCTACCGGTCAGCGCTCGCTTTGCGCAAGCGGCATCCGGCGCTGGTCGGCGGTTCGATCCGCTTTCTTGACGCCGAGGGCGACGTGCTCGCCTTCATCCGCGAAGGCGGCGAGGAGAGATTGCTCTGTGTCTTCAATTTCGCCTGGGAGCCGGCGAATTGGCCGGTGCCGCCGGATATCGGAACTGTTACGGCTGTCTTGGGCGGCACCACAAACGTTGACGACAACGCGCTCGCGCTGCCGGCGCTCGGCTGTTTCCTCGGTCGGCTTGACTGATCGCGGTTCGACCGGCCTCCAAGCGATCCGTTTGGCCGCGGAATGCCCTACTGAACGAGCACCGCACGCCCGCAGGTCGCTCCGGTGACGCGCACGTCGGCCTGGCCGAGACCGACACCCAGTGCCGAAAGCACATTGTAAAGCAAGTCGTCGACGGGCGCCGTTACGGTGTTAAGCAAAGCCACCACCGCCGGCTTGACCGTCCTGAGCAGGGCGGTCGCATCGATCCCGAGACCAAGCAGATTGGCCGAAAGCGACAGGTCGTCGACCAGCGAGGTGGTGAGCGACTGCGAGATGTTGCGCGTCGAAACGGTCCTCACCGTCTTGTTGGCGATATCGGTCGCGTTGAAGGTCAGGGGTTGCGGGCTGTTGTTGGTAATCGCGGTCGCGGCCGACCCCGTCACCTGGATCAACTGCATCAACAGCAGCTTCACATCGGCGATGTCCGCATCGGTGAAGGTTTGCGGCTGGCTGAAATCGGCGAAGCTGGAGGGGTTGTTGCTGTTGGCCAGGTTCAACTGGGCAATACCGGGGTGTGCGGCGACTGAAACGTTGATGCTGGAAGGCCCTGTCGGACAGGTGATGTCGGTCAGCTTGGCTTCGGCATAGGCGACTTCCACATTGAGCGGCAGAGTGACGGTGACCAGGCTGATGCCGCCGGCGAGGCCGGGCGTGCCGATACCGACGGAGGCCGTGAGTTTGATGCGCGTCTGGGCGGTCCGCACGACAGTGCCGATGCCGCCGACCGCGAGCCAGGGCGAGGATTGCGCCGGCTCCCCGATGGCAATGCTGAGCTTGGTGGAGAGCAACCCCGGTATGGTGGCGCCGAGATCGACCGCGGCTTGGTTGGTGCCGTTCGCGAGTACGGCCGCGGCGGTCAACATTCCCATGGCGCTTGCGTCGATCCCAAGGCCGGAGGGCTGTTGCCCGAGGCCGAGGCTGCCGACGGAACCAAGGTCGACAAGGCTGCTGAGCGGGATCTTGACGGTACCGGTCGATTTGGAGGCGATGGTCTGCAACGCGACCTTGGCGGTATTGCCGAGGCCAGGAACATTGGCCATGGCGGTGGCGATCTGGCCCACGGTCGCTTTCGAGGCGAGGACGTCGGAGTAGGTGCCGGCCGTGATGTTCAGTTGTGTGGCAACCGCACTGATGAAGGAAAGCACGCTGACATCGGCCGAAATCAGCCCATTATAGTCCATGACGCTGAGCGAGATGTTGCCGCCGACAAGTCCGCTCAAAAGAGCGTTGAGGATGCCGCCGTTGACGCTGAGCAGTCTGGATCCGACCGAGAATGTCGCCTGCGGCGTCGTGCTGGCGGTGGCTTGGGTGCCGATGACCGGAGTGGGCAAAAGCGAGCTGGCGAAGTAGCGGGCGGGGATTTTCGTCAACGTGACGCGTGCTGCATTATAGGGTGTCACGCCCGGCTGGAAGCGCTGGCCGACATTGGCGGTCGACGACGCATATCGGCCTCGCGTGACCGTCACCACTGTCTTATCGACAGCCGGGGGAATGGTCTGGCCCGAAGCTTGAACGACGACACCTGGCATGCCGTTGTCGGTGAGCGTGGTGACGACCGCGGTGTTGACATTGTTGATGTTCGAGGCGGCGGTGATCGCCGCCAGATCGACCATCGCCTGGGCTTGCCGGCGCTCGGTGTAGATTGAGGCCTCATCGATGGCCACCGCGGCCAGCGCCAGCGCGACCGGTGCGCTCAATGCCGTCATGACGGCGAAGTTCGCCTTCTTGTCGGCAAGCATACGCTGGGCAAGCCGCCCCACCTTCGTGCGCCGACGCAACGGCATTCAGATACCCCCAACCCTGATCGTTGACTGGCGCGTGATCGTGGTCCCCGGCATGGCTATGCCCGGAAAGAGATTCCAGATCGGCAGGTTGCGTGCATCGTACTGGATGGACACCACGAACTGGCTCCCGTCGGCGGTGCTGTCGTTGGCCTGGTAGGTCAGCTTGCTGGCGTCGACGAAGGGATAGCCGCCGGCGTTGTTTGTCAGGAAGCTGGCCACGAGCGTCTGCCGCTCGGTCTGGTTCAACCCGGCGATGGCCGTCCGGGCGGCGTCGGCCGCGATCTGCTGGATTGAGTTGGCGGCCCCAAAATAGATGCCGTATGCAACCATTCCGAGTAGGAGAAGGATGAAGAGCGGTGACAGCACGGCGAACTCGACCGCCGAGGTCCCCGAAGCATCTGTTCGGAACTCGCGCCTTCTGACCATGGAAATAAGCTTCTCAACCATGGTGCCGAGCATGCCAAATTTCGCATGCAGAAAGCGAAAACTCTGGGTACAACCGGCAGCTGCGCACGATTGAAAAAGCCGTTCTAATTTAGCGGTTGCTTCTGTGATTGCGGGGATTGACTTAGGGTCAATCAGTACTCGGTTGAAAAGAGCTTACCTCCTGTCTAGTCTCCTGCCACCAGCTGCCGGAGGGAACCGGCGGCGCGCTCAAAGGAGCCAGGCATCGGTTCCGGGGCGTCAACACGAAAAGGCGCGCGACGGCAGCGCCGATAGGGAGAACTTCATGCTGAAAAACATGCTGAAGGCGACGGTTTTCGCCACGACCATGGCAGTGACCGCCGGCACGTTCTACACGCCGGCATTCGCCGAAATTGTCTACAACCGAGGCACCGCTGCCGAATCCGAATCCGTCGACCCGCACAAGACCTCGACGGTCTACGAAGCCAATGTCTTGCGCGACCTGTTCCAGGGCCTCGTCATGCAGGATGAGAAGGCCAATGTCATCCCAGGCGCCGCCGAGAGCTGGACGGTATCGGATGACGGCACCGTCTACACCTTCAAGCTGCGCAAGGACGGCATGTGGTCGGATGGCAGCCCGGTGACGGCGGAGGACTTCGTCTATGCCTTCCGCAGGCTGGAGGATCCGGCCACCGGCGCCGAATATGCTTCCATGCTCTATCCCATCAAGAACGCCGAGGAGGTCAACACCAAGAAGGGCAAGCCCGAGGATATGGGCGCCAAGGCGATTGACGCAAATACGCTGGAAGTGACGCTGAAGGCGCCGACGCCCTACTTCCTGGAGATGTTGACTCACCAGGCGACCTATCCGGTCAGCAAGGCCTCCATCGAAAAGCTCGGCGCCGACTGGATCAAGCCGGGCAAGCTGGTGTCGAACGGCGCCTACACGCTGGCGGAGTGGGTCCCCAACGACCACATGAAGCTGGTCAAGAATCCGAAATTCTGGGACGCGGGCAGCGTCAAGATCGACGTCGTCAATTACATTCCCACCGAAGACCGTTCGTCGGCGATGAAGCGCTTCGAGGCTGGCGAACTCGACAGCTACGACGATCTGCCGACTGAACAGCTCGCCGACCTGAAGACGAAGTTCGGCGACCAGATCCATGTCGGGCCGTATCTCGGCACCTATTATTATGCAATCAAGACCGACAAGGCGCCGTGGAACAACCCCGAGCTGCGCAACGCCATCTCGATGGCGATCGACCGTGACTTCATCGCCGAAAAGGTCTGGCAGAACTCGATGCTGCCCGGCTATTCGATGGTGCCTCCCGGCATCGAGGGTTACACGCCGGCAATGGCCAAATATGCCGACATGCCGCAGATCGATCGTGAGGACGCGGCCAAGAAAATCCTCGAGAAGCTCGGCTACACGCCCGAACATCCGCTGAAGATGGAGATCCGCTACAACACCTCGGAGAACCACAAGAACACTGCCGTTGCCATTCAGGAGCAGTTGAAGCCCCTCGGCGTCGACGTCACCTTGCTCAACACCGACACCAAGACCCACTATTCCTTCCTGGAGCAGAAGGGCAACTATGACGTGGCGCGCGCCGCCTGGATCGCCGACTACAAGGATCCGGAAACCTTCCTCGGCATCTCGCGCAAGGCGAGCGGCAACAACTATTCGAGCTACAACAGCCCCCAATACGAGGCTGCCATGGACAAGGCAGCCGCTGCCGGCGGCAAGCCTGAAGAGCGCATGAAGGATCTCGCTGAAGCCGAGCGCATCCTCGTCGACGACGTCGGTCAGATTCCGCTGCTCTACTATAGCTACCACGACATCGTTTCCACGAAGCTGCACGGCTTTGTCGACAATGTGATGGACGTTCACCCGTCCCGCTTCATCAGCAAGGACTGACCTCCCAGGCCAAACCGCCGCGCCCTTGAGTGGCGCGGCGGTACTGGTTTGCCATCGCATCGGCTCGGGAACCGGAATCGCTTTTCGGAAAGTTCGGTGCGGAGATTTGAAAGCCGGAGTACAATCGTCCTGTTGGACGGATGTGTTCCGGATCAAGCGGGGCACCGATGCTGCGATATGTATTCCGGCGGCTCTTGACCGCCATCCCGACGCTGTTCGTCATCGTGACGATGGCGTTCTTCCTGATGCGGGTTGCGCCAGGCGGCCCATTCAACCAGGAGCGGGGACTGAGCCCCGAGATCAGGGCTAATCTTGAAGCCCAGTATGGTCTCAACGACCCGCTCTGGCTGCAATATGCGCATTATCTCGGCAATCTGCTGCGCGGTAATTTCGGCCCGAGCTACAACATGCCGGACTTCACCGTCACCGAACTGTTTGCCAAGGGCCTGCCCATTTCCGTCCAGCTCGGTGCCTCGGCGCTGATCCTGGCGCTGCTGCTCGGCAGCCTGCTCGGCACCATTGCCGCGCTCAACCAGAACAAGCTTGGCGACTATACGGTGATTGCGCTGGCGACAGCCGGCAGCACCATCCCGACCTTCGTCATCGCGCCGGTGATCCAGCTCCTGTTCGGGCTGACCTGGAAGCTTTTGCCGATCGGCGGCTGGGGTGATGGTGCCTTCATCAACAAGGTCGGCCCGGTGCTGACGCTTGCCTTGCCCCAGATTGCCATCGTTGCCCGCCTCATGCGCGGTTCGATGATTGAATCGCTGCGGTCCCACCATATCCGAACCGCCCGCGCGCTCGGCCTTTCCGACTGGTCGGTGGTGGTCAAGCACGCGCTGCGCGGTGCCATCCTGCCGATCGTCTCCTTCACCGGTCCGGCGGCGGCAGCGCTGCTGACCGGCTCGGTCATCGTCGAGACCATCTTCTCCATTCCCGGCGTCGGCCGTTATTTCGTCGATGCCGCGCTCAACCGCGACTACACGCTGGTGATGGGAACGGTGGTGGTGATCGCCATCTTCACCATCGTCTTCAACCTGATCGTCGATGTCATGTACGCGGTGGTCGATCCGAGGGTGCGCTATGACTGACATCGCAGCCACAGCTCCCGTCGTCGTCGGCCGCTCGCTCTGGGGCGATGCCTGGGCTCGCCTGAAGGCCAATCGCGCCGCCATGCTCAGCCTCTACTACCTCGTTTTTATCGCCGTCATAAGCGTGTTCGGCCCCTGGTTCGTGCCGCACCAGTACACGACCATCTATGCCGACTATGTGCGCACGCCGCCGAGTCTTACGGCCTACCCCAAGGCAGATATGATCGAGACGGCCCTCAACGATGCGATCAAGCGCATGCGGGTCGACATCAAGGAATGGAAGCAGGATGGGGAGCGTGTCACGGTCACCGTCACCTCCACCAAGCCGATCGATGATCGCAACATCCGCTACCTCGACCGCTCCGACGCCTTCGACGACACCAAGATCGAGAGCAAGTCGCCCGACGGCCTCGAAGTGGTGATGAGCACGTCGGTGAAGCAGCAATATTTCCTGTTCGGCACCGACAATACCGGCCGCGATCTTCTCTCGCGCACACTGATGGCCGGCCGCATATCGCTGGCCATCGGCCTGCTTGCCGGTGTCGTGGCGGTGGTGATCGGGGTGATCTACGGCGCCACGGCCGGCTTTTCAGGGGGCAAGGTCGACGAGATCATGATGCGCATCGTCGACGTGCTCTATTCCTTGCCGTTCATTTTCTTCGTCATCATGCTGGTGGTGTTCTTCGGCCGCAATTTCGTGCTGATGTTCCTGGCGGTCGGTGCCGTGCTGTGGCTCGATATGGCACGCATCGTGCGTGGCCAGGCATTGTCGATCCGACGTCAGGAATATGTCCAGGCGGCGGAGGCGATGGGCGTCGGCCACCGCGGCATCCTGCTACGCCATGTTATCCCCAACCTGCTTGGTCCGGTGGTGATCTACATGACGCTGCTGGTCCCACAGGTCATTATCCTGGAGAGCTTCCTGTCCTTCCTCGGCCTTGGCATCCAGGAGCCGATGACCAGCTGGGGTGTGCTGATCTCGGTCGGTGCCAAGAACATCGGCACCGCCAACTGGCTGCTCCTGTTCCCCGCCTTCTTCCTCGTCTCGACGCTGTTCGCCTTGAATTTCGTCGGCGACGGCCTGCGCGACGCGCTCGACCCGAAGGATCGCTGAGATGGCCGCTCCTGAAACGATCCTCAGCGTCAAGGACCTGCGGGTCCGCTTCCGTACCCTTGATGGCGCGGTCGAGGCGGTGAAAGGCATCAACATTCATGTCAACGCGGGTGAGACCGTTGCCGTGGTCGGCGAATCCGGTTCCGGCAAAAGCCAGACCATGATGGCGGCGATGAGCTTGCTGGCCTCCAATGGCGAGGCGTCAGGCAGTGTCGACTATCGCGGCCGCAACCTGCTGACACTGAGCAAATCCGAGCTGAACAAGGTCAGGGGCCGCAAGATCAGCATGATCTTCCAGGAGCCGATGACCTCGCTCGATCCGCTCTATTCGATCGGCAACCAGTTGATCGAACCGATCCGGCGGCATCGGGGCCTGAATGCCGCCGAGGCGCATGAAGAAGCGCTGAAGCTGCTGCGGCTGGTGCATATTCCGGATCCCGAGCGGCGGATGAAATCCTACCCGCACGAAATGTCGGGCGGTCAGCGCCAGCGCGTGATGATCGCCATGGCGCTCGCTAACGACCCCGACATATTGATCGCCGACGAGCCGACGACGGCCCTCGACGTGACCATCCAGGCACAGATACTGATGCTTCTGGCCGAGTTGCAGCGCAAGCTTGGCATGGCGATCGTCTTCATCACCCATGACCTTGGCATCGTCCGGCGCTTCGCCGACCGGGTCTATGTCATGCGCCAGGGCGAGGTCGTCGAGGAAGGCGAGGCGGAGGCGATCTTCGTCAACCCGCAGCATGCCTATACCAAGATGCTGCTGGCGGCCGAGCCGACAGGCACCAAGGCGCCTCCGCCCGCCAATGCGCCGGTGGTTCTTGAAGGCAGGAACGTCGAAGTCACATTCAAGATCGGCGGCGGGTTTCTGGCTGGTGAACCGCTGATGCTGCGTGCGGTCGATCACATTTCGATCCGGCTGCAGCGCAACCAGACCATCGGCATCGTCGGTGAATCCGGCTCGGGCAAATCGACGCTCGGCCGCGCATTGCTGCGGCTGCTGCCGAGCGATGGTTTGATCCGTTTTGGCGATCGCGACATTTCCACCGCCGACCGGCAGGCGATGCGGCCGCTGCGGCGCCAGATGCAGCTCGTCTTCCAGGATCCATTCGGCTCGCTATCGCCGCGCATGACGGTCGGCCAGGTCGTTACCGAAGGGCTGCTGGTGCATGAGCCGAACCTTTCGGGCAAACAGCGCGACCAGCGCGCGGTCGAGGCCTTGCGCGAGGTCGGCCTCGATCCGAACGCCCGCAACCGCTATCCGCATGAATTCTCCGGCGGGCAGCGGCAGCGCATCGCCATTGCCCGCGCCATGATCCTGAAGCCCAAAATGGTCGTACTGGATGAACCGACCTCGGCGCTCGATCGCTCGGTGCAGAAACAGATCGTCGAACTATTGCGCAAGCTGCAGGCGGACCATGAACTGTCCTACCTGTTCATCAGCCACGATCTCGCCGTGGTGCGCGCCATGGCCGACTACATCATCGTCATGAAGCAGGGCAAGATCGTCGAAGAAGGGCCGACGGAGGCGATTTTCAGCAATCCGCAAGCGCCCTACACGCAGACGCTGATGAACGCCGCGATCGACGTGACGCGGTTCCGGTTGAATGCGTGAGACATCGCGTCAGGTGAAGGCAATCATCACGGCTGTGCGTTCAGCCAGCTGACCTCTGGCACCTGCGCGCCCGGGCAGCGATAAGGGCATCATGTTGCTGCTTCAGCCGGTCGATCCTGGCCGTCTCGCGGTTGGCGATCGCGGTCTTCACGCGCGAGCCACCCAAAAGCCAGCGTGGGACATTGCTGTTGGCGACCTTGCCGCGCGTGATCGCGGTTTGCGAGATCGCGCTGGCGGTGCTTCCCAGCGCGCTGTTGAGTTCGGTGCAGCTCATGCTGTCGTATTTCGCTGGGTCGCCCGTTCCGCCGATCGACGAGCAGCCGGCAAGAAGCACCGCAACCAAAACAGCCGGTGCCGACACTGTCGTTGAAACCAAGTTCATGTCCGCGTCCGGCTCGCCGTCCTACCGGCCCCCTCATATCCATCGAACTACCTAGGGCCGATGACCATTTCGTCAAAGCCTTACGCCCCGCCAGTCGCCGTCCGCTCCGGCCGTGATATGTGAACCATCGACTCACGGTGGCTATCGGGCCGATGCATCGATCTTTTTGGAGATTCTCATGCCGCCTCGGCGACGAAGCTGTCCAAGGGCGCGCAACCGCCGAGCACGGCTTGGGCGATGTCGGTCTCGGTTTCATCGACATGCGCCGTCACCAAAACAATCCCCTCGGCTGCGCTCCGATCATCCGGCTTTCTGGCCGTCGGGACGAATGCTCCGAGCAGCGCGCCAGCGCCACCGCCGCAGAGCGCGCCAATCATTGCAGTTGCGGATAATCCGGCCGGAAGCGAACTGACGCCGTAGACGGCGACAGCACTCAGGCAAGCCAGCACCCCGGCGACAGCGCCAAGGATGACGGCCGGCGTCCTTAGGATCCCGATCTCGTCGTGGTAGGGGCCGATAATGGCAATGCGTACGCAAGGAATGCCCGCCGCCACCAGATCGCCGGCGACCCGTGCCGCTTCGGCATGGGAATCAAAAAGCCTGCTGATTGTCCGCATGGTCTCAGGGCGTTCCCTTGTCGGCCAGCGTGTCGGTAACGAAAGAAGCCGCGATCAGATCGTCGCCATCAATCCGGCCGTGACCGTCCTCGATCACGGCTGCGACCTTCTGGAAGGTCCTTATTTCACCCTCGGTAATCCGGGCCTCCCGCATCCTGTTTCTGAGCCCGGCCACGCGCATTCCCAAGGCATGGGATCTTGCAGTCTCACGGTTCGACATGTTCATCCAATTCCGCTCATCTGATCGTGTGATCGTGTCCGCGCCCACCAACGAACTGGGACGGAGTGCAAATGTTCCCGGGGCCGGGCTTCGGTCGGTTGGGAGCAGGACCTAAGTCTGACCGCAAAACCCTTTGGCCCCGTCAGGCGCACCGCCCGGAACAGCCACCGGTTGTCCTCGTTGTCCGCTGCAGAATCGTCGGAGGAAGCCCACGGAGAAAAGTGTTGGCCAGGCGCGTTGGTTGCCCGCACCGGAATTCGCGATGGCCATCACCTTCATGGTGATTGGCATAGCCATCGGCTGACCGTCCAGGCACAGCTCCGCACCCGCGTGCGACGAAAGCTGACGAAATGCGACAGAAGTGCTGCCATTGCCGCTTGCAGGAACGAAGTGTGGCGGCTATAAGCCCGCGGTCTGGTCACGGAGTGTAGCGCAGTCTGGTAGCGCACCTCGTTCGGGACGAGGGGGTCGCAGGTTCAAATCCTGCCACTCCGACCAGAAAAAACAATATGTTAGCGCTTCCCGACTGTGGCGCCCACCTTATATCCCTGGTGAAAACAAGGACTAAGAGGTCTCGCTTCGCCGCTGACATCGGCTGGCCTGCTGTTCTTCATCGCCTGCGCGGCATGCCACCCAAAAGTGGTCTCGGTTTTTGCGAGCAGGACAAGGCGGCGTAGCACCGCTCAATATGGGCTCGCCACATCCCCCGTCTCGACATAGACAGACTTCAGCTGCGAATAAAGCGCCAGTGCCGCCAGCGAGTTCTCGCGGCCGATGCCGGACTGCTTGAAGCCGCCGAAAGGGATTTCCACCGGCGTCAGATTGTAGGCGTTGATCCAGCAGGTGCCGGCCTGAAGCTCGGCGATGACGCGATGGGCGCGCGGCAGGTCGCGCGTGAACACGCCCGCGGCCAAGCCGAATTCGGTGTCGTTGGCGCGGTCGATCACCTCGTCCTCGCCATCGAATTTCAGCACGCTCATCACAGGCCCGAAGATTTCCTCGCGCGCGATGCGCATCGTGTCGGTGACACCCGTAAATACCGTCGGCTCGACAAAGAAGCCGCCCTGGAAGCCTTGCAAGGAAGGTACGTTGCCACCACAGGCGAGTGCAGCGCCGTCCTGCTTGCCGACCTCGATATAGCCAACCACCTTCTCATGCTGCGCCTTGGATACCAGCGGACCCATCTGGGTCTCCGGGTCGAGCGGATCGCCGATACGGATTTTCTTCGTCCGCTCGACCAATCGTTCGACGAAGCGGTCATGAATGCCGCTTTGCACGAAGACGCGCGTGCCGTTGGAGCAGATCTGGCCGGTCGAATAGAAATTGCCGAGCATGGCGCCGCCGATGGCGTTTTCGATGTCCGCGTCGTCGAAGACGATCAGAGGCGACTTGCCGCCGAGTTCCATCGTCGCGTGCTTCATCTTCGAACCGGCAAGCGACAGCACCTTGCGGCCGGTCGGCACGGAGCCGGTCACCGAGACCTTGGCCACCACATCGTGGCCGACGAGCCCGGCACCGACATCGCCGTAGCCCTGCACCACGTTGAACAGGCCGTCGGGCAGGCCGGCCTCGCTGTAGATCTCGGCCAGCGCCAGCGCTGAAAGAGGCGTGTTTTCCGACGGCTTGAACACCATGGCATTGCCCATGGCCAGCGCCGGCGCCGATTTCCAGCCGGCGATCTGGATCGGATAGTTCCAGGCGCCGATGCCGACGCAGACGCCGAGCGCCTCGCGCCGCGTGTAGGCAAAGGGACCGCCGAGGTCGACCGCCTCGCCGTTGAAGACCGCGACCGCGCCGGCGAAATATTCAAGGCAGTCCGCGGCTGAAGGGGCGTCCGCGACCAGTGTCTCCTGGATCGCCTTGCCGGTGTCGAGGGTCTCGATGCGGGCAAGATCGGCGTTGCGGGCGCGCAAAATGTCGGCGGCGCGGCGCAGGATGCGGCCGCGCTCCACCGGCTTCAGCCGTGCCCAGGCCGGCTGTGCGGCCCGTGCGGCCTCGATCGCGAGTTCCAGCACATTCGGCGTCGCCGAACGCAGCATGGCGATGGTCTCACCCGTTGCCGGATAGATGACCGGCAGCGGTGCGCCTTGCTCGTCGTCGATATAGCGTCCGTTGACATAGTGCGATGCCGTGGGCTGGGCGCGCATGGGTGTCTCCAAATCGTCTCGCTGCAGCGCCGCGCGTCCTCCTGGATGCGCAAAGGACGCTGCAGCACCTTATTTTTGCGCATGATCTGTCCGGAAATCGAATCCAATTTCGGGATCATGCGCCAGCGGAATGCCCCGGGATCATGCTCTATCTGTCCGACACCTGCCAGCGCGGATTGATCCATGGCTCCTGGTTGGAAGGCGCCAGCGGCGTGCGGCCAAGAATGTGATCGGAGGCCTTCTCGCCGGTCATGATCGACGGCGCGTTGAGGTTGCCGTTGGTGACACGCGGGAAGATCGAGGAATCGGCGACGCGCAAACCCTCGACACCGATGACCCGGCATTCCGGATCGACGACACTCATTGCGTCGTCGGCTCGCCCCATCTTGCAGGTGCCGCACGGATGGTAGGCGCTCTCGGCATGGTCGCGGATGAAGACATCGAGATCGTCGTCCGACCGCACATGGCTGCCCGGCGAGATTTCCTCGCCGCGATAGGCGTCGAACGCCGACTGGCCGAAGATTTCGCGCGTCAGCCGGATGCAGTGGCGGAACTCCGCCCAGTCGTCCGGGTGCGACATGTAGTTGAAGTGGATCACCGGCTTCGATTTTGGATCCGGCGAGCGCAACGTCACCGAACCGCGCGACTTCGACCGCATCGGTCCGACATGGGCCTGGAAGCCATGCGACTTCGCCGCCGCCTTGCCGTCATAACGAACCGCCGCCGGGATGAAGTGGTACTGGATATCGGGGTAGTCGACACCTGCGCGCGAGCGCACGAATGCCGCCGCCTCGAAATGGTTGGTGGCGCCGAGGCCTGATTTGAAGAACAGCCACTGCGCGCCGATCATCGCTTTGGAGAACGGGTTCAACACCGAATTGAGGGTGATCGGCTTGGTCGATTCCTGCTGGATGTAGAGCTCCAGGTGATCCTGCAGGTTGCGGCCGACGCCGGGCCGATCGGCGACGACGGCAATGCCGTTTTCACGCAGATGCTCGGCCGGGCCGATGCCGGACAGCATCAGGATCTTGGGCGAGTTGATCGACGATGCGGCGACGATCACCTCACGTCGCGCCTTAACGACCTGAATCTGTTTGTGAGCCTCGATCTCGACGCCGATGGCACGTTGATTCTCGATGATCACCCGGCGGGCAAAGCCCTTGACCAGACTCACGTTTTTGCGCCTGAGCGCCGGCTTCAGATAGGCTGATGCCGCCGACCAGCGTCGACCGCCCTGGATGGTCTGCTCCATCGCGCCGAAGCCTTCCTGCTTGGCACCATTGTAGTCGTCGGTCAGTTCGAACCCGGCCTGACGGCCCGCCTCGACGAAGGCGCCATAGAGCGGATTGCGCCGTGAGCCGCGCTGCACATGCAGCGGCCCACCATGTCCGCGCCAGCCGTCCTCGCCTCCGTCGGAATCTTCCATGCGCTTGAAATAGGGAAGCACGTCGGCAAAGCCCCAACCGGCCGCTCCCTCTTCGGCCCAATGATCGAAGTCACGGGCATGGCCGCGAACATAGACCATGCCATTGATCGAGGACGAACCGCCGATCACCTTGCCGCGCGGCGTCGCCAGCACGCGGCCGCCGAGATGGGACTCAGGTTCGCTGGCGAAGCCCCAGTCGTAGAGGCTCATGTTGAGCGGGATCGACAGCGCCGACGGCATCTGGATCAGCGGCCCGATATCGCTGCCGCCGAATTCGATGACGATGACCGAATGCTTGCCGTCTTCCGACAGGCGATAGGCCATGGCCGAGCCGGCGGAGCCGGAGCCGATGATGACGAAATCCGCTTCAAGCATGGTTTATATGCGCCCATTATTCATATGCGTGATGAAATCGGCGAGCGAGACATTGCCGCCGGTAGCCACCACAAGAACGGTCTTGCCCCTCACATCCACCTTGCCGCCGAGCAGTGCCGCCAGCGATGCCGCGCCTGACGGCTCCAGCACCAGCTTCATGCGCTCGAAGGCGATCCGCATTGCCTGCCGCACCGATTGATCGTCGACGGTGATGCCGCGAACGCCCGCGGTCTTGACCGCCGCGAAGGGCGCGTCGCCCGGCTTGCGCGCCATCAACCCGTCGCAGATCGATTTCGGGCCGATCGGCATCGTCTCGATGCTGCCATGCGCCAGGGAGGCACCCATGCCGTTGAAACCTTCCGGCTCGACGCCGATGATCTCGGTAGCCGGCGACAAATAGTGGAAGGCAAGCGAAACACCGCCGATCAGCCCACCGCCGCCGACCGAGCAGAACAAAAGGTCGGCGCTGGCGTCCTTGGCGGCAAGCTGGTCGAGTGCTTCGAGGCCGGCACCCGCCTGGCCGGCGACGATCTCGGGATCGTCGAACGGATGCAGGAGGGCCAGGCCTTCGGTCTCGGCGATCTCGCGCGCCTTGGCGGCGGCGACTTCCTCACGGGCGCGATCGCCATGGTCGGTGAGCACGACGCGGGCGCCATAGCCTGCCGTCGCGTCACGCTTGGCGGCCGGGGCGTCGATCGGCATGACGATGGTGACGGGAATGCCGAGCGCCTGGCCGGCGGCGGCCAGTCCCTGCGCGAAATTGCCGGAGGAATAGGCGACGACGCCCATCTTCGCCTCGTCGGCCGAAAGCCGCTTCAGCCGCCAATAGGCGCCGCGTATCTTGAAGGATCCGGCCCATTGCAGCGATTCCGGCTTGACGAAGACACGGGCCGCACCTGTCTCGCGCGCCAGTGCCGCCGATTCCAGCAGGGGCGTGATCTGTGTCGCCCGGGAGGTGACGGCGTATGCCTGCTTGAGATGGTCGAGGGTAGGGACAAGAAGGTCTGCCATCATTCGCCTCGCGGGAACCGTTTCTGCTCTTCGAGCACGTTGAGATCCATGTGGTTGCGCATGTAACGTTCCGACGCCTTTTGCAGCGGCTGGAATTCCCAGGGGTAGTGCATGCCGTTGCGCAGCGCCGGATAGACCACCCAGCGCCGCGCCTGGCTGGCGCGCACGGCGGCATCGAACGCCGCCATGTCCCAGCGCGCGCGGACTTTTTCCATGAACGCCGCCACCAGCCCGGCATGCGCCGGATCGGCGGCGAGATTGGCCAATTCATGTGGGTCGGATTCGATATCATAGAGTTGAGGCGGATCGATCTCGCAATGGACGAACTTGTAACGGCCATCGCGGATCGCCACCAACGGCGCGTTGGAGCCTTCGGCGGCGTATTCCATCAGCACTGGCGCGGTGCGCTGCTTGCCATCCAGCAGCGGCAGCAGCGACTGTCCGTCGGTCCAGGGCGCGATCGCGCTCATGTCGATGCCGGCGAGATCGCACAAGGTCGGCGTTACGTCGAGATTGGAGACTGGCGTGTCGATCCGGCCGGCCGGCACGCCCTTGCCCGCGATCATCAGCGGGACCCGCGCCGAGCCCTCGAAGAAGCACATCTTGAACCACAGCCCGCGCTCGCCGAGCATATCGCCGTGGTCCGAGCAGAACAGGATGATTGTGTCGTCGAGCATGCGCGTGCGCTCCAGCACCGACAGCAACTCGCCGACCTTGTCGTCGAGATAGGAGATGTTGGCGAAATAGCCGCGACGGGAGCGGCGGATCTGCTCGGCGGTGATGTCGAAACTGTCGTGGTCGCAGGCCTTGTACAGCCGCTTCGAATGCGGGTCCTGGCTGTCATAGGGAATGAAGGCCACTTCGGGCTCGAGCGCCGCGCAATCCTCGTAAAGATCCCAATATTGCCGCCGCGCTACATAGGGATCATGCGGATGCGTGAAGGAAACCGTCAGGCACCAGGGCCGGTGCGCGGCGCCGTCGGAGACGCGGGCGAAATCATAGAGCTTCTGCACAGCGTGGAAAGCGACCTCGTCGTCATACTCCATCTGGTTCGAGATCTCGGCGACGCCGGCACCGGTCACCGAGCCCAGATTGTGGTACCACCAGTCGATGCGCTCGCCGGGCTTGCGATAATCCGGCGTCCAGCCGAAATCAGCCGGGTAGATATCGGTCGTCAGCCGCTCCTCGAAGCCGTGCAACTGGTCGGGGCCGACAAAATGCATTTTGCCCGACAGCACCGTGTGATAGCCGTCGGAGCGCAGGTGATGCGCGAAGGTCGGGATGGATGAGGCGAATTCGGCGGCGTTGTCATAGACCTCCGTGCGCGATGGCAACTGGCCGCTCATGAACGAGGCCCGGCCGGGCGCACAGAGCGGCGAGGCCGTGTAGTTATTCCTGAAGCGCGCCGCGCGTGCGGCCAGCGCCTTCAGATGGGGTGCGTGCAGGAAGTCCGCCGGGCCATCGGGAAATAAGGTCCCGTTGAGTTGATCGACCATGACGATCAGGAAATTGGGTCGTTTCGCTGTCACTGTTTTTGCCGCTCGCCGAGTTTGGTTTCGAGATAATCCTGGACGAGCGCGATCGCGGTCGCGGCGTCGGGCACGCCGTCCTTCAGCGCACGCCTGATGTAGAGCCCGTCGATCATCGCCGCTGTCGCTTCGGCGGCACGGTCGGCCTCGGCCCTGGGCAGGATGCCGGTGAGCCCGCTCATGAGATTCGAGTGCAGCCGTCGCGCATAGACCCTGAGCAACCGCCGCAGCGAGGACGATTTCTGTGCCTCGACGTAGAAGGCAAGCCATGCGGCGATGGTTTCCGGCTGGAACTGGATGTCGGAGAAGTTGACGGCGACCACGGCCGAGACACGTTCGCGCGGGGACGCTGCGGATTGCAGCGCGCGACGCATATCGATGGTCAGTTCGGCCAGGATGTGCCGCATCGTCGCGAACAGCAGCTCGTCCTTGGCGCCGAAATAGTGATGGGCAAGGGCCGAGGACACGCCCGCGCGCCCGGCAATCTCGGACATGGTGACGTCAAGCGAACCGCGCTCGCCGATCGCCGAGATCGTCGCATCGATAAGCGCCTTGCGGCGCAGTGGCTCCATTCCGACTTTCGGCATCTCGCTAGCTTCCTCTGAAGCAGGATTATTTTTTATTGACGGATCAATCAACAAAAAAATCGTCGCAGGCTCCGACCTGCACCAAGCGATTGTCTGGTTCCGGCCCTTCACGGCGAAGGCAGGAATGTTTATATTTGAACAATAAAGGCGAAGTGCGCCATAGGCCCACAGGCTGGCGCCAAGGATGGAGACCGCCATGACCGCATGCATCGTCGGCTGGGCGCATTCGCGTTTCGGCAAGCTCGAGGGCGAGACGCTCGAAAACCTCATCGTCAAGGTCGCGACGGACGCGCTCGACCATGCCGGAATCGGCCCGGACGATGTCGACGAGATCGTGCTTGGCCATTTCAACGCCGGCTTTTCGGCGCAGGATTTCACCGCAAGCCTGGTGCTGCAGGCGGACGATCGGCTGCGCTTCAAGCCGGCGACGCGCGTCGAGAATGCCTGTGCGACGGGATCGGCGGCGGTCCGGCAAGGCATCCGCGCCATCGATGCCAATGCGGCCCGCATCGTGCTGGTGGTTGGCGCCGAGCAGATGACGACGACGCCTGGACCCGAGATCGGCAAGAACCTGCTGAAAGCTTCCTATCTGCCCGAGGATGGCGAAACGCCCGCCGGTTTTGCCGGCGTCTTCGGCAAGATCGCGCAGGCCTATTTCCAGCGCTATGGCGACCAGTCGGACGCGCTCGCCATGATTGCCGCCAAGAACCACAAGAACGGCGTCGACAATCCCTATGCCCAGATGCGCAAGGATTTCGGCTATGATTTCTGCCGGCAGGAAAGCGAGAAAAACCCCTTCGTCGCCGGCCCGCTGAAGCGCACCGACTGCTCGCTGGTTTCCGATGGCGCCGCGGCCCTTGTCCTGGCCGACACGGCAACGGCTTTGAAGATGCGCCGTGCGGTTGCCTTCCGCGCCAACGAACATGTGCAGGATTTCCTGCCGATGTCGAAGCGCGACATCCTGGCGTTCGAAGGTTGTGAACAGGCCTGGACCCGCGCGCTGAAGAACGCCGGCGTGACGCTCGAGGACCTGTCCTTCGTCGAGACGCATGACTGTTTCACCATTGCCGAATTGATCGAGTATGAGGCGATGGGCCTGGCGAAGCCCGGCGAGGGCGCCAAACTGGCGCTTGACGGCACGACGGCCAAGGACGGCCGCTTGCCGGTCAATCCCTCCGGCGGGCTGAAGGCCAAGGGTCATCCGATCGGCGCCACCGGTGTGTCCATGCATGTCTTGACCGCCATGCAGCTTGTCGGTGAAGCCGGCGGCATCCAGGTGCCGGGCGCAAAGCTTGGTGGCATCTTCAACATGGGTGGCGCGGCGGTCGCCAACTACGTTTCCATTCTCGACCGGATCAGGTAAACCGCCCCTGCATTCGCGGGAGGTTACATTGGCAAATCCGGTTCTGATCGAGATTCTGCGCGGCTCGATCGTCGAGAGCGCCCATCGTGGTGCCGTCGCGGTCTTCGATGCCGACGGCAAGTCGGTCTGGGAAATCGGCGACACCTCGAAGCCGGTGTTTCCACGCTCGGCGGTCAAAGCCATCCAGGCCTTGCCGCTGATCGAAACCGGTGCTGCCGACGCTTATGGCTTCGGCAACCGCGAACTGGCGCTGGCCTGCGCCTCGCATTCGGGCGAGCCAGCGCACGTCGAACTGGCGCGGGCCATGCTGGCCAAGGCCGGACTGGACAAGTCAGCACTCGAATGCGGCGCGCATTGGCCATCGAATCATGACGCGGAGATCGCGCTCGCCCGCACCGGCGATTTGCCGAATGCGCTGCACAACAACTGTTCCGGCAAACATTCCGGCTTCCTCTGCACCTGCGTCCATTCCGGCATCGGCCACCGCGGCTACGTCAAGCCTGATCACGCCTTGCAGGAGATGGTGCGCGACGCCATGCAGGCGGTCACCGGCGCTGTCCACGGCCCGGATGAGCGGGCGACAGACGGCTGCTCGATCCCGACCTATGCCGTGCCGCTCAGGAGTTTCGCGCTCGGCTTTGCCCGCATGGCCACCACAAATGGTTTTGGTCCCGAGCGAGCCAAGGCCGCGAAGCGGTTGCTGGGCGCCTGCATGGCGGAGCCCTTCTTCGTCGCTGGCACTGGCCGCGCCGATCTCGCTTTGATGGAAGCCGCACCGGGCCGGATTTTTGCGAAAGGCGGCGCCGAAGGCGTCCACTGCAGCGCAATACCTGAACTTGGCCTCGGCATAGCAGTCAAATGCGATGATGGTGCCGGCCGCGCCGGCGAAGCCATGGCTGCCGCCGTCCTTGCCGGGTTGTTGCGTGCGGACGAGGCCTTGGCGGCAAAACTGGCCGGAATGGCAAACGCGCCGATCGAAAGCCGGGTCGGGGCCAAGGTCGGGGCACTGCGGCCGACGCAAGCCTTGAAGGCCGCGATCAACTGACCCGGTTGCGCTCGACGGTCAGATGCGCGAAGCCGCTGTTGGTCAACTGGGTGAGGTCGGCCGTCACCGGTTCCGCCCAGCGCTGCCCGACGACGGCGCCGTTCAACGTGCCGTCAATGACGTTGTCGGAGATGACGGCCGTGCCGGCACCCTCGACCACGCTGACGACAATGCCGGTGCCTGCCTTGCGGATGATGTTGCCGGTGGCCACAACATTGCGCAAATACGGTCCCCAACCGATCGACATGCCATAGAGCGGCGCGTTCTCGATCACGTTGTTGGAAGCGATGGTGTCGGCCTCGACGCCGATGCCGACGCCGAAGCCGGGCGGATCGGCCGGGTAGGGGCCGGTGGTCGACAGATTGCGCACGATATTGCCCGAGCAGATACCCATGCGGCCGCCTTCGTTGAAGTTGACGATCGAGATTCCGTTGGCCGCGCCATCGACGATGTTGTTGCTGATGACGGCGCCCTCGAACGAGAATTCGGAATAGACCGCGGTCTCGCCAGAGCGCGAGCAGGTGTTGCCCGATACCTGAAGGTTGCTGGAGCTGTTGGCCCGGATCGCCGAAAAAGCGCAGTCCGAAACTACATTGCCCGAGATGACGACATTGCCGGCGCGGAAGGCATTGATGCCGTTGCCGTTCTGGCCGGTTCCGCCGCCGCGCGCGCCAATGCGTTCGACGCGGTTGCCGGTGACCATGGTGCCGTCTTCCGCCGCCTGCCAGCGATGAACGAGAATGCCGCCATTGGCGCAGTCGGCGACGGTGTTGCCCGTGATCGCCAGCCCACTGGCCTCGACTGAATAGATGCCGGCATCGGCTGCGCCCGATATCTCCGAGCGTTCGATGCGGCCCGCCGAATGTTCCAGCGCCAGTCCGTTCTTGCCGCTGCCGGTTACCTGGCAATTGTCGACGACGAGATGGCCGACCTGGCGCAGATCAAGCAACCCTTGCGCGTAGTCGCCCATCGAGCGGTTCGCACCGTCGAAGACCAGCCCGCTCAGTTCGATATGGTCGGCCTGTTCGGCCATGAAGAGGTGGCCGTCGCCGCCATAGACGATCCGCGTGGCACCCGGCACGCCGGAAAGACGCACGCGGCCGGGCAGCGAAAGGTTGGAAACAAGATAGGTGCCGGGCGGGAGGAACACCGGCATATCGCGGCTGTTCGCGTCGCGCAGCAGCTTGGCGAAGGCCTTGCTCTGGTCGTCAAAGGTGCCGGGCTGCACGCCAAGTTCGGTGGCATTGATGGAACCGCGCATCGATGCCTTTTCGATGCCGGTCAGGCTGGCGGCGGCCGCCTTGCCAAACGAAAGGCCTATGATGGCAAAGCCGGCGGTACGCGTCAGCAGCGTTCGTCTGTTCAACATCGGCACAGAATCCCAGTGTTCAGTCCTGACATGGCAGGAATCGTGCCAGACGTTCGGCGCTTGTTCTCAGCAGCAATGGCTTGTCGCGCAGCCATCCGGCGCCTAAGTTCAGGGAATGAGCAGAGCTTTCACCCGCGAAGAAGACAGCGAGAATGCCATTGCTGGCGTCGGTGAGCGGCCGATCAGTCCGCACCGCAATCTGGTGACGGAGCGCGGCCTGGCGCAGATCGAAGACAATCTGGCCGACTTGCGCGATGTTCTGGCGAAAGCCGAACGGAAAGCCGACCGCGAGCGCATCGCCGTCGTGTCGCGCGACCTCCGCTACTGGACCGCGCGGCGGGAGAGCGCCGAGCTTTCCACACCGGAGCCCGGTAGCGACGTCGTCCGCTTCGGCATGGGCGTGACGCTGGAAGGCGATGACGGCAAGAAGGTGCACTGGAAGATCGTCGGCGAAGACGAAGCGGATCCGTCGAAGGGCAGCATTTCGCATGTTTCGCCGATGGCGGTCGCCTTGTTCGGCAAGAAGGTTGGCGACGTGGCTGCTGTCAACGGCAAGGAATGGGAGATCGTCAAGCTCTCGGACAAGGCCGAGAACTAGCCGTCGAGCTTGACGGCGTGGTCGCGGAAGAATGCCGCGGCGCCGGCCTCGTCGATCTCACCCGCGGCGACGGCCATGACGAACTCGTAGAGCGTGCCGTCATTAGCCGTCAGGACATAGCCGTTCACGATCAAAAATGCGCCGGCTGCCACGATGGCAGTGCGTTTATTGCCGTCGACAAAGGCATGGTTCCTGGCAATACCGAAGACATAGGCGGCTGCAAGATCCTCAACGGAAGGCTCTCCGTAGCCTGCCTTGTTTTCGGCGCGGGCAAGCGCCGATTCAAGAGCATTTTCATCTCTCAAACCTTGTGCTCCGCCATGTCTGCGCAATTGCTCGGCGTGCATCGCTTCGACTGCGCGCCGGGTCAGAAACTCCCAGCTCATTCCGCGAGCTTCTGGAGCGCGACCTTGTACTTGTCCATGACCTTACGAGCAGCTTCCATCTGCCGCTCGAAACTGTCATCCACCGGCTCAAGGGCAATGCCCTTATCCGTTTCGACAATCTGGAGCTGATCACCTGTCTTCATGTTCAGGCGCTCGAGAAGCTCCTTCGGCAGGATGACACCTTCGGAATTACCGATCTTGCGGATGGTCGTGTTCATGGCGGAGTACTCTGTTGCAACGGTGATTATAACGTGCCGCGTTGCTCGTTACAACAAAAATTATAACTTGTAGCCTTCTGCCAACAACCTGTCCATCAACCGATCCGCCGCCTCCGGAATAACAGTTCCCGGCGGAAAGATTTCCGCGGCACCAGCTTGCAGCACCGCATGATAATCCTGTGGCGGGATGACGCCCCCGGCCACGATCAGCATGTCGCCGTGGCCGAGTTTTTTCAGCGCGTCGCGCAATTCGGGGATCAGCGTCAGGTGCCCTGCCGCCAGCGACGACGCGCCGATGACATGGACATCATGCTCGACCGCCAGCTTCGCAATCTCCTCCGGCGTCTGGAACATCGCGCCGACGGTGACGTCGAAGCCGAGGTCGGCGAAGGCGGTGGCGATCACCTTCTGCCCCCGGTCATGGCCATCCTGTCCCATCTTGGCAACGAGAATGCGCGGCCTGCCGCCGGTTTTTTTCTCGAAAGCAGCAAGCTTGTCCTGCAGCCCATCGACCACTGGATTGTCGCCAAGCGCCTTGCGATAGACACCGGAAATGGTCTGTACGGTGGCGACGTGCCGGCCAAAGGCTCTTTCCAGCGCGTACGAGATTTCGCCGACCGTGGCATTGGCGCGCGCGGCGCGGATGGCGAATTCCAGGAGGTTCTCATTGCCTTGCGTGGCACGGGTCAGCGCGTCGAGCGCGCTTTCCACGGCGGCGACATCGCGCGTGCCCTTCAGATGCTGCAGCTTCGACAATTGCCGGGCTCTCACCTCGGCATTGTCGATCTTCAGCACATCGACCTCGATGTCGGTCTCCGGGCGATGCGCATTGACCCCGACCAGCATCTGCTCGCCGGAATCGATGCGCGCCTGCGTGCGTGCAGCCGCTTCCTCGATGCGCAGCTTCGGAATGCCCTGTTCGGTCGCGGCGGCCATGCCGCCAAGCGCCTCGACCTCCTCGATATGGGTCAGCGTGCGCGCCGCCAGATCATGGGTGAGCCGTTCGAGATAGGCCGATCCGCCCCACGGATCGATGATGCGCGTGGTTCCGGATTCCTTCTGCAGGATGAGCTGCGTGTTGCGGGCGATGCGGGCCGAATGGTCGGTCGGCAGCGCCATCGCCTCGTCGAAGGAGTTGGTGTGCAGCGACTGCGTGTGGCCTTGCGTGGCCGCCATCGCCTCGATCATGGTGCGGATGATGTTGTTATAGGGATCCTGCGCCGTCAGCGACCAGCCGGAGGTCTGGCTATGGGTGCGCAGCGACAGAGAGCGCTCGTCCTTCGGCGCGAAATTCTTCTCTATCAAGGTCGCCCATAGCAGGCGCGCGGCCCTGAGCTTGGCCACTTCCATGAAGAAATTCATGCCGATCGCCCAGAAGAAGGACAGGCGTGGCGCGAAGCGGTCGATATCGAGGCCAGCCGCGACGCCGGCACGGGCATATTCGATGCCGTCGGCGATCGTATAGGCGAGTTCCAGGTCGGCGGTCGCGCCGGCCTCCTGCATGTGGTAGCCGGAGATCGATATCGAATTGAACTTCGGCATGTTCTTCGAGGTGTAGGAGAAGATGTCCGAAACGATCCGCATCGAGGGTTTCGGCGGATAGATGTAGGTGTTGCGGACCATGAACTCCTTCAGAATGTCGTTCTGAATGGTCCCGGCCAGATCCTTCTGCGCAACGCCCTGTTCTTCCGCCGCGACGATATAGAGCGCCATGATCGGCAGCACCGCGCCGTTCATCGTCATCGACACGGTCATGTCGCCGAGCGGGATGCCATCGAACAGTTGCCGCATGTCGAGTATGGAATCGATGGCGACGCCCGCCATGCCGACGTCGCCCGCGACGCGCGGATGATCGCTGTCATAGCCGCGATGCGTGGCGAGATCGAACGCAACCGACAGGCCTTTCTGACCGGCGGCAAGATTGCGCCGGTAAAAGGCGTTGGATTCCTCCGCCGTCGAGAATCCGGCATATTGCCGGATCGTCCAGGGCTGCTGGACATACATCGTCGGGTAGGGGCCGCGCACGAAGGGCGGCAGGCCCGGATAGGTATCGAGATGCGGCAGGCCCTTGAGGTCGCCCTGGCTGTACAGATGCTTGACGACAAGACCTTCGGGCGTCATCCGCTGGCCCTTGATCTCTTCCGATGCGCGGTGCGGCGGCACCCAGCCGATCTGACTGAAATCCGGAATCAAGATGCGGCCCCGATGGATTGGTCGATGCGGACCGGGAACAGCGGTTCGCAAAGCACGACGCCTTCAGTGAAGGCAGGGCGCCGTTCGGCGTCGAGCGTCTCGACCGGACGCTCGCTTTTCAGCGGATAGAGCGTGGTGCCGATGATCGCCCGCTCGCCCACCTTGAAGGCGGCTTCGCGCCGAGCGGCCGCCGTGCGGACGCGTTGCTGGATATGTCCTTGCTGAAGGCTGGACAGCACACCCCCCTCGGCCTCGATCGCCTGCAATTCCGCCCATGCCGCAGCGCAAAGATCTGATGTCAGCGCTTCCACCGCGCCGGAACCATAGGCAGGATCGGCGACATGATCGATGTGGCTTTCATTGGCCATGATCAGCTGCGCGTTGCGTGCGACGCGGCGGGCAAAAGGCGCCGGCAGGCCGTGCGCGATCGTATGCGGCAGGATGGAGATCGAATCGGCTCCCCCCGCCGCCGCCGCGAAGCAGCCGATCGTCGTGCGCAGGATGTTGGTCTCCGGATCCAATGCCGTCATCATGCGGAATGATGTCTCGGCATGGATATTGGCCGTGGAGTTGGGGATCGAACAGGCTTCCTGCACCCGTGCCCAAAGCCTGCGCAAGGCCCGCACCTTGGCCATCGACAGGAACTGGTCCTGGTCGACACTCAGCGCGAAGCCGATATGAGGTGCCGCATAGACGAGCGGCTGCCGGGCTTTTTCGAACATTCTCAGATACGAGACCGCCGAAGCCAGCATGATGCCGAGTTCCTGCGCTTCCGTGGCACCGGCATTGTGGAAGACGCGCCCGTCCGCTTCCAGAAGCACACCGGGAACGTCCATCGAGAAGAAATGCGCCAGCGACTGCGGCATCGATTCCTGCAATGCCTCGATCGACATGCGAAGCCGGCCGGTGCCCGCAAGGATCGCCGCCGGATCGATGCCGAAGGAGAGGTTGAGTTTTGCCGGATCGGAGCGGCGCTTGCTCAGGAACGCCACCAGCCAGTCGGCCATGGGGCGGCTCCACGGATGGGTGTCGATGCGGATCTGGACCCGGTTGAGGGGCACGCCCTCCAGCACCGTTTCAAGCGCCTGCGCAGTCCTGGGCAGGCCGTAGCCGAATGCGTTCGGAGCACCTTCGAAGACGAGCGACAGTCCGGTCGCGCCCTGCGCGATATCATCCAGGACCTGGGCCTTGGCACGATCGACATCTGGGTCGTCGACGCGCTGACTGACGATCCAGGACGATCGGGGATTCGCGCGTACGATCGGTTCAGCTCCGGTCGCACGCTCGTGGAGTGGCTCGATGCGGATGTTGTCGTCGGTGTGCGAAACCAGCTTTTCCTCGAAGGACGCCCCGGCCAACGCCTTTTCCGCCAAGGCCAGCCATCGCAGGCGTTCGGCATTCGCCGGTTCAACATCCCTGGTCAAGGCTCCAGCGCCCATCCATCTTCCTCATTTACGTGGCCGCACCAGCCCGGAGCAGTTCAGTCTACGGTCACCGGTCGGTTATCGCAATGCACGACCAAGGTCTGAATTCGATCCATCGGATATAGGTCGGCTTGTGTGGACGAACCATGAACGATTGCCAAACACCAGCAAAATCCGCAAGCACGAAAAAACCGATCGCGACGATTGGCATTGTCGCTCCGCGATGGCCTCACTATACCTTCGGGCAAAGGCTGGCTTTTAGACACATCAGTTTGCGGAGACCCGGTATATGGCTGACGACACCAGTATTTTCATCGGCGCCAGCCGCAAGCCAGACGACAGCTATCAGCGTGCCGAAAATCTGCTGCTGCAATACGGGAATCGTCACGGCCTGGTAACGGGTGCCACCGGCACCGGCAAGACCGTCACCTTGCAGATCCTGGCAGAAGGATTTTCGAACGCCGGCGTGCCGGTGTTCTGCGCCGACATCAAGGGCGACCTGTCCGGCATCGCCATGATGGGCACGGCACAGGATTTTCTGGTCAAGCGCGCCGCGCAGGTCAAGCTCGATCCTTACGATTTCCAGGAGTTCCCCGTCATCTTCTGGGACCTGTTCGGTGAGCAGGGTCACCCCATCCGCGCCACCATTTCCGAGATGGGTCCCTTGCTTCTGTCGCGGCTGATGAACCTCACCGAAGCGCAGGAAGGCATCATGAACATTGCCTTCCGCATTGCCGATGAAGACGGCCTGCTGCTGCTCGACCTCAAGGACCTGCAGGCGCTGCTGGCTAACATCGCGGAGCGCGCCGACGAGATCAGCGCCCGCTACGGCAATGTCACCAAGCCGTCGGTGGGGGCCATCCAGCGCACGTTGCTGGTGCTGGAGAGCCAAGGCGCGGCGAACTTCTTCGGCGAGCCGGCGTTGCGGATTTCCGACATCATGCGCACCACGCGTGACGGCCGCGGCGCCATCAGCGTTCTGGCCGCCGACAAGCTGATGATGAACCCGCGCCTCTACGCGACCTTCCTGCTCTGGCTGATGTCGGAGCTGTTCGAGGAACTGCCGGAGGTCGGCGACCCCGACAAGCCGAAGCTGGTTTTCTTCTTCGATGAGGCGCATCTGCTGTTCGACGAGGCGCCAAAGGTGCTGATCGACCGCGTGGAACAGGTGGTGCGTCTGATCCGTTCGAAGGGCGTCGGCGTCTATTTCGTCACGCAAAACCCCCTGGACATCCCCGAGAAGGTGCTGGCCCAGCTCGGCAATCGTGTCCAGCACGCACTGCGCGCCTATACACCGCGTGAGCAGCAGGCGGTGAGGACGGCGGCCGAAACGTTCCGTCCCAATCCTGATTTCGACTGCGCCACCGCCATCACCCAGCTCGCCACCGGCGAGGCGCTGGTTTCGACGCTGGAGGCCAAGGGCGTTCCATCCATGGTGCAACGCACGCTGATCCGTCCGCCATCCTCGCGCCTCGGCCCGATCAAGCCGGACGAGCGCCGCCAGCTGATCGCGGAGAGCCCGGTTGCCGGCCAGTACGACCAGGTCATCGACCGCGAGTCAGCCTTCGAAATCCTGCAGAAGAAAGCCAAGGAGGCGCAGGATGCCGAACAGCAGGCGGGCAGCGGTGGCTCGCGCTGGACCATTCCAGGCTTTGGCGATGATGATTCCGCGCCGCGGTCCGGCGGCAGGCGCGCGCCGGCGCCGCGCCCCTCCAATCGTCAGACGGTGGCGGAGGCCGCGATCAAGTCGGTGGTGCGCTCGGTCGGCTCGTCGGTTGGACGCGCCATCGTGCGCGGGATTCTGGGCAGTCTTTCAAGAGGCCGCTGAGCCCCGCACCAGTCAGTCAGCAAAGCTGGCTTATGGCGCCGCGAGTTCCTTCGGACGCGCGGCGCCATGCATTTCCGTAGGCGCGATCGGATTAGAAAATCGCGTCGGTTACCGCTTTGACCGGTCCAAGCAATACCGATCCGTCCGGCACGCCGGCGTCGATCGGGATGGCCTTGTGGTTCGCAGTCGCGACCATCGGCTGGCGGGCGTCGCTGGTCACGATGACCGGGGTCTTCTGGGGCACGCGGTCGTAGAGGTCGATGATGTCCTGGTTCATCAGGCGTACGCAGCCCGACGACACCGATTTGCCGATCGAGCGCCATTCCGGCGAGCCGTGCAGGCGATAAAGCGTGTCGACATTGCCCTGGAAGAGGTAGAGCGCACGCGCACCGAGCGGGTTCTTCAAACCGCCGGGCATGCCGCCATTGTCGGCGCTGTACTGCTTCAATTCCGGCTGCCGGGCGATCATTTCATCCGGCGGCGTCCACTTCGGCCATTTCTGCTTCCACTGGACGACGGCATCTCCCGACCATTCGAAGCCGGCGCGGCCAAGGCCGACGCCATAGCGGATGGCTTGGCCGCCCGGACGAACCAGATAGAGGAAGTGGCCTGTCGTATCGACGACGATGGTTCCCGGCTTCTGGCCGGTCGGGTCGGGAACGATCTGGCGCAGGAACTGCGGATCGATCCTGTCGACGGGGATGGCCGGCAGATCGAAGCCGCCATCGCTGACAGCCGCGTACATCGAGGCATAGTCGGCCAGAGGCGGCTCGACATAGGTTGGCGGGGGAGGCTGAACCGGCCCAGGTCCGGTGGTGGCACACGCGGAAACCGCGATCGAGGCTGCGCCCAGTGCTGCGGCGTTGAGGAAGCCGCGACGGCTCAGGCGATAGGATTCGATTTCGGTTATGGACATGGCTGCCTTCTTTAAGACTCAAATTCCAACAAAGCGTGAATTCGCTTGCCGCTACGCGGGTGCCTGACAACACCTGAGGCGATAGGCGGTTCCGATTCTGGCCCGAACGTGGACAAACAAAGGCGAAGCTGTGACCGCGCTGCCACTGTGGCGCCAGGGTCACAGGCAGTTGGCTTAGGCTGTGACAAGGGCTTCAAGGGACGGCAGGATCACGGTCGGCGGAAAGTCCCGGTATTCTTCGGGCTGATTGGAACGGTTGATCCAAACCGTGCGGAAACCGAATTTGGTGGCGCCCGCGATATCCCAGCGATTGGAGGACTGGAAGGAAACCGCGCCGGGGTAGAGCCGCCAGCCAGTGGCGACCATGTCATAGACCGCCGGATCGGTCTTGAAGCGCCGCACCGCATCGACGGAATAGATCTCGTCCAGCACCTGGTCGAGCGCCGCGGACTTGACCGCCGCTTCCAGCATTTCGGGCGAGCCGTTGGAGAGGATCGCCAGCCTGGCACCCGAAGCCTTGAGCGCTTTCAGCACGGCCGGCACTTCCGGGTAGCAGTCCAGACGCCAATAGGCTTCCAGCAACCTGACCTTGAGGCTCGGATCGGCCGAAGGGACCTTGCGCAAGGCGAAGTCGAGCGACTGTTCGGTCAACTGCCAGAAATCGGCATAGGCGCCCATCAGCGTGCGCACCCAGGAATATTCGAGCTGCTTGGCGCGCCAGATTTCGGACAGGAGCTGACCGTCCGGGCCGATCTGATCGGCATGGCGGCGCACGGCGGCATGCACGTCGAACAGCGTGCCATAGGCGTCGAAAACATAGGCGGCATATTGCATGTCAACAGTTTTGAGGCGCGGCGCGGCAAGGCGCAAGCCTTGATTGCATCGCGCCGTCGCTGGCCTCAACAAAACTCCTTGATGCTGGTTGACGGCGCCGGCTAAAGCATCTTCCAATGGCTGTCACACGAGATTGATCGGAACGGGACAACGCGATGACATTGGCGGCAGCAGCGCAATCCGCGACATGGACTTTCGTCGATGGCGACTGGTACGAAGGCAACGTCGCCATTCTTGGACCGCGCAGCCATGCCATGTGGCTGGGCACCAGCGTGTTCGACGGCGCTCGCTGGTTCGAAGGTGTGGCGCCCGACCTCGACCTCCACGCCAGCAGGGTGAACGCCTCGGCGATCGCTCTCGGCCTCAAGCCGAACATGACGCCCGAACAGATCGTCGGACTGACCTGGGACGGATTGAAGAAGTTCGATGGCAAGACGGCGGTCTATATCAGGCCGATGTATTGGGCCGAGCATGGCGGCTACATTGGCGTGCCGGCCGATCCCGCATCGACACGCTTCTGCCTTTGCCTCTACGAATCGCCGATGATCGCGCCGACCGGCTTTTCCGTGACGGTGTCGCCGTTCCGGCGTCCGACCATCGAAACGATGCCGACCAACGCCAAGGCTGGTTGCCTCTATCCCAACAATGGCCGTGCCATCCTCGAAGCCAAGATGCGAGGCTTCGACAATGCGCTGGTTCTAGACATGCTGGGCAACGTCGCCGAGACCGGCAGCTCCAACATCTTCCTGGTCAAGGATGGCCACGTGCTGACGCCGGCGCCGAACGGCACCTTCCTGTCCGGCATCACGCGCTCGCGGACGATGACGTTGCTCGGCGACTATGGCTTCAGGACCGCCGAAAAGACGCTGTCGGTGCGCGATTTCCTCGAAGCCGACGAGATCTTTTCGACCGGCAACCATTCCAAAGTGGTGCCGGTCACGCGCATCGAGGATCGCAACCTGCAACCCGGGCCGGTAGCCAAGAAAGCGCGTGAACTCTATTGGGATTGGGCGCATTCGACGCCGGCCAACTGATCCCGTCCGGCGTTTTGTCGCAACGCGGTTTCGTTTTTGGAAACCGTGTGACAGTTCGCCGGAACCCGCCTAGAAAGAGCGTCCGGCGCTTCATTTCGGAGTTGTCCGAGCCCGATCCAGACCTATCTTGATCCGGTATCCACACCGGATTTTCATCGAGGGAGTACCGTCCATGGCTTTTGAATTGCCCGCTCTGCCTTACGACTACGAGGCCCTGCAGCCCTACATGTCGAAAGAGACGTTGGAATATCACCACGACAAGCACCACAAGGCCTATGTCGACAACGGCAACAAACTGGCCGCGGAAGCCGGCATGGGCGACCTGTCGGTCGAAGAGGTGGTGAAACAATCGTTCGGCAAGAATGCCGGCCTCTTCAATAATGCCGCGCAGCACTACAACCATATCCATTTCTGGAAGTGGATGAAGAAAGGCGGCGGCGGCAACAAGCTGCCCGGGGCTCTGCAGAAGGTGGTCGACAGCGACCTCGGCGGCTACGACAAGTTCAAGGCCGACTTCATCGCGGCCGGCACGACGCAGTTCGGTTCGGGCTGGGCCTGGGTTTCGGTCAAGGACGGCAAGCTGGCGATCTCGAAGACGCCGAACGGCGAGAACCCGCTCGTTCATGGCGCCTCGCCGATCCTCGGCGTCGATGTCTGGGAACACTCCTACTACATCGACTATCGCAACGCGCGGCCGAAATATCTTGAGGCCTTCGTCGATAGCCTGATCAACTGGGATCACGTTCTCGAGCTCTACGAAAAGGCCCGCGCATGACGCCGAGAATCGGACACGATTCTCGGAAAGGATCATGCGCAGCGTCTTTTGCGCGCCAAGGGCGCGCGGTGCTGTAATAGCCTGATCGATCTTCGGAAAAGCCCCGGCAGCCCGGGGCTTTTCTTTTTCTGCCTCGAGATCCGCGCCAGCAAGGGTCTGGAAAAGTCATCAGGAGGCAAAGGGAATATTCCGTTCGCCACATCCGTTTACGTCGTGTCCCCAAATGCCTTCATCACGGAGCCAATTGAATGAGAAAGCTTATCGTCGCCATTTCCATGCTCGCAGTTGCCGGCTCGGCCGCGTTTGCGGACCCGATCCTCGATCGGCAAGCTCTGATGAAGGAACGCGGAAAGATCGTCGGCGGCCTGTCGAAAGTGGTCAAGGGGGAGGAGCCCTTTGATGCCGCTGCCGTACTGACGCAACTGCAGGCGCTGCAGGCGAATGCCGAGAAGTTCGATGTCGGCACCCTGTTTCCAGCGGGCAGCGATGCGGGCGATACCACGGCGGCGCCGAAAATCTGGGAAGACATGCCAGGCTTCAAGGCCGCGGAAGACAAATATCTCGCCGACGTCAAGGCGGCAACCGCCGCCACACCCGCCGATATCGATACATTGAAGACGAAATTCGGCGCCATCGCGTCCAATTGCGGCGCCTGCCACCAGAGCTATCGGGTGAAAAAAGGCTGATAACGGGCAATGCCCTTCCCCAGGAAATTCGTCGGCGCCCTCATTATCCTGGGCGGCGTCGGCGCGGTTGCCGGATGGGTCCTCTCGGCACCCGTGACCTTGGACACGCGGGCCCTAGCCGAGCTCGGGCCTGGCGATGCGGCTAGGGGCAAGCGCATCTTCTATGCCGGCGGCTGCACCTCCTGCCATGCAAAGCCGGGTTCACAGGGCGATGCACGGCTTCAGCTCGTGGGCGGTCTTGAACTGAAGACGCCGTTCGGCGTTTTCGTTCCTCCCAACATCTCGCAAGATCCCAAGGACGGCATCGGCGCCTGGTCGTTCGAGGATTTCGCCAATGCGATGCTCAAAGGGGTGTCGCCGTCTGGCGAGCACTTCTATCCGGCCTTTCCCTATGCGTCCTACGCACGTATGAAGCCATCGGACATTGCCGATCTCTATGCTTTCCTGAAGACATTGCCAGCGGTCGCCGGCAAGGCGCGGGGCAATTCGCTCGCTTTCCCCTTCAACATTCGTCGTGGCATCGGCCTGTGGAAACGGCTCTATCTCAGCGACCAGCCGGTCGTTGCCTTGCCCGATGGTGCGCCTGATCCGGTGGTGGCGGGCCGCTACCTGGTCGAAGGGCCGGGCCATTGCGGTGAATGCCACACGCCGCGCGACTTCGCGGGCGGCACCAGGAAAAGTGAATGGCTGGCCGGTGCAGTGGCGGCCGAAGGCAGCGGCGTCGTCCCCAACATCACATCGGGTGAGGGCGGTGTCGACAAGTGGTCGGAGGCCGACATTGCCAACTACCTCGAAACCGGTTTCACGCCCAGTTTTGATTCCGTTGGCGGCGCGATGGTCGATGTACAACGCAACACGGCCGAACTGACCGCGGGGGATCGTGCGGCGATCGCGGCCTACCTCAAGGCGATACCGCCGCATCCAAATGGCTACCCGGCGCGCAAGAAAGGCACGAACTAAAGCGGTTCATCGTTTCAAGGAACGCCGACCCGCTCGATCTCTCTTTTTGACGCAATTCCGGACAGAAGACCGCTTCGCACTTTTCCTGGAATTGCTTAGCTAGTTGTCGGATGACGGATGGCGGTCGCCCAGGAAATCGAATCCCGCTTCGAAGAAATGGTTGTAGTTGCAGGTCAGTTCTTCGCCGGCCGCGATGTCGCGCAGGGCGAAACTCTCCTCGGGCGAGGAGACGTCGCAGTTCGGCTCGTCGGCATGGTTCATGTAGCGAGCGTCGTCCGCTTCGAAGACGATGTAATTCGGATCGCGCCGGTCTGGATAGGCGTAGCGGTCGAGATAGCTCTTCACCGGACCGCTTTCGCCCTCATAAGTCTCGACCGCAATGATCCGGTCGAACCTTGGATCCAGCTTCCAGATCAACGTGCCGCGGGCAATAGGGTTCTTGGCAAAAACGCCGATGCCCTGGATGGGCGATTTGTCGAGATACACGTCGACGAGCAGCATAATGGACCCTTGTGCGAGGTGGGCATCTTGGCCCGGAGAAAACGTGCCTTGGGTAGCGCGAGGCCGCCGCGATTGCGAGCGGAAATGAGCAATGCGGAATTCAAAAGGCCATGATCGCCATCGTTGCGCGGGCGATCGTCAACAGCGTGGCCGGACCCGGAATGAAGACAAAGCCGAGCACAACGGCGATGTAGGCTATCAATGTGGACAGATCGATCATCGAAGCGTTTCCTCGACAAGCTGCGCCTTGCCCGTCACCTTCAGCGTAAAGGCGTAGATATAGGCGATCTCTTCCAGGCGTGAGAACCGGCCGGACGCGCCGGCATGGCCGGAATCCATATTGATCTTGAACAGCACCGGATTGTCGCCGCTCTTGCGGTCGCGCAGCCGCGCTACCCATTTGGCCGGTTCCCAATAGGTGACGCGCGGATCGGTGAGACCGGCGAGCGCCAGGATCGGCGGGTAGTCGAGATCAGCGACATTGTCGTACGGCGAATAGGCGGCGATCGTCCGGTAGTCGTCGGCTGACGCGATCGGGTTGCCCCATTCCGGCCATTCCGGCGGCGTCAGCGGCAGGGTCGCGTCGAGCATGGTGGTGAGCACATCGACGAACGGAACCTCGGCGACGATGCCGCCAAAGCAGTCCGGCGCCATGTTGGCGACGGCGCCCATCAACATGCCGCCGGCCGAACCGCCTTGCGCGACGATACGGTCATGCGCCGTATAGCGCTCGGCAACCAGGTGGCGCGCACAGGCGACGAAATCGGTGAAGGTGTTCATCTTGTGCGCACGCTTGCCGTCATCGTACCAGCCGTACCCCTTGTCCTTGCCGCCGCGGACATGGGCGATGGCAAAGACCAGGCCGCGGTCGACCAACGAGAACCAGTTGGTGTTGAAGGCCGCCGGCACGGTGATGCCATAGGAGCCGTAACCATAGAGCAGGCAAGGTGCCGATCCATCCAGCGGCGTGTCGCGGTGATGCAGAAGCGAGATCGGCACCAGTTCGCCGTCGGCGGCGGGTGCCATCAGCCGTCTGGTGAGATAATGGTCCGGGTCGTGCCCGGACGGCACGTCCTGCGTCTTGAGCAGCACACGCTCGCGGGTGCGCATGTTGTAGTCGAACACCTGCGACGGCGTCGTCATCGACGAATAGGAAAAGCGCATGATTTCGGTGTCGTATTCATAGGAACCCGAAAGACCGAGCGAAAACGCCTCCTCGTCGAAGGAAATCAGGTGCTCCTCGCCGCTCGCGCGATCGCGCACGACGATGCGCGGCAGGCCCTCCTTGCGCTCGAGCCGGACCATATGATCCGTGAAGCCGATCACCGACAGGATCAGCCGGCCCGGCTCATGCGGCACCAGCTCTAGCCAGTTGGCGCGCACCGGATCGCTTGCCGGCGCCGTCATGATCTTGAAGTCCTTCGCGCCATCCGCATTGGTCAGGATGAAGAAGATGTCGCCGCCTTCTTCCAACTCGTACTGGAGACCGGTCTCGCGCGCCGAAACCAGCTTGGGTTCGGCAAACGGATCGCTGGCGCTCAACAGGCGATATTCCGAGGTCTCGTGATCGTTGATACCGATCATGATCCATTGGTTGTTACGGGTACCGTCGACATTCATGAAGAAGCCGGGATCGCTTTCCTCATAGATCAGGCGGTCGTTTTCAGGGGCCTGCCCCAGTGCATGGAACAGCACCTTTGACGGCCGGTGATTGGGGTCGAGACGCGTGTAGAAGAAACCGTCATTGCCCGCGTCCCACACACCCGAACCGCCGGTGGCGGCAATCTGGTCCGCCAGGTCCTTGCCATCGGCAAGATCGCGCACGCGCAGTGTGTAGAATTCAGAGCCCTTGTCGTCGAATGCCCACAGCAACTTGCGATGATCGGCCGAATGGTCGACGCCGCCCAGCCGGAAATAGGCCTTGCCCTCGGCCTCGGCGTCGCCATCAAGCAGGATCTGTTCTGCGCCGCCGTCGCGTGGCATGCGGAAATAGCGCGGCTGCTCGCCGCCGAGCTTGAAGGAAGAACCATAGGCATAAGGCCCGTCCTTCATCGGTACGGAGGAATCGTCTTCCTTGATGCGGCCTTTCATCTCCTTGAAAAGCTGCTTTTGTAGGTCGACCGTGTCTGCCATCAGCTTCGACTGGTAGGCGTTCTCGGCTTCGAGTTCGACTCGGATCGCGCCATCGAGCAAGGAAGGATCCCTGAACATCTCCTGCCAGTTGTCGGCCCTCAGCCAGGCATACTCATCGGTTCGCGTGATGCCGTGATGCGTGTCGAAAACCGGCCGTTTCTCGGGTGTTGGTGGGGTGACGATCGGAAATTGGGGGAGCTTGGTCATTGCGTCTCGCTCTGGAAGTATTTTTAAACGTGTTCGATATCGCCAACAAACCGGCATGGGGCAGCAGGCGGTTCGCTATCGCTGGCGTGAGGTCTGGCATGATCCGGCCAGCAAAGGCAACTTCGTCACCCGGCCGGGTCTATGGCAAGTGCCCTGTATTGATCGACCGGCATCGATTGGCCCTGAGGCAGGCGGCCCACAGACATCGCAAGGTTGCTTCCGCAAGATAAATCCATGGCAACCTGCGGTTTCGTGGACAGATGTGAACAACCAAGATTGTCGGTGCGATGGCCAAGCAAACCGGAGCATTGAATGCCGGATCTGTGAGTTATCGCGAATGTAACGGTGCACTGACGCCACGTCAGCCTTTGCCGATTTGGCGAGCGAAATATCGAAAAATTACGCGATGCACGAAAGATTGAAGCTGATCCGCGAATAGTTGATCAACATCCCTGAATATAATGCAAAGAGCGAATTGACTTACTTGGTCCACGGTCGCATTGATATGCTCGCGACACGAATCGCAGAAGCTCTACCTGCACAAAATTCGTGCGATGCCCTGCCTGTAAAAAAGGGCGTAGACCGACGTAACTCTTGTTGGGGCCTGAAGACCATGGATATTGTCGAAACACCTTCCAGAAACAATGATGCGCTGATCGAGCTGACCGCCGATGTGGTGGCCGCCTATGTCAGCAACAATCCCGTGCCGGTCGGCGAACTGCCGAACCTTATATCGGATGTGCATGCCGCTCTCGGGCGTGTGGGCGGAACCGCCGAACAGCCTCCTGCCGACAAGCAGAAGCCGGCCGTAAATCCGAAGCGCTCGGTTCACGACGACTACATTGTCTGTCTTGAAGACGGTAAGAAGTTCAAGTCGCTGAAGCGTCACCTGATGACCCATTATGATCTGACGCCGGACCAGTACCGCGAAAAGTGGAACCTCGATCCGAGCTACCCGATGGTTGCCCCGAATTACGCGGCGGCCCGCTCGCAGCTCGCCAAGAAGATGGGCCTTGGCCGCAAGCGCAAGGCGCGGTAATCGCTCCTCGCAGACTGACATCAACGGCGCCTTCGGGCGCCGTTTGACTTCGCGGGACGGGTCGCCGCACGGTACAGGATCAAGCTTGTCAGGCGGTCCGTTCGAGCGCCATCTCGGCATCGCGCTTGATGCGCTTGACCATGGAGCGGAGACCGTTGGCGCGCTGGGGCGACAGGTGCTCGTTCAGACCAAGGGTCCTCAGCGTCGCTTCCGCGTCGGTTTTCTGGATTTCGCTGGCGGTCCTGCCGGAAAACAGCGCCAGCATGATCGCCACCAGACCGCGCACGATATGGGCATCCGAATCGCCCCTGAAGGTGATGACTGGGTCGCCGCCCGGTCCCCGTTCGGTGGTCAGCCAGACCTGGCTGACGCAACCTGGCACCTTGTTAGCAGCGTTGCGCTCCTCGTCGGGAAATGGAGGCAGCGCTTCGCCGAGCTCGATAACGTAACGATAGCGATCCTCCCACTCGTCAAGGAAGGAGAAGTCGTCTCGGATCGTCTGGATCGTGGTCGTCATGACCCGCATATAGTCACGCGGCGGCGCCGCGTCACGGAAAAAACAAGGACATCGCGGGCGTCGAGAGGGCAGACGGCCCGCGATGCGCCGTCGAGGCGGCTTAATTCCTTACCGGCAGGTTGACGGTCTCCGGCAGGACGATTTCGTCCGGCACACTGCCGGTCGTCGTCGAGGTATCGGGACCGGCGGGCTTGTCGTCCAGCATGGCGGCGGCGATCTTGGCGGTCTCCTTGGCGCGTGCCGTGATGGTGTGCACGGCCGACTTGCCGGTTTCGCAGACATCGGGCTTGCGCTCGCAAATGCCGGCGATGTCGCCCACCGCGTCACGTGCCGCAAACAAGGCCTGGATCGGCCCGACGCTTTCCTGCCCCGGCTCGTCGGAACCGACGCTCAGCGGCAGCGCCAGCAGCACCAATGAAAACCAGAAAGCCATTCTTATCAGAAAGAACATGCCTTGCCTCTTGTCGTGACCGGATCATGCGTCACATGGCATGACCTCTTTTATGGGCAGGATGTTGGCACACAGCCACAAAGGACGGCTTGCGGGTTAGACGAAATTTTTCCTCAAATTTTAGGCAAATTCGAAACGAAGCGTTTTGCCATGGATTTGTTTCATATCGAGACGATTTTCGTTACCCCCTGATAACCATTTATCTGATTGTTTCCATTGCGGTTTTATTAAACGCGGGCGGTTCTCTTCCCGCCGATGATCCGCTGCCGCCAGGCGTTCCCGGATAACCCTCCATTTACTATGGCGGCATTTGCCCGGGTTTTCGACCGTCATCATCCCGATATTTGCCGCAGGCCAGGCTCTGGTCGCCTCTGCTTTATCCATTCCTTAAACGCTGGATGCGAGTTTCAGACCCAACCAAGATAATCTGCAAAAGCAGAGCTGTTCACGACGAGTGCGAGTGCGTTGAGTTGATGCCGATCAAGGCCAGATACGCTGAATTGCCCGGCGCGATTGCCGCCGGTTGCGAACGTATGGTCCATCCCTCCCTTCTCGGACAAAGCGACCGCGAGCGCCAGCGCCGGTTCATTGGCGTCATGCTGTCCGCGCCGTTCTTCGCCGCCGGTGCCGCGGTCACGCTGGTTACATCAGGCATGGGCGCCGCCGTGACCATCGCCGCAATCTTCGCGGCCTTCGGTCTGTGCTGGTTCGTCGCCTTGCTGGTGGCGGCGACCGGAAGGATGGCCGCGGCAGCACCGATCGCGCTGGTGATGGCGTCTGTTGCACTTGGCGGTATCATCGCCGCCGCCGGTGGTTTGAGCTCACCTGTCGCCATGCTTGCCGTGGCGCTGCCATTCGAGGCCTGGTGGATTGGCGCCACGCGGCGTGCGGCGCTTTTTGGGGCTGTGGCAGCCATCGCAGCCATTGCCCTTCAGCCTCTGGCCGCGGCCTTCTTGCCATTCGCGGGCGCGCAGATCGCCGCCTGGCATTGGCTGGTCCCGCTGGCCTGGGCGCTGACGCTTGTCCCGCGCATGTCGGCTTTTCCTGATAGCGCCGGTGCGGCCGATGCGGTGGGTAGCGGCGATCGGCTGGAAGACATTATCGATGCGGTGGTCCTGCGCGTCGCCCGCCACGGCGAGGTCCTGGATGCGTCCGCCAGGGCGCGCACCCTTTTGAAACTGCCGCCTGAACTGCTTTCGGGAACCGGCTTCTTCGACCGCGTCCATCTGTCGGATCGGGTCTCCTATCTCAGCGCTTTGGCCGACATGCGTGATGGCGCCCTGTCGCGCCACGTCGAATTGCGCGTCAGGCTGCCCCAGAACGGCAACGGCCAGAATGACAACCGCCTGACGGCCGACAACTATCGGCCGTTCTTGCTCGAGCTGGCGCGCGGCGAGGAACAGAGCGACGTTTTCACGCTTGTCCTGCGCGAGAACGACGAGACCGCCGCCCGGCTGCGCGAAGACCTCGCACAGGCCAACGAGGCGGCGGCCGCCGCCGAAGTGGCCAAGGGCCGGTTCCTGGCGGTGGTCAGCCACGAACTGCGCACGCCGCTGAATGCCATCATCGGCTTCTCCGACATGTTGCTGCATGAGATGTTCGGCGCCTTCAAGGATCCGCGCCAGAAGGAATATGTCGGCCTTGTGCGGGATTCGGGCCAGCATCTGCTGGCCGTCGTGACCTCCATTCTCGACGTATCGAGGATCGAATCGGGGGCCTACGCGACGGAGCCGGAGCCCTTCCGATTCATGGAGGCCGTCGAAATGTGCCAGTCCATGATGCGGCTGCAGGCGCAGGCCAAGAATATCGACCTGCAGACGCAGATCGCGCCGGACGCCGGCGACATCAATGCCGATCGCCGCGCCGTGCAGCAGATCCTCATCAACCTCGTCTCCAATGCGATCAAGTTCACGCCTGATGGCGGAGACGTCGTCGTCGGCGCCAAGCGGATCGGCTCGCGTCTGCATTTCTGGGTCAGGGACACCGGCATCGGCATTGCGGAGGAGGATTTCGCCAATCTCGGCAAGCCCTTCACGCAGATCCAGAACGACTATACGCGCCGGTTCGAGGGGACCGGCCTCGGTTTGTCGCTGGTGAAGGGGCTGGTGGCGCTGCACGAAGGCACGATGTCGATCGAAAGCATGCCGGGCGAGGGCACCACGGTGACCATCAGCCTGCCGGTCAATGGGCCGAAGGGGCGCCCGGCGAACCAGGCAGGGGTGCTGACGATGCCGGTGACGAGGGCGAAAGGGGACAGAAATGGCTCGCTCCGCAAAACAGCCTAAGGCGGTCAAACGCCGAAGCAACGCCTTTCAGGACGGCGCCATTGCCGTTGGTGGGATGATTTCGCGCAATCCTGTCCTGGTGGGCGGATCGACGGCATTCCTGGTCACGCTGTTTTACGTCTCGGCGAACGCGCTGTGGTATCAGCCTTTCCCGCATGCCGGGGCCTTTTTCGCCACCCGCCACTTCCAGGGTTTTCCGCACACCGTCGACGAGCCGGAGACCACGATCAACATCGTGCGGCCAAATTCGGCGCCCGCACCGATGAAGGGCGATCCGGTGGTCGAGCAGGTGCAAGGCATATTGAAGGATCTCGATTTCTATCCCGGCACGATCGACGGCATTTCCGGCCCCAATACGCGCAAGGCCATACAGGCTTATCAGCAGAAGGTCGGTCTCAACGCTTCCGGCGAGATCGACGCGTTGCTGCTGGATCAACTGGGCGCAACGCCGAAGACCGCTGCCGTACCCAAACCGCAGCCGCGTCCCGACATGCCACCGGCCGCCCTTCCGGTATCCTTGCAGACGGGCGGCGAACAGACCAACGCCGCATTGCAGGGGCCTGATCCCCGCATCGTCAAGATCCAGGCGGGTCTGAAAGCCTTCGGCAATGACGACATGCAACTCGACGGCAAGGTCGGCGCCCGGACCAAGGCGGCGATCAAGGAGTTCCAGTCGCTGTTTGGGCTGCCGCAGACCGGCGAGCCCGACGAGATCGTCTACGTCAAGATGCGCGAGATCGGCCTCACCAATTGAGCTCCGACCAACAAGGCCCGAAACGACCGCTCGCCCAGCGAGGGAAATTTCGATAGATAGCTCCGCCACGCTTTGCGGAGTTTTCATGCGCGTCACATCGGATCTGTGGGTCTCGGCCCTGTTGCGCCGGGTTTTCGGCGCAGGCGGATTTGCCGCCGTGGTCAATCGCGGCGCGACCGAAGCTGGTGCTGTTTTCGTGCTGGCGCGGGGCCGGCTGGGTGAAATTGCCCTCTACGGGCCGGCGCCGCAGACAAGTTATGATTCGGCCAAGCCGGACGACCGCTTCTTCAGCCTTCTTGCCGCGGGTGATGACCCAGCCGTGCTCGATGCCCGTCTTGAACGGGAAAAGAAATTCGATCCCGACATCTGGGTGATCGAGATCGAGGCCGGCACTGTCCCCGTCGAGGAGCTTATTTCCGTGAAGACGCCCTGAGACTTGGGGCCATGGTTTCGTCGCTGTTCGAGGGCTTGCGGCTGTCGCTGTTTGCGGGCGTGGCTTCGCGGACCATTTTGGACAGCGCTTCGGCTTTCCATCCGCGCACCCTGTCCAGGGCCACGTCGCGATGCAGCAGGCGGTAGCGGTCGAGATAGGTGCGGATGGCCTGCGGATGCGGGAAAAGGCTGGGATAGACGGCGACCGTGATCAGAAATGCCCGGTCTTCGCTCAGATCAAGCGAGCGCAGCGCCGCAAGCAGCGGGGCATAGTTCTGGTTGGCGGTCAGCGATCGCGCGGTCGAGAAATCGATATCGAGGGCATCGGCGAGCGCGGTCTGGAAGAACGCGGCGTTTCCGGTCAGCGCGGTTTCGCGCAGTTTGACATAGCTGTCCGAGCCGGGAAACGCGTCGACCTTCGCCGCCAATGCCTCGTCGCCGGTGCGCATCATGGAGCGCAGCCTGCGCCGCGCATTCTCGGCGGCGGTGCCGGGGGACTGTTTGCTCTTCGCGCTGTCTTCGGCCGCTTCCGCATTTACGACTGCGCCGGTTGGTGGCGCAGGAGGGTGCACCTCCGGATCCCGCACCCGCACCAGTGTCGGCCTTTCGAGCGCCCTGATCAGATCGGCGATGGTCGGATTCAGGTCCCTGCGGCGCGCGATGGCCCGGGCATGCGGCAGGCCATGCCGGCCGATCAGCGCGATCAGGTCGATATCGCTGACGGCACGCGAGCGGATGAGCAATGGCGCGGCGATGTCGACCGGCTCCTCGCACAGGCGGCGCACCAGCGCGGCCGGCGCATATTCGCATTCGGAAAGGGCGGCTGCCACATAGCGTCGCGATTCGACCGACACCTCGTCGAACAAAGGCAGCGTCAAATCCTCGAGCTGGCCGATCTCGCGGCGCGACGGACGGGTAAGAGAGCAGAAAGCCGACACCGCGGCGCGGAACAGCCTCTCGGCCTTTCCCGTTTCCGTTCGTATCGCGATTTGCCTGAAGTCCGAAGATGACACGAAGGACACGCCTGATAACAGATACACAGCCTTGATAATGCTCAACCGGGACCGTGTCGGTTTAGCGATTGCCTCGGTCAGAACTTTCTGACCTGGGAACAAAGATCAAGTTAGCGGCGATCCGTTAGCGCTCCGTTAACCCTCTGCCGGCCTTAATGATATTTGGAGGCGTTGCGTTGTGCTCCGGGGAAACCGAGAGGAATGCGCGAACCATGGGCATGGTACTGTCTTTCGTGCCGCGTGCGGCACCAATCAATCAAGCCAAGCAAACCACCGAAATACCGGCGGCGGTGATCATCTTTCCGGGCATCCGTTATGAACGGTCCAATGCCGGGGAAGCGCGGCCTGCCGGCCCTGACAGACCGGGGGCGCCACGGACGCCGGTGCCGCATCACTGAGCTTTGCTGAAGCCGCGGCCTTGGCTGTCACGCTGGCCACGATCGTGGCCTAAAAATCCTGCAGCTCGCAGGAACTCTGATCGAGAAAGCGCGACACGATCGGCTTCCAGCTGTCGTCAGGCACGAAGCTGCGGATAACGAAGATGCCCTCGTTTATGGGCGCTTCGACGAAGATCGCACCCTGCAGATTTTCGGGCAGGTCCCTGCGCACGTCGATCATCTGCGCCGGCGTCAGCACGACGGCATCCAGCTTGCCGCCCGTCGCCGTATGGTCGTTGAAGGAATAGACATTGTGGCCATTGCGGTCATAGACCGACACCGACCAGAAGGGGACGTTTCCCAGCGCCTTGATCCGGACCATCCCTTCCTCGAGGTCGAAACGGCAAGCCGTGGCATAAAACAGCGGATCGACGGATTTCACCACCGGCGCGCCGCCCGCCTCGGCATCGAGCCGATTCATCCTGTAGAGGTCCGAGGCCATCGACAGTCGCGACCAGGCGTCGCGTTCGGAAAACTCGGGCACCAGAAGCAGCACGACGATGTGCACGATGCCGGCGCCGACGATGCCGAGCAGGACGGCATGGAAAAGACGGCGTAGCGCGGCCCGGAAATTACGCATCGCAGCCGGCCTTCACGATCCTGGGCAGCGAAACGTCCGACAGGCCGGTGCTGCTGGCGATCGGCGTGTCGTAGAAGGTCAGGACGAAATACATCCTTCCGGAACCGTTGGTCAAAAGCCAGTTGCCGGGCATCGGGTGATGGCCGACCGAAATGATCACCGAATTGTCGGGTTTGCGCAGCACCTCATAGGACTGAAGCGCGGCAAGTCGCGGTTTGCCTGTCTCGACGACGCCGAGCGATTGATCGGCGGCATAGAGTGTCCAGAACCGTGCTGTCGGAAATCCGCCCTCGATCTTGTAGGTGCATTCCCGCTTGAGTTGGTCGCCGGCGGCATCATTCTCCGCGACGAAGGACAGGCCCTCGGCGCGGCCGAGCGCAAGCACGCCCTCGCGCGCCACGCGGGCCTTGGAGTAGGGATCTGCGGCCGGGGTGCCGATGTCGGGGAAGGCGGTCCATTGGCCGATCCTGATCGCGCCGACGCCGTCCTGGACCTTCAGCGCATACCAGACGCTGGCGCCGCCGCCGCCAATGGCTATGGCAAGCGAAAGCAGCATCAGGAAGGCGTTCTTGAGCATGAAGAGCCGGGTGCATGAAGGATTGCCGTTCGGGGATATCGCGACGCGGGGCCTCGTGGCAAGCGGGCGTGATGGATTTGCCAGTTCGCCTCGCCGGCGCTCGAGCCGATGTCACAGCGCCGAAAGCGTTTCGGGCGTGGCGGGTGCGTCGAGTTTCGGTGCCGCCTGGAACAGCTGCGTCATGTCCCTCAGCGTCTGCGTGGTCCGGCCGGACAGCACTGGCGGCCTCTCTGCGGCGGCGTCGGCCGCAGCCTGGTCCTCGCTCTTCTTCTGCGCTTCCGCCGCCTTGGCCGCGGTCTCCTCGTCGACGAACGGTTTGTCGATGCCGGGAATCGGCTTCAGGTCGATGTTCTGGTGCGCGTAGACCATCAGGCGCTGCCACACCATCGCTGGCAGCGAGCCGCCCGTCATGTTCTTGGTCGGGGTGAAGTCATCGTTGCCCAGCCACACCGCCGCCGTGTAGTTGCCGGTGAAGCCGACAAACCAGGCGTCGCGATAGGATTGCGTGGTGCCGGTCTTGCCGGCGACGACGATGTTGGGAATTTGCGCCCGCCGCGCCGTGCCCATCACCGGAACGGCCGCCAGCATCGTGTTCATGGATTTCAGCGCCTGCTCGGACAGAACGCGGTGCGGCGGCGGCGCGTCCTTGGTCCAGTCATACACCACTTCGCCGGTGCGGGTGACGAGCTGGGTGATGCCGTGCCTGGAACCGACGAAGCCGTTCTGCGCGAACACGCTATAGCCCGTCGCCTGGTCCATGACGGTCATGCCCGAGGTGCCGAGCACCATCGTCTTGTGCCCCTCGAGAGGGGACTCTACCCCCATGGCCTCGGCCATCGCCTTGATCGGAGCGATGCCGAGATGGTCCTTGGCCAGCCGCACCGGCACCGTGTTGATCGACTTGGCCATCGCCATCAGCAGCGTGATGTTGCCCGCCGACTCGCCGCTGTAATTGTGCGGCGACCAGCTGCCCCAGCTGATCGGGCCACCTGAGATGACGGAGTTGGGCGTGAAGCCATGCTCCATCGCCGTGGCGTAGACATAGGGCTTGAACGACGAGCCGGTCTGGCGGAGCGCCTTGGTGGCCCGGTTGAACTGGCTGGCGCCGTAGTCGCGGCCACCCACGATGGCGCGGACCGCGCCATTGGTCTCGATGACCACAACGGCGCCCTCGGTGACGTTGTACTCCTTGCCGAACTGACGCAGGTGGAACTCGACGGATTCTTCCGCCGCCTTCTGGATGTTGGCGTCGAAGGTGGTGTGCGCCACCAGCGAGTGCTGGCCGGGCTTGGCGATCTTCTTGACCTCGTCGAAGGCCCAGTCGAGGAAATAGTCGGGACTCTTCTGTTCGCCGCGGTCGACGACGTCGGCCGGATGCAGCCTTGCCTGCAGCACCTGGCCCTCGGTCATGAAGCCGGAATCGACGAGATTGGAGAGCACCACATTGGCGCGGGCGCGCGCTGCCGGCAGGTTGATGTGCGGCGCGTATTTGGTCGGCGCCTTGAACAGGCCGGCGAGCATCGCAGCCTCGGCGAGGTTCAGGTCCTTGACGCTCTTGCCGAAATAGAAGTCCGCCGCCGCCTCGATGCCGAATGTGCCGCCGCCCATATAGGCGCGGTCGAGGTAGAGCTGCAGGATTTCCTTCTTCGACAGATTGGCCTCGAGCCACAGCGACAGGAAGGCTTCCTTGATCTTGCGCTCGAACGTGCGCTCATTGGTCAGGAACAGGTTCTTGGCCAATTGCTGGGTAATGCTGGAACCGCCTTGGACGACAGAGTTCGCTCGCACGTTCTCGAAGATCGCGCGCGACAGGCCGAGCACGTCGATGCCGTAGTGGTCGAAGAAGCGACGATCCTCGGTGGCAAGCACCGCCTTGATGACATGATCGGGCATCTCGTCGACCGGTACGGAGTCGCGCTGGATAATGCCGCGCTGGCCGATCTCGTTGCCGTAACGGTCGAGAAAGGTGACGGCGAAGTCGCCCTGGGCGCGCCAGTCGCCGGCCGTATCCTGGAAAGCCGGAATGGCCAGCGCCAGCATCACCACCATGCCGCCGGCGCCAAGCGTGAAGCCCTCGCTCAAAAGTTCGATGATGCCGCGGCGCCAGCCCTTTAGTCGGAAGCGCCGCGAGAAGATCGTCGCCGCTTCCCAGAACTGGCGCGCCTTGAAGCCGATCTCGTAGAGCGAGGAATCAAGCCATGCGTCCAGCGCCAGAAGGCGGGAGGCGATCGGACCTCTTCTCTTGCGCGGTTCAGGACGGACCATTCAAAAACCCGGCTCGGCTGTGACGCGACCTGAAAACCGCAAGCGGGCAATTTCAGGGCGGCGCCCTGTCCTGACTATTCGTCCATTTTGCGCACGCTCACAAGGGCGGCGAGGACACAGCTGCGAGGTTTGTCGATGGAAAGGGCAGGGCAGCTGCCAAGCGGAGCGCCCGCCCGCCAGATTCTCGATCCGGCGGGCGGATGGGTGTCAGGCCGCTTCGCGCTTCAGCGCTTGCGCCATGCAATGGATGCCGCCGCCGGTCTTGGAGATTTCGCCCATGTCGACGGCCGCGACCTCGAAGCCACGCGCCTTGAGCTGGCCGATCAGCGTCTTGCTGGAGGTCGGCGCGATCACCCGGTCCTTGCCGAGTGACATGAAGTTGCAGCCGAGCGCCATCGTGTCCTGGAAGGGAACGTCGATGATCTCGTGGCCCTTGCTCTTCAGCCAGTCGACAATGCCTGGCTCGGTGCAGGCGAGGCACACCGCGGTGAGCTTTTCGGCGATCGGCACCACCATCAGGTCGATATGGACGTAGTATTCGTCGATGAAGGCGATGCGCGTCTCCCAGCCTTCCCTCTCGAACCAGGCCTGCACCTGGCGCGCGCCTTCCTCTTGCGTGCGGGCGCCGCCGCAGCCGATCAGCACCACGCCGTCTTCGATGACGTTGAAGTCGCCGCCTTCGAAGGTGCCCGCCGTCACCATGTCGTAGATCGGGATGCCAAGTTTTTCATAGGTGCGGATGGCGGCATAGTTCTCGCCGCGCCGCCACCAGTTGGCCATGGCGGTGATGATCGCGCCATAAGGCGTCATGACGCTGGAATCGCGGGAATAGACCTGCATCGGCAGCTCCGGCGTCGGCTCGTGCCAATGGATGTTGACGTCGAAATGCTCATAGGCGGCAACCAGATCCTTGTGCTGAGCCTGCGCGATCTGGATGTTGCAGGGCGCTTCGCGCAGATGTTTCCGGGACAGCGAACTGGTCGACAGATGACGCAGGAAATTGGGCGAGCCGAGCAGCACGTCGGTCAGCTTGTCGGTTTCGTTGGCGAAGCCCCAGGCGGTCAGCGGCTTGGTGCCGCCGGCCGGATTGCGGCGCTGCAGAGAAAACGGTTCGGCGACGATGCGATCATGAACGGTCATGGGGGTTCTCCTCGTGGCTTGTTCTCAAGAGTGGATCGGGTCATGCATTGTTTGGGATCCACCAGTCGCGACCGCGCGCGGTGGTGACATATTCCGGCCAGCGGAAATGGATCGGCGGTTCGTAGTCGCAGAGCGGCGCGATCCAGCTCGATCCACGAACACCGCCGCCGGTGCGGAAAGTGAACTCGTCCATCGCCTTGTCGCGCGCGGTTTTGTCCTCGATCAGACGGAGCGCCGCCAGCGCGATCGTCTTGGCCGCGCAGGTGACCATGGGATCGATGGTCGCGGAGATGCCGCCGAGCGCATTCATCACCCAAGCCGGGTAGGGGTGGCCATGTGCCGAACGCAGCGCCGGGCGGGCGACGTAGAACCGCGCTGTCGGCGCGTGCCAGCTCATGTCTGTGTAGTCGTCGGAGGTCGAATTGACCTGCGAGGGCGGCAGGTCGCGGCGCAGGATTGCCTCGGCTTGCCTGGGGTCGATCAGCCGCTCCAGCTCATCGATGAACGGGTTCTCGGTCGCGGTGCCGCCGGCATTGACCTGGATCTCGCGCGCAATCGCCCTGGCGGCCTCGTCCCAGCGCGGCGGACCGACCGTCGACAGCGCATCATAGGCGATCTCGGCCATGGCGTGATTGGCCAGCCCTGGGCGCGATTTCGACACCCAGTGCCGTTCGTAGCGGCAGCCGCTGACCGCGGCCGCGGCCTGCGCATTGCGGTCGAGCACGGCGGTGACCTGTTCGGCCATGCCGATGGTCGGCACGCGGATCATGTACTGGATCTCGGCCAGCCCCGCCGGCAGATTGTCGGCGGTGGCCTGGCCCGCGGTCAGGATGGCCTCGCTGATCGACCAGCCGCCCTGGTGCGGCAGCATGGAGTCACGCAGTGCCTTGGAGGCCATGTACATCGTCATCAGCGCGTCGTTGGCGCCGGGGGCGCGGACCGCCGAATGCGCCTGCGGGATCGGTGCGCCGTCGCCCGCGGCGCGTGCCCAGTTCTGAGGCTCGTCGCAGATGAAACGGTAGATCATGGCGTAGGCCGCGCCGCAATGCGTGTCCCAGCGGGCCGTGTTGCAGAGCGGCAGCATGTAGAAGGGATGGAAGGAGATCATGCCGGCAAGGCCATCATAATAGCCCCTGGCTGCGTGGATCGGCTTCGACCCTCGCACTTTCTCGGCCGGCTCGCCAGTGAAGCGCAGCGTGCCTGGAACGCCGTGTCGCTGCATGGCGGCCTTGGCGGCAAGCAGCCCACCGAGGCTTGCCATGCCGAGCCCCGAATGCGGGTCGGTGTGCCCGCCGGCCTCGACGCCGAGGCCGGGCCGGGGCTGCTTGACCGTCACCGCATCCTGGCAGTTGCCGGGCACGGCGTCATATTCGGCATACATGCCGATCGTCGGTCCGGCGCCGTTCGTCCAGTGGGCGCAGAACGCGGTCGGCATGCCGCCCGAGCCTTCCTCGACGGAGAAGCCCTCATGCTTCAGCCGCGCCACATACCATGCCGCCGACTGATATTCGCGCCAGGCGGTCTCGCCGAAATCGAAGATCGTGCGCGTCCAGGCCGACAGCAGCGGCTGGATGCTGTCGATGCAAGCGAGCGCGGTTTCTTGTGCTGACGTCGTCACGGATTTCTCCATGGGCCTAAGAAAGCAGTGAAGCGGCTTATCAAAAAGTGATATGTTTTCCCGGCTCGTGCAAATTCGGTTCACCTGAGGTCCCTTTGCGAATACCTTCGACGCAGGCGCTACGTGCCTTAGACAGCTTCGCCCGTCACGGCAGCATGTGGCGCGCCGCCGACGAACTCTGTTTGACCCGCAGCGCCGTCTCGCATCAGCTTCGGCTGCTGGAACGCGACCTCGGCTTCGATCTGCTGCAGCGCATCGGCAAGGGCGTGGCGTTGACGCCGCGCGGCCAGCGCTACGCCGCCGACGTGCGCAAGGCGCTGACAGTGCTCGGCGACGCGGGCACGCAAAACAGCGGCGCAGGCGTCGGCGGCTCCTTCGCCATCTCCTGCCCGCCGGGCTTCGCCTCGATGTTCCTGTGCTCCCATATCGGCGAGTTCCAGCAGATGTATCCCGACGTTGCGCTCTCGGTGCTGACGCCGCGGCGGCTCGACGACGTCAGCAATGCGGAAGCGGACGCCTTCATCGCCTTCGGCGTCGGCAACTGGCCGAACCGATCGGTGGAGCTGCTGTGCGAAGTCTTCTTCACGCCGCTCTGCAGCCCGACGCTGCTCAACAAGGTCGGCGGCTTTTCCAAGCCCGCCGACGTGCTGCGCGCCAACCTGCTCCATCTCGGCGACACCGAGGACTGGGCGCGCTGGCTGGCGTTGTCCAAGGTGGAAAATCCCGACACCGAAGGCGGCATCTTCTTTTCCGACATGAACCTCGTGTTCTCGGCGGCGGTCGCCGGCCAGGGCATTGCCATGGGTGACGAACTGACCGGCCGCCGGGCACTGAGCGAAGGCCGGCTGGTCAAGCCGTTCGAGGCGTCGGTCCCCTCGCCGCGGTCCTACTATCTGGTCTTCGAGCACGCCAAGGCCGGCCATCCGGTGCTCAATGCCTTCAGCGACTGGCTCAGGGCGAAGCTGTCGGAAAACAGGCTGGCGAAATATTGAGGCGGGGCGTTGAAACCGCCGACCGCCACCCGCCCATCTACCAGACGTGAATCAAATTTGCCGATCAGGCGAAAACTATTCGGTTGCGGTGAGCCGCGCGCCTGCCTACGATTTCATCCGAGACTGAGGAAGAGGCAGGATGCAGCAACCCGGCCGGGCGGCGGAAATCAAGGCGAACGGGATCGGCAAGAGCTTCGGCTCGTTCCGGGCGCTGGACAATTTGACGCTCGATATCGGTCGCGGCGAGTTCCTGACGTTGCTCGGCCCCTCCGGCTCGGGCAAGACCACCTTCCTGATGATCCTGGCCGGCTTCGTGCAGCCGACCGAGGGCAGGCTTTTCAGCGACGGCACCGACATCACCGATCGTCCGGCCGAACAGCGCGCCGCCGGCATGGTGTTCCAGGGCTACGCGCTGTTCCCGCACATGAGCGTGGAGCAGAACATCGCTTTCCCGCTCAAGGTTCGCAAGAAATCAGCCGCCGAGATCAAGAAGCGCGTCGGGGAGATGATCGAGCGCGTCGGTCTGGTCGGTCACGAGAAGAAATTGCCCGCGCAGCTCTCCGGCGGCCAGCAGCAGCGCGTGGCGCTTGCCCGCGCACTGGTGTTCGAGCCGGGCGTGCTCCTGCTCGACGAGCCGTTTTCCGCCCTGGACAAGAGCTTGCGCGGCCAGATGCAGGCCGAGATGAAGCGCCTGCATCAGGAAACCGGCACCACCTTCGTCTTCGTCACCCACGACCAGAGCGAGGCGCTGGCGCTGTCGTCGCGCGTCGCCATCTTCAACCACGGTAAATTGCTGCAGGTCGGCGCGCCGGACGAGGTCTATGACCGGCCGGCCAACCGCTTCGTCGCCGAATTCCTCGGCGAGATCAACATGTTGCCGCTGAAAGGCGTGCGCAGAGCCGACAACGGCGCCACCGGCCTGTGCGAGGACCGCGCCGTCAGCCTGCGCGGCAACCCCGGTAGCGTCGGTGGGAACGCCATACTGGCGATCCGGCCTGAATACATGTCCATCGCCGGCGAGGCTTCGGCCGGTGAGAACGGCGTCGCCGCGACAGCAACCAACTCGACCTATCTGGGCGCCGCGACGCGGCTCGATCTGACGACGAGGCAAGGCGCCAAGGTCACGGTGTCGGTGCCCAATGAAGTCGCCGCCGCCGCGCTCAGCAAAGGCAATTCCGTATGGCTGACCTGGCCGGCGGAAAAGGGTTTCCTCCTTCCGGACGGAGGGCAATGACGATCGGTGCGGCGAGACGTTCGCACACCACTTTCCGGTACTATCAACGACAATAAGGGGAACTGACATGACCAATGACACCAAGAAACAAGCCATCGCGAGCCTGTCCGCCAGGGCAGGCCGCGGCGAGATCTCGCGCCGGCAGTTCACGCAGCTTGCAGCACTCGTTCTGGCCGGCACGCCGATGCTCTTGCGCTCGACCGGTGCCTTCGCCGCCGCGAAGGAACTGGTGCTGGTGAACTGGGGCGGCGACGCCATCACCGCTTATGATGCCGCCTATGGCCAGGCCTTTACCAAGGAAACCGGCATCGTCGTCAAGATGGACGGCTCGGGCCCGACCGAAGGCGCCATCGCGGCGCAGTTCAAGAGCGGCGCGCCGACCTGGGACCTCGTCGACGTCGATCCGTTCTCGGCCATCACGCTCGGCGGCCAAGGCATGCTCGAGCCGATCGACTACACAGTCGTCGACAAGAAGAAGATGCGGCCGGGCTTCGGCTGGGACTATGCCGCCTCGACCTACTTTTTCTCCTACATCATCGCCTATGATTCCGAGAAATACGGCAAGGACGCGCCGACCGGCATGGCAGATTTCTTCGACGTGAAGAAATTCCCTGGCAAGCGCTCGCTCTACAAATGGGGTGTTTCGAGCTGGGAGGCTGCCCTTCTCGCCGACGGCATCGCGCCGGCCTCGCTGTATCCGCTCGACCTCAAGCGCGCACATGACAAGATCGCCGCCTTCAAGGAAAACGTCGTCGCCTATTGGGGCGGCGGCGCCGAGAGCCAGAGCGTGCTGCTCAACGGCGAGGCCTCGATGGCTATCGTGTGGTCGACACGCGCCTCGCTGATCGAGCAGGACTCCGGCGGCAAGATCAAGTTCATTTGGGACCAAGGCTTGATCTCGCCCGGCGCGCTTGCCGTCCTCAAGGGTAATCCGGGCGGCAAGGACGCGGCCATGAAGTTCATCGCCAGCGCCCAGGACCCGCAAAAGCAGCTGATCATGTTCGACAAGCTGGGCCAGGGTCCGGCCAACCCCGCAGCCGACGCGCTGATCCCCGCCGACAAGAAGCGCATCAATCCTGTCGACCCGGAAAACATGAAGAAGCAGATCCCGCTCGACATGGACTGGTACGCCAAGAACTACGGGGCGGCGCTCGACGAATACACCAAGATCATCTCCGCCTGATCCAGGGCAGGGATGCGGTCCTCTCTTTCCGACAGGACGGGCGCGGCGCTGTTGATGGCGCCGCTGCTCCTGTTCCTTGTGCTGGCCTATGCCTGGCCTTTCCTCGGCGTCGTCAAATGGAGCTTCACGCTGCCGACGCCGGGGCTTGGGCAGTATGACGCGCTGCTCACCGACGATCTGGTGCAATCGGTGTTCGTCAGGACGCTGCGCATCGCGGCAATCGTCACCATCGTGTCGGTGGCCGCCGCCTATGCCATTACCCTCATCTGGGTGCGCGGTACGCCGGCGCAGCGCCTTATCGCCGAGTTCTGCATTCTCGTTCCCTTCTGGATTTCGGTGCTGACCCGCGCCTTCGGCTGGGTGGCGCTGCTCTCCAATCGCGGCCTGATCAACACCTGGCTGCAGGCGATCGGCTTCATCTCCGAACCGCTGACCCTGGTGCGCAATGAATTCGGCGTCATCGTCGGCATGACGCATTTCCTCATCCCCTTCGCCGTCTTTCCGCTGGCATCGGCCATGCGCAGCCTCGACGACCGCGTGCTTCTGGCGGCGCGCGGCCTCGGCTCCAGCCGCATGCGCACCTTCTGGTCGGTCTTCGTGCCGATGACCCGCTCCGGAATCATCGGCTCCGCCCTCATCGTCTTCGTCTTTTCGCTGGGCTTCTTCGTCACACCGGCGATCCTCGGCGGCGGCCGCAGCGTCATGGTGGCCGAACTCATCTATCTCAGGATTTTCCAGAGCCCGGATTGGGGGCTGGGCGCTGCGATCAGTGTCGTGCTCGTGCTGTTCGTCGGCGCGCTGATGGCGCTGCTGTTCCGCTATATCAGGCCGAAGCAATTGGTGTAGCCGAGATGCCGACCTATCGTCCCGGACCCATCTCGCTCGTCATCGCCGCCTTCGTGGCGCTGTTTCTGCTGATGCCGCTGCTGGCTGTCATCCCGGTGTCGCTGACGCCAAGCCGCATGCTGGCGATGCCGACGGGTGAACTGTCGCTGCGTCACTACCGCACGCTGATCGAGGATCCGCGCTGGATCGACTCGATCCTGCTCTCTATCCGGATCGGCGTGGTCAGCAGCGCTTTCTCCACCGTCTTGGCGCTATGCTTCAGTCTCGGCGTCTGGATGTTCCAGCCGCGCTTCACGGCAGCGCTCGTCGGCTTCGTGCTGCTGCCCATGGTGGTGCCGCCAGTGGTCTCGGCGATCACGCTCTACTTCCTGTTGACCTCGATCTCCGGTTTCAGCTCGTTCTTCGGCTATGATACCTGGCTTGGCGTCGCCATGGCGCACTCGGTGATGACGGTGCCTTTCGCCACCGTGCTGATGCTGGTGTCGCTCAGTCAACTGGACAGGCGCATCGACTTAGCCGCTCGGGGCCTCGGTGCCACCGTGTGGGAGCGCGCCACCCGCGTCATCATGCCCAACATCAAGTTCGGCATCATCACCGCGGCGTTGCTGTCCTTCGTGCTCTCCTGGGAAGAGATCGGCGTCACCTTGTTCATCACTTCGGTCAACGCCATCACCTTGCCGCGTCTGATGTGGATGGGTTTGCGCGACAACATCGATCCGGCAATCGCTGCATTGTCCGTGATTCTGATCATCATCACCGTGCTGGTGCTGGCGGTGCGCAGCTTCATTGTCAGGCTGCGCGCTGTCTGATCGGCGTCCTGGTGCAGTCGTATTTTCGAGATCATCGGCATCCATCATCCTGGTGACGAATCGCCATCGTCTTCGCGTGGCGAACCGCTATATGTGGGCAGGGCATGCAAGGCATGGGCGGGCTTGGAAAAGCATGTCCATGGCGACGAGTTGAGGAAAACGACGATGACCGCGCCAGGCGATTTGCAGCAGGCCCTTTTTCTGAGACTGAAAAGTGATGCGTCACTGTCGGCATTGCTGGGCGGTGCCGGTCTGCTCGAACGGCCGACCGACAATGCCGCTTTCCCGTATGTGACCTGTGGCCAGACCAGTGCCTTTGACTGGGACACGGGCGTCGAAAACAACGACGATCAGTTGATCACGCTGCATGTCTGGTCGAAAGCTCATGGCGATGCCGAAACGCTTGCCATCATGGACGCCATCAAGGGACGCCTTGCCGACGCGGTGCTGGTGATAGGCCCCCGCGGCCAGACACGGCTGTCGCTTGAGTTCACCGAAGCCCGCTATGACGAGGAGCTCCTTGTGCATCACGGGCTGCTGCGGTTTCGGGCGCTGACGCAGGAAAATGCCTGACGCGCTTTCAATATGACTGAAACGGAGTCTAGACTGACGTCTGCGTGATTTTGTCGGGTTGGGGCGTCGAAATCGCGATCGGTCGTCGCGCGTTTCAGGGGTGTAGCGGACATGTTTTTTGTATCGATCACCGTTCATTTCACGTTCAGCACCGAAGCGTTACAACGCCGGTCATGAAAACGCTCCGCTCCCATTTCCGAACCGCGACCCTGGCGCTTTGTGCTGCCGGGCTGTTTGCGTCGCAGGCAATGGCGATGCAGGTCATCGCATACGACCAGGCCACCCCGATCGTCCTGGCAGCGTCGGATTGCTATGCGATCGGCCTGCAGGTGGCCTCGCAGAATGGCGGAACGCTGGCCAAGGCCTCGCAGTCGACACGTGGTGGCCAACCGGTCTGCGTCATCGTCGTGCTGGTGCCTGGCAAGGACGGACAGCGACCGCGCCGTTCCGAGATTGTCGTTCCGCAGAACTGACCCCTGCCGTTTCCCAGGCCGCGGGAATCGGCCTATATCTGAGCCGAATACTTCAACAGGTATCGATCTCCGCATGCGCGTACTGGTCGTCGAGGATGACAAGGATCTCAACCGGCAGATAGCGGACGCGCTGGTCGACGCCGGCTATGTCGTCGACCGTGCCTTCGACGGCGAGGAAGGCCATTTCCTCGGCGATACCGAACCTTACGACGCCGTCGTACTCGATATCGGCCTGCCGCAGATGGACGGCATCAGCGTCGTCGAGCGCTGGCGCCGCGGCGGCCGCAAGATGCCGGTGCTGATCCTGACCGCGCGCGACCGCTGGAGCGACAAGGTCTCCGGCATCGACGCCGGCGCAGACGACTATGTCACCAAGCCGTTCCATATCGAGGAGGTGCTGGCGAGGGTCAGGGCGTTGATCCGCCGCGCCGCGGGCCACGCTTCGTCCGAACTGACATGCGGGCCGCTGCGCCTCGACACAAAGGCCTCGAAGGCCGATGTCGACGGCGTGCCGCTTAAGCTGACCTCGCATGAATTCCGCCTGCTTGCCTATCTGATGCACCATATGGGCGAAGTCGTATCGCGGACCGAACTGGTCGAGCATCTCTACGATCAGGATTTCGACCGCGATTCCAACACCATCGAGGTCTTTGTCGGGCGGCTGCGCAAGAAGATGGGCATCGACATGATCGAAACCGTGCGCGGCATGGGCTACCGCATGCGTGAGCCGGAGGCGTAACTCGGAACCGCTCAAACCAACCGCAAGGACGCCGCTTTCGCTGCGTTTGTGGCCGCGTTCGCTGACGTTCCGCGTGATCGCCTTTTCCACCGTGTGGGCGATCCTGACCCTTGTCGTCATCTTCACCCTGATCACCACGCTCTATCGCCAGGCCAGCGAACGCGGTTTTGACAGCCTGCTTTCGGCGCATCTGTTCAACCTGATCGGCTCCGTCGGCGTTTCCGACACCGGCGCTCTCACCGGGGCTCCCGACCTCGGCGACCTCAGGTTCTCGGAGCCGAATTCGGGCTGGTACTGGTCGGTCGAGCCCGCTTCGGAGGGCGTGCATGGCGACCTTCATTCGTCCTCGATGACCACATCGATCCCGTCGCCGAGCGTTGCCGAAGTGCCGTTCAACGCCAGCTTCCAGCGCAGCTATGCGGCCGAAGGCATCGACGGCGAGCAACTGGTGGTGTTCGAGAGCGAGTTCGTCCTCGATGCGAAGAACCGCGCCGCGCGCTTCCGCGTCATGGGCAACAAGACCGAACTGGAGCAGGAGATAAGCACCTTCCAGCGCCGCTTGCTGACCTATCTCAGCCTGTTCGGCATCGGCATGATCGCCATCAACGCGATCGCCATCCTGCTCGGCCTGCAGCCGCTGCGCAGGGTCCGCAACGCCCTTGCCATGGTGCGCGAGGGCACCGCGCAGAGGCTTGACGGCCGCTTCCCGGCCGAGATCGAACCATTAGCCAACGAAACCAATGCCTTGATCGAAAACAACAAACGCATTGTCGAGCGTTCGCGAACCCAGGTCGGCAATCTCGCCCACTCGCTGAAGACGCCGCTCGCGGTGCTGCTCAACGAAGGCCGCGCGCTTGGCGGCGCCAAGGGACAATTGATCGCCGAGCAGGCCGCTTCCATGCAGATGCAGGTCGACCATTACCTGCAGCGCGCCCGCGTCGCGGCGCAACGCGACAGCGTCGTCTACCGCACGCCGGTGGCGCCGCTGGTGCAGCGCATGGTGCGGGTTCTGCAGAAGCTCCACCCGCGGACCAGCCTGTCGCTGTCGCTGCCGGCCACCGAGATCGTCTTTGCCGGCGAGCGCGAGGACCTTGAGGAGTTGCTCGGAAATCTTCTCGAAAATGCGATGAAATGGGCGAAGAGTGCCGTCGCGATCTCGGTCGTGCCCTTGGTCAGCAAGGACGAGAGCCTGTTCGAGATCAGCATCGAGGATGACGGGCCGGGCATTCCCGAGGACAAGGCGCGCGAAGCCCTGAAGCGGGGACGACGCCTCGATGAGACAAAGCCCGGGACAGGTCTGGGCCTCGCCATTGTCGCCGACCTCGTCAACGAGTATGGCGGCGTCCTGGCGCTGGAACGGTCCGGCATGGGCGGATTGAAGGCGGCGGTGCGATTGCGGAGCCTTCAGTGATGCTTTCCAGGGCCAATCGACACCGATGGGCGGCGCATGGTATGGCGGCGTATCGATTGATCCCGGAGTGGCCGGCGGTGGCCAAATTTCCGACAAATATCAACACTATGGCCACGCCCACTTCTCCGATGACGCGGCCCCCGGCGCATCCATGGCAGGCTCCAACTCAAGAGAACCGGTTGTTGGCATGAAGATTCGCGTCGCGCTTGTTTCCGCACTGCTGGCCATATCCGGCTGCACCACCTTGAGCGGCAAGGGTCCCACTGTCGCGCCGACACCAGCCTCGACGCCTCCGTCGTCCGGCAAGCTCACCAAGTCGATCATTTCGGCGATGGGCGGCGGCCTCGTCGGCGGGTCGATCGGCAATGGCCTCAGCGACGCGGAGAAGCGCAGCGCGCTGGAGGCTGAATATAAGGCGCTCGAATACACGGCGAGCGGTCAGAGGGTGACGTGGAAGGGTGATCAGGCTTCGCATTATGGGGAGGTGGTTCCAGCCCAACCCTATCGGGTCGGCTCGCAGGACTGCCGCCAGTACACGCAGACCGTCTTCACCGGCGGAGCGGGCGTCACGGCCCGCGGAACAGCGTGCCGCAATGCCGACGGCAGCTGGACACCGCTGACCTGATCCCGATCGGCTTCGGTGGAAGCCGGCCGGTTGATGTCGATCAAGGACATTCGGCGCGCGTGCCGTCAAAGCGTCGCAGGATGTCTGTGTTGGCAGGGCAGGGCTCTGCCGTTATTGGAAGAACCATGCTGTTCTGGGTCATAGCCGCAATACTGACGCTGGGTGCGAGCCTGGCGGTGCTGCTGCCGCTGGCCGGCGGGTCCAGGGGCGCGTCGTCGAGCGGCGATCACGATCTGGAAGTCTATCGCGATCAATTATCCGAGCTTGACCGCGACGCCGCGCGTGGCTTGATCCAGCCGGCGGAAGCGGCCGAGGCGCGCGCCGAGATCGCGCGCCGCATCCTTCGCCTCGACAGTGCGGATCAAGCCGGCAAGACATCAGCCAGGCAGGCGTCGGTCACGGCAAGGCTGATCGCGACCATGGCCGTGCTGGCGGTGCCGCTGGTCAGCTGGGGTCTTTACAGCCAGATCGGTTCGCCTGACCTGCCGTCGCAGCCGCTCAGCGAGCGGCTGGCCAAGAATCCGGCCGACAGTTCGGTCGACGAATTGGTGGCGCGAGCCGAAGCCCACCTTGCCGCCAACCCTTCCGATGGCAGGGGATGGGAGGTTCTGGCCCCGGTCTATCTGCGCATGCAGCGCTTTTCCGACGCTGTGGCCGCCTACCGCAACGCCATCCGCCTCGACGGCGACAGCGCCGTCCGCCAGGCCGGCCTTGGCGAGGCAGTCGCCGGTGCGGCCGGGGGCGTTGTTTCCGCCGATGCCCAGGATGCCTTCGAGGCGGCGCTGAAGCTCGATCCGGCCAATATGAAGGCCCGCTTCTATCTCGCCATGGCTTTGGCGCAGGAGGGGCGCAACAAGGAGGCGATCACGGCCTGGCAGGCAATGCTGGGCACGTTGCCACCGGATTCGCCATGGCGCGGCGCGGTCGAACAGGCACTGGCCAAATCCGGCACGCCAGAAGTTGCTTCCAGCGCCGCCGCGAAAGGCCCTGATGCCGCGGAGATCGACGCCGCGTCCTCCATGTCGCCGCAGGATCGGGAAGCGATGATCAACACGATGGTCGCAAGCCTCGACGAGAAATTGCGTCAAAATCCGCGTGACGCGGAAGGATGGATGCGGCTCGTTCGTTCCTACGTCGTGCTGGGCAAGGCCGATCAGGCGCGCGATGCTCTGGGGCGCGCCATCGCCGTCTTTGGCGCCGGCAGTGACGAGGCCAAGAAATTCACCGCCTTCGCCGCGTCGCTCGGCCTGACGGCGACGGAGTAGAACGTGTCATGACACGCAAGCAGAAACGATTGTCGGTCATCTTGGGAGGATTGGCCTTCCTGGCCGCCGCCACGGGACTGACCTTCTACGCGCTTGGCCAGAAGGCCTCCTATTTCTACATGCCGGCCGATCTCACCACCGCCAGCGTCCAGCCCGGCCAGCGCATCAGGCTGGGAGGGCTGGTCGAAAAAGGCACGATCCAGCGCGGGCAGGGCGCGACAGTCGCTTTTTCAGTCACCGACACGCACAAATCGGTCAAGGTCACCTATACCGGCATCCTGCCTGACCTCTTCCGTGAAGAGCAGGGCGTCATCACCGAGGGCACCTTCGGTCCGGATGGCGTATTCGTTGCCGATAGCGTTCTGGCCAAGCACGATGAGCGTTACATGCCCAAGGAAGTGGCCGACGGCCTCAAGGCCAAAGGTGTGTGGCAGGAGAGCAAGAGTGAGTAGCTCCGGCAGGAGAGCAAGAGTGAACTGCGCGCATGGTTGAAATCGGACATTTCGCCCTGGTCCTGGCGTTTGCGCTTTCCTTGGTGCAGACGATCGTGCCGCTCTTTGGCGCGCGCCTGAACAACCAGCGCCTGATGGCCGTCGGCGGCCCCGTCGCCGTGACCGGCTTTGCGCTGACGGCGCTGTCCTTCGTAGCACTTGCGGGTGCCTACGCGAACTCCGATTTCTCGGTGGCGAACGTCTGGGAAAACTCGCATTCGCTGCAGCCGCTGATCTACAAGATCACCGGAACGTGGGGCAATCACGAAGGCTCGATGCTGCTCTGGGTGCTGATCCTGACCTTCTTCGGCGCGCTTGTCGCAGCTTTCGGCTCGAATCTGCCAGCCACGCTGCGCGCCAACGTGCTTGCCGTTCAGGGCACGATCGGTGCCGCCTTCTTCCTGTTCATCCTGGCCACGTCCAATCCTTTCATCCGGCTCAATCCAGCGCCGATCGAGGGTCGCGACCTCAACCCGGTCCTGCAGGATCTCGGCCTCGCCATCCATCCGCCGCTGCTCTATCTCGGCTATGTCGGTTTCTCGATCTGCTTTTCCTTCTCGGTCGCTGCCCTCATCGAGGGCCGCATCGATGCGTCCTGGGCGCGCTGGGTGCGGCCGTGGACGCTGGTCGCCTGGATGTTCCTGACCGGCGGCATCGCCATGGGATCATACTGGGCCTATTACGAACTGGGCTGGGGCGGCTTCTGGTTCTGGGATCCGGTCGAGAACGCCTCTTTCATGCCGTGGCTGGCGGGCACCGCGCTTTTGCATTCGGCCATCGTCATGGAAAAGCGCTCGGCCTTGAAGATCTGGACGCTGCTGCTCGCCATCCTCACCTTCTCGCTGTCGCTGCTCGGCACGTTCCTGGTGCGTTCGGGCGTGCTCACTTCAGTGCATGCCTTTGCCACCGATCCGACGCGTGGCGTCTTCATCCTGTGTATCCTGACGCTGTTCATCGGCGGCTCGCTGGCGCTGTTTGCGCTGCGTGCCTCGAGGTTGACGGCCGGCGGCCTGTTCCACCCGATCTCGCGCGAAGGCGCGCTCGTCCTCAACAACCTGTTCCTGACCACGGCGACCGCCACCGTGCTCGTCGGCACGCTCTATCCACTGGCATTGGAGGCACTCACAGGCGACAAGATCTCGGTCGGCGCGCCGTTCTTCGACCTGACGTTCGGCCCATTGATGCTGCCGCTTCTGGTCCTCGTGCCATTCGGGCCGCTGCTGGCCTGGAAGCGCGGCGACGTCATCGCCGCTTCGCAGCGCCTGATGGCCGCCTTCGCCCTGGCGCTGGCGGCGATGCTGGTCACCGGTCTGTTCATCGACGGAGCGTCGGTATTCGCCGCCCTCGGCATCGGCCTTGCCGTCTGGCTGGTCACCGGCGCGCTCACCGACCTTGCCATCAAGTCAGGCGTTGGATCGGTTGCCCCGGCCGTTATGGTCAGGCGCTTCGCCGGCCTGCCGCGCTCGGTCTTCGGCACGGCATTGGCTCATCTCGGCCTCGGCCTGACTTTGCTCGGCATCGTCGCCACGCTCTCCTTCGGTACCGAGAAGATCCTGACGATGCGCGCCGGCGAGACCGTGGAATTGTCCGGCCATACGCTGCGTTTCGTCGGGCTGTATCCTGCCCAGGGTCCAAACTACAGCGAGGATCGCGGCCGTTTCGACCTGATCGGTGTCAGTGGTAGTCCGGTCGGCGAAATAAGCTCCGCCAAGCGTTTCTATCCGGTCCGGCAGATGACGACGACGGAGTCCGGCATCAAGACGCTTGGTCTTTCCCAGCTCTACATTTCTCTCGGCGACGAAGGCAAGGACGGCTCGGTCGTGGTGCGTCTGTGGTGGAAACCGCTGGTGGCACTGATCTGGGGCGGCGGTCTGACGATGATGGCGGGTGCGGCCATGTCGCTGATGGACAGGCGTCTGCGCGTCGGCGCGCCCTCGCGGCGCCGCAAGCAGGCGGTGGCGCCGGCGGGCCTGCCATGAAACCCAGGCTTTCCCTGACCTCGATTGTCCTGCTGCTGGCACTGGTCTTCGCCGGTGCCGCGCACGCGGTGAAGCCCGACGAGATGCTGGCCGATCCGGCGCTCGAGGCGAGGGCCCGGGCTCTGTCGGAAGGCCTGCGCTGCATGGTCTGCCAGAACCAGTCGATCGATGAATCCGATGCCGACCTTGCCCGCGATTTGCGTATCCTGGTGCGCCAGCGCCTCGTCGCCGGCGATAGCGACCAGCAGGTGATGGACTATGTGGTTTCGCGTTACGGCGAGTTCGTGCTGTTGAAGCCACGCTTCGACCTGCGCAACGCGCTGCTTTGGGGCACGCCTGTTCTTTTGCTCCTGGTGGGCGGCATGTTTATCGCCCTGAACGCGCGCTCGCGTCGGAAGCTGGCGACAAAATCCCTCTCGGCCGATGAACAGGCGGCGCTGGACGCGATCCTGCGCCGCGACTGACAGGCAAGGTCGTCTGGCCGCCAGGGCAGCCCGCCAACATTACCAAAGTTTCATGCGTCGGAAATGGCGTTGTAATGTGCGCCGCTCTAATTCTCCTGCTTGAGGATGCCGATTAAGCCGCGTCCCTTTGAAAGAGGATGAGAGACTCATGAATATTGCCCCCAGTTCATATTCCCGCACCCGCAAGCGCCTTCTGGCTGCCGTCGCGTCCGTTGCGGTTGCCGGCGCGATCGGAGTTGGCGCGCTGACCAGCGGAACCAGCCCCGTTCTGGCCGACGCGGTGCGAGTCGAGGCCCCGCAGGTTCCGAGCTTCGCCGATGTCGTGGAGCGCGTTTCGCCCGCCGTGGTCAGCGTCAAGGTAAAGGCCAAGGTGCAGCCGACCGCGGACGACGGCTCTGACGGTCAGGACGGTTTCGACAATCTTCCCAACAATCCGCAACTGCGCCGCTTCTTCAAGGAATTCCGCGGCTTTGGCGACCAGGGTGGTCAGAACGACGAAGCCCACCGCCGCTTCGGGCATCGCGACCGCAACGACGGCCAACCGCGCCCGGTGGCTCAGGGTTCCGGCTTCTTCATCTCCGAGGACGGCTATCTCGTCACCAACAATCACGTCGTCCAAGAGGGCACCGCTTTCACCGTGGTGACGAATGACGGCAAGGAACTCGACGCCAAGCTGATCGGCACCGATCCGCGCACCGATCTCGCCGTACTCAAGGTCGAAGGCGGCGGCAAGTTCACCTATGTCGACTTCGCCGACGATGCCAAGGTTCGCGTCGGCGACTGGGTCGTGGCCGTCGGCAATCCGTTCGGTCTCGGTGGCACCGTCACCGCCGGCATCGTGTCGGCGCGCGGCCGTGACATCGGCGCCGGCCCCTATGACGATTTCCTCCAGATCGATGCCTCGGTCAACCGCGGCAATTCGGGTGGCCCGACCTTCAATCTCAACGGCCAGGTGGTCGGCATCAACACGGCTATCTTCTCGCCGTCCGGCGGCAGCGTCGGTATCGCCTTCGACATTCCCGCCTCGACCGCCAAGCAGGTCGTCGACGATCTGATGAAGAGCGGCACCGTGCAGCGCGGCTGGCTCGGCGTCGAGATCCAGCCGGTCACGTCGGACATCGCCGAATCGCTCGGCCTGAAGTCCAACAATGGCGCCTTGGTGTCCAGCGCCCAGGACGCCGGTCCCGGCAAGAAGGCCGGCATCGCCGCTGGTGACGTCATCACCCAGGTCGACGGCAAGGACGTTGCGTCGCCGAAGGAACTGGCTCGCCTGATCGGCGCCTATTCGCCGGGCAAGTCGGTCGATGTCACAGTGTGGCGCGACGGCAAAAGCCAGACGGTCAAGGTCGATCTGGGCAAGCTGCCAGCCACCGACAAGCAGGCCTCGAACGACCAGCAGCAGCAGCCCGCCGCTCCGGCAAAGCCCGACACGCTGGCCGATCTCGGCCTGACCGTCACCAAGTCGGAAAACGGCAAAGGTCTGGTGGTGACCGACGTCGATCCGAACAGCGATGCCGCCGATCGCGGCATCCAGCCTGGCGACGTCATCACCGCGGTCAACTCGACCGAGGTGAACGGTACCGAGGACGTCACCAAGGCCATGACCGAGGCGGTGAAGTCTGGGCGCAAGGCGGTGCTGATGCAGATCACCCGTGACGACAACAACCGCTTCGTCGCGCTGCCGGTCGCCAAGGGCTGAAAACGACTTTTCCAATGCGGCGGTTTCAACACCCCCGAGTCGCCGCATGGGAAAGCATGGAGACGGGTACGTTAGTCAGTCATCGTGCTCTCCTCCAGCGGCAGCGGGCTTCCCATCGCCCGCTGCCGCACCCACTATTGGCCTCAGAGGCGCTCCGTCGCGCCCGATCCGATAGCGCGCGACTTCGGAGCAAGACGTCCGGGATTTGGCCTATCCGGGAGTTGGAATGTTCGGGCTTGGAATGTCCGGCGTAACAATGCCGGAGAACAAAGATCTCATCGCGCGCGCCCCGGGTCATCTTGACCTCGATGCGCTTTGGCAAAGGCTGAATGCACATGCCGGCTACTCAACCTTCCAGCGAAATCGCGTATAACGGTCCTATGAAGATTCTCGTCATAGAAGACGATCGGGAGGCTGCGGATTATCTGCAGAAAGCCTTTACCGAAGCCGGTCATACCGCGCATGTCGCCGGTGACGGCGAGACCGGCTTCGCGCTTGCCGACGCCGGCGATTATGACGTGATGGTCATCGACCGGATGATGCCGCGCCGTGACGGCCTGTCGGTCATCGCCGGGCTACGCTCAAGGGGCAACACCACACCAGTGCTGATCCTGTCGGCTCTGGGAGAGGTCGATGACAGGGTCACCGGCTTGCGCGCCGGCGGCGACGATTATCTGACCAAGCCCTATGCGTTCTCCGAACTTCTGGCCCGCGTCGAGGTACTGAACCGCCGCGCCAGCGCCAAGGAGGCCGAAACCGTCTACCGGGTCGGCGACCTTGAACTCGACCGGCTGTCGCATTCGGTCCGCCGGGCGGCGCGCGAGATCACGCTGCAGCCCCGCGAATTCCGCCTGCTCGAATATCTGATGCGCCATGCCGGCCAGGTGGTGACGCGCACCATGCTGCTCGAAAATGTCTGGGATTACCATTTCGATCCGCAGACCAATGTCATCGACGTTCATGTGTCGCGACTGCGGGGCAAGATTGAAAAGGGCTTCGACAAGCCCATCCTGCATACGGTTCGCGGCGCAGGTTACATGCTGAAGGGCGGCTAGGCGGCAGCATGGCCCTTTCCGTGCCCGCCATCATGAAGACGACGGCTGCGCGGCTTTCGGCGCTCTACCTTCTGCTATTCGCGCTTTGCGCCGTTCTGCTCGTCTTCTACATGACCTCACTGTCGGCACGCATGCTGACGACGCAGACGCAGGAGACCATCAACGACGAAGTGCTTGGCCTCGCCCGCGCGTATCAGCGCGGTGGTCTGCCGGTACTGGTGCGCGTGGTCGAGGCACGCTCCCGACAGCCCGGCGCCAACCTCTATCTGATCGCCGACGCCAATGGCCAGATACTGACCGGCAATGTGCAGAGCCTGGAACCGGGGGTGATCGACACCGAAGGCTGGACAACCCAGCCCTTCTCCTACAAGCGCTTCGGCGAAGGCGAACTCGACCGCCTGCGCAGCGGAACGTCCGATCAGGCGACGTCTCCTTCAACCGGCGAGAACGCGGCGCCGCAGACCGAAGGCGAGAAAGGTCATAACGCCATCGCGCTGGTGCTACGGCTGCCCAATCAGATGATTATGCTGGTTGGCCGCGATCTTGGCGAACCGGAGCGCTTTCGCGCCGTCATCCGCCGCGCGCTGACGCTGGCGCTTGGCATGATGGGCCTGGGCGGTATCCTGATCTGGTTCTTTGTCGGCCGCGCCGCGCTGAAGCGCATCGACGGCGTTTCGGAAGCCAGCCGTCGGATCATGGGTGGGGATCTTTCCGGCCGGCTGCCCGTGACGGGAGCGGGCGACGAGTTTGACCGGCTTTCGGAAAACCTCAATGCCATGCTGGCCAGGATCGCCACGCTCAATGAAGGCCTGAAGCAGGTTTCGGACAACATCGCGCACGATCTGAAGACACCGCTGACCCGGCTGCGCAATCGAGCCGAAGCAACTCTTTCCGGCAAGAACAAGCCTGCCGACTATCGCCAGGCACTGGAAGGCACCATCGCCGAGTCCGACCAACTGATAAAGACCTTCAATGCCATCCTGATGATCTCCAGGCTGGAGGCGGGCTATTCCTCGGAGCACACCACCCGCGTCGATCTGGCGGCGGCGGTGCGCGATGTCGTCGAACTCTACGAACCGGTGGCGGAGGAGGCTGGCGTTTCCCTCGAAGCCGAGGTGAACGGCGCCTTTGTCGTCAACGGCAATCGCGAACTGATCGGCCAGGCGCTGTCCAACATCGTCGACAATGCGATCAAATATTCGACCGACGCCACGTCCAAGCCGGCCGTCCGTGTGACGCTCGGGCGCACGCATGGCGAAATCAGGCTTTGTGTCGCCGACAACGGCCAGGGCATTCCGGATGACGCCGATCGAGCCCGGGCGACCGAACGTTTCGTGCGGCTGGAGAAGAGCCGCTCGCAGCCCGGTTCCGGTCTCGGCCTCAGCCTCGCCAAGGCGGTCATGACATTTCACAATGGGCGGCTTGATCTCTTGCCTGGCAATCCGGGACTATCCGTGGTCATGAGTTTCCCAGCAAGGGAGGATCACTGATGGCCGCGGTTGCGAAACGGACCGGCACGGACTGGCTGCTGCAGCCGGTGGCCGAGCTTGCCCCTCTGGACGAAGTCCGGGCGCGACACGACTTGGCAGAAACTGCGGCTGTGGCCCGCGAGGAAGGGCTGGCGCGGCTGGACGATTTCCTGGGCGGCAAGGGGAAGGCCCAGGCTTTCCTGGCCGCTGTCTTCGACCTCTCGCCATTCCTGCGCGATACGGCGCGACGCCGGCCGCGGATTCTCGACGGTCTGTTCGACCAGCCGATCGAGGCTCGCCTGAAGGCGATCACCACGGCGATCGATCAGGCGCCGCTGGCCGAAGCGGTTTCCGAATCCAACCTGATGATGGCGCTGCGCCAATGCAAGGCAGAGGCGCATTTCCTGATCGCGATCGCCGATCTCGCCGGTGAGGCCGAAACGTCGCTGACGGTGCGGCGGCTGAGCGACCTTGCCGAAGCTTGCACCCGCGCGGCCGTCGACTTCCTGCTGCGGGACGCGCATGGCCAGGGCAAGCTCAGACTGCCCGACCTCGGCAATCCGGCGCGGCAATCCGGCTGGATCCTGCTCGGCATGGGCAAGCTCGGCGCGCATGAGCTGAATTTCTCCTCCGACATCGATCTCGTCGTTTTCTTCGACCCGGAAGCGGCCGCCGTGGTCGATCCGCTCGACGCCACGGAGCTGTTTTCGCGCCTGACGCGACGGCTGGTGCGCATCCTGCAGGACCGCACCGAGCACGGCTATGTTTTCCGCACCGATCTCAGGTTACGCCCGGATCCAGGTTCGACGCCGCTCGCCATCCCGGTCGAGGCGGCACTGCGCTACTACGAAGCGCGCGGCCAGAACTGGGAGCGTGCGGCGATGATCAAGGCGCGTCCGGTGGCCGGCGACTTGGCCGCGGGCGCTGCCTTCCTGAAGGAACTTCAGCCTTACATCTGGCGCAAATACATGGATTACGCCGCGATTGCCGATGTCCATTCGATCAAGCGCCAGATCCACGCCCACAAGGGCCATGGTGAGATCGCCGTGAAAGGCCACAACGTCAAGCTCGGCCGTGGCGGCATCCGCGAGATCGAGTTCTTCGTCCAGACCCAGCAGCTCATCGCGGGCGGCCGGTTCCCGGAACTGCGTGGCCGTGAGACCGTGCCGATGCTCGGCCAGCTTGCCGCGCGCGGCTGGATCACCGCCGATGCGCGTGACGCGCTTGCCCGCCAGTACTGGTTCCTTCGCCGTGTCGAGCACGCCATCCAGATGGTGGCGGACGAGCAGACACACATGCTGCCGGAAGATGATGAAGGGCTGGAGCGCATCGCTCACATGCTGGGCTTTGCCGATGCGGCCGGGTTTGCCGGCGCGTTCCGCGCCTCGCTGCAGCAGGTCGAACGTCACTATGCGGCGTTGTTCGAGACCGCGCCGGAGCTTTCGGCGGGCATCGGCAATCTGGTCTTCACCGGCGACGTGGACGACCCCGATACACTGCGCACCTTGCACGGCCTCGGCTTCCAGCGGCCGAGTGACATCTGCCGTGTCATCCGCGGCTGGCATTTCGGGCGCTATCGCGTCACCCAGTCCGCCGAGGCGCGTGAGCGGCTGACGGAACTGACACCGGCCTTGCTCAAGGCCTTCGGCCAGACGCGCCGGGCGGACGAAGCATTGGTCCGCTTCGACGAGTTCCTTGCCGGCCTGCCAGCTGGCATCCAGCTGTTCTCGCTGCTGCAATCCAATCCGGCCTTGCTGAAGCTGATGGCGACGATCATGGGCGCCGCGCCTCGGCTTGCGGCGATCATCACGCGCCGGCCGCATGTGTTCGACGGCCTGCTCGACCCCGCTCTTCTGACCGAGCTGCCGGATCGTGGCTATCTTTCGGCACGGCTGTCCGCCTTCCTCGAAGGTGACAGGGCCTATGAGGAGGTGCTGGACCGGCTGCGCATCTTTGCCTCGGAGCAAAAGTTCCTGATCGGTGTGCGGCTGCTTGCCGGCTCGATCGATCCGCCCCGGGCCGGCCGCGCCTTTTCCGATCTCGCGGACCTCACCATCGAGGCAGCCCTGCGGGCGGTCATCGCCGAATTCGCGGTGCACCACGGCACGATCGCCGGCGGTGTGGTTGCGCTGCTCGGCATGGGCAAGCTCGGCAGCCGCGAATTGACCGCGGGATCGGATGTCGACCTCATCCTGCTTTACGACCACGATGCGGATGCCGACGAATCGGACGGGGAAAGGCCGCTGGCCCCCTCGCATTACTACACCCGAATGACGCAGAGGCTCATTTCCGCCGTTTCAGCGCCGACGGCCGAAGGGGTGCTCTACGAACTCGACCTGCGGCTGCGGCCATCCGGCAACAAGGGCCCCGTGGCCACCCACATCGATGCCTTCAAGAAATACCAACGCCAGGAAGCCTGGACCTGGGAGCATATGGCGCTGTCGCGGGCGCGCGCCATTGCCGGCGATGCCGGCCTTTGCGCCGAGGTCGATGCGGAAGTTGCCGCGGTGCTTGGGCAGCCGCGCGACGCGGCAAAGGTGAAGGCCGAGGCCTGGGATATGCGGGCCATGATCGAGACGGAGAAGCCGCCGCGCGACCTCTGGGACATCAAGCTGATCCCCGGAGGACTGATCGATCTCGAATTCATTGCCCAGGTGGCTGTCATTACCGGGCAGGTCGACGCAGGGCCGCGCGCGACCGGTCCGGCCGAAATACTGGCCCGCCTGGCACCTCGCTTCGCCGACGCCGGGGTCAGGCAGGAACTTGGCGATGCCTATTCCCTCTATCTGGGGCTGACCCAGATGACCCGGCTGTGCCTCACCGGAGCCTTCGAGCGCGACGACGTTCCGCCGGGGCTTTCCGATCTGCTTCTGGCGGTCACCGACCTGCCGGATTTCGGTGTGCTGGAAGCACACCTCAAAGAGACGTCGCGAAAGGTCAGGAAGGACTTTGACCTTTTGCTTCGTGCCGGACGACCGTGACGAACGGTTTTCCGGGCCGCATCGGGGGTGACGATGCAACAGGAGAAGACCATGAAAAAGTCAACCAAGCTTGCCCTTGCCTTCGTAGCTCTGGCCGGAGCCGTAGGCACCACGGCCTACGCGGAAAACAATGCCAGCGCGAAAATGCGCGAGGGCATGATGGCGCGCCTCGACAAGGCAATGAATGATTCAGGTGGCGCCATCACCTTCGACCAGTTTTCCAATGTGATGGACGCGCGACTGAAGAAGCTCGTTGCCGATAATGGCGGCAAGCTGACCGTCGCTCAGCTCGCGGACGCGCTGGAGAAGGCGCGTTTCGAGCGGATGGCCAAGCGCATCATCGCCCGCTATGACACCAAGGGTGATGGTACTCTGACCGCCGATGACATCGCCGGTCGCCAGAAGAAGGTGTTCGCCCTGCTCGACAAGAACAATGATGGCAAGATCGATAAGAGCGAACTGCCGAAGGGCGGCCGCTTCGGCCGTCACCACCGATGGGATGACGAAGGCAACGACGGCAGCATGCAGTGAAATTCCCTGATGCAGGCTCCGGCGACGCCGCTCGGAGCCTGTCGCTCAGGCTGCGGCTTTAATCGCCGGCGGTGCCTTCTTCACCGGGATGCGCACCGAAACGATCGTGCCGACAGCTTCGGTCGAACGGATTTTCAGCGCGCCGCCCTGGAGTTCGGCCAGCGAGCGCGAGATGGCGAGGCCAAGCCCGGATCCGGCATGGTTCTTGGAGAACTGGTTCTGCACCTGTTCGAAGGGCCGGCCAAGCTTGCCGAGCGCCTCCTTCGGGATGCCGCAGCCATTGTCCTCGATGGTCAGCACCAGGGCTCCCGATGTGTTGCGGGCCCTGACCGATATGTGGCCGCCTTGGCCGGTGAATTTCACTGCATTGGACAGGAGGTTGATGACGATCTGCTTGATCGCGCGGCGATCGGCGAACAAAGTCAACGCGTCGGAGATGCGTGTCTCCACGGTGATCGCCTTTTGTGCCGCCTGCAGCGAAACGACGCGCACCGTCTCGCTGATCAACGGCCCGAGATCGATCTGTTCCTGGTCCAGCGAGAACTGGCCGGCTTCGATCTTCGACATGTCGAGGATGTCGTTGATGACGCCGAGCAGGTATTTGCCGCTGCTGTTGATGTCGGTGGCATACTCCTCGTAGCGCTCCGAGCCCAGCGGGCCGAACAGGCCCTGTTCCATCAGTTCGGAGAAACCGATGATGGCGTTCAGCGGGGTGCGCAATTCATGCGACATGTTGGCCAGGAATTCGGATTTCGCCCGGTTCGCTGCTTCGGCGCGCTCGGTTTCCTTCATGTATTTTCGGTTGAGGTCGACCAGTTCGCGCGCCCGTTCCTCTTCGGCCCGGCGGGCGAGGCTCAGATCATGGATCGTCGCCATCAGCCGGCGTTCGCTGTCGACCAGTTTCTCCTGATGCAGCTTGATCTGGGTGATGTCGGAGCCGACCGAGACGATGCCGCCGTCCCTGGTCCTGAGTTCATTGACCTGCAGCCAGCGGCCATCGGACAACTGCCGCTCGAAGGTGGCGCCACCTTGCGGCCCATTGGTGTTGGCAAGCCGGCGCTCGGAAGCAAAGGCCAGCATCCGCTCTTCCAGCGACACACGCGTCACGCCCGGCATCACGTCGCGATCCGAGAGCCCGTTATCCTGCTGGTACTTGGAGTTGCACATGATCAGGCGCTGGGCCGAATCCCACAGCACGAAGGATTCGTTGATGTTCTCGATGGCGGTCCTGAGGCGAAGGTCGGCAGCCTCCGAGCGCAGCGCCAGATGACGCTGCTCGGTGACGTCGACGGCAATGCCGATCAGCTGGATTTCGGGCGCCTCCGGATCCATGACCTGTGCGCGGGCGCGCATCCACACCCATTGGCCATCGGCGTGCCGCATCCGGAACACCTGGTCGATATGGTCGATCTCGCGGGCGACAATCCTGTTGGCGAGCTCGAACAGGTCACCGTCCTCGGGGTGGATGATCTCGTCGACCTCGCCGAAGGACAGCATCGTCTCGCAAGGCTCGTAGCCCAGCATGTCGTACATCGAGCGCGACCAGTACATCTTGCCGCGCACCATGTCCCAGTCCCACAGGCCGCAGCGGCCGCGCACGAGCGCCATGTCGATGCGCTGATGCGCTTCGAGATAGATGCGGTCGGCGGCCTGCGCGCGCGCCGCCTGCCCGAAATAGGCATAGAGGATGATGATCAGCACGCCGGCCGTCAGCACGAAGAGGGTGACGTTCAGCGAGACGGTCTTGCGCCATGTGTCGAAAACCGCTTCCTGCGGCACGAGAGCCGCGGCGGCGCCCTTCCTGTCCTTGGCGAGGCTGACCGCTGCATACCAGTCCTGCCCGCCGATGTTGACCTCCATCACGCCGGCACGGTCGCCGAACATGAACAGAGGCTGACCGCCCTGGACGAGGCCATCAAGCGAATGGCCTTGCCAGGGTGTCGAGCGCGGCGTCACCGCGGTGATCTTGAAGGCGCTGTCGGTGATGACGAGCACATGGCTGCGGCCCATCGCGCCCTGACGGCTGGTGGTCTCCAGCAGGTCCTGGATGGCGCCAGGCACGGTATCCGAGGTGACGGCGAGGGAACTGGCGAGCTGTGCCGCCGCCAGTGTGAGGACCGCCTTGGCGTCGCGCTCGACATCGTCGCGCTCATTCATCAGCGACAGGACACGCAGTGCCGCGATGACGACCAGGAAGATGATGATGAGGGCCGGTATCGAGCGGCGCAGCAACGGCTCGGCGGCCAGAAGCCGCTTGTAGGTCGGTTCGGCGATGAGCCGCGTATTCCCGGCAAGGCCGTCGCTTCGCGTTTCGCGCCGCGCAAAAGCCATCCCTCCGGGCGCGCCCCACGCGTCCGCCTTCGCCATAAATGGCACTCCCCGATTTCAGTATGCCCGCATTTCCATGTGCTGGTGATCCGGCAACACCGCACGTCCGAATCGCCATTAAAGAATCAAAGGTGATTCGCCTTGTCCAGTGGCCCGGCGAAAAAAGATTAAAATTTGATTGAAATTATTGGCCCTTGGACGTGCGGCGCCTCCGCCCTCTCCCACATCGGAGAAGGCTGGGGAGTGGCTAGGCCAGCGTGCGCTCGACGATATCCCTCAGATCGGCTGACAGGTTTTCGGCTTCCGCGATCGTAAGCAGTGCCTCTCTCGCCTTGGCCTGCCGACCTGGTTCGAGTGAACGCCACGATCTCAGTGCCGTCGCCAGCCTTGCCGCCACTTGCGGGTTGCGCTTTTCGACCTCGAGCACCGTTTGCACGAAGAACCGGTAGCCTTCGCCGTCAGGGCGATGGAAGCCGGTCTGGTTGGCGCTGGAGAATGTACCGATCAGTGAGCGGACCCGGTTCGGATTGCTCATCGAGAAGGCCGGATGAGCGGTCAGCGCGCGAACCGTGTCCACCGCCTGGGGCCCCGGCACGCTGGCCTGGATCTGGAACCATTTGTCCATGACCAGCGGGTCGGATGCATACGTCTTTTCGAAAGTCGCCAGCGCCTTGTTTGCCTCCGGCGAACCGTGGTGGCGATGCGCAAGGACCATCAATGCGGCCGCGCGATCGGTCATGTTGGTCGCGGACTGGAAATGTCCAACGGCAAGGGCCGCGCCGCCTGGCAGCAGCGAGAGATAGTCCAAAAGGACGTTGCGCAGGGCGCGTCGCCCGGCACTTGTCGCATCCGGACTGAACGCGGCCTTGTCCACGAGGCGATCATACAGCTGCGCGAGCGGTTCCCGGTTGGCCCTGGCGATGGCGAGCGCAAGGGCTTGTCGAGCCACGTGGATGGCGTCTGGATCGATGTTCTTGCCGATGTCGCGGGCAATGTCGGCATCGGCGGGCAGCGCCAGGGCCAGGGCGCGGTAGGCGGGCTCCAGCGTCTCGTTGCCGGCAATGCTGCCGGCAAGTTCGGTCAGCCGTGACGCGAACTCGGGCTGCATGCCGCCGAGGATTTCGCGGAAGGCGGCGATCAGCGCATCGGTGAGCAGCGTGTTGAAGGCCTGCCAGCGCGAGAAGGCATCGCTGTCATGGCGAGCGAGGAAGAACTGGTCATCGGCCTTCTGCTCGACAGCGAGCGTCACCGGCGCTGAAAAACCGCGGTTGAGCGACACCGCCGGACGTTCGGCAACGCCTGAAAAGCGCACAATGTGACGGCGCTTGCGGACATGGATGACGCCGTCCTCGACGCTGGCGCCCTCGACGCCGCTATACGTGACAGGCTCGCCGCCGGCGCCGATCAGGCCGAAGGCGAGCGGAATGTGCATCAGGCGCTTGCGGCTTTCGGACGGCGTCGGCGGCACCGACTGCTCGATCTCCAGCGTGAATTCTTGCGCGGCCGGATTGTGCGTCGAACTGACCGTAAGGTTGGGCGTGCCCGCCTGATGGTACCAGAGCGCGAACTGCGAGAGGTCGCGGCCCGACACATCCTCGAACACCTTGATGAAATCCTCGATCGTCGCCGCTTCGCCGTCGTGTCGTTCGAAATAGAGGTCCATGCCGGCGCGAAAGGCCTCAGCGCCGAGAATGGTGCGGATCATGCGCACCACTTCGGAGCCCTTTTCGTACACGGTCGCCGTGTAGAAATTGTTGATCTCGCGGTAGCGGCGCGGCCGCACCGGATGCGCCAGCGGGCCCTGGTCCTCGGGAAACTGGTGCGCGCGCAGCGTGCGCACTTCGGCGATGCGCTTGACCGCGCGCGAGCGCTGGTCGGCGGAGAACTCGTGGTCGCGGAAGACCGTCAGCCCTTCCTTGAGGCAAAGCTGGAACCAGTCGCGGCAAGTGATTCTGTTGCCTGTCCAATTGTGGAAATACTCATGCGCGATGATCGCCTCGATATTGGCGAAGTCGGCATCCGTCGCGGTCTCCTGGTCGGCCAGCACATATTTGTCGTTGAAGATGTTGAGGCCCTTGTTTTCCATCGCGCCCATGTTGAAATCGGACACGGCGACGATGTTGAAGACGTCGAGGTCGTATTCGCGGCCGAAGGCCTCCTCGTCCCATTGCATCGACCGCTTCAGCGCGTCCATCGCATAGCCGGCGAGCTTCTCCTTGCCGGGCTCGACATAGATGCCGAGTTCGACCTTGCGGCCCGACATGGTAACGAAATCGTCGGCGACCTGGCCGAGATTGCCGGCGACCAGTGCGAAAAGGTAGGACGGTTTGGGGAAGGGGTCGTGCCAGACGGCATAGTGCCGGCCGTCGCCGAGGTCGCCCTTGTCGACTAGGTTGCCGTTGGACAGCAGCAGCGGCGCCTCGTCGCGCAGCGCCTCGATCCGCACGGTGTAGACGGACAGGATATCGGGGCGATCGAGGAAATAGGTGATGCGGCGAAAGCCCTCGGCCTCGCATTGCGTGCAATAGACGTTGTTCGAGCGGTAGAGACCCATCAGGGCTTCGTTGCCGGCCGGCGCCACTTCTGTTTCGATCAGCAATTGGAAACGGCGCGCGGCCGGTGGCTTGAGAATGGTCAACTGGTCTGGGCTTGTCAGCAGATCCGCCGGCTTTGCCTTCTTGCCGTCGATTTCGACGCGCTTGAGCGTCAGCCCGTCGCCGTCGAGCACTAGGGGGGCCGATGCGGCTACGCCGTCACGACGCTCGATCGTCAGTAGCGCGGTGACGGTCGTGGCCTGTGGCGAAAGACGGAATTCAAGGTTCGTTTCCGGAATGAGGTAGTCGCTGGGGCGATAGTCTTCCAGTTTGAAGACCTGGCCTGTGTCAGTGCGCATTCCCTGGCTTTTCCTGTCTTTCCGGGGACCAGACATGGTCTGACTGGTCCAAAAAATTCGAAGCCCGCGCTCTTTACACGAAACAGTCCTTCGACAAAACTGTGAGAAGGCCTATTTCAGGCGCTCCTTCCCAACCATCACAAGGCAGTCATGATCGTCGGGCCGAAAATCGGGACGGGCGGACAACGCCGGGACGGATCTGAGCAACGATCAAGGACGCATCCATAGAGTGACATCAGGAGTGAGGGCGCAACCAGAGACCACCGGCGGGCACGACACGCTGAGGGGCATCGCGCTTAAGATCGTCTCCGTGGCGGTTTTCGTCGGCATGCAAACCTGCATCAAGGCGGCTGGCGACGTGCCCGCCGGCCAGATCGTCTTCTTCCGCTCCTTCTTCGCCATCTTCCCGATCATTGCTTTCCTGGCATTCAAGAGACAGCTGGCCACGGCATTCGTCACCAAACGGCCCTTCAACCATATCGCGCGCGGCATCGTTGGCGTCGGCGCCATGGGGCTTGGCTTCTTCGCGCTGACCAGGCTGCCGCTGCCGGAGGCGATCACCTTGAACTATGCGCAGCCGCTGCTGGTCGTGGTGTTCTCCTCGATCTTCCTCGGCGAGACGATCCGCGTCTATCGCTGGAGCGCTGTCGCCGTCGGTCTCATCGGCGTGCTCATCATTTCCTGGCCGGAACTGACCCTGCTCAACTCGGGCGAGGGGCTCGACGATCAGGAGGTCCTGGGCGTGGTGGCCGTACTGGTGGCCGCGGCGATATCGGCTGTCGCCATGCTGCTCGTGCGCAACCTCGTGCAGACGGAGAAGACGGCGACCATCGTGTTGTGGTTCTCGTCAACCGCGAGCGTGCTGTCGCTGCTGACATTGCCTTTCGGCTGGCAATGGCTGAGTTCGGCGCAGGTCGCGCTTCTCATCATTGCTGGTTTCTGTGGCGGCCTCGGTCAGATCCTGATGACGGCGGCCTATCGCCATGCCGAGGCTTCGGTCGTGGCGCCTTTCGAATACACCTCGATGATCCTCGGCGTTGTCGTCGGTTATTTCGTTTTCGGCGACGTGACCTCGCTCAGCACCCTGGTCGGTGGTGTGATCGTGGTGGCCGCCGGTATCTTCATCATCTGGCGCGAGCGCCAACTCGGCCTGGAACGCACGAGGACGCGAAAGGCGGCCTTGCCGCAGGGCTGATCACGACCGTTCGGCCCGTTCCTTCGCCAGCCGCACCAGCACCGTCCGTGTCTGTTCATCCGCCGGGAAAAAGGATTCGATCGCCAACTCCGACAAGGTCACGTCGAGCGGTGTGCCGAACACGGTTATGGTGCTGATGAACGACAGGACCTGATCGCCATGGGCAAGCCTGAGCGGATGCGCGATGGCATTCGGCTCGACCGGCGCCGGCCGGCTGCCCTTCAGACCGGACGGATAGCCGCGCAATTCGCGCTCCAACTCGATCAAAACCGGATCGCCGGTGGCATCGTTCTGGTGCTTCAGCCGCTCCAGCAGATGCGTGCGCCATTCCTGGAGGTTGACGATGCGCGGCGCGATGCCGCCAGCATGCAGGGATAGGCGTAGCACATTGACCGGGGGCGTCAGCAGCGCAGTCTCGCTGACACCGGCGAGGAAGGGCGCGATCGCGGCATTGGCCGAAACCAGGTTCCAGTGCCGGTCCACGGCCAGCGCCGGGAACGGCTCATGTCCCTTCAACACGATCTCGACCGCCGCCATCGCCGGCGCCAGTGTCGTGTCGGTCAGCGGCCGTTCGCTGAAGCTGGGCGCGAAGCCCGCCGCCAGCAGCAATTGGTTGCGTTGCCGAAGTGGTATCGAGAGCTGCTCGGCAAGATGCAGCACCATGTCGCGCGAGGGCGCGGCGCGCCCGCTCTCGACGAAGCTCAGATGCCGCTGCGAAATCTCGGCTTCCATGGCGAGGTCAAGCTGGCTCATACGCCGGCGCGTGCGCCATTCGCGGATGAGGCTGCCGGCGGAGGTTTGAGCGGTTGTCATGGCGGATGACTAGGCCGACGCCGGGCACATTTCAATTACGTGCGAGGTCATCGCTGCAGCAATTCCAGGAAAAGTGCGTAGCGGTTTCCCGTCCGGAATTGCGTAAAGACCGAGAGTCTAGGACAGCGCCCGCAGCTTCGCCTTCACTTCGAGAAAATCCCGCCACGCCAGCTTCTTATGCGCGGGCGTCCGCAAGAGATAGGCCGGATGCAGTGTCGGCATGGCCGGAATGGCGATGCCGGAGGCCGTGATGTGGACGCGCCAATTGCCGCGCAGCCTGAGGATGCCTTCGGAGGTGTTGAGCAAGGTCTTGGCCGACGGCCCGCCGAGATTGACCAACACCTTGGGATTGACCAGCTCGATCTGCCGCTCGATGAACGGCCGACAGATCTCGGTCTCATGCGGCGTCGGCGTACGATTGCCCGGCGGCCGCCATGGAATGACGTTGGCAATGTAGACGGACGCGCGGTCGAGCCCGATCGCGGCCAGCATGCGGTCGAGCAACTGGCCGGAACGGCCGACGAAGGGTAGTCCCTCGATGTCCTCGTCGCGCCCCGGCGCTTCGCCCACCAGCATGACCGCGGCCTCCGGATTGCCGTCTGCGAACACCAGGTTCTTGGCGGTGGCCTTGAGATTGCAGCCATCGAAGGCCGCCATGTGCCAGCGCAGCTCCTCGAGCGTGGAAGCGCTCGCCGCCATTTGCCGGGCGAGGGCGGCCTGCGCCTCGTCAGGTATGGCGGCAGCCACGGTACGCGCCGACGCATCCGGCACCTTGCTTGCGTCCAGCCGGGACGACGCCGCTTGCTGCCCCGCAGCTCTGATTTGGTCGACACCGGGGTCCGATGAGGGCCGCTCCTGGGGCCTGTCTTTGTGAGCGGGCGCGACCGGTGGAGGCGCGCGCTCGGATTGCTTCGGACGAGAAGCTTCGGCGAACCGGTTGATGGGTGTGTCCTCCAACGCCTCGTCGACGCCCGTGCTGGCATAGAAGGCGAGCAGCTCGGCGATTTCGGCTGGGGTGTTGGCGGCGGTGGCAGTCATGGTGCCACCATCGTCCGCGCGATCACGATTTGCAAGTTTGGGATTGGTGAAAGCGGTGACGAAGGCGTCTCCCCCAGATGGCGATTGGCCCTATCCTGTCGGGATGCGCGGATCCTGCACCAGGTAGAAGGTCCATCGCGGCGTGTAGTCGGTCATCAGAAACTCGAAGCTGGCGGTCTTCAGCGGATCGACCTTGCCATTCCTGAACAGCAGCCGGTCATAGGGTTCGAAGTCGCGGTCGAAATCGGCGAAGTTGCTCGACCAGATATTGTCGGGCGTCTTATTGCGCTGGTCGAACGAAAGTCCGTCTCCAAACACGCTTGGCTGATCCAGTATTTCCTGAAGCTCGAACTGGAACTCGATCCAGGCCTGGCCGCTGTTGTTGAGCACGTCGATGCGCATATACATGATACCGTTGGCGAACTCACCCGCCTTGCCGAATGGCTGGATCGGCTTTGTCGTGCGGATGGTCAGCGTCACCGGTGTCGCTGAATTCAGCTCTTCGGTGATGACCAGCGGATCATCCCTGGTTCCGATGCCTGAGGCTCCGGTGATGCGGAAGCCGCCAAGCTCGTCGGAGAAGGAGTAGGCGCCTGTTGCCCAGACCTTCACCTCGTTCGCGGCGGCGTGACCTGGTGCCAACGTCAGAAGGGCCAGAAGAATCGCCCGGCTGGCCCGGCCGGGCGTCGATAGAAAGCGCGTCGAAGAAAAGCCGGCTGGCTCAGGAATGCGCATGGCGGGAAGTATGGCCGATAAGCAAGCCGTCGAACAATTAAAAAACGCTGGGTTGGCGGGTCGCGCCGTGCAGAAACGGCTACCATGCTGCAAGATGCGCGACTTTTTGGCCAAATCCGCATTGTCACGTATGCGCCGGTTTCCTGTCGTCAATTGATGCGCTATGCAGCGCAGGAGCCAGCAAGATACGCGAACAGCGGCAAGCCAGTGCGGAGGGGTTGATGAGCGATATCGAACGCGAAAGCATGGAATTCGACGTGGTCATCGTCGGTGCCGGGCCGGCCGGCCTTGCCGCGGCCATCCGCCTCAAGCAAGTCAATCCCGAGCTTTCCGTCGTCGTGCTGGAAAAGGGCGGCGAGGTCGGCGCCCATATCCTCTCCGGCGCCGTCGTCGATCCGATCGGCATCGACCGGCTGCTGCCCGGTTGGCGCGAAGAGGAAGGCCACCCTTTCAAGACGCCCGTCACTGCGGATCATTTCCTGGTGCTCGGCCCGGCCGGCTCGTTCCGCCTGCCCAATTTCCTAATGCCGCCGCTGATGAACAACCACGGCAACTACATCGTCTCGCTCGGCAATGTCTGCCGCTGGCTGGCGACCAGGGCTGAGGCGCTTGGCGTCGAGATCTATCCGGGCTTTGCCGCCGCCGGGCTGCTCTATAATGAAGATGGCGCCGTCACCGGCGTCGTCACCGGCGATATGGGCATCGAGAAGGACGGCACGCACGGCCCAGGCTTCGCGCCGGGCATGGCGCTGATGGGCAAATATGTGCTGATTGGGGAAGGCGCGCGCGGCTCGCTCGCCAAGCAGCTGATCGCCAGATACAAGCTTTCCGATGGCCGCGAGCCCGGCAAGTATGGCATCGGCCTCAAGGAACTCTGGCAGGTCAAGCCGGAGAACCACCGGCCGGGCCTTGTGCAGCATTCCTTCGGTTGGCCGCTCGACATGAAGACCGGCGGCGGCTCGTTCCTCTACCATCTGGAGGACAACCAGGTAGCCGTCGGCTTCGTCGTCCACCTCAACTACAAGAACCCTTATCTGTCGCCCTTCGAGGAATTTCAGCGCTTCAAGACCCATCCGGTGATCGCGGGGACGTTCGAAGGCGCAAAGCGGCTCGGCTACGGCGCGCGCGCCATCACCGAAGGCGGTTGGCAATCGGTGCCGAAATTGTCCTTCCCTGGCGGCGTGCTGATGGGCTGTGCGGCGGGCTTCGTCAACGTGCCGCGCATCAAGGGCTCCCACAATGCTGTGCTGTCGGGGATGCTCGCGGCCGAGCATGTCGCCGAGGCGATCGGCGCCGGCCGTGCCAATGACGAGCTTTCCTCCTACGAGGCGGCGTGGCGCGCGACCGACATCGGCAAGGATCTGAAGAAGGTGCGCAACGTCAAGCCGCTCTGGTCGCGCTTCGGCACCATCGTCGGCGTCAGCCTGGGTGGCCTCGACATGTGGCTGAACAGCTTGTTCGGTTTCTCGCCCTTCGGCACGCTGAAGCATGGCAAGGCCGACTATGCCACACTCGAGCCCGCCGCCCAGAACAAGAAGATCGCCTATCCGAAGCCGGATGGCGTGCTGACATTCGACCGCCTGTCCTCGGTGTTCCTGTCCAACACCAATCACGAGGAAAACGAGCCGGTGCACCTCATCGTCGGCGACATGGCGCTGCAGCAGCGCTCCGAGCACGATGTCTTCGCCGGGCCTTCCACACGCTATTGCCCGGCCGGTGTCTACGAATGGGTCGACAAGGACGGCAACGCCGCCGCCGATCCCTCGGCCAAGGACGTGCGCTTCGTCATCAACGCGCAGAACTGCGTCCACTGCAAGACTTGCGATATCAAGGACCCGAACCAGAACATCAACTGGGTGCCGCCACAGGGCGGAGAAGGCCCGGTCTACCAGAACATGTGAGTGGCGGCAGCTCTGCTGTCGCCCTCGCGAGACTGGCCGCTTCGCTCAAGCCCGTTGAAGCGCGTCGCCGAGTGTGGTCTGCTTGGCTACCCACAAAGGAGGCGGACATGCGCCTGACCAGCCTGACGATGCTTGCCGCGGCCTGTGCGCTGTCTTGCGTGTCAGCCGCATCGGCGGGCACGAAGATCGTCGTCCATGTCCGTAACTATGATGTTGCCGGAAAGACCGGGGCCGAGCTTGTCGAGGCGATGGACCGGCAGGGACCCAAGCACGGCTATATGACACGCGCCATCGCCGAAACTGGCTATACCGTGCACTGGGATTTCGATATCGGCCGTCAGGATGGGATCTGTCATTTGCGGCAGGCCAACGGCACGCTCGACCTGACCTACACCTTTCCGCGGCTCTCGCCGGCAAGCCCAGGTCCGCGCAAGCGTTGGGACCGGTTCATGGCTGGCGTCCGCAAGCATGAGCACACGCACGGCCGCATCGCCAAGGCGATGATGCGGGCGACCGAGACCGCGCTTGCCGGCCTGGAACGCCCGGACAACTGGTTCTGCACCGGCACACACTTTGAGGCGAGACGGCGCATCAACGCCATCTATGCCGAATACGAAGCCAAGCAGAACGCTTTCGACGCGCGCGAGCACCGTAATGGCGGCCATGTCGAGCACCTTGTCGACGCTTTGGTGGGGAAGCCCTGAAGGCCCGATCCAGTCGTGTGCCTGGAGGTGATGAAGGTGCGTTCAGCCGCGCGGACCGGGGACCGGGTTGTTCGACGCCAGCGCGCTCTCATGTTCGTCATGAGGCTGTTTGTCGTCGGGCCGCAGCGTGAACTGGACCAGGACCGGCAGATGGTCGGAGCCGGTGTCCTCCATTCGCGTCGACGACAGGATCGTCAACGCGCCCTTGCTGAACACCTGGTCGATAGGCAGGCCTGCATAGCGGCGCAGGACGTCGGGCAGAGTCCGGTGGATCCAGGTCGGGCCTGCCGAAGGCATAAGTGTCAGCCCGCCGAGAGCCGCGATCCGCCGCACAGCCGCGCTCCACGGCACGGCGTTGCAATCGCCGGCCATGATCGCGGTCTCGCCGAGCGCGGCCAGTGGTTCCGCCAGTTCGCCGATCTGCCAGTATTGCTCCTTCGGCCAGGGCCAGCTCAAATGGATCGCGGCGACGTCGACACCGATCCCGCCGAAATCGATGGTGGCGGTCGCCATCGCGCCCCGCGGCTCGCAACGCGGCGCGGTGCCGGCGACGAATGGCCGGCGCGACAGCAACGCCACGCCGAACGTGCCGTTGGGATAGTCGCAAAGAATGCGGTAGGGGTAGGCGCTGGCGATATAGCTGAACTCGGTCGCCCACATCGCCGAGACTTCGTCGAGGGTGATCACGTCCGGATTGGTGCGGCCGATCAGGGAAAGCACTTTCTTCGGTGTCGGGTTGTTGAAGCGCAGATTCATCTGCAGCAGGCTGTAAGTCATTTTATCCGCCGGCTTGGCGACGGCCTGCTGCGGCCAGAATCTGGGCAGCGCGCTTACCGTCGTCGCGAGGCTGGCGACGGCAAAGAGCAGGGCCGCCGCGGCCTGCAGCCGAAACGAACTGGCGAGCAGCGGCAATGCCAGAAGCGCCATAAGCACGCTGAGATGCATGCGGAAATGCGAGAAGGAATCGAAAGCCGGATGCAGCGTGCCGAAGAACCCGGCCAACAGGGCGGCCGCTAGCGCCGTCATTGCCAGGAATGCCACCCCAGCCGTCATGTTCGAGCGCGCGCCGCTTGTTGTCATTGAGGTCGTGTCTGCTGAATGTCGCCTGACGATCCGTTCGACCTGTTTATCGGCCAAATTGCGGCCTGAGCAAGACGACGAATTGCCTCGCGGCGGCTCGGCGGGCGCCTACTGGAACGCTGTCTCCGAGAAACTCCGCAGCTTGCGCGAATGCAAGCGTTCCATCGGCATCTCGGCCAGCTTCTCCATCGCTCTGATACCGATGGTCAGATGCTGCGCCACCTGGCGCTTATAGAACTCGGTCGCCATGCCGGGCAGCTTCAACTCGCCATGCAGCGGCTTGTCGGAAACGCACAGCAGCGTGCCGTAGGGGACGCGGAAGCGGAAACCATTGGCGGCGATCGTCGCCGATTCCATGTCGAGCGCGATGGCGCGCGACTGCGACAGGCGCTGCACCGGTCCACGCTGGTCACGCAGCTCCCAGTTGCGATTGTCGATGGTGGCGACCGTGCCGGTGCGCATGATGCGCTTCAAATCGTAGCCGGACAGGCCGGTGACCTCGGCAACCGCTTCCTGGAGCGCGACCTGGATTTCGGCCAGCGGCGGGATCGGCACCCACACCGGAAGATCGTCGTCGAGCACATGGTCCTCGCGCACATAGGCGTGCGCCAGCACATAGTCGCCCAGCGCCTGGGTGTTGCGCAGCCCGGCACAGTGGCCAAGCATCACCCAGGCATGCGGCCTCAGCACAGCGATGTGGTCGGTGATCGTCTTGGCGTTGGAAGGCCCAACCCCGATATTGACCATGGTGATGCCGCCATGGTTCGGCTTCTTCAGGTGGTAGGCAGGCATCTGCGGCAGGCGGGCGGGTGGGGTGCCCTCGCTTGCCGTGCCGGCGCGGGTCACGACATTGCCCGGCTCGACGAATTCCACATAGCCGCCGCCGCCATTCTCCATCAGGTCGCGCGCGCGGGCGACGAACTCGTCGATGTAGAACTGGTAATTGGTGAACAGCACGAAATTCTGGAAATGCTGCGGGCTGGTGGCCGTATAGTGCGTCATGCGGTGCAACGAATAATCGATGCGCTGCGCGGTGAATGGCGCCAGTGGCCGAGGCTCGCCGAAGGCGACCTCGAACGTGCCGTTGGCGATCTGATCGTCGGTGCCGTCCAGGTCCGGCACGTCGAACAGGTCGCGGATCGGCCGCTTGATGCGTTCGGCCGCCGCGCCGTCGACATAGGCGCCCTCCAGGAAGGCGAAATGCAGTGGGATCGGCGTGGTCGATTCCGAAACCGTCACCGGCACACCGTGATTGCGCATGATCAGGCGAAGCTGCTCGACGAGGTAATTCTCGAACAGCCGCGGCTGGGTAATCGTGGTGGCGAAATGGCCGGGCGTCGGCATATGGCCGTAGGCTTGGCGCGAGTCCACCTGGGTGAACGAACTCGTGGTGACGCCGATCTCGGGATAGAAGGCGCGGTAGCGCTTGCTGCTGTCGCCGCCGGCGGCAAGCGCGGTGAAGGAATCGCGCAGGAATTTGGTGTTGCGGTCGTAAAGCATCTGCAGTGCTGCGACCGCTTTTTCGGCGCTGTGAAAGCTTTGCCGGCCAAAAGGCTCCGGCATGACGACGGATTCGATGGCTTGGGGGTAGATTCGCTTTTCCATGGCTCAATATAGAGACTTGGACGAGCGGTTGGGAGGGGGCTTGCCGCCGAAGCCGCTCAAAGCGGCATTTTTCTTCATCCCCGCTGCAGGCTGACCAGCAGGACCAACCCCACGCCGGACTTTTTCAGCGCTGGCGCCTCGATCGTCGATCCGGTATCGGCGCGCATCATCGGCACGGCCAGGACCGGGACGGCCAGAAGTATCAGGATGAGCGCCGCCCGCGGCAGAAGCCGAAGGGTCTTGAGGGCGTTGGCGGCGATACGGTCCATGATGTCCGAGCTTTTCTTTTCGAGGTCCGGATACTCTGGTTTCAATGGCGAAGGTTGGTCGGGCAGGCGAGGCGGCAGAATCTGGTGGCTTCGTCCCAGGAGCGGGCCGGACGGCCCACTTCGGCGACGAGGATGGCGAAGAATATTCCAAACAGGCTCATCAGCAGGCAGACGATGGTGAAGCGGCGGGCGAGCATCGGATGGTGTCTCCTTCAATGCGCGGGAGAATGCCCTGATGCCCCTGAACCGGCTCTGATGCCGGCGTTCATCTGCGGTTCAAATTGATTGACGGGATCTTGTCTGGCCGCCGCCGATCCGGACGGCAGCAGGCAGCGCATCCGAGCGCCAGTGCCAGCGTATCGATCAAACGAAAACGGGGCCTGCCAGGCCCCGCTTGAGATCACAAGGAAATGGTCGATCAGAGCTTGTGCCAGGTCTGGCTCTTGCAGATCAGTCCGCCCAGCACGCAACCGCTCATCTTGAGCGAGGTGCCCGATAACGTCGCCTTGCCCGAATAGGTCCTGTCGTTTGCCGGATCGGTGATGCTGCCGGCATATTTGCTGTCGCCGGCCGCCTTGAGCGACCCGATGGTCTTGCCGGCATATTTGCCGGACTTGAGCGTGATGGAGAATGAATCGCCGCCTGAAATGGCCGCGGTGTCGCCGGCTTGCGTCTTCCAGTTGCCCTCGATCGGATCGGCCCATGCCGTCCCCGCCATGATCAATGTGGCTGCAAGGGCCAGGCTCACTTTTCGAAACATGTTCTTCCTCCCTATGGATAGCCGGCCGGATGCTCCGCCTCGCCGGTCTGCCGCTTACGCAAACGTAAGCTAATCCAGCTCCCGCCAAAACAAAAGCGGTGCCGCAACGGAAGACTTTGGGATTCTGAAAACGTCTGAATTCGGCTCGTCGGAGAGGAAATGAAAAACGGTCGGCGCTTCGTGTTTGTTTCCCGTGGTTAGCGGAGTGTTGATTCCGCCTCCGCGAATTTTCGTCAAATTTGGCGAAAACCAGCCGAATTGCTGGCTTCGTATCCTTAACGAATTTCTGTGTTTACCTATTGTTTTAGCTTTGTTTTCCTCAAATTAAGCACGCCATTTAACGACGGATTCAAGCCTGAGCGGCATTCTCGAAAGCATCGAAAGAGCGGCCCGGACGACGAACGGAGGCAGCTCTCGGGAGCCAGACAGGGGACTAAAATGGCACGTTTTGAAATGCTTGAAGCAGGCTTCGGCGCCATGGGGGCAACTGCCCAGGCCGACATCCTTTTCGAACTGGGCATGATGTATGCGACCGGCCGCGATTGCGAGACCGATGTCGTTGCCGCCCACAAATGGTTCAACATCGCCGCCATCAAGGGTTCGGCCCGCGCCGCGGAACTGCGCTCGGAACTGTCTGCGGCCATGTCGAAGGTCGAGATCGCCAAGGCGTTACGCGAAGCCCGCGAATGGATGACCATGCACTGAGTTTCCGCCAGACGGGGAGATGTTGGCCAAGGCCGCGCAAGATGGCCGGGCCGGAACAGGGAAAGGCTGCGCAGACAGTCGAACGACAAGAACAAGAATGCGGCAGGCATGACAGGCCCAGCCGCGCGACGGGCCATGATCGCCAAAAGCGGACTCCGGCTTTCGGGCAAGATCACGGCCAGCAGGAAGACAGGGACGGCCAAGTTGGGGTTCGCGGCGCGGGGGCGCTGGGGAAGCAGCCGACAGGCAGAAAAGCCACGACCAGCCGGAACAAGGCTGGCGTGGCTTTTTTTGCGTGGATGAGGCCATGCAGGCCCAATCGAGTGACGTCAATGCGCCTAGACAGGTCCGATGAAGGATGAAATTGTCCGGCCTCTCTGGAAGAAGCGTGGCCGGGGCGGCCGCGCGCGAGTGGAGGAGTTCTATTGTCATGAAAAGAATGAGTATTTTGGGCGCGGCCATTTTCGGGCTGATGATGAGTGCGCCGGTTGCGCTCGCCGACGACATCACTTTCGCCGTGGTCGGTCCGATGACCGGACAGCTCGCCACCATCGGCGATCAGTTCAAGCAGGGCGCGCAGGCCGCCGCCGACGCCATCAACGCCGCGGGCGGTGTCAATGGCTCGATGATCAAGCTCGACATCGAGGACGACCAGTGTGACCCGAAACAGGCTGTGTCGGTCGCCAACCGCATTGTCGCCAACGGCGTCAAATTCATCGACGGCCACGCCTGCTCGGGTTCGAGCATTCCGGCGTCCGCTGTCTATGCCGAAGCGGGCTCGCTGATGATGAGCCCGGCGTCCTCGAACCCGGTGCTCACGGACGACGCCGCCAAAAAGGGTTGGTCGACAATCATGCGCCTGTACACACGTGACGACGCGCAGGGCGCCTTCATCGGCCCGTGGATCGCCAAGAAATATGCCGGCAAGAACGTCGTCATCCTGCACGACAAGAGCGCTTACGGCCAAGGCGTGGCGGATGCCGTCAAGTCAACCATGAATGCCGGCGGCCTCAAGGAAGTGTACTACGACGCCATCAATCCCGGCGAGAAGGACTATTCGGCCCTCGTCACCAAGCTGAAGGACCTCAAGGCCGATGTCGTCTATTTCGGCGGCTATCACCCCGAAGCCGGCCTGATCCTGCGTCAGTCGGCTGAGCAGAACCTGAAGTTCCAGCTGATCATGCCCGACTCCATCGCTTCACCGGAGTTCTGGCAAGTTGCCGGCCCGGCCGGCGAAGGCACCATGTTCGTGTTCCCATCGGATCCGCAGGCAAAGCCGGAAGCCAAGGCCGCCGTCGAGAAGATCAAGGCCGGCGGCTTTGTGCCGGAAGGCTTCACGCTGTTCTCCTACGCCGTGGTCCAGGCTTTCGCCGAAGGCATCAAGCGCGCCGGCAGCGACGATCCGGGCAAGGTTGCCGAAGCGTTGAAGAATGGTCAGCCGATCAGCACCGTTGTCGGTGAAGTCACCTTCGACGAGAAGGGCGACCTCAAGAATGCCAGCTACGACATCAATCAGTGGCATAACGGCAAGTACGCGCCGATCGCGCAGTAATCTCGGATAGTGAGATGCAAGGAATGGCCGGGTTCGTCCCGGCCATTTCTTTTGCGCCGGCAATGCGCCCTACGCGTTCTGGCCCTCGACGAAGCGGACAAGCACCGTCCCGTCGGTGACCTGTGCACCTTCCGTGGCGATCTCGGCGATCACCCCGTCATGCGGCGCGGCGATGGTGTGCTCCATCTTCATGGCCTCTAGGACCAGCAGCGGTTGCCCCTTGATCACGGTATCGCCCTTTGCCGCGCGCACCAGCTTGATCAGACCCGGCATCGGCGCGCGCAGGCTGCCGGAGGCGGTTGCCGCGTCATCGCTTTTGGCCAAGGGGTCCGGCACCGCGAAGGCATAGCCGACAGCGCCTTCGAATACGGTGACGTGGCCAGGCCAGCGGGCGAGGCGAGGAAGGGCGCGCAGGTCGTGCGAATTGGCGCTGTCATAGGGTACATCGAGCGCCACCTGGAAGCGCCCGTCCGCCCGCACCGAAACCTTGGCCAGAATATCGTCCTCGCCGAATTTCAGCCGCATGCGCCGCGCCCCGACATGGAAATGTGCATAGCCGGAAAGTGACGACCAAGGGTCGTTCGATGGCGGCAATGCCCCAGCACCGGAGGCGGCGAGGGCGGCTGCCGAGATGATTGCGCTGGTTGGCGACGCGATCTCGGTCAGTGCATCCTGATGCCTGCCGATCAGGCCGGTATCGACATCGCCCGCACAAAAATCCGGATCGGCGGCAAGGGCGGCAAGAAAGGCGGTGTTGACGGTGGAACCGGCAATTTCGGTCTGCGACAGCGCCACGCCGAGGGCTTCCAGCGCCGCTTGCCTGTCCTTTGCATGGACGATCAGCTTCGCGATCATCGGATCGTAATAGGGTGAGATCGTATCGCCGGCCCGCACGCCGGTCTCGATGCGCATCGTGGCCGCGTCGGGTGCCGCCTCGGGAAACTTCAGATGATGCAGCGTGCCCGTCGCGGGCAGGAACCCTCGTGCCGCATCCTCCGCATAGATGCGCGCTTCGAAGGCATGGCCGGCAAGCGCAATCTCGCTCTGTGTCTTCGGCAGCTTTTCGCCGCTGGCGATCCGCAACTGCCACTCGACCAGATCGGTGCCCGTCACCATCTCGGTGACCGGGTGCTCGACCTGCAGGCGCGTGTTCATTTCCATGAACCAGAAGCGATCGGCTTTCAGGCCTTGCGAGGCATCGACGATGAACTCGATGGTGCCGGCGCCGGAATAGTTGATCGCCTTGGCGGCTTTCACCGCCGCTTCCGTCATTGCCTTGCGCAATGCCGGCGTCATGCCGGGGGCAGGCGCTTCCTCGATCACCTTCTGGTGGCGGCGCTGCGCCGAGCAGTCGCGTTCGTAGAGATGCACGGCATTGCCGAAGTTATCGCCGAAAACCTGCACTTCGATGTGCCGCGGCTTGTCGACATACTTCTCGACCAGAACGCGGTCGTCGCCGAAAGCGGCCTTTGCCTCGCGCCGGGCGCTGGACAGCGCCTCGGAGAAATCATCGGGATGCTCGACGCGCCGCATGCCCTTGCCGCCGCCGCCCGCGCGCGCCTTGATCAGCACGGGGTAGCCGATCTCGCGTGCCTTGGAGGCGAGCAGCACGATTTCCTGCGCCTCGCCATGATAGCCCGGCACGACCGGAACGCCGGCCTTCTCCATCAGCCGCTTGGCGGCGTCCTTCAGCCCCATGGCGCGTATCGAGGCCGCCGACGGGCCGATGAAGGCGAGGCCCGCCGCAACCACCTGGTCGACGAAATCAGGGTTTTCCGACAGGAAGCCGTAGCCGGGATGGATGGCCTGCGCGCCCATCGCCAGGGCCGCCGCGACAATCCTGTCGCCGCGCAGGTAGCTGTCGCCGACGGGCGAGGGGCCGATATGAACCGCCTCATCGGCCATCTCGACATGCAGGGCCTTGGCGTCGGCATCCGAATAGACAGCGACGGTGTGCACGCCCAGCTTCCGGGCCGTGCGGATGACACGGCAAGCGATCTCGCCCCGATTGGCGATCAGGATTTTGCTGAACATGGAGCCTCCCGGATCTGCGTCGGGCGGCGCCATGCTGGTGGGCGCGCGCCTATTTCGAGGCGGCGATCTCGCAGGCGCCGCCATTCGTTACTTTGTAGTGCGCGCGCGTGGCCACGCAGGATTTCATGGCAAGCTCTTCCGCCACCTTTTGCGATGGCGCATTCAGGCGCGCGCCGCACAGGATGTACAGTGAAACCACCCTTGAATATGGTGTGGTGGCATAGGCGGAATGGCCACTGGCCGCCACATAGGCTTTGTAGGCCTTTGTGCATGGCGACTTCGGATCTCCAGACAAGGTCGGTGGGAAGTGCTTGTCTCCCTCGCTTCCCGCTAGCGATCCGGCCGTGCTCACGCCAGATGCCGCGAATAGAAGCAATGCTGAAAGTATTGAGGTGGACACCCTCCAAAAATACTTCAGTTTCATTTTTACCCCATCCCAGTTGCAAGGTGCAGGATGAGCAATAGCGAACTTTTTCCGATGCCACCAGCTCCGCAGGGGTGGATCGCAATGTCGTGAGTGGACGAAAAGTCTGGCTTGTAAAGTTCAATTGTCACCAAATGCAGCAAGGGCCCGCCGGTATATTTCTACCATTGGTTCGTCGAAGCAGCAGAAAATAATGATTTCGGGAACCGCGCTCCGTTCGATGAAATCACTGGCCACATCGACGGCGATTCCGGCCGCAGCCTCTTTCGGATAGCGGTAGACACCAGTCGAGATTGCTGGAAATGCCACTGAGCGGCAGTCATTGGCGACGGCTACTTCGAGCGAACGCCGGTAGCAGGAGGCCAGCAGTTCGGCTTCACCCTTGCCGCCGCCTTGCCAGACTGGCCCGACCGTGTGGATGACATGCCGAGCCGGCAGTTTATAACCCTTGGTGATCTTGGCGTCGCCAACGTCGCAGCCGTTCAGCATCCGGCACTCGAATTCAAGCTCGCGGCCCGCCGCGCGGTGAATGGCGCCATCGACCCCACCGCCACCGAGAAGCGAGGTATTGGCGGCATTGACGATGGCGTCGACATCCAGCTTCGTGATGTCGCCGGTGCGGATGCGGATCCTGTCCAGCGCCTTCCTCATCTCACATCCTGAACACGCCGAAGCGCGTGTCCTCGATTTCGGCGTTGAGTGCCGCGGAAAGGCTCAGTGCCAGCACTTCGCGCGTCTTCGCCGGGTCGATGATGCCGTCGTCCCAGAGGCGGGCGGACGAGTAGAGCGGATGGCCCTCATGCTCGTATTTCATCAGGATCGGCTTCTTGAACTTCGTCTCTTCCTCCGCGCTCCATGCACCCCCCTTGCGCTCGATGCCTTCGCGCCTGACCATGGCGAGCACGGTTGCCGCCTGTTCGCCCCCCATCACCGAGATGCGGGCGTTCGGCCACATCCACAGGAAACGCGGCGAGTAGGCGCGGCCGCACATGCCGTAATTGCCGGCGCCGAACGAACCGCCGATGATGACGGTCACCTTTGGCACGCTGGCGGTGGCAACCGCCATCACCAGCTTGGCGCCGTCCTTGGCGATTCCGCCAGCCTCGTATTTCCTGCCGACCATGAAGCCGGTGATGTTTTGCAGGAAGACCAGCGGAATCCTGCGCTGGCAGCACAGCTCGATGAAATGCGCGCCCTTCAGCGCGCTTTCGGAAAACAGCACGCCGTTGTTGGCGAGGATCCCGACCGGCATGCCATGGAGATGGGCGAAGCCGGTGATCAGTGTCGTGCCGTAATTCTGCTTGAACTCGTCGAATTCGGAGCCGTCGACAAGACGGGCAATGACCTCGCGCACATCATAGGGCTGGCGCAGATCGGTCGGCACCACGCCATAGAGCTCGTCCGTCGGATGAAGTGGCGGAATTGGTTTGTGTAAGTTCAGGCTCACGGCCTTGTTCCGATTCAGGTTCTTGATGATGCGACGGCAGATGGCGAGGGCATGTTCGTCGTCCATCGCGTAATGGTCGGCGACGCCGGAAAGCCGTGTGTGCACGTCGGCGCCGCCCAGATCCTCGGCGCTGACGTCCTCGCCGGTCGCCGCCTTCACCAGCGGCGGGCCGCCGAGGAAGATGGTTGCCTGGTTGCGCACCATGATCGTCTCGTCCGACATCGCCGGAACATAGGCGCCGCCAGCCGTGCAGGAACCCATGACGCAAGCGATCTGCGGGATGCCGGCCGCCGACATATTGGCCTGGTTGTAGAAGATACGGCCGAAATGCTCGCGGTCGGGGAACACCTCGTCCTGGTTGGGCAGGTTGGCGCCGCCGCTGTCGACCAGATAGATGCAGGGCAAATTGTTCTGCAGCGCGATCTCCTGCGCGCGCAGATGCTTTTTCACCGTCAGCGGATAATAGGTGCCGCCCTTCACCGTGGCATCGTTGACGACGACCATTACCTCCGTGCCTTCGACGCGGCCGATGCCGGCGATCATGCCGGCCGAGGAAATGTCCTCGCCATACATCGACCACGCGGCGAACTGCCCGATCTCGAGGAAGGGCGATCCGGTATCGAGCAGTTGAGCAAGACGTTCCCGAGGCAACAGCTTGCCGCGGGAAATGTGCCGTTCGCGCGCCTCGTCCGAGCCACCGCGTTCGACGGCGGTGGCTTTTTCGGCGATGTCGGCGACCAGTTCGCGCATGCGTTCGGCGTTGGCGCGAAAGGTTTCGGAAGAGGGTGAAATCTGGGTTTGCAATGTAGCCACGTTGTCCTCACACCCCTTGATGCCGTTGCGGAACCAGTGTAACAGCCCGCGCCCGGATGCTGCGTGCCAAGCGTGGCAGCCTTTGTATGAATGACACCCTCAGGAGGCGACGATGAAAGGCATGCTTTTGCATTTCACCAGATGTCTCCCTTCGGCCATGGCCTGACGCCGCCGAAGGGCGGCTTTCCACGTCCCGAGTTTGAGCAAAAGGAACACCGCGCTTTGAGGCGCGGTGGGTGTCAAAATGTATTTGCGGTTCGTAACGCCGCTGATCCACCCGAAGAGCCGGGTGGAGACCGGCTTCTTCCACGCGTCCTGGTATCTGCACCGGAGCGGCTGCCCGGATTGGATTCATGACGAACTTCAGGGTCAGTTCGACTGGTTCAATCAACATTTGCCTATTCCAGGCCGGGTTGGCCGGCACTTCAAGCGCCGTAACTCGATCTGGGGCATCTGCTGGTTCCATCCGGACGCCCGGGAAGCGATCAGCCGGGCACGCTATTGCGCCTGGTTGATCGAGGAGGGCGGCTTGCCGGTGCGCTCGATCACGTCGGCGCGCCAGCGCGAGGTTCTGTGGCGCGACCCGTACCAGATCGTTGCCAAGCCAACCGATGAGCTGCCCAAGGCATTCGGCTGAAGTGGCGGAGGAGGACATCACACCCCCTCCGCCATGATCTCGCGGCCGATCAGCCAGCGGCGGATTTCGCTGGTGCCGGCGCCGATCTCGTAGAGCTTGGCGTCCCGCAGCAGGCGGCCCGTCGGATAGTCGTTGATATAGCCATTGCCGCCCAGCAGCTGGATGGCGTCGAGCGCCATCTGCGTTGCCCTCTCGGCGGCGAACAGCACGCAGCCAGCGGCGTCCTTGCGGGTTGTCTGGCCGCGGTCGCAGGCCGCGGCCACGGCATAGACATAGGCGCGCGCGGCGTTCATCACCGTGTACATGTCGGCAAGCTTGCCTTGCACCAGCTGGAACTCGCCGATCGGCTGGCCGAACTGCTTGCGCTCCTGCACATAGGGGATAGCCACGTCCAGGCACGCGGCCATCAGGCCGATCGGGCCGCCGGCGAGCACGGTGCGCTCATAATCGAGCCCCGACATCAGCACTTCGACGCCGCGCCCTTCCTCGTGCAGCACATTGTCGAAGGGAACCTCGACATTCTCGAACACGAGCTCTCCGGTGTTGGAGCCGCGCATGCCGAGCTTGTCGAGTTTTTGCGCCACGGAGAATCCGGCCATCGTCTTTTCGACGATAAAGGCGGTGATGCCGCGCGATTGCCGTTCCGGATCGGTCTTGGCGTAGACGACCAGCGTTTCAGCGTCCGGACCGTTGGTGATCCACATCTTGGTGCCGTTGAGCACATAGCGGTCGTTGCGCTTCTCGGCGCGCAGCTTGAGCGAGACGACGTCGGAGCCGGCGCCGGATTCCGACATCGCCAGCGCACCGACACGTTCGCCCGAGCACAGCGCCGGCAGGAATTTTTCCTTCTGCGCCGACGTCGCCCAACGGTTGATCTGGTTGACGCAGAGATTGGAGTGAGCGCCGTAGGACAGGCCGACCGATGCCGAGGCCCGCGAAATCTCCTCGACCGCGATCACATGCGCGAGATAGCCCATGCCGCTGCCGCCGAAGTCGGGGTCGGCGGTGATGCCGAGCAGGCCGAGTGAGCCGAGTTCGCGCCATAGATGCGCCGGGAATTCATTCGACCGGTCGATGTCGGCGGCAACAGGCGCGATCCTGTCCTGGGCAAAGCGCCGCACCATGTCGCGCAGCGCTTCGATGTCCTCGTCATGCCCGAAGCCGAGCGTGTTCGTATACATGCCGTTCCTCCGCACCGCCGATCCTGGCGCCGACCAGGCGCATTGTCATTGAAAGATATGTCGCCGTCACTTCAGTGATCGATAGCCGCTCGCCCGGGCGAAACCAGACGATGACGCCCGTCATCATCTGGATCAGCGCCATGGCCGTCAGGCCGGTGTCCTCGACATTGAAGGTGCCCGCCTCGGCGCCGTCGCGCAGGATGGCGCGCAGCTCCTTTTCGTAGGCTGTGCGCAGGCGCAGGATCTGCGTCAGCCTGTCGGGCGACAAGCTGCGCAACTCCATGTTCGACACATGCGTGGCGTGCCGGCGCTCGATGTGGAAAGCGATGTGATTGCGCACATAGGCAGCAAGCTGCCCGGTCGGATCGGCATGGTCTGGCCTGGCGTTTTCCCAAGCCTCGCGAAGCCCTTCCATATGCTCGCGCATCAGCGTGAACAGCAGGTCTTCCTTGGTCGGGAAATAGCGGTAGAGCGCGGCGGCCTGCACGCCGACCTCGGCGGCCAGCTGGCGCATCGACATCGCCTCATAGCCGTAGCGCGCGATCAGATTGACCGCCGCCTCGCGGACTGCCGCCTCGGTTCGTTCGCCGTCCGATCCTGTGGTGCGCGCCATAGTTGCCTCGCCAAGGGGGTAATAATAAAACGAACGTTCAATTAATTCAAGGCCCTGTAACCTAGGCCCTGCCTATGCGACGATCCTGAAATCTCCAGGCGCGGTCCAACTCTCGAGTTCCTCCACATCCACCCTTGAGACCGATGAGCCTGCCGGGCCTTGCCCAAGCCGTTCGATCATGGCTGAGATCGCCGCGTCAGCCCCGGAAAGTCGCGCCGTCACCGAGCCGTCTCTTTCGTTGCGTACCCAGCCCATCAACCCAAGTCCACTCGCTTCGCCTCGCGCCCAGATCCTGTAGCCGACACCTTGCACCTTGCCGTGGACGCGCGCCTGCACTGCTCTTGTCCGGTCATCCATGGCTCGCTCCCTTGCCTAGAGTCTGGCGCAGGATCGAACGAAGGCAACTGCTGAAGAGATCATGGCCATCAAATTAATGAGCCATGGAGCGCGGGCGGGCCGCCCGGTCGGCCATCAGGGAAGCCGCTGAGCTATCGTATGTGTCGGCACGCGCCAGGCATCTGCTCGGCGCAGCGATCGCTTCCGAGAGCTTGGAGATGCGCTAGTTTCCGCGCGCAGCCGCCAGCGCGCCGGGAAGTTCCTCGGCGAAAATGTCCAGTTCGTGGTCGAGACCGACACTGACACGGATGCAGCGGTCGAGCCTTGGCGCCATCGGCTTGCGGATGAAGACGTCGCGCGACAGCAGCCCCTGCAGCACTTTCAGCGCGAAGGCGCCGTCATGGCCGCAGTCGATGGTGACGAAATTGGTTGCCGAGGCAAGCGGCTTCAAGCCGTTCTGCTCGGCGATCGCCGCGATGCGTTGGCGCCCGGCAGCCACCCGCGCCACCACCGTCTCGAGATAGGCCTGGTCGGCAAGCGCTTCGACGCCGGCGATCTGCGCCATGCGGCTGACACCGTAGTGGTTGCGGATCTTCTCGAAGTCGCGGATGACCTCGGCTTCGGCCACGGCGTAGCCGCAGCGTATGCCGGCAAGCCCATAGGCCTTTGAAAACGTCCGCATGCGGATGACGTTCGGGCGCGAGACATCGATCGGCGGCAAGGCCGAGGCAGGCCCCAGTTCCCCATAGGCCTCGTCGAGCACCAGCATAGTGGTTTCCGGCAGCGCCTCGATGAAGCGGATGATCTCGTCGGCTTCCCACCAACTGCCCATCGGATTGTCGGGATTGGACAGATAGACCAGCGGCGCCTTTTCCCGGACGACCGCCGCGAGCAGGCCATCCAGGCTCTCGCGGTCGTTCTCGTAGGGAACGGTGACAAGCCGTCCGCCGACGCCGGCAACATGGAAGTTGAAGGTCGGATAGGCGCCAAGCGAGGTCACCACGGCGTCGCCGGGCGCCACATACATGCGCGCCACCAGGCTGAGCAATCCGTCAATGCCTTCACCGACAACGATGTTCTCGACCGCCACATCGTGATGCGCCGCAGCCGCCACCTTGAGATCGTAATTGTCGGGGTCACAATACATCCACTGGTCGCGCGCGACCCTCTCCATGCGAGCGATGACGCGCGGCGAAGGGCCAAAACTGCTCTCATTGGCGCCGATACGGGCGCGGAAAGCCCGCCCGCGCTCACGCTCCTGTGCTTCGGGGCCGACAAAGGGCACGGTCGACGGAAGTGCGGCGATGACCGGCGAGAGGGTAGGGCGCTGACGCATGGGACGGAAAGCTCGCGTAGAAAGGGGCCCTCTTGCTAGCGTGAGTGAAAGGTGGGTGCAAGTTGCATTAAGAAGCGGAAATGGACATTGTTGACGGGGTTACGCCGCCTGTCGATGCGCTCGGCGAATGCTGCCTAGGCGTGTCTCGATGAACGGAACCCAAGACGTGGCTGCCGCGCCTACCTGACGATACGTTTTCGCCATGGGCGATGCCTCGTCCGCGACACAAACTGCATGCTCCGACTGGATTCCTCCGGCCGCTTTTGCTAGCGAAATACAATGAGCAATCGATTGCCGCCCGCTTGGGCAAAGCACCTCAAAACCCAGTCTACATCGCGCAAGGTCGTATCGCCGAAAACTGCACCACCGCAAAGGCAGCCAATAGCCGGTTCGGCTCGCGGCCATTCCGACGATATGGCACTGAGGCAGGCGCTAGAACTACAGAAAGCTGAACGATTGGCTGAGGCAGAGGAACTCTGCCAGCACGTGTTGGCGCGCACGCCGAACCATCCGCTGGCTCTGTATATCCTGGGAACGCTCGGCCTCGGCCACGACGACGAGAAAGCTTTGCGATATTTCGCCAGGGCGGTCGGCGAAGAGCCTGGAAACCCTTACTACCACCTTAGCCTCGGCGAAATTTATTTGAAGCTCAGCGAATTTACGCCGGCGATCAAGCACATTCAGCAGGCCTTGGCATTGAAGCCGGATCTGGTGGAAGCGCTTTGTGCCTTGGGTAATGCTTACAATGCGTTTGACAAAGGAGAAATGGCGCTGCCGCTCTTCGAGAAGGCGCTCAAGATCAATCGAGATCATCCTCTCGCCCGGATGGGGCTGCCCCACGCGCTCGCAAGTCTCGGTCGTATGGACGAAGCCGCGGTTCATCTGAAAGAGGCAGTAGAAAGGCGCATTGCCGTGCCAAACGCGTACAACGCACTTGTACACACGCGCAAATTCACCGAAGAGCCGCCGGAACTCACGGCGATCCTGACGGAACTTCGAGACCCGGCCCATGGAGCGGAAGGAGCGGCAATGCTCCATCACGCGGCTGGAAAGCTGCTCAACGACCTCGGTCATTACAAGGAGGCGATGGACCACTTCAAGAAAGGAAATCAAGCCGGAGGCCAAAAATTCGATCTGGAAAACTACCGCCGGTGGGTGGATGCCGTGATCGAAACTTTCACTCCGGAAATGGTGGCCTCGATGGCGGCTCATGGCAGCCCGTCGGAGGTGCCTGTATTCATTGTCGGCATGCCTCGCTCGGGAACGACACTGACCGAACAGATCTGTGCCAGCCATCCCAATGTTCATGGCGCCGGCGAGCTCAGCAAGCTCAGACGAATGGCCAATGGGATCGGCCTCAAGGGCAGCTCCGAGACAGACCCCGGCAAATCGGTCGCGACGATTACTCCCGAACTGACCAAGATGCTGGCAGCAGAACATCTTGCCTATCTACGTCAGCGAGCGCCTGACGCGCTTCGAATCGTCGACAAGATGCCCCACAATTTCGAGCTGATCGGCCTGATCGGCATTCTTTTTAGCAATGCACGCATCATTCATTGTCGTCGCGATGCCATCGACAATTGTGTCTCCTGCTTTGTTCTGCAATTCAGCACAACGCACAGCTACAGCGCCGACCTTCAGACACTAGGTCTTTACTACCGCGAGTATGATCGTCTGATGCGGCATTGGACAAAGGTTCTTCCGGGTCGCATCTTTGAAAATCGCTATGAGACGTTGATTGAAAATCAAGAGGAGCAGTCGCGTCGTCTCATAGATTATCTTGGCTTGCCATGGGACAACGCCTGCCTGCGCTTCTTTGACAGGGATAGCTCGGTAAATACCTACAGCCTCTGGCAGGTTCGCCAGCCGATATACAAGTCCTCCGTCAAGCGATGGAAGAATTACGAAAGCGAGATTCAGCCGTTGATCGACGCTTTGGGAGATTTGGCTGAGGTTTAACAAACATTTGCGGTTGGGGCGCAACCGCCATGGCTTCATCATCCTAGACTAGGGTCCAGACCCAAACAAGGTTGATCTGATTCAACGGCTTAATCGAAAGTTGGGGGATCAAGGCGATGGATGCGAGCTTGTTTTGGTTCAACGATGAGCAGTGGGCTGCCGCTGGCAGGATTGCCGAAGGACTATGGTCCGCACAAGACGGTCTACAACCGCTTTGCGCGGTGGAGAGAGGGGCGTTTGGCAAAATATATTCAAAAGCGTTGCCTCGCCTGACGATCCGCCTGAATAGGCGGCCTTGGATTCCAGCAGTGTAAAGGTTCACCGTTGCGTTCACGGCGGAAAAAGGGCCGATTTTCAGGCGATCAACCTCACGAAAGGCGGCCAAACAGCAAGATTCACGCGATAGTCGACGAATCCTGCCGCCCTTGGGCGTTCATCCTCACGCCCGGCAACGCTGCTGATTGCGTGATGGCTTACAAGAACCGCGCTCGCGCGAAACTTCTTTTCGGGCCTTTGCTCCGTCGCTACCCTGCCGAGTCCGGACCCCAAGCGGAGCGCAGACCCTGGATCCTGTGACTTTGCCGAAGGGTCGAGCGGTCCAGAATCGGGTACCCTGCGTCGAGTTCCTTCACACCCCTCGCAGCAGCTGCGCCGCCGCTGCGGAGGGCGGGCAGGCCAGAGGGGCTGTCCCTCGGGCGCCGCGCAATATCCCGTGCCGCGGCTGCACTCGCGGGTCACGGCATGAACTCTCGGGTCTGCGCAGTCGCGTCGCTACCGCTCCGCGCTAGGGTGACGAAGCCCTGGACTGCTGCTCGCACGACTCGATCAGATAATCGCGTCACCTAATATGAAAAACCCGGCGGTTGCCCGCCGGGTTCGATTTCAGTCAGACGCTGCTGATTAGAACGAGCGCTGGAAGCGGAGCATGCCGCCGACGCTGTTCTTCTTGTCGGCGCCGGTCCAGTTGACGTTGGTGAAGCTGGCCGGATCGTCGAAGCGACCATAGTGGTCGTAGTCAACTTCGGCCGTGACCGTGAAGCCTTTAACGATGTCGTAGGCAACGTTCGCCGCAACGCCGTAGTTCTTGTCGTCGTCACCCGACACCTGGAGGTTGAACGAGGTCTTCTCGTTGAACTTGTACGTGCCGCCGGCCCACCAGGCCCAGTTGCCGCCCCACTGCTTGTAGAAGCCGCGGCCATGCGCCGAAATCACGTTGGCCGGGTCGTTGAGGTTGTTGTCCGAGCCGTAGCCGAACATGGCGAACAGCGAGATCGCGTCATTGACGTTCACGTCCACACGGACCTTGCCGGCGACTTCTTCGTAGTTGCTGTCGTAAGCCACGACGCCGCTGATCGAACCCCAGCCCTGCGTGTACTTCACGCCGCCGACGACATTAGGTACATAGCTGTCAATCGTAGCGTCAGGAACATCGATGCTATCCGATGATTGGTCGGAGCCCTGTTCCAACGACACCACGGCCGAGAACCCGTTGCCGGCATCGAAGTAGTACTGGATGACATTGGTTTCGAATCCACCATAGGGAACCAGCGTGTCGTTGATAACGTTGCCGGCATACCCAGTGAACGTATCGAAGGCCGATTCGTCAGCACCGACGCGGAGGCCGCCAAGTTGAATCCAGGCAAAGTTCAGCGAAGTGCCTGATGAGCCGTTGCTATATGTGAAGCGGGTCTCGGTGTAGGTCTTCAGGGTGCCAAGCTCGGTTTCCTGGCCAGTCCAGGTCCTCAGCGAGAGGCGGGCATATTTGGACCAGGTGTCGTTCTCGCCGCCATCTTCATGGTCAGTAGCCGTGCGCCCGTCAAACGAGCCTTGCTCGCCAGCGCTGGCCTGGTAACGGACGTAGCCGCCGATACGCAGGCAGGTTTCGGTGCCGGGGATGTAGAAGTAGCCAGCGCCATAGACATCGCAGATCTTGACGTATTCAGCGGGTTCCGGCTCGGCGACGACGACGGCGTCGGCGGCGCGCGCACCGGA